>NZ_JBYSXN010000002.1:0-1609734 GCF_058782275.1 Sphingomonas sp. FW306-05-A
ACCGTGTAGCCGCCGCCCACATGTCCCTTCATCTAAAACCAACAATGTCAAAGAGCGCAGAATACCGACGCCTTGTCACACCCTTCTTTCAAAGGGCGAACCGAGCGCCGAGGATCTGGTGACTGCAGAAGCGAACCGTCCGGTCCGTCGCTGCGGTGGAGTGGTCTCTACGGGGCGAACCAAAGCCCGTCAACGCAAAAGTTTCACGCAATGCGATTTTTTCAAGAACCCCTTCAGGGCGCGCTGGTGCCCGTGCAAACGCCATCACGAGCCGTATGGCGGACCCACCCCGAGCTACATCGCCAAGGGCGCCGCATAACCGGTAAGCTCGAGATACCCTCGCCCCCCCGGCGTACGAACCGCACCCTCCCAATAGACGGGCAAGCCACTCCGTCGGGCATCGAGTTCCTGCGCAACGAACATCGGGGTCAGACGCCGTGTGATACGCCTCCCGCCGACCCGGATCGTGAGGTCCTGGATGACCGGGTAGGTCGCCCCGGTCGCGCGACTGCGCCATGTGGCCACAGGGCGGAACACCACGTCATTCGGCCCGAATACGGTCGTCGTGCCATCGCGCATTCGCAACGACCCTCCGGCCCATAGCGTCCCGCCATCCTTGCGACGGATGCGAAACGCCATCAGCGCCGACCCGTCATCGAGATTGAGCCCGGTCCAGTCCCACCCTTGCGCTTCCGGTGCGAGATAGTTGGACGACCATTCCCGATCTAGCCACGCACTGCCCCGCACGCCAACGTGGCGGCCACCGCGCTCGACCGTGCCGCTGACCTGCAGATGCGGGACCGAATAATAATAGCTGCCCTCGCCGGGCCGTGCGCCTTTGCGGCTATAGCCCCCCTGCCCTTGCGGTAGCGGCGGTTGGGTCGGATCGAAGGTGAGCGCGAGTTTGAACCCGTCCGCGGCGATGGTGGTGTGCCATCGCCCATCCGCGCCGCGGCGCAAACGCCAGTCGCGGATCGCGACGTCGGCGTCACCTGTCGTGGCGGAGGCGAGACCGAAGCCTTGCCGCGCGGCGCGCTCGCCGTGCAGGAGCTTGCCGTTGTTCGGGTCCGACAGCGCGGCGTGGGCAAACAGGATCTGCGACGGGGCAAATCGACTGGGGTTTGCGGGGTCGCCCGGGGGACGCGTGCGGAAGAACGTCACCTGAAAGCCGAGGTCCTTGCCCGCCGCGGTACGAAGCCAGCCGGTCACGTACCACCATTCGGTGCGAAACGTGGGATGCGCGCCGTGGTCGGCGGGAAACCGCAGGACGATTCCGGGGCGGACTTGCGGATATGGCGTCGCTGCAGGCGCCGCCACACCGATCGCACCGAACACAGCGATCATCGCACATAGGCGTAGCATCACCAATCCTCCCGAACCGAGGCGATCGCGCTGCGGGCGGTCGCGCGCCGCCCTGCCAATACCGCGGTCACCGTTGCCGCGCCGGTCAGGGCGGCGGTGACAGTTGCCAGTGTTAACAAGGGGATACGCGTCGTCATCGTCCAGTTGAACGACTGCGGGTTGATCACATGGATCAGCACCTGCGCCAGCACGAGCCCGAGCAAGATCCCGGCAAGCGCGCCCGTCAGCCCGACGATCGCGCCTTCGGTTGCAAGCATATCAGTCAGTTGGCGGCGGGTCAGCCCGAGATGGCGGAGCATGCCGAACTCGCGTTCGCGCGAGATCGTCTGGGCGGACATGGTTGCCGCGACCCCCGCCAGCCCCACGAGAATCGCCACCGCTTCAAGCAGATAAGTGACCGCGAAGCTGCGATCGAACAGCGTCAGCGCGAGACGGCGCAGGGTCGCGGGTCGCGTGATCTCGACCTGACCGCGCAGGCTCGCTGGGAGCCGTGCGGTCAGCCCCGCCGCGACGCGATCGATGTCGTAACCTTTTGCTACGGTTGCGGAAATCTCGTCCCGGCCATCGTCGCCGGTCAGCCGCTGGTAATCCGCTTCGTCGATCAGCACCGCCCCCGCCTGCCGCCCGTAATCGCGCCAGACCCCTGCCACGAAGAAGCGCCTTTTCCCCGCAATTGGCAGCAGAATCGTGTCGCCCGGGTCCCATTTGTAGAGCCGTTGCGCCGGTTCTGACACCCAAACGGGTATGGTTTGAGCCGGAATTAACCGCGCACGGTCGATCAATACGAGCAGCGGATCCCGCGCATTGCGCTCGGGCCGGGCGATCAGGCTGACCGGGGGTCGATCGGCGGTGATCGTCAGCGGGATCTGGCGGCTGAACGCGACGGTCGCGATCCCGGGGGTTGCCGCCAGCCGCGTGCGCGTCGCGGGATCGAACGACGCCCCCGCCGTGGTGCGCGCGTACAGGTCCGCGCCGAGCACCGCGCCGAGCCAGTCGTCGACCGCGCCCCGGAAGCTCGTCACCATCGTCGCCATCGCGATCATCAACGCGGTCGAGGCGACGATTCCGCACAAGGCCGTCGCGGCTTCGCCCGGTGCGCCGTACAGGTGGCGGACCGCGAGCATCCGGGGAACACCGCCCTGCCCGCGCGCCGCGATCGGGGCGAGCAGCGTTCGCGCGAACCACGGCACGCCTGCCACGCCTCCCGCCAGAATCAGCGCCATCCCGATGAACCCGAACACCGGCAATCCACCGACCGCGGGCAGCAACGCGACACCCGCGCCCGCCGCCAGCAGCACGACCGCCGGGATCCAGGGGACGGGTCGGCGCGGATCGAGCACATCCCCGGCGTTCTTGAGGGCTGCAGCCGGTGCCGCGCGGGCCGCCGCCAGCGCTGGGAGTGCGCTGCCGAGGCACGCCGCGGCCAAACCGAGCGCGAAGAAGCCGGACGCGGCGAGCGGCTGGAACACCATGCGCACCCCGCCCCCGCCGAAATATCCAGCGCCGAGATCGCCGCCGAACCAGCGCAACGCCCCCCACGCCAGCCAATAGCCCGCGAACAGGCCGACTGCGGAGCCGACCACGCCGATGACGACGCCTTCGGTGACGATCGCGGCGATGACTGCGCCGCGTGGCATGCCGAGCGTGCGAAGCAAGGCGAAGGCGCGCTGACGGCGCACCACGGACAGAGACTGCGCGGAATAGACCAGAAACCCGCCGGTCAGCAGCGCAACGAGCGCGAGCATGTCGAGATTGACGCGATAGGCGCGCGACAATGCATCGCCTTGCGCGTTCTGCGCCGCCGCGGTCGACAGGATCGCATCCTCGGGCAAAAGCGCGCGCAGCGCGGGTTCCGCAACGGACCGATCGGACAGTGCGAGATCGAGCCGGTCGATCCGTCCCAGCTTGCCGAACCGCCACTGCGCCGCCGCGATGTCGATCACGCCGATCGCGACGTCGTCGACCGCAGGCAAGGTTCCCGCAATCCGCAGCCGGACGGTCCGCCCGTTCGCGACCACGGGCACGGTCGCTCCGACCCGCGCCCCGGTCTGCTCCAGCGCCCGCTGCGACAGGTACAAAGCGGTTTCGTCGAACGCGGCGTCATTGTCGGCATCGGGCCCCGCCGCGCGTCGCCCGATCAGCGATGGCGTGACATTCGCCGCACGGACCACATCGACCCCCAGCACCGTCAGCCGGGTCTTGCCGATGCGTGCGGACAGGCTGACGACGGGGCTCGCGTCGGAGACACCGGTCGTCGTGGCGACGCGCGGATAGACGCGTTCGTCGAAGCCGAGCGGACTGGTGCCCCGGATCGACAGCTCGGCCGCACCGCTGACGCCGCGCATCGCGCCGTCGAACGACGACAGCGCGCTGCCGTTGACGAGATGGACCGCAAAGCCGAGCGCAACGCCGACCGCGATCGCGACGGCGGTCGTCACGAAACGCGCTGGGTGGAACCGCCACTCGCCGCCGATCAGCCAGCCGAGCGCAAGCCTTCCCGAGATCAGCCCGGCGCGTTCAGCCACGCCGCTCGACCAATCCGTTCGCGCCGAGCGTCAAGACGCGATCGGCGATCGCTGCGCTCGCTTCGGAATGCGTCACCATCACGCCCGCCGCGCCGTTCCCCCGCACCGCTTCCGCGAACAATGCCAGCACGCGTGCGGCGGTTTCCGGGTCGAGATTGCCGGTCGGTTCGTCCGCGAGGATCAGTGCGGGGCGGTGAACCAAGGCACGTGCGATCGCGACGCGCTGCAATTCGCCGCCGGACAGATCGCGCGCATAGCCGCTGCCGCGCCCTGCCAGCCCGACCGCTTCGAGCATCGCCTCCGCGCGCGCATCCGCGGCGCGCACGTCGGGGGACACGAGCGCGAGCGGGAGCGCGACGTTCTGCCGCAGCGTCAGATACGGAAGGATATGGAAGGCCTGGAACACGAAGCCGATCCGTTCGCGCCGCAAGCGGGTGCGTGCGGTCTCGTCGAGGGTGCCGAGAACGACGCCGTCGACCGCGACCGTGCCGCTGTCCGCATCGTCGAGCCCCGCGAGAATATTGAGCAGCGTGGATTTGCCCACGCCCGATTCTCCGATGATCGCAACCAGTTCGCCGGGCCTCACCGCAAGATCGAGATGGCGGAACAGGTGCCGCGGCCCGGGCACCGACTTGACCAGCGCCTGAACGTTGAGCAGCGCGCCGTTGCCGCCCTTCTCCCCAAGCGAGACTTCGCCCATCGCCAACGCTCCGTTCCCCCGGCGCGGATCGCGATCGACCGGCACCAGACGGGTACAGTCGATCCGGCCATTCGGTTCCCTGTGCAAGCGAAGATCGCGTGCCGGGCGGAAATGGGTGTCGATCGCGTCCGGTTGATGGCAAACCGACGCGCGCAGGGATCAAGCAGGAACGATGATGGACATTGGGACGAGCGTAGATGAAACCGGGACACTGATCCGCGACGGCGGGGCATTCTATTTGCAACGGGATTTGGGCGGCCGGTTCGCGCTCGAGTTGCAGCGGACCCCGGTCGATCTGGTCGAGAAACGCGTACGGTTGCGCGGGACAATCGTCGGCCTGGAGCGAGTCAGTGCCGACGGGGTCGCCCCCGCCTGACCGGCTTCATGCCGTGCCGGGGTCGAACGGGCGGTCCGGCCGCATGAAGAACGACAGACCTGCGCCCACGAGCAGGAGCGCGATCGACGCCAGGAACGGCGCAGTCCAGCTCCCCGTCAGGTCGAGCACCGCGCCGAACACTAGCGGCGACAGGATTCCCGCGAGGCCAAAGCCGAAGTTCATCATCCCGCTGGCGGCACCCGCATGGTCGGGCGCGATGTCCATCGGCACCGCCCAGATCGGCGCGACGACCAGTTCGGAGAAGAAGAAGGCAATCGACAGGCAGATCGCAACCGTGGTCAGGTCATGCGTGAGCACCACCGGGATCAGGAAGACGAACGCGCCGAGCATTCCGGTGATGATGACGTTGCGCCGTGCCGCCTGCAAATTGCCGGTCGCGCGGTAGATCCGGTCGCTGACCAGACCGCCGACCGCATCCCCCGCCACGCCGCCGAGCAGGACCCCGGCGGAAAACAACGCCGAATGCGCGAGATCGAGATGGAAGTTCTTGAAGAAGAACGAGGGTAGCCAGGTCAGGAAGACCCACAGCGTCCAGCCGTAGCAGAAGTCGACCGCGGTCACCGGCGCGATGCGGCGCGCGAGCCGCCACCAGCGCACCGGCGGCGTCTTCGATCGCGTGGATACCGGCGGCAGGGCCGCGATGTCGTCCGGGGTCATCCCGGGATGGCTGCGCGGATCGTCGCGTGCGACCCAGAACCACAACGCCACCCAGATCAGGTTGAACAATCCGAGCGCGACGAATGCGCCACGCCATGACGCGAAGGTCAGGACCGCGACCACCAGCGGCGGGGTCAGCGCATTGCCCAGCCGTGCCGCCGCATGGGTGATCCCCTGCGCAAACCCCCAGCGCGATACCGGCAACCATGTCGCGATCGCGCGCGTCGCGCTGGGGAAAGCGAACCCTTCGCCGAAGCCGAGCGCAAGCCGCAGGGCGAACAAGGAGGCAAGCCCGCCGACCAGCCCGGTCAGCATCGTCGCCACGGTGACGAGCGCGCCGCAGAATAGCAGCGTTCGCCGCGTGCCGAAGCGATCGCTGATCCACCCGCCGAACAGCTGGATCAACGCATAGGGGTAGGAGAAGGCCGAGACCGCCAGACCGAACTGCGCGTTGGTCAGCCCGAGGTCGGCGGTCATCGCGGGCGCGATCGTCGCGATGTTGACGCGCTCGACGTAGAGCACGAGGTACATCACGCAGAGCACCGCGAGCACCTGGCTCGGAACGCTCACCCCGAACCCGCGACGGCGCGGACCGTCCGTCGCCTGCCCTGCCCTGCCGATCACGCAGGGCGGCTTTCGCCCTTGATCTGCGTGCGATGCATCACGCGCCGCATGTTCGGATCGAACGGATCACGCCGGTGCATCGTGCAGCGATTGTCCCACAGGACGAGATCGCCGACCTGCCAGACGTTGGTCCAGGTCAGCGCCGCCTGATCGACATGGCTCCAGAGGTCGTCGAGCAACGCCTCGGACTCCGCCAAGTCGAGCCCCTCGATATAGGCGTTACGGCGGCGTCCCAGATACAAGGCGGGGCGGCCGGTTTCGGGGTGCGTGTAGACGAGCGGATGCAGCGCACCCGGCGCTTCGCGCGGATCGTCACTCGGGGTCACGCCCTGCCGCACATAGCCGCCGCTGTTGTACGTCCCGTCATGCTTTACGCGGCGACCCGCGATCCGCTGCTTCAGGGGATCGGGAAGCGAGTCGTACAGCGCGTACATGTTGATGAAGCTGGTGTTCCCGCCGGTCGGCGGAACCTCGAGCGCGTAGAGCGCGCTCGCCTTGGGGGGCTGCTCGACGTAGGACATGTCGGTGTGCCAGACCGCCTCGCCATTGCCGAGGCTGCCGATCGGCTCGCCATTCTCTACGACGTTCGAGACGACATATAATTCCGGCATCCCGCCGACGACGCGCCGCCCGGTCTCCTGGATCGGTGCATGGTCGAGCGCCCCGAGGCGTCGGCTGAACGCGATGAGATCGGCGGGCGTGAGATCCTGGTTGCGGAATAGCAGGACGAGGTTCTGCAGCCAGGCGGCGTGGATCGCGGCGAAATCCGCGTCGTTCAGCGTCCGCAAGTCGATGTCGCGGACTTCCGCGCCGAGTCCGCCGGTCGTTGGACGGACGTCCAGATGCGCGCTGCTGCGTTGGCGATCTTCGATCATAACCACTCCTGTTTCGCGCGACCCGCCAATATTCGGAGGGCGTGGTCGCGTCGCAGGAGGATAGGGAAACCGGCCGCCAGCGCTGCCTTGCAAATGTTTGGCCGCGGTAAAGTTTTGATGTTTCTCAGGGGCATCCGTTCGGCTGTCCTTGAATGCGCCCATTGAGCCATCCACATACCATCTATGTGGATGGTGGGATGATAAGCATGGCTGTCGGATTGCGCGAGGCAAAGCAGAGCGAAAGCGAGAAGATCACGATCAATCTCGGTTTCGTCGATCTTGGCTATGTCGATCTCCTCGTCCGCGAGGGGTTCTACGGCAATCGCACCGATTTCATTCGGACGGCAATCCGCAACCAGCTCGACCGCCACGGCGAGGCTGCGCGCCAGTCGACCGTCCGCCGCCAGTTACAGCTCGGCCTGTGCCACTATGCCGCACGCGATCTCGAAGCGACGCGCGCTGCGGGCGAGTTGCTCGACATTCGCGTGCTCGGCCTTGCCACCATCGCCGCCGACGTCACGCCGGAACTTGCACGGGCGACGATCGGTTCGATCACCGTGCTTGGCGCGCTGCATGCGAGCCCCGCGGTCAAGGCCGCGCTCGCCGACCGCATCGCCTGACCCCTTTCGTACGTGGAGTATCCTATCATGGCCCTGATCCCTTCAATGGCCGAGGCGCTACGGCTGACCCGGTCCGGCGATCTTCTCGGCGCGACCCGGCTGGTTCGCGGCGTGATGACGGGTGAGGCAGCGCCTGCCGCTTCGCCCGCGCGTCCCGCGACGCGCGTGATCGACGTGACGCCCGGCCGCACCGCGGCGAAAGCCGATCCCGTCGGCGCCCGCACACCTGATTCGGTGGGCAGTTTCGAGGCGCGATCACACCGCGGTCCTGCGGGGACGATCGACTATATGCTGTATCGTCCGGCGGGTGCCCGTCCCGACATGCCGCTCGTCGTCATGCTCCACGGCTGCACGCAATCGCCCGAGGATTTCGCGCGGGGGACGCGCATGAACCAACTGGCCGACGAGTACGGCTGTCTGGTCGCTTATCCGCGCCAGACCCCGTCCGCGAACATGCAGAAGTGCTGGAACTGGTTCCAGCCGGGCAACCAGCAGCGCGACCGCGGCGAGCCCGCGCTGATCGCCGGGGTGGTGCGCGACATCGTTGCGCAGGAACAGGCCGATGCGACCCGCGTCTACGCCGCGGGCCTGTCCGCCGGAGGCGCCGCCGCGGCGATCATGGCGGATGCCTATCCCGACGTCTTCGCGGCGATCGGAGTCCATTCGGGGATCGCCTGCGGCGCAGCCCGCGACTTGCCGAGTGCGCTGTCGGCGATGAAGAACGGCAAGCAAGGGAGCACGACACGCCATGCCGGTGCGACGGCGCGGTTCGTGCCCGTCATCACCTTCCACGGCGATCGCGACACGACGGTGGGCGAGGTCAACGCGCGCGATATCGTCCAGGCGGCCACCGCTGCCACGACCGTGAAGGATCCCGTGACCGTCGAGACGGGGAGCGCGCAGGGCCGCAGCTATTCGCGCGCGCTGACCCGCGATGCGCAGGGGGTCGTCGTGATCGAGCAATGGACGATCGCGGGTGCGGGTCACGCCTGGTCGGGCGGTGACGCGGCGGGGTCCTATGCCGACGCCGCGGGCCCCGATGCGTCACGTGCGATGCTGGACTTCTTTCTGACGCACAACCGCAGCGGATCGTAACGCTATCGCGTCGATCCAGCCTGCATCAATTTTCGAAATAGCGACGCGACCGCGGCATCCGCCGCCGCTTTCGCGTCGCAAATGCCCAGCAGACGAGCCCGATGCCGAGTTGCAGCAGGACGATGATCGCCACCATCACGATGTTCATCCCGGGCACCCCCCGCGCGAACGCAAGCGCCGCCGCGACGGGCACGAGATACGCGAGACACGCGAACAGCACGCGGTTCCGCTCGCGCAGTGCAGGCGCGTCGAACGGCGCGATCGCGGCGAGGCACGCCGCCGCCACGATCAACGCGATCGCCACCCCGATCGGCGCGCCCAGGACGAGCGACAGCACCATAGCCGCCAGCGTGACGACCGATACGATCGCCGCGAAAATTCTAAGACGAAGCATTATAAGCCTCCTGGGCTGATCTTTGGCCCACGCGGTGCCGATCCCGCCGCCGCGTCGTCGGGCGACCGGGCTTGCAGGAACCCGATGCGTCGGCCGTCGAGACGCACCGCGCTTAGGGCGCCGGTCGCATAGGCGCCAGTGTCGATCCCGATCCGGTTGGGCAGGACGACGGGTTCGGCGGAACTCCAGCTGTGCCCGTGGACGACGACTTTCTCGAACCGGTAATCCGATGTGAGGAATTCCTTGCCGATCCACAGACAGTCTTCGTCATCCTGCCGCGCAATCGGGACGCCCGGTTTCATCCCGGCATGGACGAAGACATAGTCCCCGCAGACATGCGTCACCGGTAACCCCCGCAGGAATTCGAGATGCGACGCGGGCATCTTGTCCATCAGGCGATCGCGCAGCCGGAAACATTCCTCGTCAAAGGCATCGGGCGCGATGTCGGAGAAGCGGACGCCGTAGGACGTCAGCGTCGCCTTCCCGTCGCGGCGCAACCACGCGAGGCTTTCCTCGGGCTGATCGATGAAATCGAGCAGCATCACCTCGTGATTGCCGCGCAGGAACACGACGTCGAGCGCGGCATGGCGCGCCAGCCAAATGAGCGCGGTCACGACGTTGGCGGTTTCCGGCCCGCGGTCGACGTAGTCGCCACAGAAGACCAGCAACGGCGGAACCGCGACGTCCGCCGCCTCGACATCCGCCACGATCGCCTCGAGCAATGCCGACAGCTGCGGGTAGCAGCCGTGGATGTCCCCCACCGCATAGACGATCCGCCCATCGGTCGACGTCGCACGCTGCGACGGCGGCGCGTCGGGCAGGCGCACGATCTCGATGTCGACGGCGGTTCCCTGGCCTGCCATCGTCATTCGTCCAGATCGCGCCGCGCGCGGTCGAGCGTGTCGGCGAGCGCGTCGTAGCGCTCGATCGTGCCGTCGGGATCGTCCAGCGACATCTCGCGTGCGCGAATCCAGCGACGATTGACCGCGGTGAGCTGACGGACCGAGACGCCGCTGCGCCGCGCGCGGCTATAGGCCAGACGAAGCCGTGCATCCGCGTTGAGCACGTCCTGATAGATACAGCGATCCTCGAGGCTGCCCGGCGCACAGCCCGCGGCTGTGCTTCCCCGACGCGCGGGGCGTGCAACCTCGGGCTCGGTCAGCATGGACGACGGGGCGGACCGCGCACCACGCTCTGCCGGGAGCGCGCGCGCGGCGGCGTCTTCGGTTTCGCCGGTCGTCCGGCGAAGCGGTTCGATCGCGGGCGCGCGTGGCTCCACCGTGCGGTTGCCGTCGGCGTCGACCAGCAATTCGGATCCGGTCCGCACCGATGGCGCGACCAACGCGACGGTCTGGACCGCGGCCGAAGGCGAAGCCGTCGACCGGAGCGAGGTCCGGTCAGGCGCGATTGCTGCGCGCGACGCCGATCGAGGATGCGACGAATCCTGGCTTACATAGCCCACCGCAAGCATCGTCGACGCAGCCACGACCAGCACCGGCGCGACGATCGTCAGCCCCCGCCAGCGACGCCCGCCCCGCGACGATTTCCCCGAACCGACGCGATCGAGCGGCACCGTGCTCGCCAGCCCACGTTTGGCCAGCGGCTTGAAGATCCGATCCATGTCGGCTGCCACGGGATCCGTCGGCAGGTTGGTTACCATCGATACGCTTCCTTTCAGCGCGCCCCTGTTGCGGTGGACGCCTGTACTCGCACTTAACAGCTATCCGAAACAGGTATGCCGATCCAAGCGGGCTTGTCCGGAGATCATGGCTCAGATCGGGAAACATGCCGCGATAAGGTGGGCCGTCAGCCCTGGAGGCGGCGTGGAACCAGCAATCGCTTGGCAGTCGCGCCGATCGAGGGCAGAAAAGTGCCATGTTATCCGCATTGCTGTTCGTGCTCGCGCAAGCGACGCCATCGCCGACGCCGAAACCCGCGCAAGTCCCGCCGCTGACCGCGGCGACGACTCCGGGCAAGCCATCGACAAGCTGGCCGGCACGCGATGCGCAATTTGTGCTGCGCAACTTCCGCTTCCGCTCGGGCGAAAGCATGGCCGAACTGCGGATCAACTACACCATGCTCGGCCAGCCGCATCGCAATGCGCAGGGCGAGATCGACAATGCGGTGATGATCCTGCACGGCACCGGCGGCACCGGGCGTCAGTTCCTCAGCCCGCAATTTGCAGACGAACTGTACGGCCCCGGGCAGCCGCTCGATATCCGGCGCTACTGGATCATCCTGCCCGACAACATCGGTCACGGAAAATCGTCCAAACCGTCCGACGGGCTGCACATGCGCTTCCCGCATTACGACTATGACGACATGGTCGACGCGCAATATCGGCTGCTCAAGGACGGGCTTGGCATCGCGCGGATGCGGTTGATCATGGGCACGTCGATGGGGTGCATGCACGGGCTGGTCTGGGGCGAGACGCATCCCGACTTTGCGCGCGCTTTGATGCCGCTTGCGTGCGAACCGGTCGAGATCGGGGGATTGAACCGGATGTGGCGGCAACTGGCGATCGACGGGATTCAGGCCGATCCCGCCTGGGCGAACGGCGACTATCGCGCGCCGCCGGTGCAGGGCCTGCGCACCGCCGCCAGCCTGTTGTTCGTCGCGGGCGCGGCGCCGCTGTATTTTCAGGCGCAATATCCGCGGCGGCAGGATGCGGAGGCGTTTGCGCGGCAGCGCGTGACGGCATCGATCGCGTCGACCGATGCGAACGACCTGATCTACCAGATCGACGCGTCGCGGACCTACGACCCGTGGCCGAAGCTCGAACGGATCACCGCGCCGACGGTATGGATCAATTCCGCCGACGACTTCATCAACCCGCGCAACCTCGACTTGCCGACCCGCGCGGTCGCGCGGATGAAGGACGCGCGTTTCCGGCTGATCGCGGAGACCGACGACACGCGTGGCCACGGCACGCATACGGCGGCACGCTTCTGGAAGCAGGATCTGGTGGAGCTGCTCGACCGGACGAAATGAGCCTGATTAGCAGGCCGTAGCCGCATCAGGCGGACTGGCTGCCAACGCGCAATTGCAGCACGTCGCGTTTGGGTCGCTTGCGCTATCTGCTCGCCAGCCACCCCAATAATGCGAACATCATCAGTGCCCACAAACCGCCCTCTGCGCGAAGCAGATAGGCGACGCCCATGACGCCCACCGCCGCCAGCGCGATCGCCAGGACGCTTCCGTCCGCGAGCGACGTCAGCACGACGATACCGCCCAGCAGCGTTCCCGCGGCGTTGGCGATGATCCAGAGATACGACAGGCCAGCGCCGATCGAGCCCCACAGCGGCAGCTTGATCGTCGCAAAGCCGCGCATTTGCCCCGGAAACAGATCGGCCACGAGATGGAAGCCGATCCCGAAGCCCAGACCCGCGGCGATCGCCCATGTGCGCTGATCGAGGAGCGCGACGAAGGGTGGCAAGACCCCGTGCAGCAACGCGCTCCGGTGCCCCAGCCGAAGGCGGCTATCCAGGTCCGGGAGTGTGATCCCCGCCGCCGTCGCGCTGACCACTGTCGCAATCAGGACCCACGGCCCGCCCCCGCCCTCGAACGCCAGAAGGACCGCAATCAGGAGAAACATCAGCGCTGCCATCGGGGCGCGCTAACCGGATCGTACCCGTTTTGTCCATGATTTGTATCTGCTATGGTGTCGTGGGAGGTTGGGGACACCTAACGTTTTGCGCAATGTCGTGCTCTCGGATCGCAAGGACGTTCCGCACCGGTTACGTACAGACGGCGATGACGGGAATCGCGCGATGCCGTGCAGATACTCGGCGATCGAGGATGATATCTCCGCCAGCTCAATCTGCCCGAAGTGATCAGTCTGCAAACGCCCAATTGCAGACACTGCATCATTGTGCGAGCGTGTGTGGGTGAAGATCCTGCTGCCTTTGGCGCTAGTTACGATGGGCGCGGCTCCGGTCGACCATCCTCGCACCTATCTTCTTTCAATCGGGCGGATACCGCTGAAGGATACAGAGAGCATTGAGGCTTTTGCCATAAAGACGTGGGGCGTCGAATTTAAATCAGTGTGCAGCATTCCGGGCGGCTGGCGGATCAAGGCCGGTAGTAGTGCCACGCCGAACGGCGACCTTGAGGGAGAAGGAAGCCAGGGCGCGACGTGGTTCAATACCGCCAACCCCAAAGAGCTTCGTAACTTCGTTCTCGTTACTCTCTACGCGCCGGTGCAGCGTGCTGACATTGGTTCACCCGATAATGGTGTGCCGGCGACGTTCAAGGGAACCGCGACTGTTAGCACTGACAACGGTGATGTGCAGCGCACGCTTAGCTATCGAAACATCACCCTCGTTCCAGCACGTCGTTGTCCTATTCGATAGGTCCGGTTTCCACCAATGTCGGCCATTCCGCTTCCCCCCAAAGGCTGCCGTCATGCTGAACGTGTTTCAGGATCCACCGCGGAACAAGCATGGTCTGGACTCGTGGAGGGCTGGATCCTGAAACACGTTCAGGATGACGGACGGTTTTGCAGACCTCTCGCCGACGCGGGAATGACGGCCAGGTTGCAGAAATTCCGCCCCCAACCGTCATTGCCGCAACGGCAGCGCTCCGCCAATCGGTCGTCCGGACGTTGTGCTGAAACCGGTCGGTTTGGGTTCACGACCCAAACCTCGCGGTGGTTCCGCCTTAATCCTTCCGATCCACCATTGGAGCAAGGGACAGCCCTCAGAACGCGGGCAGCACCGCCCCCTTGTAGTGCGTCTCGATAAATGCGCGCGTCGCCGGGCTCTGGAGCGCGGCGATCAGCTTGACCACGCGCGGATCCTTCTCCTCACCGCTGCGGCCAACGACGAAGTTGACATAGGGCGACTTCGCGTCCTCGATCACCAGCGCGTCACGGACCGGGTTGAGCTTCGCATCCAGCGCGTAATTGGTGTTGATCATCGCCAGATCGACCTGATCGAGCACCCGCGGCAAGGTCGCGGCCTCGAGTTCCTTGAACTGCAGCTTGCGCGGGTTGCTCGCGATGTCGCCGAGCGTCGCGAGCGGGTCGGCGGGGTTCTTCAGGCGGATCAGCCCGGCCTTCTGCAACAGCAGAAGCGCCCGCCCGCCATTGCTCGGTTCGTTCGGGATCGCGACGGTCGCACCCGCCGGCAGCGCGGCGATCGTCTTCCATTTGCGCGAATAGCCGCCGAGCGGTTCGACGTGGATCCCGGCATAAGGCACGAGATGCGTCCCCCGCGCCGCGTTGAACGAGTCGAGATACGGCTTGGTCTCGAAGTAGTTCACGTCGATCTGCTTCTGGTCGACTTGCAGATTGGGCTGCACGTAATCGTTGAAGACGCGGATCTGCAGGTCGATGCCCTGCTTGGCGAGCGCCGGTTTGACCGACTCCAGGATCTCGGCGTGCGGCACCGCGGTCGCCGCGACGGTCAGCGTATTGCCGTTCGACGGCGCGCCACCGCGCGAACAGGCGGCGATCGCAAGGATCGGCAAGGCGGCAAGCAGCAGGCGTCGGTTCATCTTGGGTGTCCTGAAGTTCAGCGGCGCGTGAAGGCGGCAGCAAGCCGGTCGCCGGCGAACTGGATCGCCTGTACGAGCAGCACGAGTAACGCAACCGTAACGATCATCACGTCGGTCTGGAAGCGTTGATAGCCGAAGCGGATCGCAAGGTCGCCGAGCCCCCCTGCCCCGACTACGCCCGCCATCGCGGTGAAGGATACCAGCGCCACCGCGGTCACGGTCGCGCCGGAGATGAGGCCGGGGAGCGCCTCGGGGATGAGCGTGCCGGTCACGATCTGGAGCGGGGTTGCGCCCATCGCCTGCGTCGCTTCGATCGTCGTGCGGTCGACTTCGCGCAATGCGCCTTCGACAAGGCGGGCGTAGAAGGGTGCTGCCCCGACCACCAGCGGCAGGATCGCACCGACCACGCCGAGCGACGTCCCGACCAGCGCGACGGTCAGCGGGATCATGACGATCAGCAGGATGATGAACGGCACCGATCGCAACACGTTGATGATCACGCCTAAGACGACATGGAACACGCGGTTCTCGCCGATCTGCCGCTTGCCCGTCGCGTACAGCAGCACGCCGAGCGGTAGCCCGAGCACGATCGTCAGCGCGAGCGACGCCGCGAGCATGACGAGCGTGTCGCCGGTGGCCGCGGCGATATCCGCCCAGTTCACGTTGGAAAACCAGCCGTTCATGCCTCGAGCCCCGCGAGCATCCGGCGCGTCGCCGGGTGCCGGGCGTCGGCGAACACCGCGTCGACCGTCCCGGTTTCCACCACCTGCCCGCGTTCCAGCACTGCGACCCGGTCGCAGACCGCACGAACGACGTCCATTTCGTGCGTGATCAGCACGATCGTCAGCCCCAGTTCCTGATTGAGCTGGCGCAGCAGCGCGAGCACGCTCCGGGTCGCTTCGGGGTCGAGCGCGCTGGTCGCCTCGTCGCACAACAGGATGTCGGGACCGGTCGCGAGCGCGCGCGCGATGCCGACGCGTTGCTTCTGCCCGCCCGACAGCTGGGCCGGATATTTGGCGGCATGGTCGGTCAGGCCGACGCGGTCGAGCAGCGTCGCGACCCGCGCCTGCCGATCCGTCGCTCCGATCCCCGCCAGCTTGAGCGGGAAAGCGACATTCTGCGCGACGGTGCGCGACGAGAGGAGCCCGAAATTCTGGAAGATCATCCCGATCCGCCGCCGCAGCGTGCGCAAGCCCCCGGGGGCCAGGCCAGTGACGTCGACTCCCTCGATCTCGACGCGCCCGCTCGTCGGCCGTTCCAGCGCATTGATCAGCCGGATCAGCGTCGACTTGCCCGCGCCCGACGGGCCGATGACCCCGAACACTTCCCCACGCGCAACCGACAGCGACACGCCGTCGAGCGCAGGCGCGCCATTCCCGTCAAACCGCTTCGCAATGTCGATCAGGTCGATCACGCGGTACCGATCACTTGGGCTGCGAACCGTTCCATTTCCTCGGCCTGTGGGCTCATCTGGAGCAGTAGCAAATCGAGCCCGACGCCTTCGTAATCCGCGATGCGTTGCCGCAATTGCTCGGGCGTGCCGACCAGATGTGGGCGAAGTCCCCGGTTGGACACAGAATATTCCTGGATCTTGAGATCGCGCTCCAACTGCGTGCCCGACAGCCATTGGTCGAAATTGGCGTATCCCGCGGGCAGATCGGTGACCGTGGTGATCCGCTCGAGCTCGCGCTGCGCCTCTGCCTCGCTGTCGCGGACGATCGCATAAGCGGCCATGCCGTATTGCATCGGCGCTCCTCCGGCCGCCTGGCGACGCGCGGCCATGTCGGCGATCTTGGGTGCGATCGCGTCGACCGGGTCGCCGTGCATGACATAGGCGTCGCATTGCGCCGCGATCAGCGTCTTGGCCTTCTCGCTTTCGCCCCCGGCATAGACGGTGGGGCGCTTGGCGGGCTTGGGCGCGCAAATCGCGTTCTCGGTGCGGTAGAATTGCCCGGCGAAGCTGAACCGCTCCTCGGTCCACAACCCGTCGACCACCGTCAGCCACTCGGCGGTGCGGGCATAGCGGTCGTCATGCTCGTCGAACTGCAGCCCATATTGCTTCGCCTCGTCCGCCCACCACGACGACACGACGTTGAGCGCGAGCCGCCCGCCCGCGATCCGGTCGATATTGGCGGCGGCCTTGGCGAACAGCGCGGGGTGGTGGAAGTTGGGGCGCACCGCGACCATCAGCTCGATCGTCTCGGTCACCGCGGCTAGCGCGGCGGCGGTCGACCAGGCATCCAGCGCGGGCTGTTCGACGCCCTTGATGTCGTTGAGGTTGAGCTCGGCGATCAGCGTCAGATCGTAGCCGATCTGCTCCGCGCGCTGGGTCAGACGCTTCGTATAGTCCCAGCTCGCCTCCATCCCCTCGTCCGCCACGTTGCGCAACCAGCCGCCGAAGACGGGAGTCCAATAGCCATAGCGCATCAGCGAGCGTCCTCGATCACGGTCAGGAGATAGTCGACCAGCCGGTCGTGCGGCTCCCAGCCGAGCACGTCGAGCGGCTTGGCGACGAAATTGGAGAGTGCGTTGATGTCGTAGAAACGGGGCACGCCATCGCGATCGTCGATCATCACCTCGACCCCGCCGACGTCCAGCCCCGCCGCCGCCGCGATCGCCTCTGCGGCGGCACGGAGTTCGGGCGCGGGCTCGGCCGACACCATCGGGATCGGTGCGCCTGGAACCTGGCACGCATCCGCCGGGCACAGGTCGAACGTCCCGCCGCCCGCGATGTCGAGCGCGTACAGATAGGCACGGTCGAGCGTTTCGATCCGCGTGACCGTGCCGTTCCGCGCGGGGACGTAATCCTGGACCAGCAACACGCCGTCGACGCTCGTCGGCAAGGTCTTGTCCGCAACCGCGGCGCGCAGTTCGTCCATCGAATCGTAGCGAACGATCCCAGCGCCCGATCCACCGATGTTGGCCTTCACGACCAGCGGGAACGCGAGCGTCGCCGCCGCCGCTTTGACGTCGGCCGCCCGGTGGACGACGCGCGTCGCGGGGATCGCGAGCCCAAGCCCCGCAATCAGCGACAATTGCCGCGCCTTGGACGAGTCGATCGCTAGGACTTCCGGACCGTTGACGATCCGTGCGCCGGCCCGCCGCCAGTGGTCGAGCAAGGCAATGCCGTGGAAGATCGGATGCTCGTCGCTGCGCAGAAAGCTCGACATTGCGATGCGG
This sequence comes from Sphingomonas sp. FW306-05-A, assembly GCF_058782275.1. NCBI lineage: Bacteria > Pseudomonadati > Pseudomonadota > Alphaproteobacteria > Sphingomonadales > Sphingomonadaceae > Sphingomonas > Sphingomonas sp. FW306-05-A. The sequence continues at coordinate 17,926 of NZ_JBYSXN010000002.1, forward strand.
TTGAAGACGACCTTCGCGGGGGGCTGGCGGTCCGCCGGATCGTAATGCCCATCGGGACGCAGCGCGGCGTAATCGACACCGCGCCGGTCGAGCGCGGCAAACAGCGGCGTGAACCACGCGGGATGTTCGTAAAGCAAAGCGAGGTCGGTCACGCCGTCTCCAGTTCCTGTCGGGCTCTCCCCGCCTCCATGACGCGCGGGAACAGTTGCGTCGGCAAACACCTGCTTGCCGCAAACCAAGCATTTCTTGGAATTCGGGAAATCGCTAGAGGCCTTCCGCGACCCAATGCGCGTTGGAAAGCCGTCGGGCAAGCGTCCAGGCCTGCGTGCGGATATCGGGCACCGCGACGATTTCCCAGAACGCGCCGCGCGTCATCGGGCCGAGCGCGAACAGCCGGTCGTTGGGGGCGCCATCGTCCGCGACCACCCGCATCTGATCGTCCACGTCGATGCCGAGCCCCGCCGCATCCGGGCGGATCGCACCGCGCATCGTCAGGCGGTTGAGGACGGGTTCGCTGGTGCGGCGCAGGTCGCCTTGCGGGCCGGTGCAGTTGATGATCCGCTGGACCTCGATCCGTTGCTCCTCGCTGGCACCACGTGGCCTGAAACCGACCGACAAACCGTCCGAAGTCGGCTCGACCCGGGCGACCTTGCCCGCGATCAGCTCAAGCCGCCCGGCGTCGCGCAGCGCATCGATCCGGCTGGCGACATCGGGCGCGAGCCGATGGCGGTGGATGTCCCACCACGGTCGCGCATGGCGGATGAAGCGTGAGCGCTCCTCAGCGCTCGCGGCACGCCAGATGTCCTGCGTGAACGGACGTAGCTCGTCGATCGCGCCGCGCCAGCCGATCTCCGCGCCGCGCGCCCGCAATGCGCGCACGCGTTCCGACAGGATCGGCGCGGAACGTTCCTTGATCGGCACGAACGGCGCGCCCGGCGCGGCGTGGGCGTGCGGCAGCAATCCGCGCCGCGACAATGCGACGATCCGTCCGGCAAACCCCTTCGCATCGAGCAGCAGCACCACGTCGACCATCGTCAATCCGGTGCCGAGGATGAACACGGTATCGTCGGGGCCCAGCCCATCGGTTGCCGCCGCATCCCAGCAATTGCCCGCATATCGCCCAGGCGGAAGCCCATCGAGGTCGAGCCCGCCCGGGGTGGGCGGCGGTAAATTGCCGACCGCCAGGATCGCGGCATCAGCCTTGATCTGCGCACCGTCGCGCAGGACGACGCGAACCGCCGCCCCGTGGATGACGTCGATCGCCTCGCCCTGAACGATCTGGAGCCGGTCGGGATGCTCAGCCGCGACGCGATCGAGCACGCTGCGGAGATAGGTGCCGTACACAAGCCGGGGCACGAACGTGTGCCCGGTCGCGGCGTGACCCTGCGTCTCGAGCCAGCGCACGAAATGCGTGGGATCGTCTGGGAAAGCGCTCATGTTCGACGCGCGCACGTTGAGCAGATGCGTCGGATGCGCCGCGCCATACGCGAGCCCGATCCCGGCATCCGCCTGACGATCGACCAGCGTCGCGCGCGGACCATCATGCCGCACCAGGTTGATCGCGGCGAGCGAGCCCGAAAAGCCCCCGCCGATGATCGCAACATGTTCGATCACGCGGCAGCCCCGCCGTCGTCGAAGCGCTCAACGTCCATGATAGTCTCCAGCCGTCCGTCGTCTCAACGGTTCAAGCCGTGCAAAGGTCGCGCGCCGTCCCGCAGCACGACCGTCATGACCGGTCGGTCCATCGCTCCAACCGGCGTTACTTGTTTTCGACCGGGTCCGCCGCCGTCGTCGGATCCGCCCCGGCGTCCTTGCGCACGCTGCGTGCGGTCATTCCGGTGGCGGACGCGTCATCCATCATCTGCTCATCGGGCGCGGTCGGGGCCGGCGGCGGGGTGTCGTCGATCATTGCCGTGTTCGCCGTCTCGGTCGGCTCTACGGGCGGTGGTGCCGGCTCGGGCGTCGGCGTGGCAGGCTCGGGTGCGACGATCTCGGCGTTGTCCGATCCGTTGTCGGTATAGACGGCTTCGTCATCTCCGCCCGAGCAGGCGCCAAGGTTGAGGGTCAGCAGCGTCGCTGCAACGGCAAAGGCAAATTTGCGGTTCATTCGATGTTCTCCTGCTCAGCGCGCGGCGAGCGTTTGCGTCTGCCGGGCGGACCGTGCCTCGATCTTGCTCGCGAGCGTCCCGTCCCACTTGTACGGATCGTCGCGGAAGCTGACCTGCCCGTTCTGGTTCGCAAACGCGGTCCAGTACAGCAGATACACCGCAACTGGTGCCGCAAGCTTCGCGCGGACGGTCTTGCCCGCCGTCACCGTATCGTCGATCGTCTGCGCCGACCATTCGGGCGTGTTGCTCATCAACTGCTTGGCAAGCGCGCCCGGCTTTTCGAGCCGCACGCAGCCGTGGCTCGCGAGGCGGTCGAACCGCGCGAACCCCGCCTGCGCGGGTGTGTCGTGCAGATAGACGGCGAACGGATTGGCGAAATCGAACTTGTACCGGCCGAGCGCGCTGCGTTCGGACGACTGCTGCAACCGCTTGCTGCCGTCGCCATTGTCGATCACGCGGAAACCGTTGCGCGCGAGATAGCCCGGATGCGCCTTCTCCTTCGGCCACAATTCCTTGCCCGCGATCGTCGAAGGCACGTTCCATGGCGGATTGAGCACGATGCTGTGGATCTGCGACACCAGCATCGGGGTCTCGTCGCCCGGACGGCCGGTGACCGCCTTCATCGACATGACCGGCGCGTCACCGTCGAACAGCGTCAGCACGGCGGCGGCGATGTTGACCTGCACGCGGTTCTGCTCGAGCGTCGGCGGCAACCAGCGCCAGCGTTCCATGTTCGCCTTGATCTGGCGAATGCGCGCATCGACGGGGACGTTGAGCGCCGCCAGCGTCTGCGCGCCCAGCGTGCCCGTCGGGTTGAGGCCATAGCGGCGCTGGGCGCGGCGCAGTGCCTCGACCAGGCTCGTGTCGAACTTGTCGCCGCTCGCCTTGACCGTCGAGTCTTCTGCCGCGAGCCGCTTGCGCAGCGCGACGACGCGCGCGCCGCTGCTGCCGAAGGTCACGTCCGTTCCGGCGAGTTGCGACCAACCGCCGTCTTCCTCGATCGCGCGATAGCGGGCGAGCCCTTCGACCAGCGTGTCATACCCCGCATAGGGCGGCGGCAAGGCGGCGACCCATGCGCTCAGCCGGTCGTTGACGATCGCGCTACGGAGCGCAGGAAGCGGATCATAGGCGACGGGGCGCATCGCCCAGTCGCGCTGGAAGTCGCCCTCGGCAAGCCGCCCCGAATGGACCGCGCGCGCATGATCGAGCGCCGCGCGGATCAGCCCGTCGTTATCGCGCGGCACCGTGCCCGGCGTGTCGCTCAACCCCTGCGCGACCACGTCCTTGCGGATCAGCTCGGCAAGTTGCTTGGACTGGCTCGCGCTCAGCGTCGGCAAGATGATTTCCGGCGCGATCAGCGGCTGTACCGTCTGCGGCGGCGCGGTGGGGACGACCGGCGCCTGCATCGTCGGCGGGAGCAACGATACCGGCGGTGGAGTCTGGGCGAATACCGGGAACGGGGCAAGACAGGCACTCGCCACGGCATAGCGGGTCAGCCCGGATACCATGCGAGTAAGGGAAGATTCTGTGCGGCGCTTCATAGTCATGGAAGCGCCTCTAACACGGCATCGGCGTGCTCTGCATCGCCTAATTGGGGTTTCGGCCCGACTTGACCCGAACGATTGCAGATCAACGGGTTGCCGGGAGCAAACCGATGGCCCCCGACGTCACCCGTTCAGGCCGAACACCGTCAACGTAAGGTCCGGTTTGCGCGTGGTTACGACCGCGCTGCTCTGGATCCGGTCAAGCGCCGCCTGATAGCTTGCGGCTTGTGCAGACGCCCGCGTGACCGCCGCCTTGCTGCCCTTGGCCGATCCGCCGTTGGCCAGCGCAGCCTTGGTCGAATCCCAGTAGAGCGAGCGATAGCCGGTCTGGGTGATCGACATCGCCTGCTTGACCGCGTTGAGCGCGATCCCCGCGTCCTGCGCGGACGCCAACGAGAGGCCGGCGGAAAGGCCAAGCCCGAATTGCCCACCCGGCGACACCTTTGGGGCACGCGCCGCGCGCACCGGCGGCTGCGACAGGATCTGCGGATCGATCCCGATCTTCGCCAGCACGTCCTGTCCCGGCGGCCCCGCGATCAGTTCGATCGTCGCGCCGCCGCGCGCGGTGATCTGGAACGCGCGGCCGTCGCCCTTGATCGTGCTCGCGACGCTTGCCTTTCCGCCGGTGAGCAGTCCGACGCGGCTGGCAAGCGACGCGACCGTGTCGTTCGGGCCGATCGTCAGCTTGATCGCGGCCCCGCGGTTGATCCGGATCGAGACGCTGTCGCCGACGCGGACGCTCGTCTGCGACACCAGGTTCGCGGATACGTCGGGGGTCACCACGCCGCGATTGAGCCCGAGCGCCTCAAGGATCGTGTCCCCGCCCGCCACCGCAGCGATCCGCACCGTGCCGGTTCGCGCACCGCTGGTGCCGAACTGTTCGACCGTCTCGATCGCGCCGGTCGTCGGATCGATCCGCCCGACGAAGCCGTCGACCGCGCCCCGCTTGGCGGTGCCCAACGTCCCGCTCGTCCGCCCGCCGACGTAGAGCGCATCGCCGAGGAAGCCGACGCTGTCGATCTGGTCGTCCCCCGCCGTCGCCAGATAGGTCGTTGCGACGCTGGTGAAATCGGCGCTGATCCGCGTGACGAACCCGTCGCGCGCGCCACCGGTTGCATTGACCTGATCGCCCGCCACCGCCCCCAGCGTCGCGCCACCGATTGCGATTGTACCGTCTGCCGCCACCGCCAGTGCGCGAGCCTGTGCGGTGCCGAGCGAGACGCTCCCCGATGCTGGATAAAGGTCATTGGAATCATAGCGTTGCAAGACACTCGTTGTACCCTGTTGCAACAGCGCGAGGACCTGTCCGTCGCGGCCGAACGCCAGCGCGCTGACACGGTCGTCGCCACCGGTGTCGAGCACCTGCTGGTCGGTGACCTGCCCCTTTGCATCGAGCCGCGCGAGATACGCATCCCCGCCCCCGGTCGAAGCCCTCCCGCCGAGGAAGATTGTCCCGTCGTCGGCCACCGCCACCGCGGTTGCGCTGTCGAAGCTCGAGGTCCGGATCCGCTGCAGCATCTGTTCGTCGCCATTGCCCGCAAAGCGCGCGACGACCATTGCGCTGCCGTTGGCGATGGGGTCTGCGCCGTCGGACACCGTCCCCGCAATCACCACGCCGCCGCCGGGCGCCAGCGCGAGTGCGGACCCGGTCGACGTTCCCGGCGTCCCCAAACTGCGCTGCCACAGCACGGTCCCCGCGCTGTCGCGCTTGGACAGGAACAGCATCGGGTTGCCGTTGGAAAGCACGCCGCCAAGATCGCCCTGCGTCGTCCCGAGGACGTAACTGACGCCTTGCGGATCGACCACCAGCGCACTGACCGTCGTTTCGGCCGTCACGGGTGGCGGGGGTGGCGGTGTCACGCGGGGTTTGCCGGGGGTGGGCTTGATCGTCGGCTGGGGTCGCAACGCGGCGGTCGCGGTCGCCAGCCGGTCGGTCGCCGCGATCGTGCCGTCGAGCCGCTGCTCGATCGTCCCGTCGGGGGTGTCGAACCGCAGCATCTGCACTCTGGTCGCGGACGTCGTCCCCGTCACGTCGGCGGCGGCGACCACCGTCGCGGGTGCGCCGGGTTGGTCGATCGTGATCCGTTCGTTGCCGGTCCGGTCGATCGTCAGGCCCCAGGCGTCGCCGGTCTTGGTGACGCGAACCTTGACGTCCCAGCGCGGGATCACTGCCCCGTCGGCGGTATATTGGATCGCGCCGGCGGCATCGCGCGCCGGGATCGCCGCTATCGCGGTGGTGATCGCGGTGGCGATGCCGTCGAGCGTCGGGGGCTGCGGGGTCTGTGCCAGGTCGATGTCGACCACGTCGCTCGTTTCGCGCTGCGACAGCGTGATCCGCAGCCGTTCCGCCCCGCCGACGCCGGGCACCGTGGCGTACCGGTCGGCCACCACACCCTTGCCGACGATCGCCGGAATGACCTTTGGGCCACCGATCGCGATGCTTTCGGCGCGGGTGTGCGGCTGATCGAACGCAAGTTGCAACTGATCGCCCAGCGTCGTGCCGAGGTAGCCGCGCAGGTCTTTCAATCCGCGCTCGAAGCTTTGCTGCAAGCTCTTGCGCTGCGCTTCATTTGCGCTGCTGCTCGCCGCCGCCTGCGCCAGCACGCGCAACCGGTCGAGCGCCTTGTAGGTGGTGAAGTCGGTCTGGACGTCACGCGGCAACGTGCCAGAGGCGGACCGCGTGTCGACGATCGTCTTCATCGCCTGCACCGCCGCGACCGAAGGCGACGGGGTGCGCGTTTGCGTCCAGGGGGCCGTCGTCGCGGGGGTCTTGAACTGGGCGCGGGCGGTGCGTTGCGCGGTGGTCTCGGTGGCAGCGCCGCCCACGCTCACGCCATAGGTGTCGAACGCGTTGGTTCGCGTCAGCAGGCTCAGGCCGGCAAGGCTATTGGAGACATCCGCCGCCATGGATCGTCACTCCGGGTCAGGACCCTTCTGGGTCACTTCCCATGATAGACGGCGGGCAAACCTCCGGTCGCGGGGGCGCACATTTTTGCGGAATCAATGCAGCGATGCTTCCGCCTGCGCGCCCTCGCCCTGCCCGCGTTCGAGCGCGGCGGTTTCATAGGCGATCAGTTCGCGGCAGTCGGCGAGCGCGCGGTAGAATTCGCCCGCCGCGATGTGCCGTGCGAAGCTGACGACCATCGCCTTGGCGGTCTCCGACTGGATCGCGCTGAGCAGCGCGTGGACCAGCAGGACGACCTGATCCTGATAGCGATCGCGCGCCGGTTCATCGATATACGCCATCATCGCCGCAAAATAGAGCCGCCGCGCGGGGGTGTTGGCTTGCTCGGGCGTCATGATCTCGCGCTCGCGCAGGACCGCGGCATGGTTCTCGACCGCGAGCCGCGTCCGCCCGAGCGCAACCAAGACCGCGCCGTTGACGACGACCTTCTCCCCTTCCCGCAACCAGATCTTGAGCGCCACGACCGTTCCTTCCGCACATCCTTGGGCCATCATAGACGCCGGGCGGCGCGCGCGGTGCCGACCCGGAATTTTTTGCCTAGCTGCTCGATCGGGCCTTCATCAAAAGGTTCGTCCACGCCGCTTAACCATCAAAAAGCCCGGTGCGTGAAACCGCGGCCCCAACCGCTTTCTAAAAAGGACGCATGCCCCGCTTGTCGCGGCGCATCGGCTGCAGAAGCAGCCGTCTTTTGAGAAGGAATGTTATCATGGCAATGTCGGTCAACACCAATACCGCCGCCCTTACCGCGCTCCAGAACCTGAGCATGACGACCAACGAACTGGCGACGACTCAGAAGCGCATCAGCACCGGCCTCAAGGTCTCCTCGACCAAGGACGATTCGGCTTCCTACACCATCGCGCAGACGCTGCGCGGCGACGTCGGCAAGCTCGCATCGGTCGGGTCTTCGCTGAGCCGCGCAAAGAGCACGGTCGACGTGGCGGTTGCGGGAACGCAGCAGATCTCCGACCTCGTCAACCAGATGGCCGCCAAGGCCACGTCGGCGTCGGACGCGGGCCTCGACACCAACAGCCGCGATGCGATGGGCAAGGATTTCGACGCACTGAAGGAGCAGATCCAGTCGATCATCGACTCGTCGAGCTTCAACGGCACCAACCTGCTCCAGGGCAGCGGCGGTAGCGTCAGCGCACTCCAGTCCACCGATACCACCGCAGCAACGCTGGATGTCGCCAACCAGGACTTCGACACGGACGTCATCGACGCCATCGGTTCCACGTTCACGGACGCGGCATCGGCCAAGACGATGATCGACACGTTGAAGGACGTTTCGACGACGATCAACGCAAGCCTCAGCACGCTGGGCTCGGCGTCGCGCAAGATCGACGGCCAGGCAAGCTTCGTCAGCAGCCTGTCGGACGTGATCACGAGCGGTATCGGCAACCTCGTCGATGCGGATCTGTCGAAGGAATCGGCCAATCTGCAGGCGTTGCAGGTCAAGCAGCAGCTGGGCGTGCAGGCTCTCTCGATCGCCAACCAGGCGCCGCAGAGCATCACCTCGCTGTTCCGCTAAGACCACCGAAACCCGACGCCGGACCTACGGGTCTGGCGCCGGGACCAGAGATCGTCGGCACCTACCCCCCCTCAGGGTGCCGACGTTGCGACAGGGGCCGGCCGGTACGCTCCCTTGGCCCGCTGGCCCCTGTCCTTTCGTAATTCTGGCGCCGCGAAAAGCGCGATTCCACTTCCGATGCGCTTCCTTTTTACAAGCCACTTCCCCGGCGAAGGCCGGGGCCCAGTCGCGGAACGTGGATTGTCGAACGCTGCGCGAAGTTATTTCGACCTTCGCGACTGGGCCCCGGCCTTCGCCGGGGAAGCGGAATTTGGGGGAGCGGGGGGACAGAAGCCCCCGCTACATCATCCGCCCCCGCAAATTCATCAGCAGCACCAGCGTGCCGCCCACCATCATCACGATGATCAGCGTCGAGAACAAAATCAGCTGCAGGTCATGCCGCGACGCGCGCTGCATCGTGATGTGCAGGAAGCAGCGGAAATGCACGATTGCCTGAACCAGCGCGAGCCCCAGCACGATCGCCAGCGTCGTCCCGGCCGCGAAGGACGGCCACACCACCGCCGCGAACGCCGCGCCGGTCAGCGCAAGCGCGAGCAGATAGCCCACCGCATAGGTCCGCAACTCGCAGCGGCGTTCGGTCCCGTTCTTCATGCGATGTGTCCGCCCAGATAGACGACCGAGAAAATGGCGATCCACACCACGTCGAGGAAATGCCAGAACAGCCCCAGCCGCAACAGGTTGAGCTTCACGCGCCGGTCGAGCCCGATCACGCGGACCTGCACGATCATCACGATCAGCCAGAAACACCCCGCGACGACGTGCAGGCCGTGCAGCGGCACGAGCGCGAAGAAGGCGGACAGGAACCCGCTGCGGCTCGGATAGGCACCGTCCGCGACCATGTCCGCAAAGTCCTTTGCCTCGAACCCGAGGAAGACCAGCCCCAGCCCCAGCGTCACGAACAACCAGAAGAACAGCACGCGGCGCGGCTCGTCATATTTCATCGCGACCGATGCGCGCCCGAACGTCGCGCTGCTGGTCAGCAGCAGCAGCGTCTCGATGAATGCCGGCAGCAGCTTGAACTCCGCCGCCGCGGTCGGCCCGCCCGCGGTCGCCTGCGTCATCGTGCCATAGGTCGCGAACAGCAACGCGAAGATCACCGCGTCGCTCATCAGGAAAATCCAGAAGCCGAACAACGCGGTATCGTCCTGTTCTGCGTTCGGTTGTTCGATCTCGGTCGCTGTCTTGCTCATCGTTCCGCCAGCCCCTGATTGGCAGTCGTCATCTCACGCTGGCGCGGGATCGCCTGCGCTTCCGCCAGCGCTGCGCGCCAGCGGCGGTCCTCCCGTGCGACGTCCGCCGCCAGCAGGATACGGTGCTGATCGCGCCCGAAGCTGCGCGTCACCAGCGCCGCGATCACCACTACACCGCCCGCGACCCCGAGCCACCACATGTGCCAGATCAGCCCGAACGCCGACACCGCCGCGAACACGCCGATCGCGACCCCGCTCGCGCTGTTGCGCGGCATCACGATGTCTTCGTAAGCGTAGGGCTCCGCATAGGGTGGCGCCTGCTGCTCGGCGTGCTTGCGCCGGTAGAAGATGTCGCGTCCGTCGACATTGGGGACGACCGCGAAATTATACTCGGGCGGCGGCGATGCGATCGACCATTCGAGCGTTCGCCCGTCCCACGGATCGCCCGCGAAGACGCGCAGCGCTTCGCGGTTGCGGATGCTGACGACGAGCTGCACGAACAGCGACCCCAGCGCGCAGAACAGCACCCCTGCCCCCGCCATCGCAACGTAGAGCCACGGGCGGAACGCGGGATCGAAGATCTCGTGCGTCCGCCGCGCCATCCCGCTCGCGCCCAGCACGTAGAGCGGCATGAACGCGAGGTAGAAGCCGACCACCCAGCAGGTGAAGGCGATCCGCCCCCATTTCTCGTCGAGCCGGAAGCCGAACGCCTTGGGGAACCAGTAATGATAGCCCGCGATCATCCCGTAGAGCAGCCCCGGGATCAGCATGTTGTGGAAATGCGCGACCAGGAACAGCGTGTTGTGCACCAGATAATCGAGCGGCGGCATCGCCAGCAGGATCCCGGTGAACCCGCCCAGCACGAAGGTCATCATGAACGCGAGCGCATAGAGCATCGGCACGGTGAAGCGCACTTCGCCGCGGAACATGGTCCAGATCCAGTCGTAGATCTTGACCCCCGTGGGCACTCCGATCGTCATCGTCGCGATCCCGAACACCGCGTTCAGATTGGCGCTTTGCCCCATGGTGAAGAAATGGTGGACCCACACGGTAAAGCTCAGCACCGCGATCACCATCGTCGCGAGCACGAGCGAGGTGTAGCCGTAGAGTTCCTTGGTCGAGAAGGTCGACACGACCTCGGAATAGACCCCGAACGCGGGGAGAATCAGGATGTAGACCTCGGGATGGCCGAACAGCCAGAACAGGTTGGCGTAGTTCATCATGTTCCCGCCGAGATCGTTGGTGAACATGTGGAACCCGAGATACCGATCGAGCGCGAGCAGCGCCGTCGCCACGGTCAACGGCGGCATCGCGAAGATCATCAGGATCGACGTGCACAGGCTGGTCCAGCAGAACAACGGCATCGCCATGAACGCCATCCCCGGCGCGCGTTGCTTGTAGAGCGTGCAGGCGATGTTGATCCCCGCCATGGTCGATCCGATCGACCCGAGCGACACCGCCCAGATCCAGTAATCCGGCCCGACGTCGGGACTGAACGCGATTTCGGTGAAGGGCGGATAGCCCGTCCACCCGCCGGTCGAGAATTGCCCGACGACCAGCGACGCCATCATCAGTCCAGCGCCCCCCGCGGTAAGCCAGAAGGCGACCGAGTTCGCCCAGGGAAACGCCATGTCGCGCGCGCCGATCTGGAGCGGCATGACGAAGTTGATGAGGCCGGTCAGGAACGGCATCGCCATGAAGAAGATCATGATCGACCCGTGCGTGCTGAACAGCTCGCCGAAATGGTCGGGGGTGAGGAACCCCGGATTGTTGATCGCGACCGCCTGTTGCCCGCGCATCAGCACCGCCTCGACCAGCGCGCGCGACAGCATCACGAAGGCGAGCGCGATATACATGATCCCGATCTTCTTGTGATCGAGGCTGGTCAGCCACTCGCTCCACAGATAGCGCCACTTGCCGTAACGGGTCAGCAGCAGCGCAACGACGATCGCGCCGACCACCACCAGCCCGCCCGCAAACGCGCCGACCAGTTCGCTTGCGCTGGGGTTCATGATCGCGCGGACGAACGGCAAGTCGCGCCATTCGAAGCGGCCGAGCAGCAGCGGCCAGACCGGGGTGTTCATCGTGCGTCCTTCGCCTTCATCGGCATGCCGTGCATCGTTCCTGCGGAGCCCGGGCCACTCGTTTTTGCGATCACCTGTGCGAACAGGCCGGGCTGGACCGTGCCGAAGAACACCGGCTGCGGGGCAACCGAACGCGTCGCGACCTGCGCCCACGTCGTCTGGTCGAGCATCCGCGGCGCGGCATGCGCGCGGCCGAGCCACGCCTGATAGTCTGCGCCCGGAAGCGCCAGCACGGTGAACCGCTCGCGCGCGAACCCGGCCCCGTTATATTGCGTGTTCTTGCCGAAATACTGGCCCGGGCGGGATGCGGCGAGATTGAGCTCGGTGGTCATCCCCCCCATCGCATAGATCTGCCCGGCAAGCCGCGGGATCAGCATCGACTGCATCACCGTCGCGCTGGTCAGCCGGATATGGACGGGACGGCCGACCGGCATGGCGAGCTGGTTGACCGTGGCGATGCCCTCGTCGGGGTAGATGAACAGCCATTTCCAATCGAGCGCGATCGCCTGGACCTCGATCGGCGCGGCGCCGGGCAGCTTGCGATACGGATCGTCGATGTGGGTCCACGTCCACAGCAGCACCGCGAGGACGACCACGATCGCGATCGGCGGGATCCAGATCAGTGCCTCGACCCACCAGGAGAAGTTCCAGTTCGGGCGATAGGCGTCGTCGGCATTGCCCAACCGGTAATGCCACGCGAACAGCGGCGTCAGCAGCAGCACCGGCCCCGCGACGAACACCAGGATCGCGGAGACGATCAGGAACAGCTGGCGCTCGTGCGTCGCCACCGGCCCCGCCGCGGCGAGAAACCCATGGCCGAGCGCCGAGCATCCGCCGAGCGCCACCAGCAACCCGACCGATATAGCCCAACGGGCAACCGGCAACCGCACGAACTCGCGGCGAATCATCGTGAACGCGTCCCTTCGGCTGCGGACCCCACGTCCGTATGCCGCGCGGGTGCTTGCGCCATCGGACGCCGCATGTCGACGGATTGTAACGAAATTTGTCTGCGTTGCGGAAAGCACCCGTAGTCGCCCCGGTTTCCCCCTTCCCAGAATGCTGACAAAAACGAAAAATCCTCTCGATCTCATGCCAAAAATGCATATGGGGATCGCATTACTGGATAGGTCATCCGTGCAGGGGCATGATGACCGCGACGGGCAACCCGGGCCACGATCCGCAAGGCGAACACGCGGCGGATGGACCTGAGCGGCCCGTCCGCATGACACTTGGGGGGCACCATGACACCACTTCCGCGCTTTAGCAGTCTCGCCGCGCGTTGGGCCGCATCGGCGGCGCTCGTCGCCGTGTTCGCGCCATTGGCCGCACAGGCACAGTCCGCGCCACCGGCCGAACCCGCGCCATCGACCGAACTGACCGACATCGTCGTCACCGCCAATCGCGCGGGCGCGCAATCGTTGCAGAACGTGCCGATCGCGGTGTCGGTCGTCAACGTCGACCAGGTGACCAAGTCGGGCCAAGGCAATCTGTCCGATCTCGCCAAGTTCACCCCCTCGCTGTCGATCACCGAAGGCGCGCCGGGGTTCAACAAGTTCAACATGCGTGGCCTCGCGACCGGACCGTATCGTACCTCGGACACGTCGGATCGGTCGCTCGTCGCGGTCTATCTCGACGATACGCCGATCTCGGTGCAGGGCCAGACGCCCGACCTCAAGGTCTATGATCTCGAGCGCGTCGAGATCCTGCGTGGGCCGCAGGGCACGCTGTTCGGCGCGGGATCGATGGCGGGGACGATCCGCTTCGTGACCGCCAAGCCCAACCTGACGCAGGCGTTCGGCACCGCCGAAGCGGGCGTGGTGACCACCGAACACGGCGAGCCCGGCTTCAACTTCCGCGGCATGCTCAACGTGCCGCTGGTGACGGATACGCTCGCGCTTCGCACCAATTTTTATGTCGGGCGCGACGGCGGGTTCATCGACAATATCGGGCGACGCCGGAAGGAGGACGCCAACCGCAACAGCACTTACCAGGGCCGCGCCGCATTGCGCTGGACGCCCGATGCGTCGCTGACGGTGGACGCGTCGATCACCTACGAACGCAGCATCGCCAACGGGTTGAATGCCGCGTTCGACGGGCTCGAGCCGTACACGATCCTTACCAACGGACCCGAAGGCACCGACGACCGCTTCCGCCTCTACACACTGGGGGCGGATTATGACGCGGGCTTTGCGCATCTGATCGTGACGGGGGCCTATACCGACCGCGCAATCGGGTTCGACGCCAGTCTCGAGCCGCAGATCGCCTACTTCTTCGAGGGCAACCCGCCGTTCGGCACCGCGACCTATCCGCTGTTCAGCGCACCGACCGAATATGACTCGTTCATCGCGCGCAAGATCCCCGCGGAACTGTACCAGATCGACCAGAAGCTGAAGGACTATATGGTCGAGGGCCGGCTCGTGTCGAAGCCGGGTGGGCCGGTGGCATGGACGGTCGGCGCATTCTACGAAAAGCAGAAACGCAATCTGCGTCAGGACATTCCGGTCGCCGGGTTCGACCGGACGTCCTACCAGAATTTCTACTATGGCCCGTTCAATACGCCGAACGGCCTGTATGACTCGCAGCTCGTCGATGCCGCGTTCCAGCCCAATGACATCTACTCCGGGCTTCAGAACACCAACGAACATCAGTTCGCGCTGTATGCCGACGGCACGTGGCACGCGACCGACAAGCTCGATCTGACCGCGGGGCTGCGCTACTTCAATTTCAAGGAACGCTATTTCCTGTTCTCGGGCGGCACTTACGGCGTGATCGACAACAAGCCGCTGACGACCAACGCCACGCTCAAGTCGAACGGGGTCAATCCGCGCGCGAACGTGTCCTATCATTTTGGCCCGGACTTCATGGTCTATGCCGAGGCGGCCAAGGGCTTCCGTTACGGCGGCGGCAACCAGCCGGTGCCATTGTCGCCGAGCTACCCCGCGAGCGGCGGATCGATCGCGCAGCAATGCACGCGGCAGCTCGCAGGCTATGGCTATGACGCCGCGCCGCTGACTTTCGGGCCGGACAAATTGTGGAACTACACAATCGGCGAGAAGGCCAAGTTCGCGGACGGCCGCGTGACGCTCAATGCGAGCGCCTATTACATCGACTGGCGCGACGTGCAGACGCGGCTCCGGCTCGATTGCTCGTATTTCTTCACCGACAACAAGGGCCGCATCAGCAGCAAGGGCGTCGAGCTCGAGACGATGATCAAGGCGACGCCCGAGATCACGCTGTCGGCGAGCGGGTCGTACAATGATTCGACGGCGAACGGCGACATCCCGACGGTCGGCGCGTTCGACGGGGATCGCACGCCCTATTACCCGCGCTGGACCGGCAATCTGCAGCTGTTCTACGATCGCCCGGTCGGCAATGGCGCGCTGCACGTGCAGACCGGCTATCAATATCAGTCGTCGCAGACCACGAACTTCAACGAGTTCAGCACGATCATCGCCAATGGCACACTGACCCGCAACGGGTTGAACCAGAGCTTTGCGGTGATCCCCGAGACGCATAACCTGAGCGCGGCGGTGACTTACAACATCGGCCAGTTCGAATTCGGCGTGTACGGCAACAATCTCGCCAATGGCGTGCGCGTGACCGACATTGCGCGAGCGACCTATTACCAGGTCTATCAGGCGGGCAGCCGCGTGACGCTCGCGCGGCCGCGGTCGATTGGTTTCCGCGGGAAGGTGAGTTTCTAGAGGGCGTTTCGGGCCGGCTTCCTGTGCCCAAGCCGTTCGCCCTGAGCGAAGTCGAGGGGCTGCGTGCAGACAGAGCGTCGCTCGCGGTGAGAGCAAGGCTTCGACTTCGCTCAGCCCGAACGGATCGGGGTAGAGATCAGGGCGGAAGCGGAAGCAAACACCAGCCCGTTCACCCTGAGCGAAGTCGAAGGGCCGCGTGCAGACGGAGCGGCGCCCGCGGTGAGAGCGAGGCTTCGACTTCGCTCAGCCCGAACGGATCGGGGTAGAGGTCAGGGCGGAAGCGGAGGCGACCACCAGTCCGTTCGCCCTGAGCGAAGTCCAAGGGCCGCGTGCAGGCAGAGCGCCGCCCGCGGCGCGACCGTTTTGCCAAGCCATTCACGATCGTTTGACAACCGAGCCCGCCCGTCGCAAGCGGCGCAAATCGGCCCGGTGGCCGCGAATCAAGGACGCGAAACAGCAAATGCCAAGCGACAGTAGTCGATTGACCGCGCCGTCGGGGGCGCTTCGCCGGGCCTGATCCGATCAGTCTCGCGCGGGCGCCGTCGACGGCGTCCGATGAGGTGAGACGATGCGAGACTATCCTTCGATCGCGCCGGCCCGGATCATCCGCGGCCTGCGTCCCTTCCCGCGCGCCTGGCGCATCACGACGCCAAGCTGGGCGGACGGAATCGCCTTCCTGCTGCTTGCGGCACTCGCCGTGCTCGTCGCCAAGGGCGCAGCGGGGGTAGCACAACCGCTGGCGGACTTGCGGATCGATCCGGTCTCGCTCGATCCGTGGCACCTGCCGGGCTATGCGCTGCGCACGACGCTGCGGATGTTCGCGGCGCTTGGCGCGTCATTGCTGTTCACCTTCGTCGTCGCGACCCTCGCCGCCAAGAGCAAGCGCGCCGAGATGATCATCGTCCCCGCGCTCGACATCCTGCAATCGGTGCCGATCCTCGGGTTCCTGACGTTCACCGTCACCTTCTTCATGGGGCTGTTCCCGGGGCAGCAGATCGGCGTCGAACTCGCGGCGATCTTCGCGATCTTCACCAGCCAGGCATGGAACATGGCGTTCAGTTTCTACCAGTCGTTGCGCTCGGTCCCGGCGGATCTGGCCGAAGTATCGCAAGGGTTCGCGCTGTCGCCGTGGCGGCGCTTCCTGCGGCTCGAACTGCCGTTCGCGACACCGTCGCTGGTGTGGAACGCAATGATGTCGATGTCGGGTGGCTGGTTCTTCGTCGTCGCGTCCGAAGCGATCAGCGTCGGCAACACGCGGATCATGCTGCCGGGGATCGGATCGTGGCTCGCGCTTGCGATCGACCGGCAGGATTTCCGCGCGGTCGGCTGGGCGGTCGGGGCGATGGCGGTGGTGATCCTGCTGTACGACCAGCTCGTCTTCCGCCCGGTCGTCGCCTGGGCGGACCGCTTCCGTTTCGAACAGACCGCGTCGCAGGATGCGCCGACCAGCTGGGCGTATGACGTGTTCCGCAGGACGCGCTTGCTGCCCGTACTGTTCGCGCCGCTGCGGTGGCTCGGACAGGCGCTGATCGCGCTCGATCGTGCGCCCGTCAAAGCGCGGCGCGCTCCGCGCCCGATCGCACGCCGGTCGCTTGGGCAAATGCTGTGGCTTGCGCTCGTTACGATCACGCTGCTCGCGGCTGCCTGGGTCGTATTCGGCTATGTCGCGCGGCATCTTGCCTGGGGCGATGCGTTGACCGCCTTCGGGCTCGGGATGATCACGATGCTCCGGGTGCTCGTGCTGATCGCGCTGGCGAGCCTGGTCTGGGTGCCGATCGGCGTCTGGATCGGCCTGCGTCCGCGCTGGGCCGAGCGGCTCCAGCCGGTCGCCCAGTTCCTCGCCGCCTTCCCCGCCAACGTGCTGTTCCCGTTCGCGGTCATCGCGATTGTCCATTGGCATCTCGACGTCGACGTCTGGCTGTCGCCGCTGATGGTGCTCGGCACGCAGTGGTACATATTGTTCAACGTCATCGCCGGCGCGAGCGCGATCCCCAACGATCTGCGCGAGGCGGCGGGGATGTTCGGAGTGCGACGCTGGCAATGGTGGCGGCAGCTCGGCATCCCCGGGATCTTCCCGTATTATGTCACCGGCGCGCTGACCGCCTCGGGCGGATCGTGGAACGCGAGCATCGTCGCCGAAGCGGTGTCTTGGGGGAGCGAACGGCTCGAGGCGCACGGTCTCGGCAGCTATATCGCCAAGGCGACAACAGCAGGCGATTTCCCGCGCGTGACGCTCGGCATCGCGGTGATGTCGGTCTTCGTGATCGGCTTCAACCGGCTTCTGTGGCGCCCGCTCTACGCTTATGCCGACCGCCGTTTGCGCCTCGCCTGAGCCCGTTTCCCGAGTCCTCAAGGAGCCTACGATCATGGCCACCCTCGCCTCGCTTGCCCCCGCCCGCCCGCTCGTCGAAATCGAGCATCTGACGCACCGCTACGGCAAGGGCGGGACGAGCGGCGCGTTGCTCGTGCTCGACGATGTCGCGCTGACGCTGGTCGAGAATGAAGTCGTTGGGCTGCTCGGTCGGTCGGGCTCGGGAAAGTCGACTTTGTTGCGCTCGATCGCCGGGCTGATCCAGCCCGACGAAGGCAGCATCGCCTTCGTCCCCGAGGAGGACGGCAGCACACCCAGCGTCAGCATGGTGTTCCAGACCTTCGCCTTGTTCCCGTGGCTGACCGTGCTCCAGAACGTCGAACTCGGGCTCGAGGCGCAGCGCGTGCCAGCAGAGGAACGCCGCACCCGCGCGCTCGCCGCGATCGACCTGATCGGGCTCGACGGGTTCGAGAATGCCTACCCCAAGGAATTGTCGGGCGGAATGCGCCAGCGTGTCGGGCTCGCGCGCGCGATCGTGGTCAATCCGTCGCTGTTGCTGATGGACGAGCCCTTCTCCGCGCTCGACGTGCTGACCGCGGAGACGCTGCGCACCGACCTGCTCGACCTGTGGTCCGAGGGGCGGATGCCGATCAAGTCGATCCTGATCGTCACGCACAATATCGAGGAAGCGGTGCTGATGTGCGACCGCATCCTCGTCTTCTCCTCTAACCCCGGACGAGTCGCCGCCGAGATTACGGTCGACCTGCCGCAGCCGCGCGACCGGCTCGATCCGGCGTTCCGCGCGCTGGTCGACGACATTTACGCGCGCATGACCGCGCGCGCTACGCCCGAACCCGCGCAGGACGGCGTGTTCCCCGGCAGCGGCATCCAGATGGTCTTGCCGCGCGTGTCGACCAACGCGCTCGCCGGCCTGATGGAGGAAGTCGATGCCCCCCCCTTCGACGGACGCGCGCCGATGGCGGACCTCGCGGATCAGCTTCAGCTCGAGATCGACGACCTGTTCCCGATCGCCGAAACGCTCCAGCTGTTGCGCTTCGCGGAACTTCAGGGTGCCGATATCCTGCTCACCCCGGCGGCGCGGCGCTATGTCGAGGCGGACGTCGACGACCGCAAGGCGATGTTCGCGCGCGCTTTGCTCGCGCATGTCCCGCTGGCGCAGCACATCCGGCGGATCCTCGACGAGCGCAGCGGGCATATCGCCCCGGCGCGGCGGTTCCGGGACGAACTGGAGGACCATATGTCCCCCGACTATGCCGACGAGACGCTGCGCACCGTGACGCATTGGGGACGCTATGCGGAGGTCTTTGCCTATGACGAGGACGACGACCGCTTCTCGCTCGAGGACGCGGTCTGAGCCCTGCGTTTGGTGCGGTGCAGAATCGCGCCGCTACAACGCCATGCACCGCCCCGTCACAAGACGCTGGGCGTAACGAATATTTTTGTCTGAATGACGGTGAAACGTGGCGCAACTATGCCAAAGCGTTTCCGGCGTGCTTTGCCCAATATCAAAGAACCCAGTAGAAGCACTGTAACGCCAGTGTTTTCCAGTTCTGGCCATATCCCTTCTTATACATTCTCCCGAACAGTGGCGGTCGATCGGATTCTTCCGATCGACTCGCTATGGCTGAACATCTCGTGCTGGCGTGCGCACAGCACCGCAAGGAAAGTAGAAATCGGTGTCCAACAACAAGGTTGCAGAGTCTTCCGTCGGCGACGCATCGTCTGCGTCCTCCCGCAAAAAGGTCATTATCGGTACGCTGCTCGGCGCAACGATCATCGGCGGGGCATTCGCCGCCGGGGTTGGGGGATCGAGCACGAGCAACGGTTCCTCCACGCCGGTCATCGTGGTGAAGGGCAAACCCACGCCGACGCCGACGCCGGTACCAACACCGACGCCAACGCCGACGCAGGTACCGTCACCCGGCGCGGAAGCATTTGCGATTGGCATCAACGTGGCGGGCAGCAATTACTATAGTCCCGAACGTACATTCGCCAATCTGGCCTTCGCCACGGGAGCGTGGCGCAATCCCTCCGCATCCTGGGCAGATGTTCCCAAGGCGAAGCTGACCGCAGGTGGTACGCCGTTGATCGACGCGGCCTTGTTCCTCAACATTCCGCAGACGGTCTGGGCCGGGAAAGCCACGCAAATCAAATGTACCTGGAGTGGTAGCGGCACGATCCGGATCTCCGGCGCTACGCAGACGGCTCCCGCCAATCACGCTGTTACGTTTACCTGGCCGGGGCGGATTGGAACGACGCTTCCAAGCATGTTGCTCTATGTCGATTCAGTCAATGCATCGGATCCCCTTGCCAATCTCGACTGCCGCGAACCCGGCTTGGTAGCAAATGGCGTGTTCGATCAGAGGAGCGTGGACGACCTGAAATCCTATCGCGTACTGCGCTTCCTCGATTGGTCCGATGCCAACGGCAACCCGGCCAGCGTGACGTGGGCGGCTCGCTCGGTTCCCCAGCGTCTCGTCCAAGACGGCACTGACGGCATTGCCCTCGAACATATGGTCGATCTCGCGAATGCGGCCGGCTCGGATCCGTGGTTCACGGTGCCGTGGAATGCTGACGAGGGGTATGTCCGGGCACTGGGCAAATTGGTGCACGACCGACTGGCACCCGGTCGCAAGGCCTATTTCGAACTGTCGAATGAGACCTGGAACTATGCGTTCCCGATCGGCAACGTCGTGCTGAACGAGGGCTTGGCACGAAACCTGTCCCCGGATCGCTATTCGAATAATCTTCTGCGCTATGCGGAAAAGTCCGTCTGGTTCCACAAGCTGTTGACGTCTGCCTTTGAGGACAATCCGGCACGTCTCGTGCGCGTACTGAATCTGCAGAACGGCAACGGGTCCGGCATCGATCAGATGATGAACTTCCGAGATACCAAGCAATGGGTCGATGCCATCGCAACCGCGCCGTATTTCGGCCACAGCCTGTTACGGACGGTCAACGTCGGGGTAACGGACCTGCCAACGCTATTCGCCTCGCTTGAAACGATGCGAGCTCAGACGATCGAACTGGCGGTGTCGGACAAGGCCAGCGCGACCAAATGGGGCAAGCGTTATCTCTCCTATGAGGGGGGGCAACACATTGTTCCGCCGGCGGCCAGCGCGGACGTTGCGATGCGGATGCAGCGCAGCCCGCTGATGCACGACATCTACCAGCGCTATCTGAGCGACTGGAAGACCAAGGTGGGTGGTACGGTGACGCTCTATTCGGCGACCGGCGCGATCAACCAATATGGGGCGTGGGGTATTCGGGAATATGCGGGGCAACCCGTTTCCGAAACACCGAAGCGCCGTGCGGTCCTGGAGGCGATTGCCGCCAACCAGTAAAGCTATGCAAGCGCGGCAGGACGGGCCTCGATGGCCCGCCCTGCCGTCGCTTCGCGATTAGCCTGCCACCGTGACCGGCGAGACCAGTGCACGTTCGAGCAGTTCGGCCGAACGGGTCGCGTCGTGCCGCGCTTCGATCCGGCGACGGCCTTCCTGCCCGAGCGCCATCAACTGCTCCGGCGATGACCGCAGCGCCGCGCGGAGGGCATCTGCGATCGCTTCGACCGAGCCCGAGGGGAAGATCCAGCCGCAGCCGTCATCGACCAGTTCGGGGATCCCCGCGATCGTCGTTGTCAGCACCGGACGCCCCAGCGCCAGCGCTTCCATCAGCACGATCGGCAACCCTTCGGCGTAACTGGGCAGCAGCAAGGCCGACGCGCGCGTGATCGCGCTGCGGACTCCCGGCGCATCTGCCCAGCCGAGGATGCGGACATGGTCCTGAACCCCGTGGCGCAGGATTTCCGCCTCGATCAGGGCGCGGTCTTCGCCATCGCCGATCAGGTCAACCTGCACCTGCGGGAATTCCCGACACACCATCGCGACTGCGGCGGGGATCAGGCTTTGCGCCTTGTTCGGGCAAAGCCGGCCAACGCAGACGAACCGCCCCGCTTCGCCGGGGGTGGCCGCCTGCGTGAACTTGGTCAGATCGATCCCGCAGTGGATGATCTGGACCTTGGCCGCATGATCGGGCGCTTCTTCCAGAATCCGCCCACGGCAGTATTGCGTGATCGCGACGGTGAAGGCCGAATCGGCAACCTTGCGGCCCAGGGCGTTCTCTTTCGGATCGACCAGCTCGTCGGGGCCATGCACCGTGAAGCTGTAGCGCGCCCCGCCAAGGTGATGCGCGAGCAGCGCGACCGTCGTGGCATTGGTCGAGAAATGCGTGTGGACATGATCGATGCCGAGCGCCCGCGTCCGCCGCCGCAGATAGATCGCCTGCAACAGATAGTTGACGTTCTTGGCGAATCCGCCGCGCGACTGGCTCAGCACGTGGCGGAACACCGGCAGCGTGCGCAACAGGCCGCCCGGGTTGACCAGCGGCTCGGCCAGCGCGGACAGGATCAGCCGACCGAGGTTGCCCGTCAGCAGATATTCGGTCCGCCCCTGCTCCGCGATATCGTCGGGATCGAGCAGCTTGCCTTCCCAATGCCGCACCGCGAAGCGCTTCACCGGTTGACCGAGCGCTTCCAGTTGCTCGATTTCCCCGCGGATGAACGTTGTGCTCGTCATCGGGTAGGAGTTCATCAGATAGGCGAGCTTCATCGGCGATCTTCCCGTGCGGCATCGAGCACGCGCATGACGTCCAGGGACAATTCCACCGGCAGTACGGGGCTCTCGATCGCACCCGACCGGTAAAGATCCCGGAAATGCAGCAGCTCGGGGACGTAAGGACTAGCGCCAAACGCGGCGAAGCGCGTCTTGCGCATCCGCGCGAGGTCCGCCAGCCGCCGGAAGGCAGGCCGCGCCTTGATGCGGTCGCGCAGACCGCTTTCCCCCGTCGGGCGCGATGGCGGCGCGACCGTATCGAGCGCGATCTTCTCCGACGACAGCAATGGCGCGGCGACCGTCACCGCACCACGCTCGCACCCGATCGTCATCGCATTGCCCAGCAGCGCGGTAAGCGATGCGGAGAGTTGCGCGGTCGCGCCGCTTGCATGCGTGAGCAACAGCGCAGCCTCGGTATCGATGCCGTTCGCGCCACGCGTGATCTGCGCGCGCACGTCCACCACTGGCCCCAACGCCAGCCGCGCGAGCGTCACCAGATAGACCGCGCGGTCGAGCAACACACCACCCCCCACCGCGGCATAGCAGCCGGGATGGCTCGCGGGCGTGGTCGGATAGCCGAAGCTTGCGGACAAATGCCGCACCGGCCCAAGCTGCCCAGACGCGACATCGGCAAGCGCGGTATGGACCGCCGGAAGGAACGGCGTCGCGACCGCTTCCATGAACAACACGCCGGTGCGCCGCGCGGCCGCAACGACTCGCTCGGCCTCGGCTGTATCGACCGCGAACGGCTTTTCGGTCAGCACCGCCTTGCCCGCTTCCATCGCCTTGATCGCCGCCGCCGCGTGATCGGCGCTATTGTTCGCGATATAGACCGCGTCCACGCCCGGATCGGCGAGCACTGCGTCGAGCCCGGGGAAAGCGGTCGCGATCCCAAGCGCGTCCGCCACGCTCCGCGCTCGCTCGGCGCTGGCGGAACAGATGCCGACGACGGTCAGACCCGGCACATGCCCGATCGCGGCGACCATTGTATGCGCGATATAGCCCGTGCCGATCACCGCGACGCGAATGTCCTGCGCCATCGCTCAGGACCCCTGCACGCTGGTCCGCTGGCCCGCCCAGTGCGTCACCGGCGACGGCGTGAAGCGCGTCGTCATGTGCTGCGCGCCGGTGTTCTCCCCCGCTGACTGGATCGCGAGCGATACCTCGGTCAGATGCAGCGCGAAATCGCCCGCCTGGCGCGCCTCGCGCCCCGCCGCGATCGCGTCGAGCATCTCCGCTGGCCCAAGCATGAAGTTCATCGATGCCGCGCCGCGACGCTTGACCGTGGGGTGGCGCGTGAACGCGGGCGACGGGACCTTGCGCGCGATCGGGCTATTGATCATCCGGCGGCGGATGACGTGCCGCGTCCGCACCTTGACTGCCGCGCGATTGTCCCAGGATTCGGTGACGCTCGCCACGCCACGATCGCCGATCACGCGGATCCGGTGGTCATGCGGCGCGAGGATGCTGCACGTCAGCCGCGCGACCACCCCGCTTTCGAAGAACAGCGTCGCGGACGAATAATCGGGTGCGGTCTCTGCGCTGGTCAGGCCGGACACGTCCGCCAGCCCGGCCGACGCCGACACCGTCGTCCGCACTGGGCCGAACATCGCCATCAGCCACGTCAGATAATAGCCTGCATGTTCGAGCGTGCAGCCGACGACGAGCTCGTCCTCGATCGGCCACGGCGTCCCCGACTCGCTCTTCCACTTGGTCAGTGGCGCCTGCGAAATGTAATCGTCGTCGAGTTCGGCATAGACCAGCTTGGGCACGCCGATCCGCCCCTGCTCGACCGCGAGCCGCAACGTCTGCGCGGCTTCGCTGAGAAGGCTGCACGGCGCCGAGGCGATCTGCAGACCGCGCGCCTTGGCGAGCGCGTGGAGCACGACCGCATCCTCCATCCGCATGCTGAGCGGCTTCTCGGAATAGACGTGCTTGCCCGCCTCGAGCAATTGCCGGCTGACCTCGAAATGCGCGTGCGGGTTGGTGAGGTTGAGCACCAGCGTCGCCGGACCGGTCAGTACCGCATCGATGCTGTCGACCGCGGGAAGCTGCCAGTGCGCGCAAAAGCGCTGCAACCGCTCGGCGTCCTTATCATAACAGGCGACGACCTGAATATCAGGGAAGGTGCGCAGCGAGGCCGCGTAGAGATCGGCCACGAACCCCGTACCGATGATCGCCACTGTGCGCATGATTTCCCAACTTCGAATAGGCGTAGGCCAAATGGCGGATGGGAGAAGCGTCTAGCTTAGGGTTTTGGGGTTCGCAATGCGAAGGGGAGTGTCATGCCGAGACAATGGAAGTCCATCGGTATGACGAAAGATGGTGGAGCCGAGGGGGATCGAACCCCTGACCTTTCGCATGCCATGCGAACGCTCTCCCAGCTGAGCTACGGCCCCATCGTTTCTGCGCTGACCCAGTGGGTCTGCGGCGGGAAGGCGCTGCCCCTACCGAGGGGCGGCGCGGTTGGCAAGCGCGGAACGTCGCTTTGCCGAAAATTCGAGAAAATTTTATCGCGACCGACCCGCGCGCCAAGGCGCGCGGGTCGGTCCGCCGATCAATGCTCGTCGTCTTCCGTGGGCGCTTCCACGCCGAGGTCGTCGTCGCCGCCGAGATCGACTTCGTCGTCGGGCGAGGGCTCCTCGTCTTCACCGGTGTCGATATCCTCGTCGTCGCCGGCGAGATCGTCGTCCTTCTTGACCTGCTCGGGCTTGGCCTGCTCGAACGGCAGCGGCTGCTTCGACTTCAGGATGGGCTCGGGCTCCCAATGCGCACCGCAATTGATGCACGTGACGGGATCTTCCTTGCCCAGATCATAGAAGCGGGTAGCGCATTTCGGACACGTACGCTTCGTGCCCCATTCCGGCTGTATCATGGGCCGATTGACCTTCTTCAAAATTGAATTTGAGAGCTTGCAACGCGAACGCCGCAAAGTGGGGCGCGCCTTGCCATAGCGCAAGCGCACTGTCAAAGCGCAGGGCCGATGCAGCATCCCGCCCCCACCCCGCTCGAAATCCCTTCCTCCGGTCCGCTGGCAGGACGCGTCCGCGTTCCCGGCGACAAGTCGATCAGCCATCGCTCGCTGATGTTCTCCGCGCTCGCGGTCGGCACCAGCCGGGTCGAGGGGCTGCTCGAGGGCGAGGACGTGCTCGCCACCGCCGCGGCACTCCGCGCGATGGGCGCGACGATCGTGCGCGGCGACGATGGCGTGTGGACGATCGACGGCGTCGGGGTCGGCGGGTTGCTCCAACCCGCGGGCGCGCTGGAGATGGGCAACAGCGGCACGTCGACGCGTCTGCTGATGGGGCTGGTCGCGAGCCACCCGATCACCGTGACCTTCACCGGCGACGCTTCGCTGTCGAAGCGCCCGATGGGCCGCGTCATCACGCCGCTGTCGCAAATGGGCGCGGAAGTCACCGCGAGCCCCGGCGGGCAATTGCCGCTGATGCTGCGCGGGATCTGCCCGGCGATCCCGATCAGCTACACCCTCCCCGTCGCTTCGGCGCAGGTGAAGTCCGCGGTGCTGCTCGCGGGCCTCAATACGCCGGGGGTCACCCGCGTGATCGAACCCGTCGCGACTCGCGATCATAGCGAGCGGATGCTGCGCGGGTTCGGCGCGGACGTGACGGTCGAGGAGTCGCCTGAGGGCAAGATCATCTCGATCCGCGGCGAGGCCGAACTCAAGCCGCAGCAGATCACCGTTCCCGGCGATCCCTCGTCCGCCGCCTTCCTGGTGGTGGCCGCGACGATCGTGCCGGGGTCGGACATCACGGTCGAGAATGTCGGCCTCAACCCGACCCGCGCCGGCCTGTTCACCGCTTTGCGGATGATGGGCGCGAGCATCGAGGAATGCGACGCGCGCGACGTCGGTGGCGAGCCGGTCGCCGATCTGCGCGTCCGCTATGCGCCGCTGTCGGGAATCGAAGTGCCCGCCGACCTCGCGCCGAGCATGATCGACGAATATCCGATCCTGTTCGTCGCCGCCGCCTTCGCGAGCGGTACGACGATCGCGCGCGGCGCAGAGGAACTGCGCGTCAAGGAATCGGACCGGATCGCCGCGATGGCGGCCGCACTCGGTGCGATCGGCGCGCGGGTGGAAGAAGTCGAGGACGGGATGATCGTCCACGGTTCGGGCGGCGCCCCCCTCCCCGGCGGCGCGACGATCGCGACGCTGCTCGATCACCGCATCGCAATGAGCATGGCGGTCGCCGCGCTCGCTTGCCATACGCCCGTGACGCTCGACGACATGTCGCCCGTCGCCACCAGCTACCCCGCGTTCTTCGACCAGATCGCGCAACTCCAGGGTGCCACCGACCGATGACTGCCTCCACTGCCGATTTGATCGGGTTCGTCGGCGCGCTGACGATCCTGATCGGCTATGCCCACCAGACGCTGCGCAACGCCGCGCCCGATCTGTTCTCCACGCTGCTCAACTTCCTCGGCGCGGCGCTGCTCGCGCTGTCGCTGAGCGTGAACTACAATCTGCCCGCGCTGTGCCTCGAACTCGCCTGGGCGGCGATCGCGGCGTTCGGGCTCGTCCGCATGACCGTGGCACGATCGGGAGCGCGTGCATGATCATCGCCGTCGATGGACCCGCCGCCTCGGGCAAGGGCACGATCGCGCGCGCATTGGCGCGGCATTACGACCTGCCATATCTCGACACCGGCCTGCTGTACCGCGCGGTCGCGGCGCGGGTCGCGCAGCTTGAACTCGATCCCGCGATCGAGGCGGATGCCGTGGCGGCGTGCGATTTCGAGGATGCGCTGCTCGAGGACGCCAGTCTGCGCAGCGACGAGATCGGATCGCTTGCTTCGGTCGTCTCGGCGCATCCGCTGGTGCGCGCGGCGCTGTTCCACCGGCAGAAGCGGTTCGCTTATCAGGACGGTGGCGCGGTGCTCGACGGGCGCGACATCGGCACGGTGATCGCCCCCGACGCCGACGCCAAGCTGTTCGTCCGCGCCACCCCCAACATCCGCGCGAAACGCCGCCACGCGGAACTCAAGGAGCGCGGATCAACGCTCAGCCTCGATAAGGTGCTTGCCGACATCCGCGCCCGCGACCTGCGCGACTCGACCCGTGCGACCGCGCCGTTGGTGCCCGCGCAGGACGCAGCATTGCTCGACACGAGCTTCCTGTCGATCGAGGCCTCGGTCCAGCGCGCGATCGCGATCGTGGATGCGAGAACCGCCGCCTGACGGATGCTCTCCTGCGCAAGCAGCAACACAGGGTTACACGGCACAACGCCTGCACCTCTGGGCCCCTGCTTGCACAGCAGGATGCGCGTGCATTGGCGTCAGCAGCGCTCCCCAGATCGGCGGCATATTCCACCCGACGCCAACCACCGTCGCGCCACCGCGCCACAAGCGCCGGCACCTTGCTTTTCACCACCGCTTCGGCTAGGGCGCGCTGTCCGATTGGCAGGCATTCCTGGTCAGGAAGGCGCGGAGATTTATCCTCCTGCGCCTTTTTCGCGTTTTGCGGAAAAACCTTTCCCGTGCCCGCTGACTGGATGTCGCGTCCGGCATTCGGTCGTCGCGGCAATATTGGCCAAGACCGCCGGAGACAACCGGCTGGCCGGAACATGATTTAGGAACGCATCACTTTATGGCCACTCAGCCAAACCCAACCCGCGACGATTTCGCCGCCCTTCTCGAAATGACCCTCGGCGGTGCCGACAGTTTCGAAGGTCGCGTCGTCAAGGGCACCGTTACCGGGATCGAGAACGACCTCGCCGTCATCGACGTCGGCCTGAAGTCGGAAGGCCGCGTGCCGCTGCGCGAATTCGCGCTGCCGGGCCAGAAGGCAGACCTCAAGGTCGGTGACGAAGTCGAAGTGTTCGTCGACCGCGTCGAGAACGTCCACGGTGAAGCAATGCTGTCGCGCGACCGCGCACGCCGCGAAGCCGCATGGGACACGCTCGAAACCGAATTCGCCAAGTCGGCACGCGTCGAGGGCGTCATCTTCGGCCGCGTCAAGGGCGGCTTCACGGTCGACCTCAACGGCGCCGTGGCCTTCCTGCCGGGTTCGCAGGTCGACATCCGCCCCGTGCGC
The DNA here is from genome assembly GCF_058782275.1 of Sphingomonas sp. FW306-05-A. NCBI lineage: Bacteria > Pseudomonadati > Pseudomonadota > Alphaproteobacteria > Sphingomonadales > Sphingomonadaceae > Sphingomonas > Sphingomonas sp. FW306-05-A. The sequence goes on from NZ_JBYSXN010000002.1 coordinate 46,102, forward strand.
GATGTCACCCCGCTGATGGATATCCCGCAGCCGTTCCAGATCCTCAAGATGGACCGCAAGCGCGGCAACATCGTCGTGTCGCGTCGCGCGATCCTCGAAGAGACCCGCGCCGAGCAGCGTTCGGGCCTCATCCTGTCGCTGGCTGAAGGCCAGATCATCGACGGCGTCGTCAAGAACATCACCGATTACGGTGCGTTCGTTGACCTCGGCGGCATCGACGGCCTGCTCCACGTCACCGATCTCAGCTACAAGCGCGTCGGCCATCCTTCGGAAGTTCTCAACATTGGCGATACCGTCAAGGTTCAGATCATCCGCATCAACAAGGATACGCAGCGTATCTCGCTCGGCATGAAGCAGCTCGAGAGCGATCCGTGGGAAGGTGCAGCAGCGAAGTACCCGGTTGGTGCCAAGCTCACCGGCCGCGTCACGAACATCACCGAATATGGTGCGTTCGTCGAACTGGAGCCGGGCATCGAAGGCCTGGTGCACGTTTCGGAAATGTCCTGGACCAAGAAGAACGTCCACCCGGGCAAGATCGTCTCGACCTCGCAGGAAGTCGATGTCGTGGTCATCGAGGTTGATCCCGACAAGCGTCGTATCTCGCTTGGTCTCAAGCAGGCGATCAACAACCCGTGGGAGGCCTTCGCTGAAGCGCATCCGATCGGTTCGACCGTCGAAGGCGAAGTCAAGAACGCGACCGAATTCGGTCTGTTCATCGGCCTCGACAACGACGTCGACGGCATGGTCCACATGTCGGACATCGCCTGGGGCGTGTCGGGCGAGGACGCGCTCAACCTGCATCGCAAGGGCGAGGTCGTTCAGGCGATCGTGCTCGACATCGATGCCGAGAAGGAGCGGATTTCGCTTGGTATGAAGCAGCTCGAGCGTGGCGCACCGGCGGCAGGCACGGTTGCAGCAGGCGGCAATGCGTCGTCGGGCCTCAACAAGAACGCGATCGTCACCGTCACGGTGCTCGAAGTGCGCGATGCAGGGCTCGAAGTGCAGGTCGGTGACGACGGCGCGACGGGCTTCATCAAGCGGACCGATCTCGGCCGCGATCGTGACGAGCAGCGTCCGGAGCGTTTCCAGGTCGCACAGAAGTTCGATGCGATGGTGACCGGTTTCGATCGTTCGAAGAAGCCGACCTTCTCGATCAAGGCGATGCAGATCTCCGAAGAGAAGCAGGCTGTTGCACAGTATGGCTCGTCCGACTCGGGCGCGTCGCTTGGCGACATCTTGGGCGCAGCGCTCAAGGCACAGAACAGCGATACCAAGAAGTAAGACTATTCAGGGGTCGTTCGAAAGAACGACCCCTGTCTCTCTTTTGACGTCGTAATTTGCCTTTGTACGTTGGTGGAGTTGCGGTAAATCAGTGCCGATACGGCCTTATCCATACCGTGGGGGCATGGGTCCGTAAGGGGTGGGAAAAAACGCAATGATCCGTTCCGAACTCGTCGAGATGCTCGCCAACGAAAACCCTGATCTGTCGCCGCGTGATGTCGAAGCGCTGGTCACGACATTTTTCGAAGAAATCACCAAACGCCTGGCCTCGGGAGGCCGTGTCGAGCTTCGTGGCTTCGGCGCCTTCTCCACGCGCCCGCGGGACGCCCGTACGGGCCGCAACCCGCGCACCGGCGAACTGGTCGCGGTCGACGCCAAGCGCGTCCCCTATTTCAAGCCCGGCAAGGAAATGCGGCAGCGACTCAACGTCGCCTGACGCGAACATCCCGTACGTGCCAGGACCGCAAGCGGCATCGTCCGCTTGACGCAGGCCGCAACTTGCGCTTGGCACGTCGCGTTGCGGACGTGGCGAAATCGGTAGACGCAGGAGACTTAAAATCTCCCTCTTCGGAATGCGGGTTCGAGTCCCGCCGTCCGCACCAAGCTCCTGGCACTGCACACTTTCAATCCGGGGACGCCGGCGCGGGTCCTGCACGGACCCGGCCCGGCGCCTGTTGACGCGCCATCAACCGCAGCACGACCGCCCCCTCTCCGGCTCGGCCGGATCGGAGCGACGGGCGGTTCAGCCCTGCACCGCCAGGGTACGCCGCGCACGATCGGGTGCTGTCGATGCCCAGACCTTGTAGACGCAGAACCCGATAAACAGCAGCAAGCAGCCGACCGTGCCGATCGCCTCCGGCAACGTCGGGGCGGCCCAGCGCAGCAGCGCCACGCCCGGCAGGACCAGGCTATGCGCGACGTAGATGCTCAACGGATAGCGCCCGATACGCTCCAGCACGAACCCGACAACCGGTACCGTATAGCGGTCGAGCGCGACCAGCGCGGACAGCATCGCGCCGCCGACCATCGCCAGATACCAGAATTGCGGCGGTGCCGCGTACCCCGATGCCAGATCCCCCAGCGTCCGCCAGCCAACAACGCGACCGTCGCTCAAGCCCAGCAACGCCATGCCAAGCGCGATCGCCATCACGTCGCGGTGGAACGACGTGCCGTTCGCCCGGTGATTGCGGATCAGCACGCCGACGCCGATCATCAGCCATGCACAGCCCATCATCACGAACACGCCGTACTTGCCCGAGACGAACAGCAATCGCACCAGTTCGATCGCTTTCTCGCCCTGGAAAGGGAAGGCCTCATAGCCAAGCACACTGCCGATGAAGATCAGCAGCGCACCCCCCAGGAAGCCGATCCGCACAGGATCCTGCGCGATGAACCGGACCGCGAGCGCGGTGAGGAAAATGGCGACGGTATAGAACGTCAACACGCTGTATTGCGCGAGGAGCAAGCGAAACCAGAAGGCCGGCTCGTCGCTCGTCATCAGGACATTGACCGTCCCGTGCAGCGAGACGATCAGACTGCATAGCAACACCAGTCCGGATCGATTGATCAGCCCGCGCATCGTCGCATCCGGCGCTTTGCGCGCCTTCGGCACGTAGATGATCGCCAGCGTGATTCCGAAGATCAACACGAAGGCGGGGGTCGCCAGTCTGCCGATAAGATCGAGCATCGCACGCGGCGTACCGCCGATCCCCAGGCGCTCGTAAACGCCGGGTCCGAAGTGCGCGAGGATCATGCAGAAAATGGCAAGGCCGCGGACCTGGTCGAGCGCCCTGAATCGTGCGGGTCGCTTGGCAACCACGTCGCCATGGGACTGCCGCAGCGGCTGAGTACTCAATACAAATTCCCGAACGCTGCCAACAAAAGTTAGGTGCCTATTAACCAAATACTACATCATGCTCAAACGATTTGGTTTCTGATGTCCGGCATCCGCCCGATCTTTTACACGGCGCGACGCCTGAAGCATTTCGCTCTACCCGACGGACGATCTCCCGCCGCGCTGGGATCAATCGTCGAAACGGGTCGCTTCCGGGCAAGATCGTGGTGCCCCGTGATTGCCGAGAGGAGTGGCGCAGGCGTGCTCGCGATGGCAGAGGTAGCCAATGCTGCTGCCGCCCCCCCGCCGCTCCCCCCCGCCCCGCTCCCCCTTGCCCCGCCCTGCAGTATCGCTGCTACTGCTCGGCATCGCGACAGTGCTCGCGGCGTGTGCGCCCAAGCCCGATAGCGGCCCGGTCGTCGTCAGCGCGATCGGTGCCGCGCCCGCCCTTGCCGATCCTGCCAAGGGACGGCTGGACCCGTCCGCGCGCGTATTGCTCGATGCGACCGCGCAGGGCCTCGTGCGGTTCGACGCCGCGGGACAGATCGAGCCCGGCATCGCCGAACGCTGGAGCGTGATCGACAATGGCACCAGCTACATCTTCCGGCTGCGGGATGCCGAGTGGCCCGACGGCCGCAGCGTGACGGCCGCGGACGTCGTCAAGCTGCTGCGCCGCCAGCTGGCAACACAATCCCGCAACGTCCTCGTGCCGTTCCTCACCGCGATCGACGAGATCGTCGAAATGACCCCCGAAGTCATCGAGATCCGGCTGAAGCGTCCGCGTCCCGATCTGCTCAAGCTGTTCGCGCAGCCCGAACTCGCGATCGTCCGGATCGCGCAACCGGGCGGCAGCGGGCCTTACCGGATTCTCGCGCAGCGCGGACCCGTCGTGCGGCTGCGCCCCGCGTTCGATCCATCGCGCGCAGCCGATGACCAGGCCACCGAGCCCTCCGCGAATGACGACGCCCGGCTGATCGGCGAACGCGCGGCAATGGCGATCGCGCGTTTCGAGGCGGGTCATTCGGACGCGGTCCTGGGAGGCAGCTTCGTCGACTGGCCGATCGTGCTGGAAACCAGGATCGCCCCGATCAGCCGGCGGTTCGATCCAGCTGCGGGTCTGTTCGGCCTGGCGTTCACCAGCCGTGATGGCGTGCTTGCCAGTCCGGTCAACCGCGCTGCGATCGCGCGCAGCATCGACCGGGCGGGCTTCACGGCGGCGATCTCGCCCGAGTGGGAATCCACGACACAATTGCTCCCCGAGCAGCTCGATTCCGCGGCACCGCCCGCGCTTGCAGCGTGGACGCAGCCCCTTGCCCCCGACGAACGATCCCCGCGCGCGACGATCGATGCGTGGCGCGCGGCCAACCCCGGTGACGTTCGGATCCGCGTCGCGCTCCCCGATGGACCCGGCGCGACGATCCTCTACGGCTATGTCGCCGGGGCCCTGCTGTCGCTTGGCATGGCGCCCGAACGCGTTGGCCCCGATGCGCCCGCGGACCTGCGCCTGATCGACGAAGTCGCCCCCTATGACAGCGCCCGCTGGTATGTCGCGCGCGCCTGCCAACCGTGCAGCGGGGCCGCGCAACTCGCGATCGAAGCGGCGCGCGAGGCGGACTCGCCCCGGCTGCGCGCGCAACAGATCGCCGCGGCGGATGCGGCGCTCGCGAGCGATGTCGCCTTCATCCCGATCGCCCGGCCATTGCGATGGTCGCTCGTTGCGCCGCGGCTACGCGCATGGGCCGCGAACAGCCGAGCATGGCACCCGTTGAATCATCTTCGTACAGACACCAATTGATACACTATGGCCCAGAACACGACACGCATGTCTTCCCCGCACTTCGCCGAGATGGCGGCGCGTTATGCCAGCAAGGATCCTGCGGCGGTACGCCAGCGGATCGAGGCGATGGAGCGCCTGCTGGAAGGGCTGTTCACCATTCCGGGGCTCAACCGCAAGGTCGGGCTCGATTTCATGCTCAACATCCTGCCGATCGGCGGGGACATCGTCGGTGCGGCGATGGGCAGCTGGATTGTCTGGGAAGCACGCAACCTGGGCATGACCAAGATGCAGATGGCGCGGATGTTCGGCAATGTCGGGCTCGATTTCACGCTGGGGCTCGTGCCGTTCATCGGCGCGATCCCCGATCTGATGTTCCGCTCGAACACGCGGAACCTCAAGATCATCAAGCGGCACCTGGACAAGCACTATCCCGCGGGCGCGGTCGTCGATCAGGTGTGAGGCGGCAGATCACGCAACCAGCGTGATCTGCGCCCCTGCCCTCAGGCTTTCCCCCGCCACACCTTCACAGCGGTGGCCGGGGATACGCCCCCGGAATTTGCATGACAGGGCTCGTAAACGAAACGCTTGTCCAGGCACAGCCATAGTTCGTCGAGCCAGCCGCGTTTGTTGACGGTCACGCGTACTGCCTGCGCGGGAAGCCCGGGATTGGCGCGCGCCATCGCTGCGGCGATCTGTCCGGCATTGAGCGGCCCGCGCGACATTGCGCGCAGGTCAGGGAAGCGAAGCCGCCCGTACAGGCCTGTCGAACGCGCGAAATAGGCGTCGGGGGTGATCCCCATGCACGTCCCGTGCTTTGCCCACTCATGCTGGATCAACTGCGGAGACGGGGTCGCGCAGACCGTCCGCCGGATCAGCGTCGCGGGGAGCAGCGGGGTCGCGGCGCAATATTGCGGCCACTCCTTGCCGACCCCGTCGGGCCACAGCCCGTGAAGCGTGAAGCCGAACGTGTTGCCGCTGCGACATTGGAAGCGCGCTTGCGGATCGCGTGCATTGGTGTGGCAATATTCCGGCGCCCAGGTCAGCGCGAGCGTGTAGCCGCCGATCGGCAGGATCCGCTGCGGCTGGTTGGCCGACGGCAGATCGGGATGCGGGCGCGGCAGCGTCGCTGGAACGCTGCATTGCTCGGTTTGGGCAGTCGCAACGCCCGGTGCGGCGAGCATCGCGAGCGCGATGAGGGCGTTCTTCATGCTGCAGTTTCCTCAAACCAGACGCGCGCGTCGGGGCGAAACAATTGCCATACCGCGATCCCGTTGAGGACGAGGCCGACGATTCCCAGCACGCCCGACAGTCCCGGCTGCAATTTGCCCGTCAGCGCGGCGCTGAGTGTGGTGACCAGCACCAGCGCAAAGAATGCGGTGATCAGCCACTTGGCGACGACCGCGCGACGACGCGCGGCGAAGAACCACAGCGCCCCCGAGATAGCGACGCTGATCGCGGTCCCGATCAACAGCATGTTGACCGCGAAAGACGGTCCGAACTGCTGTGCGCCGGGGTTTGCGACCAGTCGACCGAGCGACTGGTTCCACGATAGCGCGACGTTGAGCAGCCCGACCGCGACGCCGCCGAGATAGCAGCGCTCGAACCAGGTAATGGAAATGGGACGGTGCATGATTCGTTTCCCCCAAAACGATGATGATGAGCTTAGCCTGTTTGTCTCGCGACACTAGTAGCTTGCGACCAATAGGCTGGCGTCAGGACTGCGGCGTGAAGTCGAGCCCGATATCGACTGCGGGGGCGGACTGGGTCAGGCGGCCGACGCTGATGTAGGTCACCCCCGTCTCCGCGATTGCGCGGATCGTATCCAGCCGAACGCCGCCCGATGCTTCGGTCGGGACACGCCCGCTGACTTCCGCCACCGCGCGGCGGAGCGTCGCCGGATCCATGTTGTCGAGCAGCAGATGCGTCGCGCCCGAATCCAGCGCGGGGGCGATCTGGTCCAGCGAGTCGACTTCGACAATGATCCGTGCGATCCCCGCCGCAACCGCGCGCGACACCGCTGCCGCCACACCGCCCGCCACCGCGACATGATTGTCCTTGATCATCGCTGCGTCCCACAGCCCGAGCCGATGATTGGTCGCGCCGCCCATCCGCGTCGCATATTTCTCCAGCCGCCGCAGCCCGGGGATCGTCTTGCGCGTATCGAGCAAAGTCGCGCCTGTCCCTGCGATCGCGTCGACGTACGTGCGCGTCAGCGTCGCAATTCCCGACAGATGCTGCACCGTGTTGAGCGCGGACCGCTCCGCGGTCAGCAAGGCGCGCGCGTTGCCCGACAGGCGAAGCACGTCGCTTCCAGCCGCGACCCGGTCGCCGTCCGCAACCAGCCACTCGATCGTCACCGCAGGGTCGAGCGTCCGGAAGAACGCCTCGGCGATCGGCAATCCCGCGACGACGATCTCCTCGCGGCTATCCATCACCCCGGTGAAGCGCGCGTCCGCCGGGATCACCGCCTGCGCGGTGATGTCGCCGGCCTCGCCCATGTCCTCGGCAAGCGTGGCGGCGACGAAGGCGGCGAGATCGAACCCGTCGAGGGCAAAGCATGGATCGGTCATGCCCCGCCTTACCGTGGCAGCGAGAGCGGGTCAGCCCAAATTCGTGGCCCGTCGCGTGCGTGATCCGGCGCAATCCTGACATGGAATTCCCGTCGGAACAGCGAGTCCCCGAAGTTGCAAGATATCGTTTATCAACCTTTTTGTACTTAACCTGTGTTCCGACTTTATGTTGCAAAAAGTCGGCAACAATATTTACGCTTGTGCTACGTCAAGATGACACCGGACGATTACAATGACTTCCACACATTTTACGTGACGTGCACTAGACCCCCTTCGTTTGGAACGTGATGCCGATACCCTCGATACACGACGTCATTATCGCTAGTCTTTCACGCCACAGCGTGCTCGATCCGGATGACCACGTTGCGATCCGCAGGTTGATCCTCACCCAACGCCAGGTCGAACCCTCCGCCTATCTGGTCCGGGAGGGCGAGAAGCCGGTACGCTGTTCGTTCATCCTCGGCGGCTTTACCTATGCCCAGCGATTGACCAGCACCGGCGCGCGCCAGATCGTCTCGCTGCAGATCCCCGGGGATTTCGTCGACCTCCAGAATCCGTGGTTCGAAGAAGCGGATCACAACGTCCAAGCGCTGACTCGCGCGCAGGTCGTCGACATCGACGCCGGGGCGCTCCGCACGCTCGTGGCCGATCGTCCTGCGGTCGCGGCGGCGCTATGGCGGATGTCGCTGATCGGATCGTCGATCCTGCGCGAATGGATCGTCAACATCGGGCGACGCGACGCGCATACGCGGGTCGGTCATCTGCTATGCGAATTCTCGCTCCGCCGCGAAGTCGCCGGAATCCCGTCGACCCGTGCGGATCACTTGCCGATGACGCAGGAACAGCTCGGCGATACCGTCGGACTGACGCCGGTCCACGTCAACCGCGTGCTCAAGGCGCTCGCCCAGCGCGGGTTGATCGAGCGCGATCGTCGCCAGATCCGCATCGTCGACTGGGCCGGCCTGCGCGACGCGAGCGACTTCAACCCGCGCTACCTTCACCTTACCCCGCGCTGACGGGGGCTCAGTCGCCCGTCACGCGCAACGGGCCGAGGTCGCCCATCCCGACCGTCCCGCTCGCCATCGCGAGCATCGCGTCGAGGCTCTTCTTCGCCTGCAACCGCAGCCCTTCCTCGATCTCGATCCGCGGACTCAGGTCGCGCAACGCGACGTAGAGCTTTTCCATCGTGTTGAGCGCCATATACGGGCAGATGTTGCAGTTGCAGTTCCCGTCCGCGCCCGGCGCGCCGATGAACCGCTTCCCCGGGGCAGCCTTCTCCATCTGGTGGATGATGTGCGGCTCGGTCGCGACGATCAGCGTGTCGCCCTGCATCGTATCCGCGAAGCTGAGGATCCCGCTGGTCGACCCGACGTAATCGGCATGGTCAAGGATGTACGGCGGGCATTCGGGGTGCGCCGCGACCGGCGCGCCTGGGTGCTGCAATTGCAGCTTGAGCAGCTCGGTCTCGCTGAACGCCTCGTGGACGATGCACACGCCCGGCCACAACAGCATCTCGCGCCCGGTCTTGCGCGCGAGATAGCCGCCGAGGTTCTTGTCCGGCCCGAAGATGATCTTCTGGTCGAGCGGGATCTGGCTGAGGATCTTCTCGGCGGACGACGACGTGACGATCACGTCGCTCAACGCCTTCACCTCGGTCGAGCAGTTGATGTAGGTCAGCGCGATGTGATCGGGATGCGCCGCGCGGAACGCCGCGAACTGGTCGGGCGGGCAACTGTCCTCGAGGCTGCAGCCCGCATCGAGATCGGGCAGCACGACGATCTTGTCGGGGCTGAGGATCTTGGCGGTCTCCGCCATGAAACGCACACCGCAGAAGGCGATGACGTCGGCATCGGTCGCCGCGGCCTTCTTCGACAGATCGAGACTGTCCCCGACGAAGTCGGCAAGATCCTGGATCTCGGGCTTCTGGTAATAATGCGCCAGGATCACCGCGTTGCGATCCTTGCGCAGCCGGTCGATTTCCGCACGCAGGTCGAGCCCCGTCAGCGTCCCCCCGATACCACCGCGTGCGTCCATACCCATGCTCCCGCCTTTATCTGCGGCTCACATGGCCCGTGCGGGAGCAGCGATCAACCCGTGAGTGTTTCCGTGAGTGCGAGAACGGGGGGCGAGAAGGCAATCGGCCGCATCGCCGCAACCGTCACCGTGATCACGCCGACGCCCCACAGATAGGCCGGGTGAACCTTCCCGCGCGTCAACAGGTCATACGCAATCGCTACCGATAGATAGACCATCATCACCAGCCAGATCGACCACAGGATCCACGTTCCCATCAGCGGCAGCGGTAGCAACCGCCCTATCCCCGGCGTCATTACCTGTACCGCGCCACACAGCATCAGCCGCCGGTGCCAGTCGAACTGCGCGCGCAACGCCACCCCCGCCCAGGTGAACCCTGCGAATACCGCGGTGTTGAGCCAGTCCATCACGAGGAAGACGTTGGGTTCGAAGAACGGCGGTATGCGGTGCGCCGCTGCCGACAGAACCGTGATCGACAGCCCCGCCACGACCATCCAGGCGAGATAGACGCTGGCAAACATGCCGAGCCGCTGGTGCGCCACGAAGGACCCGCGGAACACAAGGAAATTCTGCGTCGCATAAAGCGCGAGCCACCCGACCGCGGTGACGCCGTGGAGATGCACCCACCACGGCGATGCAAGGCTGGAGCGACCCGCCGCGAATTGCAGCGCGAAGCCGGAAATCGTCGTGACGACGATCGCCATCGCCATCGCCATCGCGAAAAAAAACGCGCGGTCGCGTTCGACCGAAGCCCCCGCCGCGCCAACTTGCGTCGCCACCCCCGATTCTCCCCCGAAAATCTCGATACGCAAGCGTTACCATATTGCGGGTGGACGGGAAATAGCGGGACGCTTCACGCCGCCGCCGAAGCCGTGGCACGCCCCCCTCATGCCTGCGAAGGCATGGCCTCGGCAAAACCCGCCCGTCATCCTGAACTCGTTTCAGGATCCAGCTCTCCGCCAGTCCGAACTATGCCCGTTGCGCAGTGGATGCTGAAACAAGTTCAGCATGACGGCAGCTTTTGGGCGCGGGGCGACGAACAAACCTCCGATTGCCTTCATGCAGAGGTCTTGCCTGCGCGGGAATGACGGAGAGGTGGGTAGCAACTCCGTGTGGCGCTTGCATACACGACGTCAGGCAAAGGCACTGGCTACCCGCGGTTGCCCAGAACCTCCGCGATCGACCGCGTGGTATCCCAGACTTCGCTATTGTCATGCGCCTCGTCCGCGAAACGCACCTTGACCGTCGCATCGAGCCCGGCAGCACTCAGCGGCAACGCGAAGCTCCGCTCGACCGCGCGGCGCGTTGCGTCACGTGCCAGCTTCATCGGTACCGGCTCATGCGCCTGGCGGACCAGTTCGCGCTGCCCCGCCGAACGGTTCGCGGCTTCCAGCTTGGCATCCGCGTCGCTGATCGCGGAGAGCAAGCCGCCCTCGCCATATTCGCGGATCTGCGTCAGGTCGATCTGCGGCGGGGAGACCTCGATCGGCGGCAACGTCACCCCCAAAGTGCGCGTCTTCGCATCCCAGGTCACGTCGCGCGCGGTCAGCTTCGCCATATCGACGCGGTATTCGACATTGCCCGGCATGATCAGCGTCTTCTTGCTGGTCAGCCCATATTGCGACTGGGTCGATGTCGACACCGCAACGTAGCGCGCCGCGAACGCCGACAGCCGGTTCTGCTCGCGCAGGCCCTGCAACGATCCGCTCGCGATCGTCACCGGGTCCGGCCCCGCGAGCTTATGCTCGACCAGCGCCCCCAGTCCCCAGAAGACGGCGAGAATGAAAACAGCGATCAGCGCCAGCGCGCCCGCAAATTTGCCGAGGAATTTCATGCCGCTGCGCTCCATAGGTCCCCCGTCTCGCGCACCTGCCCGCGCTGCCGCAAGTCGATCAGATGCGCCAGCACCGAGCGTTCGGCGGCGGAGAACAGCCGCGGGTCGATCCCGACGTACATCCGCGCGACCATCGCGGGGATCGTCTCGGACGACGCGCGCAGCAGCCGCAGGATCTGCCCCTCGCGCTGCTTGCGATGCCCGAGCATCCCGCGCACCAACCGCTGCGGGTTTTCGATCGGATCGCCGTGCCCGGGATAATAGATCCGGTCGTCGCGCGGGAGCAGCTTCTCGAGGCTCGCCATATAGGACGCCATGTCGCCATCGGGCGGCGAGACGATGCTGGTCGACCAGCCCATCACATGATCGCCGGGAAACAACGCCTTGCTCTCGGGCAGCGCGAAGGCGAGGTGGTTGGACGTGTGCCCGGGCGTTGCGATCGCGCTGAGCGTCCACCCCTCCCCGCCGAAGCTGTCGCCCTCCGCCAGCACGCGGTCAGGCGCATAGTCTGCGTCGAATGAGGCGTCGGCGCGCGGGCCCAGATCGTCGAGCGCGAGCGGGGCACACCCGACGATCGGCGCGCCGGTGATCGCCGCGAGCGGGCGCGAGGCCGGGCTGTGATCACGGTGCGTATGCGTGACGACGATCGCGGTGACGGGCCGTCCGGCGATCGCCGCCACCAGCGCGGCGACATGTGCGGGATCGTCCGGGCCGGGATCGATGACCGCGAGATCGGTCGTTCCGACCAGATGCACTTGCGTGCCGGTGTAGGTAAAGGGCGACGGATTGGGTGCCAGCACCCGGCTGACGAGGCGCTCGCGCTGTTCGGGCACGCCGGTCTGTTGCTCGCTCATGCGGTTGAAATGGCGGCTTGCGCGAAGTGGCGCAACCCCGGCGTCAGGCAGCCCTCCCTCTCCCACCGTCACCCTGAACTCGTTTCAGGGTCCACCGCGCCGCAAGTCCGGTTCGCGCCCGTTGCACGGTGGATGCTGAAACGAGTTCAGCATGACGGCGGCGTGGGGGTAGCAGCGGCACCTCTTACAATCGCCGTCACCGTGAACGCGTTGCAGGGTCCACCGCGCCGTGGGGATAATAACGACACTCCCCTACCCGCCGTCACCCTGAACTCGTTTCAGGGTCCACCGCGCCGCAAGTCCGGTCCGCGCCCGTTGCACGGTGGATGCTGAAACAAGTTCAGCATGACGGAAGCTTTCGGAGAGGGGCGACGCTCCCCTTCCCACCGTCACCCTGAACTTCTTTCAGGGTCCACCTTGCCACAAGTCCTGCCCGCGCCCGTTGCGCGGGACAGGCGGATCACTGCCCCCGCGCGATGTCACTTTCCAGTTCGGCAATCGCGGTATTGATCCCCTCCAGCGCCCCGCGCCGCGCGTCCGCCGGCATGTCGCGGTTGAGCAGCATTTGCGCCCGCGCCGCGCGCAACCCGTCCAGCGCTTGGCGATAGGCGCGTTGTTGCATCTGCTCCCCGTTCATCGCGAGTTGCGCGCCCCGGGCCGCAGCGGCAGCGCCGCGAGCGGCGGCTGCCGCACCCCGCGCCTGCGCAGCGGCAATGCGGTCGGTGCAGACGGTGATCCGCCGACGCCCTGCATGCCGATCCTCGATCGTCATGCGGTGCCCGTCGCCGCGCGTTCCGCACGCCAGCGAGCGGACTTCGGGAACATCGGGACGCTGCGGCACCGCGGGTACCTCGGCGACGTGGGTGATCGTGCCGTCGTCACCGATCAAGCTCGCCTGCCCGTTCGGGCCGAGCTTCACATAGCGACCGTGCCGGACGATCCGCTTGCCGTCTTTGTCGACGGTGACGACCGTCGTCCCGCGCTGCCCCGCGGCAGCCTCCGGGGGAAGCGGTGGCTCCGGTGCACGCGGGGCCGACCACGCGTCCGGCGCGTCCGGCACCGTCACTGGCGCGGGCGCAGCCGGGGCCACCGGGGCGACGGGCATCGCGTCCTCCGGACGATCCGGCGTCTCGGCTACCGGCGGCGCGGCCGGCACGGGCGGCACCTGGTCGTCCCCGCTCATGCCGACTGCGGGCACGGCTGGCGGCGCGAGTGCGGCGATATCGACCCCGGTCGCACGTTCCACACCCGAGCGCACGCGTTCCGCCGCCGCACTACCCGACGCGGTCAGCCCCAGCCCGCCGAGCGTCAGCGCCGCGATCACCGCACCACCGCCGACCAGCCGCACGCGCGACGTCCGCTGCGTCGTCAGCATCCGCAGCCGCCGCTTGAGATCGTCGATCGGGTTGAGATGGCAGGTCGCGGCAACCTCGCCGTACAGCGACGGATGCGCCGCCTTGACGATCGCGCACGCATAGACGTGCCGCCGCATCGGGTTCATCCCCGCCAGCACGCGCGCATCATTGGCGATTTCCTGGTCGGCGCGAAACGCCCGGAAGGCGCGCCATGCGATCGGGTTGAACCAATGTACCGCAAGCACGCCAAGCGCGATCCAGTTCGCGATCAGGTCGCCGCGCGCATGATGGCCAAGCTCGTGCGCCAGCGCGAGGTCGCGTTCCTCGGGTTCATAGCGTTCCGCGAAATCGCGCGGGAAGGCGACGTAGCGGCGCACCACCCCGAAGGCGAGCGGTCCGCTCGCGGCGTCGCTCTCGATCACGCGGACGCCGTCGAGGTCGATCTGCTGCCCGACGCCCGCCAGCATCCGTGCGCAGAACCGGCGATGCGATACGACATGCCACACGAAGAACCCGCCCGCGCCGATCAGCCAGAGCGCGGCGATCGCCGGGACGATCCAGGGATTTCCGGCGGCAGCATCGATCTCCGAAGCAGGTGCGTTGAGCAGCATTCCGACCGGATGCGTCGCAAAATGCATCGGAACCGCGGTGGCTTCCGTAACCGCCTGCCGAGTCGCCTCGGTCCAGGCGGCGGGCAACGGCGGCAGCACCAGCCGCAGCACCGGCAGCGCCCACAGCGCATAAGCAACGTTGGCCCCGAACGCGCGCCGCACCGGCGTCCGCAGCACCAGCACCAGAACCATCAGCACGCTCGACGCGATCATCGCCTCGATTGCGCAGCTTATTCCGTCCGGCCCGATCATGACTTCAGTCCTTTCAACAAGGCTTCGATCTCCGCGATATCCTGCGCGGTCAGTTCATCGCGTTCGGCGAGATGCGCAACCAACGGGGTCAGCTTGCCGCCGAACAATCGGTCGATCAGCCGCTTCGATTCGCCTGCGACATAATCTGTACGCTGCACCAGCGGCCGGTACAAATAGCGGCGACCATCGGCTTCATGCGCGATGATGTTCTTGGCCAGCAACCGGCCCAGTAACGTCTTGACGGTATTGGCGCTCCACTCGCGCGTGTCGGGAATCCGCTCGGACACGTCTTGCGCGGTCAGCGGGCTTTCGTCCCACAGCACCTCCATCACGGCATGTTCGGCATCGCTGATCTTCTCGGGCATTCGAGTCGCCTCCGTACTGACTACAGCTGTAATCGTACCGTTTACGTCTGTAGTCAATAGCCCCGCCGACGTTCCCCTGTGCGACCTTGGCGACTTTTGACGGACGGGCGCGCCACTGCATCTGGCCTGATCGCGGCGGGGCGGTTACGGCGGGGCATGATCCGCCATTCCGAAAAGCATCTTGTTCAGCGTGTTGGCTGGCTCCGCGCCGCCGTCCTGGGCGCCAACGACGGGATCCTGTCGACCGCCAGCCTGATCGTCGGCGTCGCCGCCGCCGCCCGCGCGCCCTCCGAAGTCGTGCTGACCGGAGTCGCCGGGCTGGTCGCGGGCGCGATGTCGATGGCGGCGGGGGAATATGTCTCGGTCAGTTCCCAGTCCGACACCGAAGCCGCCGACCGCACCCGCGAAGCCGCTGAACTGGAAGAAGATCCCAAGGCCGAGACGCGCGAACTCGCCGCCATCTACCGCCACCGCGGGCTGGATGCGGCGCTGTCGCTGCAGGTCGCGGAGCAGCTGATGGCGCACGATGCGCTCGGCGCGCACATGCGCGACGAACTGGGCATCCACGAGGTAATGGAGGCACGTCCGGTCCAGGCCGCGCTCGCCTCCGCCGCCAGCTTCGCGCTGGGCGCGATCTGCCCCGTGCTAATGGCGTTCCTGTTCCGCGGCACCGCGCTGATCGAAGCCGTCGTCGTGACGACGCTGCTGCTGCTCGCGCTGCTCGGCGCGACGGGCGCGCGGATCGGAGGCGCACCGCTGTGGCGCGGCGCGCTGCGCGTGCTGTTCTGGGGTGCGCTGGCGATGGCCGTGACCGCGGGGATCGGGCATCTGGTGGGGACGCAGGTTTGAGGTGATGCGGGCGGGTTGACCCCTCGCCCCGCCCCGCCCTAATCGGGCGAAACCCTCCGAAAGGACCGTTCATGCGCAAGATCTACCCCGATGCCGCCGCCGCCCTGGAAGGGGTGCTCCACGACGGCATGATGATCTGCGCGGGCGGTTTCGGGCTGTGCGGCATTCCCGAACGGCTGATCGACGCGATTCGCGACGCGGGCACGAAGGACCTGACGATTGCGAGCAACAACGCCGGGATCGATGGCGAGGGCCTCGGCAAGTTGCTCCGCACCCGCCAGATCAAGAAGATGATCTCGAGCTACGTCGGCGAGAACAAGGAGTTCGAACGTCAATATCTGTCGGGCGAGCTGGAAGTGGAGTTCTGCCCGCAGGGCACGCTCGCCGAACGCTGCCGAGCGGGTGGTGCGGGCATCCCCGGCTTTTACACCAAGACCGGCGTCGGCACGCTGGTGGCCGAGGGCAAGGAAGTGAAGACCTTCGACGGGGAGGACTATATCCTCGAACGCGGCATCCGCGCCGATCTTGCGATCATCAAGGCGTGGAAGGCGGACGAAAGCGGTAACCTGGTCTTTCGCAAGACCGCGCGCAACTTCAACCAGCCGATGGCGACCGCTGGCAAGGTGTGCGTCGCCGAGGTCGAGGAAATCGTGGCCGTAGGTTCACTCGATCCGGACGCGATCCACTTGGCGGGCGTGTATGTGCAGCGCCTCGTGCTCGGCGCGCCATACGACAAGAAGATCGAATTCCGCACCGTCCGCGAGGCCGCGTGAAGTGCTCGAGCCTTCTTAGCCCCTCCCCTTCAGGGGAGGGGTTGGGGTGGGGAAGTCCAGCAGAACCCAGCTCTCTGCGAGGCACAGCCCCACCCCCAACCCCTCCCCTGAAGGGGAGGGGCTTTACGCTCCTTGCTGCGCTGGCGCTCTCCGCTTGCACCACGACACCGCCCGTGGCGGTAGTGCCGCCAAGCAGCCCCACAGTCCCGCCGGGGATGCAATATCTCTACGGCTCAGGCGAAGCCGCAGCGCAGGTGCTCCAGACGTGGCGGCAACTAACGCAGTTCGCCGCAACGCAAGTCGCGACGGCCCCAACCGACTCGGTCATCCTCGCCCCCGACGCCACGCTCGCCGCGCCCAAATGGATCCCCTGCGGCGACAAACCCAAGGCCGCCGTATTCGACGTCGACGAGACCGTCCTCCTCAACCTCGGCTTCGAGGCGAACGACGCCGCGCACCCCGCCCCGTACAACCAGAAGACCTGGGACGCGTGGGAGCTGACCGACCTCGACAAGGTCGCCCCGCAGCCCGGCGCAGTGCAGGCGCTCGATGCACTCCGCCGGATGGGCGTGACCGTGGTGTTCAACACCAATCGGTCCGCAGCGCACGCCGACATCACCCGCGCGACGATCGAGCGCGCCGGGCTGGGGCCAGCGGTGCACGGCGAGACGCTGTACCTGTCGGGCGACGATGCGATGGGTAGCCGCAAGGATGGCCGCCGCGCGACGATCGCCGCGAAGTTCTGCGTGATCGCGATGGGCGGCGACCAGCTCGGCGACTTCAGCGATCTGTTCAACGCCAGCCTGCCCCCACCCACGCGCCGTGCCGCCGTTCAGCGCGAGCCCGTCTCCGCCAAGTTCGGGGCCGGCTGGTTCATCCTCCCCAACCCCGTCTACGGCAGCGCGCTCAAGGGCAGCTTCGACGACGTATTTCCGCAAGACAAACGCTGGGCCCCGCCCGCAGGAGACAAGTGATGGCCGACCATGCAAAGGGCTGGACCCGCGACGAAATGGCCGCACGCGCCGCGCGCGAACTGAAGGACGGTTTCTACGTCAACCTCGGCATCGGCATCCCCACGCTGGTTGCCAACCACATCCCCAATGGCGTCGAGGTGACGCTGCAGTCCGAGAATGGAATGCTCGGCATCGGCCCCTTCCCGCTTGCGGGCGACGAAGACGCCGATCTGATCAACGCAGGCAAGCAGACGATCAGCGAACTACCGCAGAGCGCCTATTTCAGTTCGTCCGACAGCTTCGCGATGATCCGCGGCGGGCACATCGACCTGACCGTGCTTGGTGCGATGGAAGTCGCGGAGAATGGCGACATCGCCAACTGGATGATCCCGGGCAAGATGATCAAGGGCATGGGCGGCGCGATGGATCTGGTCGCAGGGGTCAAGAAGATTATCGTCGTGATGGAGCATACGTCCAAGAACGGCGACCCCAAGTTCATCCCCGCCTGCACACTGCCGCTGACCGGCAAGAACGTGGTCGACATGATCGTCACCGATCTGGCCGTCTTCCAGCGCCCCGATCACCAGTCGCCCTTCAAGCTGCTCGAAACCGCCCCCGGCGTCAGTGCCGAGGAAATTGCCAGCAAAACAACGGCACATTACGTCGTATAAACGGCATTTATTTGCTGGAAGTACCGCAGTCTGCGTCCATTACGGACAAGCTTTGTCGTTTTGGTCACTGAATTTCTTACGACTACTCGCGCAATAGCCTCGACTGTGGTATCCCCTGCTTCGTACTGATCGACGCGGACTTGACCTTGCCGGGGGGCTTCGATGAAGTGGCTCAAGCGTGCTGCGCTGATACTGTGCGGGGCCATCGTCGTGGCCATGGCAACGCTGTACGGCGGGTCCGAATGGATGCTGCGCCGCGCCTATGCGGCGCCTCTGGATACGATTGTTGCCGACCACTCGGCCGCGGGCGTGGCGGAAGGCGGACGGATTGCGCGGATCATCGGATGCCGCGGTTGCCATGCAAGCGACGCGACCGGCAGGGTGCTGGTCGAGAATGCCTTGCTCGGCCGTTTCGCGGCCCCCGCGATTGCCCGTCGCGCGGCGGACTATAGCGACGCGCAACTGTCCCGGCTGATCCGCCACGGTATCAAGCGAGATGGCACTGCCCTTCACGTCATGCCGGTCCAGGCATTCCGGCATCTCTCCGACGATGACGTTGCACGGCTGATCGGATGGATCCGGACGCTCAAGCCGCAGTCGAAGGATCTTCCGGGGACGATATCCTATGGGCCGATGGCACGCCTGCTGATCCTGACCGGCGGTCTGCCCAGCCAGGCGCATCCCGAGACCATCGCCGGGCACCACCGACCTGTCGCTGCCGGAGCATATTTTGTCCACGTTTCGTGCATGGCGTGCCACGATCTGCGGCATGCGCAGCCACAGGAAACCGATCCGACGGTGACGGTCCCTGCCTTGGCGGACGTCGGTTCATCCTATGATGCCAATGCCTTCCGACATTTGCTCCGGACGGGCGTTGGCATGTCGGGACGCGACCTCGGGCTGATGACGCGGGTCGCCACCACAGACTTGAGCAGGCTCACCGACAACGAGATTGCGGCCGTCCACACGTACCTGATCGAGGAACACCAGCGTCCCGCTACGCAATAAAGGCCCTGCCAAACATTGCATTTGCGCAGTTTTCGGCTAGAGCGCGCGGCATGTCCAACCAGCCCCTGACCCTGTACGAAAAGATCTGGGCCGATCACGTGGTCGAGCGCCGCGACGATGGAACGTGCCTGATCTACATCGATCGTCACCTCGTCCATGAGGTCACCAGCCCGCAAGCCTTCGCCGGGCTGCGCGCCAACGGACGCACTGTCCGTCGTCCCGATCTCACGCTTGCGGTCCCCGATCACAATTTGCCGACGACTCCGCGCCGCGACGCGAACGGCGCGCGGCTGCCGATCGCCGATCCTGAAAGCCTCCAACAGCTCGACGCGCTCGAGCGCAACACCCGCGACTTCGGGATCGATTACATCGATGCGGTCGCGGTGGCGCAGGGGATCGTTCACGTCGTAGGGCCGGAACAGGGGTTCACCCTCCCCGGCACCACGCTGGTGTGCGGCGACAGCCATACCTCGGCGCACGGCGCGCTGGGCGCGCTCGCCTTCGGGATCGGCACGAGCGAAGTCGAGCATGTGCTCGCCACGCAGACGTTGCTGCTCGGCCAGTCCAAGACGATGGAAGTGCGCGTCGACGGTAAACTCGGCTTCGGCGTCTCGGCCAAGGACGTCGCGCTGGCGATCATCGGCAAGCTCGGTGCCGCAGGCGGGACCGGCTATGTGCTCGAATATACCGGCTCGACGATCCGCGAGATGTCGATCGAGGGTCGGCTGACGATCGCGAACATGTCGATCGAAGCGGGTGCGCGCGCGGGTCTGGTGGCGCCGGACGAAACGACCTTCGCCTATATCAAGGGACGGCCGATGGCCCCCAAGGGTGCCGACTGGGACGCAGCGGTCGCCTATTGGCGGACGCTGCCGAGCGACCCGGGCGCGGTGTACGACGCCGTCGTCACGATCGACGCGACCGACATCGCGCCACTGCTGACCTGGGGCACCAGTCCCGAGGACGTCGTCGCGATCACCGGCCATGTGCCCGATCCAGACAGCTTTGCCGATCCGGCAAAGCGGGACGCGGCGCGCAAGTCGCTCGACTATATGGGGCTGACCCCCGGCACCGCGATGCAGGACGTCGGCGTAGACTATGTCTTCATCGGCAGTTGCACCAACAGCCGGATCGAGGACCTGCGCGCCGCCGCGCAGGTTGCCGACGGTCGCCACGTGGCAGAGGGCGTTCATGCGCTTGTCGTTCCAGGGTCGGGACTGGTCAAGCGCCAGGCCGAAGCCGAGGGACTCGACCGCATCTTCCTGACCGCAGGGTTCGAATGGCGCGAGCCTGGCTGCTCGATGTGCCTTGCAATGAACCCCGATAAAGTACCGCCCGGTCTCCGTTGCGCTTCCACTTCGAATCGCAACTTCGTAGGACGGCAGGGTCCGGGTGCGCGCACGCATCTGGTTTCCCCGGCAATGGCGGCTGCGGCCGCCGTTACCGGTCGACTGAGCGACGTGCGCGATTTTGTAACGACGTAAGGGGGACGATGTATGAAGCGTGTTCTGGTTCTTTTGGTGATGGGTACCCTGGCTAGCGGGATCGCCGCCTATGCAGCGACCGCGCGCACCAGCGCCAACGACGCGATCGCCGCCAAGCAGCGATAACGGCAGGCGCGCGCCCGCACGTCTTTCGGCGCATTGCCCCAAAGTAGGATCTTACGATGCAACCTGTCACGCACGTCTCGGGCACGGCCTATCCGTGGGGACAGAAGAACGTCGACACCGACGTCATCATCCCGGCGCACTGGCTGAAGACCGTGACCCGCGAGGGACTCGGCAAGGGCGCGTTCGAGACCGTGCGCGCGAAGCCGGGTAACATCTTCGATGACCCGCGCTACGCAGGGGCCCCGATCCTGATCGCGGGCGACAATTTCGGCTGCGGGTCCAGCCGCGAGCATGCCGCCTGGGCACTCGCCGACATGGGGATCAGCGCGGTGGTCGCGCCGAGCTTCTCTGACATCTTCTCGGGCAACGCGTTCAAGAACGGGATCGTCACGGTGGTTCTGCCACAGGCTGCGATCGACCGGCTGATCGAGGTCGCGCAGGATCAACCCGTGACGATCGATCTCGAGACGATGACCGTCACCACCCCCTATCAGGATCGCTTCGGGTTCGAACTCGACGCATTCCGCCGCCAGTGCCTCATGGAAGGGCTGGACGAGATCGGTCTGACACTGGCAAGAGATACCGCGATTTCGAAATACGAAGCCGGGGTAAGCAAACACCGGCCGTGGATGAGCGGAGAACGGGCGGATGCGAGCACTCTTGTCGAAAGCGCCGGGCGGACCTGAAACCCTAACGATCGATACCCTGCCCGATCCCGTCGCGGCGGCGGGTCAGGTCGTGGTGGCGGTCAAGGCGTGCTCGATCAACTATCCCGACGTTCTCATCATCGAGGACAAATACCAGTTCAAGCCACCGCGCCCGTTCGCTCCCGGAAGCGAAATCTCGGGTGTCGTCGAAAGCGTCGGCGACGGCGTGACCGACTGGAAACCCGGCGACCGGGTGATCGCGACGACCGGATCGGGCGGTCTCGTAGAAAAGATCGCGCTCCCTGCGGTAAGCCTGTTCGCGCTGCCCGGAGGACGCAGCTTCGCCGAGGGTGCCTCGCTGCTATTGACCTACGGAACGACCATCCACGCGTTGCTCGACCGCGGTCGTCTGGCGGAGGGGCAGACCCTGCTCGTGCTTGGTGCGGCGGGCGGCGTCGGGCTGGCGGCGATCGAACTCGGCAAGGCGTTCGGAGCGCGGGTCGTCGCGGCGGTGTCATCGGACGAAAAGGCGCAGGCCGCGCGGAACGCGGGCGCGGATGACGTCATCGTCTATGCGCGCGCGCCATTCGACAAGGATCAGTCCAAGGCGCTTGCCGAGCAGTTCAAGGCCGCTGGCGGCAAGACCGGCTATGACGTGATCTACGACCCGGTGGGCGGCGATTATGCCGAACCCGCGCTCCGCTCGATCGGATGGGAGGGCCGGTATCTCGTCGTCGGCTTCCCCGCGGGCATTCCCCGCCTGCCGCTTAACCTTACCCTGCTCAAGAGCTGCGACGTTTGCGGCGTGTTCTGGGGGGCGTTCGCGGCGCGCGACCCGAACGCGAACCGGGCGCATATCGAGCGCCTGTTCGGTCTATGGAAAGACGGCAAGATCGCCCCGCGCGTCACCGAAACCTTCGCGTTCGAGGATGGCGGCAAGGCGATCGCCAAGATGGCCGCGCGCGGCGCGATCGGGAAGCTGGTTGTTACGGTTTCGCAATGATGCTATTGGACACGATAGAATGACGTTTAACCCAGCGGGGGCACGGTCGACATGGGAACGCCTGCCCACGCCGCCGTTCTTGATCTCGTAAAACGTGGAACCAAGCCCGAGAGACTTCTGGTATCGGGCTTACTACTCTTCATAGTGTTGCTTCTGCTGCGACAGGTGTTCGCGAATCATCTCTCGAGCGACTTTGCCTATATCTGGACGGCTGGAAAAATGTGGGCGCTGGGGATTGATCCCTACGGCGTCTCTTATCGCGTGTTTGGCGCGTCGGCTTTGGCCAACGAGGCCGTTCCCG
This sequence comes from Sphingomonas sp. FW306-05-A, assembly GCF_058782275.1. Lineage (NCBI taxonomy): Bacteria > Pseudomonadati > Pseudomonadota > Alphaproteobacteria > Sphingomonadales > Sphingomonadaceae > Sphingomonas > Sphingomonas sp. FW306-05-A. Next base: position 68,684 of record NZ_JBYSXN010000002.1, read on the forward strand.
CGCCGCGGGGGACATGGGTCTATCCCCCGCAGTGGATTGCCATTGCGCTTCCGTTCGGGCTGTTGCCGTTTCAGACTGCGGCATGGGTCTGGCGGATCCTCACGGCTGCAACCCTGTGCCTGGCAATCGTAATTGCCTGGCGCGCTTCCGACGAGCTCGATGCGCCACCGCCCTTCTGGGTCAAGGCTCTGGCTGCGCTGGCGATCATCTCAGGCAACGGCGCTGCCAAGCTGTTCGACAATGGACAAACCAACGGGCTCATCTTGCTTGGGATAAGCCTTGTCATGATCGGCAGACCCCGGAAGGACCTATTCCTCTGCACGGCCGGGCTATTGCTCGTGTTGCTCAAGCCTCAGATCGGAATACCATTTTCGGCCGTTGCCCTGTGCGATCGGTCGTTGCGGGTGCCGACACTTGTCGCTTTTATGTTGACCGGCCTGTTATGTTTGCCTGCTTTCTGGAGCATCGGTTTCGACAACACCCTCGGGAGTTTGATGTCCCTGCAAGCCAATTTGGCTTCTTACGCGGCGTCCGTTTTCAACGATCCGCGAACGTTGTCTGGCGTGGTGAGCATCGTCGCATACACGCGATTCGCGACCTTGCCGGCAACGGTCTATGCCTTTGCCGCTGCGGTGGCCTGCCTGAGTCTTCTGTGGACAACGCAGCAGCGCACGGTCCGCGAGACGCTCTTCTTTCCCGCCCTGCTAGGGTGCGAGTACTTGTTCATGCCGCTGCATCTCAACGATCTGCTGGCATATCCGCTCATACTGCTGTTCTGCGTGCGGTGGCGAACCAGCAGCAAGGTGGCGCTGGCACTGGGCCTTGCCATTTTATACCGTCCTCAGAACCTGACCTCGATCATCTTGAACGGCGTTTCCGACCGGGTGTTCGAAGCGCAGATCGTCTTGGCCGGCATCGTCCTGATAACGATCGCACTGCTCATCGAATGGTGGCGGTCAAAACCGCTCAGCCCCGCAAGACTTTTGCACGACACGCACCACCCCGGCCCGTCGCGCGAGGCGTTTCGCACCGATGCGGCGTAAGGCCGTCGCAGCGACCACGCCATCCCGCACGGTTCGGATCAGTCGGTCGAGCGGGCCGGGATTACCGTTGCTGGCGCGGTGTAGACGAAGCGCACATACCCGGTGAACGCGAGCATCACCGCAGCAATCGCGCCGACCCAGACCGGCCCGATCGTCTCCCACAGCAGATAAACGTTAAGCCCGGCAATCACGCTACAGATCGAATAGCCGATCAGCTTGACCCACATGGGATTGGCATAATCGCCCATCCGCGCCCGGCTGCTCGTTACCATCATCAGCGGGAAGATCGCGAAGGGCAGCTGCATCGACAGCACGACCTGGCTCACTACCAGCAGTTCGACGGTATCCTTCCCCCCGGTAGCCGAGATGACGATCAGGGCCGGAATGATTGCTAGCCCGCGCGTCACCAGACGGCGCAGCCACGGCGCGACCCGGATGCGCAGGAACCCCTCCATCACGATCTGGCCTGCGAGCGTCCCCGTGATCGTGCTCGACTGGCCCGAGGCGAGCAACGCCAGCGCGAACGCCGTCGCAGCGGCCCCACCGAGCGCGGGGCGGAGCAGTTCATGCGCTTCCTGCAACTCGGAAACGGCGATGCCATTGCGCCAGAACACCGCCGCCGCCAGCACGAGGATCGCCGCGTTGACGAAGAACGCCATTCCCAGCGCCAGCACCGTATCGACGGTATTGAACGCCAGCGCCGCCTTAACATCACGCTTGCCCGTACCGAATGCGCGGGTCTGGACGATCGACGAATGCAGATAAAGGTTATGCGGCATGACCGTCGCGCCAAGGATGCCGAGCGCGATCAACAACGCCGCAGTATTCGGGATCGCCGGTGTGATGGCCCCCAAAGCCACCGCATTCCAGTCGGGCTTCGCGAGAAAGATGGTGTAAGCGAAACACAAGCCGATCGTGGCCACCAGGACTACGATGACCGCTTCGATCTTGCGGAAACCCCGGTTGACCAGCAACAGCAGCAAGAGCACGTCGAGCCCGGTCAGGATCACCCCGTACAGCAGCGGCAACCCGAGCAACAGATTAAGCGCGACCGCCGACCCCACCACTTCTGCCAGGTCGCATGCGATGATCGCAAGTTCACACAATAGCCAAAGCGCGATGCCGACGGGACGTGCATAGTAATCGCGGCACGACTGGGCCAGGTCACGCCCGGTCACGATCCCCAACCGCGCGCACAGCACCTGTAGGAAAATCGCCATAAGGTTCGAGGCGAGGATCACCCACAACAGCGTGTTGCCGAACTGACTGCCCCCTGCGAGATCGGTGCCCCAATTGCCGGGATCCATATATCCGACCGAGACTAAGAATCCCGGTCCGGCAAACCCCAACCACTGCCGAAAACGCGAACGCTTGGGATCGCCCGTCTCCCACACCTTCACGCTGCGATGCGCCTCCGGCAGCGATCGCGCGAAGTCGGGGGAGTCCGCCGGGGCAATCATGCGCTCGAATAGTGCACGTTTCGGGTGTGATGCTGCCATGCCGTGTTGCCTACCTGAATTCCCGCGATTCTCCGACGCGGATTTGCGCCACGAACGGTTGCGACAGCGATGCGTTGCACCAAGGCGTTGCTGCCCCTATCTCGTTACAATCCTTTCTTACCGTTTCCGGGGACTAACGGCATATGAGCAGCTTCGACGATCGCGAGCGCGCATTCGAAACCAAATATGCACGCGACGAAGAAATGGCGTTCCGTATCATCGCCCGACGCAATCGCTTGCTCGGACACTGGGCGGCAACCGAGATGCGGCTGACCAAGGAAGAGGCGGATGCCTATGCCACCGCGGTCGTCCAGGCCGATTTCGAGGAAGCCGGCGACGAGGACGTGATCCGCAAGCTGGTCAGCGACCTGACCGCCGCCAACGTCGCGATCGACGAGGCGACGATCCGTCGCACGATCGAGGAAAAGACGATCGAGGCGCGCCGCCAGTTGATGGGGGTCGAATAATGCCCATGTCTGCGCACGAGATCGAGACGCTGATCGTCGCGGGTATCCCCGACGCGCGCGTCGAGATGACGGATCTGGCGGGTGACGGCGACCATTGGGCCGCGCGTGTCACCGCCGAGAGTTTCCGCGGAATGCCGCGGTTGAAGCAACAACGTGCCGTTTACGCCACGTTGGGTGACCGGATGGGCGGCGTGCTCCATGCACTGCAGCTCACCACCGCCGTCCCTGTTCAGGAGTAAAGATGATGACCGACGAATCCCACAGCCGTATCGCCGACATCGTCGGCAAGTCCGACGTAGTCCTGTTCATGAAGGGCAGCCCGTTGTTCCCGCAGTGTGGCTTCTCAAGCCGCGCGATCGCGATCCTCAACCATGTCGGCGTCGAGTTCGATAGCGTCGACGTGTTGCAGGACCAGGGCATCCGTCAGGGCATCAAGGCCTTTTCGGACTGGCCGACGATCCCGCAGCTCTACGTCAAGGGCGAGTTCGTCGGCGGGTCGGACATCATGATGGAGATGTACGAGAGCGGTGAGCTCGCCACGTTGCTGGAAGAACAGGGCGTCGCCAAGGCGAACTGACCGATTCGGGCGGGTCGCCGCGCCCTGTTGGCCGCGACCCGCCCTGCTTGAGCGTTCCGCTCGACAGGCTTGCGGCCTGGACCGCCTTGGCCTTTTGCGATCTGCCCGATGCCTCGCTAAGACCGGGCCATGACGACGCTTTCTCCGCATTCCGACGGCCGCACGGGTGGCCGCATTCTGGTCGACAATCTCCTCGCGCAAGGCTGCGACCGGATCTTCACCGTTCCCGGCGAAAGTTTCCTGGCGGTCCTCGACGCGCTGCATGATTCCCCCGAAATTGACCTGACCGTCTGCCGTCAGGAAGGTGGCGTCGCGTTCATGGCCTGCGCGGATGGCGCGTTGACCGGGCGACCGGGCGTCGCCTTCGTTACCCGCGGCCCCGGCGCGACCAATGCGTCGATCGGCGTCCATGTCGCGATGCAGGATTCGCAGCCGATGATCCTGTTCATCGGCGACGTCGACCGCGCAACGCGCGACCGCGAAGCCTTTCAGGAAATCGATTTCCCCGCCATGTTCGGTCCGATCGCGAAATGGGCGGCGAAGATCGACGATGCCCGCCGCATTCCCGAATATATCGCACGTGCCTGGACCGTGGCGATGTCGGGACGGCCCGGACCCGTCGTGCTCGCCTTGCCCGAGGACATGCTGCTCGACGTCGTGGAAACGGTCGATCGCCCGCGCGTGATGCCCGCGGTGCAGGCCTGTGATCCGTTCCAGCTTCACGCGCTGGGCGAAATGCTGGAAGCCGCCGAGCGACCGCTCGCGATCATCGGGGGCGCGGGGTGGAACAAACGCGCAGCCGACTCCTTCGGTATGTGGGCAGAACGTAGCGGCCTCGCGGTCGCGTCCGCATTTCGCCGTCAGGATGCGTTGCCGAACACCTCGCCGGTCTGGGCGGGGAACCTCGGCTACGGCCCGAACCCGGCACTGGTGAAGCGCGTCCGAGACGCCGATCTCCTTCTGGTCGTTGGCCCGCGGCTGGGCGAAGCGACGACCGATGGCTACACGCTGATCACGCCGGACCATCCGGGACAGCGGCTGGTCCATGTCCACCCCGACCCCAACGAACTGGGCCAGACCTACCGTACCGACCTCGCGATCTGCGCGGATATGGGGTCGTTCGCCGACGCGCTGCATTCGATCGCAAGCCGCCCGCGCGAGGATAGCGGCGCGCATCACGACTATCTCGCCTGGTCGACACCCGCCCCGCGCGACGGCGTTGCGCTCGACCTCGGCCCGTGTGTCGCCGAGATGCGCGCGCGACTTCCCGCCGACAGCATCATCTGCAACGGTGCTGGCAATTACTCGGGATGGTGGCATCGCTACTGGCGCTATGCCGGTCCGGGGACGCAGCTTGCCCCGACCGCGGGGGCGATGGGGTATGGCGTTCCCGCGGCGACGGCCGCCGCGCTGCGCCACCCCGGGCGCACGGTCGTCGCGCTGGCGGGCGACGGGTGTTTCCTGATGAACGGGCAGGAGCTGGCGACCGCGGTGGCGCACGGTGTGGACATGCTCGTCCTGGTCATCGACAATGCGGGGTACGGTACGATCCGCATGCACCAGGAACGTGAATTTCCAGGCCGGGTCAGCGGGACGGCGCTGCGAAACCCCGATTTCGCTGCCTTGGCGCGCGCCTACGGCTGCTGGGCCGAGACGGTAGAAAGCACCGAAGCGTTCGCGCCCGCGCTGGAACGCGCAATGGCCGAGCCCGGGGTCCGGCTGCTTCACCTCAAGACGGACATGAAGGTCATTACCGCTGGTGCGATGATTTCGACATGACCCCAAGAAAAAGCCGCCCCGGTTTCCCGGAGCGGCCTGTATCAATCAGTCAGTCGCAGCTCAGATATCGTCGCCGAGCGCGCCCTTGACCTTGCCACCAAGCTGCTGGGCCTTGCCCTTGGCTTCCTGTGCGGCACCGTCTGCCTGCGTATCAGGATTGTTGCTTTCCTGCTTCGCCTTGCCGATGGCCTCGTTGACGTTGCCTTTGATCTTGTCGATGAGTTCGCCCATGGCTTTAATCCTTTCGGTATCAGGTGATGTCGCCAGCCGACATCCGCTACTCCCGAGTAATAAACGGCTGATATCCGCAGGGGTTCCCTCGACAGATGGCTAAGCGCGCGACCACGGTTGGGTTCATCGGCCAGGCGTGGGTTGATCGGCTGGTCGCACCCTTGGCGCCCGGCAGCGCGATTCTCGATCTCGGTTGCGGGGATGGCGAACCAATCGCGCGCTATTTGATGGATCGCGGGTTCGATCTGACCGGCGTGGATTCAGCCGGATCGGTCGTCACGCTTGCAACAACGCGCTTCCCGCGCGGTCGATGGATCAAGGGCGACATGCGGGTCGTCGACATCCCCCAGCGTTTCGACGCGGTCATTGCGTGGAACTCGCTGACGTGGCTGACACATGCCGATTGCGCATTGATGGCAAAGCGCGCCGCGGCGTGGCTGAAGCCTGAAGGACGGATGCTGTTTAACGCGGCCGCGGACCTCGATCCGAGCCGTGAGGATTATCGCGACGGGTCACCGTACCGCGTGGATCTCGAGGCTGCCGACTATTCGACCGCGATCGCCGACAGCGGGCTAAGCCTGGTCGCACGCGTTCTGGCCGACCCGGCGTGTGAAGATGCTGGTATCTGGCTGGCGGAGAAACGCTAGCCCGCCCGCTTAGCGCCGGAACAACGCAGCAAGTTCGGCATGGGTCGACCACCGAAACTGGCCGACCGGCTGAACCCACTCCAGCCGATACCCACCCTTGCACAAGATATCCGCATCTCGCGCGAAGCTGCTGGGATTACACGAAACGTAGGCAATCACAGGGACGGTCGAGGCCGCCAGTTGCGTAATCTGCTCGCGTGCGCCAGCCCGCGGTGGATCAAGCACGACCGCACCGAAACGCGAGCACTCCGCGCTGGTCAACGGTCGCCTAAACAGATCGCGGTGCTCCGTGAACAGCGATCGCCCGGCACGACTGGCCCCCGCCTGCAACGCCAGGATCGCGTCGCGCCCGGCCTCGGCGGCATAGACCTTCCCCGGCAAGGCAAGCGCGAACGTGCCGAGACCAGCGAACAGATCGGCGGTCGCGCCGCTTGCTGTTGCTAGCGCCTCGTGCACCGCACCGATCAGGCTCGCCTCCCCTTCGCGCGTCGCCTGGAGAAACGACGCCGCGGGAAACGGGACCGGGACATCCCCCAGTGTGATCGTCGCGCCTTCGGGCTCCCACCGGGTTTCCGGCCCGAGACCATCGTCGACCGCAAGCCGCGCGATCGCATGGTCCGAACAGAATTGCGTCAGCGCCTCGGCCACCGCCAGACTTTCGGACAGTGTGCCTTCGATCAGCAAGTCGATGCCCTGATCAATCTCGGTCAGGTGGATCCGTGCCCGCCCCTTCAGAGTCCGTGCAAGCAGTTTGCGCAGCGGCGTTAGCACAGCGAACAGCGCGGGTGTCAGGACGTGGCATTCCTTGACGTCGATGATCTCGTGGCTCGCCGCCGCGCTGAACCCGAGCTTGATCGCACCACCCTTCACCTCGGCATGCAACGTCGCGCGGCGGCGCGTGCGCGGCGGTGACAGCAACGGCGCGCGGATCTCCGTGCGCACATTCTGCGCGGTCAGTGCCCCCGCGATCCGGTCCACCAGGAAATCGGCGTAGCTCGCATCGTCGAGATGTTGGAGCTGACACCCGCCGCATTCGGGGAAGTGGCGGCAAGGCGGCGTCTGATGGTGCGGCCCCGGCACGACCGCATTGTCAGCAGTCAACGTATCGCCGGGTGCCGCGAACCGCGCATGACGGCCATCTGCGGTCACGCCATCGCCGCGCGCAGCTACTCTTACAATCGTATCGCTCATAGCGCCGCCCTAACGGCGCTGAGCGCGTGTGCAAGATCATCCGCCAGGAAAGCCCCCGGCAACTGCCGTGCCGCCTGAGAATGGAGCCATACCCCAGCGGCGACACGATCGATCAACGGAATGTGCCGGATGTCCTGCGCCGCGATCACCGCAGCGATTGCGCCCGTCAGCACGTCCCCGGTTCCCGCCGTCGACAACCACGGGTCAGCCGGTGCCGTGACGATCGCTGTGCCGTCGGGCGAAGCGATGATCGTGCTTGCCCCTTTCAATACCACGAACACGCCCGTATCCCGCGCCGCCGTCAGCGCGCGTTCGATCCGTGGGGCATCGCTCTTTCCGAACACCGCATCGAACTCGCCTTCGTGCGGCGTCAGGATCGTGGGCGCCGTGCGCGCGCGGACCGTCGCCAGGCGCCCGGCGTCGAGCAACTGCAATGCATCGCCGTCGATGATCAGCGACGTATCTGCCAGTACTGCGTCGTCCAGCAGGGAGGCTGCCGCGGCATCGCGGCCCAAGCCGGGGCCGATGACGACAGCCCCGATCCGCGTGTCGCCGAGCGCATCCCCTGAATACTGCCGCCGCACGATGGCATGGGGTATGGTCGTGCCGGTGTTCCCGAGCAGGAGAACATAACCAGCCCCCGCGCGCAACGCCGCCTCGGCCGAAAGCTCGGCGGCACCGGGCATCGCGCCCGCCACCACCGTAACCATCCCGCGCGTGTATTTGTGGGCCGAAGGACCAGGGGTCTTGAGAAAGTCCGGCCGCCGGGCAACGCGCAACGCAGCACCGATGTCCGGCCCCAGCCCGATATCGAGCAACCGTATCGTCCCGCAGTGACTCGCCGCAGGCACCAGCAGATGCGACGGTTTCACCGCTCCGAGCGCAAGCGTGACGTCGCCCAAGACCGCATCGCCGGGCACCGCGCCCGTATCCGTCGTCACGCCGCTTGGCAGGTCCACCGCGATCGTCAGACGGGCAGCCGAAGACAAACGCTCCAACGCCGCCGCAAGCTCTGGCTCCAGCGCGCGTGTTAATCCGGTGCCGAACACCGCATCGACCAGGATCGCCGCCGGGTCGGCAGTCAGCAATGGTTCGACCGGCCCCATCCAGCGCGACCGTGCCGCCGTCGCAGCCTCGCTACGCGGTTCGCCGAGCGCCGCTACGCGGACGTCCAGCCCCATGTCGCGCAACGCCACGGCCGCGACATAGCCATCGCCCCCGTTGTTGCCCGTCCCGCAGGCAACGAGGATCTCGGCGTGTGCGGCAAGACGCCGAACCGCCGCCGCTACCGCCCGACCGGCGGTCAGCATCAGGCTGTCCACGGTTGCACCCGCAGCCATGGCCGCGTCCTCCGCACCCCGCATCTGCGCGGCCGAGAGAATGGGCGTACCGTCGATCGGCGTCATCGCGTCAGCCGTTGCAGCGTGACCGTCCGCCGTCCGCCCGATGCCGCCGCCGGGAGAACCGGCGGCGATAGCGACCGGTCCCTCGCCTCAGATGTCCGCGTAAACATGACGTTCGGTTGCTGCCCCAGGATGCGTTACCGCGCCCTTATAGGCAGGCCCGACCGTCTGCGAATAGCGCCAGAGCGCGCCCGACTGGTAATCGTTGACGCGTGCGACCCAATTGGCCTTGCGCGTCGCCAGCGTGTCCGCGTCGACGTCGAGGTCGATCGTCCCCGCTTCGGCGTCGATCCGGATCGTGTCGCCATTCTCGACGAGGGCGATCGGCCCGCCCTCAGCCGCTTCGGGACCGACGTGGCCGATACAGAACCCGCGAGTGCCGCCGGAAAAGCGCCCGTCGGTGATCAGCGCGACCTTCTCGCCGAGCCCGAGGCCGTACAAGGCCGCGGTGGTCGACAGCATCTCGCGCATGCCGGGACCACCCTTTGGTCCTTCGTAGCGGATTACGATGACTTCGCCCTCGTTGATCGCACGCGCCTCGACTGCCGCGAAGCAATCCTCCTCGCAATCGAAGACGCGCGCCGGACCTTCGAACTGGAGCCGGTGCATCCCGGCGACCTTGACGATCGCGCCATCGGGCGCGAGCGAGCCACGCAGGCCAACCACGCCGCCAGTCGCCGACAGCGGCGTCTTGACGTCGTAGATCACTTTCTGGTCGGGGTTCCACGTCACCTGATCGATGTTCTCGCCGAGCGTCTTGCCCGTCACCGTCATGCAGTTTCCGTCGAGGAACCCGCCCGCCAGCATCGTCTTCATCAGCATGTAGACGCCGCCAGCCTCGTACATATCCTTGGCGACATACTTACCGCCGGGCTTGAGGTCGGCGATGTAAGGTGTTGATTTAAAGGCCTCAGCGACATCGAACAGATCGAATTCGATCCCCGCTTCGCTCGCCATCGCTGGCAGGTGCAATGCCGCGTTGGTCGATCCGCCGGTCGCCGCCACGACGCGGGCTGCGTTGATGAAGGCTTCGCGCGTGCAGATGTCGCGCGGGCGGATGTTGCGGGCGATGAGCTCCATCACCTGATTGCCCGCCGCGATCGCGATCTCGTCACGGCCGCGATACGGTGCGGGCATCATGTTCGAATTGGGGAGCGACAGGCCGATCGCCTCGCCGACGCACGCCATCGTGTTGGCGGTGAACTGGCCACCGCACGCGCCGTGGCCGGGGCATGCGACTTTCTCGAGCTCGATCAGCTCCTGCAGCGGGCAGCCGCCCGCCGCATATTTGCCAACCGCCTCGAACACGTCGACGACGGTGACGTCCTTGTCGTGGAACCGCCCGGGCAGGATCGATCCGCCATACACGAAGATGCTCGGCACGTTGAGCCGCAGCATCGCCATCATCATTCCCGGCAGCGACTTGTCGCAGCCAGCGAAGCCGACCAGCGCGTCGTAGCAATGCCCGCGGACCGACAGCTCGACCGAATCGGCGATCACTTCGCGACTGACGAGCGAGGATTTCATCCCCTGATGCCCCATCGCGATCCCGTCGGTCACGGTGATCGTGTTGAAGCGGCGGGGCATGCCACCGCCCGTGATGACGCCTTCCTGCGCGGCATCCGCCTGCGAATCGAGCGTGGTGTTGCAAGGCGCGGAGTTGTTGCCGGCGCTCGCCAGGGCGACGAACGGCTTGGCGATGTCCTCCTCGGCGATCCCCATCGCGTAATAATAGCTGCGGTGCGGGCTTCGCTCGGGCCCGACCGAAACGTGACGGCTGGGGAGCTTCGATTTGTCGAAAGTGCGTGTCATGCGCGCGCCTATGTCGCGACAGCACCCGTTTGCGCAAGTCTATTACGTATCTCGACCAAAATCGGGGCGAGAATGTCGCGCCACCGCACGACGCCCGCATTGTCCGCCAACAGGTCGTTGCGAACCTCGATCGCAATGCTGGGGATCCCCCGCGCTTCGCCGTGACGGTTGAGCGTCGCGTTGAGCAGGCGGCCGGAATAGGGTTCGTTGTCGCCGACCACCAGTCCTTGGTCTCGCAGCAGGGCCAGCGCGAGATCGGCGGCGCGGCGATCTCGGTTCGAGAGAATCCCGATGTCCCAAGGCCGCGTCGGACCATCGGCGGTTTCGAGACGCGGTGTGAAGCTGTGGATCGATGCCAGCAACGTGGGTTTAACCGTTCGAATCACGTCATTTAAAGTCGCATGATACGGCTGGTAGAAACGCGCGATCCGGTCGAACCGGTCTGCCTCGACATTGCCGGGAATGGCGTGGCCATCACTGACTGCTGGAATGAGTCCCGGATGGTCCGGCTGCCGGTGCAGATCGATTACCAGCCGCGAAACCGTCGCAAGCACCGCTGGTGCCCCCAACGTGGTTGACAGCGCCTCGGTCAACGGCGCCGTCCCGATATCGACGCCGATATGCTTGTCGAGCAATGCCGGGTCGATCCGTAGATCGATCCCCGCGGGCGCGGCATTCGATGCGTGATCGCAGATCAGCAGGATGCCGCCCGGAACACCGTCGAGGACGATCGGGCGGCTCATGCGCGCGGTGGGGCGACGAAGTTGCCCGCGTCGCCCCTGAGCCTGAATGACGCGCGGCGCGACCGCGGGCCATCGACGGATGCACCACGGAGAGCGGTAGACCCATCGTGCATTCCATCAGCAAACATCGCGCCAATCCCCGTTTCGCGCCATTCGGTGTTGGCCGCCGCCGCACTGCGTTCCATAGTGATACACCTTTCTGTCACGCGAGTGCCGTTTCAAGACACCACCAGTCTGGTTGGTCTGCTCGAATGGTCGCGGCAGCGGCGCTCCGATCCGCGGCAGTGGCGTACAGCGCGAAACACGTCGCACCCGACCCCGACATTCGCGCGAGCAACGGATTGCCCGCACCGAGCCGTTCGAGCACCGCATCGATCGCGGGGGCCAAAGCGCGCGCCGGGGCCTCGAGATCGTTCCGCCCGGCAAGCGCCAGCCCCAGCACGTCGCCGTCCGGCATGGGGCCACGATCGACCCCGTCCCACGCCTTGAACACCGCCGCCGTCGACACAGCGACCCCCGGATTGACCAGCAGCACCGGCATCCCCGACGGCCCGTCGAGCCGTTCCAGCCGCTCGCCACGCCCCAGCCCCAAAGCGGTGTGGCCGAGCAGACAGGCCGGCACGTCCGACCCGAGCGCCTCCGCGATCTCGAACAGGCGCGGATCGTCGATGGCAACGTCGTTCGCCCGTGCCAGCGCCCGCAGTGCTGCCGCTGCATCCGCCGAACCACCACCGATCCCGGAGGCGACCGGCAGATGCTTGTCCAGCGTGAACGCCCCCCCGACGCTCGTGCCGAACCGCTCGGCAAACGCCCGCGCCGCGCGCAGGACGAGATTGTCCCCCTCGCCCGACAGGCCCCCCGCGAAGGGCCCGGTGACCGCTAGCGACAACGCGCCAGGCGCGAGCGTCACCGTGTCGCCGTCCGTCACGAAGGCGAACAGCGTTTCCAGTTCATGATAGCCATCCGCCCGCCGCGCCCGGACATGGAGCGCAAGGTTGACCTTGGCGGGAGCGCGTTCGGTGATCATCGGGCCAGTCCAACCATTTCCCTTCCCCGGCGGAGGCCCGGGCCAGTCGTGGCCGGTCTATGGCGAGCACCGCGCGCGATAACAACGCCCTTCGCAACTGGACTCCGGCCTGCGCCGGGGGAGAAGCAGGCTCAAACCATTGCCCTTCCCCGGCGAAGGCCGGGGCCCAGTCGTGAATGGTCCATGACGAGCGTCACGCGCGCCAACAACGCCCTTCGCAACTGGGCCCCGGCCTTCGCCGGGGAAGAAGCGAGTCACATATTCGGATAGTTCGGCCCGCCACCACCCTCGGGCACTACCCAGGTGATGTTCTGCGTCGGATCCTTGATGTCGCACGTCTTGCAATGCACGCAATTCTGCGCGTTGATGACGAACTTGGGGTCGCCCTCTTCCTCGCCGACGATCTCGTAAACCCCCGCCGGGCAATAACGCTGCGCAGGCTCGTCGTAGAGCGGCAGGTCGTATTTCACCGGGATATCCGGGTCCGCCAGCTTGAGATGAACCGGCTGGTTCTCCTCGTGATTAGTGTTCGAGATGAACACCGAGGACAGCCGGTCGAACGTCAGCACGCCGTCGGGCTTGGGGTAGGTGATCGGATGCACCTGGTCCTTGCGCCACAGCGTCTTGTGGTTGGCGTGGTGCTTCATCGTGAAGGGCATCTTCACGCCCCAGCTTTCCAGCCACATCGTCACGTTCGCGAGCCCCGACCCGACCAGCTCGCCGAACTTCTCGACCAGCGGCACGACGTTGCGGACGATCGACAGCTCCTTCTTGACCCAGCTGTCCTCGAACGCCGCCGGATACGCCACCAACTCGTCATGCTGGCGCTGCGACGCGATCGCCTCGACCGCGGCTTCGGCGGCCATCATGCCCGACTTCATCGCGGTATGCGTACCCTTGATCCGCGGCACGTTGAGGAACCCCGCCGAACAGCCGATCAGCGCCCCGCCCGGGAACACCAGCTTGGGGATCGACTGCAACCCGCCATCGTTGATCGCGCGCGCGCCATAGGACACACGCTTGGCCCCCTTGAGGATCTCCGCGATCGCAGGATGCGTCTTCCAGCGCTGCATCTCGTGGAACGGCGACAGATGCGGATTGGTGTAGCTCAGCCACGTCACGAACCCGAGTGCGACCTGACCGTTCGCCTGATGATACAGGAAGCCGCCACCGTTCGAGCCCGGCGTCTCGTTGAGCGGCCAGCCCTGCGTATGGATCACGCGCCCGGGCACATGCTTGTCGGGCGCGATGTCCCACAATTCCTTGATCCCGATCCCGTACACCTGCGGCTGGCTGTCGCGCGCAAGATCGAACTTCGCGATGATCTGCTTGGACAGCGACCCGCGCACGCCTTCGCTGAGGAAGGTGTACTTCGCGTGGATCTCCAGCCCCGGCGTATAGTCGGGCTTGTGCGAACCATCGCGCGCAACGCCCATGTCGCCGGTCGCGACGCCCTTCACCGAGCCGTCGTCATTGTAGAGGATCTCGGCCGCGGCGAACCCGGGGAAGATTTCGACCCCCAGCTCCTCCGCCTGCCCCGCCAGCCAGCGGCACAGATTGGCCAGGCTGCCCGTATAGGTGCCCTTGTTGTGCATGAAGCCGGGCGTGATGAAATGCGGCACCGCGCGCTTGCCGCGCTTGGACAGCATCCAATGCTGGTTGTCGGTCACCGGCACCTCGGCGAGCGGACAGCCCATATCGCGCCAGTCCGGCAGCAATTCGTCGAGCGACTTCGGGTCGATCACAGCCCCCGACAGGATGTGCGCGCCGACTTCCGACCCCTTTTCGAGGACGCAGACCGACAGCTCGATCTCGCGTTCGGCCGCAACCTGTTTCAGCCGGATCGCGGCGGACAGGCCCGCAGGCCCCGCTCCGACGATCACAACGTCATAGGGCATCGACTCACGCTGGGTTTCGGTGTCGCTCACGGTGTCTCTCCACTGCGGTTGGGGCAGCGCGGTCTCGTCGCGCACGCGGAACGTCCGGCCCCATCGCTATGAAAACCGAGTGCCAGTGAATTGACCTTCGCGTCAACATAGGACTCTAAGGAACGCATGGGGGCGGACCAGAATATCGATTGGCAAATTGCCGCGGCGAGCGTGCTCGAATGGTGGCGCGATGCGGGCGTCGACACGCTTGCGGATGAAGTCCCACGCGACTGGACCGCCGCCCCTGCACCGGTCGTCCGCGAAACGAAGCGACACGCCGTAGCGGAACCCTCCGCTCCGGTCGCAGCCCCCTTGCCCACCACGATCGACGCCTATGTCGCCTGGCGGACTGGGCCGGAAGCCCCCGAAGCCGACTGGTCGGGCTCACCCATTTTTGCGAGCGGCGATCCACAATCCGACATCATGATCGTCACCGACGTCCCCGATCGCGACGATACCGAATCGGGCGCGGTGTTGAGCGGCGCGGCCGGGCGGCTGTTCGACCGGATGCTCGCCGCGATCGGGCGCGACCGTAATTCGGTCTATATCGTACCGATGTGCACGATCCGCCCGGTCGCCGGGCGCATCGCACCCGAGATCGAGCAACGGTTGAGCCAGCTGATCCGGCACCATGTCGCAATAGTGGAACCGAAGCGGCTGTTTGTGCTAGGGAACGCGCCGAGCCGTGCGCTTACCGGGGCCGATGTGGCGCGGTCGCGGGGAAGTTTGCAATTGGTTAATGTGGAAGTTGGACAATCCGGCAGCACCATCGCCGTCGAGGCCGTCGCCAGTTTTCATCCGCGACTGCTGCTCGAACGGCCGGCGGAAAAGGCACGTGCCTGGAAGGACTTACAAATGCTTATCGCGGGGTTAGGCGCATGAGCGCAAAACGGTTTCTGTCGGTCTCGCTGACATTGGCAAGCGCGCTGACGCTTGCTCCGGGAATGGCGCAGGCGGCGATCGAGCCGGCGACCGTCGAGACGGCCAACGTTCGCGCCGCGATTCCCCCGCAGCTCGATCCCGAACAGCGCGAAGGGTATCGCGCGGTGTTCGCCGCGATCCGCGAGCAGAAGTGGCTCGATGCGCAACTCGCGCTCGACGTGATGAAGCCGGGTCCGCTCCACGCGATCGCCCGCGCCGAACTGCTCACCGCCAAGGGGTCGCCCAAGGCGGATCTCGATCCACTGCTCAAGCTGCTGTCCGAAGCGCCCGAATTGCCGCAGGCGCGCCAGCTCGCCACGATGGCCGCCTCGCGCGGCGGCGTCGGCCTGCCCCCGCTTCCCGAGGCACGGGCACTGATCTGGATCGACGGCGCGCCGGTGCGCAAGCGTGCGCGCAGCCTGGTCGCAGGCGACATGATCGCCGCCGAACTCGCGATCAAGATGCAGCCCTATGTCAAGGAGGACCGCGGGTCCGAAGCGCAGGCGTTGCTCGAATCGACCCCCGGACTGTCGCAGGACTCGATCACCGAGTGGCAGCGCAAAGTCGCCTGGATGTATTATCTCGCGGGCGACGACAATAACGCCCGCGCGATGGCCGCCAAGGCGATGACCGGATATGGCGACTTCGCGGTCGAGGCGATGTGGGTCGGTGCGCTCGCGGCATGGCGTCAGCATGATTGCGTCGCAGCCAGCGCCGCTTTCCAGAACGTCGCGGCGCGTGCGGGCGATGTCGATCTCCGCGCGGCGGGCCTGTACTGGGGCGCGCGCGCCGACATGCAGTGCGGCCGCCCCGACAAGGTCGAGGGCCGACTGAAGAACGCATCGCAATATCGTGAGACCTTCTACGGCCTGCTGTCGCGGCAGGCGCTCGGCATCAAGGATGCGCCGCTCAAATCCAACGCGAAGGTATTCGCGGGTGACTGGCAGGCGCTGGAACACCGGCCCAACATTCATGTCGCTGCGGCGCTGGTCGAGATCGGCGAGAACGGCCTCGCGGATCAGGTGATCAAGCAACAGGCACGGATCGGCACCGCAGCGGAATATCCCGCGCTCGTCCGCCTGACCTCGGCGCTCGATCTTCCCTCCACGCTCGTCTGGCTGTCGCACAATGGTCCGCTCGGCGCGGCACCCCCGGTCGAGGCGCGCTTCCCCGCCCCCAATTGGACTCCGGACGGTGGCTGGCGCGTCGACAAGGCGCTCGTCTATGCGCACACGCTCCAGGAATCACGCTTCCGCACCGATGTCGTCAGCAAGGCCGGCGCTTACGGTCTGATGCAGGTGATGCCGAGCGCGGCGACCGATATCGCGCGCAAGCAAGGCCGGATTTTTGATCGCACCGCGCTGTCGCGCCCCGGCACCAACATCGAGGTCGGCCAGAGCTATCTCGAGCAATTGCGCGACCAGAGTTGCACCAACGGGCTGCTCCCCAAGGTCATCGCCGCGTACAATGCTGGCCCCGGTCCGGTGCAGGCCTGGGACGCGCAGGCGCATGATGGCGGCGACCCGCTGCTTTACATCGAATCGATCCCGTACTGGGAGACGCGCGGTTATGTGACGACCGTCCTGCGCAATTACTGGGTGTATGAAGCGCAGACCGGTCGCCGCGCGTCGGTCAGCCGCGCTGCCCTGGCGCAGGGGCTTTGGCCCCGCTTCCCGGGGATGAAGGGCGCCACCGCGGTCCGCCTTAGCTCCAGCAACGCTCGTCAGGCGGTCGCCAGTGCCAATTGATCTGAACGCCGACTTCATCCCCGTCCGGATTGCCGTCCTGACCGTTTCCGACACGCGCGGGCTTGCCGAGGACCGTTCGGGCGACACGCTGATCGCGCGGCTGGGCGAGGCAGGCCATGTCCTCGCCGAACGCGAGATCGTGAAGGACGATGTCTCGCTGATCATTGCGGTGCTGCATCGCTGGATCGATGACGAATCGGTCGATTGCATCATCACCACCGGCGGCACCGGTGTGACCGGCCGCGACGTCACCCCCGAAGCGATCGAACGAATCGCCGAGAAGATGATTCCGGGGTTCGGCGAACTGTTCCGCTGGCTGAGCTTCAAGACGATCGGAACGTCGACGGTCCAGTCGCGCGCCTGCGCGTGCGTCACGCGTGGCACCTACATCTTCGCGCTGCCCGGTTCGACCGGCGCGGTGAAGGATGGCTGGGACGGCATTCTCAAGGACCAACTCGACAGCCGCCACAAGCCCTGCAACTTCGTCGAACTGATGCCGCGCCTGCGCGAGCGCTGATCTTTCCCGTCGACGGTTCCTACAGCCCCTTTACCAACGGCAGGATCGACGAATAGCCGTCGCTCCACGGTACGAACCCGGGGCGGCCGCGAGTCGGTTTCCATGCCGCGTCACGCGCCTGCAAGACGCGGATCGTCGCCGGGTCGCGGGACAGGGCGATCCACTGCGACATGGTTGCTCCGGGCGCCGAGTAGAACAAAGTGGCGGCCTGCCAGCCTCCGGCCTTTGCGGCAGCCGCAACGACCGGTTCGAGGTCGAGGAACCGGTTTGAGATATGCACCAGCAACAGCCCGCGCGGGGACAGTACGCGCGCATAGCTGTCGAACGCCTCGCGCGTCATCAGGTGCATCGGTACCGCATCCGATGAAAACGCATCGAGCGCCAACAAATCGAGCGTATCGGTCCGCTGCTTTGCGATATTGACCCGCGCATCCCCGATCACGATCTTCGGGTCGGGGAGGCAGTTCGACAGGAAACTGAACTGTCCGCTGTCGCGCGCGATCCGGACGATCGCGGGATCGATCTCGTAGAACCGCCAGTCCTGCCTCGGCCGCGCATAGCAAGCGAGCGTCCCGGTCCCCAGCCCGACGACGCCCACGCGCGCGCGCGGACCGTACAGCACCGGGAGCGCCTGCATCGCCTGCCCCACGCCGGATCCCGGCACGTAATAAGCAGTCGGGGTGCGTTCGCGTTGCGGCGATCCGCGCAATTGCGTGCCGTGTACGGTCGTACCATGCGCGAGTTGCTGTTCGGTCGGCGTACTATGAACCGTATAGATCCCGAAATAGCTCCGCGTCCGCGCACCGGGCTCGAGCGAAATGGCGATCGCCTGATACCCGCCAAAGGCAATCAGAACCCCCACCAAGGCAAAACCGAACGCAGGCGGGGTCCCGATCGCGAGCACGCCGACTGCTACGACGATCAGCAGCATCGCCTGCTGCAACGATGACGGCGCATCGCCCGTCGTGTGATCGAGCAAGACAACGGCGACCAGCGCAGCGATGATCAGCGCAACGGCCCACAGCAGGATGCGCCGCCGCTGCGGATTGCCCTGCCAGACGCGCTGCAACGGCGCGAACATATAGGCGTGCGGCGTCAGCACCCCTGCCGCGAGAATCAGGATCGGATATTCATACGTCCAGTCGAACAGCATCGGCGCGACCAGTGCGCTGAACACGCCGCCAAGCGCACCGCCGAACGACATGGCGAGATAGAAGCCGGTCAGCCGGTCGGGTTCGGGCCGCAGGCGATACAGCCCGGTGTGCAACGCGACCGACACGAGGAACAGCAACGCCAGCGCCATGATCGCGCCGAGATACGGCATTCCCGGCATCCCGCTGACGAGGATCCCGCCGAACAACAGGATCGCGATCGGCGCGATCCGCGTCTGGATGTCCGCCGCGGTACGATCCCGTGCGAACGCAATCGTGAAGCTCAACAGATACAACGCGAGCGGAATCACCCACAGCAACGGCATCGCAACGATGTCGGTGGTGATGTAGGTCGACGTCGCCAGCATCAGCCCCGACGGCACGAACGCGAGGAGGATCCAGTGCGCAACCCGCTTGCGCCCCGGCGGCGCGGAGGTGACGGGCGTCGCCGCCTGCAGCGGCCGGTCGCGCGGCAACGTCCCCGCACATAGCGCAACCAACAGCCCGAGCAGGATATAGCCGCTGCTCCACAGGATCCGCTGGTTGAACAGCGTCATCATCGGTTCGACCAGCAACGGATAGGCGATCAGCCCCGCAAAGCTGCCGAGGTTGGACGCCGCGTACAGCGCGTACGGGTCCTGCCCCTTGCACGCCAGGCTGAACCAGCGTTGCAACAGCGGCGACTGCGCCGAGACCGCGAAGAACAACGGCCCGATCGACAGCACGAACAGCCACGGCACCCAGAACGCAGGCGGCACCCCCGGTCCCGGCTGCAACCCGCCCAGCCCGATCGGCAGCCACAGGGCCGCGATCAGCAGCACCCCCAGATGCACGCGCCCCTGCAACCGTGGTTCGAGCCGCCCGAGCCAGTGCGCATAGGCGTATCCGCCCAGCAGCAGCGCCTGATACACCAGCATCGCCGAGTTCCACACCGCAGGCGCCCCGCCGAGCCGGGGCAACGCCATCCGCGCGACCATCGGCTGGACGAGGAAGAGCAGGAACGCACTCGACAGGATCGTAACCACGAACAGCGGGCGAACCCCGCTGCGCGGCCTAGGCAAAAGCATCATGCACGCGGCCGATCGATCCGATATTGGATGTGTCGTTTCAACGGACTGTCGTCCGCAACCAGCGGATGGTCGAAATCGCCATCTGCGATCCGGTGCATCCCGATCCGCTCCATCAGTCCCCAGCTCGCCGCATTGGCGGGCACCGTGATCGCGGCGATCTCGCGCGCGGACAGATGGGCCCAGGCCCAGTCGAGCGTTGCGAGGGCTGCCTCGCGCGCGTACCCCTGCCCCCAATAGGCTTGCGAAAACCGCCACCCGATCTCGAGCACGCCTTCGATCGGTGTGTCGGGGGCACCCGGCTTCAACCCGCAAATTCCCGTCATAGCTCCATCCGTGCGCCGCTCGACGATCCAGAAGGCGAAGCCATGCTCGGCCTGCGACGCGTGCATCCGCGCGATCATCGCATCGAGTGCCGCTTCGTCCGCGACGGGGAGCAGATACTGCATCACCGCCGGGTCGCGGCATTGCGCCCACAGCGCCGCACGGTCGCGGGGCTCAACCATCCGCAGGATCAGCCGCTCGGTCTCGATCATGCGCGCAGGCTCGGTCTCACGCGCCGAGCAACCGGGCGGCATGCGCGGCGTGATAGGTCAGCACCCCCGCCGTCCCCGCGCGCTTGAACGCCATCAGGCTTTCCAGCACCATCGCATCGCGGTCCGCCGCGCCGGCGGCCACCGCGGCCTCGATCATCGCGTATTCGCCGGATACTTGGTAAGCAAATACAGGCACTTGAAACTCAGATTTCACCCGCAGGATGATGTCGAGATACGGCATACCCGGCTTGACCATCACGCTATCCGCGCCTTCCGCCAGGTCCAGCGCGACCTCGCGCAGCGCTTCCTCGGCATTGGCCGAGTCCATCTGATAGGTCTTCTTGTCGCCCTTGAGCAGCCCGCGGCTCCCCACAGCATCGCGGAACGGACCATAGAAGGCGCTCGCATATTTGGCGGCATAGGACATGATTTGGACATTGTGGTGCCCGCCCGCCTCCAGCGCCTCGCGGATCGCGCCGATACGCCCGTCCATCATGTCCGATGGCGCGATGATATCCGACCCGGCCTCAGCCTGCGTCAGCGCCTGCTGGACGAGCGCCTCGGACGTCACGTCGTTGACGACATAGCCCGCCGCATCGACCAGCCCGTCGTGCCCATGCGTGGTATAGGGATCGAGCGCGACGTCGGTCAGCACGCCGATTTCAGGCACCGCGTCCTTGAGCGCACGGATCGCGCGGCACATCAGATTGTCGGGGTTGAGCGCCTCGCGCCCATCGTCGGTGCGCAAATGCGACGGCGTGTTGGGGAACAGCGCGACGCACGGAATGCCAAGATCCCGCGCTTCCCGCCCGCGTGCGACGATCCCATCGATCGACCAGCGCGATACGCCGGGCAGCGCGGCGATCGGATCCTCGACGCCCTCGCCCTCGGTAATGAACAGCGGCCAGATGAAATCGGCGGGCGTCAGCACGGTTTCGGCGTGAAGCCGGCGGCTCCAGCCACTGGCGCGCGTACGACGGAGGCGGAGTGCGGGGTATTGAGCTGTCATGCAACGCGTTCTGGAACTTCGCCGGGGGTCGCGCAAGGTTTAGAACGCGATAGCGGCGACAGCAGATGGGGGCTCCCCCTCCCCCCACATTCCGTCATCCCCGCGAAGGCGGGGATCCATACTGGCTGACCTGGGGTAACGAACGTGGCGCTAATGGATCCCCGCCTCCGCGGGGATGACGAATGGGGTTTGGGTGCCGCCCCAATACCAGGCGTAGCCCCGTTCCCGAATCACCCCGCCGGATGCAACCGCCCGCCCGGCTCCGCCGGGTTCTGGCTCTGCTCGCTCGCCTCTCCCTCGGGGACGACCAGCCGCTGTTTGCGCCAGCCGCCAAAGCGATAGTAGCCCACCGCCATCACGAAATTGGCAACCGACCCCAGCGGAAAACTCCACCACAGGGCATCCGCCCCCAGCGACGGCTGGAACGCCAGTGCGAAACCCAGCCGCACCGGATACATCGCGATGAACAGCATCGTCAGCGGCGCCCATACCGCACCGTTCGCGCGCACGGTCGAGAACAATACCATCGTCATCCCGAAGATGATGAAGTTCCAGCTGGCCAGCACCTGGATATGCCGCGCGATCGGCAGTGCCGCACTCTCGCCGCCGAGGAACAGCAGCATCACCGGTCGATCGAACGCGATGATCGCGATCACCATCGTCGTCGTCAGCACCGCGCTGAACACCAGCCCCGCGACGGTGATGCGATCAACCCGCCCCCACAGGCCCGCGCCGATGTTCTGCGCCGCCATGCTGCTCACCGCAGCGCCGACCGCTAGCGCAGGCATCTGGATATAGCCCCACAGCTGCATCGAGATGCCGTAAGCCGCAGTCGTGTCGACGCCGTAGCGGTTGACCAGCCCGGTCATCGTCAACGCCGCCACCGACACGACCAGCATCTGCGCGCCCATCGGCAAGCCCTTGAGCAGGATCGTCCGCGCCAGCGCCGCCGACGGGATCAGATACCCCAGCTCCGCGCCGCGCAACCGGATCGGCAAATCGCGCCGGTAGATGAAGGCGAGCAACCCGAGCGATGCGACATGGACCGAAATGAGCGTCGCGACCGCCGATCCCGCGATCCCCATTGCAGGCATCCCGAACCACCCGCGAATGAACACGGGGTTGAGCCCGCTGTCGAGCAGCACGCTGAGCGCGGTGAACCACAAGGGCGTCACCGAATCGCCGACACCGCGTAGCGCCATGCCAAGCAGCACCAGCAACATCGTCGCAGGCAGGCCGAGGAAGATCACCCGCAGATACGCAAGCGCGAGCGGTTGCACACTCGGCGGGGTCGACAGGCTCGTCAGGATGTCTGGCGAGAAGATCCAGCCCAGCGCCGCGATCACGACCGCACCGCCCATCACCAGCCCGATCGACGCACCGAACGCGCGCCGCGCCGCCTCGACGTCGCGTCGTCCGATCGACTGGCCGATCAGGATCGTCGCCGCCATGCCGAAGCCGAAGACTGCGGCGAACATCAGGAACATGATCGTATTGGCGTTGGCGGTCGCCGCGACAGCGCCTTCGCCGAGAAACCGCCCGACCCAGATCGTGTTGATCGACCCGTTGAGCGATTGCAGGATGTTCGACCCCAGTGTGGGGAGCGCGAACGCGAGCAACGTCCACGCGATCGGGCCGGTGGTGAGGTCGCGCTGTTTGCCCCCCCTCCCGCGTGAAGGCGGGGATGAAGGAGGGGCTGTTATCTCACCAACGTCGCTCACAGACCCTCCCCTGACCCCTCCCGCAAACGGGAGGGGGATTGTGCGTTCGCCAGCGTCAGCCGGCTATCTCACCCCAAACGCGCCAGGGCAGCGCTGAGACGCTCGGCCTCGGCGGATTTTTCGGCATGATCGGCGCGGGCCTTCTCGACCGCCTCGGGCTTGGCGCGTTCGACGAAGCTCGGGTTGTTCAACCGACCGGCGAGCGCGTCGCGCTCCTTGGCGGCGGCTTCGATCCCCTTGGTGAGCCGCGCGCGTTCCGCATCGAGGTCGATAACGCCTTCGAGCGAGATATGGACCGTCACGCCTTCGCCGAAAACTGGGATATCGCTGGTAGATACCGTCGGGCTAGGCTTGTCGACCAATGCGTATACGTCGGTAATACTGTCCAGATTGACCCGCGCGAGCCGTTCGATCCACAAGCGTTGCCGCTCAACGCGCGCTAGCGGGTCAGCCCCACTCGCCCACACGACCGCGCGCAGACGGGCGCCCGGCGGAACGTTAACTTCGGTGCGCGCCGCGCGAATGTCCGACACCAATCGGATTAGCCAATCAATCTCCTTACTTGCCGCGGGATCGATCGATCGCGCATCCGCAATCGGCCAGCGCGCGACGATCAGGTTGGTCTCGCGCGACCCCATCGCGTTCCACAGTTCCTCGGTGATGAACGGCATGAACGGGTGGAGCAGCACGAGGATCTGGTCGATCACCCAGCCCGCGACGGCGCGCGTCTCGTCCGCGTCCGGCCCGGTGGCGGGCGCGTCCATCTGGCCGAGCACCGGCTTGATCAGTTCGAGATACCAGTCGCAAAAGCGGCTCCACACGAACTGATACACCGCATTCGCCGCACCATCGAAGCGCAGGTCTGCAAGCGCGAGATCGACTTGCTGTACGGTCGCGATCGTTTCCGCGACGATCCACTTGTTGACCGCAAGCGTCGTCACCGGCGCTTCGAGCGTCTTGCTCGCGCCGATGCCGTTGCCTTGCGCGAAGCGGCATGCGTTCCACAGCTTGGTCGCGAAGTTGCGATAGCCCTCGACGCGCTTCTCATCCATCTTGATGTCGCGGCCCTGGCTCTCCATCGCCGCCATGAAGAAGCGCAGCGCGTCCGCGCCGTACTGGTCGATGAGGCCGAGCGGGTTGACGACATTGCCCTTCGACTTGGACATCTTGGCACCGTCTGCCGCGCGGACAAGACCGTGCAAATACAGGGTCTTGAACGGCACATCGCCCATGAAGTGCAAACCTTGCATCATCATGCGAGCATCCCAGAAGAACAGGATGTCGAACCCGGAAATGAGCACGTCGTTGGGATAACGACCGCCCAACGTTTCCTTTAGCCCCTCCCCTTCAGGGGAGGGGTTGGGGTGGGGCCGTCCAGCAAACGCCCCGCTCTGCGAGGCATCCCCCACCCCTGGCCCCTCCCCTGAAGGGGAGGGGTAAGAAGGAGAAGAAGTGCCATCCCAACCCAGCGTCGCAAACGGCCACAGCGCCGAGGAGAACCACGTATCCAGCACATCGCTGTCCTGCGTGAGCGCAACGCCCTCACCCGCCTGCGCCTGAGCCTCGGCCTCGCTCATCGCAACGAACACCGACCCGTCCTCAGCGAACCACGCCGGAATCCGGTGCCCCCACCAAAGCTGCCGCGACACACACCAAGGCTGGATATTCTCCATCCAGTTGAAGAACGTCTTCTCCCACGTCTTGGGCACGATCTTGATCGCCCCAGACCGCACCGCCTCGATCGCAGGCTTCGCCAGCGTCGCCGCATCGACATACCATTGGTCGGTCAGCCACGGCTCGATCACCACGCCCGATCGATCGCCATAGGGCGTCTGGATCGTGCGCGGCTCGGCGTCATGCCCCGCGCCGTCCTTGTCGACGTGCGGGATCAGGAACCCCTCCGCCTTCAACTGCGCAACGACCGCCTTGCGCGCTTCGGCGGTGGTGAGCCCGAGGAACGCCTCGGGGATCAATCCGTCCGCAACCTGCACCACCCGCGCCTTGGCATCGAGCATGTTGAGCATCGCGCCCGCCGCGATCCCCGCGCGCTTGCCGACCTCGAAATCGTTGAAGTCATGCCCCGGCGTGATCTTCACCGCACCCGACCCGAGCTCAGGATCGGCATGGTCGTCGGTGATGATCGGGATCAGCCGCCCGGTGATCGGCAACCGCACCTGCTTGCCGACCAGCGCGGTATAGCGCTCGTCCGATGCATTCACCGCAACCGCCATATCGGCGAGCATCGTCTCGGGCCGCGTCGTCGCGACCTCGATGAAGCCCGAACCGTCTTCGAGCGGATAGCGCAGGTGCCAGAAGCTCCCCTTGATCTCGCGAGTCTCGACCTCGAGGTCGCTGATCGCGGTGCCGAGACCCGGATCCCAGTTCACCAGCCGCTTGTCGCGGTACAGCAAGCCATCGCGATGCAGATCGACGAACACCTTGAGGACGGCCTTGGAAAAGCCCTCGTCCATCGTGAACCGCTCGTTCGCCCAGTCCATCGAGCAACCGAGCCGACGGAGCTGCTGCGTGATCTCGCCGCCGCTCTCTTCCTTCCACGCCCACACCTTGTCGACGAACTGCTCGCGCGTGAAGTCGGTGCGCTTCTCCGGCGGGTTGAGCGCGCCCATCTGCCGCTCGACCACCATCTGCGTCGCGATCCCTGCGTGATCGGTCCCGACCACCCACAGCGCATCCTTGCCCTTCAGCCGCGCATGGCGCGTCAGGATGTCCTGCAACGTGTTGTCGAGCGCATGGCCGATGTGGAGCGAGCCCGTCACGTTGGGCGGCGGATTGACGATCGTCCAGGGTTCGGCACCGGGACGGTCGGGTCGGAACTGGCCGGTCGCCTCCCAATGCGCATACCAGCGCTTTTCGATTTCGGCGGGGTCGAAGGTTTTGGGGAGTTCGCTCATGATGCCATCGGCTTTAGCCGGGGACGCGCAAAAAGAAAGGGCGCTGGCACCTGTAGGCCTAGGCGCAGGACCGCGGCTATTTGCCGGTGATGCGGTCGATCTCTTTCGCGACCATTGCTTCCACCATGGTCGGCAGGTTCGCATCGAGCCATTCACGCAGCATCGGGCGCAGCATCTCGCGCACCATCGATTCGAGCGTATCGCTCCCCGGCGTCTCGGGCTTCACCACCAGCCGCGACAGCGTATCGAACGGCCCGCGGGTTGCGGCAGCGGCACTCTGCGACAGGATTCCCGGAGTTTCGGGCGGGCTTGGCGGCGCGGGCGGACGCGGTGTCGAAGCGGGGTCCGCGGCGGTCGCGCCATCCGCGGGTTCAGGCTGCGACACGGTGGGGGGCGTTACCGGCGGCACCGTCGGCATCGCGGCGGCAACGGCTTCGCGCAGTTCCAGAATGTCGTCGCGGACCGCGGGGTCGACATCGCCGCGGCGCGCAAGACTGCGATCCGGACGCTTGGTCCGCCCCGGCAAGGTGTCGTTTTCCTCGGCAATGATGCGTTTGATCGATGAGAGGATGTCCTCCATCGATGGCTCTCCGCTCAAATCCGCCATCGAAACCCCCGCGAAAGAAACCTACTCGCCGCGTCAGCGGTTCTTCGTCTGCTCACCTGCGGTAATCTGCGCGCTCCTGTCAACTGGTCGCGAATCGAGCATCGGGTCGAGCGCACGGGTGACCGCCGCGGTCTGGGCGGGCGTATCGGTCGTTCGCGTTCCCGTCACCGCCGGATCGGGCTGCGACGAAAAGTCCCAGATCTTGCCGCGGACGCTCTCGTAATGCTTGACCGGATCATACAGCGGTCCACCGTCGAGCCCTAGGTCGCGCGCTTCCGCCTGCCCCATCGATGCGAGCAGTGCAAAACCGGCTACATACGCGTCGCGACGTGCTGTAACCAGTGTCACTTGGGAGTTAAGCAGCTCCTGTTCGGCATTCAAAATGTCTAGAATTGTGCGGTTTCCGACACTGTTTTCGGCGCGCACGCCCTCCAGCGAGAGCTTGTTCGCGTTGACCGCCACCTCGCTCGACGCGATCACGTCGAGCGATGATTTCCATACCGCATAGGCGGAACGCGCCTGGGCGATGACGCTCCGCTCGGTCTCGGTCACGCGTTCGATCGATTGCGCGCGCGCGTCCTGCGCCTGGCGAATCTGTGCGGCCGGCCGGCCACCCTGGTACAGCGGCAGCGTCAGACCGAGCCCGACCGTTGCCGCCGTGCCGGCCTGGGCGATCGCCACGCCCGTGCCCGACCCCAGCGTTCCCAGATAGTTGTAATAGTTTCCGCCGACATTGGCATTGATCCGCGGCAGCCGGTTGGCGCGGGCCACGCCAATGTCAAACCCCGTCGCGTCGCGTTCCTTTGCCGCCGCCAGCAGCGTCGGGTTGTTCCGCAGCGCAACGGTAACAGCACCGTCGGGATTGGCGGGCAGGTTGGGCAAGCTCGGCGGCAAGTCCAGCCGCCCCGGCACAGCGCCGACCAGACGAATATAGCTTTCCCGGCTCGAAATCAGCCGCGCCTGCGCCGACTGCAACTGGCTCTGTGCAAGCGCCAGCCGCGCCTCCGACTGCGCAACGTCGGTCCGTGTCAGATCGCCAACCTGAAAACGATCGCGGCTGGCCTGCAAGTTAACGTCCAGGACGCGTACATTCTGCGTGTTCAGCCCGACGATCGCCTCGTCGCGGATGACGTCCATATAGGCGCCCACCACCGCCGAGAAGAGGTCGGATTCCGTACCGCGCAAACCCATTTGGCCGCCTTCGACCCGTGTCTGCGCGGCGCGAATCCCGTTGCGGACCGCGCCGCCCGCATAAAGCGGTACCGAAATCGACGCACTTGCCGTCCCGCTGCGATCCGGCGCGACAAAGCTGTTCTGTGCCTTGATGACGTTTTCGGTGAAGGCGCTCTGCAACTGCACGTTGGGCAAAGCCTGCGATCGGGCGATCGGCACATTCTCGTCGATCGCCCGAAGGCTAGCACGCTGCGCAGCGAGCGTCGGGTTGCTTGTATAGGCCTTGATCAGCGCATCGCGCAGCGTTTCCGCGGAAAGCGGAGCCGCCGCTATTACCATCACCACTGCAGAGCCGCTCAGAAGGGACAGAAATCGCATCGCAGGCGGCTCTTTTCTTGGTCAGAAAGTGAAGGAACGCGGGCTGGCGAAGCCCGGCAATGGTACGCAATCGATGTCGGCGAAATCGAGCAGGGCGAAACCGCCAGCGGTACGACGCCCGGCCGCCAGCCGGGTCACGCCGCGATCCGCGATGCCGCTGACGATCCGGCCGCCGATAGCAAGCTGATCGACCAGAGCCTGCGGCACGGCATCGACCGCACCATCGATGAACAGGACGTCAAACGGTCCGTCCGACGCATGGCCTTCATGAAGCGGCGCATCGACCACCGTGACATTGGCATGACCCGCCAATGCCGTGCGCGCAATCGCCAGCAGCGCCGGATCGCTCTCGACCGCGACCACCGAGGCCACCAGTTCGGCGAGTACCGCCGCGGTGTACCCGCCGGCAGCACCGATCAGCAGCACGCGATCCGTTGCGCGCAGCTCTGCCTGGGTCAGCAAGCGTCCGGTCGCGATCGGCACGTTCTGCGCACGTCCGTGGCTCAGCGGAACCGACGTATCGCGGTATGCAAGCTCAGCCACCGTTTCCGGCAGGAACGCCTCGCGTGGAACCAGGTCCATCGCGGCTACGACCCGCGGGTCACTGACTGCGTTGGTCCGCAACTGGCTCGCGACCATCGCATGGCGCATGGCCGTCATATCCTGCTTGCGCAAATCCAAATTCATGATGCCACCCTCGTCGCGGTACTGTTATAGTGCAACAATACACCTATCGTCAATGCACCGCTTCTACCGTGCGTCCTCTACTTCGCCAAGCGAGCGCTTGTTTCAAATGCGTCTCTGTCGGTTTTGGGTAAACAGCGCGTTAACTGCGTTGCTTTTTTTGACCGCGAGAGTTGACAGCGCGACGATCCGCTTGCATCTGCGCCGCTCTCCGGCCCGATGGCGGAGTGGTGACGTAGAGGACTGCAAATCCTCGCACCCGGGTTCGATTCCCGGTCGGGCCTCCAATATTCAAGCAGGTTGCGCGCTGTCGGCTATGCCGATGACGCCAGCGCGGCTTCCAGAACGGCAATGAACGGCGCGTCTGCCGGCGGCATTTCAAGTTGCCGCAAGCCCGCCGAATGATGCCACGCAAGCGCACTGGCCTCCAACGGGCGCGGGTCGCCACGCCATTCGCGACACACGTACAGCAGCAGCAGAAGTTGCCGGTCGGTCAGCGGCATACTGGCGAACGTCAAGGCGGTCAGCGCCGTGGCGTCGATGTCGATCGCCAGTTCCTCGCGCAATTCGCGCACCAGGGCGTCCTCTGGCGACTCCCCTGGTTCCACCTTGCCCCCTGGAAACTCCCACAGTCCTGCCAAAGCCTTGCCGGCAGGCCGGCGCTGTACGAGGACACGCCCGCGATCGTCGATCAGCGCTGCCGCGACGACCATCATGACTGGAAACGCAGCACTGGGTTTAGGCATTCGGTAACGCTCTCCTGGTAACGGTGCGGGCTTCTTTACATGGCCGGGGGTATTGCCGACATGATCGTCGGAATAATAAAACGGCTGTTTGCCGACCGCACCGGTGGCACTGCGATAGAATATGGATTGATCGTTGCGCTGGTCGTGATCGCGACCGTCGCAGCGATCGTCCAGCTTTCCAATGTCACGACGGGAATGTGGAACCGCGTCAGCACGGCGGTCATCACGTCCAGTTAGCGTGTCGAAGCGGCGCCAATCAAAATGAAGCGCCGTTTAAGCCTTTCTAAACCCGCCGCGCCTACATCGTTCAGCGTTGGCCCGGCGCACCGGTCCGACCGGGTATTGAAGCCATCCTACGGAGATCCAAATCATGAAGACCGTCCGCAACCTGATCAAGAACTCGAAGGGCGCGACCGCAATCGAGTACGGCCTGATCGCTGCTCTCATCGCCGTTGCCGCGATCACCGCGATGTCTGGCCTTGGCTCGAAGCTGAGCAACACGTTCAATAATGTTTCGTCGAAGATGGTTCAGTCCTGAGCCTCGACCCGGACTTGACGCTGGGGGAGCGGTGGAACTTCGGTTCCGCCGCTCTTTGCGTTTCTGGCGTACGCAGCCCCAATCCGTCGTTGCCGGCTTGAAATCAGAGGCGTCCCATCGCCAGAAACTTCTTGCGCCGCATCTGGCGCAACTCGGTCGGCGCGAGGTCGACCAAGCGGGTCAGTGCCGCACCGATTGCGTCACCTAGCGAAGCGATCGCCGCCGCCGGATCACGCTGCGCACCGCCCAGCGGCTCCGGAACGATCGTATCGATGACCCCAAGCCCCTTGAGGTCCTGCGCTGTCACCTTCATCGCCTCAGCCGCATCTGCTGCCTTGTCGGCCGTGCGCCAAAGAATCGACGCGCACCCTTCGGGCGAGATGACCGAATAGACGGCGTGCTCGAACATCAGCACGGCGTTGCCCGCCGCAAGCGCGATCGCACCGCCGGAGCCGCCCTCGCCGACCACTGCCGCAACCATCGGCACGCCAAGCGCAAGGCATTGCTCGGTCGACCGGGCGATCGCCTCGGCCTGGCCACGTTCCTCGGCCTGAATGCCCGGAAACGCGCCCGAGGTATCGACCAGCGTCACCACGGGCAGACCGAAGCGATCCGCCAATTGCATCAGCCGGATCGCCTTGCGGTAGCCTTCCGGCTTGCCCATGCCGAAATTATGCCGCAACCGGCTGGCGGTATCGTCACCCTTCTCGTGGCCGATCACGAGCACGCGGCGCCCGCGGAATGTCGCGAACCCGCCGAGAATCGCCTGATCGTCGCCAAAGGCACGGTCGCCCGCAAGCGGCATCCAGTCGTCGAACAGACCAGCGACATAATCCTTGAAATGCGGACGTGCGCCGTGGCGTGCGACTTGCGTCTTCTGCCACGGGGTCAGCTTGGTGTAGGTATCGCGCAATAGCTTGTCCGCCTTGGCCTGCAAGCGCGCGATTTCGGCGCTCAGGTCGACGGTGCCGTCCGCAGCGGTGTCCCGCAATTCATCGATCTTGCCCTGGAGTTCGGCGATCGGTTTTTCGAAGTCGAGGAAGGTTGCCATAACCTCGGGCGGTTAAGCCCCACGCGGCGTCGCGTCAACGCGCCGCTGCTCGTCCGCCAGCGGATGCCGTGCGTTGACCAGCGCGACGAGATGGCTCGCATCGACATGCGTATAGATTTCGGTCGTAGCGATGTCCGCATGACCGAGCATCGCCTGCAACGCGCGAAGATCGGCACCGCCCGCCAGCAGATGCGTCGCGAACGCGTGGCGCAGAACGTGCGGACTGACCCGGTCCGGTGGAATACCCGCCTCCGCCGCCAGGGCCTTGAGCAACTGGTACAAGCGGATACGGCTGAGATGCGCCTTGCCCGAGGGGAACAGCCACGGGCTGTCCTCCGCGACGTACTCGCGCCAGATCGCCACCGCCGCGCGTGCCCGATCCGACAGCGGAACGAGCCGTTCCTTGCCGCCCTTGCCGCGCAGGATCAGATACGGCCGGTCGGGCGCCACCGCTCGCCGCGGTAGCGACACCAGTTCCGTCGCGCGCAATCCCGATCCGTACAGCAACTCGACCAGCGCGGACAGACGCAGGTCGTTGGGATCCGGCGGATCCCGCGCGATGCGATCCGCGATTGCGCCGAACAGCCGGTCGACGTCCGCATGATCGAGCACTTTAGGCAACCCGCGCGATGCGCCCGGTCGCGGCAATGCGGCACCCGGGTCATCCATGCGATGCCCTTCCTCCGCCAGGAATGCGAAGAACCTTCGCAACGCCGCCGATTTGCGGGCGACGCTTGCCTTCGACAGGTCAAGCCACGCCGTACCGACCCGCGTGAGATCATTCGCCGACGCCGCGGCAAGACGACCGCCCAGGACACCCGACGCGAGCATCAGGTCGCTCCGGTACGCGGCGACGGTGTTCTTCGCGGCCCCCGCCTCCGCTGTCATCATCTCGAGAAACCGTTCGATCAGCGCACGGTCCTCACCCGCCCCGGGTGGGGGCGTCGTCAAAGCCGTGCGATCGCCTCAGCGGCGATCATCCGGGCTTCGCCGACCATCCCGACCGATCGGAGCGCCGCACAGACGTGATAGAGCGCCTCAGGCGGAATGCCGCGCCACGACCGTGACTGCATCCCCGTCGCCGCGAGCAGGACGACCGTACCCGGTTCATCGTCCAGCGCCGCCTTTGAGATCGCGCGAGTCCAGCTGTCCGCTCGGCTCACGGGAACGTTGAGCGCCTCGGCACCCTGCGTCACGTCCGCCGCCGAGAGCCGACCCAACCCGGCTAGTGCGGCAAAGAACATCCGCCGCTTCAGGCCATCGGCATCCTTTGCACCGGCATAAGCGCTCACTTCGCCATAACCAATCACCGCCCCCGCCGGATCGGCCAGCGTGAGCATCGCCCAGCCGTCACTGCCCCGCTCCGCCTTGCCACCCCACCGCAGCGCCTGCGTATCATATCCGGCACTGAGCATTGCCGCGATCAGCCGGTCGGTGTCGGGCTTCACCAGCGACATCGGAATCCGCGCCGCAGCGCTTGCCGTCAACACAAGCCGCGAATAGCGCGCCTCATCGTCCTTGGGCTGATCCCAGACCTTGCCCAGCGCATCGGCCCGGGCATCGGCATCGGTGCCTTCATAGGCGGTGCGCAAATTGCGCGCGACACCCGCCGGGGCGGAAGGCTGATCGTCCCCGGCATCGATCGCCGCGTACAGATCGACCAGCGCCGCGCTCGACAGGATACCGCGGGCGGCGGCGATATCGGCTGCGGCCGCACGCACACCGGGGGCCAGGCTCGGCGACAGGGCACGCCACCCCTGAACTGCGGGCGAGCTCGACTCGAGCAGACTTTCCGGAATCTCGACGCCCGTCGCGGTCGCGAGCCCGAAGCGCCATGCGGTGAGATAGGGCACGCTGTCCCATTCGATCGTTACCGCCTGCCGCGCACGGCCACCATTTCCGATGACTTTTTGCGCAAGCAGGAGATCGACCCCGCCGGCAATCCGCGACTTGCGGGCGGCGGCGAGCATCGGTTGCGCCTTGGCGGCGGTTCCGGAGAGCCCGGCACACATGGCCCGCGCGAGCACCCACCCGCGTTCGCGCCCGAGTGCGGCACCATCCTCTGCGGCCGGACACAGCGCTGCGGGGTCGCCAGAAGCGAGCGCCGCCTGCATCGCGGCCTCGAACATCTTGGGCGTATAGTCTTCGGTATCCACCGCCTGCGCCATCGCGCGTGCAGCAACCGATTCGCCCATCCGGACGAGCAACCAAGATCGCTCTGCTGCGAAGTCCGCGCCGTTGACGCCGCGCGGTGTGTCGACCCGCGCCATCAGCGCGCGACGCAAGGCGATCGACAGCCACCGGGACGCAAGCGGGGGACGCAGACGCCGCATCAGCGTTTCGAGATAGCGCCCGTCCGCGCGACCGAATGCATCGGGTGCCATCGCACCTTCGGTCGGCCCCGCGACACCGACGCGGCTCAGCGAACGGCGCGCGTAACTCGGCATGTCGGCGCGGACGAAGGCGGCGAAGTCCGTCGGGGAAGGCGGCGTCGCCAGTGGCGTCGGTGTCGCGCCGGGTGCGGGCACGTCAGTCGGCAGCAGCGGTACGAGCGGCGGCGCGGGTGGCAATGTCGTCGGAACGACTACCGGGGCGACCGGCGACACCGCCCGCGGCGTTGCGCTCGGCGAAGGGTTCGCGCCAGGCGACGACACGGGCGCTGGCCGCGCGCGCGGGCGCGCCGGCGGTGCGACCGGTGCCGGGTTGGGATCGCCGAACCCCGGCGGCAGAATCGATTCGGGACCTTTTTGCCCCGCGGCGGGAATCGTCAGCGTCGCCGCGAGCACGGCGGTCGCGAAGATCGCCGGTAGCGCGCGACTACTTCTGAAGGTTCGCAAGCGGCACGGCCTTCTCGACATGCTTCAGCGGCTTTTCATGCGCCACCCCCGACAGCGCGAACAGGCCGCCGACCAGGACGGCCACGACGACCAGAAGCACGAGAAGCAAGCGGGGCATGGGCAAGACCTGTAACGGACCGAAAAGACAAGAGCGGCGCAAGCGAGCTTTTGCCCGATGCGCAGGGGCGCTGTATAGCCCTCGTTTCAATGTTGCAAAGCCCGCCATCTTCTCAGGATACCGCCCTGCCCGACCCATCTCCTTGGAATGGCCAACCGATCGTGCTCGTCGGTCTGATGGGCGCTGGCAAATCGACCGTCGGGCGGCGGCTTGCGGTGCGGCTCGGCCTGCCGTTCGTCGACGCCGATACGGAGATCGAAACCGCGGCCGGAATGTCGATCCCGGACATCTTCGAACGATTCGGCGAAGCCTATTTTCGCGATGGGGAACGCCGCGTGATCGCGCGGTTGATGGACGGCGAACGCCGCGTCATCGCCACCGGCGGCGGGGCGTTCATCGACCAGAAGACGCGCGAGACGATCCTGGCGCACGCCTTCGCAGTCTGGCTCGATGCGAAACCGTCCGTTCTCGCCGACCGCGTGTCGCGCCGCGATACCCGACCGCTGTTGCGCGGCAAGGACCCGCTCAAGGTGCTCGAAGAACTGGCGCGGGTGCGCAACCCGTTCTACGCGATGGCCCCGCTCCGCGTCTCCAGCCACCGCGCGCCGCATGACGCCACCGTCAACGCCATCCTGAAAGCTCTTGGACAAATATGACGACGATCCCCGTTTCGCTTGGTTCGCGCAGTTACGACGTCGTGATCGAGGCCGGCCTGCTCGCGCGCGCCGCCGATTGGCTCGCGCCGCTGTCGCGCGGGCGAAAGATGGCGATCGTGACCGACTCGAACGTGCTGCCGCATCTGGAAACATTGCAAACATCGCTGTCTGCGGCGGGGGTCGAGAGCGAGGCGATCGTTCTAAACCCTGGTGAATCGACGAAAAGCTGGGCGCAGCTCGAGGCGCTGACCGATCGGTTGCTCGATCTCGGGATCGAGCGTGGCGACCATGTCATCGCGCTCGGCGGCGGGGTGATCGGTGATCTCGTCGGCTTTGCCTGCGCCATCCTCAAGCGCGGCTGCGGGTTCGTGCAGATCCCGACCACGCTGCTCGCACAGGTCGATTCGTCGGTCGGCGGCAAGACCGCGATCAACAGCCGCGCGGGCAAGAATCTCATCGGGGCGTTCCACCAGCCCGCGCTGGTGCTGATCGACCCGCAAGTGCTCGACACGCTGCCGCTGCGGCAAGTCCGCGCGGGCTATGCCGAAGTCGTCAAATACGGGCTGATCGACGATCCCGAATTCTTCGACTGGTGCGAGGCGAACGCCGCCGCGCTGCTCGCGGGCGATCCGGACGCGCGCGTTTATGCGATCGCGCATTCGGTCGGTGCCAAGGCGCGGATCGTCGCGGAGGACGAACGCGAGACTACCGGCAAGCGCGCATTGCTCAACCTCGGCCACACCTTCGGCCATGCGCTGGAAGCCGAAGCGGGCTTCTCGGATCGCCTGCTCCACGGCGAAGGCGTCGCGGCGGGGATGGCGCTCGCGTTCCAGTATTCCGCCACGCACGATCTTGCCCCGGCGGCGGACGCTGAGCGCGTGGCGGCGCATCTGCGCGCGGTCGGGCTGCCTGACGGCGTGGCGGCGGCAGGCATTTCGGCGAGCGCGGACGTGCTGGTCGATCACATGCTCCACGACAAGAAGATGGACGCGGGCACCCTCCCCTTCCTGCTCGCGCGCGGGATCGGGCAGACGTTCCTCGACAAATCGGTCG
This sequence comes from Sphingomonas sp. FW306-05-A, assembly GCF_058782275.1. NCBI lineage: Bacteria > Pseudomonadati > Pseudomonadota > Alphaproteobacteria > Sphingomonadales > Sphingomonadaceae > Sphingomonas > Sphingomonas sp. FW306-05-A. The sequence goes on from NZ_JBYSXN010000002.1 coordinate 104,454, forward strand.
ACCTCGCGGACGTCCGCGTGTTCCTGGCGGCCTGATGCCGCGCGGCGTCGCCAAGCGGGATTTGCCGACCAAGGTCTGCCCGGTCTGCCAGCGCCCGTTCGCGTGGCGCAAGAAATGGGAGCGCGACTGGGAGAATGTCGTTTATTGTTCGGACAAGTGCCGGATGGCGAAGGGGTAGTTCCCATCCCCTAACGCGCTTCCCCGGCGAAGGCCGGGGCCCAGTAGAGATGGCCGAGGTAACGAAGCGCAGTTCCCAGTTAACGATCGTTCCGCAACTGGACCCTGGCCTTCGCCGGGGAAGCGAAGGTTAGGAGGGGCCGTCAGACCCCCGCCCGCATCGCCCCCCACGCCAGCCACAACCACCCCGCGATCAACAGCGCCCCCCCGATCGGCGTGATCGCGCCCAGCCAGCGCGGCAGGCCCAGCGCCATCAGATACAGCGTCGTGGCGAAAATCACCCCGCCGATCACGAACAGCCACGCCGGCCCCCGCGCCCCCATTTGCAGCGCAACCAGCGCCGCGACCGCGTGGATCATCTGATAATGCGCGCCCGTCGTCAGCCACTTGGCCGAATCACCGGTCGCGCCATGCGCGCCGAACGCACCCGCACCGACTGCCATCGCGCCGCACAGCGCCGCAAGCATCGCCAGAAAATTCATCCGCCCAACGCCTCGCTCGGTCCCTCGCGCGAGACCTGGGTTATGATCCGGTCGCGGGCGACGCGAATGTCCCCGGCCTCGACTTGCGCCTTCAACCGTTCGCGGTCCTCGCGGCGATAGCGATCCTCGCTGCGATCGATCTCAGCCTGGTCGACCCCGACCTTCAGCAACGCAAGCCGCGCCATCCGCACCGCCGATTCGAGAACCTCGCGCACGATGCCATCGGCCGGCGCACCCTTGAGCTTGATCACCGCGCGGCGATCATAAGCGCGCACGAAGATCGCCGCGTCGGGGAACGCCGCATGCACGCCCTCGACCAGATCTGCGGACAGTTGATCGCCATCGATGCAGAACATGATGAGTTCGGCCTCGCTTGCACCCGCTTGCCGCAACAGGTCCATCCGCGTGCCATCGCCATAATAGACCTTCGCGCCGAACTCGCCCGCGATGTCGATCATCTCGATATCGTTGTCGATCAGCGTAACCGGGATCCCCTGCGCGATCAGCATCTGCGCGACCGTCTGGCCGAACCGCCCGTAGCCGACGATCAGTGCGTTCGCGCCATCCGCCTGCGGCCCATCGCGGTCACCGGTCTGGACCGGCTCCTCACGGATGCGGCGCGTCATCGACATGAGGAACGGCGTGGTCGCCATCGACAGCGTCACGATCGCGCCGAACAGGCTTGCCGCCTCGGGCGCGATCAGCACCGCTTTCTGCGCCTGGGCGAACAGCACGAAGCCGAATTCGCCGCCCTGGCTGAGCAACAGTCCAAGCGCGAGCGCCGACCGCCAGGTCATGCGAAACAGCATCCCGATCCCGAAGATGATGATCGCCTTGGTCGCGATCAGCGCAAGCGCCATGCCGATCACGAAGAACGGCCGCTCGGCGATCGCATGGAGATCGAGCATCATGCCGACCGCCAGGAAGAACAGCCCGAGCAGGATCGAGCGGAACGGCTCGACATCGGCTTCCAGCTCGTGCCGGTACGGGCTGTCCGCGAGCATCACGCCCGCAACGAACGCGCCGAGTGCAGTCGACAGGCCAAGCGCCTCCATGATCGCCGCCGAGGCAACCACCGTAAACAGCCCGGCAAACACGAACATCTCGCGCTCGCCGAGATTGCCGATGATCCGGAAGAACGGCCGCAGCAGGAACCGGCCCGCCAGTACCAGCCCCGCGACCGCGGCGACGGTGTAGAGGAACAGCAGCCAACCCGGCGGCGCGTTCGCATCCGCCGGGTTGCGCGACAGCACCGCGACGATCGTGATCAGCGGGACGATCGACAGATCCTGGAACAGAAGGATCGAAAAGGCGCGCTCACCAAACGGCGTGCGCATCCGCCCGGCGGACTGCAGCATGGGGAGCACCTGCGCCGTCGACGACAGCGCGAGCGGCAAGCCGAGCACCAGCGCCGCCGCGCCCGAGAAATGCGTTGCGATCCAGACGACCACGGTCACGGCAAGGCCGCAGCCGACGACCTGCATCAGTCCGAGCCCGAAGATCTCCTTCTTGAGCGCCCACAGTCGCGTGGGATTGAGTTCCAGCCCGACGATGAACAGCAGCAGCGTGATGCCGAGTTCGGCGACACCGATCTTGGACTGCGCATTGCCGACGAGGTGAAGCACCTGCGGCCCCGCCACGGCACCGGCAACAAGGAAACCCAGCGTCGCACCGAGCCCGAGGCGACGGAAGATGAGAACGAAAACGAGAGCGAAACCGCCGAGGACGACACCGTCGAACAGCAGCGATTCGCTCATGCCGGCGCCTTTGCGGCGGCTGCGAGCGCCGCCTCCGCCGCGGCCTCGAACGCGAGCCGGATCGAGGCATGGCGCGCGCTGTGTGGCAAGGCCGGGGTCAGCACGTCGACCCCGGGCCATTCGGGTACCGGCCCCTCACCCGCGAGCCATGCCGCAACGGCATCGCGCGCCGTCGCGAGCTCCTCCGCCGATTTGCCGATCACGGTCGCCCCCATCAGCGAGGCTGATGCCTGCCCCAGCGCACATGCGCGCACGAGCATCCCGAGCTCCGAAACGCGCCCCTCGGCATCGACCGCGACGTCGACTGTTACGCGGCTGCCGCAGATCGGCGATCGCTTCTCCGCGCTCCCCATCGGATCGGGCAGACGCGCGTGATTGGGGATGGACGCGGCGAGGCGCAGGATCTCGGTATTGTAGAGCGGGGCGTTCATGCGCCTTATGTAGGCAGCCCGATCGTTTCAGTCACCCCGTTTGGGATCTTTGATCGGTTGCGCGGGCGTGGTCTTGCCAAGCGTGGGTTCGAACAGCGGCAGGCCCTTGCGCCGGCGGTCGACAAAATCCGCGATCCCTGCGCTGGTGACGTTGAGCAAAGGATAGACGCGCGCCGACTTGAGCCAGATTGGTCGCTGGGTCGGGCCGCCGCCCATCGTGTCGGTGACCAGCACGACCAGAAGGAACCCGAGGCTTACGAGAATCAGCCCCTTGAGCGCGCCGAAACCGAACCCTAGCGCCCGGTCGATCGGGCCGATCACCGATTCGCGAGTCCGCGCACCGACTGCATTGGCGATCATCCGACCAACGAAATACGTCCCCCCCGCGAGCAGCGCGAATGCCAGCACCGCCGCGCCCGCGGTCGTTCCGACCACGCCGGTCAGCGCGTGGGTCAGCGGAACGTGAAACAGCTTGAGCGCAAAGACGATCGCGACCCAGGCGAACAGCGACAGGAATTCAGTGACGAACCCGCGTGCCACGCCAAGCATGGCCGCGCCGCCGACGGCGATGAGGACGATGATGTCGAGCGCGGTGAGGTTCATGACGTTGCTCTATCCGGAGCGGGCCGGGGGAGTCGAGGGCGTTGCGGCCGGGGAGGCAGCCTCGTCCCTCGTAAGGGTGCGACGTGGTCCCCCCTCTCCGTTTGTTTCGAGGCCCGTGCGACAAGCAAGCCCCTCCCCTTCAGGGGAGGGGTTGGGGGTGGAGGGCGCCTCGCAGAGACCTCGGCCGAACGCGCGGCACGGCCCCACCCCAACCCCTCCCCTGAAGGGGAGGGGCTAAGGGGAGTCATACCCGCGAGTGCCCCACTACTTCCCCAGCATATGCCCGACGAAGTCGGCAAGCGTCCGAAACCCGGTCAACTTCAGCCCGCTCTTGTCGTCGGTGATCGCGGACGGGAGCAACGCGCGCTCGAACCCGAGCTTGCCCGCCTCTTTCAACCGCAGCGGCGCATGTGCGACCGGACGGATCTCGCCCGACAGCGCGATCTCGCCAAACGCGACCGCATCGACCGGGACCGGCCGTTCGCTTAGCGCCGAGACCAGCGCCGCCGCTACCGCAAGATCCGCCGCGGGATCCTGCACTTTGTAGCCGCCCGCGATGTTGAGATAGACCTCGCATGCCGAAAAGCTGAGGCCGCAGCGCGCCTCGAGCACCGCGAGGATCATCGCCATCCGGCCGCTGTCCCACCCGACGACGGCACGGCGCGGCGTCGCGCCGCTCGCAAGCCGGACGACCAGCGCCTGGATTTCCACGAGCACCGGCCTTGTGCCCTCCAGCGCGGGGAAGACGGTGGTGCCCGTCACCCCCTCTTCGCGCTGCGTCAGGAACAGCGCGGAGGGGTTGGCGATTTCGGTCAGCCCTTCCGCGACCATCGCGAACACGCCGATCTCGTCGGTCCCGCCGAAGCGGTTCTTGATCGCGCGGAGGATGCGATATTGGTGGCTGCGCTCGCCCTCGAAGCTCAGCACCGTGTCGACCATATGTTCGAGCACGCGCGGGCCCGCGATGCTGCCGTCCTTGGTGACATGGCCGACGAGCACCACCGCGGTGCCGCGTTCCTTGGCGAAGCGGATCAGTTCCTGCGCCGAGGCCCGAACCTGGCTGACGGTGCCCGGCGCGCCCTCGATCAGGTCGGAATGCATCGTCTGAATCGAATCGATCACGAGCAACGCGGGCGGGGTCGCCTGCGACAGCGTCGTCAGGATATCGCGCACCGAGGTCGCCGCCGCGAGCATCACCGGCGCACTGCCGAGCCCGAGCCGCCGCGCACGCAAACGGACCTGATCCGCGGCTTCCTCGCCCGAGACATAGGCGACCGGCAATCCCGCCATCGCCATCTTGGCGGCGGCCTGCAGCAGCAGCGTCGACTTGCCGATCCCCGGATCGCCGCCGATCAGCGTCGCCGACCCCTCGACGAACCCGCCACCCAGCGCGCGGTCGAGTTCCGCGATCCCCGACTGCATCCGTTCGGGGAGCGTGATCTCGGCGTCCAGCCCGACCAGCTGGATTGATCGCCCGCCCCCCATCAGATTGTGCTTGGCCTGGAACGGCGTGACGTTGGCGCCCGCTGTATCCTCGACCATCGTGTTCCACTCGGAACAATCGCCGCACTGTCCGGCCCAGCGATGCGAGACCGAGCCGCAGGATTGGCAGACGTAGCGCTTCTGGGGTTTTGCCATCGGGACAGCCTAGCCCAACTGGAACGTTAAGGGAACAGGGCTTGTCGACGAACGGAAGCGTCGGCCAGACGCGATAACATGCGTCAGTATAGTACTGACCATCAAATTAACGAAACGTTCGGCTTTCGCGGCAATTCTAGGGGCGTTCAACGGAGTTCCCTCATGCAGCGTATCCTCTACATCAGCACCGCCCGCGACGGCTTCGACGAGGCTGCGCTGGACGGTATCCTGCGGAGCTCGCGCCGGAACAATGCCGCCGTCGGGGTAACCGGATTGCTGGTCGTCGGTGGACGCCGATTCCTGCAAGTGCTCGAGGGTCCGGAAGAAGCAGTCGCGAGCGTGTTCGAGCGAATCTCGCACGATCCACGGCATTTCGCGGTCGTCCGACTGTCGAACAAGACGATCGAGACACGGGCGTTCGGCGAATGGGCGATGGGGTATCGTTCCGCACGGGTGGTCGACCGCAACGGACAGAAGCGCGATTTGCGAGCGATCGTCGAGCAACTGGTCGCGCCGATCGACGACCCCATGCTGCGCGCGGAATTCACCGAGTTCGCGACGCTGCACGCGGCCGCCTGATATCCCCGCATCAGCGAATTTCCCCTGCGCACAGTGTAGCTTGCCCGTCTCGCCAGACGCGGTATAGATGCGCCTGGGGAACATTCCGATGCAGAGTAAAGCTACAGGTTGCGTTACTCTGGCCGGGAACCCGCGCGTTGCCGAAATTCTTGCGCGCGTCTGCGATCTTACCGGAATGGGATTTGCCGCGGTCGCACAGGTCACAGAGCAGACGTGGACGGCGTGTCATGTGCTCGATCAGATCGAGTTCGGGCTAGATCCGGGTGACGAACTCGATTTGAAGACGACGATCTGCAACGAGATCCGCGAACATGGGCAACCGGTTGTGATCGATAGCGTGTCGGGAGACGCCTATTGGCGGACCCATTCGACACCTATCCTCTACGGTTTCGAAAGTTACATTTCGCTGCCAATAACTTTGTCCGACGGCCGGTTTTTCGGAACGCTTTGTGCGATCGATCCTGGCCCCGCCAAGATCGACATGCCCGAACTGATCGCAACGATCCGCGGATTTGCCACGGAGATCGCCGCGATCCTGGATGCGCCCTCGCGCGACAGCCTCGGCTAGCCGCGCGCGGGAATCTCCAACCCGCGCTGGACCGCCGGACGGGCAAGGCCCCGATCGAGCCAGGCCCGCACATTGCCGAAGGCGTCGAACCCGACCAGATCGCCCGCGCCGTAGAAATCGACGAGCGCGCGAACCCAGCCGATCATCGCAATATCGGCGATCGTATAGCTGTCCCCCAGGAACCACTGTTTCCCCGCCAGCGCCGCGTCCATCACGCCGAGCAACCGCTTTGCCTCCGCGACGTATCGGTCGCGTGGGCGCTTGTCCTCGTAATCCTTGCCCGCAAACTTCACGAAGAAGCCGAGCTGCCCGAACATCGGACCGACGCCGCCCATCTGGAACATCACCCACTGGATCGCCTGAAGCCGCTCGGCCGGATCCGCGGGCAGGAACTTGCCCGTCTTCTCGGCGAGATACAGCAGGATCGCGCCGGATTCGAACAATCCGAACGGAACGCCGCCGGGACCGTCCGGATCGATGATCGCAGGGATCTTGCCATTCGGGTTGAGCGAAACGAACGCAGACGACTTCTGATCGTCGTTCGCAAAGTCGATCAGATGCGGCTCATAAGCTAGACCGGTTTCCTCCAGCATGATCGAGACTTTCACGCCGTTGGGGGTCGGCAGCGAATACAGTTGCAGCCGGTCGGGATGCGCCGCTGGCCAACGCTGCGTGATCGGAAAACGCGAAAGATCGACCATGGCGGGACTCCTGACAAAATGGGGGCACCGAGGGAGATAGTCATCCCCCCTGCGCTTCGCTATGGCCCCTGCCAATGGACGTATCCGATCTCCGCGTGGCCCTGTTCAGCGGCAACTATAATTATACGCGCGATGGTGCGAATCAGGCGTTGAACCTGCTTGTCGGGCATCTGCTGCAACAAGGCGCACAGGTACGCGTCTATGCGCCAACGAGCCGACGCCCAGCGTTCGCGCCGACCGGCGATCTGGTCAGCGCGCCGTCCTTCAAATTTCCGGGACGCGCCGAATACAAGGTGTCGCTTGGACTCAACGCGCAATTGCGGGCCGACCTAAAAGCGTTCGCCCCCAATCTCATCCACGTCTCCGCCCCCGACGTCCTGGGCCACAGCGCGGTTAAGTACGGAGAAGACCACGGCATTCCCGTTGTCGCATCCTACCATACCCGCTTCGAGACCTACATGAGCTATTATGGGCTCGGCTTTCTGGTCCGCACCCTGGTCCGGCTCCAGGCCAAATTCTACTCGCGGGTCGACGAAGTCCTCGCACCGAGCCAGATGATGGGCGAGATCCTGCGCGAATGGGGCGTGCCGACCCCCGTCAGCCGCTGGTCGCGCGGGGTCAATCATGATCGCTTCAGCCCCGCGCGGCGCGATCTAGAGTGGCGTCGAAGCCTAGGCATCGCGGATGACGAGATCGCGGTCGGGTTCCTTGGCCGGCTGGTCAAGGAAAAGGGCCTCGATGTGTTCGCTGACGCGATGCACGCGCTCGACCGCCGCGGGGTGCGCCACAAGACGCTGGTAATCGGCGAAGGCCCCGCGCGCGACTGGTTCGCCAAGGAAGTGCCCGACGCGGTGTTCGCCGGGTTCCAGTCGGGCGATGACCTCGGTCGCGCGGTCGCGTCGATGGACGTGTTCTTCAACCCGAGCATTACCGAGACGTTCGGCAACGTCACGCTCGAGGCGATGGCGGCAGGCGTCCCCGTCGTCGCGGCGCGCGCCTCGGGTGCGGTCGGACTGATCGACGACGGCGTGACCGGGTTGATCGTCCCGCCGACCGACATCCAGGGCTATGCCGATGCGCTCCAACGGTTCTGCGAGGACCACACCTTCCGCCGCGCGGCGGGCGCGGCGGGCCATGCCAAGGCGGCGGGGTATAAGTGGGACACGATCAACCAGGCCGTGCTCGACACCTATCTGCGCGTGATCGAGCGGCGTTCTGGGCGATAGGCAGGACGGTCGGACAGCGTAAGGCGGCAACAGCCTTTTTTCTGGCGTCATGCTGAACTCGTTTCAGCATCCACCGTGCAACCGAGGCCTGCCCCAGTGGCGCGGTGGACCCTGAAACGAGTTCAGGGTGACGCAGGGAGTAGGGAAAGGACGCCGAACGCGCGCATCCGCGCGGGATCAGCGTCCGGCACACGCCATCTTCACCCCCAGTCGTACACCAGCGGTGCCTCCCGAAACGCAAACCGGTCGACGTGCCGGGCAACCGCCCCCTTCAGCCCCTCGAGTTGCTCCAGCGACGTGGCCTCGACCCGCACGACCAACGCGTCCGGTTCGGCATCGAACGTGACGGTCGCATCGCCCGGATAGTCCGCGCCGCGGGCATCCCGCGGGAAAACGATCGTGCCGTACGTCGCGGTATAGGCGACCGTCAGATTGTGCTCCCAATGCTTGCACGTCTGCTGCAAATATTTGCTGGCGTGCGCAGTGGACACGCGCGCGGTTGCGACATGCTCCATCACAGACGCTCGATCTTCTGCGCCGCATCGTCGATCAGCGCGACGGCGGCATGGATCGTCTCGATCGCAACGTCCTCGCTGCGCAGCTTGTTGATCAGCACCTCGCGCAAATTGCCCATCGCGCGGCGTACCGACGCGCCATCGGTGCGCGCGCGTTCCGCCCCAACGCCCGCAAGCCGCGCGAACAGCGCCTCGACCAGATCGGCATTGTCGACGAGATGCTGCGTCCCCGTCGGAGTCGCCTCGAACAGCTTCTTGGCACCGTCCGCCTGTCGCGCCGCGATCAGATCCATGTCGTCGAGCAACGTCAGCGTCGGATAGACCACGCCGGGGCTCGGCGCATAGGCACCACCGGTCAGGTCCTCGATGCTGCGGATCAAGTCATAGCCGTGGCGGGGTTCGTCCGCGATCAGCTTGAGCAGCACCAGCCGTAGCTCGCCACCGTCGAACATCCGACGGCCGCGCGGACCGCCCCTGCCGCCGGAACGTCCCTCGGAATGAGCGCCGCCACCGAAACCGCGACCACCCCCGCCCCGCATCATGCCCATCCGCGACGCGCCTTCGCCGTGCCGATCGCCGAAGCGATGCCCATGCCGTTCGCAGCCGCGACTACCGTGTTGATGAAATCCAAACATACTGTCTCTTCCTATCTATGATGGCACTAAGATATATCTTTTAACGGCGCGTGCAAGGGTGACGTGCAAATTTTCGTCCGGGACCTTATCTTCCCGCGATGGTCAGCCTCCCCGATGCATTCGGAGGCTGGCCGCGTTTCAAAGCGCCAGGCGACCCTTTCCCACTCGACCACGCCATCCGCGCGCATAAGGCAGCCCAATGACCGACTCGCTCTTCTCCTCCCTCGCCAAGCAGCCGCTCGCCGAGCTTTTGCGGCCCAGCAAAATCTCGGACGTCATCGGTCAGGAGCAATTGTTGGGCCCCGACGCGCCGCTCAGTCGCATGATCCAGCGTAAACGCCTGTCGTCGTTCGTGCTGTGGGGACCACCGGGCGTCGGCAAGACGACCATCGCGCGGTTGATGGCACAGGCGACCGATTACGAGTTCATCCAGCTGTCGGCGGTTTCGACGGGCATCGTCGATCTCCGCAAGGCGATCGCCACCGCGGCGTCGCTGCGCGCAAGCGCGGGCCGCACGACCGTGGTGTTCATCGACGAGCTTCATCGCTTCTCGCGTCCCGTCCAGGATGCAATGCTCCCGGCGATCGAGGACGGGACGTTCGTGCTGATCGGGGCGACGACCGAAAACCCGAGCTTCAGCCTGGTCTCCGCGTTGCTTTCGCGCGCCAAGGTCTACACGTTGAGCAGGCTTGATAGCGAAGACCTCGGTCGCGTGATCGGTCGCGTCGAGGAACATCAGCAGCGCCCGTTACCGCTCGATCCGCGTGCGCGCAGCGCGCTGATCGGCATGGCCGATGGCGACGCGCGCTATCTGATCGGCTTGTGCGAGGACATCTTCGCCGGGGCCGTCTCGGAGCCGCTCACCGTGGAACAGCTCGCCACGATCGTGCAGTCGCGCGCGCCGCTCTACGACAAGGGGCAGGAAGAGCATTTCAACCTGCTCAGCTGCTTTCACAAGAGCCTGCGCGGGAGCGACGTCGACGCCGCGATGTACTGGGCGGCGCGGATGATGGAGGGCGGCGAGGACGCATCGGTGATTTTCCGCCGCCTCAGCTGCGCGGCATCGGAAGACGTGGGGATGGCTGACCCCAATGCGATGATCCAGGTCCTGACCGCATGGCAGGCGTTCGAGCGTGTCGGGCTACCCGAAGGACGGCTCTTCATGGCCCAGGCGATCGCTTATGTCGCGACCGCGCCCAAATCGAATGCCGCCTATCTGGCGTTCGACCGTGCGCGGGCACTGGCGAAAGCGACCGGCTCGGTCGCGCCCCCGAAGCGAATCCTGAACGCGCCGACCAAGCTGATGAAGGAACTGGGGTATCACGAGGGCTATCAGTATGATCACGATCACGCCGATGCCTTTTCGGGGCAGAATTTCTTCCCGGACGAACTGTCGCAGAAAGGCCGCCCGGTCTTCTACCAGCCGAACGAGCGCGGCTATGAACGCGAGATAAAGAAGCGTGTCAACTTCTGGTCCAACCGCCGGATCGATCCTTCCCGCGAACAATAATACGGCATCGGCAACGATCCGGGGGACAGCGTCCCTGCCCCCCAGACGTTCAAGACAGCGGCGGTTGCCCGTTGGACGCCGTCAGCCCGCCGTCGACCGGCAGGTTCACCCCGGTGACGAACCGCGCATCGTCACTTGCGAGGAACGCGACCACGCCCGCAATATCGTCGGGCTCCGCACCGCGACCGAGCGGGATACGCTCCTCGAACTTGGCGATCAGATCGGGCTGTTCCTTCATTCCCGCGGTCAGCGCGGTATAGGTCAGCGACGGGTTTACCGCATTGACGCGCACGCCGTTCCGCGCCTCGTCCATCGCCAGCGCGCGGGTGAAGTTGGTGACGGCACCCTTCGCCGCACAGTAAAAGCTGTGGTTCCAGTCCCCGCCAAGACCCGACACCGACGAGACGTTGACGATGCACCCCTTTGCTTGTCGCAGGTGCGCAATCGCCGCGCGGCTCATGTGAACGACGCCGTAGAGATCGGTCTCGATCACCTTGGTGAATTCAGAGAAGGCGCCCTCGTCGAGCTTGCCGAGATGATCGACGCCCGCATTGTTGACGAGGACGTCGATACGCCCGAAGCGATCGACCGCCGCCTGCACGAGCGCCGCACACGCCGCGCGATCGGAAACGTCGGTCGGCAAGATCGCGACCGCGCCGCCAAGCGACTCCGTTAATCGGTCGAGGCCATCCGCGTCGATGTCGCCGAGCATCAGGCTTGCGCCTTCCGCGGCAAACCGGCGCGCCACGCCCTCACCGATTCCCGAGGCGGCGCCAGTGATCACGATCACCGTGTCGGAGAACCGCGCCATCACGCGTTCTCCGCCTGCGCCGCATGACGGCCCTCGCAGAATTCCTCGACCAGCTTTGCGCAGAAAGCGGGCAAGTCATCGGGCGTGCGGCTGGTGACGAGTCCCTGATCGACGACGACGTCCTGGTCGACCCAATGGCCGCCCGCGTTGCGGATATCGGTCTCGAGCGTCGGATAGGAGGTCAGCGTACGACCGCGCACCTGATCGGCCTCGATCAGCGTCCAGGGCGCATGGCAGATCGCGGCAACGGGTTTGCCGGCGGTAAAGAACGCGCGCACGAATGCGATCACCGCGTCCGACGACCGCAGTTTGTCCGCGCCGACGCAGCCCCCCGGGATCACTAGGCCATCGAAGTCGGATGCCGATACATCCGATATCGCTGCGTCGATCGGGAAGGTTGTGCCGGGGTCGAGGTCGTTGTTGACGGTCTGCGCCTCCCCCGCTTCGAGGCTGATCACCGTCACCGTGCCGCCAGCCTGTTCGACCGCGGATTTGGGTTGCGCGAATTCGGGCTCCTCGGTGCCGCGGGGTGCGATCAGGATTGCGATTTTCTTGCCGTCGAGTTTCATGGTCGTCTCCATCATGGTCGGTGTGGTGCTGGGCGGCGGTCAGGCGGGAATGTCGTCGATCCGCGCGGTGTTTGCGGCCGGGATGCCCGTCTCCCGATGGCGGAAGTCGCTCAGCGCGCGATACACCTGCATGCGCGCGCGCATCACGCCGCCGAGCGGGCGATGTGCGGCCAGGCTGTGGGCCGGCCGGAACGTCATCACCTCATCGAAATAGCGGACCCGCTCCGCGCCATAGGCGGCCTGGCGCGGCAGGCGGATCGTGGCGATCGTGCGGTATGCACTGTCCTGTTCGGGCCATTCGACCGACGTGTCTTCGATCGGCTGGGTTTCGGCGTTGGTCCAGATTTGCGCGCGCAGCTCGTACACCGCGTCGTTGCGGTCGAAATAGTCGATCGCCGCGTGGCGAAAGCCGTCTTCGTCCTGATGCGGATCGAGCCGCCAGTCCGCGAGCGCCCGTTGCTCGGGCGCGACCGCGAATGCACCGATCTTCGCGACGTAATCGCCAAAGCGGATCGGGCACTGGCTGTAATAGTCTTCGTGGAGCGGATGGCTGAAGGGATGCCCGTAAAAGTCGAGCGCGGCATTCGGCCCCGCACCGACGGCGTTGAGCAGCGTGTTCATCGTGCGCGCAACCGATGCCGCCGCACTCTTCACGCCCTCCGGCATCGGCACCGTCGCGCCGATCTTCTTCGCCTGCTGCAGAAAACCGTCCGCTGTACCCGCCGGGAAGGTGGTGCCGCTCGCCAGCACGAAATCCTGCGTCGGCGCATCATGGCTGGGAAGCGTCTCGCCTTCGACTCCGAACACCTTGATCGCCATCCCGCGATGGGTCGACACACGGTCGTCGAGCTTCTCGCCCGGCCCCTGCGCAAAACGGACCGCGACATCAAACGTGCCCGGCGCGCCGAACAAGCCTTGCGCCAGTTCCGGCGGCAGACCGTCGGACACGGTCATCTTGCCGATGACGCAGGCGGTGCTCTTGGCGTGGCTTGCCCGAACGGCATGACCGTCGCGCTTCTCGACCGTCTGGGTCTCCTGGGTCATGCCCTCGATGATGCCGTCGATACTGTCCTGCTCATTGGGTTCGAGCGTCTCGATATCGTCGCGATACGGTAGATGCGTCATGGCAAAATTTCCTTGAAAGGTTGGGAAAAGCCATGTCGCGCGCTTCGCCGCGGGCCCTTCCCCACACATATTCAGGGGCGGCGGCCTGCCGCCCCCGTGTCGCTCAACGCTGGCGCGGTGCCGCCGCGAACGCTGCCTTCAGCCGCGCGACCGCGAGATCGTTGGCGTCCTTCGCGCCGCGGACGACCTTGGCCATGCCGAAGAACTCGTGCGTCACGCCGGGGAACGTGCGCTGCTCCACCTTGTCCCCTGCCGCCCGCATCGCGCTCGCCAGCGTTTCACCGTCCGAGCGCAGCGGATCGATCTGCGCGTTGATGATCGTCGTCGGCGGCAGGCCACGCAGGTTGGCCGCGACGAGGTTCAGCCGCGGGTCCTGCGCATCCGCCTTGCTGGTCTGATAGTAATGGCCGAACCAGCCGAGCATCGCGGTGTTGAGCGGCTTGGCATTCGCCGAATCCTTGCGCGACGGCAGCGTCATGCTGCTGTTCGCGATCGGATAGACCGATACGATGTGGAGCGGCGCGGTCAGGCGGTTGTCGCGGGCGTAGATGGCGGTGGCGACCGCCAAATTGCCGCCGGCGCTCTCGCCTGCGACCGCGATCTTGGCCGGATCACCACCCCAGCTCGCGGCGTTCTGCAGTGTCCAGCGATAGGCTGCCGCGGCGTCGTCATGCTGCGCCGGGAACTTGAACTCGGGCGCATGGCGATATTCGACCGACACGACGATCGCGTTGAGCGCCTTGGCCATCGCGCGGGGTGCCGCGTCATAGGTCGCGACGTCGGCGATCACCCAGCCGCCGCCGTGATAATAGACGACGATCGGCATCGGCTTGCCCGCCGGCGCGCCCGCTGGCTTGTAGATGCGCGCGAACTGCTGGGCGTCGGTGCCATAGGGCACGTCCTGCGTCGTGACCGACGCGTCGGGCGTCGTGGGCATGCCCTTCTTGGCCATGGCCGCCTTCGCGCCATCAGCGGCGGACGGCTGCTGGCGGGCCTGCGCCGGGGTCAACGTCTCGATCGGCTTGCCGCCGAGGCCGGCCAGCGCATCGAGCACCATCTGCATGTCGGGCGCCGCCTTGGGCGGCTGGGTTGCAGTGGCGGGGGGCGGCGGCGGGGGCGGCGCATCGGCCGACGGCGCGGACTGCGCGTAAACGCCGGACGACGCCGAGAGCAGCGCGGCGACGAGTATCGCGCGGGCGGGAAGGTGCTTGGGGGTGAAAGTCATGGTCGCTCCTGCTTGTATCAAAAGGTGAACAACCCGACGGCATGAACGTTTCTGTACGGTTCCGGGCCAAGCGGCCTGTCCAGCGAGCAGGCCAGCCTTCCATGTCCCCAGCCTTTATGAGCAATGTCACCCCGATCTCGGCGAGTATCTCGCACGCGCAGCCCGATACCGTTGCGGCCGGCGGCAACCTGCTGCTCGCCAGTCTGTCGGCCGAAGACTTGGCGCTACTAATGCCGCATCTGACTCCGGTATCGTTCGCGGTGGGGGACTTCATCACCCGCGCAGGCGACCCGATCGACAGCCTGTGCTTCTTCGAGCAGGGGATCGCGGGAATTCTTGATTCGCTTGAGGACGACCGGCGCTATGCGGTTGGCCTGATCGGCGCCGAGGGCTTCATCGGCTGGCCCCTGCTCCTGGGGGATGGGCGGTCCCCCTATGACGTGACGATGCGCGCCGAACATGGCCGCGCATTGCGCATCCCGGCGGACGCAATGCTGTCCGCGATCGCGGCGAGCCCGACCCTCCACCGGACGCTGCTGCGGTTCGTCCACGTCTTCATGCTGCAGATGAGCCGCACGATCGTATCGTCGCTGGCCCACCCGATCGAGCGGCGGATGGCGCGGTGGATCCTGCTGTATCACGACCGCGTGCAGTCCGACGAAATCTGTATGACCCATGAGGAATTTCGGCTCATGCTGGGGGTGCGTCGCAGCAGCATCACCGATGCCCTGCACCGGCTGGAAGAGGAACAGGCGATCCGCGGATTACGAGCTAAGGTTGTCGTGCGCAGCCGCGACAAGCTGCTGCAACTGGCCGGGGATACCTACGGCCACCCGGAGCAGGAATATCGCCGGCTGATCGCGGACGGATATGCGGTCGTCAATGGACGGTGACGCGGCCCCGCCGGCCGAATACGTCGCGGTGACGGCCAACCAGGCGAACGAAGTTCCGAGCCACTTTACCCGCTTCGCGGCGATCGATTGGTCAGGCGCGAAGGGTGCGCGGCATCCCGGTATCGCACTGGCGATCTGCGACGAGGGGCGCACAGCACCGCTTCTCGTCGAGCCGCCGCGTGGCGTCTGGTCACGCACCGACATCCTCCACTGGTTGCACGACCGTGCGGATGACTCCTTGCTGGTCGGGTTCGACTTCAGCTTCTCGGCGCCGTTCCTCGATCGCGGCGCCTATCTGCCGGGCGAAACCGACGCGACCGATCCGCGCGCGTTATGGGCCTATGTCGACCGGCACAGCAGCGATGCCGATCTTGGCGCAGCATCGTTCCTGGAGACGCGGCGGGGGCGGCATTTCTATCTGGGCGCGGCCGACGGCGTAAAGGCGCACTTCATGCACTATCGCCGCTGCGAACAGCATTTCAACGCGAACGGCGGCGGCAAGGCGTCGACCGTCTACGACGCGATCGGCGCGGCACAGGTCGCCAAGGCAAGCTTCGCAGGGATGCGCCTGCTGCATCATCTCGATCCCGCAATTCCGGTCTGGCCGATCGATCCCCCGCCCCGGCGTGGCGCCTGCGTCGTCGAAATCTACACGACGATCGCCGCCCGCGCCGCGGGGATCCGCAAGGGCCTGAGCAAGCTGCGCGATGGCGAAGCGCTCGACCTGGCGCTCGCCGCGATGGGGAGCGATCCGCATCTGCCGATGCCGCGCTATACCGATCACGCGACCGATGCGATCCTCACCGCGGCATGGCTCCGCACGAACGCACGACGCGACGATTTATGGCATCCGCCCGCGATGACGCGCCAGATCGCACGCACGGAGGGCTGGACCTTCGGCGTGTCTTGACGCATGGAATGCGCACGAGGACAGCGTCCTCCACGCCGGTTTAGCTCAGTTGGTAGAGCGCCAGTTTTGTAAACTGGATGTCGCGGGTTCGATTCCTGCAACCGGCACCATCCCCCCATCTATGCGCATCGCCTCCCGCACCGATCAGGGCTTGGGAGCGGCATTGCCCCCCGCGCCGGTCCGATACCGATCGAACCATGCGAGGATCGCGGACGCCTTGGCCGCCGATTGCGACGGGCGCGACGTGAAGCCGCCGTGGCTCGCCCCCGGCACCTTGACCAGCGCGGTCGGCACGCCGCGGATCTGGAGCGCGGCGTAATATTGCTCCGACTCGGATACCGGCGTGCGATAATCGTCGCTGCCCACCACCACCAGCGTCGGCGTCTTGACGTTGCCGACGAGGCTGAGCGGCGAACGGTTCCAATAGCTCATCGGGTCTTCCCACGGCAGCTTGGTGAACCAGTAGCGCGAGGTGAACAGCGTGTTGTCCATCGTCAGCGCTTCGCTCGCCCAGTTGATGACCGGTTTCTGCGTCGCGGCGGCCTTGAACCGGTCGGTCTTGCCGACGATCCACGCGGTCAGCACGCCGCCGCCCGATCCGCCCGTGACGAAGAGATTGTCGGGGTCGGCGGTGCCATCCGCGATTGCGGCATCGACCGCGGCGATCAGGTCGTCGTAATCGGCGGAGGGATATTTCTTGTCGATCAGATTGGCGAACTCCGCGCCATAGGAGGTCGATCCGCGCGGATTGGTCCACAGCACCGCATAGCCCGCCGCCGCATAGAGTTGCACGTCGGTCGCGAAACTCGGGCCATAGGCGCTGTTGGGACCGCCGTGGATCTCGAGGATCAACGGCACGCGTTTCCCGGCAGGCTGGCCGGGCGGTGTTGCAAGCCATGCATCGATCGACCGCCCATCGGGTGCGGTCACTGCAATCTTGCGGATGGGCGCGAGCGCCTTGGACGCGGCCATCACCGCGTTGAGCTGCGTCAGGCGACGCGGCTTGCCCCCACTTGATATCCAGACGTCCGCGGGCGCGGACGCGTCGCCGCCGGTATAGGCGATCGTGCCGTTGCGCGAGACCGAGAAGGCACCGCCGGTATAGGGACGGTCGAGCCCGTCGCCCCCGACGTTGTCGATGATCGGCGTGACGCGGCCATCGAGCCCGATCCGCGCGACCTTGCGTTGCCCGCGATCGTCGTAGCTGGCGAACAGGCTGCGCCCATCCGCAGCCCATACCGCATCCTCGATCCCGCGATCGAGCGGCGCGGTGAGCGACTTCGCCCCGCCGGCGTTGCGGTCGCCGATGTAGAGTTGCGTATTCTCGTAGCTGCGGCGCTTGTCGTCGAACCCGAGCCACGCGATCCGGCTGCCGTCCGGGGACACGAGCGGCTTGGCATCCGGCCCGTCGCGGCTCGTCAGCGTCCTGAGCGCGCCGCTGGTCACGTCGACCGCGATCACGTCGGAGTTCATCACTTGCCGATCGGCCTCGGGGCCGCGGATCGCCGCGAAGACGATCGAGCGGCCATCGGGCGTCCAGGAGAGCGGACCACCGTCATCGAACGCGCCGAATGTCAGCTGGCGGGCGGCACCGCCTTCTGCCGCGACGACGAACAGATGATCCCGCCCCGGCTTGACGTATCCTGGCCCATCGTTGCGATAGTTGATCCGATCGATGACTGTCAGCGGCTCGGCCCATTTCGCGCCCTCGGGCTTGGGTGGCGCCTTGCCCAGCGTCGTCGCCTCGCCCGCGACCGTCGCGACATAAGCGAGCTGTCGCCCATCAGGCGACCAGGCGAGCGCCTGCGGATCGCCGGGAAAACTCGTCACGCGCGCGCTGCTGTTCGACGATAGCCAGCGGACGAACAGTTGCGAGCGATCCCCGTCAGCGGCGGCATAGGCAACGCGCGTACCGTCGGGTGACCAGCGCGGGCTCGACCCTTGCGCCGCGAACGGAGTCTGCCGTCCAGAGGCAACGTCGATCAGCCAGAGCGACGACTGCATCCGGTCGGTCATCACGTCGGCACTGCGGCGAACGTAGACGATCGTACGCCCGTCCGGGCTGATCTGCGGGTCCGCCGCGATCGACAGCCCGAACAGGTCCGCGCCGGTGAACGCGCGCGTCGGCCCCTCGGCGGGTGCTGCATTCGGCTGTTGCTGCGCGATGCCCGCGACCGGCGTGGCAACCCCAAGCGATGTCGCGAGGGCTATGGCGAGGGTCAGGCGCATGCGGGGTCTCCGGATAGGTCGCCGCCGTTCATGCCCGATTGGGCGCGCCATGCAATAGCAGGAGAGCGGTCGGCGACCGACGCAGCAGCAGCGCATACGATCGAGAAAACTCCCCCCTTCCGTTCGCTTCGAGCCCAGTCGAGAAGCCGCCACGATCGCTGTGCCAGGTTTCTCGACGACGCACGAAACGAACGGTGGGGAGGTTTTTCAACAAGGGAAGCACACCCGCCCCCCGTCAGGGCGTTTCCGCCGCCGTCGCCATCGCCGCCCGCGCCGCCAGAATATACGCCGAGGTCGTGCTAACCGTATATTCGTTTTCGAACCACAGGAACGGCCAGTCGGGCTTCGCCTCGGGGAAGTCGGGTTTGACGATCAGCACGCCTGGCACCATCCCGCCCGGGATGAAGCTGTAGTCGGCGCGATTGTGGCCATAACCGATCAGCTTCGACGCGGTGCCGACGGTGGACACCAAGGACAGGTTGTTCGCCGGATGCCGCCCCAGCACGTAATCGAGCGCGGCCAGCGTGTGCTCGGTCCCGATCAGTTCAGGGAACGCCTTGTGCATCAGGTACATCGTCGTACCGAAGCTGACGACCTGATTGGACCCCGCCCACGACCCGTCGCTGATCGGCACGCCGAACGGGTTCTTGGTCATGTCCTGATCGACCTTGGCCTTGAGCGCCTGCACCAGCGGCAGGAGCTGCGCGCGATACGCCGGATCCATCAGCGGGATCGCCCGGACCGCCGCGCTGCCAACCCATTCGAAGTGTTGCTGGATCACCGGCATCAGCGTGCGGAGCCGGTCGGCATAGACCTTGTCGCCCTTGCTGGTGATCAGCAGCTCGACCGTGGCGACCACGTTCGCCATCTCGGGCGAGCGGCGCGACGACGAATCGTCCCGTCCGTCGCCACCGTCCTTCACCCCGGCCTGTTCCTTGGTCCATAGCGCCTTGGCCGCGGCCAGCGACTCCGCCGCCATCGCGGGATCGCTCTCGCGCAACGCGCGGCTTGCGCCTGCGAGCGCCCCTGCGACCGCAAGGTTGTTCGCGGGGAAGTTGGTGGTGAACGCCCAGCGATCGTCCTGCGCGCCCGATCCGTCGCCCTTGCGCTCGGTCGCCTTCAGCTTGGGATTGTAGACCAGATTGTCGGTCTGCGACCCGGCATCGCCGAGATGCGCATATTGCCGCAGCGCCGGATCGACGATCCCGACGATCGCATGGCCGAACACCTTGTACTGCGCGAGCAATTGCAGTGTGCCGTGGCGGATCTGCTGGACCGCATCCTCGACCCCGTCGGGCTTGCGGATCTCGACCGCACGCGCCGCCTCATCGACGCTGGTTTCGTCCCAATCGAGCCCGAACAGCTCCCGCGCCCACACCAGATCGCGCACGACCGAGGCGTTTTCGGGCGTCTGGATGTCGTAATCGCCCGCATCTTGAAAGCCGCCGACCGCGAGCCCCGGAATATGCTCGCCCGCCTTGAACGGGGAATCGAGATTGGGGCCCATCTTGTAGCCGTCGAAATGGGTGATGTTCGGCGGGGCCTGGCGCGCATCGTCGAGGTGAGACGGAGCGGACCAGACGCGATACTGTTCGCGGATCCCGACATGATCCATCTGTTCCGCGATGAAGGTGTCGAGGGATGTCTGCCAGATCCGGCCGTAGGCATCGGTGGCAATCCGGAACGGGTTGGTCGTCTGCCCGGCGTAGGAGATCGCATAGACGCCCGGCTCACGCACGCTCGAGAAGTCGAACGCGGCATAGGCATAGCGCGTCCAGCGGCCCCGTGGCTTCGTTTTGGCGCGGAACACCGACTGCTTGCTGCCGTCCGACCCGAGCTTGACGAGTTCGGCCTCGGCGGGGGCGGTGAAATTGGGGTCGAGCTCGATCAGCGCGACCTTGCTGCGCCCGGGCGTATAGCCTGCCTGGTTGAACGACACGACGGGCTCGCGCACCCAGTTTTTGATGACATTGGGGCGGACGTGCCAGACGACCGCATTCTCCTTGGCGCCCGCTGCGATCTCCGACCGGACGACGAACCAGCCGTTCTGCGCCCGATTGCGCGCGTCATAGAGCGACAACGTCCCCGCGTCCGAGGTGATGCTGACGCGGGTCAGCGGGTCCTCGGGCGCAAGCGTGACCGACTTGCCGCCCGTTGCCATCGGCAGCGGATCCCCCGAGCCGTCCTTGGCCATCGGGCCGGTCGGATGGCGCGGGAACAGGCCGGGGGCAGCGTCCATCAAATAGCTCTTGCCGAAATAGGCGGTCGGCAGGAAATCGAGGTTGAACCCCGCCTTGCCCGCGAGCGACGCGGGGAGCGGCCGGTCGAGATCGACCGCGATGCGGAAGCCCCCCGCCTCGGCCGTAACCTTGACGCTATACGCGAGGTCGACCGCCTTATAGTCCGACCGGACGACGATCTGATTTGGCTCGGTGCCGCGGGTGCGGCTGATGAAGGCGGGCACCGGCGCCCATTGTTCGGGCGTACGGTCGAGCCGCACCGCGCCGTCGGTCGCGATCCGGTTACCGTGGAGGACGAGCTGGATACCCGCGTTCTTCTCATCGAAGAAGATCGGGCTGAACTTGTTCTGGTCGACGATGACCGACAGGCCCTGCGCCTCCAGCGTCTCGGCGGGCGTGACGACCAGCGCCGGCCCCTTGGCCGGGGCGGTGCGGGACTGGCCCGACACCGCGGTGATTCCCGCCATCAAACTGGCACTCGTAAGCAACGCGACAACAACCCGCTTCATACAGTCTTCCTCATGTCCGGAACCTGTCCGACGGACGGCGCGACAGGGCATTCGATCGGCAAGCCGCGCCGCCCGGGCGGCGGCGCGGGGTGGTCAAGCGGCGGTCAGGCGGCGCGCTTGAGATAACCGTGCATGTCGAGCCAGCGCGCGAACGCATCGAACCAGCCGGTGCTCGTCGTGGTCTTCTGGTACATGCCGAAGCCGTGGCCGCCCTGTTCGAACAGGTGGAATTCGACCGGGCGCTTCGCCGCGCGCCAGCTGTCGATCAGCCCGAAGCCCGTGCCCCCGAACAACGGGTCGTCGGCCGCCAGCGCCACGAACAACGGCGGCGCGTCCGCAGGCACCGTCATCGGGCTGACCGGGCCGTAGATGTCGCCGATAAACGCGGGTTTGGCGTCCTGGCCCGCCATCGTCGTCGCCATCGTCAGCATTGCGCCGGCCGAGAAGCCGACCATCCCGATCCGGTCACGATCGACATGCCATTCCCCGGCACGCTTGCGCACCAGCGCGAACGCCGCACGCGCATCCGCGATCTGCGGCGCGAGGTTCGCCATCATCGCTTCGGCGCTGGGGCGCGGCGGGCGTGGGCCCGCGCCAGGGCCGGAGCCCTTCTGAAACGCTGCCATGTCCTCAGGGGTCTGGTTAAGACGATATTTGAGGACGAACGCGGCCACACCCTTGGCGGCAAGCGCGCGCGCGACGTCCCAGCCCTCGTTCTCCATCGACAGCGTCTGGAAGCCACCACCGGGCGCGACGATCACCGCGGCACCGGTCGCCTTGGCGGGATCGGGCAGGAAGGGGGTGAGAGTCGCTACGGTCACGTTGCGGGCGAAGACGCTGCCATATTGGCTGTGCCATGCTTCCGGCGCCTTGGCATTGGGCAAGGGGCCCGTGCCGAGGTCGATCGCGGATGGCTGGGGTGGGATCGCGATCGGCGCCATCTTGTCGCTCTGCGCCTGCAACGGCGCGGCAAGGACAAAGGCGGCGGCAATGCCGCAGCACGTGAGGCAGGCTCGAACAGGTTTGACGGCCCACTTCGACGCACGGTTCCGTGACGCAAGACTCATGATCGCTCTCCCAAGCTTTTGTTATTGTCTGACTAGATTATCGGTAACGTTACCATCACGCAATCCGCGCCGTGAGAAAGATAGTTGTTCTCCATCAAGTCGTTGTTGATGGTAGCGCTATGTCAGGCGCGACGACCGGCCGAACCGGCAACCCCGGGGACGTCCACGGTGACTGCATGCTCTGCCGAAGCCAGATTGTCCCCGTTCGACCGCGGCGCAGTCACCCCTTCGCCTCGTCCCGGACGATCAGCAACTGCCACCCTTCCTGTTCGCGAACCATGCGACGGTTGCAGCCCTTGCAAACGCTATAGCGCTTGCCGCCTTGCCATCGCACGCGGTGTCCATTGCGACTGTGGAAACCGAACCTGCACTTTACCCATTGTAGAATAGCCATGATCCGCCCCCGCGCCTTGGATTCGCCTTATATCATATCGGGCGCTCGTGTCATTCGCTTGACGGTTGCTTTTCGCAGTTATGCCGCCGTTTGACTATCCATTCTGTTCGTGCCTCACCATTTTACGTGCGTATTACGCCGCGTGTCGCAGACGTTACTTACGCTACAAAACCCACGGCAGTTTGTCGCGATTTGGGCGTCGCGTTGTCCCCCACTCGCAACGCGGCGGCTTGCCTCCCTTTGCCGCTCCGTTCGTCGCGCATCCCGTGGCGATGAACCGTACGATCGACCACTCACGATTGCATGACGACGCGATCCGCCCGATAGCGATCGGGTGATCAAGGTTGTCAGCTACAACATGCACAAGGGAGTCGGACTGGACCGACGCCGCGACCCGCGTCGCATTCTCGATGTGCTGTGCGAAATCGACGGGGATGTCATCGCGTTGCAGGAGGCGGATTTGCGCCACGGCACCCGCGCGGCGATCATCCCGCACCGGATGCTCGAGGACCATTCGCCCTGGCGCGCCGTCCGCCTGCATGATCGCCTCAGCATGGGGTGGCATGGCAATGCGCTGCTCGTCCGCAAGGACTGCACGATCCTTCGGCCAACCCAGCTGCATATTCCGACGCTGGAACCGCGCGGCGCGATCTGTGTGGATCTGACGGTCGATTCGAAACCGATCCGCGTCCTCGGCATGCATCTCGACCTGTCGGGCCTGTGGCGACGGCGTCAGGCGCGCGCGATCCTGACGCATGTCGAGGATTGTGCCCCGCCGATGCCCACGGTGATGATGGGGGACCTCAACGAATGGACCCCCAATGGCGGGTGCCTGCATGATTTCCGCCATTCGTTCGATATCGCGCCGACCGGACCCAGCTTCCACGCGCGCCGTGCGATCGGGCGGCTCGACCGGATCATGACGCGTGGCTTCCGGGTGGAGGCGTGCGGGGTCCACACCAGCCCGCTGGCGCGCAAGGCGTCCGACCACCTCCCGATCTGGGCACTGATCGAGCCGCAATGACCCGCCATAAGGAGCTGCGCCTAGCCCTAGTTTGCTACGGCGGCATCAGCCTCGCGGTCTATATGCACGGGATCACCAAGGAAATCTGGCGACTGGCGCGCGCGAGCCAGGCGTTCCACGCCGGGGCGTCGCCACCCGATGCGGACGCCGGCAGCGCGGGGATTTACCGCGCGCTGCTCGACGAGATCGAAGCCGAAACCGGCGTTCGGTTGCGCGTGCTGGTCGACATCATCGCGGGCGCGAGCGCAGGCGGCATCAACGGCGTCTTTCTCGGGCAGGCGATCAGCACGGGGCAAAGCCTCGAACCACTGACGCAACTGTGGCTCGATTCGGCGGATGTCGAAGCGCTGATCGACGAGCGACAGGCCCCCACGACGCGATTCTCGAAGGCCTGGGCGCTCCCGCTTGCCTGGGTCGCCGCGCGGAGCGCCGACGGGGTCGAGGCCACGGTCGAATCGGGCGCGCGCGACGAGGTGCGCGCGAAGCTGTCGCACTTCATTCGCTCGCGCTGGTTCGAGCCACCCTTTGGGGGCGAGCGGTTCACCGGTCTGATCCTCGACGCGCTGGAAGCAATGGCGGCGGCACCCCGCGCGCCGCGGCTGCTGCCGCCGGGCCAGCCGCTCGACCTGTTCGTCACCGTCACCGATTTCCGCGGCCACCCCGAACGCCTCACGCTGCACTCGCCCCCCGAAGTGGTCGAGACCGAACACCGCGTGGTGGTGCCCTTCTCCGACCACGGCGTTGCGTGCGAGACGCTTGCCGATCCGGCGGAGCTGGCGTTCGCGGCGCGCGCGACGTCCTGCTTTCCCGGCGCATTCCCGCCCTTCATGGTCGGCGAACTCGATCGCGTGCTCCAAGATCGCGCGACGACCTGGCCCGAGCGCGAGGCGTTCCTCAAACGTATCCTGCCGCGCCAATATGCCGCCAATGCCGCTGAGACCGCGGTGTTGATCGACGGGTCGGTGCTCAACAACGCCCCCTTCCGCCCCGCGATCGAGGCTTTGCGCGAACGCCCGGCGCAACGCCAGATCGACCGACGGTTCGTTTATATCGATCCGCACCCACGCGGCAGCTTTGGGTTCGGCACCGGCGGCGACAAGCCCCCCGGCTTCTTCCAGACGATCATCGGCGCAATGTCGGAACTGCCGCGCCAGCAACCGATCCGCGACAATCTGGAAGACATCGCGGACCGATCGCGCCGGATCGAGCGGATGCGGACGATCATCGCCGGGATCCGTCCAGAGGTCGAGAAACAGGTCGAGGGACTGTTCGGCTATACGCTGTTCCTGGATTCGCCGACCCCGGCACGCCTTGCGGCATGGCGGCAGCGCGCGCAGAATGCAGCGGCGAAAAGCTCGGGCTATGCCTATGCCGCCTACGGGCATCTGAAGCTGACCGGGGTGGTCGAGGCGATCACTGCGTTGCTCGACGGCGTGGGCGCTGAGGCAAAGCCGCATACGAGCGCGCACGTCCGCAATCGTATCGAAAGCGCGGTCGCGGCGCAGGGGTTCGACGATCCCAAGGGCGGTTTTGCGGGCGGGGTCGGCCAGACCACCATCGTCTTCCTGCGCACCTTCGATCTGGGATTCCGGTTACGCCGTCTGCGGTTGCTGGCGCGGCGGATCACCGAACTTGAGGGCAATCATCCCGAAACCGAACTCGGCCCGATCCGGGAGGCGGTTTATGCGAGCTTGTCCGATTATCTCGAATGCAAGCGGTCCGACCGGTATGCCGCGCTCCTGCCGGACGTCAGCGCGGTGGACGGTGACGCCGCGGCGTTGCTCGAGCGACTGGGCACGGCAATGCGCCTGCGCGATCTCGACACCGCGACCGACACAAGGCTGGCGGCGGCCTTTGCGGGCCTGTCGCGCGAAGTGAAGCGGCCGATCCTGCTGACGTATCTCGGCTTCCCTTATTATGACGTCGCCACCCTGCCGCTGTTGCAGGGAGAAGGCCTCGACGAGTTCGACCCGATCAAGGTCGACCGGATCGCCCCCGACGACGCGACGACGATCCGGTCGGGGGGTGCCGAGGCGACGTTGAAGGGCATCCAGTTCAACAGTTTCGGCGCGTTCTTCAGCCGCGCCTACCGTGAGAACGACTATCTGTGGGGGCGGCTGCATGGGGCCGAACGGATGATCGACATCGTACTGTCGACGCTCGACACCGACCAGCGGCTCAAGCCCGGTCGTACCGCAGCGATCAAACGCGCCGCCTTCCTCGCGATCCTCGACGAGGAGGCCGATCGGCTGACCGCAATTCCCGGCCTGTTCGAGACACTTCGTCGCGAAATCGGCTGACGCTGGTCAAGCCGCACGGTTTTGAGTAGCCTTGCCCCCATGCAATTCCTCAAGATCCTGTTCTGGTGCCTGCTCGCGTTCATCGCGGCGGTGTTCACCGTCGCCAACTGGACCAGCGTCGCGATTCGCCTGTGGGGCGGGATGGAAGCGCTGGTAAACTTGCCGCTGCTGCTGCTCATCACGTTCCTCGCCGGATTGCTGCCGACGCTGGCCTGGCATTCGACGCTGCGCTGGCGGCTCCGCACGCGACTGGCGACCGCGGAACGCACGCTCGCCGACATGCGCGCGGCAATGGCGCCACCCGTGCCGCCTGCCCCTGCCCCCAATTTGCTGCCGGATTCGCCGCCAATGCCCGCCGAACCCGTTCAGACCACCCCCGCCAGCGGAGCGTTGTTGTGAGTAACCGCCTGTACGTCGCCCTCGACACGCCCGATCTCGCCAAGGCCCATGCGATGGCGGAGCGCGTTCGCCATCATGTCGGCGGGATCAAGCTCGGGCTCGAATTCTTCTTGGCAAACGGTCAGGCGGGGGTGCGCAGCATGGCGGGAGTCGGCCTGCCGATCTTCCTCGACCTCAAGCTGCACGACATTCCCAATACCGTCGCCAAGGCGATCATGGCGTTGCACGGGATCGAGCCAGCGATCCTGACGGTGCACGCCGCGGGCGGCCGCGCGATGCTGGAGGATGCCAAGGCAGCCGCGCCGGTCGGGACCAAGGTCGTCGCGGTGACCACGCTGACCAGCCTCGATGCCGCCGATCTCGCCACGATCGGGGTTCCCGGCACGCCGCACGACCAGGTCCTGCGGCTGACCGAGCTTGCGCGCGAGTCGGGGATCGACGGGGTCGTGTGTTCGGGTGCCGAAGTGGCGGCGGCGCACGCCTTGTGGCCCAAAGGCTTCTTCGTCGTCCCGGGGGTCCGTCCGCTCGACGGCGCGCTGGGCGACCAGAAGCGTGTCGTGACGCCGCGTGCGGCGATCGATGCGGGGGCGTCGGTGCTGGTCGTCGGTCGCCCGATCACCCAGGCCGAAAACCCCGACCTGGCGGCCCGTGCGATCGAAGCCACGCTTTAAGGTGAGTCGGCGCGCGACCGAACGCTTGTTCGGCGCGCATTAAGTCCTTCGTGATAACGCTTGCGTGCCTAACGACGAGCGCCGAGGACTCTTGCATGCCTGTTACCGCCAAAATCTGCGGGCTATCCACGCCCGAAACACTCGACTGTGCCATTGCCGGGGGCGCGAGCCATGTCGGGCTGGTGTTCTTCCCGCCCTCCCCCCGCCATGTCGGGCGCGACCGTGCCGCGCAGCTTGCAGCGCGCGTTCCGTCGCACGTTGCACGCGTCGGCGTGTTCGTGAACCCTGATGATGCGATGCTCGACGCAGCGATCGACGTCGGTCGTCTGCAAGTCCTTCAACTCCACCAGACCTCGCCCGAACGCGCCGCCGCGATCAAGGCGCGAACCGGAATCGAGCTATGGGCGGCGGTGGCGGTGCGGACACGCGCCGATCTCGCCGAGGCATTGCCCTATCAGGGTGTCGCAGACCGAATCCTGTACGATGCCAAGACGCCCCCTGGCGCTGCCCTGCCCGGTGGGATGGGCGTACGCTTCGACTGGACGCTGCTGCACGGTTACCGCCATGCGCAGCCCTGGGCGCTCTCCGGCGGCCTGGACGCGGTCAATGTCGGCGATGCTGTGCGGACGACAGGTGCGACGCTGGTGGACGTATCGTCGGGGCTGGAAAGCGCGCCGGGGATCAAGGACGTTACCAAGATCACCGCATTCCTAGGCGCGGTCGCCGCCTGCTGAGGCGATCGCATCGCTAGGTACCGTTGGTGGATTGGGGTCCGACCTTGCACGCTGTGCAACGGTCGGATCGTCCGACGAGAAGTGGCTCCCTGAGTAGGATTCGAACCTACGGCCGCTCGATTAACAGTCGAGAGCTCTACCGCTGAGCTATCAGGGAACATCGCGGAGGCGCGCCTATAGCAACGGGTTGCGCGGCAATGCAAGCGCCGTGACGCAGGTTTTTTAGATTACTGAAAAAACGGCGGATTTCCGCCGTTTTCTAATCGGACGATCGCTGCGCGACCGAATCGTTGCGTCGGCTCAGAACTTCATGCCCACCACGAGGTTGGCGATCGGGTTGAGCCCCCCGCGGCGTTCGCCCAGCGCGCGATAGGAGCGCGGGAGGTCGGCATTCGCCGCACCGACCAGCGTCCCCATCTCGACCCCGAACAGCGCGTTCTTGTATTTGCCGCTATACCCCACCGTCGCGGCAGGCGTACGCCGGTTGAAGCCGGTGCGCACGCCGCTGCTGGTGCCCGGCAGACGCGGTATATAGAGTAGCCCGCCGGTCGCCTTCTCGGCGTCACGGACGAAGTTGGCGACCGAGAAGAACTTCATCCCGCCCGACAGGTGCAGCCCGCTGCCGTGGAACGGATAATAGTCGATCATCGAACTCGCGAACCGGTGCTGCATCGCGCCGTCCGGGCCGAGCAGCGTATCGGTCACCGCCGCAGACGTCACCATCGCCAGCCTGACGCGGAAATCGGGCGTCACCTTGGCTTCGACCGGGGTCAGCTTGCCGAGCGCCGACGGAACCGGGTCGGGCAACATCGCCCCGGGATCGGCATGCGCCGCCCGCGCCAGAGTCGCCCCGACGATCAAGCTCGCTGCCGTCAATGCCACGATTCGCATCGAAACCCCCAATACGCTTCGCCAACGCCCACTTCGCAACATAAGCGCATGTCAGGCGTTCGCGCGATTACATAATGTCGTACATAGGCCCAAAACGGTAATACATTCGTTGACGCCTGTGGAGCAATTCGTCGCGCGTCAGTCTCCGTTCATCTACAGGCGCTTATGCGCAGCAAGATCGGACCGAGAACCCGGAGCCTTGCATCGGGTCGATCGTTCTGCGCTTCATGGCCTCGACGGCACGGCTCGCCGCACAGACCAGTTCACTGGAGACCGAAATGCCCAAGTTCCCGCCCAACTTCCGCCGATCCGCGCTCATCGTGGCGCTTGCGGCATCCACCCTGCTGACGGCCTGCGCATCCGAATCGACCTATCGTCCGGCGGTTGGCCGCGGTTTTGCCCGGTCTGGCTACACCGACCGCCAGATCGAGGACAACCGCTTCCAGGTCAGCTTCTCGGGCAACAGCTACACCTCGCGCGACACGGTCGAGAAGTACCTGCTGTTCCGCGCCGCCGAGCTGACCGTCCAGCGCGGTTTCGATTATTTCGTCTTCGCCGACCGTAACGTCGACAAGAGCACGCGAACCTACGCCACGCCGGGGATCGGCGGCTTCGGCGGCGGGTATGGCGGCCTCGGCTACGGCGGCGGGTTTGGTGGCGGGTTCGGCTATGGCGGCGGCTTCGGCGGCGGCTATTGGGGTCCGAGCTGGCGCTACCGCGGTCGCGGCTTCGGCTGGCGCTCGTGGGATCCCTTCATCGGTGATCCGTTCTTCGATCGCGGGATCGATATCAACACGATCGACAAGTATGAAGCGAACGCCGAGATCGTCGTCGGCAAGGGCCCCAAGCCCAAGGACAACATCCGCGCGTTCGACGCGCGCGAGGTGCTCCGCAACCTCGGGCCAAGCATCGTCACGCCGAAGTAACGGCTACCGATCAGCGGCATCAAAAAGCCCCCCTCCGCAGGCCGGAAGGGGGGCTTTTTTTGCGTCTGCGGTTTCTGCGGACGCGGTGGTGGAGGCCCCCGCCCCCACATTCCGTCATTCCCGCGAAGGCATGGCCTCAGCGAAGCCAATGCTGTTCTCCCGCGAAAGCGGGGGTCCAAGAGTCACAAGAACTGCAAACCGTTGGTCTGAATGACTCTGGATTCCCGCCTTCGCGGGAAAACAGAAATGACCACTCCGTAACCCATCGTCCGCAGAGGTCGCCTCCGCGGGGATGAAGTTAGCGGCGGGGGATCACACCGCGCCGTGGCAGTGCTTGTATTTGTTCCCCGACCCGCACGGGCACGGCGCATTGCGGCTGACGTTGCCGGCCCACTCCGACGGATCTTGGCCGAGTTCCTTGCCCTCCGGCCGCGGGATCGACAGCGGCGGCAGGCGCGTGGTGATCAGGCCGCTGGCACCATCCTGGTCGTAGGTATCGTCGTCGCCGGTGAACGGGTCGAAATGGCTGGTGATGAAGTCCGGCAAGGTCGGCAGCGACGGGGTCGGCTCGACGTTGAACTCAGCGAAAGCGATCGTGCGAGTCACGTCCTCGCGGATGTTGGTCAGCATCCGTTCGAACAGCGAGAACGCCTCCTGCTTATACTCGTTGATCGGCGTCTTCTGCGCATAGGCGCGCAGGTGGACGACCTGCCGCAGAGCGTCGAGCGTGGCCAGATGCTCCTTCCAGTGATGATCGAGGTTCTGCAGCAGGATCGACTTCTCGACCCGTACCCACGTCTCGGGATCGAGCGACTCGGCCTTTTCACGGACCAGATCGTCGGCCTGCGTGCGGACGCGTTCCTCGATGATCTCGGGGTCAATCGCCTCTTCCTCGAGCCATGCCTCGATCTGCGGTTCGAGGTTGAGCGTTGTCGCGAGCTGCTCCTTCATCCCCGCGATATCCCACTGCTCGGGATAGGTGCCGGGAGGGCATGCCGCGCCGACGATGCCGTTGACCGTCTCAGACCGCATATCCTCGACCACGTCTCCGACGGTCGATGCGTCCATGATGTCGCTGCGCTGCTCGTAGATGACCTTGCGCTGGTCGTTCATCACGTCGTCATATTCGACGACCTGCTTGCGGATGTCGTAGTTGCGCGCCTCGACCTTCTTCTGCGCGGTCTCGATCGCCTTGGACAGCCACTTGCTGCCGATCGCCTCGCCGTCGCCGATGTTCGAGCGCATCATCTTGGCGAACAAAGTGTCCGGCCCGAAGATACGCAGCAGATCGTCGTCCAAGCTGAGGTAAAAGCGCGAGAGCCCCGGATCGCCCTGACGCCCCGAACGCCCGCGCAACTGATTGTCGATACGACGGCTCTCGTGCCGCTCGGTGCCGAGCACGAACAGCCCGCCCGCCGCGAGCACTTCGGCCTTCTCGACCGCGATCTCCTGTTTGATCCGCGCAACCGCCGCCTCGCGCTCGGGGCCCTCGGCCATCGCCGACAGCTCGTCGTTGACGCGGAACTCGAGATTGCCGCCGAGCTGAATGTCGGTGCCGCGGCCCGCCATGTTGGTCGCGATCGTCACGACGCTCTTGCGCCCAGCCTGCGCGACGATGTGCGCCTCGCGCTCATGCTGGCGTGCGTTGAGCACCTCATGCTTCACGCCTTCCTGCACCAGGAATTCGCTGAGCAATTCGGACTTCTCGATCGACACGGTGCCGACCAGCACCGGCTGGCCGAGATCGGCGTGATGCTTGATCTTCTTGGCGATCGCGCGGAATTTGTCCGCGGTGTCCTTGTAGAATTCGTCTTCCTCGTCGACGCGCTGGACCGGCACGTGCGTCGGGATCGTCACCACGTTCATCTTGTAGATGTCGTAGAATTCCGCCGCCTCGGTCGCCGCCGTCCCGGTCATGCCGGCAAGCTTCGGATACATGCGGAAATAGTTCTGGAAGGTGATCGATGCCATCGTCTGGTTCTCGGGCTCGATCTCGACGCCTTCCTTGGCTTCGATCGCCTGATGCAGACCGTCCGACCAGCGGCGGCCGTCCATCATGCGGCCGGTGAACTCATCGATGATGATGACCTTGCCGTCCTTGACGATGTAGTCGATGTCCGCCCGGAACATCATGTTCGCGCGCAGCGCCTGGTTGGTGTGGTGCACCACCTGCGTGTTCTCGAAATCGTACAGGTTCGCGCCCTCGAGCAGCCCTGCGGTCTCGAGCAGCCGCTCGATGTTCTCGGTGCCGTCCTCGGTCAGGATGATCGATTTCTGCTTTTCGTCCTTCTCGTAATCGGTCGGCTGGAGCTGCTTCACGATCAGGTCGACCGAACGATACAGGTCGGACTTGTCGTCGGTCGGGCCGGAGATGATCAGCGGCGTGCGCGCTTCATCGATCAGCACCGAATCGACCTCGTCGACGATCGCCATCGCGAACGGGCGCTGGACCATCGATTCGCGCTCATACTTCATGTTGTCGCGCAGGTAATCGAAGCCGAACTCGTTGTTCGTGCCGTAGGTGATGTCCGCGGCATAGGCGTCGAGCCGCTGCTGGTCGGACAGGTTGGGGATGATCACGCCGACCGTCATGCCGAGGAAGTTGTAGACCTGCGCCATCCAGCCCGCGTCGCGCGCCGCCAGATAGTCGTTGACGGTGATGACGTGGACGCCCTTGCCCGGCAGCGCGTTGAGATAGGTCGCAAGCGTCGCGACGAGCGTCTTGCCCTCGCCGGTGCGCATCTCGGCGATCTCGCCGCGGTGTAGCACGATGCCGCCGATCAGCTGGACGTCGTAATGCCGCTGCCCGAGCGCGCGCTTGGCGGCTTCGCGCACGGTGGCGAACGCTTCTGGCAGCAGCGCGTCGAGGTCTTCGCCCGCCGTCAGCCGTTCGCGAAAGCGCGCGGTCTGGCCTGACAGTTCCTCGTCGGACATGGCGGAGATGGTCGGTTCGAACCCGTTGATCTTCGCAACGACCGCGCCGAGCGACTTGACGTAACGGTCGTTGGACGAGCCGAAGAGCGATTTGGCAATGCCGCCGAACATGGGCAATTCCTGTATTTTCAAAGAGGATGAGCGGCGCGCTACACGCGGCCACCGAAAGATGTCGTTAAGAAGGGCAGCGCGGCAGGCGCCACCGGATCAAGCCCGCGGGCGATCCAGGTACAGGCGCGACGCTGCAATCACCGGCAGGGTAAGACTGCTGACCGAGAAGACCGGCGTTTCCATGAAGCCACCGGCGAGATGCAGATGGCCCGCCACACGCAGCACCCGCGCGGGGAGCGCGACCTGTGCACGAGCCGCCGCGACCGACTGGCATTCAACCTGCACGTCCGGCGCGCGAACGCCCGTCACCACGCCGGTCAGCGCAGAAAGGATCGCAGAAAAGAACAACAGCCATTCCATGGGTATTTGGGCATGTAATGGCTGCGACGCACTTCGTCTATCGGCAAACACCACTCGTCGTGGGGGGCTGTTCGTGCGGAGAGGGCCCTTCGACTTCGCTCAGGGCGAACGGAGAACTTCGCCCAATGCGAACGGGGAGGACGGTTTCGACGAGCAACCCGCGCCCGAAAGGTTGAACAAAGGAACTGGCCTGAATTCCGTTCGTGCTGAGCGAAGTCGAAGCACCGCCCCACGCGAGACGCACGAAACCGCGCGCTCCCCTTCCTGGAAGGGGGTGGGGTGGGTAGCCCGGAG
This sequence comes from Sphingomonas sp. FW306-05-A, assembly GCF_058782275.1. Taxonomy (NCBI): domain Bacteria; kingdom Pseudomonadati; phylum Pseudomonadota; class Alphaproteobacteria; order Sphingomonadales; family Sphingomonadaceae; genus Sphingomonas; species Sphingomonas sp. FW306-05-A. The sequence goes on from NZ_JBYSXN010000002.1 coordinate 137,892, forward strand.
GCGGGTGCTACGCGCTCCCCACACCGACCCACCCCCGCCCCCTCCCTTCCAGGGAGGGGAGAGAGAAACGTCCCGCAAGTTCCTCCCCTCCCTAGAAGGGAGGGGCTGGGGGTGGGTGGGCCTGAGGCAGGTGCTGCACTCTCCCCCACCGCCCCCGCCCTTCCAAGGAGAGCAACAGGAGCCACTGCTTGAGACGCGGTAGCGATCTGCTACAGCCGCGCACATGGACCGCTCCCCGCTCGCTCGCCCCTTCCCCGCCCTGCCCGCGATCGCCGGGGTCACGCCGCGTGTCGCGCGCGCCGGGTATAAGCCGTGGGAGCGCAACGACCTCACCTTCATCACGCTCGACCCCGGCACGACCGTCGCGGGCGTGCTGACGCAAAGCAAATGCCCCTCGCCCGAAGTCGAATGGTGCCGCGCTGCGCTGATCCTCGGCGAAGCGCGCGCGGTCGTCGTCAACGCAGGCAACGCCAACGCCTTCACCGGCGGGCGCGGACGCGCTGCGGTCGAGGCGATCGCCGCCAAGGTCGCGGGCGCGCTCGCCTGCCGCCCGTCCGACGTGTTCGTTTCCTCGACCGGGGTAATCGGCGTGCCGTTGCCGATCGACAAGGCCGAGGCCGGGCTCGACGCGGTCTTCGCGGCCGCGCCCTGTTCGTGGGAGGACGCGACCAACACGATCGGCACGACCGATACCTTCGCCAAGGGTGCGATGGCGACCGCCGTCATTGGCGGGCGCACGGTCACGCTGGTCGGGATCATCAAGGGCTCGGGGATGATCGCGCCGGACATGGCGACGATGCTCGGCTATATCTTCACCGACGCCGCGGTTTCAGCCGAGTTCCTCCAGGCGACGCTCAGCGAAGCCAATCGCGCGACCTTCTCGTGCATCACCGTCGACAGCGACACCTCGACCAGCGACAGTGTGCTGGCCTTCGCAACCGGCAAGGCGGGCAACGCCGCGCTGACCGCCGCCGAGGACGATGGCGCGGACGCGTTCCGCGCGGCGCTCGGCGACCTGTGCCGCCAGCTCGCACATCTTGTCGTCCGCGACGGCGAAGGCGCGACCAAATTCATCGAAGTCGCGGTGACCGGCGCGGAAAGCGACCGCAGCGCGCACCGCATTGCGCTGAGCATCGCCAACTCGCCGCTGGTGAAAACTGCAATCGCTGGCGAGGACGCCAATTGGGGCCGCGTCGTGATGGCGGTCGGCAAGGCGGGCGAACCTGCCGAGCGCGACCTGCTCGCGATCCGCTTCGGGGATACGCAGGTGGCGCGCGAGGGGCTGGCGGTGACCGGCTATGACGAGACGCCGGTCGCGGCGCATCTCAAGGGCCAGGACATCGAGATCGGGGTCGATCTCGGGCTCGGCGACGGCGCGGCGACGGTGTGGACCTGCGATCTGACGCACGGGTATATTTCGATCAACGCGGATTATCGGAGCTGAGGAAGGCATCGCCCTGCGAGAACGCTACCCCGGCGAAGGCCGGGGCCCAGTAGCGGAGGTTTCTCCAACTGAGCGCAGCGTTCGGCAACTCAGGTTTCGCTACTGGGCCCCGGCCTTCGCCGGGGAAGCGCAACGGTAGGGTGCAATCAAGAAAAAGGCCCCCGGATCATTCGATCCGGAGGCCAATCACCTTAAGCCAGCTCACCCTCAAGCCAGGACTTCAACTTGCTCTTCGGCTCAGCCCCGACCTTGGTCGCCGCCGGCTGCCCGTTCTTGAACAGGATCATCGTCGGGATCCCGCGGACGCCATACTTGCCCGGCGCGTCGGGGTTCTCGTCGATGTTGAGCTTGGCGATCGTCACCTGCTCGCCCAATTCCTCGGAAATTTCCTCGAGGCTCGGTCCGATCATCTTGCACGGGCCGCACCATTCCGCCCAGAAATCGACCAGCACCGCGCCCTGCGCATTGGTGACGTCGGCATCCCAGCTTGCGTCGGTGATCTTCTTGGTCGGCATGTCTGTCTCCTTGTGTTGGGCTGAACGTAAGGTCGCCGCCCTCGCACCTCAAGCGCACGAAGCCTAGCTTTGCTCCGCGCTCGCAAAGCCGGGCTTGTGCGTGGCGAGCGCCTCGGGCGACAGCAGGTACAGCGTCGGCCCGCTGGTATAGAGCAACGCCGCCTCCACCAGCCGCCCCGGGAAGATCACGCGCAGCGCCGCGGCATAGGCCGCCATCTGCTTGATATGATAGGGCGGAATCTCGGCTTCGCTGCCAGGCACGCTGCGCCCGGTCTTGAAATCGACGATCCGGATCCGCTCGGGCTCGACCAGCAGGCGATCGACCGTGCCCGATACGACGAACCCGTCGGGCAGCACCGCCGCGATCGGCGCCTCGGCGAGCGACCGCTCCCCGAACGCCTCTGCAAAGCGCGGATCGTCGAGCACCGTCAACACCGGGTCGGCAATCGCCGCGCGCATGGCAGGATCGGCGACCGCCCCGCTCCGTTCGAGCCAGCGATCCGCCGCCACCGCGCGCTCGTCGGGCGCAACCGGCGGCAAGCGTTCGAACAGGGCGTGGATCAGCCGCCCGCGCTCGGCGGCATCGCGCATCGCCGGCGTCGGCGGCGCGTCCGACACCACGTCATCGCCCAGCGACGATGGCGCGAGCGGGCGCGGTGGGCGCGATTCGACCGGCGCGTCGCGTAGCGCCCAGTCCGGCACCGTCACGGGCTCGCGCCCCTCGCCGCTCTTCGCGCGCACCAGCGGCACCGGCTTTTGCGGCGCATGGCCGATGAAATCGCGCGGCGCAGCCTCCACGGGCAACCCGAGCGCAGTCATCGCACGGTCGGCGGCGGCGTACCAGCTTGCCTCGGGGGCAACGCCCTTCGCGCTCGGCCCGACCGATCCCGCGATCACCAGCCGCTCCTCGGCGCGCGTCGCAGCAACATAGAACAGCCGCCAATGCTCCTCCAGATCGCGCGCCGCGGCATCGTCGACCAGCTCGGCGAGCGGCCCGGTCGCCTCGCCCTTGCGCGGGCGGATGATCGGGATCGCCGCCGCCATGTCGCCCGCGGTCCATTTGAGCGTCGAGCGCGGCGAGCGCGTCGGGTCGACCGCCGCGTCCGCGAGGATCACCAGCGGGGCCTGCAACCCCTTCGCGCCATGCGCGGTCATCACGCGGACCGAATCACGCGGCGTGGAGGGATCGCGCTTGATCTCGACCTCACCGCGATCGAACCAGTCGAGGAAGCGTTGCAGCGACGGCGTCCCGAGTGATTCGAAGTCGAGTGCTGCGCTCAACAATTCCTCGATCGGGTCGCGCGCTTCCTGCCCCAGCCGCCGGAGCAGCTTGCGCCGCCCGCCGAGCGGCCCGGACAGCAGTTCCTCGAGGAACTGATAGGGCGTCGCGAAATCGGCGCGATCGAGCATCGCATAGACCGGTGCCAACTCGCTGCGCGGCATGGTCTTGCTGATATGCCGCCACAGGCTGACCGCGCGCTTGGGCGCGGCGTCCATCAATTGGTCCTGGCTCCACCCGATCAACGGCGAGACCAGCAGCGACGCCAGCGACAGATCGTCCTCCGGCTGGAGCACGAAGCGGATCGCGGACAACAGATCCTGCACCGACAGCGGCGCGTTGAGCCGCAGCCGGTCGACCCCCGCGACGGGCACGCCCTCGGCATACAGCCGCGCGACGATCAGCGACGCGAGGTCGCCACGCCGCTTGACGAGGATCATGATGTCCTCGGGCTGGAGCGTGCGCCCCTTGCTCTCGAGCATCAGCGTGCCGACCCAGCCTTTGATAGTCCGCGCGATCTGCCCGGCAAGTGCACGGGTCGCGTCGCCGATCCAGCCTTCCTCATCCTCGTCGCCCGCGCCTGCGACCACCAGCGGCCACAGGCTGACCGTCCCCGGCCCCGGGACTTCGCTCGCGTGGCGCTCGCGGTCCGCGATCAGCCCCATGCCGGGTTCGGGGAGCAGTTCGAGCGCCGAATCGACGAATTCGAGCACCGGCCTGGTCGAGCGGAACGATTGCGTCAGCGACAGCCGATGCCACGGCCGCGCGCGCATTTCGCCGGTCCGCGCGCGTTCGGCGCTGTCCGAATCCCACGCCGCCTCCGCCAGCCGCCCGAAACTGAGTTCCGCCGCACCAAAGTAGCGCGGGTCGGTCCCCTGGAACCCGAAGATCGCCTGTTTGAAATCGCCGACCGTGAACAAGGTGCGGACGCGCTCGCCGTGGCTGCCGTCGCCCGCGAAGAATTCCTCGGCGAGCGCGCGGATGATCGCCCATTGCTCGGGGTTGGTGTCCTGCGCCTCGTCGATCAGGACATGCTCGGTCGCCTGGTCGAGCTTGTAGCGGACCCATTCGCCCATGCCGGGCTGTTGCAGCAACGCGATCGTCGCGCGGATCAGATCGTCGAAATCGACCGCACCGAGCCGGTGTTTGGCGCGGTCATAGGTCGCGGCATAATCGCGCCCGACCATCAGCGCATCGGCGAGCAGATCGGCATAAGCCGCACGCTCGCGCAGGCCGAGCAGCGTGGCGCAGGCTTCGCCGACCTCGATCGCGATGCCGGCATAATCCTCGTCCGCGGCCAGCAGCTTGGGCGAATATTTGCGCGGTTCGCGCTTGGCGGTGAACGGCACGCCGATCAGGTCGCCGAGCATCCGCACGCGCATTTCGGGCGTCGCCTCGACCCAGCATTCGGCGATGTCGGCGTGGTTGCCGCCGGTCGCGGTCCCCCACGCGCGGTTCGCCGCCGCGAGCCGCGCGACGCTGTCGACGTCGAACTCGCTATCGTCGCACGCTTCGCACAACACCGCCTCGATATCGCCGGGCGGCAAGGCGAGTGCGCGGCGGATGAAGGGCTGGACGCCATCGCCAATCGGCAACTCCGCCATCGCGGCGGGCGCACGCGCGCAGGCGAGCAGATACCGTTCCGCCTCGCCCTCGCCCAGCCGCAGGCTCAGCGCGCCGACGGTGGTGATCGGTTTCTCGCGCCCCTCGCTCTCGGCGGCGACGAGCATCTCGGCGAGCGCGTCGCGCGCCATCACCGCTTCCTCGCGCGCCTCGATCGGGCGGAAGCCGGGGACAAGCCCCGCCTCGACCGGGAAGCCCGACAACAGGCTCTGGCAGAAACCGTGGATCGTCTGGATCCGGATCCCGCCGCCGGGCGAATCGAGCACGCGCGCGAACAGCGTCCGGGCGCGCTGCTTGAGCTCGGGGGACGGGTCTTCGCCGAGCGCATGGAGATCGCGCGCGAGATCGGGCTCGGCCATCCGCACCCACGCCGCGAGCCGCTCGCCGATCCGCCCCGCCATTTCGGCCGCGCCCGCCTTGGTGAAGGTCAGGCACAGGATCGCCGCCGGATCGACCCCGCGCAGGAGCAAGCGATAGACGCGCGCGGTGAGCACCTGCGTCTTGCCCGTCCCCGCCGAGGCGGACAGCCAGACGTGCCCGCCGGGATCGCTCGCACGCGCCTGCGCGTCCTTGAGGATCGGGAGCGGGCGGTGGCCCTTGGGTTCGCTCATCGGGCGTGGCTCCCCGCCATAGCGCGGCGCTTACCCATTTTTCCTGCTGCCTTCCCCGGCGAAGGCCGGGGCCCAGGAGTGAGCGGGTTGTTGGAGAGCACAGCATTGCCAAACCTGGGCCAGCGCGACTGGGCCCCGGCCTTCGCCGGGGAAGGGAATTTGGAAAAGCTACTCACGCCCATACCATTCATCCCGGCGCATCAACTGATCATATTCCGCAAACGGCGCATAATCCGGGTGCAGCTTCGCCTCGAACCCGCGCATCCCCGTCAGCCATTCCCCCGCCGCATCGCTGAAGTGCCGCGCGGCGAGCGTCACGAAATCCTCGGGCAGCACCTTGTCGAGCTTCCCCGCCGAATCGACCGGGGACGATACCTTCCCGAACGCATCGCCATTCTTGGTCAGCGACCAATATTCGAACCCGCGTGCGATCCCCGCAATATCCTCGAATCCGCCGCGCTCCGCGATCAGCCCGAGCAGCCCGAGCTGCAGACTGAACCCCTCGCGCACCGCCGCCGCCGAGGGGGCCTTGCCGGTCTTGTAATCGATGATCGCGAGCGTCCCATCCGGATTACGATCGATCCGGTCGAACTTGCCGGTCAGCGTGACCCCCGCAATCGCGACCTTGCCCGATTGCTCGACCGCGAGCACGCTCCGCCCCGCATCCGCCTGCTTGCCCATTTCCGCGACGATCCAGTTGATCGCCTCCATCAGCCGCGGCCGCCACAAAGCCCGCTGCATCGGATGTGCGCCATCGAACATCGCCAGCGCACGACCATGAAGCGTGTCCAGCGCACACGCATCCTCGCGCGCCCATTGTTCGAGGATCGCGTGCACCGCGGTGCCGCGCCACGCCGCACTCGGATCGGCGTCGACCGGGTCGAGCGGCACGAGGCCAAGGATGCGCTTGGCGTAAAAGGCGTAAGGGTCGGCCTTGAGCCGGTCGACATCGGTCACCGCGATCGTCGTCGGGCGACGCTCGGCGGGGGGCACCGGCACCGGGCGCGTCGCGGGCTCATGCGCGCGCGGATCGTCGACCGCGCGCGCCCAACCCTCCAGCGCGGCAGCCCGCTCGAACCGCTCGCCCGCCAGCGCCTGCAACCGCAGCCAGAAGCGCGACGCGATCGCGGGTTGCGTGCCCCCGCGCCGCGCACGCGTGATGAGAGCGCTCGGCGCACCCAACGCCTGGGCGAGATCATGCGCCGCCATCCCGACACCACGATCCAATCCGGGAAGCCCGAGTTCGATCCGGATCCGCGGTGCAAGCCACGGGTCGGGCGCGGGCAGGCCCGGCCACGTTCCCTCGTTGAGCCCGCCGAGAATCATCACGTCGGCGGTCTGCAACCGCGCCTCGATCAATCCATAGATCGCGATACGTGGGTGCCCGCCCTGCTGCGCGCGCACTGCGACCTCGTCCATCAACGTCGCAAGCAACGGCGCGAGGCTCGCCGGGTCGACCATTGCCGGCCCCTCGCCCGCATGATCCTCGATCCCGCGCAGCAATTCCGCCGCAGCACGACCGTTGGGGCCAGCCCAGAGCGCATCGCCGCACAGCATCTGCGCAGTCTCGCGCAACCCCGCAACGAGCGCCGCCAGCGGAGCCGCGCGCGAGAACAACGGTTCGAGCGGCTCGAGCAAGGCGCGGGCCTCGGGCCACCACGCGGTCGCATCGCCCGCGCGCCGTGCCTGTCGCAGATGTGCGTCGATCCCCACCAGCCCCGCCGCCGGACGCGGCCCGCGCAGGACTCGGTCGAGCGCGCGCACCCCGTCGAGCCAGCCCGTCCGCTCCGGCCCCGAGCGTACCAGCGGATGCTTGAGCAACGTCAGCAAGGCGAGCGGCGCGAACCGCTGGGTTGCGGCTTCCGCGAGCGCAGTCAGCAACGTCCCCGGCGGCAGGATCGACAAGGGTCGCCCGGCCGAATCGTCCACGATGATGTTCCACCGCTTGCAATGCGCCGCCACGCGCCGCGCGAGCCCGCGATCGGGCGTCACCAGCGCAGCGGTCCGTCCAGGCATCTCCACCACTTCGCGCAACGCCAGCGCAATCGCCTGCGCCTCTTCGCCGGGGGTCGCGAGTTCGGCGGCGGTGATCCCGCTCAGCCTGCGCTCCTCGGCGGGAAGCGTCGTCCATTTGGCAGTCGCCTCCGCCGCAGCCAGCGCATTCGCCACCGCCTTGCCGCGCGCGACCGTCGCGTCATGGTCGCTGCCGTCGCGCCACTGGCGGACTTCGGTGCGGTTGACGCTCATCCGCTCGAGCAGCAGCTTCAGATGGAATTGCGGATGCGTCTCGATCGAGCGGCGCGTGCTGCCGGTGTCGGGATCGAACCGGTGCGGCCCGAGCGCCTGCCATTCGCCCTCGTCCATCGCGATCGCGAGATCCGCCATCACGACCATCCCGCGCGGGCTGTCCGCGACGCAGCGCAGCAACCGCGCCACCGCGGGCGCGCTGTCGGTGATCCCCGCCGCACAGACGAACCCCGCGGGCGGCGTCGCATCCCATCGCTCCGCCAGCCGCCGCAGCAACCGCGCGCGCCGGTCCGCCAGGTCGATCCGCCCGATCCGCGCGAGTTCGCCCGGCCAGCGGTCGAGCACGATCTCGAACAGCGCGAGCGCGCGTTCCCAATGCGCCGACATCGCTTCGTTGAGCTCGATCTGGCGCAACCGGATCGGCGCGACATCCTCGACCAGCAACTGATCGAGCGTCCGCGCGAGATCGCCCGCCAGCCGGACCGCTTCCGCCGCATCGATCGGCTGTCCGCCACGCTGGCGTTCCTCGCCGATCAGTCGCGCGAGGATCATCCGCCGTTCGAGCGGCTCGACCGCGGGCGGGATCGGCTCCGCGCTATCCGCCGGATCGAGCGCCGCGCCGACGCCTTCGTCGAGCGCCGGATCGCCGATCGCGACCATCCGCGGGAGCAGCAATCCCTTGTCGCTTGCGCGGACGAACGCCTCGGTCAGCGCGCGCTTGGCGCGATTGTTGGGGAGCAGCACCAGCCCGCGCGCGAGCCCGAGATCATCGCTTCCGAACTGCCGGATCAGCCCCGCCGCCAACGCATCGGCAAAGGCGCGGTGGGCGGGGATCGTGAAGATCTTGGGCCGGACGGGCTCAGCCATCCGCGAGCATGACCTCGGTCTTGCCGACCGCCGCGGGCGTGCCGACGTCGAACCACAGGCCCTGATGCACCAGCCCGTAGGCACGCCCCGCCGCGATCGCGCGTTCCCAGAACAGCATCGTCGAGAACGGCCCCTCGGGCCAGTCCGCGATCACGCGCGGCGACAGGATCTGCACCCCGGTATAGACGAAGGGCGCGAGCTTGCCGGGTTGCCGCCGCCCGATGATCTTGCCGTCGGCGGCAAGCCGAAAGTCCCCCTGCCCGGCATGATGATTGGCGCGCGCGAGCGGCACCATCAGCAGCAGCGCATCCATCTTGGCGTCGTCCCACCGTGCGGCGAGCATGCGGATCGCGTCGCTCGGGCCATCGACCCACAGATTGTCGCTGTTGACGACGAGGAACGGATCGTCGCCGATCAGCGCGCGCGCCTGAACGATCCCGCCGCCCGTCTCCATCAGCTGCTTGCGTTCGTCGGAGACGACCACGTCGATCCCCGCGACGCGGTTGTGGAGATGCGCTTCCAGCGTGTCCGCGAGATAATGGACGTTGACCACCGCACGCTCGACGCCGCCCGCGCGAAGCCGGTCGAACACGTGATCGATCAGCGCGCGCCCGTTGACCACCACCAACGGCTTGGGTCGCGTCGCGGTGAGCGGGCGCATCCGCTTGCCGAGTCCTGCGGCCATCACCATCGCGGTCTTCGGCACCGTGCCCCCCGGATCGGGCCGGATGTGCAACGTCCGCTTGGGTCCGATCACGCCGACAGCTCCATCGGATTGCCGCGCAGCTCAGGCGGGATCGTCGCGTCAAACCATTCCCTGACCGGCGCAAGCGCGGGATGCGCGAGATCGCGATCGAGATAGGCCCACACCCTCGGACACAAAGCGGCGTAGCGCGGCTTGCCATCGCGCTGCCACAGCCGCGTGAAGATGCCGACGATCTTGGCGTTCCGCTGCGCGCCGAGCACGGCATAAGCGGTATCGAAATCCTCGCCGGCGGCAGACGCGGCACGGTAATAAGCGAGCATCTCGGTCTCGACCGTTTCCGCGACATCGCGACGCGCATCCTGCAGCAACGACACCAGATCATACGCCGGATGCCCCGCCAGCGCGTCCTGGAAATCGAGCAGGCCAAGCGCATCACCGTCGCCCAGCAGCATCAAATTCTCGGCATGATAATCGCGCAGCACCGTCACCATCGTGCCGTGGAGCGTCGTGCCCAGCACCGCATCCCACGCCTGGTCATACGCCGCCTGGTCCGGCGTCACGCCGATCGCGGGGCAATACCATTCGGTCAGCAGATTGGCCTCGCGGTGGAGCACCGCCAGATCGTAGCGCGGCACGGGCGCCGCTTCCTCGCGCTGCAACCGGACCAGCGTGTCGATCGCCGACCGGTACAGGCCCGCTTCGCGTGCGGGGTCCGCATCGATCGTCTCGCGCATCCGCACGTCCCCGAAATCCTCGAGCAGGACCAGCCCCGTCGCCAGATCAGTCGCGTGGATCGCGGGCGCGGCAAACCCGCGTTCAGTCAGCCAGCGCGCGATGTCGATGAACGGCTGCGGATCCTCCTCCGGCGGCGGTGCGTCCATCAGGATCGCGCTGCGATCCCCCGCGCGCACACGGAAATATCGCCGGAACGACGCATCGCCCGCAACCGGATCGATCGTCGCGTCGGACCAGCCGTGCGCCGCAAGGAACGCCGCGGCGGCGGCGGGTGGGGTCATATCTGCTGCCATCGCTCTCTCCAGCCCGGCGGGACGGCGGCTGTCAAGCGACGCTGCCCGTCTTCTTCGTTCGCCAGCGTCAGCATCAGCGCATCGGGCCAGTAACCGGGCGCGCGTTCGGGCCATTCGATAAGCAGCAGCGAATCGCTTTCGGCTTCGTCCAGCCCCAGTTCGGTAATCTCGTCCGCGTCGTCGATCCGGTAGAGATCGACGTGCAACACCGGAAAGCGCACCTCGGGCGGCGCATAAGGCTGGACGATCGCGAAGCTCGGCGACGGGGCCTCGCCCACCAGCCCCAGCGCCGCAAGCAGACCGCGCGCAATGCTCGTCTTGCCCGCGCCGAGCGGCCCGGCCAGCGTAATGACGTCGCCGGGGCGAGCAAGGCCCGCCAGCCGCGCGCCCAGCGCCTCGGTCGCGGCGGGATCGGCAAGGATCATCTCAATATCCCGTCAGCAGCATGTCGAGCGCATTCATGATCGCCGTCTGCTCATCGACAAACCCGGCAACCCTATTTCCCATGCGATTGCAGGGCACGGTTCCCGCCATTTGCGTCGCCAAGACATACTCCGCGTGCGCGATACGAAAAATAGGGTTCAACCTCGCATATAAAGCCCGAAACCGGACCGCCGGGACCAATGGCACGACGAACCGGGTTGGTAGCATGGTCAGCAGGTCGGCCTGGCAGTCCAGCACGATGTCGCTGGAGTCGCGCATCCGATACGCCTCGAACCGCGCCATCAGAACTGGCGGTATCGTTCGAGCGGCAGGCCGTAGGTCGCAATATATTCGGTATAGGCTTCGGTGGCCTCCCTGTTTTCCTCCTGCCACCGCCGAATCCGCTCGGCACTGACCGCGTCGCTCAGGCCCTGTTCGCAGGCACGCGATACGTTGATGCCTAGCTCTTTCGCCGACGCGACGAGCTGCTCGTCCAGCGTCACGTTGGTGGGGCGACGAACGGCCGTACGATCTTCCCGAACCCGCGCCATCCCGTCCTCCCGCTATGCGCACAACCTATGCGCATAGCCGCGCCGGTACAAGTCAACGCCGCGGCAAGCGGACCGTGATGAGCGTGCCCCGCCCCGGTTCGGACACCAGCTGGATCGTCCCGCCATGCGCTTCGACGAACTGCCGTGCGAGCGGCAAGCCGAGCCCGAGCGCGCGTTCGCCATTGCGGGTGATGCCGGGCTGCCCGAACCGATCGAACGCGCGCTCGACCATTTGCGGGGTCATGCCGATCCCATCGTCCGACACGATCATCCGAACCGCCGCAGCCGTGCCGTCGACCCGCAACAGGATCCGCCCGCCCTCACGCGTCCCCGCGATCGCGTGGCGGAGCAGATGTTCGACCATCTGCTGCAGGCGCCGCGCATCGCCGAACACGTGCCCGGTCGAGGGTTGCAGGTCCGTCACGAAGTCGAGCTTGCGCTTGCTCGCAAGCCCCGCGACCGATGCCGCCGCCGCCTGCGACGTGACGACGAGATCGACCTCGCGCTTGTCGAGCGTAACGGTACCGCCCTCCGCCTGGGTCAAGTCAAGCACTTCGTCGACCAGCATCCCGAGCCGCTCGACCGATTCGAGGATCGCTTCGACATAGCCTTCCGCCGCCTTGCTCAGCTTGCCCGCATAACCTTCGTTGAGCATCTCGGCGAACCCGCTGATCGACGTCAGCGGGGTGCGCAATTCATAGCTCATCGTCGCGACGAAGGCGGTCTTGATCCGGTCCGCCGCTTCCAGCGCCTCGTTGCGGTCGCGCAGCGCGCGCTCGATCCGTCGGCTGTCGGAAATGTCGAGCATCGTGAACAGCCCGTTGCCATCGGGCAGCGGCACCGCGGCGAATTCGTAATGCCGACCGTCGGCGAAGGCGACCCGCCCGGCGCGCTGCTGGCGCTCGACCGTCGCCGCGCGGACCAGATCGCCGATCAGCCCCGCCCGCGCCGGGTTGGCAAGCTGCTTGGCAGCCGCCTCCGCCAGCACGTCGACGCGCGGATGAGTCGCGAGGAACTCTTCTTCGAACCCCCAGAGCGTGCGGAACTTGTGGTTCCACAATTGCAGCCGACCGTCCGCCGCGAACACGCCGAGCGCCTCGTACAGATTCTCGAACGTCGCGGTCCGCACCCGCAGCAGCGTGTCGCGCGCGCTGGCGAGCTGGACCTGTTCGGTGCGATCCTCGAAAATCAGCAGCAACCCGCCATCGGGCAACGGCTGCGCCACGACGCGCAGATGTACCCCGCCCGGCAGATGCCATTCTTCCTCGATTGCACCGCCCGCCGCGAGGAACCATTCGCGCCGTTCGTTCTTCCAGCCCGGAAAATCGCGGACTTCGGGCAGACGCGATGCCTCGCGCATCCGCTCCAGCACGCGATCGAATTCGGGACGATCGGCGAGCCACTCGGGCTTCATCGCGAAGATCCGGCGGAACGGCTGGTTGCAGAACACCAGCGCCCGGTCCGGGCCGAACTGCACCACCGCCGCCGAGACGCGATCGAGCATCGCGCGCTGCGCATCGTCGAACCGCTTGAGCTGTGCGCGCGCCTGTTCGAGGTCCTCGATATCGATCGCGAAGCCCGCAACCCCGCCCGCCGACAGCGGCGCGTCATACACGCGCAGCATCCGTCGTTCGCCGCGGATCGTGGCGGGAAGCGTCTGTGTCTGGATCGCCTTCGCATCGCGCGCCATCACCGCGCTCGCAAGCGGTCCGCCGACCCCCGACCCCTCGACCAGTTCGAGTCCGCGTTGAACCACATCCTGCGGCGAGATCCCCTCGACCGCATCGACATAATGCGAGTTGACCATCGCCAGCCGCAGGTCCGGCCCGCGGTACCACATCGGCATCGGCGCAGCCTGGATGATGCCGCTCAATTCGTCATAATGCGTCGTCGCCTCGTCGACCGCAGCGCGCAACTGCACGATCTCGGCTTCGCTGTCGGTCGCGTCGAACACCCACACCACCACGCCCCCCGAAATCCGCACGTCGCGCGCCGCGCGACTGCCCCGGATCATCAGCGCGCGCGACGATCCCAGCGCACGGATCGCGCGGGCGAAGGCACGCCCCGACTTCTGCGCGGCGGCGACATCCCCCGACAGCGCGGTAAAATCCTCGGGCGCGATCCCCGCGCCGTGCACCGACAGGTCGTTCAGATAGCGCGGCGGGGTCGTCAGGCCGAACCAGTCGGCGAGTCGTTCGGAACAGTCCACCCGCCCGTCGGCATGCACGATCATCGCGAGCGCAGGCGCGGAGGCGAGCATCGCGGAAAGCCGCGCATTCTCGGCAAAGGTCGCGGCCGCCTCGCGACGCGCGCGCAGACCGCCGTACAGGATCACCGAAGCGCCCGTCAGCAGAACTGCCAGCCCAACCCCGCTCAGCAGCAGCGAGCTCTGCACCAAACCGATCATCCCGCCCCTTTACGACGGCGCATTGCCCGTTCCTTCACGTACCCGCTGCGCTCCACCGGTACCACCGCGTTGACAGAGCGTGCGGCGGATCCACCGCATAGATCAAGAAAAAAGGCGGCGAGCCAGTGCTCGCCGCCTTCGTTCGACATCGATTGCCGTGGTCGGCGATCAGTAGCGATAGTGATCCGGCTTGAACGGACCCTCGACCGGCACGCCGATGTAATCGGCCTGCTTCTTGGTCAGCTGGGTCATCTTCACACCGAGCTTTTCGAGGTGCAGCGCCGCGACCTTCTCGTCGAGGTGCTTGGGCAGGACGTAGACGTCGTTCTTATACTGCTCAGGGTTGGTGAACAGTTCGATCTGCGCCAGCGTCTGGTTGGTGAAGCTCGCCGACATCACGAACGACGGGTGGCCGGTCGCGTTGCCGAGGTTCACCAGGCGGCCCTTGGACAGGATGATGATCTGCTTGCCGTCGTCGAACTCGACGAGATCGACCTGCGGCTTCACTTCGGTCCACTTGTAGTTCGACAGCGCCGAGATCTGGATCTCGGAGTCGAAGTGGCCGATGTTGCAGACGATCGCCATGTTCTTCATCGCCCGCATGTGGTCGGCGGTGATGACGTCGGCATTGCCGGTCGCGGTCACGAAGATGTCTGCGCGGGTTACCGCCTCTTCCATCGTCACGACCTCGAAGCCCTCCATCGCCGCCTGCAGTGCACAGATCGGATCGACTTCGGTCACCAGCACGCGGGCACCGCCGTTGCGGAGCGACTGGGCTGAGCCCTTGCCGACGTCACCGAAGCCGGCAACGGTCGCGACCTTGCCTGCGAGCATAACGTCGGTGCCGCGACGGATCGCGTCGACCAGCGATTCCTTGCAGCCGTAGAGGTTGTCGAACTTCGACTTGGTCACGCTGTCGTTGACGTTGATCGCGGGGAACGGCAGCTCGCCCTTCTTGGCGATCGCATACAGGCGGTGCACGCCGGTCGTGGTCTCTTCCGACACGCCCTTGATGTTCTTGACCGTCTCGGTGAGGTAGCCGGGCTTCTTCGCGATGAACGCCTTCACGGCGCGCTGCATCTCGACTTCTTCCTCATTCTCGGGCTCGCCGAACGAATGGCCGGCTTCGAGCTTGGCACCCCAGAGCGCGAACGCGGTGGCATCGCCACCGTCGTCGAGGATCATGTTGCAGGTCTGGCCGTCGCCATTGTCCCAGTCGAAGATGTTGCCGACATAATCCCAATAGTCCGCGAGGCTCTCGCCCTTGATCGCGAACACGGGCACGCCCGACGCTGCGATCGCGGCAGCGGCATGGTCCTGCGTCGAGTAAATGTTGCACGTTGCCCAGCGGACGTCGGCACCGAGCGCGGTCAGCGTCTCGATCAGCACCGCGGTCTGGATCGTCATGTGGAGCGAACCGGTGATGCGCGCGCCCTTGAGCGGCTTGGCCGTGCCGAATTCGTCGCGGAGAGCCATCAGGCCGGGCATCTCGGTCTCGGCGATGTTGATTTCCGCGCGACCGAAATCGGCGAGGGTAATGTCTGCGACGACATAGTCGGTCGGCTTGTCGAGAACGGTGGCCACGGGGCATCTCCGATTGAGTTGATGCCCGCGCCCTTACTGCCGAATAGCCGTCGGATCAAATATAAAGATGTCTTTATATGTCGGTCCGAAGGGGCGCCGTCATGCGCTCGATCGCTGTCTGTGCGACGATCGCGACGTTTGCCTCAGGCATTCCCCGCCCCGCTGACGAGCAACCGCGAGTCGATCCCGGCCCCGCCGAACGCCTGCTCCCACCGGCGCTCCGCTTGCGTATCATAGAGGATCGCCGGGTCGCCGGGCGTGCTGAACCAACCATGCCGGCTCATCTCCGCATCGAGCTGCCCCGCCCCCCATCCGGCATAACCAAGCGCGACGATCCAGCGCGACGGCCCGGCTCCGGCGGCAATCGCGCGGAGCACGTCGGTCGTGCCCGACAGCGCCCAGCGGCTGGCGACGCTCACCGTGTCCTGCCCGCCCCAGTCCTGGCTATGCACGACGAACCCGCGCTGCGGTTCCACCGGTCCCCCGATATGGACCGGGGCATCCGGTGCCACGCCCGGATCGATATCGAGCTGCCCCAGCACCGCGTGGAGACCGATGCCGGGAAGCGTGTCGCCGATCCCGATCCCGAGCGCGCCTTCCGCGTCGTGCGCGCACATCGCAATGATCGCGCGCTCGAACCGCGGGTCGCCGATGCCGGGCATCGCGAGCAGGAACTGGCCGGTCAGATATGTCGTTGAGTCCATCATCCCGCATCATAGGCATGTGGGTGAGCGCTCGCCATGCTTGAAATTTGGCTGCCGCTGGCCGACGTACCGCCCAGCCGTTTCCCCATTTCGGGTCGGAGCGGCCGCATCAGGAGATTCTCATGACGATCAACGTCGGCGACCGCGTCCCCACCACCATGCTCACCAAAGTCACGCCCGATGGCCCGGATCAGGTCAGCTCGGACGAATTCTTCAAGGGCCGCAAGGTCGCGCTCGTCGCAGTTCCAGGGGCCTTCACGCCGACCTGCTCGGCGCGCCACCTCCCCGGCTTCGTCGACAAGGCGGCGGACCTGAAGGCCAAGGGCATCGACGAGATCGCCTTTACTTCGGTCAACGACGCCTTCGTCATGGGTGCCTGGGGCAAGGCCAGCGACGCCGGCGACATCACGATGCTCGCCGACGGCAACGCCGAGTTCGCCAAGGCCGTCGGCCTGACCTTCGATGGCTCCAAGTTCGGCATGGGCGAGCGCAGCCAGCGCTATTCAATGCTGATCAACGACGGCGTCGTCGAACAGCTCAACGTCGAGGCACCGGGTGAATTCAAGGTTTCGTCGGCAGAACATCTGCTGAGCGAAATCTAACGCACGACGAAACGAGTGTGGCGACGGAACCTCCGCTCGCCGCACTTCGTTTCTCATCCGGAACACGTCTTTATGCGAAGGGAGATCATCATGACGGATACGATCAAGCAGGCTACCGACACCGCGCAGGATCTTGGCAACAAGGCCGCGACCGAGGTCAAGAAGGTGGTCGATCCGTCGATCCTGACGCAGGCGCAGGAAGCCGTCACCGACGCGTTCAACGCGACCGTCGAGGCGGTCAAGGAACATCCGGTCGCGGCAGCCGCAATCGCAACCAGCGCGGCCGCCGCAGTGGCGGGCACGGTATATGGCGTGAAGAAGCTTCGCGAAGGCGAAGACGTGATTCCGCCCCTCAAGAAGTAAGGCGATCGGGCACGCGCCTCTCCGGTGCGTGCCCCAATCCATAGCCGGTCTTGCGCGTGTAACGATACCGCATTAGCCGCTGTGCATGACGCAAGCATCCGACATCGTCGCCGAGCTCGACCGCCTGTACCGCGCGTCGGTCGAACGCCTCCAGGCGGCCCTCACCACCTATATCACCACCGGCCAGCCGCCCGCGCGCGAAAGCCGCAGCGACGGCAGCTTTGCCTACCCCGAAATCCGGCTGCACTATCGCGGCGGCGAGGATCGTCCGGTGCCCCCCCGCTCGTTCGGCCGTCTCGTCAGCGAAGGTGCCTATGCGATCAGCGTCACCAAGCCCGCGATCTTCGCCGACTATCTGACCGAACAGCTAACGCTTCTGATCGAGGATTACGACGTCACCGTCGAGGCGGTTCCCGGCCGGCAGGAAATCCCCTTCCCTTATGTGATCGATCCCGGCCATGCGCTGAGCCTCGACGCGGTCACCGCGACCGACTTGTCGCGCCACTTCCCCGCGACCGAACTCGCGCATATTGGTGACGAGATCGCGGACGGGCGCTATGCCGTGCTGGCCGGCGGGGCGCGTCCGCTGGCGCTGTTCGACGGGTTGCGCACCGATTTCTCGCTGGCGCGGTTGCGGCATTACACCGGCACGCCCCCCGAGCACGTCCAGCGCTACGTGTTGTTCACCAACTATCACCGCTACGTCGACGAATTCGTCCGCTGGGCGTGCGCGCAGCTCGAGCCACACGCGGACGGCACGCCAAGCCGTTATGTCGGCGTGTCGGGCGCAGGCGGCGTGATGATGCGCGCGGGCGATGACGTCGAGGCGATGCTCGCCGACACCAGCGCGTGGCGGCGGCACCAGATGCCCGCCTATCATCTGATGGCGGCGGACGGCACGGGGATCACGTTGGTCAACATCGGCGTCGGCCCGTCCAACGCCAAGACGATCTGCGACCATCTCGCGGTGCTGCGTCCCGAGGCGTGGCTGATGATCGGCCATTGCGGCGGCCTGCGCCCGAGCCAGCGGATCGGCGACTATGTGTTGGCGCACGCCTATCTGCGCGACGACCATATTCTCGATGACGTGCTGCCGCCCGAAATCCCGGTGCCGGCGATCGCCGAAGTCCAGTTGGCACTGGCGCGCGCGGCCGAGACGGTCTCGGGCCAGACCGGTGACGAGCTCAAGCGCCGCCTGCGCACCGGCACGATCGTGACGACCGACGACCGCAACTGGGAACTGCAATATTCGCGCTCCGCCTTGCGCTTTTCGCTGTCGCGCGCGGTTGGAATCGACATGGAATCGGCCACGATCGCGGCACAAGGCTACCGATTCCGCGTGCCCTATGGCACGCTGCTGTGCGTCTCGGACAAGCCGCTCCACGGCGAGTTGAAGCTCCCCGGCCAGGCCAACCGCTTCTACGAACGCGCCATAAGCGAGCACATGCGGATCGGCATCGAAGCCTGCGAGGAACTCCGCCGCGAAGGCAACAAGTTGCACTCCCGCAAACTCCGCGCCTTCAACGAGCCGCCGTTCCGGTAAGAGACGGGAAACCAGCGTCGCGTTGCGCGTTGAGGTTGCGACCAATGCAAGGATGAACCGATGGCCACGCCACCGAAAAAGCCGACCGATACCGAAACGCCGACCGAGGCGGCCGCACCGCCCAGCCCAGCGAAGCCGCCCAAGCCCCCCAAGCCGGACAAGCCCGCACGGGCAAAGTCCGGATCAGCCGGCAAGGCTCCTGCGCCGCGCAAGCCCGCCAAGCCGCGCAGCGCGGCCTCGGGGCGCCCGGTCAATCCGGGCAAACCGATCGTGAAGCCGGCACCCCCCGCCGCCCCCACGTCCGCGACCCGGAAGCGCTGGGGCTCGGCAGCGGCCGTCGTTGGCGGACTGGCTGCCGTGGTTGCCACCGCCGCTGCGCTGTTCGCGCTGCGCGGAAGCACGCCGGTTGCCGACAAGCCCAACCGCGGCAAGCGCGCGCATCAGGCCGACGGCAGCAATTCGAGTGCATCGTTCGAGGCAGGCATCGCCGACGAAGGCACGATCCCGGAATAAGCCACACCCGCACTTTGCCGGTTCGCGTTGCGCAATATCAACAACAGACCCGGGGCCGTACCGCCATCACTGGCGGTCGGCCCCGGTATCACGATCAGAAGCTCACGCTCACCGTCCCGAACACCTGCCGCGGTGCCAGCGGGAACACACTGTACGTGTTGGTTGCCGAACCAATGCTCAGCGACGACGCCGCCTTGCGGTCGGTGATGTTCGTCACGTTGACGCTGACATGCAGCGCCTTCGCCAGCATCCGCTGATCGAGCGGGATCGTCGCCCCCACTTGCCCGGCCAAAGTGAAGTAGCCCGCCACCGACAGATCGTTGGTATAGGTCGCATAGCGGCGGCCGATATAGTCGCCGATCAGCTGCGCATCCAGGATGCCGTGCCCGACCGACAGCACCGTCTTGTTGAGCCAGTCCGGCGACCCCGGAACGTTCTTGTCGCGCGTCGGCACGGTCGTCGTTCCGCTGACGTAGTCCTGCTGATATTTCGACGTATTGTACGACAGCGCATTGTACAGCGACACACGCGGCCCGGCATGGAGCGTGAACGCGACATCGGCCCCGGTCGTCTTCACCCCACCGACGTTCTGCAGGATCGCCGCGCCGCTGGTGATCGCATTGACGGTCGGGTTGGGCGAGATGCCAAGCAACCGGTTCGAGAAATCGACGTGATAGACGCTCACCTGTCCCTCGATCGAGAAGATGCCGCCCAGCCGGTGATGCGACCGCAGACCGCCTTCATAGGTCCAGCTCGTCTCCGGCTGGACGTTCGCGGCGAACAGGTCGAACGCGCCCTGGCTGCCAAGCGCGAACGGCGACAGCCCCGCCGCCGCACTCGTCTGGAACTGGCGGATGTTCTTCTGGGCATTGGCGAACAGCTGGTCGTTCGGCGTCACGTCCCACACTGCGCCGACCTGCGGCAGGAACACCTCGGTCGTTTCCAGCGCACCGTTGGGCAGCGCGATCGAGCCGGCGAAAGACCCCGGCAGCGGCTGGACCTTCACCCGCTGGGTCGCGAACTGGTAGGTCGACTTGAACCCCGCGAGGATCGTCACCGTCGGCAGCACATGCCACGCGTCCTGGATATGGCTCTGCAGTTCGTCGACGCGGACTTCGCTGTAATATTGCGTGATCAGCGGGGTCAGCGTGTCGCGCGGACGCTGATACGGCGTCGAGGGGTTGTTGACATCGAGCGCATACCAGCGACGGAATGCCGACGAACTCTGATGCTCGAACCAGCCGCCGAACTCGATATCATGGTTACCAAGCGCCAGCTTCATCGTCTGAACGATCCCGCCGCGATCGATCCGATACTCGGTCGTCCGCGTCGCGAAGCCCGAGCCGCCGAACACGCTCGAGAGGTTCCGCCCGGGGTAATAGACCGAGAACAGCTGCGGCAGCCCCGCCACGGTGATCGGCCCGGCGACCACGCCGACGCCGTCATTGTGATGATAATAGACCTTGGCGTCGTAGCTGACCTTGTCGCTCAACCGCGCGGTCATCGCGAGATAGCCGAGATAGTCGGTCCGCTGCGCATCGCTGTAATAATTGCGGTAATTGTCCTTCGCCGCGGTGTAGGCAGGCGACGTCAGATATGCGACCGCGCTCTTGAAATCCGGGTAGAGGAACGGGCGGACATACGGCACGTTGCCCGGCGTCTCGCCCTTCGAGATGTTGACGACGGTCGCATCCTCGTTCGGCTCGGTCTTGTCCGAATAAGCAAAATATCCCGTCAGCCGCAGCGCACCGCTGTCATGGACGAACTTGCCGTTCGCCTGATATCCGCCCTGCTTGCCGTTGAAGTCCCACGCGCGCGCATCCTGCCGCACGCCCGAAACATAGAAGGCATTGCCGCCGCCAAGATCGCCGCTGTCGACGCGCGCGAAGGTGCGGAAGGAGTCATAGCTGCCGACCGTCTGCGCGATCGTGGCGCCGCGCTCGCGCTTGGGGTCGCTGGAGAAGGTATCGATCGTTCCGCCGAGATTGCTGGTCGACGCGGTCCCCAGATCGCCCGCGCCACTCGCGAGCGTGACACGCCCGACATTCTCCGAGATGATCGCACGTTGCGGCGACAACCCGTTGTAATTACCGTAATTCTGGTCGCCCAGCGGGATCCCGTCGAGCGTATAGCCAAGCTGCTGCTGGTTGAAGCCGTGGATGAACAGCGAGATATTCTGTTCGTTGTTCCCCCACGGATCCGCGGTCAGGAAGGTCACGCCCGGCAGCGTCTGGATCGCCTTCAGCGGGTTGATCCCCGGCAGGATCTTCTGCATCTCGACGCCCTCGAGCTGCGTCACCGACCGAGTGCTGCGACGGGCGGTCACGACTATCTGCCCGGTTTCGGTGGCATCCTCAACAGGCGTGGCGACGGGGTCGGCGGGAACCGCGACTGGCGGGGTTTCGGGCGCAGCTGCTGCCATCGTGGGCAGTCCACCCATCATGCCGAGCGCAAGCGCACCCCAAGAAACCATCCGGAACGTCATGTAAAATCCCCCTGTCGCACTGCAACACACGGGCGCTTAGGCGGGATATGCGACGGGATGGCGTCAGTTGGATGACGCGCAGAAGTCAGTCCGGCGGGGCATGTTCTCTCTTCGCTTTCAACCGCCTTCGCTTCCCCGGCGAAGGCCGGGGCCCAGTCGCGGAACAGAAGAGTGCTGGCGACTGCGCGATGTTACGTCCGCCAGCGCGACTGGGCCCCGGCCTTCGCCGGGGAAGCGGACGTATATCAGCGCGCGCTCCTACCCGGGAATGACCCCCGCCGCCGCCAGACCATCGAGCGCATCCGCCGACAACCCCAGCGCCTCGCGGAGCGCATCCCGCGTATCCGCCCCGGCGCGCGGCGGCGCGTGGTCGTACCGTGCAGGGGTAGCAGACAGCTTCGCAGGAAAACCCACCACCCTCAGCGGCGTGCCGTCCTCCCGGTGCATCGTCTGGACGCTGGCGCGCTCCACGACATGCGGGTCCCCGATGATTTCGGGCACGCTCTGCACCTTGCCGGCCGGAAGCTTGGCGGTTTCCATAGCAGCCACCAGATCGTCGACCCGCCACCGCGCGACAATCGGGCCGATCACCGCATGCAGCGCCTCGCGGTTGACGCTGCGTAGCGCCACGGTGGCAAAGCGCGCGTCCTCGATCAGCGGCGCGAGGCCCAGAATCGCGACGAAGTCCCGAAACTGCCGGTCGTTGCCCAATGCGACGACGATGTCGCCGTCGGCACACGCATAATCGCGATACGGCACGATGTCGGGATGGTCGTTGCCCAACCGCCCCGGCACCGCGCCCCCGTTGAGATAGCGCGACGCCTGGTTCGACAACAGGCTAAGCTGCGTGTCGAGCAGCGCGCAGTCGATATGCTGCCCCTCGCCGGTCGCATCGCGGTGCCGCAGCGCCGCGAGGATCGCGACCGTCGCATACGTCCCCGTGAACAGGTCGATGATCGGCACGCCGACCTTCATCGGCCCACCGCCGGGGACGCCGTCGGGCAGGCCGGTGATGCTCATCAGCCCGCCCATCGCCTGGATCAGGAAATCATAGCCGCCTTTGTCCGCATAGGGCCCGGTCTGGCCGAACCCGGTGATCGAGCAATAGACCAACCGCGGGTTGAGTGCGGAAAGGCTCGCGTAATCGAGCCCGTATTTGGCAAGCCCGCCGACGCGGAAGTTCTCGACCAGCACGTCGCTCTGCTGCGCCAGCCGACGGATCAGATCCGCCCCCTCGGGCTTGGCGAGATCGATCGCGAGCGACCGCTTGTTGCGGTTGGCGCACAGGAAATAAGCGGAATCGCCCGAACCGTCATCGAGCGCGGGGCCGCCCCACCGGCGGGTGTCATCCCCCTGCCCCGGCTGCTCGATCTTGAGCACTTCGGCACCCAGATCCCCCAGCATCTGCGTCGCCCACGGGCCAGCGAGCACGCGTGAAAGATCGAGGACCTTGATGCCGTTCAGGGCGGCGGGAGACGGTAGACCGGGAGGGGGAACGCTGGACATACGCAAGGTGCTGCCACGAAACGCAGCAGCATACGAGGGGGGAGCGCGACGTTCAGAGCTTGATCGTCCGCCCCTCGCGCGCCGAACGATAGATCGCTTCCACGATCCGCATATCGCGCAGCCCCTCCTCGCCCGAGACGATCGGCTGCCGACCCGTCATCACGCTTTGCGCCATGTGGTCGAGCTGTCCCGCAAACTGCGTCTTGGCCGGACCGGGTGGCGGCGTGATCTTGCGTTCGCGGCCGTCCTTGCCGACCCACATCTGGTTGCCGTCATAGCGCGTCGCGGGTTCGAGCTCGATCCGCCCGGCGTCGCCCATCAGCAGGATGTGGTTCTGGTTCGCGCTGTACATCGACTGGCACCCGGCGATCGCCCCCGACGGGAATTCGAGCGTCCACTCGATCATGTCCTCGACTTCGCTGAAGCGGGGATCGCGCCGGTCGGTGGATTCGCGCGCGGTCACCGCGACCGGTTCCTCGCCCGTCATGTAGCGTGCCGCCTGCAGGCTGTAGATGCCCATGTCCATCAGCGACCCGCCCCCCGACAAAGCGCGCTTGAGCCGCCATTTCGACGGATCACCCTGGACGAAGCCGTGCTCGGAGCGAACATAGCGGATCTTGCCCGCCGCCCCGCTCCGCGCCAGCCGCATCGCCTCCAGGTTATGCGCCTCGAAATGGCAGCGATAGCCGATCATCAGCTTGCGATCCGCCTTGCGGCATGCCGCGATCATCGCCTCGCATTCGGCGACCGAGATCGCCATCGGCTTCTCGCACAGCACATGCTTGCCCGCACGCGCTGCGCGGATCGTGTATTCCGCATGCATCCCGTTGGGCAGGCAGACATAGACGATGTCGATTTCGGGATTGTCGCGGATCTTGTCGAAATCGGCGTAGGAATAGATCGCGCGCTCGGGCACGCCGTGCGCGCGCGCGACGCGCTGCGCCTTGGCGCGGTCCCCGCTGACCAGCGCCACGAGCCGGCTGTGCTCGCAATTGACGAATTGCGGGATGATGACGTCGAGCCCGTAATAGCCAAGGCCGACGATCGCATAGCCGAGCGGGCGCTCCGTCGCCGCGCATGCCGACCCCGCGGGTGCGAGCAACACGGCGGCCGAGCCGAGCAAAACGTCGCGACGTCCGATATCCATGCGCATCCTTCCCAAAACCGTTATTCGCTCAGTGCGCGAGCGTTCGCCCGTTCCAGCCGAGCAACTGGGCGGTTATTGCAAGCTGCGTGCGATTGCGCACCTGCAACTTGCGCATCAATGCGGTCATATGCGCCTTTACGGTCGCCTCGGCGATCCCGAGGTCGAACGCGATCTGCTTGTTGAGCTGCCCGGAATAGACCCCGTCGAGCACCTTGCGCTGCGTCGGCGTCAGTAAAGCGAGCGGTGGCGACGACGCGGTCGCGGCTTCGGTCGCCGATGCTTCTTGTCGATTGGTTTTCACACAACCTCTCCCTGATGATCTGCCCGACGCTGCAGGCAGTGCACGGTCGGCCCCAACCGCCGTTCGAGTCCCGTTTTCGGATCCTTCGTGTGTCAGTCTAGGCAAATTGGTTGGACAGATTCAACCTACAATCGCATTTTGCCGTGCGATTGGTATCAATCGTTGCAGATTTAACGCAAACGTTGTCGGACAGGTTGGTCATGCGGATGAACGGGTGCGTTGGCGTTGGCAGTCATTCGATGCGTCCGCTAACCTGCATCGAGCGCGGACGAGGAAAGAAGCGATGAGCGAAGGGCGCCTGGCGGACCGTGCCTATGCCGGCATCGTCGAGATCATCAACACCGACGATTTGTCCGTCGGGGATCGGCTGCCGTCCGAGGCGCGCCTTGCCGAGATGTTCGGCATGTCGCGCACGATCGTGCGCGAGGCGCTGGTGCGGTTGGCGTCCGACGGGATCACCGAGGCGCGGCGCGGCGCGGGCTCGTTCGTCAAGAACCGTCCGTCGAACCAGCTGATCGCCTTCATGCCGATGGACCACATGTCCGCCACGCTCGGCACCTACGAGGTGCGTTTCGTGCTCGAATCCGAGGCGGCCCGGCTCGCGGCGACGCGACGGTCGGAGGATGAGATGGCGCAGATCGAGGATGGCCTCGACCAGCTTCGCACCGCGCTGTTGTCGAGCGCGCCGGCGCATGACGAGGATATGGAGTTTCACCGCCGCATCATGCTCGCGACCGCCAACCCTGCGTTCCTGGTGACGTTCGAGGCGCTGTTCGCCGATGTCGACCGGATCATGCGCGCCGGCGTCGACATCTCGCGCTCGCGCCCGCCCGAAGTGATCGGTGCGATGCTGCGCGAACATGAGATGATTGTCGCGGCGATCCGTGCGCAGGACGCGGACGGCGCGGCGCTGGCGATGCGTTGGCATCTGTCAGAAGGGCGCAAGCGGTTGATGCCGTAAGGCTTCCCCTCCCTTCGCCGCCCGCCCCTCCCCGCCTGCCCCTCACTGCCTGCCCCTCACCGTCCCGCCCCCAACTCCGTTCGGGCTGGGCGAAGTCGAAGCCTGCTCATACCGTCGCACAGAGCTCGATGACCCTCAGCGCTGTACCGTATCCCGTGCGCGCAACTGTGACGCCTCGTCGACAAGCCATTCAACCGACGCCGCACACGATGCCTCAGGCGTTGCTCCGGCATCGAGGATCATCGCGGGCTCGTCCGCCGTAGGGCGTTCCAGCGTGGCGATCTGGCTGTCGAGCAGGCTCGGCGGCATGTAATGCCCCACCCGCGCGGCCATCCGCCGCTGCAGCTCCGCCGGACTGTTATCGAGCAGGATGAACCGCGTGGGTTCGACGATCGCATCGATCAGCCGTGTGCGATATCGCCGCCGCAGCGCGGAACAGGCGGCCACCGCGATACCGTCGCGGCGCACCGCTGCCCCCAACGCCGCACCCAGCCGGTCAAGCCACGGCCAGCGATCCGCGTCATCGAGCGGGTGACCGCTGCGCATCTTGGCGACCGCGGCGGCGTCGTGATAGCTGTCGCCCTCGAGAAACGGTGCGCCCAGCGCCTCTGCCAGCCGTTCGCCGAGCGTGGACTTGCCGCTCCCGCTGACGCCCATGATGATCACCGCCATCGGCGCGATCGTGCTGTTGCAATATGGCCGCTGCACTCTTGATCCTTGTACCTGGGGCCATCTCGCAGTTCTTCTACGGTGCTCCCGTCGGTTCGGGGAACTACGACCTTGGTCGCGGATGTCACGCGCCAATCCCCGGCCTATCCCGCACGAAACCGGCCACGCAGGCGCTGGTTGAGGAGAGCGGCGACGTGATGAGACATACCGGACGCTGGCTGGTGACGACCGCGGCAGTGCTGCTGCCGTGCACCGCGTTTGCCGCGCCTCCCCAGGCCACGCCTTCATCCCGGTCGACGCTCGCGTCGGCGCCGAAGGACGTTGACGCCATCACGGTCAATGCCCCGACCGACGGCAAGACCGACGCAACCGCCGCGATTCAGCAAGCGATCGACGCATCGCGCCGCGCGAGCGGCCAGGGTGCAGGGATCGTGTTCCTCCCCTCGGGGCGGTACCGCCTCACCCGCAGTATCCTCGTTCCCCCGGGCGTCCGCATCTTCGGGGTAGGACGCACGCGTCCGGTGCTCGTGCTCGCCGACGCGACGCCGGGGTTCCAGCAGGGCGTGGGGACGATGGTCGTCTTCACCGGCGGCGACCAGTATAACGTCGGCAAGGTCCCCGTTCCCGTCCCCACCGTCGTCCCGCCGCGCGACGACGTTCGCGACGCCAATTCCGCGACCTTCTATTCGGCGATGAGCAACGTCGATGTCGAGATCGGCGCGGGCAATCCGGCAGCGACTGCAGTGCGCTTCCACGTCGCGCAACATGCGTTCCTGACGCACATGGACTTCCGCCTCGGGTCGGGGTTCGCCGGAGTCTATCAGGCGGGCAACGTGATGGAAGACGTCCACTTCCACGGCGGGCGATACGGCATCGTCACCGAAAAAACCTCGCCCGCGTGGCAGTTCACGTTGCTCGATTCCAGCTTCGACGGGCAACGCGACGCCGCGATCCGCGAACATGAGGTCGATCTCACCCTCATCAACGTGGCGATCCGCGATACACCCGTCGGGATTGAGATCGACCCGGGATACAGCGACTCTTTGTGGGGCAAGAACGTCCGGTTCGAACGCGTATCGCGCGCGGGCGTCGTCATCAGCCGCGAGAACAGCGTCTTCACCCAGATCGGCTTCGACAATGCGGTCGCGACCGACACGCCGGTGTTCGCGCAGTTCCGCGAGAGCGGCAAGACGGTCCCCGGCAAGGGCCGCACCTACCGCGTTTCCGCATTCAGTCACGGCGTCGCGGTCCCTGCGCTCGGCACCACCGGCACGATCGCGACCGACGCGCGGATCGAACCATTGCGGGCAATGCCCCGGTCCGGACCCGCCGCCATTCGTGCAATCCCCGCGGTTGCCGAATGGACCGATGCCAAGACGCTCGGTGTCATCGGCGATGGCAAGACCGACGACACCGCCGCGCTGCAACGCGCAATCGACACGCACCGCGTCGTCTATCTCCCGATCGGCTTCTACCGCGTGACCGGAACGATCAAATTGCGTCCCGACAGCGTCCTGCTCGGGCTGCACCCGGCGCTGACGCAATTAGTGCTCCCCGACAGCAACCCCGCCCATGCCGGTCCCGGCAGCGTCGTCCCGCTGCTCGAAACGCCGCGTGGCGGGAACAACATCGTGTCGGGGCTCGGCCTGTTCACCGGACGGATCAACCCGCGCGCCACCGCACTGCTGTGGAAGTCGGGCGCGACCTCGCTGGTCGACGACGTCAAGATCATGGGCGGCGGCGGATCCCCGACCGCCGACGGACTATCGCTGGGTGCCAAGGCCGCGCGCAGCGGCGACCCGGTCGCGGACAATCGCTGGGATGCGCAATATCCGAGCATCTGGGTCACCGATGGCGGCGGTGGAACGTTCGCCGACGTGTGGACCCCCAACACGTTCGCACATGCCGGCTTCTACGTATCCGATACGAAGACACCCGGCTATGTCTATGAATTATCCGCAGAACATCACGTACGCAACGAGATCGTCCTGGACGGTGTGGAGAATTGGGAATTCCACGCCCCGCAGACCGAACAGGAAGTCGGCGAAGGCATGGACGCGGTGTCGCTCGACATCCGCAATTCGCGCAACCTGCTGTTCGCCAACTATCATGCCTATCGCGTCACGCGGACCTACCACCCCGCTGCGACCGCGGTCCAGTTGACCAACAGCAGCGACATCCGCTTCCGCAACGTCCACATCAACGCCGAAAGCGCGTTCGCCAGTTGCGAGGCGGCGGGCTGCGGCACCTATGTCCGCGCCAGCAAATTCCCGTTCGAGAATGCGATCGTCGACAAGACTCGTCACGTCGCCTTGCGCGAACGCGAATTCGCCAGGCTCGACCTGCCCGCAACCCCGGTCGTGGCGGCAGCGGCACCCGCGATCCCCGGCATCGGCGCGGTGCGCAAGCTGGAGGACGGGTTCTTCTCGATCTCGGGCGCGGCAGTGGACGCCAAGGGCGCGCTCTACTTCGTCGAGCACCGCTTCCAGCGGATCCTGCGCTGGAGCGAAGGGGCCGGCCTCGAGACCGTCCGGGACGTTCCGCTCGACCCGGTCAATCTCGCGGTCGATGCGTCGGGCAAGCTGCTCGTGCTGTCCTCGCTCGGCGCGGAGGCGACGGTCTACGCGTTCGATCCGCGCGGCCCCAAGACCGACGTCCAGCTGATCCCGGCCACGCCCACCGCGTCGCATCCGGCGGCGGACACGCTGCTCCCGGTCAATTGGTGGAACAACGGCGAGTTCCGCGACCAGTATGACGCCGCGACCGACCATTTCACCACGCTCGGCGAAATGTTCGCGCGCGATGCCGGAACGGCCAAGACGCGCGAATATGTCTCGCCGGACGGAAGCCTCGTCCTGCCCGCTTTCCGCGTATGGCAGCAGGGCGCGCCCGACCACGTCGGCTGGCGCTTCTCCGATACGCTCGACAGCTACGGCTTCGTCCGCGGCAAGGTTGGCGAGCGGGTGTTCGTCAGCAACGAATCCGAAGGGCGCACGCTGAGCGGGCTGGTCGGCGCGGGTGGTGCGCTGACCGACCTCAGGATGTTCACCGAGCGCGGCGGCGAGAGCGTCGCGGTCGCGAAAGATGGCCGCGTGTTCATCGCCAACGGACAGGTCTTCGTCCACGCGCCCGATGGTAGCGCGATCGGCACGATCGACGTGCCCGAGCGTCCGCTGCAACTGATCTTCGGCGGGGCGGACGGGCGGACCCTGTTCATCCTGACGCACCATTCGCTGTATTCGGTGCGCGTATGAGCGACGGGTCTTTCAAGCATAACAATTAGCAACAAAAACAACGGGGTGGGGACTAACATGAAGATCATCGCAAAGGACATTCCTTCCGCCGCACGCCGCCGCGGCATGCTCCTGGGCGCAAGCCTTGCATCCCTGATCGCGGTCACTCTCGCGGTGCCAGCCACCGCGCAAACGGTGCCGAGCGAACAGACAACGCCGGCCGAAACGCCGTCACCCTCGGCATCGCTGCCCAGCGACACCGCCGCCGCCGCGACGCAGGCGAGCGACGACATCGTCGTCACGGGCTCGCGCATCACCGCAAGCGGCTTCACCGCGCCGACGCCGACGACGATGATCGGGGCCGCCGACATCGCGCGCAACGCGGAACCCAACGTGTTCACGACGATCGCGCAATTGCCCTCGCTACAGGGATCGAGCGGCGTCACCACCGGCACCAACAGCACGTCGAGCGGCCAGCAGGGGCTGAGCTCCTTCTCGCTGCGCGGTCTGGGGACGATCCGCACGCTGACGCTGCTCGACGGCCAGCGGGTCGT
Organism: Sphingomonas sp. FW306-05-A; assembly: GCF_058782275.1. NCBI lineage: Bacteria > Pseudomonadati > Pseudomonadota > Alphaproteobacteria > Sphingomonadales > Sphingomonadaceae > Sphingomonas > Sphingomonas sp. FW306-05-A. Next base: position 167,758 of record NZ_JBYSXN010000002.1, read on the forward strand.
CGGCGCGAACGTCACCGGCGTTCCCGACATCAGCCTGTTCCCGCAACTGCTGATCAAGCGCGTCGACGTGGTGACCGGCGGTGCGTCCGCGTCTTATGGCTCGGATGCGGTCGGCGGCGTCGTCAACTTCATTACCGACAAGCGCTTCGTCGGTTTTCGCGCGAACGTGCAGGGCGGCATCACGACGTATGGCGACAACAAGCAGGGCCTGTTCCAGGCCGCCATCGGCAAGAGTTTCTTCAACGATCGCCTGCACGTACAGCTCAGTGGTGAGTATGATCACGAAGACGGGGTCCCCGCCGGCGGCTTTGGCGAAGCGGCCCCGAACGGGCGGCAGTGGTATCGCACGACGACCTTCGTCAATCGCAACGTCACCAACGACGGGTCGCCGCAATATCTGGTCCGCGATCATGCGCAGGCGTATCAATACACCAAATACGGCCTGATCAGCGCCGGACCGCTGCAAGGCACGGCGTTCGACGTCAACGGCAATCCGTTCCAGTTCCAATACGGTTCGAACGGCGTGCCCGCGAAGAATGCGGCCGGCACCGTCTCGGGCTGCTTCTCGGCGGGCGGGTTCTGCCTCGGGGGCGATCTGTCCGGCAACGTCGGGATCGGCACGACGCTCCAGTCGCGCCTCGATCGCTACAACGGCTATGGGCGTATCGGTTTCGACGTCGATGCCAACAACGAGATCTACGCGACCGTCAACATCGCGCAGGTCGATACGATGAACCAGCCCAACCCCGGCGCAACCAAGTCCGGGCTGACGCTGCAATGTTCCAACCCCTATGTTCCCGCCTCGATCCAGGCGGCCTGTGCCACCGCGGGGATCACGCAATTCCAGTTCGGCACCAGCAACGGTCAGTTGCCGCGCAACATCACCGTCTATCCCTCGCGCAAGCAGTATCGCTTCGTCGGTGGCGCGGCGGGCAAGCTGCCGGTGTTCGGGACCGATTGGTCGTATGACGTGTCGTATGAGCACGGTGAGAACATCACCGACATCAACGTCGAGAACATCACGCTGACCCCGCGCTACAATGCCGCGATTCAGGCGATCCGTCTCAACGGCGAGATCGTCTGCGCAAGCGCGACGGCGCGGGCCAACGGGTGCGTGCCGATCAACATCATCGGCGGTGCCACGCCCAGCGCCGCGGCGCTCGCCTATATCACCCCCGCCAATGGCCCGATGCAGCATACCCGCCAGACGCAGGACGCGTTCACCTTCGCCTTCAACGGTTCCCCGCTCGAACTCTGGGCCGGCCCGGTGTCATTCGCTGCGGGTGCGGAATATCGCAACGAATTCTACCACGTCGTCGGCGATCCCTATGGCAACGGCGTGTCGGACGAGAGCCCGTACAGCGCGGATTACCCCGCAGATCCGTTGCTCTCGACCAATGGGGCGAACTGGTACGCGGGCAATTACCACAATGGCCGCGGCAGCTATCATGTCGCCGAGGGCTTCCTCGAGGTGAACCTGCCGTTCCTCAAGTCGGAACAGCTTGGCAGCGCCAACCTCAACGTTGCCGGTCGCGTGACCAATTACAGCACGTCGGGCACGGTCTATACGTGGAAGGTCGGCGGCACCTGGGACACACCGATCGACGGCATCCGCCTGCGCGCGGTCACCTCGCGCGATGTACGCGCACCCAATTTGTCCGAACTCTTCGCCGCGCCGATCACCACGACGATCCCTAATTTCACCAACCCGTTTACCGGGACCGCGTTGACCATCCTGCAGAACGCGATCGGCAACACCGCGCTCAAGCCCGAGATCGCGCGCAACACCACGGCGGGAATCGTACTGTCGCGCGCGGCGTTCCTTCCCGGATTCAGCGCATCGTTCGATTACTACCGGATCAAGCTCAACGGTGTGATCTCTACGCTCAACGCGCAGCAGGAGGTGAACCTGTGCCGTGACGGGGTGACTTCGCTGTGCAGCGCGTTCGATCTCGCCCCGGCGACCGGCACGCCATACGTCAATCTCCAGGCGTTCAACCTCGCGTCGATCTTCACCGATGGCTTTGACATCGAGGCGAGCTACCGGACCCGGCTCGACAAGCTCAGCATCCCCGGCCAGATCGAGCTGCGGGGGCTGGCCACCAATGTCCGCAACTTCATCACCGATCCGGGCGTACCGGGCACGATCCCGACACAGGGCGCGGGCGTGAACGCGGGCAATACACCATCGTGGAAGCTGCTCGCGATCGAAACCTGGTCGACCGACCGGTTCAGCTTCAACCTGCAGCAGCGCTGGTTCAGCGACGGTGTCTACAGCAACGAATATGTCGTGTGCAGTACCGGCACTTGCCCGGTCGGTCGCACCGCACTCCAGAACACGCAGCACCCGACGATCGACAACAACACGATGCGCGGCGCATTCTATCTCGATCTCGGCGGCGCGTTCGACATCACCAAAAAGCTGAACGTCTACTTCAAGATCTCGAACGTGCTCGATCGCGATCCGACCCCGTCGCCGCAGACCAACACCGGCATCGACGTCAATCAGGGCCTGTACGATACGCTCGGCCGCCTGTTCCGGGTCGGTGCACGCTACAACTTCTGACGTCCGTTTCCCGCGCCGCGGCCGGTGGTCACGGCGTAGCTTCGTCTCGGCCATCGGCCGGGACATTTTCGTTCGAGGATAGGCCATGCCCCGCCGATCGCTTCCGTTCCGCGCATTCCTGCTGGCCGGGCTGGCGTGCGTCGCAGCGCCGGCGGTGGCATCCCCATCGGTCTATACGACCGCACCGGACGATCCGCGCGCGGTGACGGTGGCGGGTGTCGGCAACGGACACGCCGACGACACGACCGCGCTGCAAGGCGCGATCGATGCCGCCGCGGACAAGGGCGGCGGCGGGATCGTGTTCGTGCCCTCGGGGCGGTATCGCATCAGCCGGACGATCTTCATCTGGCCGGGCGTCCGCGTCTTCGGGGTCGGCAAGACTCGCCCGGCGATCACGCTCGGCAACGCCACGCCGGGGTTCCAGAAGAGCCTCGCCAACATGGTGATCTTCGCCGGCGCCAAGCCGGGCGCGGTCGATACGGCGGCAACCTATCGCACGCCCTTCCCGCCCCCCGGCAGCGTGCCCTTTAACCCGCGGATCGCAGATGCCAACCCGGGCACCTTCTACCCCGCGCTGTCGAACGTGGATTTCGTCATCGGCAAGGGGAACCCCGCCGCCATCGCAATCCGCTTCCACGCCGCACAGCACGCCTATCTCGCGCATATCGATTTCCACATCGGGTCGGGTCTGGCGGGGATCTACCAGGTCGCCAATCAGGCGGAGGACCTGCATTTCCACGGCGGGCGCTATGGCATCCTGACCGAAAAGCCCTCACCCGCCTGGCAGTTCACGCTGCTCGACTCGAGTTTCGACGGGCAGCGCGAGGCTGCAATTCGCGAGCATGAGGCGAACCTCACGCTCGTCAACGTGTCCTTCCGCGCCATGCCGACCGCGATCGACATCGACCGCGGCTATGGCGACTGGCTGTGGGGCAAGAACATCCGGTTTGACCGCGTGCGCAAGGCGGCGGTGGTCATCAGCAACGAAAATAATGTCTTCACCCAGATCGGGTTCGAGAATGCGGTTGCCCGTGCGACGCCGCTCTTCGCGCGCTTCCGGGACAGCGGCAAGACCGTCGCGGGGGTCGGCGCAACATACCGCGTCGCGGCGTTCAACTATGGCCTCACCGTGCCGGCGCTGGGCAGCACCGGCAGCTACCAGACCGTCCTGAAGGCAAGCGCGATCCCGCGGCTCCCTGCGCCGCCACCGCCCGCAATCCGCGCGGTGCCGCCGACCACCGCGTGGAACAACGTCCGCACGCTCGGTGCAAAGGGCGATGACCGCACCGACGACACCAAGGCGATCCAGCGCGCGATCGATACGCATCGCACCGTCTATTTCCCGGCGGGCCGCTACGTCGTCACCGACACGCTGCGGCTCAAACCCGACACCGTATTGGTCGCACTTCACCCGAGCCTGACGCAGATCATCCTCCCCGACGGCACCCCTGCTTTCCAGGGCATCGGCGCACCCAAAGCACTGATCGAAAGCGCACGCGGCGGCGATGCGATCGTCTCGGGACTTGGCCTTGCCACCGGCGGGATCAATCCGCGCGCGACTGGGCTGCTATGGATGGCGGGCGAACAATCGCTGGTCGAGGACGTCAAGTTCCAGGGCGGCCACGGCACCAACCTTGCCGACGGCACGCGCTTCGATCCCTATAACGCCAACCACACCGGCGATGCGGACCCCGCCAAACGCTGGGACGCGCAATATCCGAGCCTGTGGGTGACACGCGGCGGTGGCGGCACCTTCGCCAACCTTTGGAGCCCCAGCACTTATGCGACCGCGGGGATGCTGGTATCGGACACCAGCACGCCGGGCCACGTCTACCAGATGTCGAGCGAGCATCACGGCCGCAGCGAGTTCGCGCTCGACCATGCCGCCAACTGGGAGTTCCTCGCGCCGCAGACCGAGGAGGAAGCGGGCGAGAGCCAGGACGCGACTTCGTTTGAGATCCGCGATTCCCACGATATCCTGATCGCGAATTACCACGCGTATCGCGTCACGCGCTCGCTCAAGCCCGCCCCCACCGCCGTCAGGCTGTACGGCCGCAATACGGTCCGCTTTCGCAACGTCCATGTGAATGCGGAGAGCGGTCTGGGCACTTGCGACGAGAATGGTTGTGCGACCTACCTCCGCGTCAGCAAGTTTCCGTATGACAATGCAATCCAGGACAGCGCCAGCGGGCTGGAGGTCCGCGAACGCGAATTCGCCATGCTCGACGTGACCGACGCCGTGAGCGCATCTCCGACAGGGCAACCATATGCCAACGCCAGGGTCGACCGTATCGCGGACGGCTTCTATTCCGCATCCGGTGGCGCGGTCGGGCGGGATGGATCGCTGTATTTCGTCGACCATCACGCACAGCGCATCCATCATTGGGCACCCGACACGGGGCTGACGGTCGTCAGCGATGCCGCGCTCGATGCGGTCAACCTTGCGGTCGACGCATCGGGCCATCTGCTCGTGCTGTCCTCGGCGGGGCGCAACGGAACGGCGTTCAGCCTGAACCCCGAAGCGCGCGATGGCGCGATCACGCCGATTGCCGCCACGCCGACAGCCCCGCACTCGAAAGCGGCGAGCGTGCTACCGGTCAACACATGGGCCAATGGCGAGTTCAGGGATCAGCTCGATCTCGCAGACTATAGCTATCCGACGCTCGCCGACATGTACGTGCGCGACATGGGGGCCGCCAAACCTCTGGAATACGTGTCCCCCGACGGCAGCCTCGCGCTGCCCGCCTACCGCACGTTCCAACAAGGCCCGGCGACCTTCCGCGGATGGCGTTTTTCGGACTCGCTTGATGCGTATGGTTTCACCACCGCGGCGGTGGGCGCGCCGGTGTTCGTCACCAACGGATCGGAGAACAGGACCTACCGCGGTCGCGTCGCTGCGCAGGGTGCGGTCGTTGACCTGAAGCCCTTCGCGGACCGCGGCAGCGAGAGCGTCGCGGTCGATGCCCGGGGCCGAGTGTACGTCGCGAACGGCCAGGTTTTCGTATACGGCGCGGACGGTTTGGCGCTCGGACGGATCGACATCCCCGCGCGTCCCTTGCAGTTGCTCGTCGGCGGAGCGGACGGACGGACGTTGTACGTGCTGACACATCATGCGGTCTATCGGGTCGGTCTGGCGGACTGATCTAGCGTGCCGCGAACTGCGCAGTAGGCGTTGACCTCTGCCCGCAGAATGTGCCAATGCCCGCACATCGATGGCTCGGTCGCCTTCCCACGTGGTTTCACGTCGGATCCGGATGACGCAGTTCGATATGCGGGTGTAGCTCAATGGTAGAGCTTTTGCTTCCCAAGCAAGTGACGAGGGTTCGATTCCCTTCACCCGCTCCAATTCCTCGCTGACCCTGCAACGTTGCGCTCAGGTGCGACGCTTTCGCTCCATCCCGCCGGCAGCGGGTAAAGAAGCCGACCGACATTGACCACAATGCCGGTCGGCCCGACGTCAGGCGACCCCCGCCCCGCCGGTGACGCCGTAAACCTCGCCACTGATGAAGCTTGCTTCCTGGCTGGCGAGCAACACGTAGACCGCCGACAGCTCGACCGGTTGACCGGGACGCCCGAACGCGCTCTTGGCGCCGAACTGTTCGACCGCCTCGGCCGGCTGCCCACCGGACGGCTGCAACGCGGTCCAGAACGGTCCCGGCGCCACGACATTCGCGCGGATGCCCTTCTCGAGCAACTGCTTGGCCAGCGCCTTGGTATAGGCGACGATGCCCGCCTTCGATGTCGCATAGTCGAGCAGGATCGCCGAGGGATCGTATGCCTGCACAGACGCCGTCGTGATGACGCTGGCACCCGCGGGCAGATGCGGCACGGTGGCCTGCGCGATCCAGTGCATCGCATAGAGATTGGTCTTCATCGTCTGGTCGAAATCATCCGACGTGACCTGAGAGACGTCCTCCCGGTACTTCTGCCGCGCGGCGTTGATGACCAGGATGTCGATGCCGCCCAGCGCGTCCACCGTCTTGGCGACCATCTCGCGGCACCAGTTCTCGTCGGTAATGTCGCCGGGAAGCGCGAGCGCCGTGCGGCCTTCCGCCTCAATCAGCGCGATGACCTCGGCGGCGTCGGACTGCTCGCTTTCGAGGAAGGAGATCGCCACATCGGCCCCCTCGCGCGCGAAGGCGATCGCCGCCGCACGACCGACGCCGCTGTCCCCGCCGGTGATGAGCGCCTTGCGCCCCTTGAGCTTGCCCGACCCGACATAGCTCGTCTCGCCATGATCGGGTTTCGGGTTCATTTCGGCGGCCAATCCCGGCGTAGGCTGCGGCTGGCGTGGGAAGGGCGGGCGCGGATATTGGGTGCGCGGGTCCTGCATGGTCAAACGATCGGACATGAGACGTCTCCTTGAGATAATTGGGAAAAGGTCGGAACGGACCGCGCGGTCAGCACGCGTCCTGCTGCGCCAGCACGTCCAGCGCCATCACGTGCGCCAGATGCGAAAGGCCCTGCGGAAGATTGCCGAGGAACGCGCCCGTCTTCGGGTCGGCCATCTCGGTCAGGATGCCGACACCCCGATCAAGCGCCGTGGTGATCGCCTGTAGCGCCGCCTGCGCGCGATCACGCTGGCCGAGCAGTGCACGCGCCTCCACGATCCAGAATGTACAGGCGAGGAAGCATCCCTCCTCCGCGTCCACGCCGCTGTAGCGATAGTGATAGGGTCCGGCGCCCAGTTCGGCATCGATCGCGTCGAGCGTCCTCGCGAGCTTGTCATGGCCGTCGAACCCGAACCGGACCGCAAGCGCGAGCGATGCGTCGAGCTTGTCGCTGCCGGGGTAGAAGACGAACGCCTGCTTCTTCTCGGACCAGCAATGCTCCTCGATCCAGTCCGCGATCCGGTCGCGTTCGCGCTCCCAGCGGTCGCGGCATGTCGTCGGCAGCTGCCCTTCGTCCGCCAGCTCGACCGCACGAGCGAGCGCCTGCCAGCAACTCACCTTCGACATCGTGTAATGCTGCGGCTCTTCCAGCTCCCAGATCCCGGCATCCTTCTTGCGCCAGGCATCCGCGCACTGGTCGGCGAGATGCGAGAGGAGCTCCGCGCTCGATGGATCGAGAATATTGCCGCATCCGACAAAGCACGACGCGGTTTCGAAGATGTCGCCGTAGATGCCGTGCTGGTGCTGGTCGGTCGCCGCATTGCCGATCCGCACCGGTTGCGAGCGTCGATAGCCGGGGACTTCGATCTCGGTGAGATCCGGCACCAATTCCCCGCCAAGCGTGTAGCAGACGCGCGCATCCTTCTCTGCCAGCCGCTTCAGGAGCCAGGTGAACGCCGCCTTGGCTTCCGCCTGCGCGCCGGCGGCGAGAAACGCCTTGATCGTATATCCGGCATCGCGGATCCAGGCGTAGCGATAGTCATAGTTCTTCGTGCCCCCGATCCCCTCGGGAAGCGACGTCGTCGCTGCTGCCGCGATCGCGCCCGACGGCGAGAACAGCAGAAGCTTCAACGCGAGGACGCTGCGGATGAAGGCAGGCCGCTGCTCGCCCGTATAGGCGACGCGCGATGACCAGGTTCGCCATTCCGCATCGGACACGTCGATCCGATCGTCGATATCGGCCAGCTTCGGCACGACCAGCGGCTCGCCCTCGCCGGCGACGATCGCGAGGACCTCGCGCCGTCCCTGCGTCACGGTCAACGTTCCCTTGACCGCTTCGTCGGCGCGCTCAGCAGTGAAGCCGTCGGTGTGGAGGAACAGGCCCAGCACCGATCCCACATGAAACACCGAATGCCTGCCGATCGTCGACTGGTACGGACTGGCGCCGTTGGCCCGGCGTCCCGGGCGCATTTCGACCGTAAACGCGACCGTGCCGTCGAGCCCCTCGACCCGCCGCGCCAGTTCCGCCCAGGGCAACCGGCCGGCAGTGCCGCTGTTCATCGATTCGATCAGACGGGCCCGCCCGCGGGCCGTCGTGAAGATCGTCTCCAGGACGTTGCTGTCGGGCAAATAGCGACGCTCGACCTCGAACGGGTCGACCGGCGTGATCGTGAAGCGACCACCCTCCTCCGGGTCGAGCAAGCGGTCGAACAATGGCGGGGAATCGAGATTGGGAACGCACCACCAGTCGATCGACCCATCCGCCCCGGACAAGGCTACCGAGCGGCCATCGCCGAGCGCCCCATAATCCTCGAGTGCCAGATACCCGTCGACCCGGTTTCCTCCCGCAACGGGCTGCACCGGGCGCGGTCGCACCGCGTCGAGCAACCCCGTCACGAACGCGTCCGTGGCAACAGGCGCGACAATCCATAGCCCGCTGCAAGACCGACGCTGACCAATGCACCGGCCGTGCCCGCCTTGAGCAAATCGCGTTGTCGGCTCGAGAAGATCTCGGTGCGCGTCGACTTGGCCCGCTCAGGCCAGGGGCCGTCGATCTGCGCGGGGCCCGGGACTGCCTGATCGAGATTGCCCGCACGATCCGGCACGGACTCGCCCGTCATATCCGCAATCATCGTGGCGGCCTGCCGGTCGGCCCGTTCAGGCGCAAGCGACTGACCGATCGCCATCATCGCGGTAGAGCGCCCCACCCAGAACTCGCGCTGCGGCTTGGTCACCGCGGTGAACACCGCTTCGGCACACAGGCGTGGGTCGAACAGCGGATCGGGCAGGATCTGCTCGCGCCCGCTATGATTGCGCGCCCAGGTCGGCTGCGGCGTGTTGACGGCGGGCAGATAGACGATCGACAGCGACACCGCGCTGCGATCCGCGATCAGTTCGGCGCGCAGCGAATCGGTAAATCCCGTCACCGCGGATTTGGCCGCGCAATACGCTGCCTGCAACGGCGCGGCGCGGATCGCGAGTCCCGACGAAATCTGCACGATCGCGCCACGGTTGCGAGGTTTCATGTGCCGCAACGCCGCCAGCGTGCCGTGCACCTGGCTGAGGTACGTCGTCGCCGTCACGCGCGCATATTCTGCTGCGGTAATCCGATCGGCCGGCGCGACCACGGTCGACATCGCGTTGTTGACCCACGCGTCGATCGACCCGAGTTCCGCCTCGACCCGATCGGCGGCGCGGTCGACGGCATCTGCGTCTGCCACATCGGCGCTGATCGCAAGCACCTTCGCGCCGCCGCCCGACAGCATCTTGCGGGCGCCTTCAAGTCGATCGGCATCCCGCGCGATGATCGCGACCTGCCAGCCTGTTTCGGCAAACCGTTGTGCGATCGCAAGGCCAATGCCCGCGCTGCCACCGGTAACGACAATCGTCTTGGCCATGTCTGCTCCATGATATTGGTTTTGACCGCACGACCTGCTGGCCGACGTTGAACGCTCGGTGCGAAGAAGAACCAAACGCCGCCGCAGCAAACCATATCCCTGCAAATTGGCTGGTAGAGCCGGGACGTGCCGCTGGCGAAAGGCTTCGAATTCAAACAAGCACCTCATTGAAAACGAAATTTTTACTGCAGCGGGGGCTTTTCCTCCCCTGTGCGTTTGGTCGTCCGACAAGGAGTGGGCGTGGCATGGACCAGAAGATCGCACCGTTGGTAGAGGCACTGACGAGGATCGAACGCAGGCCGGTGATCGGGTTCGGCGCTCCCGGTCATAACCAGGGCGCCGCCATGCCGGGCGGAATGCGGACCTTGCTTGGCAAGCGTGTTTTCCGGGCCGATGTGCTTACCCCCAAGGGTCTGGACGATCGGACGGAGGGCAAACTTGTCCTGCAACGCGCGCACGAGATCGCGGCGGAAGCATGGGGTGCCGATTTCTGCCGCTTCGTGACGGGCGGCTCGACGCAAAGCCTGCATACGGTGATGGCGGCAATTGCCGCCCCGGGCGACACGATCCTCATCGCGGCGAATGCACACAAGGCCGAGCGCACCTATGCGCTGGCGACAGGGCTCGATGCCGTCGTCGTCCCCGTACAGATCGACGCGACCTGGGACATCGAACATGGTGTCACGCCGCAGGCCCTGCGCGAGACCCTCGCGGCGCATCCGAATGCCAAGGCGTTCATCGTGGTCAGCCCGACTTATTACGGCGTTACCAGCGACGTCGCCGCGCTTTCCGCCATTTGCCACGACCACGGGATCCCGCTCATCGTCGATGCCGCTTGGGGCGGTGCCTTCGCCTTCTGTACAGAGCTACCAGACGATCCGCTCACCAAGGGCGCGGATGTCGCGGTCTATAGCGCGCACAAGACGATGGGTGCGTTGGCGCAGGGGTCGGTCATCGTTGCCAAGGGCAAACAGGTCGATCTTCAACGGCTCTGGATGGCCTACGAATTGTTCGAGACGACCAGCCCCTCGGTACCGATCCTTGCCTCCCTAGATGCGACCCGCCGCGACCATGCCGTGGATGGCGAGCAAATCTGGGCCGCCGTCATCGCACTGGCGGAAAAGATGCGAAGGAAGGTCGCGGAAATTACGCCGCTGCGCGTTTTGACCCGTGCCGACATTCCGGGCGACGCCGATCTGGATGTTACCAAGATCCTGATCGACGTCTCGTCGCTCGGCGTATCGGGATATGCGGTCGATGACTGGCTGTACGAAAACCACCGCATCAGCATGGGGCTGTCCGATGCCCGCCATATTCTCGCGGTCGTATCGGTGGGCACGACCCGAACGGATCAAAAGGCACTGGTCCGTGGATTACGCGATCTGGTAGCGCGTCTTGCCGCCGATCCCTCGTTCCTCCCAAAGACGGCGGTTCCACCCGGCATCGGTACCCTCTCCGTCGACATGGTAATGCCAGGACCTGCCGCGCTGAACGGTCCTGCGGAGATGGTGCGGTATGAAGCAGCCGCCGGACGGATCGCGGCCGAGATGATCGCCCCCGCTCCGCCAGGCGTGCCGCGCCTTGTTCCGGGTCAGCGGATCACCGCGGCGCACGTCGCGTGGCTTGTCGCCAACCGCGATGCCGGCGCTTTCATGATGGATCCGATCGACCCGACCGAAGCGACGCTGCGCGTGGTGAAGGAATGACCCGTGGCGTGAGGGTCAGCAGTCGGGCGCGATCGTCTGGAACGTGGAAACGAGCAGCCGATCATCGACGGGTTTGACGAGCATCCGCATCGCATCGGAGCGTGGCTCGCATACGTCGGGCGAGCCGGTGACGAACAGGACAGGGATCGTGCCGAGCGTCGCGAGGATCCGCTGAACCGCAAGCGGGCCGGTCCCTTGCGGCAAGTTCACGTCGGAAATGATGATTGCCGGCGGATGATCCAGTGCGACCGTCACCGCCTCGTCTTCAGTCCCCGCGATGTCGACCGAGGTGGCACCAGCGGTCTCGATCAACTGCGCGATATGATCCGACAGGAGCCAGTCATCTTCGATAATCAGAACATGACACATGGTGGTTTCCAGATCGTACAGCATGTTAATGCTTCAGGATCGGTTTCGGGCTCGCATGTTTGAACGGTCGATCGTTATTATGGCCCGCTCGGCCATGATCTGCATGGAACACATGCGGGCGTGCGGGACCATTACCGGGGTGCCCGGCCATGCCCGCCACGTCGCGTCAGATCGGCGCCTCGATCTCGAAACGCACGCCCGCTGGCGGATAGGACAGCTTGGCTTCGCCGCGAACATGCCGCGACAGCACCCGCTCGATCATGCGCGACCCGAACCCCGTACGGGTTGGCGGCGTCACGCACGGTCCCCCATGCTCGACCCAGGCAAAGCGGAAATGGCGATCGCCGTCCGATCCCTGCAGCGCCCAGCGCACGTCCACCGACCCGTCGGCGTTCGACAGGGCGCCATATTTGATCGCGTTGGTCGCCAATTCATGCAGCGCCATCGACAAGGCCAGCGTCACCTCCGGCGACAACCGGATCGATGGGCCACCGACGACGATCCGTTTGCCGTTCCGATCAACGAACGGTGCCAGGACCCGCTCGACAATATCGCCGATCACCGCGCCATCGACTTCGTCGCGGACCAGCAGTTCATGCGCCGCGCCCAGGCTGGCGATCCGTCCGGCCACGGTGACACGCGCGTCCGCCAGCGACGCTGCGTCGCGGAGCGTCTGGCTGACGACCGCGCCGACCGTCGCCAACGTGTTCTTGACCCGGTGCGTCAGCTCGCGCGCGAGGATCGTGCGGTGTTCCTCGGCAAACTTGCGTTCCGAGATGTCCGTCGAAAAGCCCGACATCAGCAGCGGTGTGCCGTCGGCGCGATATTGCATCTCGCCCCGGATCGCGATCCAGCGCTGATCCCCCGCGGGCGTCAGAATTCGGTATTCGATCGCCAGCGGCACCCCCGTCTCGACCGTCGACGCAACCGCCGCCTGCTGGCCAGCCAGGTCGGCCGGGTGGATCATCTGCAGGATATCGGCATAGGTCAGCGGTGCGTTCGGGTCACAGCCGAAGTTCGCCTTGCAACTCCTCGATGCGGTCAGCTCCTGCGTGGCGGGATCCAGCGTCCATGTTCCGAGCCCCCCTGCGCGGAGCGCAAGCTTCAATCGCGCCTCGCGCTCGGCAAGATCCACTTCGCGCGCCGCCACTGCCGCCGCCAGCGTCTCGCGATCCTGCTCCAGCTGGATCATGCGATGCCGCTCGAGCGTCACATCGAGCTGCGACGCGACGAAGTACCGGACCTGTCCGTCCGCATCGAACACCGGTGATACGATCAACCGGTTCCAGAACGGCGTACCGTCGCGATGGTGATTGAGCAGGTCGATCTCGATCCGCTCGCGCTTCGCGATCGCCTCACGGAGCCGCTTGACGTCGGCTTCCTCGGTCAGCGGCCCCTGCATGAACCGGCAGTTGCGACCGATCGCTTCTTCCGCGGCAAAGCCCGTCAACCGCTCGAACGCCGGATTGACGTAGATCAGTGGATTGTCGGGCAACGTCGGGTCGGTGACGACCATCGGCACGATCGCCCCGTCGAAGGCGGCAACGATCGGATCGTTTGGATCGAGCCTCCCGACAAACGCATCGATCGCCGATCGCACTTCGGGTGGCGCATCATACGGTTTGAGCGGGGCGGGCGGGAGAGGCTGTCGATCCAAGGCAGGCATACTTCCAAAAGGGGGATAAAACGGCATGAAAGATGGCGATGCCAAGCTGATACGGACGTCAAAACAGGTCGATACGCGTCTAAATGATGGGTCTCGCCCGCTGAAATGTGCTGCCATCGGACCAGTGCCCGGTGCGATTTACGGGGAGGACCAGGTCGCCTTCGACCGTCTTCATGCAAGGGCTGGTCGACGTAATCATCACGGTAGAACCCACCCAACGGTGTTGGGGTCCCGCAAATAATCGGTTTTTGGTCGGGTCCGCACGCCAACCTGGCACGTCAGGGGACGGGTCCCCAGGCCGCCAAACGACCCCAGCGGCAATGTTCCGTTACATTCTGGCAGGGCGTGCGTTAGGCATGTTCGTCCAACCTAGGTGACCCATCAATGCCCAGTTCGACCGAACGCCCTGCCATCCTGGAAGCCAATCGCATGCGCAAGATGGCGCGTTCCGCCCACGCCTATGTCCGCGGGAATACTGTCAAATTCTACGAATGGCTGGAGGCGTCGCCGGTGGCAAAACGGGTGCCCGCCGGTCCGAAGGTGTGGATTTGCGGGGATTGTCACCTCGGTAATCTCGGACCGCTGACGAACGGGGACGGCCGTGTCGAGATCCAGATCCGGGATCTCGATCAGGCCGTGATCGGCAATCCGGCGCATGACCTCATCCGCCTGGGCCTGTCGCTCGCGACCGCCGCTCGGGGTTCCGACCTGCCCGGCGTCACCACCGCGCGGATGGTGGAGGAAATGGTCGAAGGCTATGCCGCCGCGATGGAAGATCCCACCAGCGGCAACGCTGGCGTCGAACCCGACGTGGTACGCAGCGTCCAGCGCGCGGCAACCAGCCGCAGTTGGAAACACCTGGCGAAGGAACGGCTGGAGGCGGTCGATCCGCGACTGCCGATCGGCAAGAAATTCTGGGCGCTCGCGACGACGGAGCGCGATGCGCTCGAAGCGGTGTTTACCGACCCTAAGGTCAGCCGGATGATCCTCGCCCTCGACCACAAGGACAAGCATCGTACGGTCAAACTGGTGGATGCCGCTTATTGGATGAAGGGCTGCAGTTCCCTGGGCTTACTGCGCTTTGCGGCGATCGTGGGATTGAAGAATGCCAAGGGCCGCTCCGATCACGCGCTGGTCGACCTGAAGGAAGCCGTCGCACCGATCGCCCCTGCCGCGCGCGGTGCGGTGATGCCGACCGACAATGGCGAGCGCGTCGTCGCCGCTGCACGCGCACTCTCCCCGCACCTGGGCACGCGCATGATGCCCATCCGGTTGTTGGGCCGCTCGCTGTTCATTCGCGAACTGGCCCCGCAGGATCTCAAGCTCGAAGTCGACCAGTTCAACCATGCGCAGGCAGTCAAGGCGGCACGCTACCTCGCGTTTGTCGTGGGCAAGGCGCATGCGCGCCAAATGGACGCCGCCAGCCGCACCGAATGGTTGAGCGTCCTCGAGGCAGACCGCAGGGGCATGATCGATGCGCCGTCATGGTTGTGGGAAAGCGTCGTGTCGCTCGCAGGCAGTCACGAGGCCGGTTATCTCGATCACTGCCGCCGCTATGCGCTTGCCGCCTGATGACCTGCAACGACATCGGTAAAAACCCGGCCGACGCTAGACTAATGCGGCATTTATTCAATGTTAACCGAGCCATACGCACAATGCTTGAATGTCGGACACGCACCAGTTCCATTCTATTCGCGAAAGCGAGCGGCTAGAAAAACTTGGAAGCCTCGCGCTTCTGGACTCTCCTCCAGAGCGCGAATTCGACATCATCGTCTTGCTCGCTCAACGCCTCTTCGATGTGCCGATCGCACTCGTCTCGCTGGTTGACGATCACCGGCAGTGGTTCAAGGCACGCTGTGGCCTGACCATGACCGAAGGTCCGCGCGGTGACGCTTTCTGCGCGCATGCAATGCATGTGGAAGACGTGATGGTCGTCGAGGATGCGACCCTCGACGAGCGTTTCGTCGACAATCCGCTGGTGACCGGCGACGCGGGCATTCGTTTCTATGCGGGCGTGCCGTTGCGGCCCGCTGCCGCCGGCTTCTCGCCCGATCTCCCCGGAATTGGTACGCTGTGCATTCTCGACACGAAACCGCGGGCGTTTTCGACCGCCGACAAGCGCACGTTGCGCGACTTGGCGCATCTTGTCGCCGGTCTGATCGAAGCCCGGTCCGCCGCGGCCTCGCTGCGGACGCTGACGGGCACGCTTCAGGAGCACGCCTCCACGCTCGAGGTGCAGCATCTCCAGCTTCGCCAGGCTGAACGGATGGTCGGGATCGGGTCGTGGCGGTACGATCTTGTCGACGGATCACTTCACTGGTCGGATCAGGTGTATGCGATCTACGGCCTCCCGCTTGGGCAGATGCCCTCTGTCGAAGAAGGGCTGAGCTTCTATCCCCGCGAACGACGCCCGGAAATTGCGCGTCTGTTGGACCGCGCGGTGACAAATGGAGAGTCCTTTGATTTTGAAAGCAATTTTACGACGGCGGACGGACGGGAGCGGCGCGTGCGCAGCATGGGCGAAGTGCAGGTCGCGGATGGACGGCCTGTCGCGCTGACCGGCGTTTTTCAGGATGTGACGGATCGCCATGCGAACGATCAGGTTCTGCTCCATTCGGCTAATACCGATGCGCTGACCGGCCTCGCCAATCGTGCCTGCTACGAGCGGCATCTTGCCGGCATTCTCGATCGTCGAAAGGGCGCGAACGCCCCGCTTTGCCTTGTCCTGCTCGACCTCGACGGATTCAAGGCGGTGAACGATACGTTCGGTCACGCCGCCGGCGACGATGTCCTGCGCATGATGGCTGACCGCCTGCGGCAGATCGCTCCGCCGATGAGCTTTGTCGCACGGCTGGGGGGCGACGAATTCGTCCTGTTGCTGACCCGGCCCCGGGACTGCGCGCGGGCCGAGGCGCAAATCACGATGATCCTGGAAACGTTACGCCACAACGTCGAGCGCGAGGGCCAATGCCGCCCGGTCTCTGCAACAATCGGCGCCGCCTTTCTGGAGGATACGCTGGTCTCGCCCGCCGAACTGACGCACCGCGCAGATCTCGCATTATACGAGGCCAAACGGCGACGGCGGGGCACGGGCCAGATCTACGGAATGACCGAGCCCATCGTCGCGCCGCGCCGCCTTTATGCGGTCGGCACCACCGGACGGTAACTTGGATCCTGCGCATAACACCGTGATGCGCGTTGAATTGCGCACCAAAATGTAGCACACGCGAGCCCGGACAAACCACCAACCGTGCAGTTCGCAGGGTCAGGCGCACGCAGATCGTGGAGCATCTCTCCCTCGCCTGCTTCGGCACCGTCTCAAACGGTTGCCGCTCCGTCCTGACCGGGCGATTCTCAGGCTCCGGGACAAAACACTGACCGTCGTTTCTCACATCCGTACCACGCTCGCCGGCAACGCCGCCAACCTGCGCCAGGTGGCGCGGGTGATGGTCGGGACGGTCGCGGCGTTTGCGGCGTATCGGATGCTCGGGCTGCACGAAGGCTATTGGTCGGTCTTCACTGTGCTGATCGTCATGCAGGCGTCGATCGGCGGCACGCTCACCGCAGCGACCGATCGTCTGCTTGGCACCCTGATCGGAGCAGTCCTCGGCGGATTGGGCGCAGCGTTGCAGCGAACCACGACGATCGAGGTTGGCTTGGTGCTCGTGATCGTCACGGGTCTGGCGGCGCTCGTCGCGGCGATCCGCCCACGCTTGCGGGTCGCGCCCGTCACCGCTGCCATCATGCTGCTCAGCGCGCCGCCGGGCGCGCCAGTGCAGGACTTCGTACGGGATCGGATCATCGAGATCGGGATCGGCGGCGTCATCGGCGTGCTCGCCGCAATGCTGGTGTTTCCCGCGCGCTCGCACGCAGTCGTCATCGCGCGCACCGCCACGGTGCTGCGCCAGATCGCGCGGATGCTGGCGGAACAAGCCCGCGCGCTGGAGGCGGGAGCGCCGCTTCCCTCCTCCCCCGACCATGTCGCCTTGCGTCAGGCGCTGGGCAACGTCGAAGCCGCAATGAAGGATGCAGACCGCGAACGCGCCACCCGGCTGGCGGACCATCAGATTCCCGCATCGGTGCCGCGCACATTATGGCGCGTCCGCAACGATCTGGTGCTGATCGGCCGTGCGCTGGACGAAGTGCTGCCGCCCGTTGCATTGGCCGCGCTGGCGACACCCGCCGCCGCTATGCTTGATGCCCATGCCGCACTTGCGACCCGTTGCGCCGTCGCACTGTCCGCCGGAACGTCGGTCGACCGCATGGATGCGTCCGCCTGCTACCGCAAGTTCGGAGCCGCGCTGGACCTGTTCCGGACGAGCGACGCCGCGGCAACGCTCGATTTCGAAGCGTCGGGGCGGGTGTTCGGACTCGCGTTCGCGGCTGGGCGATTGCACCGCGACATGATCGATCTTGCCGGGCGGGTCGACGATATCGCCCCCGGCAAGGTGCTTGCGGCAAAACCGGCGTAGCCGCCGGCAAGACGCAAGCTTGCGGTAGATGCCCTACCGCGCTGGGCCGCCCAGCCGCACCCCGATCCACAACCGGCGCGGCGTGCCGAGGTCGATCGAACCACCGGCATTGCGGGTGATGATGGTCGTGTCGGTCAGGTTCTCCCCGCGCGCGACCACGGTCCAGTGCGCCGCCACGGGCACGCTCACCACGCCGTCGAGCGTCGTGAAGGCGGGGAGCACGTCAGTCTGCAGATCGTCCTCATACTGCTTCCCGACGTGCCGCCCTGTGAGCGACAGCCCGAAACCGCGGCGATCTTGCCAGGCGAGCGTGGCGCTCGCGGTATGCCGCGGGCTCTGCGCGGGGATATAGCCGTCGAGCTGCGCCGAAGCGCCGGACGCACGCACCTTGCTGTCGCTGAACGCATAGGACCCGTCGAGCGACAGCTGCCCCTGCGTCGCCCGCGCAGTGACCTCGACCCCGCGCGCGACGATCGCATCGACATTCTGACGTTGCCGAACATTCGGCGCGATCGTCACGTTCGCGATCGCTCCTCCCAGCCGGTTATAGAACCCGGTCACCCCGACCGAAATGCCACGCGCCGGGGTCAGATCGAACCCGCCCTCGACTCCGCGCAACCGTTCGAGCCCTAAGGCGGCGTTGGCTTGCGTGGTGATCGGGAAGACGACGAACGGGCGATACAGTTCGTTGAGTGTCGGTAGCCGGAATCCAGTATAGCCCGCCGCCCGGAGCGCGACCGCATTGCTCGCGTGGAACAGCGCACCTGCGCGGCCAGTCGCCTCGACCCCGTCGCGGTTCGCGAACCGCCGGTCGGTGGTGATCGCCCCCGTCCGGGTCCGCTCGCGGAAGAACCCGTCGGTGATCGTCCAACGATCGCCGCGCACGCCCGCGGTCAGCACCAACCGCCCGAGCGTCCAGTCGTCCTCGGCAAAAAGCCCTGTGGTGCTGGTGTTGCCGCCTGCGGTCCGCCGCGTCGTCACTGCGCCAGTTGCGGCATAGGCGTCCTCGTACAGCGTCCCCTCGCCCAGCCGCATATCCGCGCCGATGCGTAGCACATGGTCCGGCCCGACCGGCGGGCGCAGCTCGATCTTGCCGCCGATCCCGGTCGCGGGCGTGTTGCGCTGATCGAGCGTCAGCCGCGACGTGGTCGCGCTGATGACGCGATTGGTGAAGTTGCGCGCCTGGACATAAGCGAGCGCATCCACCGCCCAGGCCCCGCGATGGATCAGCCGGACGCTCGCATCCTCGCCCGAGGAACTGCTGTCGGCCCCCGCGAACCGCAGGGTGCGATTGTCACGGAACACGACCGCGCGCGCCTGCAGTTCGGTCTGCGCGTCGATCGGGACGACCGCGCGCGCCTGCCCCGACCAGTCGCGATAACGCGCACGCACGGTTGCGGCGGTGCGCTGGTCGACCGGGGTGGTGAAGAAACCATCGCCGCGCTCGAACCGTCCCGCGACCAACAGATACCCCGCGCCGACATCGGGCGACACGCTTGCGCTCGTCTCGACCGTATTGTTGCTGCCATAGAACGCGCTGCCCGCGACCCTTGGCAAATCTGCGCGGGTCGCACTCGCAAGTTCGATCGTGCCGGCGACCGCGCCTGCGCCGAACGCCCCCGCCCCGCCCCCACGCGTGATCCGCACGCTCGACAGCCGATCGGGCGACAGCGCGTTGAACGGGATATAGCCGAAGAACGGATCCGCCAGCGGTACGCCATCGAGCAGCACCAGCGCGCGTGACGACGCGTTCCCGCCGAGCGCCCGCAACGTCACGCCTTGCGCCGACGGGTTGGCCGAACGGCTGTCGCTCCGCCGAAACTGCTGGAAGCCCGCGACGTCGGACAGGACGTTCTCGACCCGGCCCGATGCGTCATTGGTCAGTCGATCCCGATCGATCGAGACCGATCCATAGGCGGGCACTCCCGGCGGCAGCGGCAACGGGGACCCGAGCACGACGATGTCAGGGCCGTCGGTTTCCGGTTCGGCCAGGGTCGCCTGTTGTGCGGACAGGCCAGCGGGGACGCCCGCTACCGCGAGCGCCAATGTCCAGAATTTCACGTCCGTCAGAGTTTCTTGGTCTGGGGAACACCGCTGACCCAGAACACCCCGTCCGGCTTCAGCGTGATGACATATTGCCCGCGATCATCGCATTCCGCGATCCATACCGCCTCCCCGTCGATCGGCGCGTGCTTCTCGAACCGGACGATCTTCTGGCAGGTGTAGCCACCGTCGCGAATAGCGCGGAAGAAGGTGGTTTCCTGCAAGCTCTTGGGCAGCGCGTCGATCTTGGCTTCCATCGGATCGGGCTTCGCTGTCGCAGCGGTCGTGTTGCCCGCATTGGTGGCGGGGTCACAAGCTGACAATCCGACGAGCGGGCCCGAAAGCAGGACGATGAGGGGTAGGACGTTCTTCATCACAGCGCTCCCGATCAGATACCGTCGCTAACGACATTGCGACCGGATTGCTCCAGTGCCGCGGTCAAATCCGCAATACAACGGTCGGCCAGTGCGGCATTGGTCGCGCGGACGACGAAGTTTGCACCGACGCGGCCGTCGCGGAAGAACGGATAGCTGCCGATCGCAACGCCCTCATGCGTCTTCTCGGCTTCGCGCAGCACGTCTGCGACTTCGCTTTCGCCGACCCAGCAACCGATCGTACGCGAGATCACGGGCAGTCCGCCCTCCAGCGTGCCGGTCAGCGCGTCCAGCATCCCGGCCGTGATGTGCGGCACGCCCGCCATGATGAAGATGTTGTCGATCTTGATGCCGGGCGCGCCGGACATCCGGTTCTCGATCAGGTCGGCGCCCTCGGGGACGCGCGCCATCCGCTTGCGCGCGTCGTTCAGCCCGCCACGATCGGCGTAATAGGTTTCGAGCACCGCCACCGCCTGTGGATGGAACACGACCGGCACGCCCAGCGCCTCAGCGATCGCGTCGACCGTGATATCATCGTGCGTCGGCCCGATCCCGCCGGTGGTGAACAGATAGTCGTTGCGCTCGCGCAGGATGTTGACCGCCTCGACGATCGCCTCGGTCCGGTCCGCGACGATCCGCACCTCGGCCAGGCGAATGCCCTGCACGTTGAGCCAGGCCGCGATTTGCGCGACGTTCTTATCCTGCGTGCGACCCGAGAGGATCTCGTCGCCGATCACCGCGAGCGCGGCTGTCCAGATGCGGTTGGTCATCCCGCCCGCATAGCCCCGCGCCGCCCCCTCGCAAAGCCCGCAGCGTGCCGCTATATCGATTGTCATGACCGAATATGTAACCGTAACCGCCGACGCCCCGATGGGCCGGACCGGCGCGATCAAGCTCCACGGCCGCGACGCGTTCGACGGGATGCACGCCGCAGGCAGGCTCGCCGCCGAAACGCTCGACATGATCGTGCCGTTCATGGTGCCGGGAATGGCGACCGCCGATCTCGATGACATGATTCGCCGCTTCATCGCGGATCGCGGCGGCATCCCCGCGACGCTCGGCTATCGCGGCTATACGCATTCGAGCTGCATCTCGACCAACCACGTCGTGTGCCACGGCATCCCGAGCGAGAAGACGCTCAAGAATGGCGACATCGTCAATGTCGACGTGACGCCGATCCTCGACGGCTGGCACGGTGACAGCAGCCGGATGTATCTGGTCGGCGACGTGCCGATCAAGGCGAAGCGGCTGGTCGACGTGACTTACGAGTGCCTGATGATCGGGATCGAGCACGCCAAGCCAGGCAACCATCTCGGCGACATCGGCCACGCGATCCAACGCCATGCGGAGAAGCATCGCTACGGCGTGGTGCGCGATTTCTGTGGGCACGGGCTTGGGCGGCTGTTCCATGATGCGCCTGAGGTGGTCCATGCCGGACGTCCGGGCACCGGGCCGGAACTCAAGCCGGGGATGATCTTCACGATCGAACCGATGATCAACACCGGGCGTGCGGACGTGAAGCTGCTCGACGACGGCTGGACCGCGGTGACGCGCGACCGTTCGCTCTCCGCACAATTCGAACATTCGATCGGGATCACTGAGGACGGTTGCGAGATCTTCACGCTTAGCCCTGGCGGGTTCGACAAGCCGCCCTATTGAGGGGTTGGGTAGCGCACTCCCCGAAGCGCCAAGCACCACCACCCCGGCGAAGGCCGGGGCCCAATCGCGATGGCAGATGTTTGTGGCGCTGTGCATCGTTACTTCCACCTTCGCTATTGGGCCCCGGCCTTCGCCGGGGTGGTGGGTTTGTTCGGCACGCTCCGCTACGACGAGCACAATGCCGCAAAATCAGGCACACCCCCGCCACCTGCGCGCCAGCTAGGCACTGCACCCCCCGCTCCCCACGCGAAACCCACGCAATTCCGCCCCTCGCGCTCCTGGCATGGTTATTGTAAGGTGAACGGACATTCCGGGAGGCGTACCAGCGTGAAAAAGATCGAAGCGATCATCAAGCCGTTCAAGCTCGATGAGGTGAAGGAAGCGCTGCACGAAGTCGGAGTCAGCGGGATCACGGTGACGGAAGCCAAGGGCTTCGGACGCCAGAAGGGCCATACAGAACTGTACCGCGGTGCGGAATATGTGGTCGATTTCCTGCCGAAGGTGAAACTCGAAGTCGTCGTCGAAGACGGCCTCGCCGATCGCGTCGTCGAGGCGATTGCCGCCGCCGCGCAGACCGGCCGCATCGGCGACGGGAAGATTTTCGTCATTCCGGTCGAAACCGTCCTGCGGATTCGCACGGGCGAACGCAACGAAGACGCGATCTGACCGCGCAATGATCGGAATGCGCGTTTGACGCAACGCAACATCTTGTGACAGCGTAATAGGACGATCCTATACGAGTCCCGTGGTCGAATTTTGGCGCGGGCAATTTTTCAGTATTTAGAAAGGGCGTGGGGACATGGCTAAGACGGGCAACAGCGCAAACGACGTGCTGAAGATGATCAAGGACCAGGAGATCGAGTGGGTCGATCTGCGTTTCACCGATCCCAAGGGCAAGTGGCAGCATCTAACGATGGTCGCGGGCGTCGTCGGTGAGGACGAACTGACCGACGGCTTCATGTTCGACGGATCGTCGATCGAGGGCTGGAAGGCGATCAACGAGTCCGACATGATCCTCATGCCGGATCTGGACGCAGTGTGGACCGACCCCTTCTCGGCGACCCCAATGCTGATTTTGGTGTGCGACATCGTTGAGCCGTCGACCGGCGAGCTGTACGCGCGCGATCCACGCTCGACCGCCAAGCGCGCCGAGGCGTATCTCAAGACCACGGGCATCGGCGACACGATCTTCATCGGTCCGGAAGCCGAGTTCTTCATGTTCGACAACGTCCAGTTCGAGAACAGCTACGCGACCAGCTATTACAAGATCGACGATATCGAGCTGCCGACCAACACCGGTCGCGAATATGAAGGCGGCAACCTCGGGCACCGTCCGCGTGCCAAGGGCGGCTACTTCCCCTGCGCGCCGATCGACAGCGCGGTCGACATCCGTGGCGAGATGGTCTCGACGATGCTCGAAATGGGCCTGCCGTGCGACAAGCATCACCACGAAGTCGCCGCCGGCCAGCACGAACTGGGCCTCACTTTCGGCACGATGACGCTGACCGCGGATCGCATGCAGATCTACAAATATGTCTGCCACAACGTCGCGCAGGCTTACGGCAAGACGGTCACGTTCATGCCCAAGCCGATCAAGGAAGATAACGGCTCGGGGATGCACACGCATCTGTCGATCTGGGACAAGGGCAATCCGCTGTTCGCCGGCAATGGCTATGCGGGTCTGTCGGAGACGTGCCTGTTCTTCATCGGCGGCATCATCAAGCATGCCAAGGCAGTGAATGCCTTCACCAACCCGACGACCAACAGCTACAAGCGTCTGGTCCCGGGCTATGAAGCACCGGTGCTGCTCGCTTACTCGGCGCGCAACCGTTCGGCCTCGTGCCGCATTCCGTACGGCACCGGCCCCAAGGCGAAGCGCGTCGAAGTGCGCTTCCCCGACGCGATGGCGAACCCGTATCTCTGCTATGCCGCCTTGTTCATGGCGGGCATGGACGGGATCCAGAACCGTATCCACCCGGGTGAGGCAATGGACAAGAACCTGTACGACCTGCCCCCGGCAGAGCTCGCCGAGGTTCCGACCGTCTGCGGTTCGCTCCGTGAGGCACTCGACTCGCTGGCGGCGGATCACGACTTCCTGCTCAAGGGCGACGTGTTCTCCAAGGACCAGATCGAATCGTACATCGAACTCAAGATGCACGACGTGCTGCGCTGGGAAATGACCCCGAGCCCGGTCGAGTTCGATATGTACTACAGCTACTGAGGCGCGGCACGCGCCGGTGCGGACGAGGCGTAGCCAAGTCCGCGCAGGAGCTGTCGGCCGGCTTCGCCAGAGCGAGGACCGACGGCGTGACTTCGCCACGACGAGATTTTAGAAAGGGCGTCCGGAGCAATCCGGGCGCCCTCTTCTAATTCACCACACAACCCATGCGTTTTGAGCGAAGTCGAGAAACCCGGCACAGCGCAGGTTTCTCGACTTCGCTCGAAACGAACGGCCGGGGCAACTTCCCAACCCACATTCCAAACCCGCCCGAAACCCCGTAAAGCCGCCGCCATGATCCACGTCGCCGCACTCTACCGTTTCGCCCGCTTCCCCGACCCGCACGCACTGCGCCAGCCGTTGCTCGACCTTTGCACCGAGCAGGGCATCAGGGGCACGCTGCTCCTCGCGCACGAAGGGATCAACGGAACGATCGCGGGCATCGACGCCGCGATCGAAACCGTGCTCGCACATATCCGAACCCTCCCCGACTGCGCGGACATCACTGTCAAGCAAAGCCAGGCCGAGACGATGCCGTTCCACCGCATGAAGGTCCGCATCAAGCGCGAGATCGTCACGATGGGCGAACCCGCGATCGATCCGCTGGGCGATACGGGCACTTATGTGAAGCCCGCCGACTGGAACGCGTTGATCGACGATCCCGACACGGTGGTCATCGACACGCGCAACGCCTATGAAGTCAAGGTCGGGACCTTCGCGCAGGCGATCGACCCCAAGACCGACAGTTTCAGCGACTTCCCCGCCTGGGCCCGCGCACATCGCGCCGAGCTAGAGGGCAAGCGGATCGCTATGTTCTGCACCGGCGGGATCCGCTGCGAGAAATCGACCGCGTTCCTCAAGGCCGAGGGGCTGACCGACGTCTTCCACCTCGAAGGCGGCATTCTGAAGTATCTCGAGGAGATCCCGCAGGCACAAAGCCGGTGGGAAGGCGAATGCTTCGTGTTCGACGAGCGCGTCGCGGTCGGGCACGGGCTCGCGCCGGGAACGCATGGTCTGTGCCGCGCGTGCCGGATGACCGTATCGCCTGAAGAGCGCGCTTCGCCGCTGTTCGAGGAAGGGATCGCTTGCCCCGCCTGCGCAGGCACGCGCGATGAGGCCAGACGCGCAGCCTATGCAGAACGGCATCGGCAAGTGGGGCTGGCACAGCAGCAGGGGCGCGCGCATGTCGGGGCCGTCGCCCCGAAACGCGATGGTTCGCCCACTAACCCGGAAGAATGACGCGTTTCCTCCCGCGTTGGGACTAGCGTAAATCCCGCGCACATGGCTTGTGCGGCGCGCGGCAATGTTCGGCCGCTTTGTACGCGAGAGTTCCGATGATTCCGTCTACCGTTGGCCGCCTTGCCGTGGCGACGTCCGCGACCGCCTTGTGCTTCGCGCAGCCCTCATTCGCGCAGCAGGTCGACATCGGTGCCCGTGCCCCGCCGCCAGCCGCGGATGCCCCGGCCGCGCAACCGCCCGCCAACGACAGCCAGAAACCCGCGACCGAACCCGCCGGCCCATCCGGCCCGAACACACCCAGCGAAACCACCGCGCCCGCCAGGCGGCGGGTGCCAGGCCGCATGCAGCGTCCGCGCAACACGCTGTTCAATCCGCAGATCGGCGATACCCAGAGCAGCGCCCCGCCAGGGCTGTTCGCCGACTGGCGGCATGCACGGACCTGGCTGGGGGATCGTGGCTTCGATGTCTCCGCGCGCTATGCGTCGGAAAGCGGGTATAACGTCACCGGCGGCCAGCGCAGGAAGCTGACCGAAACCGGTCAGGTCGATTTTGGCGCAAAGATCGACATGGCCAAGATCGCCGGGATCGATGGTGGCACGTTGCAAGCGACCTTCACATGGCGCCGCGGGCGCAACCTGTCCGACGATGCCGGGCTCGGCACCTTGCAGCAGGTCCAGGAAGTCTTCGGCCGCGGCCAGACCGTCCGCGTCACGGAATTATGGTATGAACAGAAGATCGGCGAGACGATCGAGGTCAAGGTCGGCCGGACCAATCCGGGCGCCGATTTCGCAGGCTTCTCCTGCCATTTCCAGAACCTGTCCTTCTGCGGCGCGCAGCCCGGCAATCTCGTCGGCGATTATTGGTACAACTGGCCGGTCAGCCAGTGGGGCGGGCGGCTGCATGTCGACGTCGGTAGCGGGGCCTATGTCCAGCTCGCCGCGTATGAGGTCAACCCGCTCAACCTCAAGAACAACTTCTTCGTCGCGCGCTGGCATGGCGCGACCGGCGCGCTCCTTCCGGTGGAGGCCGGCTGGACCCGGCTCGGCGATACCGGGCATGTCGGATCGTACAAGGTCGGTGCCTGGTATTCGACCGCCAATGGCGACGACGTGCTGCTCGACCGCAACCGCCGTCCGATTGCGATCACCGGCCTCGCGCCATTGCAGCGTTCCGGGCGGTACGGCGTCTACGCTACCATCCAACAGCAGATCAGCGGAACGTCCAAGGACGGCAAGGCGCTGACCGGGCTCGGGGTCTTTGCCAATGTGACGCAGGCGGACCGCGCGACCAGCGTGACCGACAATCAGGCGACGATCGGGATTTTCTACAAGGGTTTGCTGCCCGGGCTCGAAGGGGACGTGCTGGGCGTCGCGATCGGGCGTACCAACGTCAATGGCCGCGCCGCCGCAGGGGACCGCCTGATCCCGGGAACGCCAGTGCGCGATGCCGAATATGCCGCCGAACTCTATTACAGCCTGACGCCGGTCGCCTGGCTCGAACTTCAGCCCAACGTCCAGTGGATCCACCAACCGGGTGGCGTGCGAACGCGCGGCAACGTGACGGTACTGGGCCTAAAAGCCGCGCTGACGCTGTAACCGTCCGTCTAGTTCCGACCGATCGCACGCTGACAGCACCGTGCGATCGTCGCCACAACAAGAAAGGGCGGAGGATGTTGCCATCCCCCGCCCCCTCAAGGCTGTCCGACTATTCGGGAAATATTAGAAGTGCGTGATCACGCCCAGCATCGGACGGAAGCTGTGGAAGTCACCGAACGTGTTGACTTCTGCACGGATGCGGAAGCCGGCGTTGCCGGTGATGCCCTGAAGGCCGATGTCCTTCGGACCGAACTCGGTGCCGATGCCGTAGGTGACGCCGTCGACCTTCTTGTTGTTGCGGTCGCCGCTGACGAAGGCGGGGTAGTTGTCGAAATCGACCCACTGATACCCGACCTTGCCGTAGAACATGCCGCTATCGCCAGCGCGAACGCCGAAACGGCCTGCTGCGCCATATTCCCAATCGATGTTGCCGGAAACGCCCTTTGCGACGTTACCTTCTGCACCGACGAAGACCGGGCCGAGCGGAACGTTGAAGCCGACAACGCCCTGAACCAGCGCGCCTGCGAGACGGTAGTTGTTGCGCAGCGTGCCGTTCGAGTTGATCGCCTGCGGGATGCCGTGGTTCGGTTCGTTGTCGAACTGCTCCCAGCCGCCCATCACGCCGACATAAGGCTCGATGCCGAATGCGCGCGTGCCGTCGGGTGCCTGCGGCGCGGTGTCAGCAGGTGCTGCCATCGCGGTGTCGGCAGGAGCGGCAGGTGCCATGTCCTGTGCGAAGACCGGGGCTGCGAAGAGGACGCCAGCGGCTGCGGCGGCAAGCTTGAGTGTACGCATTTGTAATGGCCTCATGATTTGGCAGTTGGATCGCACCCGGGGGATGCGTCGGGTGTCCCGTAGCGGGTTGAACTTAATTGTCCGCAGGTTGTTGCATCGCGGCGGAATTAAAATCGCGAAACGCGGATCTGTCACATTTGTGCAACGCTTTCTTTCAAAAGCCTGAACAAAATGCGGCACGATCATGGCGTCGGTTGGGGGAGAATGTGATGAAGTGCCCCGCAGTCACGACGACCGGATGATCACCGACCGATTCGCCGTTTCGGAGAGACACATTCCCCCTGCAGGGTTCACCGGCGATCAGTAGGCGCGACCGATCAGCACGCGTTCGACCGCAGGCTCACCCGTGAAGATGCACGTCCCTACCGGCGCTGCCTGTTCCATCGGCGCGTTGCGGATCGTCAGCTTGAGCGCCTTCAGGCGCGCAACCACCGCATCGAGTGCGGCGCCGGTCGGGCGCGACCACTGTACCTCTAGCCAGCCGGGGTTTTTCACGCCGTCTGCAAAGTGCGTTTCCACGGCCGCAAAGTCCGCCGCCTGCGTAATGCTCGCGTCGAGCCGCGCCCGCGCCTCGCTGTGGAGCGATGCCTGAATGTCCTCGAGCATCGCAGCCGCCGCAGCGACGAAGTCGCCCCGCGCGATGACGGCGCTGTCGAGCTTGCCGTCCTCGCGGTACAGCCGATCGCGGCGGATCACCGAGACGTTGCCACCGGACACGTCGCGCCCGCCGACCTCGATCACGATCGGCGCGCCCTTCTTGACCCAGCCCCAGCGCTTGGTCGCGGTCTTGCCGAACTTGAGGTCGAGCAGCGCGCGTACAGGTTCGCCCAGCGCGTTTTGCTGCGCGAGTTCCGCCTGCAACGCCTTGCAATAGTCGACGATCGCGGCGTCCTCGGGGCTTTCGCGCAGCATCGGCACGATCACGATCTGCCACGGCGCGATCCGCGGCGGGACGCGCAAGCCATCGTCGTCGCCGTGGACCATGATCACGCCGCCGATCATCCGCGTCGACACGCCCCAGCTGGTCGTATTGGCGAGCTCGAACACGCCCTCGGCATTCTGGAACTTGATGTCCTGCGCGTGCGCGAAGTTGGTGCCGAGGAAATGCGAGGTGCCCGCCTGGAGCGCCTTGCCGTCCTGCATCATCGCCTCGATGCTGTAGGTCGCGACCGCGCCGGGAAAACGTTCGTTCTCGGGCTTCTCGCCAGCCACCACCGGCAGCGCGAGACAGGTTTCGGAGAATTCGCGGTAGACTTCGAGCATCTTGAGCGTCTCTTCGCGCGCCTCGTCCGCGCTGGCGTGCGCGGTATGGCCTTCCTGCCACAGGAACTCGCTGGTGCGCAGGAACATCCGCGTGCGCATCTCCCAGCGGACGACGTTCGCCCATTGGTTGATCAGGACGGGCAGATCGCGCCACGACTGAACCCAGCGCGCGAATGCCGCGCCGATCACCATTTCCGACGTCGGCCGCACGACGAGCGGCTCTTCGAGCTTTGCCTCGGGATCGGGAATCAACCGTCCGAGACCGTCCGCCTTCAGACGGTGATGCGTGACGACCGCCATTTCCTTGGCGAAGCCTTCGACATGCTCAGCTTCCTTCTCGAAATAGGAGAGCGGGATGAACAGCGGGAAATAGCAATTCTCGTGGCCCGTCGCCTTGATCCGGTCGTCGAGCAGACGCTGGATCCGCTCCCAGATGCCATAGCCCCACGGCCGGATGACCATGCAGCCCCGCACGCCGGATTCCTCGGCGAGGTCGGCCTCGGTGATGACGGACTGGTACCAGGCGGAAAAGTCGGCCTCGCGGGTGACGGGAAGTGCGCGTTTGATCATGACCGCGCGGATAGCGGCAAATGCGGCGGGGGCAAAGCCCGGAGGCGGTCTGTATGCGGACTACTTAGCCCCTCCCCTTCAGGGGAGGGGTTGGGGTGGGGCCGTCCAACAAAACCAAACTCTCTGCGAGGCACCGCCCCACCCCCAACCCCTCCCCTGAAGGGGAGGGGCTAGAAAGGATCAGCGATAGCGCCAGCCGTTGCGATAGCGATACCGGCTCTGCCAATATCGGCCATTGTTCCAATAGCCACGCCCCCGGTAGTAATACCCCACCCGCGGCGGTCCGCGATGGGCATATACTGGCGGTCCATTCGGACGGCAGATCCCCCGCGGCCCGGGGTGGAAGCCGCGACCGCATCCGCCCGCCGCTTCGGCAGGACCGACTGCAGCCAAGGCAATGCCCGCGGCGAACACCGCGGCAAGAAGCTTCTTCATAAGCACCTCTCGATAACGCTTTTACACCTCCCGGAAACACGGGAGATCGAAAAAACGCCAATGCCTTGCCCGCGTTCCGTTCCCGCCGCATCGGTCCTTTTCGTTGGTCAGACGGTCAACAGCGTCGCCCCCGATGTCTCCCCCGCCGCAAGCGCGCGGTGCGCGTCCGCCGCATCCTCCAGTGCAAAGGTCTGGCCGATCACCGGCACGATCGCGCCCGATCGCAGCATCGTGAACAGCCGGTCAATCCCCGCCTGGCGTTCCTCGGGCGTGACATAATAACTGAACAACGTCGGCCGCGTGACGAACAGCGACCCGCGCGTCGAGAGCGTCCCGAGATCGACCCCGGTTACCTTGCCGCCCGCATTGCCATAGCTGACGATCAGCCCGCGCCGCGCGGTGCACGCCAGCGACGTTTCCCATGTCGCCATCCCGACCCCGTCGAGCACGATCGGCACCAGCGCCCCGCCGGTAATCTCGCGCACGCGCGCGACGACATCCTCCTGCTTGTGCAAGATGACGTGATCCGCCCCCGCCGCCCGCGCCTGATCGGCCTTCTCCGGCGAGCCGACCGTCCCGATCACGGTCGCGCCAACCGCCTTCAGCCAACCGACGAGCAGATGCCCGACCCCGCCCGCCGCCGCATGGACCAGCACGGTCTGCCCCGCCTCGACCTTGGCACAGCGTTCGACGAGGAATTCGGTCGTGCAGCCCTTGAGCAGGACCGCGGCGGCAGTACGGTCATCGATGTCGTCGGGAAGCTTGAACACCGTCTTCGCGGGGAGGTTGCGCGCCTGGGCATAGGCCCCCGGCGTCGGACCGAAGGTGCCGACCCGGTCGCCGGCCATGAGCCCGGTAACGCCCTCGCCCACCGCCTCGACCACGCCCGCCGCTTCGGACCCGAGCCCCGTCGGCAGACTGGCGGGATAGACGCCGCTGCGGAAATAGATGTCGATGAAGTTGAGCCCGACGACGGTGTTGCGCATCCGAATTTCACCGGGGCCGGGATCGGGGAGATCCACGTCGATCCATTCGATCACCTCGGGTCCCCCCGTGCGTTCGATCCGTGCGGTGCGCGTCATACCTTGGTACCTTCCTGTGTCGCGCGCCAACGTACCGGACGGGTTTCAGGTTGCAACGCGTGTTGCTCCGCGCCAGAACGGCGTCGACGTACCCCAAGTTCAAAAACCGCGGAGGCTGAGGATGAAGAGCTATCTCGAGCACTATATCGATGGTGCCTGGGTCGAGAGCCAGGGCGGCGTGCGCCATGCCGTGATCGACCCCGCGACCGAGCAGCCGTGCACCGAGATCACGCTCGGCACCCCCGCCGATGTCGACGCCGCGGTCGCCGCCGCGCGTACCGCGTTCGAGACCTTCTCGCAGACCAGCGTCGCCGAGCGCGCCGCGCTGCTTGAGCGGATCATCGAGGAATATAAGAAGCGCATCCCCGATCTCGCGCAGGCGGTCAGCAGCGAGATGGGCGCGCCGATCGGCTTCGCGATGGCCGCGCAGGTCCCCGCCGGGCTCGGGCATTTCCTCTCGACGCTCAAGGCGTTGAACGCGTTCCAGTTCGAGGAACGGCTCGGTCGCTCGACCGTCGTGCACGAGCCATTAGGCGTCGTTGCGATGATTACGCCGTGGAACTGGCCGCTCAACCAGATCACCGCCAAGGTCGCCCCCGCGCTCGCCGCTGGCGACACGATGATCCTCAAGCCCAGCGAGGAATCCCCCGGCTGCGCGGTGATCCTCGCCGAGATCATGGACGCCGCAGGCGTGCCGAAGGGTGTCTTCAACCTCGTCAACGGCGACGGCGCGGGCGTCGGTTCCGCATTATCGAGCCACAAGGACGTCGACATGGTCAGTTTCACCGGATCGACCCGTGCGGGGATCGCGGTCGCGCAGGCCGCCGCTGCGACGGTCAAGCGAGTCCACCAGGAACTTGGCGGCAAGGCCGCGAACCTCGTGCTCGAAGGCGCAGATCTGGGCGCTGTCCTGCCGCCGACGGTGCAGGGCGTGCTCGCCAATTCCGGGCAAAGCTGCATCGCCCCGACTCGCCTGCTCGTCCACGCGAGCCAGGTCGAGGAGGCCACCGCCATCGTCAAGGCGATGATGGAGGGCACCGAGGTCGGCGACCCTGCACAGATGGGCGCGCACATCGGCCCGGTCGTCAACAAGGCGCAGTTCGACAAGATCCAGGGGCTGATCCAGTCCGCGATCGACGAAGGCGCGACGCTCGTCACCGGTGGCACCGGGCGCCCGGATGGCCGCAACGCAGGCTATTTCATCAAGCCGACGCTGTTCGCCGACGTCACCCCCGAGATGCGGATCGCGCAGGAGGAAGTGTTCGGACCCGTGGCGACGATCACGCGCTACGAGACCGAGGACGAGGCGGTGAAGATCGCCAACGGCACGCCGTTCGGCCTGTCCGCGACGATCTCGGGCGACCCCGCCGCCGCCGCCCGGGTCGCGCCGCGGCTGCGCGCCGGGTTGGTGACGATCAACTCGTGGAGCCCCGACGGCAACGCACCGTTCGGCGGGTACAAGCAATCCGGCAATGGCCGCGAGAACGGCAAGTTCGGGCTGACCGATTTTATGGAAGTGAAGACGGTGGTGGGGATGCCCAGCTGACGGGGGTTGCGCGCTCACCCAATCCTGCGCTTCCCCGGCGCAGGCCGGGGCCCAGTCGAGGAACAGAAGATTGCGAGCGATTGCACGCAGTTACCTCAGCCATTTCTCCTGGGCCCCGGCCTGCGCCGGGGAAGCGCAACAGCGGACAGCGGCAAGCTGAAGCATCGCTTCGGCACGCCCGAACCGGACGGTTAGCGCGTCCAGAGCGGCGAAACGATCCATGCGGTTGACCGCTGCCACCCAAACCCGATTATAGCCGACCGCGATTCTGATAAGGGAAGTTCCCCCGACCGTGCCGGGTCGTGATTTTGCGCGCGGTCGATGCCGAGGGGAAGAACGAGGTTGCGATGCGCCGTAGTACAGCTTTGACCACGATCAGCCTCGCGCTGCTGTCGGCCTGCACCCGCAAGCCCGCGATCGTCACGACCATCCCGCCGCCGCCTGCGCCAGTCGCAGCACCACTGGCGATGCCCGCAGGTGCCTATGTCGGCATGAAGACGCCTGCGGTGATGAGCGATGGCCGGTATCTCACGCCCAATCGCAATCTCTCCACCGACGGCACGGTCTGGCATTTGCGCGCCGCGCTCAACGTCGCCGCCTTGGCGTGTCGCGGTCCCGACGAAGACAGGATCATCGCGGCGTACAATGCGCTGCTGACCAGTCGCAAAGCGGTGCTGAACACGGCACAAACGCGGCTTTCCGCCGAGTATAAGGCACGCGGCGGCGACTGGCAGGACCGTTACGACGACCAGATGACGCGGCTCTATAATTTCTTCTCGCAATCCCAGGCGCGCGACCCCTTCTGCCGCGCCGCAATCACGACGCTCGCCGACAGCGCGACGTCGACACAGATGGACTTTACCGCCTTCGCGGCCGAGCGCCTTCCCTTGCTCGAAAAGCCGTTCACCGATTTCTACGCCGCCTATGACGCCTGGCGCGCCGCGAACCCCGCCGCCAGCCGTCCGGCGACGGCAAGTGTCGCTCCGTCGGCCCCACCCAGCGTGCAGGCACTGCCGCCTGCGGTTGCGACCAAAGCCAAGCGGGTGCGGTGAACGACGAATCCCGTCGCAGCACAAAATGAACCGTTCGGGGCGTGTGGGAGTTGGCCCTCGGTAACCCACAACCCGATTGGAAGAGATAATGGCCGATTTGAAAAAAGGTGCGCTCGTCGCGGTGGTCGACGGCGAGCATCTCAAGCTGTTCAAGAATACCGGCGACGCAGGCTCGCTGAAGTTGACCGAACAGCCGACCGGCGACGTGTCGACCGACAATATGGGTTCGGGCGGACGCCATCAGAGCAGCTCCGCCAATCCGTCGGACAGCCAGCAGGACGAGGACGCGTTCGCCGCAGGTGTGGCGGAGATCCTCAACAAGAAGCTGATGGGCGGATCGATCGACGAGCTGGTGATCATCGCGGCCCCGCGCACGCTCGGCGAGTTGCGCAAGCATTATCACAAGACGCTCAGCGCCAAGCTCGTTGGGGAGGTCTCGAAGGACCTTACCGGTCATTCGGTTGCCGACATCGAGAAAGCGGTCAACGCGGCCTGATCGTTCTCCAAGCGATTGACTGTTTCTCCTACATGGCCTGCCGCAGTGATGCGGTAGGCCTTTTTCGTTGGGCTGGGTCAGCGGCGGATTGTCCCGCGCCGCGTCACCGGATTGGATAAGCTCAGAACGGGGCACTTGGGCACGATGGCCGCTCACGCCCAATGGCAGATGCTCCGGTGCCAATGTCGACCCGAGCACTGTCCGAGGAACACTGGCTTTGTGAATTAATCTAAACCTAACGGGTAGCTATCATACTTTCGTACCATCCTCGAAAGGGGCGTTTTACTAGGGGGAAGATGATGCGATATCCGTTAGCTCTCTCAATGATGGCTACAAGCGCCATGGCGGGGGCGCATGACACAGGCCCGATCCATGTCGAGTTGGGGAACGCTCGAGGCGGTTTCTTCGGCACTGAGAAGCCAAATACCTCGGCAGTGTGTCAGACCACCGGCCCAACCACCTCGTGCGACATTCAAAAGCAAGTGAATGTCGGCTGGCTTTCTGTTTTCAATATGGAACGGCATCGGGCGAAGAAACTCGGCTTGTTACTCGCCAGCGGAGATTGTGAGGGAGCACGTTCCTATGCCTTCGGCAAAGGGGACTTCAAACTCGTTCACAATGTCACGAAGTATTGCCCCGGCTACGGGCAGGCTCGACCAATTGCCAATGTCGGATTTTCGAACCTTGATGGACTACCGACCGAAATAAAGCCAGGCATGACCCCGGAGCAAATTGGAAGGGTTCAGGGCAGGCAAGCCCTCGAACGAGGATATTAATGACGAAGGGAGCCATAACTGGCTCCCTTTTCTCAAAACGAGTCTGATCGAGGGTAAGTTGCTCAACTTTAGCATCTTGAACTTCACTGAGGGTTACGAAGAGTACGCAACGAGACGCCGCAAAAGCGGTCGTTCGGCTATCCAACACATCTGCCCATTCTGGCGCGTTCTTCTGCACTGACAGCGCCATCATTCGGACCCAATGCGCGCCATGGCAAACCGCGGGAACCAGCGTCCCGTGCGCGGAATGGAGGGGCGAGGCCTGCTAATCCCGCGAATGTAGCAACTACGGCCTTGCTGGCGTGTTCAGCCTCCGCACGCCGGGAACCTCCGGCAGAACATCGCAAGCGAGGCATTCAATGGTTTCACCAAACGAACTGACAAGCGCACTGGATGCAGCACTCGCCACGGCCCGCGCCGAATACCGCCAGGCCGTAATCGAACTCGCCACCCGTGAGGCAGCGAAGGACTCGTCACCCACCCGCGAGCCCGCCGACGTCGATCGCATTCATCATGCGCGGACCCGGGTAATAGCGCTCGATGCCGCGCGGGACGAGCTTTCGACGATCGTCGATGAAGGCGCGCCTCTTACCAGCGACTAACGGCAGGCGTCCGTGTGGTGAGTCCCAATGCGGATGCGATGGTCGAGACGGTGCTGAAGGCGCCGCGGCATAATTCGGGCGGCGTGATCGAGGGCGCGCAGGCCTGAGGTTACTTCTTCTTAAGCCCCTCCCCTTCAGGAGCGCCGGGTGAGCGGCGCCCCACGCTGTTTAAGGCGTGCCGGGGGCATGACCGACCCGGCGCTGAATTGGGGGTGGGGAAGTGCCTCTCAGAGAACAGAGTTCTGCTGGACTCCCCCACCCCAACCCCTCCCCTGAAGGGGAGGGGCTTTGAGGTCTCGTTGCCCACCTCACACAAATCCCCACACGAGCCCCGGTGGTTCCGCGCCACCCGCCGCAACCAGTTTTTCCGTCCAATCACTCCGGTACTGGCGACCGGGGCAGGACATGAGGGGTCACTGACCGCGCTAGGGACGTCAGCAGTTCGAGTGCGTCAGGCGCTATTATCTCGAGGGGCTGTGGGTGAGTGACGCACAGGACGCCCACCGCCAGGCCAGCGGCATCAAAGATTGCAACGCCCGCGTAAAAGCCGATCAGGCCATCTTCGACAAACGGGTTGCCGTGAAAACGCTCGTCTTGAAGTGCGTTTGCAATGCAGAACGGTTGATAAGGATACGCAACGACATAGCTGCTCAAGGCGGTTGAACGTCGATAGAGACCGAGCATTCCGCCAGAGGATGCAATGACGTGTTGCCAGTCATCAACGACGGCGGATATTCCGGCCCATCGGACGTCAAAAATCGCTTTGGCTTCGTGCGATATCCTTTTCAGCCGTGGCAAATCAGCGGTTATGTCTCTTGCCCATTCTGCGGCCGCGCGGCTTCTCGAAAATTCATTCAACGGCTTGGGTGCTGGTGTGAAAACGGAAATGCCCATGCCGAATTGCGTCCTTCGAACTGGCTCAATATGTGTAGGCATTGGTCAGCCGTCCATTAGACGACGCGTTTATTCTTCAGTTCCAATATATGATCGTTCGCTGTTGTGACAGGATTCCCGTTCGGGCCCGTCGCAGACGAACCACGACGTCTACCGTCGGCGCGATTCACGCCACCGTCGCAGATTGTCGCCGTCCCTTCGTAGCCTTCCCGAAACCCGCCTGTTCGCCGACGACCAACGTCAGACATACCCG
Source organism: Sphingomonas sp. FW306-05-A (assembly GCF_058782275.1). Taxonomy (NCBI): domain Bacteria; kingdom Pseudomonadati; phylum Pseudomonadota; class Alphaproteobacteria; order Sphingomonadales; family Sphingomonadaceae; genus Sphingomonas; species Sphingomonas sp. FW306-05-A. Next base: position 204,657 of record NZ_JBYSXN010000002.1, read on the forward strand.
TCGCCCATCCGACGTTCTCAATAATCCTTGGAAACCCGCAAGTTCGCGCTTTGCCGCCCGAGCGTCGAGATCGACGACAGCACCGATAGCCAGCGCGTCACCTGGAACTCGACCTGCGTCGCGGAATAGCCCGCGCCGTCCGTCACGATCTCCGCATAGAAGCGCCGCGTGATATATTTGCCCGCCGCCACCGAGGTCCGCTGCCCGGTCTGCGGGTCGGCGGAGACGATGCGCAGCCGGTCGAGCCCCGCCACGCGCCGCACCGCATTGATCGGGTCGAGCCCGCCCTTGCCGTTCTGCAACGCCGCCACCGCCGACGCGAGTTGCAGCGCCTCGGGCGCGGACAGGTTGGTAATCGAGGTGCCGAACAACAGCCGCGACAGCAATTCGTCCTGCGGCAGCGCGGGCGTGCTGGAGAAGGCGATCTCGGGCTTGAGCGCCTGCCCGGTCACGTTGATCGTCGCGTTCAATCCGGTGGTGCTCGCATTCGCCGCAATGTCGAGCGCGGGGTTGGCGGGAACGTCGCCGGTGAACAGGATCTTGCCGCGTTCCAGCGCGAAGGTGCGTCCGGCGAAGTCGTAATTGCCGCGCACCAGATCGGCGCGGCCTGAAATCGCGGGATTGTCGGGTGCGCCGCCGATGTTCAGATCCGCCGACCATTCGCTGCGCAGGCCAAGCCCCGAGACGATCAGCTGGTTGGGCGCGCGTGCATGGATCGCGAGCCGCCACGGCGCGGGCGCGACATCGTCGTCCTCGGTCCCGCCGCCGGGCAAGTTGATCTCGCGGATGTTGAGCTGCGGCACCGCGCTCGCCGCGGTCGCCTGGCCAAGCCGGTAGCGGCTCTTGTCGAGGCGGAGTTCGCCCGAGATCGTCCCGCCGCGCTTGTTCGACAGAAAGCGCAACGGGCCCGTCACGGTCGCGCCGATATCGTCGCGCGCGATCATCACCGCATGGTCGGCCTGGACCGACAGGTCGAACCCGCTGTTCGCGCCGAAATCGAACGCGCCCTTGCCGACGACCTTGCCGCCCTTGCCCGCCTCGGCGGTGAAGGTGTCGATCGTCAGGCGCGATCCGCCGAACTGGCCGCTCGCGACCACGTTGGTCAGCACGGTGCCGGTTGTCGCACTTTCGATCCGTGCGCCGCGTGCCTGGACGACGCCCCTGATCTGCGGGTTGCTCACGCGCCCGCCGACATCCGCGCCGATCGCGACCGGGCCGGTCAGGTCGAACAGCTCGATGCCGGTCAGCCGCCACAGCGTGTCCGCCGCGCCGTCGTAGCGCAGTTGCGCGAACACGCCCGCCTCCTCCACGCGTTTCGCCAGATCGGTCCCGGCGGGGAGGTTGAGCAGCAACTGCGCGCGCCCGACGGTCTTGCCCCCGGTTGCCGCGACCGCGCGCGCGGCGATCCGGTCGGCCGACAGGATCCCCGCGATGCCGACGTCGACCGGGCGCGAGGTCAGCACCAGCCCTGAGCGGGTGAGCCCGCGGACGGTCATGTCGATCCGCCCCGTCGGCGGATTTGTCCCGCCTTGTGAATAGGATAGGCTCCCCGACGCACTCCCGCCCAGCCCCAGTCCGGGGTAGCCGATGTCGAGGATCGCAAGCGGCATGTGTGCAACCTTGGCATCGATTGCGTTGGCGCCGCGGGTGAACCGGCCCGACAGTTGCGCGTCCCCGCCGGCAAAGGTCAGCTCGGTGCGCGCCAGCCGCCAGCCGTCCGCGCCATCCCGGCTGAACACCGCGGGCGTCACCAGCTTGATCGGCCGCCGGTCCAGCGTGCCCTGCGCCGATACGGTATAGCGATCGGGCGTAACCTGCGTCACGGACTGGATATCGAACGCGCGCCCGCCCGATCCCGCGATCGATGCGGTGATCGTGCCGACCCCGCCGCGCAGCGACGCCTTGCCCGCGAACCGCGCGAGCACCAGCGACCCGCGCCGCAACCCGCCCCCGGTCAGCGACGCCTCGATCGACGTGCCCGCCGGATCGAGCACCGTCACCGCATCCAGCCGCGCGCGCCGGACCGTGATCCCATCCGCCAGCGTCGCCGCGCGTGCGTCGAGATGCGCTTCGATCCGCTGGTTGTCGCCGACCGGCGCGAACAGCAATGCGCCGGTAACGCCGCCGCCCGCCACCGCGAGCCGCCCGTTGAAGCCGCCATCGACGATCGCGAGCGGCCCCGACAGATGCGTCCCGCTGACCGCGAGATCGGCGATCGCGATCGTCCCGCCGCCGCCCTTGGGCAACAGGATCGCGCCATTGCCGGTGAACGGCCCGAGCCGCGATCCGCCGCGCGCGGTGAAGGCGAAGCCCGCCTCGGTCGGGTCGAGATGCGCGACCACGTCGTGCAGCCCGAGGGTCTCGTTGGGCCGCTGGAACACCAGGTCGATCGTCGGCCGATCGATCTTGCCGTCTAGCTTGAGCGTCAGCGGGCCATAGGTCTGCTGCGTGCCCGTCCCCTCGAAGTGGAACGTCCCGTCGCGCCGCCGGATGCCGTTGCCGGTGATGCGGATCTGCGGCCCGGTCAGCACCAGATTGTTGAGATGGAGCACCCCGTCGGTGGTGCGTTCGAGCCCGGTGACGATCCGCGGCAACCCGCCCGCGAGCGAACGGAAGAAGGCGTTGTCGAGCCGGACCATCTGCGCGGTCCCCTGCCCCATCACGCGCGTGCCATGCCCGTCCGCGCCGGGCACCACCTTGAGCAAGGTCGCGACATCGACGATGCCGAGCCCGGGGATCAGATACCGCTTCAACCCGCCGTTGAGCGCGATTTCATACCGCCCGTTGCGCAGGTCGAGTTGTAGATCGAACCGTCCGTTGAGCTTGTCCGAGGTCAGCCGCATCGCGTTGCCCGTCACCGTCGTCGCGGTGACACGAAGCACGCCCTGCATCGTCAGATTGCGCAGGATCCCACCCGCGACGTCGCCCACCCCGGTCACGCGCTTGGCGACGAAGCGGATCGGGACCAGTACGGGGGCTTTGGACAAGCGTCCGCTGCCAGCGGCGTAGGCGTCCTCGAACCCGGTCGCATCGAATGCGAACCGTTTGGCGGCGAGCCGATAATCGAACCGCGCGGTGGCGAACGCGCCATCTAGCAGCACGCGCAGTTCGATCGCGCGGCCGCTCATGTTGCGGAACAGTCCGCTCGGGCGCAGCAGCACGGCGTGCAGCCGGACGGAGCGGAACGCGTTCGCGGCGAGATCGAGCGTCCCGTCGCCCATCAGGTTTAGCGACCCCGAACGCACCGACAGCGTGCCCTTCAACTGGCGATCGACCAGCGTCGCGCTGCCGTGCGCCAGCACGCGCGGTGTCGACAGGGTCTGCAATTTGCCGTGCGACAGCGGCGCTGGGATCAGCACGCCGTCGAGCGCATACGTTCCTGCGCGGTTGGTCAGCTTCAGGTCGATCAGCCGCACCGTGCCGACATCCGCGATCGCGTGGCCGTCCCATTGCTTCCACGTTCCGCGTCCGGCGACATCAAGCGCGATCGGCCGGGCGAACCCTGCGAGTTTTGCAAGCAGCCCGTTGGCGGTGCCCCGCGCATGGGCGTCGATGTCGAACATGTTCCGGTCGGGCGCGGCATCCAGTTTGAGCCGCAGCGTGTCGCTGCCGGCGACCGCCGCATCCAGATCGACCAGCGCGCGGCCACCGCGAATATCTGCGCGACCGGCAAGACGACCGACGCGTTCGGTGCCCGTCACGGCCTTCGCCAGCACGAGCCGATCCACCGACAGCGCACCGATCCGAATGTCGAACGACGGCAGGATCGGCCGTTTCCGCGTTGATGGGATGAGGTCGGGCAATCGCTCGAGCCGCGCCTGCGCGATGTGCAGGCGTGTGATGTCGAGCCGGTTGTGCACCCACCGCAGCGGTGCCCAGTCGAGCTCGGCGCGGGGTGCTGCGAACACCAGCCCGCGCCGGTCGCGAATGCGCACGTCGATCAGCCTGGCCTTGCCGTAGATCGACCCGTCGATCCGCCCGATCTGGTAGCGCAAGCCGTTCGCCGGGCGCAGCGCGGCGATCCGGTCGGTCAGGAAGCGATGGCCGATCCCGGTGTCGAGCGACGCCACCAGCGCGCCCGCGAGCAGGATCAGGCCGACGATTGCCCCAAGCAGCTTGCGTCCCCAGCGCCGCGGCGTCGGGGCGACCGCAGGGGTGTCGATCGCTTCGGGTGCTGCCTGATCGGTCAAAACGCCTGTCCCAGCGAGACATAGACCGCGACGCGCGGATCGCCCTTGACCGGGTTGACCGGCGTGCCGACGTCGATCCGGATCGGGCCGAAATTGGTGTAATAGCGCACCCCGATCCCGGCACCGTAGCGCATGTTCGTGAAGGTCGGCAGCGCGCGGGTGTAGATGTTGCCGCCGTCGAAGAACGGCACGATCCCGAAATTGCCGAACGCCTTGACCCGCGCCTCGATCGAGAATTCGGAAAGGCTGCGCCCCCCGATCGGATCGTTATTGGGGTCGCGCGGGCCGATGTCCTGATAGCCATAGCCGCGCACCGATGCGCCGCCGCCCGCATAGAAACGCCGTGACGGCGCAATCGCATCGCGCGGCGCGCCGACGATCGTCCCCAGCCGCACACGCCCGGCCAGCACGGTGCCCTTCGCGACGCTGCGATAGGTGCTCGCGTCGAGCTGGACGCGGGAATAGCCGAACACGTTGCCCTGCAGTGACAGTTCGGGCGAGAAGCGCCCGCTCAAGCGGAAACCCCGCGACGGGTTCAACAGATCGTCCGACCCGTCGTAGCTGAGCGTCGAGGGCAACGCGCCGATGAAATAGGTCCGCCGCCGCGGCGCACCCGTGGTCACGATCACATCGCGCTCGTCCGATGCCAGCAATTCCCCGCCGAGCGACCACGTCCATTTCTTCTGGAAGAAGATGTTGGTCTGCCGCTCGAGGCTTGCCGCCAGCCCGAACGTGCGCGCCTGATAGGCGTTACGCTTCAGGTTGGAGGCAGTGATCGACGCCGTCAGGATCCGGTCACGGCCCTTGAAGTTGTTGCGCCGAAAAATGACGCTTGCCAATTGCTCCTGCGTGCCGAGCACGCCGCGCAGCGTCAGCCCGCCCTCGGGCGGGAACAGGTTGCGATGCGTCCAGCTGATTTCGGAGCGCGCGCCTTCGCCAGTGCCATAGCCGATCTCCCCCGCGATCGTGTGCGGCGGCGCGCGTTCGACGCCGACCGCGATGTCGACCGTGCCGGGGGTCTGGCCCTCGACCGGCTCGACCTTGACCGTCGAGACGAGCGCGGTCTGGATCAACGCGCGTCGCAAATCCACCAGCGCGGACGCATCATACGGGTTACCAGGCGTGAAACGCGCGATATCCTGCACGTGTTTCGCATCGAACACCTGCTCGCCGGACGTCATCACGACATGCCCGAACCGCCGCTCCGCCCCCGGCACGACCGCCACGTCGAGCGTCGCGGTGCGCGCCGCGCGATCGACGACGATCGCGGGATCGCCGACCACCGCGAAGGGAAAGCCCTTGTCTGTGATCGTCGTGGCCAATGCGGTCTGTCCCGCAACGATCGTATCGGAATTGACCGGGTCGCCGGCACGCACGCCGAACGCATTGCGCAGCAACGCCTCCTTGTCGCCTGCACCTGCAACTCCTGACAGAGTCACTCCGCTGAACTTGTAGAGGACCCCCGGATCGGCATCGAGCACCACGAGCGGTCGAAGCGTATTGGGCTCGACCCGCGTTGCGACGCGCGCGTCATAATAGCCGTCCGCCTTGAGCAGCGAGGTGAGTAACGTCGCATCTTCGCGAGCGCGGCGATCGAGTTGTGCGGCGTTGGCGGGCTGGCCGTCATTCGCCTTCAGCGTCGACAATTGATCGAACCGTTCGCGCAGCAGCGCGCTGGCAACGCTGTCGATCCCGTCGACACGGTAGCTGTAGCGGACCTCGCCGGTCACCGTGGCGGCGCTGGTCGCGGCGACGGGCTCGGTCGGGGCCTTCGACAGGTCGGGCCAGTCGACCCCCAGACCCGGAAGATCTGCCATCGGCGATTGCGGGTCGAGGCGTTGCGGTTCGGCGGGAATGGCGGGAATCGGTGGACCGGCGGACTCCTCGGCCGGACGCACTTGTGCAACCGCGCCCGGACACCCCACGACAAAGACCCCGACGGCGGCAAGCAACTGGCCCCGCCGCCCAACCGGAAACGACATGGTCGTCCTCCTAGCCCGCCAATCTGCGAAGCGACAGAGGATTGCTGTAGCGCTTTAGTGGACCGTGCCGATCGCGCGGTCGGACGAAAGCCAGCCAATCAACCGTTCGATCTGACGCCAGCGGCAAAAATGCAGGTAATTGCCAAGATCGCGGCTGCGGTCCGCACGTGCCGCCGCTTCGGTCCGCGCATCGCTGCCGAACATGGTGATCAGGTCGCTCGCATCGGTCAATTCGGCGCGGTCGGCGAGGTATGGGAGATGCGGCATTCTGGCTCCATAAGGTCCCGAGGCAACGCAAGATCCGCCCGGAACAGGGGGCGCCTACCAACTCTTGTCGGCCGCGTCACGCGTCCGCAACACGGCATTTGCGCGTTTGTGTTCCGGGTGATCCACGCTTCCCGGATCGGGACGCTGGCGTCCGTGCACGCGACATGGCAGAGCGCCGATCATGCCCGCTCCCCAACCGCCCCGCTCCCCGCTCGCCGGTGGTTTCCTGATCGCGCTGGGCGCCATGCTCGGCGCTGCGATCGGCCTGCTGACCGCGCTGGGGCCGACGCGGGGGTTCCTCGCGGGGTTGTCGGCGGGTGTCGCCATGTCGCTGGCCATCTGGCTGCTGGACCGCAAGCGCGACCGCTGAACCGCCAATCGCGCGTCATCGCAGCGCGCGTGACAGCCACACGACCCGCCCGATGATGTCGGCATGCGACGTCTGGATCACGGGATAGGCCGGATTGTCGCTGGCGATGACGATACCGTCGTCGCGCCGTGACACCCGCTTGACCAGCAGCACGCCCTCGTGCCGCAAGACGAAGATCGCGGGACGAGGCCCCATTTTCCGGTCGCGTTCGTCCACCACCAGCGTATCCCCGTCCGCGATCGTCGGCAGCATCGAATCACCGCGCGCGGTCAGCATGCTTGCGTCCTCCGATGCCAGCCGCAGGTCGGCAAGCAGCCGGGGATCAAGCAGCATCGTGCGAGCGCCATCCCGCTCGTCGGACGGGTCGACCGACGCGCCGGCCCCCGCGGATGCCTCCACCGCCAGACGGCGGATCGCGGCCATCGACGGCGTCGGCGGGCCACCCAATTCGCTCTGATCGATACGGAAATACGCCGCGAGCAACGCACGATCGCGTTCTGCGAGGATCCGCGGGGTCCCGCGTCGGACATATTGCTGAAGGTACGCGTCGTTCCGTCGCAGCATCCGCGACAGCGCGGCATAACCAACGCCGTGCTCAACAATCAGCGCCTCAAGGCGGGCACGAGGATCGGCTGCGACCATGGTCATGACGGTACCATAGGAAAATTCCTAGACAAGTTGGAAATAGCGGAACACATCGTGAACATACAGCGACTCAACTGGGAAGGGCAAACATGTCGGTGCTGCACAAGATCGATCGTTATCTGCGTGAAACGGCCATGCCACGAACCAGGTTCGGGCGTCTGGCGGTGGGCGATCCGCGGCTGGTCGACGACCTGCGACGCGGGCGCGAGCCAGGCGAGCAGATGGTGCGCCGGATCGAAACCTTCCTTGCCCAACATGACGAGGCATCGCAATGAGCCGGGGCCCGGATGCAGCGACATTGCTGCGGCGCGTGCTGGAACGCCATGCCGAGCGGTGCGGCCTTTCGCTGTCATGGCACGCGACCGAAAGCTGCCGCTGGGCGAGCGCGACATTCGTCGGCGCGTGTCACAGGATGGCACTGGCGATTGAAGGTGCCGGAACCGACGCGTGGATCGCTGGGCTGGACGAAGTCGACTTGCCGCTACGCGGGCATCTGGTCGCGGACCTGATCGTCGCGACGGTGGTGCGAACCGATACTGGCGCAGATGTCGGCATCGAGGTGCTGACCGTTGAAACCTAGCGCGAGCGCTGTGCCAGCGCGCGCAGCGTTGCGAGCGTATCCTCGAATGCGCCCGCCGGTGGCCGGGCCGGCGGCGCCGTCGACATCGCACTTGCGGTTGCATCCTGCCCCGCCGCCCCACGTTGCAGGACCCGCTCAAGCCGGTCGAGCAAGGCGTGGATCGTTTCTGCCGGGTCACCCTTGACCGAAGGGCTCGGGGCCGCGTGCGTGCGGTCTGATGCCGCATCTCCCTTCGACGGGTCCGCGTCATAGGCGGCCACTGGTTCGGCCTGCGTATCAGGCAGCGTGCGCTCGCCAACAAGGATCGATGGATTGCGATCCCCTTCCGCCACCGTGGGTCGCATAGCCACGGCGGGGCGAGACGAAACGTCCGGAATCCCCGTGCCAAGATCGCGATGTGCGCGCAGTGGAGCGCGGGGCGGCGCATCGAACCGTGGGTCCGCCCTGCGCAGCAACGGCGCGTCATCCTCGTCTTGCCCGGACCAATGCAGAACGAAGCCCTCCCCTGCAATCGGGGCATCGGCCGGACCGAACAGCAGGCCCGAGGCCAACCACGCGATAAGGCCGAGCCCCCCGCCGCCGACCACCACGAGCAGCACCCGCGCAGTGAAGCCAAGCGAAGGCGCCGCCGCCGAAACGAGCGACGCGATTCCGCTGGCGATGAGGATCCGCTCTACCAACGCCGTAGGCACGATCGCAAAGGCAACCGCCGCGCAGGCACTGACGATCGCCCCGACGATCGGTGCGACCGGGATCACTTGTTCAGGGTTGGAGCGGATGGCCACGGCGCGGACGTTGCCATGTCATCGGTGTGGATCTGGTAAACACGCGCGCGGCGGGCGCTAGTGCGGAAACCTCGCGCCCGTCCTCGGAAGTTGGTCCGGGCGGTATACGGGGGGCAAACGCGCGGTGCAGGATCCGGTGGACGGGCTCGCCAAGCATCGGCGAGCCCGTCCGGGCACTCATGCCTCCTCGGTGTCGTCCTCGTCCGCTTCTTGATCGTCGAGGTCTTCCTGCAGCGCCGCCAGGATCGCCTTGTTGAATGCCGGGATGTCATCGGGCTTGCGGCTGGTGATGAACGGACCGTCGCGGACGACTTCCTCGTCGACCACTTCGGCGCCGGCATTCGCCAGATCGACGCGGAGCGACGGCCAACTCGTCATCCGGCGGCCATCGACCACATCGGCTTCGATCAGCAACCACGGTGCATGACAGATCGCCGCGATCAGCTTGCCATCGTCGGCGAACTCCTCGACGATCTCGACCGCGCGATCGTTCATCCGCAACTTGTCCGGATTGCCGACGCCGCCCGGCAGCAACAACGCGGTGAAGTCCTCGGTATCGACTTCGTCGAGCGTCGTGTCCGGGGTGATCGTGTCGCCCTTGTCGTCGAACACCATGCCCTGGATGGGATCGGTCTTGATCGACGCCAGCGTGACCTTGACGCCCGCATCGAGCAACGCCTTGCGCGGCTCGAACAGTTCGGCCTGTTCGAAACCGTCGGTCGCGATGATGAGCACGTGCGCTTGCGATAGCTCGGCCATGATAGTCTCCGGTACGTAAAAGATCGGGGGGTGGAGCCTTTAGGGGCTCGCGCTGCTCAACCCGTGAGGCGGGGCGGCTGTTCCGGAACGATGCGCCCAGCCGTGCATTCATCCCGGACAATGTCGCACCAGACTCCGGCCATCTCCTATCACGACGACAGCGACCCCGGCATTACGCGGCGCAAGATGCGACATGGCTGGGGCTATTATGACGCCGACGGCATCCGCATTACCGATCGCGCGGAAATTGAACGGCTGAACGCGATCGGCCTGCCCCCTGCTTATCGCGACGCGTGGTTCTGCCCCTCCCCGAACGGGCACATCCAGGCGGTCGGGTGGGACGAAAAGGGTCGCAAGCAATATCGCTATCACGTCGGTTTCCGCGAAACGCAGGAAGCCGCCAAGTACGAACTCTGCGCACCGTTCGGTTACGCTTTGCCGAAGCTGCGGGCGCGGGTCGAGGCTGACCTGAAACGACGCGGGCTCGACAAGGACATGGCGGTGGCCGCGGTCGTCCGGCTGCTTGATCTTGGCAAGGTCCGCATCGGCAACGAAGGCTATGTGAAGTCGAACAAGAGCTTCGGGGCGACAACGCTGCGCAAGCGCCATGCCGCGCTGAAGGGACAATCGCTCAAGCTGCAATTCAAGGCCAAGTCGGGCAAGATGCGGATGCTGACGATCACCGACGGGTCGCTCAGCCGGTTCGTCAAGCGTTGCCAGGATCTTCCGGGTCAGCATCTGTTCCGCTGGGTCGACGCCGAGGGCTGCTGCCACCCGGTCAGTTCGTCCGACGTCAACGCCTACATTCGCGATGCGATGGGCAGCGATTTCACGGCGAAACATTTTCGCACATGGAGTGCGAGCGTCCTTGCGTTCGAAGCGTTGGCGCAAGCGAAACAGGACATCAGCCTGAAGACGATGCTCGAGCCGGTATGCGAGGCGCTTGGCAATACGCCCGCGATTGCGCGCAAATCCTACGTGCATCCTGCCGTTCTGGCGCTGGTTAAGGACGGCCAGAGCGCATTTCGTGTCGGTTTGCGCCTGCCGCGGTCGACCCAATATCTCAGCCGCACCGAACGCGGCCTGATCGCATTTCTGGAGAACGGCGCGGTCACCGCCGACGCCCCCGTTCTCGTCGGCGCAGCCTGAAGGTAAATCCATGAGCAACAAGCAAGCGGCAATCCTGCCGCCGATCCGCGTGCGCGACGTCAACAGCCAGGTCCAGGGCCTCGTCAAGACGACGCTCGACTGGATCGGGGATTACTGGCTGCAACTGCTCGTGTCGTTCGCGGCCGGTGCCGCGATCGTGATCGCGCTGCACTTCGCGCGCCGGATGGGCCGACGCCTGTGCCAGCGCGAGGGGCAGTTGGGCGGCTGGGGCATCGTCATTGGCAAGGCAGTGACACGGACCGGGAACCTCTTCATCCTGATTCTCGCCGCCAAACTGGTGATCGGGTTCGCCAACCCGCCCGCCGAGGTGACGCGCGTCGTGAACTTCCTGTTCACGATCTCGGCCGTGTTCCAGGCGGCGATCTGGGCACGCGAGTTGATCCTCGGTGCGATCGAGCACCGTACTCACGGCGAACATTACACCGGCGAAGCGATCGGGAGCGCGATGGGGATCATCCGCTTGCTCGTCAGCTTCGCGGTGTTCGCGATCGCGTTGATCGTGGTGCTCGACAATCTCGGGGTGAACGTTACCGGGCTGGTCGCAGGTCTGGGCGTCAGCGGCATCGCGATCGGTCTCGCCGCGCAAGGCATTTTCGCCGATCTGTTCGCGGCGCTCGCGATTATTTTCGATCGCCCGTTCCGGCGCGGCGATGCGATAAGCTATGATTCGTCCGCAGGGACCGTCGAAGCGATCGGGCTCAAGTCGACACGCATCCGCGGCGTCACGGGCGAGGAACGGGTCGTCGCAAACAAGCAATTGCTCGAAAAGGAAATCATCAACAACAGTTCGCGAGATTACCGTCGCGTGGTGTTCACGCTCGGGGTCGTCCAATGGACCCCGATCGATACGATGGAGGCCTTGCCATCGATGCTCAAGGACCTGATCGAAGCGAATGGAATGAAGTTCGTCCGCTGCGGCTTCACCGGCTTTGGTGCCAACAGTTACGACTTCGACGTCCAGTTCGACTCCCCGAGCGCGGCGTTCCAGGATTTCTACGACGCGCGGCACACGCTCGGTCTCGCCATCGTGCGACGGTTGAACGACGAAGGGATCGCGCTCGCCTATCCGACCCAGACCACTTTCCTCAATCCCCCGGCCGAACCCGACCCCCGCCCGGGTGCCGTCGCACCCGCCGGTGACACAGCGCGGAATGCACGACCATCCGATCGTCGCCAGGGAACGGGCGCAACACCAAACACTTCCGCCGTCGATGAGGATGGAACGGAGCGTTAACCATGCCAGTGCCGACATCGGGGAGACGGTCAACAAGTCTACACCATTCGGATTAGATAGTACGTCGTTACTGCACCACCGTCTGAAACGGACTCTTCGAGACTGGCGTTTAAACCGTTCTTGACCTATATTTTGCCTGTATACTTAGAGCGCTTGGGATCATCCCGGACCGATGTCTAACGGGATTTTAGCACGACGCCAATGTATTAGGGGCGATGATATTGGCTTTGCAGTGGGTCCATGACGATCCGGACAACATCGAGGTGCGGCTCAATCAGGCCGCGCTCTCGTATCTCCGGAAAAGCTGGCCCAATCCGGTCAACCTGTCCCCGACGCAATTGGGCAACGAGTTTTCCCCCGAAAGCAGGGCGTTCGTTCGGATCGTCCAGGCGCTGATCGACGAGGGAATGTTGTCAGTCGAATTCTTCCTGATCGGGACCGGGGACGAGCCGACAGCACGCGATGCCATCCTGACCCGGAAGGGGGTCACGGCGACCAACGATCTCTGACCGATCGCGTCAGACTAAGCGTTCGACGATCTCTGCCATCTTGCGGAGCGTCGTGAGATCCTCCTCGCAGACGGTGCGGGTCTGCTCGCTCAGGACCGCTAAGGTGCCGAATCGGATACCGAACGCGTCGCGGAGCGGCGTCGCGACGTAGAATGCGAAACCGTGCGCTTCCGCGAAGATAGGGTTGGCCAGTGCGGCCAGATCGGATGCCTCGATGCTTGCGGCAACGCCGCTGGCGGTATCGACTGCGGTGCCAACCTTGCGGGTCGTCCAGCCGTTCACGCCACCATCGACCACGATCAGCGCGACGGGGACCTGCAACGCGCGCATCGTCAAGTGCGCCAGATCGTCCAGTAGTGCCGCCGTCGACGCCCCCCGGTCGTCTGCGCGCATGTCGCGCACCACGTACATGTCACCCCTGTCGTCCGGCCGCTGTTTCATAGCTACTCGCATCTCGAATTGCCCCACCATGATCTGCAAACGTTTGTTGGAAGAATGTAGGAGGGGCTATGCAGCGATCCGTCACGGACGCCATCCGTCTAAAGAAGGGTTTCATTCCTATTGACTATTTTCTGTGACATTCCTTCGTCGAAATAGGGTCAGTTTTAGGTATTTCTTCACCACCCTACGTATTTTCCGAATCATCGCAATACGCGGTTTTCGAACATCGGGTCCGCGCCCTTTGGTCGACTCGCCGCTCGATTTCCGCCGATTAACGCTACGGCGTGCGTATCCTTCCGGTTGCGGGTTTCCACGATGCTTGCATGACGTGTCGGCTGGTGCCATCTCCCGCTCGATACCGCACCAAAATGCCGCTTTCAGGGGAATGCCGTGACGACGATAACCATCCAGGAACTGGCGACCCGTATCGGCAGCGAACAGGTGTCCGACTGGGTCGAGGTGAGCCAGGAGATGATCGACAAATTCGCCGACGCCACGGGCGACCATCAGTTCATCCACGTCAATCCGCAGATGGCGGCGATGACGCCGTTCGGCGGAACGATCGCGCATGGCTTCCTCACGCTGTCGCTGATGCCGCTGCTGTCCTCCAAGATCATCGACGCGGTCCAGATCGAGGGCGTCAAGATGGGGATCAATTACGGCGGCAACAAAGTCCGCTTCCTCCAGCCGGTCCGCTCCGGCAAGCGCGTGCGCGGGCGGTTCAAGTTGCTCGAGCTGATCGAGAAGCGCCCCGGTCAGTGGCAGCAGACCAACGAATTCACGGTCGAGATCGAAGGCGAGCAGAAGCCCGCGATGATCGCGGAGTGGATGTCGCAGATCTTCGTTTGAATCTAGAAAGCCCCTCCCCTCGGGGGAGGGGTTGGGGTGGGGCCGTGCCGCGAACATACCGGCTGCCTCCATCCCACGTCCCCACCCCAACCCCTCCCCTGAAGGGGAGGGGCTTACAGAAGGAGAAGCCCGATGCGTTCAGCCGTCATCGTTTCCACCGCCCGCACCCCGATCGGCCGCGCCTATCGCGGTGCATTTAACAACACCCCTGCCCCAACCCTCGCCAGCCATGCGATCAAGGCCGCGGTCGAGCGCGCCGGGATCGACGGCGGGATGGTCGATGACGTCGTCTTCGGCTGCGCACTTCAGCAGGGGCATCAGGCCGGCAACATCGCACGCACCTCGCTGCTCCGCGCGGGGCTCCCCGTCACCGTGCCGGGCATGTCGGTCGATCGCCAGTGCGCCAGCGGCCTGATGGCGATCGCCACCGCCGCCAAGCAGATCATCACCGACAACATGGACGTCACCATCGGTGGCGGCGTGGAGAGCATCAGCCTCGTCCAGACCCCGCAGATGCGGCTCGCGCCCGACCCCGAGCTGATCGCGATGCACAAGGACGTGTACATGGCGATGCTTGGCACGGCGGAAGTCGTCGCCAAGCGCTATAACATCAGCCGCGAAGCGTGCGACGAATATGCGCTCAAGTCGCAGCAGCGTACTGCCGCCGCGCAGGCTGCTGGTTATTACGATCAGGAGATCGTCCCCGTCACCGCGACGATGGCGGTGACGAACAAGGAAACTAAGGAAGTCACGCACAAGGAGGTCACGCTCTCCAAGGACGAAGGCAACCGCCCCGAGACGACGCTCGAAGGCCTCCAGTCGCTCCAGCCCGTCATGGGTCCGGGGATGAACGTGACCGCGGGCAACGCCAGCCAGCTGTCGGACGGGTCGTCCGCCTCGGTGCTGATGGAAGAGTCGCTCGCCTCGAAGCGCGGCCTCACCCCGCTTGGCCGTTATGTCGGCATGGCGGTGGCGGGCACCGAGCCCGACGAGATGGGCATCGGCCCGGTCTTCGCGATTCCCAAGCTGCTCGAGCGCTTCAACCTCAAGATGGACGACATCGGCCTGTGGGAGCTCAACGAAGCGTTCGCAGTGCAGGTGCTGTATTGCCGCGACAAGCTCGGCATTCCCGATGAGCTGCTCAACGTCTCGGGCGGCGCGATCTCGATCGGCCACCCCTACGGCATGACCGGCGCGCGCGCGACCGGCCACGCGCTGATCGAGGGCAAGCGCCGAGGCGCAAAGTACGTCGTCGTCACCATGTGCATCGGTGGCGGCCAGGGTGCCGCCGGTCTGTTCGAAGTCCTCTGAATCCACTGCCGCCGCGTCCATCCGATGGGCGCGGCGGACGGGTTGTTGTTTCGCTCGGCAACCAACTTCGCGGTTCGCGGTTCTCCCTTTACCAAATCAGGAGAACCCCAATGGCCGACACCCACGAAATCAAAGAGACGCTGTGGAAGAAGATGGCCGACAGCCCCTACCTCATGGTGGGCAAGGCCGACGGATCGTCGCACAGCGAGCCGCTGATGGCGCAGCTCGACAAGGATCTGGTCGACACTTTGTTCTTCTTCACGGGGAAGGATAACCGCCTGGCCGATGGCGGCAAGGTGATGGCGCAGTTCGTGTCCAAGGGGCATGACTATTTCGCCTGCATGGCCGGCACGATCCGCCAAGACAACGACAAGGCCATGATCGACAAGCTGTGGAGCAAGCAGGTCGAGGCATGGTTCCCCGAAGGTAAGGAAGACCCCAATCTCGCGCTGCTGCGGATGGACATAGACAGCGCCGAATTGTGGGAAACCGACATTTCGCTGACGGGTCGCGTCAAGATGCTGTTCGGCGGCACGATCACCGCGGACGAGAGCAGCAGCCACGCCAAGGTCAGCACGACCGCCGCGTAACCGGTATTTTATTTGACCTCGTTGGATCCCGGCAGCAGACCGGGATCCAGCGAAAACCGATCTCGACCGGTGCGCCATGCCTAATAGTGCACTTCCCCGGCGAAGGCCGGGGCCCAGTCGAGGAAGTCTAGGTAACGAAGAGTAGCGCGTCGTCTTCAAACGTTTCGCTACTGGGCCCCGGCCTTCGCCGGGGAAGGGAGAGAGGACTGACGACGCTACCCCAGCATCATTTTCTCAAGCTTTGCGTGCACTGACAAAAAACGCAGGTCGGACTCGCACCGTTATGACCGTTGAAACACGTTCAAGGTCGCGAACCACGTAACGGCAACGTGCCAAACGGCCTTAGCCGTGCGCCTTCATCCACTCCTCAACGACCGGCGCGACCTTGTTGCGCCACTTCGAACCGTTGAAAATGCCGTAATGCCCGGCTTCCTCGGCCATATAATAGCGCTTCTTCTCGTCCGGCAGATTAGTCGCGATCGTCAGCGCAGCACGCGTCTGCCCAAGCCCCGAAATATCGTCCTTCTCGCCCTCTATCGCGAGGATCGCGATGTCGGTGATCGCGCCCGGATCAACCGGGCGACCGCGATGGAGCATCGTCCCCTTGGGGAGCGAATGGTCCTGGAACACCACGTCGATCGTCTGGAGATAGAATTCCGCGGTCATGTCGCAGACCGAGCGATATTCCTCGTAGAAGCGCTTGGTCGCGTCGGCTTCGAGATCCGCGCCCTCCACCAGATGTTTGAACATCTCGTAATGCGACATCATGTGGCTGCCGAGGTTCATCGACATGAAGCCGGCCAGCTGCAAGAACCCCGGATACACCTTGCGGCCCGCACCCGGATGCATCGCGGGAATCGTCGCAATGACGTTCTGGCTGAACCAGCTGTGCGGGCGTTCGGTGGCGAGCGTGTTGACCGACGTCGGCGCTTCGCGCGTGTCGACCGGCCCACCCATCATCGTCAGCGTCTTGGGACGGCACGGGTTCTTGTCCGCGCTCATCACGCAGGCGGCGGCGTAGCAGGGCACCGAAGGCTGGCACACCGCCAGCATGTGCGCACCCGGCCCGATCGCCTCGAGAAACTCGATCAGATAATCGATGTAATCGTCCAGATCAAACTTGCCGTCAGACAGCGGCACCAGCTTCGCATCACGCCAGTCGGTGATGTACACGTCCGCCACCGGGAGCATCCGCTCGACCGTGCCGCGCAGCAGCGTGGCGTAATGCCCCGACATCGGCGCGACGATCAACAGCTTCGGGCCTGTCTCGACGCCTTCACGGACGAACCGCTTGAGCTGGCCGAACGGCTTGCGCGCGATGATCTCTTCGCGGACTGCAACGGTCGCGCCGTCGATTTGCGTCGTATCGAGCCCGAACTCGGGCTTGCCACGCGGTGCGGCCGCGTGCGCGAACACCTCGAGCGCCGATCCCATCACCGCGCCGCCGCCGAAATAGGCGAACGGGTTGGACGGGTTGCTCAGCCAGCCAGCACTGAAGTCGGCCATCGCGCTCGCCCCGGCGAGCATGGATTTCTGGATTTCATAGGCATTGTACAGCATGGGCGGCCTTCTAGCATACCGGGCTTACGATTCTATCATCATATGCGGCCGTGCGACGAACGGACGCCTGATGCATATGGCTTATACGCGCGACCACGGAATACGATGCGCGCCCGATTGAGGCGCCTGCCCGTCCCTGCTAGGCGTTCGGCATGGCAGACCCCGTCCAAGCCGCTACCCCGCCCAGCCTCACGGCAAGCGACACCAGCCCACCCAGCCGGCGGAAGCTCAGCAATCTGCTGATGATCTGGCACTATGGCTCGCGGTATCCGGCTCAACTGTCGATCGCGCTGCTCGCGTTGCTGACGACGTCAGCGACCACGCTCTATATTCCGTGGACCTTCAAGTCGGTGATCGACCGTGGCTTCAGTACCGGCGGCAGCGCAGAGCATATCGATCGCGTCTTCTACGGACTGTTCGGGCTCGTCGCCGTGCTGGCGATCGCCACCGCGGTCCGCTTCTACTTCGTGTCGTGGCTGGGCGAGCGCACCGTCGCGGACATTCGCACGGCGGTGCAGGCGAACCTGCTCCGGCTCGCGCCGCGCTGGTTTGAGGAGAACCGCCCCTCCGAAGTTGCGTCGCGTCTGACCTCCGACACCGCGCAGATCGAGAACGCCGTCGGCACCACCGTCTCGGTCGCTTTGCGCAACGTCATTACCGGCATTGGCGGGATTATCTCGCTGTTCGCGCTGGCCCCCAAGCTCGCCGGGCTGCTGCTCCTCGGTATCCCGGTGATGGTCTTGCCGATCGTGTTGCTCGGGCGCCGCGTCCAGGCCTATTCTCGCTCCAGCCAGGATCGTATTGCCGATATCGGCGCGATGGCGGTTGAGACGTTCGGCGCGATGAAGATCGTCCAGGCGTTCGGCCAGGAACAGCGCGAAACCGAACGATTCGCCGGCGCCGTAGAGCGCAGCTTCGCCGCCGCCAAACGGCGGATCCGCATCCGCGCGGTCATGACCGCGCTGGTGATCGGGCTGATCTTCGGCGCGGTGACGCTGCTGATGTGGACGACGCTTGCGGACGTGTCCGCCGGTCGGCTCACGGGTGGTGCGCTGACCGCGTTCATCTTCACGGCGGGGTTGGTGACGGGCGCGTTCGGCGCGCTGACCGAAGTCTACGGCGACCTGCTGCGCGCCTCGGGTGCCGCCGAGCGGCTTGCCGAACTGCTCAACGAGGAACCCGAGATCGCCGCGCCAACGGCACCCGCGGTGCTGCCGACCCCGGCGCGCGGGACGCTGACGTTCGATCACGTCGAGTTCCGCTATCCCACCCGGCAGGACGTCGCTGCGTTGCACGACTTCTCGCTCGACATTGCGAGCGGAGAGACCGTGGCGATCGTCGGCCCTTCGGGAGCAGGCAAGACCACGCTGTTCCAGCTGATCCAGCGCTTCTACGATCCCGATGCGGGCGCGGTGCGGATCGACGGCGTCGACCTGCGCGACGCCGACCCTGCCGAAGTCCGCGCGCGCATCGCGATGGTGCCGCAGGAAACCGTGATTTTCGGCGCGACCGCGCGCGACAATCTGCGCTACGGTCGCTGGAGCGCGCACGACGACGAACTGTGGGCCGCTGCCGAGGCCGCCAACGCCGCCGAATTCCTGCGCAAGCTCCCCGAAGGGCTCGACACGTTCCTTGGCGAAAGCGGTGCACGCCTGTCCGGCGGGCAGCGTCAGCGCGTCGCGATCGCGCGTGCTTTGCTGCGCGATGCACCGATCCTGCTGCTCGACGAGGCGACCAGTGCGCTGGATGCGGAGAGCGAACGGTTGGTGCAGGAAGCGCTCGAACGGTTGATGGATCACCGCACCACGCTCGTCATCGCGCACCGTCTCGCAACCGTGCGTGCGGCGAAGCGGATCATCGTGATGCGTGATGGGCAGATCGTCGAGCAGGGATCGCACGGCGCGCTGATCGGCCAGAACGGGCTCTACGCGCGGCTTGCCAGCCTGCAGTTCAACGAAGCAGCGTAAGTCCTGACTCACCGTGTTCCTGCGGAAGCAGGAACCCAGGGTCCAGTAGAACATCGGCGGACGGCACGTGCAACCCGGGACTCCAGCTTTCGCAGGAGAACGGAGGGCTTTTACCGCGCCTTACGCGCCGATCGCCCGCATTTGGTTCAGACGATGAACGCCCCGTCCACGACAACGCGCTCGCCGTTCCACTCGGGAACCGCCTCGGCGTTCATCGGGATCATGAAGCGCTTCTTGTCGGGGCGCTCGATCTCGAGCACGTCGCCCGCGCCGAAATCGTCGATCGCGACGACATGGCCGAGCGCCTCACCCTCCAGCGATACCGCCGGCAGGCCGAGCAGATCGGCATGATAATATTCGCCCTCTTCCAAAGGCGGGAGCGCCGAGCGCGGCACGGTCAGTTCGGTCCCGCGCATCGCCTCGGCGGCGTTGCGGTCGGTGACTTCGGCGATCCGTGCGATCGCGCCGTTGCTGCCGGGGCGCACCGACTTGAGGGTCAGCGCGCCGCCGTTGAACAGTTTGTACTTCCCAAGGTCTTCGGTGAAGACCTTGAGACGCACCTCCCCCGTGACCCCATGCGCGCCGATCACGACGGCAAGCGTAACGGGGGAGTCGGCCGACATCAGCCTTCGACCGGTGCCGAGGCGCTTTCGCCCTCGTTGGTCGCGTCTTCGGTTGCTTCGGCAGGCGCGGGTGCAGCTGCGGCCTCAGCGGCGGCTGCCGCTGCTGCTGCCTTTGCCTCTTCGGCGTCGGCGAGCTTCTTCTCACGCTCTTCCGCACGCTCGGTTGCCTTCTCGCCGGGCTTGCCCTTGTTCGGGTTGGTGCGCGCCGCGCGCTCCCGGATGCCGGCCACGTCGAGGAAGCGGGCGACACGATCGGTCGGCTGCGCGCCGACGCTCAGCCAATGCTTCGCGCGGTCGGCGTCGAGCACGATGCGCTTCTCGTCGTCCTTGGCGAGGAGCGGGTTGTAGGTGCCCAGCTTCTCGATGAACTTGCCGTCACGCGGGCTGCGCGCGTCTGCAACGACGATGCGGTAGTACGGACGCTTCTTGGAGCCGCCACGCGACAGACGAATGCTGATTGCCATAGTAAACTACTTCCTTCTTGGTCGTTCTTGGGTTTTGCCAGCGGCTGAAGGCCGCATGGCGATCACTTCTTCTTGAGCAAATTCTCGAAGCCCGGAGGGAGCTTCGTCTGGCCGCCGCCGAGGCCGGGAAGGCCCCCGCCACCGCCGCTGAACATCTTGGACGGATCGATCCCGCCGAGACCGCCGAGGCCACCAGCACCACCGTCGGGACCACCCATCCCGCCCATGCCACCGCCGCCACCACCAAACAGCTTGGCCATGCCTTTCAGCCCGCCCATCTTTTTGATCTTCTTCATGGCGTTCGCCATTTCCTGATGCATCTTCAGGAGCTTGTTGACCTCCTGCACGGTCGTGCCGGAGCCCTTGGCGACGCGGATCTTGCGCTTGGCGTTGAGCAGTTCGGGCTTGCGCCGCTCCTTGGGCGTCATCGACGTGATCATCGCGTCGAAGCGGACGAGGATCTTCTCGTCCATCGCGCCCGATGCCATCGCCTGCTTCGCCTTGGCCATGCCGGGAATCATCCCCGCGAGCGCGCCGAGGCCACCCATGCGGCGCATCTGCCCGAGTTGCGCGCGCAGATCGTCGAGGTCGAACTCGCCCTTGGCGAGCTTGGCCGCCATCTTCTCGGCGTCCTCGACCTGAATCGCTTCCGCCGCGCGCTCGACCAGCCCGACGACGTCGCCCATGCCGAGGATGCGACCCGCGACACGCTTGGGATCGAACGCCTCGAGCGCGTCGAGCTTCTCGCCCATGCCCGCGAACTTGATCGGCTTCCCCGTGACCGCGCGCATCGACAGCGCCGCACCACCGCGCGCATCGCCGTCCATGCGGGTCAGCACGACACCGGTCAGCGGCACCTGATCCGAGAAGTTCTGCGCAACGTTGACCGCATCCTGCCCGGTCAGCGAGTCGACGACGAGCAGGATCTCGGTCGGCTTGGTCACCTCGGCGACCGCGCGCATTTCGTCCATCAACGCCTGGTCGACGTGGAGACGACCCGCGGTATCGAGCATCAGCACGTCGAAGCCCTGCAGCTTCGCCGCCTGCACCGCGCGCCGCGCGATGTCGACCGGCTGCTGCCCCGCGACGATCGGCAGGGTCGAAACCTCCGCCTGCGTGCCGAGCACAGCGAGCTGCTCCTGCGCGTTCGGGCGGTTGACGTCCAAGGACGCCATCAGCACCTTCTTGCCCTGCCGCTTGGCAAGGCGCAGCGCGATCTTGGCGGTCGTCGTCGTCTTGCCCGACCCCTGCAGGCCGACCATCATGATGATCGCGGGCGGCGAGACGTCGAGTTCGAGCTCGGACGCTTCCGCGCCCAGCATCTCGACCAGAGCGTCGTTGACGATCTTGACGACCTGCTGCCCCGGCGTGACCGAACGCAGCACGTTCTGGCCGACCGCCTGCTCGGTCGCGCGATCGACGAAATCGCGCGCCACCGGCAAGGCGACGTCCGCCTCGAGCAACGCGACTCGGACTTCGCGCATCGCCGAACGCACGTCCGCCTCGGTCAGCGCACCGCGCCCCCGCAACCGATCGAACACACCGCCAAGACGGTCGCTCAGGCTCTCGAACATCCGAAAAAACCCTTCCAATTCAGCGCATTCGCCGCGTAACGCAAAGAGCGCCGGCGGACGAAACCTCGTCGGCCGGCGTAGTCCCGCAGGACAGCCTTCACGCTTCACGGTGGAGCGATCGGTCTGTCTCTTAACGCAAGGCGTTCGTCGCTGCAACTATCCCAGTTTAACGACCTGTACATGTATCGCGTGAGATGTGCGGATCACGGAAGGTTGATCCTAAATGATGAGACGCGACAGACGATCCCGAAAGGGAGAAGCCGACGGCGTCCGGGCGTCGTTGGTGCCCGGATCGCTGAACGGCGCGATCACGATCATGGCGATCCTGCTGTTCGTCGCGCTCGGCAGCGCCGCCATGTCCGATGCGGTCCAGCATTATTTCGGTAGCGGCGGGCATACCGACCAGGCCCTCGCGGTCGCGCTGCTCCTCAACATCGCGTTGATCCTGGTTGGATGGGGGCACAATCGTCACTTGCTGCGCGAAGTCGGCGTCCGCACCGCCGCGGAGGAACGCGCGCACCAGCTTGCCGCAAAGGATCCGCTGACGGGATTCCTCAACCGCCGCAGCCTGGCCGAAGCGGGCGCGATGATGTTCGCCAATGCCGCCGGGCGCCCCAAGGCGATGGCGCTGTTGCTGCTCGACCTCGATCATTTCAAGATGGTCAACGACCTGCACGGTCATGCGACCGGCGATGCGCTGTTGAAGGAAGTCGCACGCGAGATCGCCGAAGCGATGCCGCCCGCGGCGATTGCGGCTAGACTCGGCGGGGATGAATTCGCCTGCGCCTTCCCGTTCGACCGCACGCATCCTGCGCTAGTCGAGGACGTTGCAGACACGATCGTGACGCGGCTTGCGCGCCCGTTCCATGCCGACGGTCTGCACCTCCACATCTCCGCCTCGGTCGGCATCGCCCGGTCGGACATTAGTTGCGCTGGCTTTGATGCGCTGATGCGCTCGGCCGATACCGCCATGTATGCCGCGAAGAATGCCGGGCGAAACCGCTTCGCCTGGTTCGATCAGTCGATGGAACGCGACCTCAAGGCCCGAAACGCGCTCGAGACCGAATTGCGCAACGCGATCCCGCGCGGCGAGATCGTCCCCTATTTCGAACAGCAGATCGATCTCATGACCGGGCGGATCACCGGGTTCGAGGTTCTGGCGCGGTGGGAACATCCCGCTCGCGGCCTGATCGAGCCCGCCGTCTTCATCCCGATCGCCGAACAGACCGGGCTGATCAGCGAATTGTCGTTGTCGCTGATGAACCAGGCGTTCCATGCCGCGCGCGACTGGGATGCGGGGCTGTCGCTTTCCGTCAATTTCTCGCCGCTCCAGTTCCGCGACGCATGGTTGGCGCAGAAGGTCATTAAGGTGCTGACCGAAACGCGCTTTCCCGCCAACCGGCTGGAGATCGAGATTACCGAGGCCGCGCTGCTCGACAATCTCGCGCTGACCCAGTCGATCGTCGGCAGCCTCAAGAACCAAGGTGTCCGGCTCGCGCTCGATGATTTCGGGACGGGCTTTTCGGCGCTGGCGCATCTGCGGGCACTCGCGTTCGACCACCTCAAGATCGACCGCAGCCTGATCATGTCGATCGAAAGCAGCGCGGAGAGCACCGCGATCGTCACCGCGATCACGCGCCTTGGGGACAGCCTCAACCTGCCGATCACCGCTGAGGGAATCGAAGACGCGCGGATCGAGGAGCGCTTGCGCGCGCTCGGCTGCGCGCGGGGGCAAGGCTATCTGTACGGCCAGCCCACCAGCGTGGCGAACACCCGTCGCCTGCTCGCCGAACGCCGGCTGCTGCAGACTCCTGCGGCAGGAATCGCCGCGGTGCCGGGCAAGGACCATCGCCGTATCGCGTGAGCGCACCAGCACGACGCATGGACTTCGCCCCCCACCGCCCCTAGATCGCCGCCATGCCCGAACCGCGGATCATCAGCCTCGGCTGCCGTCTCAACATCGCCGAAAGCGAGGCGATTCGTACGCTTGCCGGTCCCGGCACGATCGTCGTCAACAGTTGTGCGGTCACCAACGGCGCGGTCGCCGAGACGCGCAAGGCGATCCGGCGCGCGCGCGCCGAGCGCCCCGATGCGCAGATCGTCGTTACGGGATGCGCCGCGCAGATCGACCCGGCTAGCTTCGCGGCGATGCCCGAGGTCGACCGCGTCCTCGGCAATATCGAGAAGCGCGCGCCCGCCGCCTGGGCTTCGGACGAAACACTGCTGGTCGGCGATATCCTCTCCGCGCGCGAGACCGCCCCGCAATTGTCCGCGGTGTTCGCCACCCATGCGCGCGCCTTCGTCGAGGTGCAGAATGGCTGCGACCATCGCTGTACCTTCTGTGTCATCCCTTACGGGCGCGGCAACAGCCGCTCCGTCCCGGCGGGCGCGGTGATCGATCAGGTCGCGGCGCTGGTCGACGGCGGCCACCGCGAGGTCGTGCTGACCGGGGTGGATCTGACGAGCTACGGCCCCGACTTGCCAGGCGCCCCGACGCTTGGGTTGCTGGTCGAGCGGATCCTGCGGCATGTCCCGACGCTGGAACGATTGCGGCTGTCCTCGCTCGACGGGGTCGAGATCGACGACCGCCTGTTCGCCCTGCTGACGCAGGAAGCGCGGGTGATGCCGCATGTCCATCTCTCGCTTCAGGCGGGTAACGATATGATCCTCAAGCGGATGAAGCGCCGCCATGCGCGCGCCGACAGCGTTGCGCTGGTCGACCGGCTCAAGACCGCGCGGCCGGAGATCGCGATCGGCGCGGACCTGATTGCGGGGTTCCCGACTGAGGATGACGCGATGTTCGCCGACACGCTCGCGCTGATCGACGATTGCGACATCGTCCATGCGCACATCTTCCCTTATTCCGAGCGCGACGGCACGCCTGCCGCGCGGATGCCTGCGGTGCCGGTGCCCGAGCGCAAACGGCGTGCGGCGTTGCTGCGCGCGGCGGCGGCGGTGCGTAAGGCGGCGTGGCTGCAGGGGATGATCGGCACGACGCAGGACGTGCTGGTCGAGCGGCCGGGCGACCGCGGGCATATCGGCAGTTTTGCGGAAGCCCGGTTCGAGCCGCTTGCGGTCGGGACGGTCCAGCGCGTGCGGATTACCGGCAGCGACGGGAACACGCTCACCGCCACCGCGCTTCCCTCCCCTACCGCTTCCCCCCTTCTCGCTTCCCCGGCGAAGGCCGGGACCCAGTCGCGAGACGCTGGTAGCGAAGCGCCGTCCTCACCAACCTCTGACATCGCTCCTGGGCCCCGGCCTTCGCCGGGGAAGCAAAACCAGCAGGCACAGCAGCAAGCATTTTTACAAGAGACCCTCGCATGACCCCAAGCTGGCACGACAAACTCCTCGGCGGGTTCAAGCGCACCTCCGACCGGCTGATCGGCAACCTCGCCGGTCTCGGCACCGGGCCGCTCGATACCAAGACGCTGGACGAGATCGAGGAAGCGTTGATCGCGTCCGATCTCGGCCCGGAGACCGCCGCGCGGATCCGCCGCCGCCTGTCGACCGGCGTGTTCGAGCGCGACATGGAGGAGCTCGGCATCCGCCTCGTCGTCGCCGAGGAAATCGAGAAGTCGCTCGACACCGTCGCGGTCCCGCTCGAAATCACCGGCTTCCCGCGCCCGCACGTCATCCTCGTGATCGGCGTCAACGGCTCGGGCAAGACGACCACGATCGCCAAGCTCGCGCATTTGCTCAAGGAACAGGATTACGGCGTGATGCTCGCGGCGGGCGACACGTTCCGCGCCGCCGCCATCGGGCAGCTTGCAACCTGGGCGGAACGCGCGGGCGTCCCGCTCATCTCGGGCAAGGAAGGCGGCGACGCAGCCGGGATCGTCTACGAAGCGGTCAAGCAGGCGACCGCAACCGGCATCGACGTGCTGATCGTCGACACCGCGGGGCGCCTCCAGAACAAGCGCGAACTGTTGGACGAACTGTCCAAGATCCGCCGCGTGCTCGGCCGCCTCAACGTCGAGTCGCCGCATGACGTGTTGCTCGTGCTCGATGCGACCACCGGGCAGAACGCGCTCAACCAGATCGAAGTGTTCAAAGAGTCCGCTGGTGTTACCGGCCTCGTCATGACCAAGCTCGACGGCACCGCGCGCGGCGGCGTGCTCGTCGCGGCGGCGGAGAAATACGGCCTGCCGATCCACGCGATCGGAATCGGAGAGGGCATGGGCGATCTGCGCCCGTTCGACGCGAACGAGGTTGCGCGGATCATCGCGGGCGTGGAAGGGGTCCGCAAATGACCACCCCCCTGTCTTCCGCTTCCAAACCCCCGCTCAGTTCGGGTCAACGCCTTGCTGTCGACATCGGCCCGATCGCGATCTTCTTCCTCGTCAACTTCCTCACCCCCGGGCTCGACACGGTCAAGCTGCTCGCCGGCACTGGCGCGTTCATGCTCGCGAGCGTTGCGGCGATGGTCTATTCGCTGATCAAGTCGGGACGCATCTCGCCGATGTTGTGGATGACAGGCACGCTTGTGCTCGTGTTCGGCGGGCTGACGCTGTATTTCCACAGCAAGGAATTCATCCAGATCAAGCCGACCGTCATCTACGCGATGCTGTCGGCGATCCTAGTGTTCGGGCTGGTGACGGGACGGCCGCTGTTGAGCCTGTTCCTCGATTCGGCCTATCCGGGACTGAACGAAACCGGGTGGCGCAAGCTGACGATCAACTGGGCAGTGTTCTTCGCGTGCCTCGCGGTGCTCAATGAAGTGGTGCGGCACGAATTCAGTTATAGCTTCTGGCTCGGGTTCAAGCTGTGGGGGGTGATTCCCCTGACGCTTATCTTCGCCTTTGCGAACGTACCGATGCTGATGAAGCACGGCTTCCAAATGGGGGAAGAGCCGCCGGTCCCGCCGGTCGAGTGATTCGGGGGCCTATTTCTTCTGCCGTCGCTTCCCCGGCGAAGGCCGGGGCCCAGTAGCGAAGGGCGAGGTAACCGGGCGCAAGCGCCAGCAAACTCCAGTCTCGCTGCTGGGCCCCGGCCTTCGCCGGGGAAGGAAGTAATAAACTAAGAAGAAACCGCGGGGGAGAGCAAACTCTGCTCGATCCCCCGGCAATCGTTTCGCCGTTGCCGGTCTTTCCGGCGGCGTCCCTCGTCCTGCGTTTCTGTTTTATGTCCGGCGCTACGACAGCACGCACACCATAACAGGCGTTCCAACAAAAAAAAGGCCGGTCTTTCGACCGGCCGTGAAAGTTTTAGGAGAGGATGCCTGAAAGGCACACTCTTTGTGCAGTGCAGCACGGCTTTGAGCAACTGCAAAAATACGCTTTCACGATTGCACTGCGCGCAACTGCACGAGAATCACGTCAGGCGGTTGCGCCGTCGAACCGCTTGCCGGCCTCGTCCCAGTTCACGACATCCCACCAAGCCTTCAGATAGCCCGGACGGTCGTTCATGTACGTCAGGTAATAAGCGTGCTCCCACACGTCGTTACCGAGGATCGGGGTGCCCTTGTCCTTGGCATCGTCCATCAGCGGATTGTCCTGGTTGGGCGTCGAAACGACCTTGAGCGCGCCCGACGAATCCTTGATCACCCATGCCCAGCCCGAACCGAACTGGCCCGCACCCTTGGTGTTGAAATCTTCCTTGAGCTTGTCGAGGCCGCCATACGCGTCGATCGCCTCGGCGAGCGCGCCGGAAGGCTGCGTCGTGCCGGCCGGTGCCATGATCTTCCAGAAGAAGTCGTGGTTCCAGAAACCGCCGCCATTGTTGCGCACCAGCGGCGGGAGCGTCGAGATCATGCCGAGGATTTCCTCGATCGACTTGTCCGCCAGCTTGGGGTCGGCGGCGACGCCTTCGTTGAGCTTGTTGGTGTAAGCGGCGTGATGCTTGTCGTGGTGGAACGTCATCGTCTCCTTCGAGATCGTCGGCTCCAGCGCGTCATAGGCATAAGGCAGCGGGGGAAGTTCGAAAGCCAAGGCTCGTCTCCTTTGATAATGACGGGGTCGCTCACCCAAACGTCGCTTGGGCGAAATGGGTCCGGCGCGCTCGTTACGCAACCGATTCGGAAGAAGCGCCTGAAATCAGGCCGTGACGCTTCAACGCGTGGCGCAACTGGTCGTAGCTCAGCCCCAGCGCCTCGGCGGTCGCGCGCTGGTTGAACCGGTTTTCCGCCAGCGCGGTCTGCAGCATTTCGCATTCGAACCGCGCGAGCCGCGCCTTGTAATCCATCGGCTGGACCGGGTCTGCGCAAGGCGGTGGCGGAGCGTCGACGTGTTCCGGTGCTGCGACGTGCGGTGCGACCGGCGGGGCGGATGCCAGCGAGGTGGCGGGGCGATGCGGCGACTGGAACGGATCGAACACGATCGTGTCGATCGGCGTATCGTCATCCGAGCGGTACACCGCGCGTTCGACCACGTTGCGCAGCTCGCGCACGTTGCCGGGCCAGTCATAGCCCTTCAACTGCGCTTCGGCCGCAGGGGTAAACCCCGGCCACCCGTCGCGGTTGAGTTCCGCCGCCATCCGCCGTCCGAAATGCTCGGCGAGCACCATCACGTCGTCGACTCGCGCGCGGAGCGGCGGCAGCGTCACCACCTCGAAACTCAGCCGGTCGAGCAGATCCGCGCGAAACTGGTGCCGGCTGACCTTGTCGGGCAAATGTTCGTTGGTCGCCGCGACGATCCGCACGTCGACCCGCATCGGGCGCGACGACCCGATCCGCGTCACTTCGCCATATTCGACCGCGCGCAGCAGCCGGTCCTGCGCCGCCATCGACAGCGTGCCGAGCTCGTCGAGGAACAGCGTGCCGCGATGCGCTTCCTCGAACCGCCCTGCCCGCGCCTTGGTCGCGCCGGTAAACGCGCCCGCCTCGTGCCCGAACAATTCGGCCTCAATCAGCGTCTCGGGGAGCGCAGCGCAGTTCATGATGACGAGCGGCTGATCCCAGCGTGGTGACAGGCGGTGGAGGCGTTCGGCGACCAGTTCCTTGCCCGTCCCGCGTTCACCGATGACGAGCACCGGGCGGTCGAGCGCCGCCGCGCGGCTCGCGAGTTCGAGCGCGTCGAGAAACGCGCCTGACTGCCCGATGACCTGTGTGGTTCGCTCCATTGCCAAGGCTTGGCGTAAAGTCCCAAGCCTTGGCAAGGGCCATTCCGTTCACCTTCTAGCAAGGTACGGATTTCCGGCGTTTTTCGATTTGGCACGGTCCCTGCAAGGCTTCTGGCATCGCCCCACGGGGCACCGGACACAAACAGGGAGACCCACAATGGACAGCCAGTACAAGAACCGCACTTCGCTTCCCCAACTGCTCGTCGCGCTTGTCGCCACCGTCCTCGTCGGATCGGTCGCACTGGCCGGCACGGTCGGACCCGCGATGGCGACCTCTTCTACGGTAACGGCCCCGTATCAGGCCTGACGCCGCCATTCCCGAAATTTCCCAAGGAGTATCATAATGGGCATCTTCAGCCGCACCCGAGACATCATCGCCGCAAACTTCACCGACTTGCTCGACAAGGCCGAAGACCCCTCGAAGATGATCCGCATGATCATCCTCGAGATGGAGGAAACGCTGGTTGAGGTCCGCGCCTCCGCCGCCCGCACGATCGCGGACCAGAAGGAAATGCGCCGCCACATCAGCAAACTCGGCGCGTTGCAGGAAAGCTGGACCGAGAAGGCCGAGCTGGCGCTGTCGAAAGGCCGCGAGGATCTCGCCAAGGCAGCCCTCGTCGAGAAGCAGAAGGCCGCCGACATGGCAGCGCAGCTCGACGGCGAGATCGCAGTGCTCGATGAATCGCTCCACGGATCGGAGGAAGACATCGCCAAGCTGACCGGCAAGCTCCGCGAAGCCCGCACGCGCCAAAACTCGATCGCAACCCGCTTCGAGACTGCCCAGAACCGCTTCAAGCTGCGCGAGATGTACAACGGCCCACGGATGCAGGATGCGTTCAGCCGGTTCGAGATCATGGAGCGCCGCGTCGATATGGCCGAGGGCCGCGCCGACGTCGCCGGAATGGGCGCACCGCCCAAGACGCTCGAAGAAGAAATCGCCGAGCTCAAGTCGAGCGAGAAGGTTGAGGCCGAACTCGCCGCGATGAAGGCCCGCGTTAGCAAGGACGTCTGAGATGGAAGACATCCTCGTTCCGATCTTCGTCTGCGGCACGCTCTTCGTCGGCATGCCCTGGGTCATCCTCCACTATGTCACCAAGTGGAAGCAGGCGCCGAAGATCACCAACGAAGACGAGAAGCTGCTCGACGAGCTCTACTCGCTCGCCCGCCGATTGGAAGACCGGCTGGGCACGGTGGAGCGGATCATCGCCGCCGATCACCCCGAATGGCGCATCAGCATGCCGCTCGCCGAGCCGACCGCCCAATCGTTTCCAACCCCGTCTTATGACCCCACCCGGAGGAACTGAAATGTCCGCCAGCCGCACCAAATTTTACCTCGACAAGCAGAACGCCAAATGGATGGGCGTCTGCTCGGGGATCGCCGAATACACCGGCATCGACGTGACCCTCGTCCGGGTCGGGGTAGCGCTGCTGACCCTCGCGACCAGCGGATGGATCTTCATCGCTTATGTCGTGATGGGATGGGTCGCCGAGAAGAAGCCGAGTGGCCTGTACGACAGCGCCGACGACGCACGCTTCTGGCAGGGCGTCCGGTCCAACCCGACCCGCTCGACCGCCGAAGTCCGCAGCAAGTTCCGCGACATCGACCGCCGGCTCGCCGACATCGAAGTCATGTACACCAGCCGCAACAGCCGCCTCGCCGACGAGATCGACAGCCTGCGCTGAACGCGGCGGGGGCCAGTTTCTAGCTTTAATCAGGGGAGAATACCGATGTCTTGGGGTGGTCCAGGCTTCATCGTTGCCATCATCGCCATGTCGACCTTCGGATGGGTGTTCACCACCTGGATCCGCGCCCGGCACGGCTATCCCATCGAGAACGAATGGAGCGGCGTCGCCAGCCGCACCGATCCCGACGCAGACCGCAAGCTCGCGCTGCTGATCGGGGAAAACGAAAAGCTCCACGGCAAGATCAGCCGCCTCGAGGAGCGCCTCGCGGTCCTCGAACGGATCGCGACCGACCCCGCCGAACGCACCGCGCGCGACATCGACGCGCTGCGCTAACCCAGGAAAGGATCTGAGCATGGCATTCGATAGCGTCTTCCTCATCCCGATCCTTGCGATCAGCGTTGGTCTGGTCGCAGTCACCGGCGGGGTCATCGTCCGCCCCTGGCTTGCCTTCAAGGAACGCCAACTTGCGAGCGAAGCCACGATGGTCGCCGAAAAGGCCGCGCAATATGCGGCCCAGACCGAGCGCCTCGAACAGCGCGTTCGAGTATTGGAGCGCATCCTGACAGATCGCGGCGTCGATCTCTCCGACGAAATCGACCGGTTGCGCGACACCCCGCTTAACTAACCCCTACCCTTTCTTCCCCGAGGACATCATGATCATCTTTTTTGGAATACTCGCCGTCGTGACGGCGGGATGTTGCTGGGCGACCGAAAGCATCGACCGTCCTCGCCGCCGCGCAGCGCGCGCGGCACGCCAGGCCACCCAGGGCTGACCAGCCCGAAAACCTAAAGGGAGAATGTCATGAACGGTGGAGAAATGATGGTCGTCCTGATCGTGCTGGTCGCGGTCGTCGGCGGGATCATCAAGGCACGCTACAAGGCGGCCGGCCGGATCGAACTACAGCCGCAGCAGGACAGCGCCGACGCCCAGCGCCAGCGCGACGAGATCCGCGCGCTCAAGGAGCGGATCGCCGTCCTCGAACGGCTCGCAACCGAAAACAACGACAGCGGCGCCCGCCTCGATCGCGAGATCGAGAAGCTGCGCGACCGTCCATGACCACCTTGGCAGGAGCAGGGATCATGACCGACCCCAATTTCTACATGACGATCGCGGTCGCCGGGCTGGCCGGCCTCGCGATGCTGACCTTCGCCACGCTCACCGGCTGGCGCGGCTGGCTGTCCTACAAGCTGGAACAGCTGCATGCCGTCGGCGATGCCAATGCCGGCCCCGCGCTTCCCAACGCCAGCGCGCGGATCGAGATTGCGGACCTCAAGGAACGCATCCGCAAGTTGGAAGCCATCGCCGCGGGCGTGGATCTGTAAAGCCGCACCGCGTTTCGCTACCCCGTTACGCTTAAGCGCGACGGGGTAGCCTGTATCCCTGGCACAAGGGTCCACCAGAATTCGGGCCAACAACATCCGTTCGGGCCGAGCAAAGTCGAAGCCCCCCTACCGCCGCCCGACAATCTCCAAAGTCCGGGCATCGCGCTCGCCACCAAACCAGCGGCCCAGCGCCTCCCCGACCACCGCAGGCGCCCCCGCCGCCTCGAACAGCGTCAGCGATGACCGCAGCTTGATTGCATCAATCCCGCCAAACACGCCTTGCGCGGTTCCGCCCGACAATGCCTGCAACACCTCGACAGCGGACAGATAGCGCGGCCCCAACACCCCGTCAGCGAGATAGGCGCGCGCCTCGTCCAGCGAGGCAATCGCGAAATGGCGTGCGGTCGGGCTGTTGCCGAGCCCCGCAATCTGCGGAAAGATGAACCACATCCAGTGGGTGCGCTTCGCGCCGGCTCGAATCTCGGCCAGCGCGGTGTCGAACACCCCCGCCTGCGCCGTGGTGAACCGCTCCAGATCATATCCCGTCATCATCGCGTCCTCGCCGTTCGCGTATCAACGCGAGCGCATGGCGAAGGGTTCGTCAGTCCGCCTCGCCATCCTCACACCGCGCGACGCGCCAGCGCTTGAGTGCCGCGGCATAAGCCGCGTCCGCCCGGTCGACCGCCTCCTGCAACGTGCCGCGCTCCGCAGCCTGCGCCCGCTCCAGATCACGACGCCGCCGGTCCAGCGCGGCCTGTTCGTGCGCGAGGGCACGACTGTCGTCCTCATGCCGACGGCCCGCTGCCTCCAGCTCCGCCTCGGCGGCTTCGAGGGCCTCTGGCGACGGACGCGGCGGTGGTGGCTTGGGCCTGGCTTTCGGTTTGGCAGGCGTTTTGGCCTTGGCCTTTGCGGAGGTGGAACGCTCGGGCTCATCCTCGTCGCCACTCGCGGCGCGGTCGGGCCGTTCCACCGCGGGCAACGCCGCAATCTGCTCCGCGGTCGTCCCGCGCGATCGCTTGATGACCTTCCCCGGCGTGGCAAGCGGTTCCTCCGTCAACGCCGGATCGGTGACGATCTCCGCGATCCCGCGCGCGAACAGGTCATGCGTACTACCCCACGCTTCGAGCGCAGCCTTCTTGGTAGGGGCCGCGACATAGGCGTCGTGAAACCCGATCGGGGTGCGAAAGACTTTCAACGCGCGTGGCATATCGGGAGGCTAGCGATCCCGGGCACGAGCGACAATGCGCTCGGCCGGGCGCTTGGCCGGAAAGGTGGTGCGGGCGGTCGGAATCGAACCGACACTCCTTGCGGAACCGGATTTTGAGTCCGGCGCGTCTACCAGTTCCACCACGCCCGCACGCAAGCTCCGCTAGCGCAAGCTTGGCGGCGCTGCAACACCCTGATGCAGCGGGACGGCGCTTCGTTCAATTCACCGCCCCCCGCCTGCGATAGCTGAGCGCCTCCGCCACGTGCAGTCGCGCAACCCCGTCCACCCCCGCGAGGTCCGCGATCGTCCGCGCCGTCCGCAGCACGCGCGTATAGCCCCGCGCCGACAGTCGCATCGCCTCCGACGCCTGTGCGAGCAATGCGCGCCCCGCCGCATCCGGCGTCGCGACGCGGTCAAGCAGGGCACCGTCCGCCTCGGCGTTGGTGCGCACGCCCTCTTCGGCATAACGCTCGCGCTGGATCGTTCGCGCCGCGGCCACGCGCGCGGCGACCTCGGCGGACCCTTCTGCGGGCGGCGGCAGAACCAGGTCCGCGGCGCTTACCGCCTGCACCTCGACATGCAGATCGATCCGGTCGAGCAGCGGACCCGACACCTTCGCCTGATAATCCACCGCACACCGCGGTGCGCGCGAGCAGGCGCGCGTGACATCGCCCAAATGCCCGCACCGACACGGGTTCATCGCCGCGATCAACTGCACGCGCGCCGGAAACGTCACATGCGCATTCGCCCGCGCCACGCTGACCGTTCCCGTCTCAAGCGGCTGCCGCAGCGAATCGAGGACTACACGCTGGAACTCGGGCAGTTCGTCGAGGAACAGCACGCCGAGATGCGCGAGGCTCACCTCCCCCGGCTTTACCTTCAGCCCGCCCCCGACCAGCGCCGCCATCGACGCCGAATGATGCGGCGCACGGAATGGCCGCGCGCGCGTCAGCCGTCCGCCGGTCAGCGTCCCCGCCACGCTCGCGACCATCGACACTTCGAGCGCTTCAGCGGCATCGAGTGGCGGGAGGATGCCCGGCAGACAGGACGCCATCAGCGACTTGCCCGACCCCGGCGGCCCGACCATGATGAGGTTGTGCCCGCCCGCTGCCGCAATCTCCAGCGCGCGCTTGGCGGTTTCCTGCCCCTTTACCTGTGCAAGATCGGGTCCGCGCGCGACTGGCTCGGTCTCGCCTGGACGTGGGGCTGCTAGCAGGCCGTGGCCCTTGAAGTGATTAATTAAGGACAAGATGTCGGGTGCCGCCAGCACCCCCTGCCCCGCCCACGCCGCTTCCGCGCCCTGCGCGATCGGGCAGATCAGCCCCTTGCCCAGTTCGGACGCATGCAGCGCCGCGAGCAACACACCCGGCGACGGCGCGATCCGCGCGTCGAGCCCGAGTTCACCCACCACGACATAGTCGCCAAGATCCTCCGCATCGACGATCCCCATCGCCGCCAGCAACGCCAGCGCGATCGGCAGATCGAAATGCGAGCCTTCCTTGGGGAGATCGGCGGGGGACAGATTGACCACGATCCGCTTGGGCGGCAGCGCCAGTCCCATCGACGCGATCGCCCCGCGCACCCGCTCGCGACTTTCGCCGACCGCCTTGTCACCGAGCCCAACCAGATTGAACGCCGGCAACCCGGGGATGAGCTGCACCTGCACCTCCACGGCGCGCGCTTCCAGCCCCAGATATGCCACCGTGGACACGCTCGCTACCATCGCTTCCCCCCCGGGCCTGCGACGGGCTTAACCCAGCCGCCCGCGAAGTCCACCACCTTGCCAAGTGCCGCGCGCTTCCCACATGCTGTATCCATGCGACCCTCCCGCCATCCAGCGCTTCGGCTGACCCTGTTCGCGCTCGGCGTGATCGTGGTGATCGTGTCGCCGATCATCGGTGCGATTCCCGGACCCGGCGGAATCTTCGTGTTCGCTGCGGGGCTTGCGCTGATGTTGCAGAATTCCCTGTGGGCGAGGAAGCGGTTCGCGCAGGCCAAGCGGCGCTGGCCAAGGTTCGGTCATTATGCCGACATGG
Organism: Sphingomonas sp. FW306-05-A; assembly: GCF_058782275.1. Taxonomy (NCBI): domain Bacteria; kingdom Pseudomonadati; phylum Pseudomonadota; class Alphaproteobacteria; order Sphingomonadales; family Sphingomonadaceae; genus Sphingomonas; species Sphingomonas sp. FW306-05-A. Next base: position 239,835 of record NZ_JBYSXN010000002.1, read on the forward strand.
GGCTCAGGCGACGTAGCGCCGCGCGCCGCCGAGCGCGTGCCCGCGCAATTGATGAGGCGCGCAATTGACTAGGCCGCCCTTTTTGCATAGGGGAACCGCTTACGAGGCCGTCCGCGTGGCGGCCCTTTTCTGTTTGCAGTCCTAGGGAATGAACGATGAAGCGGACCTTTCAGCCGAGCAATCTGGTGCGTGCACGCCGCCACGGGTTCCGCTCGCGCATGGCGACCCCGGGTGGCCGCAACGTGATTCGCGCCCGCCGCAACCGCGGCCGCAAGAAGCTGTCGGCGTAAACCGGGATCTACGCGGCGCGACCATCGAGACGATGGCGCGCCGCGCCGATTTCCTCGCCGCAAATGCGGGGAAACGCGCGCCGATGCCGGGATTCGTCCTGTTGATGCGGCGGCGCGACGATGGCTCCCCGGCGATGCGCGTGGGGTTTACCGTCACCAAGAAAGTCGGCAATTCCGTCATCCGCAACCGGCTCAAGCGCCGGCTGCGTGCCTTGGCGCGCGGTCTGCTACCGGAGGCCGGCGTGCCCGGTGCCGATCACGTGCTGATCGGGCGGAGCGGCGGAATCGAGCGTGATTACGCGGCGATGCGCAACGAACTGACCAAAGCCCTGGCGAAGGTGGTACGGTGAGCGTGCCCCGTTCCAACGGCGCACGGTGATGTGCGAACGGCGCCCCACCCTCCTTGCCCGCGCGCTGATCCTGATCGCGCGCGGTTGGCAGGTCGGCCCGTCCGCGGTGCTGCCGCCAAGCTGCCGCTACCAGCCAAGCTGTTCCAGCTATGCAATTACCGCCGTTCGCCGCTATGGCGCTGTGAAGGGCGGATGGTTGGCCGCGAAACGAATCGCGCGCTGTCATCCCTGGGGTGGGTACGGACCCGACCCGGTCCCATGATCGCCGAAACCCTGATCGACGAACGGATACGACTCGCGTGAAGCACGACAGCAAGAATTTCATCCTCTTCGCGCTCTTTGCCGCGATCATCCTGCTCGGCAGCAACTTCATCACCCAGAAGTTCTTCCCAGCGGCGAACCCGCCTGCGACGAAGGTCGTGAAGGGGCAGTCGAAGCCGCTTGAGACGTCGACCGGACCCGCCGCCGAAGGCGCGCTGGCGGTTCGCGATCGCAACGTCGTGCTGCGCGAGAGCGCCGGCCAGCGTGTCCGGATCGAGACGCCCAAGCTCAACGGGTCGATCAACCTCAAGGGCGCGTGGATCGATGATCTGACGCTGTCGCAATATAAGGAAACGGTCGCCAAGGGCGCGCCGCCGATCCGGCTGTTCTCCCCGCGCGGGACCAAGGACGCTTATTACGCCGGGTTCGGCTGGTCGGGTGATGGCGTATCCGTCCCCAATGGCGACACCATCTATACCGCCTCGTCCAACGTGCTGCGCCCGGGCCAGCCGGTCACGCTGTCCTACGCGAACCCGCAGGGCCAGCGCTTCGCGCTGACCGTCGCGATCGACGATAAGTACATGTTCACGGTACGCCAAGTCGCCGCCAACGGGGGTGCAACCCCGATCGCTCTGCGCGCCTACTCGCTGATTTCACGCACCGGCGTCGGCACCGAGGCCGATACCTGGACCAACCACGTCGGCCCGATCGGCGTGTTCGACAAGGGCGCGACCTACGACATCACCTATGACAATCTGAAGGGCAAGGACGCCTCGTTCTTCGGCAAGATCTGGGGCAGCGGCGCCAAGCCCGGCGAAAACATGTTCGACGGCAACGGCGGCTGGGTCGGCTTCGGCGACAAATACTGGCTCGCCGCGGTCATCCCCGATGCCAACAGCCCGGTCCATGCGGGCTTCACCGCCGCCAAGGGCGATACCTTCCAGGGCGGCTTCACGCTCGCCCCGCGCGTCGTCGCGCCGGGCAAGGCGCTGGTCACCACCGCGAAGCTGTTCGCCGGCGCCAAGGAAACCAATACGCTTGACCGCTATGAGGACCGCCTTGGCGTCCGTCATTTCGGCAAGGCGATCGACTGGGGCTGGTTCGAGGTCGTCGAGAAGCCGATCTTCAAATATCTCGACTGGTTGTTCCGCATGATCGGCAACTTCGGTGTCGCGATCATCCTGCTTACCGTCACGATCCGCACGCTGATATTCCCGATCGCGCAGCGCCAGTTCGCGTCGATGGCTGCGATGAAGGCGATCCAGCCGAAGGTGAAGCTGCTTCAGGAAAAGTATAAGGACGACAAGCCGCGCCAGCAGCAGGAAATGATGGCGCTGTACAAGACGGAGAAGGTCAATCCGCTGGCGGGCTGTGTCCCCACGCTGATCCAGATCCCGATCATGTACTCGCTGTACAAGGTGCTGCTGCTCACGATCGAAATGCGGCACCAGCCGTTCGTCGGGTGGATCCACGATCTGTCCGCGCCGGATCCGGCGACGATCCTGAACCTGTTCGGCTATCTGCCGTATCATCTGCCCGCGTTCCTCGCGATCGGGATCGTGCCCGTACTGCTCGGCGTGTCGATGTACTTCCAGTTCAAGCTCAACCCCGCGCCGATGGACGATGCCCAGAAGCAAGTGTTTGCGCTGATGCCGTGGGTGCTAATGTTCGTGATGGCGCCGTTCGCGGTCGGCCTTCAGGTCTACTGGATCACGTCGAACCTGTGGACCGTCGCGCAGCAGCGGATGCTGTATGCACGCCATCCCGGGATGCGCGAGCCCGCTCCCGCCGCCGCCAAAACCACCAAGGTTGCCAAGACATGAGTTTCGAACCCGAAGCGATCGAGGCGGCGCGCAAAATCTTCGCGGGGCCGGTGGCCTTCCTGAAGTCCGCACCCGCGCTCGAGTTCCTGCCCAATGCGGACGTGCCCGAAGTCGCGTTCGCGGGCCGCTCGAACGTCGGCAAGTCGTCCTTGCTCAACGCGCTGACGCATCGCAACTCCTTGGCCCGAACGTCGAACACGCCGGGGCGGACGCAGGAACTCAATTTCTTCGACGTCGGTACGCCGCTGACGTTCCGGCTCGTCGACATGCCCGGCTATGGTTTCGCCAAGGCGCCCAAGGACATGGTCCGCAAGTGGCGCTTCCTGGTGAACGATTTCCTGCGCGGGCGCGATGTGTTGAAGCGCGCGCTGGTGCTGATCGACTCGCGTCATGGCATCAAGGACGTTGACCGCGAAATCTTGGAGATGCTCGACAAGGCGGCGGTCAGCTACCGGATGGTGCTGACCAAGGCGGACAAGATCAAGGCAAGCGACCTCGCCGAAGTGACCGAGGCGACCGCAGTGGAAGCGCGCAAGCGGCCCGCGGCGCATCCGGACATTCTGGTGACGTCAAGCGATACTGGGCTGGGCATTCCCGAATTGCGCGCTGCGGTGATCGAAGCGATCAGCTGAGGGACTAGCGACTTCTGTTCTACCGCTTCCCTCGTCGTCCTTCCCTCTTCCTCTACCGCTTCCCCGGCGAAGGCCGGGGCCCAGTAGCGGGCGTTGCGTTGGAGAGGACTGCGCGCTGTAACCCCTACCTTTGCTACTGGGCCCCGGCCTTCGCCGGGGAAGCGCAAAAGTAAGAGACCGCTCTCTCGGATTAGACCTCCCGCGCATTCTGCTCTATATCCCGAAGCATGACCTGCAAGCTGCCAACGTCGCTCCGCCCCTTCCTGCTGGCGACCGCGTGCGTCACCAGCGGATCGAGCCACGTCCTCGCGCAAACCCTCGATCCGGCACCTGCCGACCAAACCCGCTCGACACCGCCAACCGACACGATCCGTCTGAGCGACGCCGAGCGCGACGCGATCCTCAACAGCAATACGGTCGAAAGCGCCGCCATCGCCCGCGGTGAACGAAGCGAGTCTGACAAACCGGGTCTCGGCATTCACGGCGAAGTCGGCGCGGCGATCGGAACGAACGGGTTTCGCAGCGCTTACGGCGTCGCAGCCATCCCGCTCGGCGACAATGCCGGAGCGGTCGTTTCCTTCGAGAGCACGCAATATGGCGGATACCGCCGCGGTCGTTGAGCGACGAAGTCCTATCGGCTGCAGTGGTGAGGATGGTCGCCGCCATCACCGTCGGCGACCATCCCCTCCGGACGTTATCCTTGCTCAGGCGCGCGCAAGGCGACCCCGAACCACGGTTGCGCGACGCCGCAGACCCGCGCCGATCCCTGCGAAGCCCGCAAGCATCATGCCCCAGGTCGCCGGCTCGGGAACCGCGGCGATCGGCTGGAAATTCGCGCGCTGCGCGACCGATCCGTCCTGCGTGGTGAACGTGCCGCCAAGATTGTAGTTGGTCGCGTTGGTCCGGAAAATGTAGGTTGCGCTGGTCTGGCCAGCGGCTTCCAGACCGTTGTCGCCGAAATCGGTACGGACGACCGACCCGCTACCGTTGCGCGACGTTGTCGTCGTCGACCCAGGCGGCCCCTGGAGATTGGGGTTGTTCGCCGCGGTAAAGATCCCGGCGCCATCGAAATTGGTGGCGTCGACCAGTGCATCGACGGTGAAGCCCAGGAAACCGCCACTGGTCAGGTTGAACACCTCGTCGCCCGGCAGGATCGAACTGATCGCGACCTGATAATAGAAATCGAGCGTACCCAAGGTGTTCTGATACACCGCGCTGCGCAGCGAACCGGTATAGGTGGTCGCGCCGAGCGTCCCTGTTTCGAGCGCGGCCAATTGCGTCCCCCGCGTCGCCGCATCGAAGGCGTGGTGCATTGACGAGCCCGAACAGGTCGGGCGCCCATCTCAACCGTGGTGGTACGTCGCCGCATATTCGACGGGGAAATTCACCGACCGCGAGATGAAACAATGCGCGTGGATCCGCGCGTGGATCGCATCCGCCGCCGCAACATCGCTCCCGGCGGCGAGCGTGATGCGCGGGCGCAGCACCGCCTTTACGAACCGACCGGTCCCGTCTGGCGCGCTTTCCGCCATGCCAAGCGGATCGTCGGCATAATCGGTCACCACGATCCCCGCGACGCTCGCCAGATGAAGGTACCAGAGCATGTGGCACGCAGCGAGGCTCGCGAGCAGCAAGTCCTCGGGGTTCGGCAGCGCCGGATCGCCGCCGAGCCGCGGGTCGTTCGAACAGTGTACCGCGACACCGCCGGGGGTCGCCATGTCCCACGTCCGGTCGTAGCCCCGATAGCTTTGCGTCCCGGCGCCACGATTGCCGGTCCACGCGATCCGCGCGGTGAAATCGTGGCTTGCCATGTTACCCCTCGACGATGTGCGGCACGAAACGCGCGGTGTTTCCGGTGATCGGACCGTCCTCGCGGATCCCCATGCCGGCGGGTGCGCCGTCGACCATCCACGCACCGATCACCGGGCGCTGCGTGCCGCTGCCGGGGAGGTCGTACAGCGCCTGATAGACGAACCCTTCCGCGCCATAATCGCCTGCGCTTTCGGCAAGCGTCGCGCCGCCCTGCACCAGCGTCACGTTGGCCCCCTCACGCGCCAGCAGCGGCTTGCGGACATGATCCCCCGCAAACGGCGTCCGCCGTGCCTCGAGCAGATTGGGGTGCTCTGGGAACAGCTCCCACAACACCGCGAGGATCGCCTTGTTGCTCCATAGCATCTTCCAGATTGGCTCGATCCACAGTGTCGTGCCGAGGCTTTCGACGAGATCCTTGCCCGACGGCTCGTTGACCAGCCATTCCCACGGATAGAGGTGGAAGACCGCGTCGATCGCGGCATTGTCGAGATCAACGAAGCGCCGCCCCGCGCTGTCCCACCCGAGGTCCTTCATCTCGATCAACCGCGTATCGATACCGGCGGTCCGGGCGGTGTCGGCGAGATAGGCGGTGGTGACGCTATCCTCCCCCGCAGCGTCCGCAACATGCGCGAGGTACAGCGCGCTGCTCCCGGGCGGGGGTGCGATGTCGCGCCATTTGGCGATCAGCGCGTCGTGAATGCCGTTATACTGGTCGGCTTGCGGATAGACGGCTTCCTTCCAGTCCCACTGGATCACCGCCGCCTCGACCAGTGAGGTCGGCGTATCGCAGTTGAACTCGAACAGCTTGGGCGGGCCCTTCCCGTCATAACCGAGATCGAAGCGCCCGAAATTGAGCGCAGGCGGCTCCGCCTCCCACGAATCATGGATCGCATTGTGGCAGAAGTCCGGAATACCGAAGTCACCGAGCAGTTCGCGGTCGAGCACATGCTGCCCGGCGGCCACGAACATCTCGTACAATTCGTCGCTGGCGCTCTCGATCGTCGCGATCTGGGCGGGCGTGAAGCTATAGCAGGCGCTCTCGTCCCAATAGGCCTTGCCGTCTGCGGTGTGCCAGACAAGCCCAAGTTCCTCGACGCGGGCCTGCCAGTCGGTGCGCGGAACGGTATCGATCCGGCGCATCAGGCGCCGATCCCGCCGCTGCGCCCACGCGCACTCGCGCCGAAGCCGCCACGCGTGACAGTTGCGGCGGACGCCCGCGAATAATTCACGCCCGCGCGCGGCGACATAAAGCCGCCCGTCACTCTTTGCCCCATCCCGGGCACGACGCTGCCGCGCGACAGATAATACCAGGTCGCCGCCCCCAGCAGCGCACCGTTCATGCCGCTTCCGCCATGGCCGCGCGCGCAATTGGCGTCTGCGACTCGTGCGCCCTTGTCGTCGCGGCACACCGCCACGTCGGATTTGGCGACATCGGTCGACGGACCACAAGCACTCGCAAGCAACGCGGTCGCGACCGCACTGGTGATCGGCAGATATTTGGGATCGAAAGTACGTCTGGACATGCTCAACCTCTCGCGATTGACCGCATCATAAGCTGCATGTCGCGCTGCGGACAGCAAAACCGGGCGTGGCCAGGCGGAGCAATCATTCGAGACATCATCGAACACTTTTTCGAGCCGCAGCCGATGACGGTCGGTACGATGGGGCATTACGTTCCTACGGGTGATGGCTGGCTTTGGGCTCCACCAGCGCGAGGAATGGCTTCGCCAGTCCGTGATAAAGCCGCTCCCGACACACCAACGTGCTCGCAGCATCCGCGATCAGCGCGGTCGCGAACAGCGGCAGGATCATCCCGCGCGCCGCGGTCGCTTCCATCACGATGATCACTGCGGTCAGCGGTGCGCGCACCACGCCGACGAAATACGCGATCATCCCGAGCAGCACGACCGCGCCCGCCGGTTGGCTGCTGAACACCCCCGTCAGCAGGTTCCCCAGGCCAGCCCCGACCGCCAGCGACGGCGCGAAGATCCCGCCCGGCGCGCCGCTCAGCGTCGTCGCGAGCGCCGCCAGGAACTTGGCGGGGCCGAACCATTGCGACTGCCCGCTCCCCTCGACCAGCGAACGCGTTGCGCCGTACCCGGTCCCCCAGGTGCCGCCGCCCGTCGCGATGCCGAGCACCGCGACAACCAGCCCACACCCCAGCGCGAGCAGCAACGGGCGCGACCGCGCCACCGCGACCGGCCGCCACTGCGTACCCGCGAAGCCGAGCACCAGCCGCGCGAACAGCCCGCCCGCCGCGCCACCGATCACGCCTGCCACGGGCGCCAGCGTCAACACCGCACTCACCCCAAGCGTAGACCGCATTGCGCCGAAATAGACATAGTCGCCGGCGATCCCGAGGCTGGTCAGCCCCGCAATCATCACCGCCCCCATCACCAGCACCGCGACCCGCTGTTCATACGCTGCGGCAAGTTCTTCGATGGCAAAGGCCACCCCCGCCAGCGGCGTGTTGAACGCGGCCGCGACGCCCGCAGCGCCCCCCGCGATCAGTACGCCCGCGGTGATCGGCACGCGCAGATAATGGTGGACCTTGACCATGATCGCCGCGCTGACCTGGACCGTCGGTCCCTCGCGACCGACCGACGCGCCACCAAGCAGCATCACCACGGTCAGTAGCAGCTTGACCGCCGCGGTCGGCAGCGACACCAGCGCGGCGGCAGCCTGTGACTGTGGTGCGCGACTGGCGGCGATCACTTGCGGAATGCCCGACCCGCGCGCAAACGGTGCGATCCGGCGCGTCAGCCACACGACCGACACGAACACCGCCGGCGTCAGTAGCAGCGGCGCATAAGGCCACTGCCCGACGAACCGCGCAAATTCCGCCTGCGCCCGATCGCTGATCCCGGCAAACGCCAGCGCGGCCAGCCCGAGCAACACCGCCCCCACCCCGGTTGCCAGCCGCCGTCGCAGCCGCCCGAGATGTTCCCCCGCCTGCCGCGAACCGCGCCGCCTCCACACGATCGAGGCCAGACGGATCAGATGCGGGGCGTTCCGGTTCATCCGCTTGCTCATGCGACAGGAATCTTTGCGATGCCACCTCGGATCGGCGTTGTTGCGTCGGGTACGGCACATGCCTAGGCTGGCCGCATGAAACTGATCATCGGCAACAAGGCCTATTCTTCCTGGTCCATGCGCGGCTGGCTCGCGTGCAAGCAATCGGGCCTGCTGTTCGAGGAAGCGGTGGTTCCGCTCTACGATGCCGAATGGGACAAGCGCCGCGAAGGCGACGAGTTCGCGCCCTCCTCCGGCAAGGTACCGATCCTGTGGGACGGCGAGGCGGTAGTGTGGGACAGCCTCGCGATCGTGGAATATCTAGCAGAGAAGACCAGCCGCGACCTGTTCTGGCCAGCAGACGACGCCGCCCGCGCAATGGCGCGCTCGATGGCAGCAGAGATGCACTCGAGCTTTACCGCGCTCCGCCGCAAGCACAGTATGAACGTCCGCCAGATCTTCCCGCCGCACGAACCGGACCCCGACGTGCTCGTCGACCTGCAGCGGATCATGGAGCTATGGGCGCAGGCACGCGCACGCTTCGGCGGCAACGGGGATTTCCTGTTCGGCGCGTTCGGCGCGGCGGACATCATGTACGCGCCCGTTGTCACGCGGATCGTCACCTACAGCCTGCCAATCGCGCGCTTTGCAAACGCCTATATGGACGCGGTGCTGCACCATCCCTTCGTCCAGGACTGGATCGCGCAGGCGCAGGAAGAGGAATGGGTGATCGAACAGTTCGAACAGCCCGCAACGACTGCGTAGCACCGGCCTGGAGCACACCACCGCCGTAGGCGAACGACCTACGGCAACCGCCGTGTGGGATACGGCGTGCCGTCCTTATGCGTGTAGCCGTCCGGCGTGAAACGCATGTCGATGTCGGCATATTCCCCGCCGAGCCGTTTTGGCCCCGCGCCGATCGCGACGAACACGCATGTCTGTTCGGTCCGGTTCTGGAGATGGTGGGCGTCGCGCACCCCTGCGGCGAAGGTCGCGACATCGCCTGCCTGGAGGACCGTTTCTCCAGCGGCCTCGACCAGAACCGCTTCGCCTGCGAGCATGATGATGAGCTCGTCCTCATCCGCATGCCAATGCCGCTGCGACGACCATGCCCCCGGCAACAGCGTGACGTGGCTGGCACCGACATGCGTCAATCCCGCCACGGGCGCGAGGCGGCGGTACAAGCGACCGGCGACCGGAGCATCGAACGGCGGCGGATAGCCGGTCGCGTTGGTTCGCGGAATTTGCGTTAGATCGATCTTCGGCATGACGTTTCCCCCCGGAAGATCGTCATCGTGCCGCAGGCACCCGCTCGCCACAAGGCGAAGGCCGCCAGCCCTGGTGGGCCGACGGCCTCTCATCGCAACAGCCGGTACTGATCAGGCGTAAACGACCCGCGGTGCCGCAGTCCGGCGCAAGCGCAAGCCGAGGCCGATCATGCCGAACCCTGCAAGCATCATCACCCAGGTGGTGGGCTCCGGAACCGCGCCCTCGACGGCGGTGAACGAGAACTGGCCCGCATAGTCGCGCCCGTCCCCGCCCGGTCGCGCGATGGTGCCGCTGACGTTGTCGGCGCGCGAACGATCCCACGAAAAGCCCGTGAAGCTGTAGGTCGTGGTGCCCACGGTCGCGGACGTCGCGTCGAGCACGTCGTCGAACAACACGTTGTAGATCCCGGAGATCTGCGCGCCATCGGCGAAAGTGAGCGTCATCTTGTAGGCCGGGTCCGATGCGCCCTTGGTGCCCATCGGCCAGCCGTCACCGTTGATGCTGAAGCTGTTGAGTCCCGCCTCGGTCGCGTCGTTGAGCGCCTGACCCTCGGAGTTCATCACATTGCCGATCGGCTGCTGGACGAACACGGTATTCGAACGACTCGCGCTGGTCGTGTTCCAAATGGTAGCACCGTTCGATCCGGTCACGGCTGCACTGATGAGGTTGGCGGCGGCGTTCGCGCCGGTCGAGACGAACACGAGGGCAGTTGCAGCAGCGGTGAACAGGATGGTCTTATTCATTAACTTTATCCTCGGTGTGCGATGCTGCTCTTGCCGTCGACTCCGCAAGCCACGTGCCACTTCGCCTTTTCCGCGATCCTTTATCGTTAATGCTTCGGTCTATTGTAAACGGGGACGACGGTCTGCCCGGAAAGCTTGCGGATGCGCCGACGGACGGGATTGAAAGCGATCGCCGCTTAGGCAATGTCCGGCGGATGGATCACACCCCCTGCTCACCGAATGTCGTCAGCCTCGCAACCGCGCTGCTCGCCTGTCCCAGCGTCACGCCCGCGCGGGGGCCGGTGTTCGACGTGCTTTCCGATGCGCTGATCGCGCTGGGCTTCTCGGTCGACCGGTTCGTGACCGGCGACGCACCCGATGGCCCGGTCGAGAATCTCCTCGCCACACGCGCGGGGCATGGTCGCCATCTCGCCTTTGCCGGGCATCTCGACGTCGTCCCGCCGGGTGACGGCTGGACGAACGACGCCTTCGCCCCGACCGAACGTGGCGGCCTGCTCTACGGTCGCGGCGCGGTCGACATGAAGGGCGCCATCGCGGCGTTCGTCGCCGCCATCCCGGAAGCGCCCGGTGCGCCGCTCAGCCTGATCATCACCGGGGACGAGGAAGGCCCCGCGACCTACGGCACGCGCGCGCTGATCAATCGCATGCGTGCACATGGTGTAGCACCCGACTTCTGCCTCGTCGGAGAACCGACCTCCGCGCATCGGCTCGGCGACACGATCAAGATCGGGCGGCGCGGATCGGTCAATCTGTGGATCGCGGTTGCCGGTCTGCAGGGGCACGTCGCCTATCCGCACCTTGCCGACAATCCGATCCCCCGCCTCGTCGCGATCCTGGCGGAGATCGAAGCGATCGTGCTCGACGAGGGTAATCGCTGGTTCCAGGCGTCCAATATCGAGATCACCGACATCACCGTCGGCAACCCCGCAACCAACGTCATCCCTGCGCGTGCAGAGGCGCGGGTCAGCATCCGCTTCAACGACGAGCACACCGGTGCCGGTCTGGTCGAACGGATCGAGGCCGTGGTCGCGCGGCACGACCCGAACGCAACCGTGACCGCGCGGATTTCGGGCGAGGCGTTCCTGACCGAGCCCGGGCCGCTATCGGCACTGGTCGCAGCGGCGATCGAGCGGCAAAGCGGAATCGCCCCGGAGCTGTCCACCACCGGCGGTACCTCCGATGCGCGGTTCCTGTCCGCGGTCTGCCCGACGGTCGAATTCGGCCTGCTCAACGCGACGATGCACAAGCTCGACGAAGCGGTCGCAATCGACGACCTGATTGCACTGACGGCGATCTACGCGGACATCATGGAAAGCGTAGCCATTTAAGCGCTTCCCCGGCGCAGGCCGGGGCCCAGTAGCGAGCCGGACGGTGTCGGTCGCTGCGTGCGATGACAGCTGTCCCTTCTACTGGGCCCCGGCCTTCGCCAGGGAAGCGCTAGGGTACTGATGGAACCGAGCGAACTGCCGGCACCCTTCAGCCCCTCTACAGCGCGTCGAAGTCAATCGGTGCGAACCGGTCGATCGCCGCATCTGCTGCAGGCATCGGATATTTGAGTCCGGTCGCGCAATTGAACAGCACCACCCGCTCGTCCTCATCCACTTCCCCAGTGCGCAGCGCCTCGCGATACGCCGCCAGCGTCGCGCCACCCTCGGGGCACAGCAGCAACCCGTCCTTCTTGGCGCAGTCATCGACCGCCTTCAGGATTGCTGGGTCACCGACGCCGAGCGCCTTGCCGCCGCTTTCACGCACCGCACGCAGGATCAAGAAGTCCCCGACGGCCTTGGGCACCCGGATCCCGGCCGCGACCGTCGCCGCATCTTCCCAGCGCTCGGCATGTTCCTCACCCGCTTCGAACGCCCGCACGATGGGTGCGCAGCCGCTCGCCTGGACGGCATACATGCGCGGGCGCTCGGACCCGATCCAGCCGAGCTGCTCGAGCTCGTCGAACGCCTTCCACATCCCGATCAGCCCGGTGCCCCCGCCGGTCGGATAGAAGATCGCATCGGGCAGCTTCCACCCGAATTGTGCGGCGAGTTCGAGCCCCATCGTCTTCTTGCCTTCGATCCGATACGGCTCCTTGAGCGTCGAGAAATCGAACCACCGCCCTTCGGCCGCGCCCTTGCCGACGATCGCGCCGCAATCGTCGATCAGCCCGTTGACGCGATAGACCCGTGCCCCCTGCAGCGCGATCTCGCGCACGTTGATCTCCGGCGTATCCTCGGGACAGAACACGATCGTCTCGATTCCACAGCGTGTGGCATAGGCCGCCAGCGCGGCACCGGCATTGCCGTTGGTCGGCATCGCGATTCGCGTGACGCCGAGCTCCTTCGCCATCGCAACCGCCATTACGAGGCCCCGCGCCTTGAACGACCCGGTGGGCAAACGGCCCTCGTCCTTGACCATGACGTTGGGGCTGCCCGCGCTCTTGGGGATGGCGAGCAACGGTGTCTCGATCTCGCCCAGACTGACGATGTTTTCGGTCCGGCGTACCGGCAACAGTTCGCGCCACCGCCATAGATCCGTCGGGCGCGCGGCAACCTCGTCCCGAGTTAGCGCAGATTTAAGCGCGGCCAGATCGTAACGTACGAGCAACGGCCGTCCCGCCCTCGACAAGCCATGCAGTACATCGGCCTCATAACTCTCCCCGGTAATAGAACATTGCAGATTTGTTACATACGTTTTACGGTCAGTGGTGGTGTTGTTCATAAAGTTTTCACCGTATTTGATTTGCACTGGATAATTGGATATGATGCTCGTCTAAGTTCTTACGTAATGGGCGTGCGGTAATAACGAGGAGCGCCAGCTGGGCTTGCTTAGGAACTGTACCTATGAGCATTCGAATTCCAAGAGGATGTCTGCACCGCGTGATCGTTCCGCCGACGTCCGAACCCGTCAGTGGCACGAACCGTCGAAACGTGGCTGCGACCTACTCCTAGAGGGTGACATTCCCTGTCGACCATCGATGGGAGGTGAAGTCATTCACTCACCATCGAAACACTCTTCCGCCTTATCAACGCCCGAACAGGGATAGCTATTGTCAGGAACACGTCTTGCGAATGCCAATCCGGACCGCACGCTCAACGTGCATGACTCACATGGGAAGCTTCCGATGATGATGCCCCGGATCGATGACACGCTTTTCCGAACTGCGCTGCATTATACGTCCGTTGCGCGGATCATGCAGCCGCTGACAACAGAGCGCCTGAAACGAGAGTTTGACCCAGAATGCGCCAAAAGGTGCCTGCTGCTATATCAGGATGATCGCCTTGCCGAGCCGCAGTTTTCACCGTTTCTCCGCGGGATCGGTCGTCTGCGGGACGTCGGTATCAGTGTTCGTGCGGTCAACGCGGTGAAGCCAGTACCTGAGCGTCTTTTGAAGACCGCGACAACGATCATGTATCAGCCATGCTTCGGCCAATATGCCACCCTGGACGTCAGCGCAGTGGAGGCACTCCGGCAAGCGAGCCCCAATGCATGGATCGTATTTTGCGATTGGTTCGCCCCATGCGACATCCGGTTCGCCGAAGGCGTCGAACCTTACATCGATATCTATGCCAAAAAGTCGCTGCTGCAGGACAAGGCATCGTATGTTGATGACGTGCAAGCGCATACCAACTTGATGGACTTTTATTCGCGCTTCTTTGCGATCGACTATCCAACGAGAACGTGGACGACCCCGGCCGCAATCCTACCCAAACTGCGGTTGACCCCGTCGTTCAGCACGAGCAGTCAATTGTATCGTCGCTTCCAAGACGACATGCCCAACTTCCGCCCCAGTGACATCGACGTACATGCGCGTCTCCAGACCAAAGGCTCGGGATGGTACGGCAATATGCGTCAGTTGGCCTATGAACGCGTTTCGCAGATGCGGAAGTACAAGCTCGCTAAGGACGGAATGGTCAGCAAGAGCAAGTATATGGATGAGCTGGCGCGGTCGCATTTGTGCTTCAGTCCATTCGGCTATGGCGAACTATGTTGGCGCGATTTTGAAGCTTTCGCTGTCGGCGCGGTACTGATCAAACCCGATATGTCGCACCTGGACGTCATGGGCGACGTGTTTCGCCCGGGCGAAACGTATCTTCCCGTCGCATGGGATTTAAGCGATCTGGACGTCGTGATCGACGAGGCGCTGAGCGACCGCACACGGCTTCAGACGATCGCGGTGAATGCCTACAACCGAGTGCAGGACACGTTGAACTTTCAATCGTCCCTGGCCTACTTAAAATCGCTGACCCGGACCGTTAACGTTCGAACGATGGTCGCAAACTGACGGCGTCCGCACCGGCGGCGGTCTCTACCGAACGAGCCGGCATCCGACGTCGCGGCGGGTAGGTAAGGCGGTCGCTAGACTATGGTCGACCGCCCCGTTCGCATCACTGAGCCTTGGCGACCCCGACCAGCGCCGGACGCAGCAACCGATCCTTGATCATGTAGCCCGACTGCATTTCCTGCACGACCGTGCCGGCCGGTTCGTCGCTCGGAAGTTCGAACATCGCCTGGTGGAAATTCGGGTCGAGCTTCTCCCCGATCGTCGTCATCTTCTTGATGCCGTGGCGCTGGAACACTGCTTCGAGTTCGCGTCCGGTCGCGTCGAGACCGGCGACAAGACCCTTCATCTTCTCGTCCTCGCGCAACTCTGCGGGAATCGCGTCGAGACCGCGCGCAAGATTGTCGGCAACCGACAGCAGATCGCGCGCAAACGCCGTCGAAGCATAGGCGCGTGCGTCGGCGGTTTCCTTCTCCGCGCGGCGGCGGATGTTCTGCGCCTCGGCGTGCGCATAGAGCACTGCCTGCTTCGATTCGGCGAGCTCCGCCTCGAGCTTCTCGAACCGCGCGTCGGCGGCATCATGCTCAGCGACCTCGGGAGCGGCTGCGGCGGTTTCCTCGCGCAGATCAGAGGCCTGGTTGGTGTCGTTATCGCTCATGTCGTCCAAAAATCCCGTGTTCAACCCATCAAGCGCGCGAGTGTCGCGGCGGTATAATCCACCATGGGCACGACGCGCGCATAGTTCAACCTCGTGGGGCCGATCACGCCGACGACTCCGACCACGCGACCGTCGAGTCCGCGGAACGGTTTCGCGATCACCGAGGACCCCGTCAACGCGAACAACTTGGTCTCCGCCCCGATGAAAATGCGGGTCGCATCCCCTGCTGCCGCATTGTCGAGCAGCCGGGCAATATCCTGTTTTCCCTCAAGATCGTCGAGCAGGTCGCGGACGCGCTCAAGGTCGGCGGCGGCGGCATCGTCGATCAGGCGCGCCTGCCCGCGGACGATCAGCACCGGACGGCGATCGCCATCCTCGCTCCATACCGCCAGCCCACGCTCGATCAGCGCCCGCGCGGCACCGTCGAGTTCGGCGCGCTCGTCGGCCATCTCGATTTCGATCCGCGCGCGCGCCTCGGCGATCGTCAGGCCGCCGAGCATCGCGCTCATGTAATTGCCCGCCTCGACCAGCGCGGACACCGGGAGACCCGGTGGCAACGCGATCACGCGATTCTCGACCGATCCATCCGCACCGACCAGCACCGCCAGCGCGCGTTCGGCGGACAAGGGCACGAAGCTCATCTGCCGCAGCACCAACTCGCGCTTGGCGACCATCACCATCCCCGCGCATGCCGACAGCCCCGACAGCGCGGCCGTCGTCGCGGCGATTGCTTCCTCGACCGGCCCGACGTGCGTCAGCCGCGCCGCAATTGCCGCCTGTTCCTCGGCGGAGGGTTCGAGAGCCTGCATCATCCCGTCGACGAACAGCCGCAGCCCGGTTTCGGTCGGCATCCGCCCCGCGCTGGTATGCGGCGCCGCAAGCAGCCCGAGTTCCTCGAGATCCTGCATCACGTTGCGGATCGATGCGGGCGACAGGTTGAGCCCCGACAGATGCGCAATCGCGCGCGATCCGATCGGCGCGCCGGTGTCGAGATAACTTTCGACGACGACGCGAAAGATGTCGCGCGCGCGATCGTTCAGCTCTTTGATCGGGGCTGCGTTCATACCCTTCATATGGCCCCCCTTGGCGCTTTGCTCAACCGGCGTGCCGCGCGACCGCTTTACCGCACCTGATCGAGGTTATCCTCTTTTCGCAGGAACCGTCCCGCCCCCCAAGCGCGTTAACGACACCGTAACCCAGGAGGGCCCGATGCCAGACGTCAACACCGACGATGCCCCGCTATCCGCATCCAAACACAACTCCGCCGCCGTAGAAGCGATGACCGACTCTTTGCTCGAAAAACGCGGCGACGCGATCGTCGGCCGCGCGGTCACGATCAACCGGCCGCGCGCCGAACTCTTCGCCTATTTCCGCGACTTCACCAATCTTCCGACCTTCATGGACAATGTCGAGCGGATCGACGTGCTCGATGCGAAGCGGTCGCATTGGGTGGTGAAGGCCCCCGGCGGCAAGACGGTGGAATGGGACTCGGTCGTCACCGACGAGGTCGAGGGCGAATACATCGCCTGGGCGTCCGAGCCCGGTGCCGACATCGACAATAGCGGGCGCGTCGATTTCCGCGATGCGGGTGCGCGCGGCACCGTCGTCATCGCGACCTTGCTCTACGATCCGCCTGCGGGTGTCGTCGGCAAGCTGATCGCCAAGCTGTTCCAGCGCGAACCGGCGATCCAGGCGCGGCGCGATCTGCGCCGCTTCAAGCAATTGATGGAAACCGGCGAAGTCGCCACCGCCGCGCAGACGCGCAAGCAATATGAAGAGGAGAAGGCCTGATGCGCGCGCTGACCTGGCACGGCCGTCACGACGTCCGCGTCGACACCGTCGACGATCCCGAAATCATCAACCCGCGCGACGCGATCATCAAGATTACCGCGACGGCTATCTGCGGCTCTGACTTGCATCTGTACGACGGTTATATCCCGACGATGCAGTCGGGCGACATCCTCGGCCATGAATTCATGGGCGAAGTGGTCGAGATCGGCCCCAAGTCGACGCTCAAGAAGGGCCAGAAGGTCGTCGTCCCGTTCACCATCGCGTGCGGCAGTTGCTACCATTGCGGCAAGCACCAATATTCGGCGTGCGACAACGGCCTCCCCGCCGACAATCAGGACATCGCGCAGACGTTGTACGGCCAGCCGATGTCCGGGCTGTTCGGCTACAGCCACATGACCGGCGGCTATGCTGGCGGCCAGGCGGAATATGTCCGCGTGCCGTTCAGCGACGTTGGCCCGATCGTCATTCCCGAGGGGATTGACGACGAGAAGGTGCTGTTCCTGTCCGACGTGCTGCCGACCGGCTGGATGGCGGCGGAGAATGCCGACATCGAACCCGGCGATACCGTCGCGGTCTGGGGTTGCGGCCCGGTCGGGTTGTTCGCGGTGCAATCGGCGTTCCTGATGGGGGCCGAGCGCGTGATCGCGATCGATCATTTCCCGCGTCGTCTCGAACTCGCCAAGAAGTTCGGCGCGGAGACAATCAACTTCGAGGATTCGGCCGTTTATGACGCGCTGATGGAAATGACCGGCGGGATCGGTCCCGATGCCGTCATCGACAGCGTCGGATTGGAAGCACATGGCTTCTTCGTCGACAACGTGATCGACCAGATCAAGAAGTCGACCTTCCTCGGCACCGATCGCACCCATGCGATCCGTCAAGCGATCTATGCCTGCCGCAAGGGTGGGCGCGTCTCGATGCCTGCGGTGTACGGCGGGTTCGTCGACAAATTCCCGCTCGGCGCGTTCATGGAAAAGGGCCTGACGCTCAAGACCGGCCAGACGCACGTCCAGCATTACTTGCCCGGACTGCTCGCGGCGATCCTCGAGGAGAAGATCGACACGACCTTCCTCATCTCGCACCGGCTTTCGCTGGAAGAGGCGCCACAGGGTTACAAGATGTTCCACGACAACCAGAATGAGGTGACCAAGGTCGTCCTCAAGCCCGGCCTCGCGCCCACGCTCTGACCCGCATTCCAGGAGACTTTATCATGGCCAACAAACTCGCAGTCGTCACCGGCGCATCGACCGGGATCGGGTTCGAACTCGCGACGCTTGCTGCAAAGCAGGGGTACGATCTGATCGTCGTCGCCAACGAGGCGCTGATCGATTCAGCCGCCGCCGACTTCAAGCAGTTCGGCACCGACGTCCAGTCGGTCAACGCCGACCTGTCCTCGATCGAGGGCGTCGACCAGTTGCTCGACGCGACGAATGGGCGACAGATCGACCTGCTGTTCGCCAATGCCGGGATTGGTACGGGCGGGGCATTCCTCGACCAGGACGTCGCCAAATGGCGCCGATCGGTCGATACCAACATTACCGGCACGATCTATTTGGTCCAGCGCGTCCTTAAGGACATGGTCGCGCGCGATGACGGCAAGATCCTCGTGACCGGGTCGATCGCCGGCTACATCCCCGGTGCGTTCAACGCGGTGTACAATGGCACTAAGGCGTTCGTGGACAATTTCACCGAAGCTTTGCGCAATGAGATCAAGGACTCGAAGGGCGTCACGGTGACGACGCTGATGCCCGGCCCGGTCGAGACCGAATTCTTCGATCGCGCGGGCATGAACGACACCAGCGTCGGGCAGGACGACCACAAGAGCGATCCGGTCGACGTCGCCAAGGACGGCTGGGACGCGCTGTTCGCGGGTAAGGGGAGCATCGTCTCAGGCCTGAAGAACAAGCTGCAGGTCGCGGCCACGGGTGTGGTGCCCCCGTCCATCCTGGCGGACCAGCATCGCAAGATGGCCGAGCCCGGCAGCGGGGAAAAGTAAGCGCGTTGGTGGCACCCCCGGCCATGAGCGCCGGGGGCCGCTGCTAACCACGCCCCCCCTTTTGACGCTTCCCCGGCGAAGGCCGGGGCCCAGTAGCGAGAAGGGTAATGGCGGACGCTGCGCCCGAGACCCTCCACCTTCGCTACTGGGCCCCGGCCTTCGCCGGGGAAGCGTCTGTAAGGGGGAAGCAGTCCAGCTCAGTCCTCCTCGCCCCGACCCATCCCACGCTCGATTGTCCAGACCTGCTCCCCCGAAACCGTATCCGGAACGGCAACCCCCGCCGCCGTCCGCGTCGGACGATAGCGCAGCTTCTCGATGATCAGATCGCACGTCGCCGCATCCAGCCGCCGGTTGCCGCTCGACCGCGCGATCCGGCAGGCGGTCACCCGCCCCTTTACGCCCACGTCGAACGCCATCTCCACCGTGCCGGAGACATGCGCCTCGTAAAGGTCCCGCGGCAGATCGCGATAGCGCAGCTCGCCGCGGATCAGTTCTAGCGGTATCTCCCCGCCCCCGCCGCCATCGCCATCGCCGCCGCGACCGCTGCCACGCCCGTTACCCTGCCCGCCGCTCCCGGTTCCCGGCCCAACCACTGGTGCCGCCCCGGCGCGCGGATCGATCCCCGGCCCCGCAACCGGTGCCACCACGACCGGCGGCGGCTGTGGCAGGCGGATCACCGGCGGCGGCGCGACGACTTCGGTTGGCTTGGCGGTCAGGTTCGGCGGGGCAGCTTCGGCCTCCTTGCGCTTCTCCGCCTTGCGCCGCGCAGGCACGACGTCCTTCTTCGGCGGCGGCGGTGCGGGCGGCAGCACGGAAAAGGCTTTCATTTCCTCGACCACGCGCGTTCGAAAATTGACCGACAGCCCCGTCACCAGCCCGTATCCGATCGCCGCCACCAGCAACGCAGCACCACCCGCCCCCTTGATCCGGTCGCCAGTCGAGGAAGATTGGTACATCGTCATCAGGGGGTTAGGCTCCGAGGTCACGGCCCTTTCAGATAGGGGTGACACCATCCCAACGCACGGGTAGGTCGTCGCGACCAATCTCAGGAGATTCCCGATGCGCCCAAGCGGCCGTACCCCCGACCAGATGCGCGCGATCACGATCGAGCCGCGTTTTACCCGTCATGCCGAGGGATCGGTGCTGATCGGTTTCGGCGACACCAAGGTGCTCGTCACCGCCTCGATCGAGGAGAAAGTCCCGCCGTTCCTGCGCGGTAAGGGCGAAGGCTGGGTCACCGCCGAATATGGCATGCTCCCCCGCGCGACCCATACCCGCGGCAACCGTGAGGCCGCCAAGGGCAAGCAGTCGGGCCGAACGCAGGAGATTCAGCGCCTGATTGGACGCAGTTTGCGTGCGGTTACAGACCTGAAACAGCTTGGTGAGCGCCAGATTGTGCTCGATTGTGACGTGATTCAAGCAGATGGCGGCACGCGTACAGCGGCAATTTCGGGTGCATGGGTCGCATTGCGGCTCGCGATCGACGGGCTGATGGCGAGCGGCAAGCTCACCGCCGATCCGCTGACGCAGAAGGTCGCGGCGGTCAGCTGCGGCATCTACAAGGGCACGCCGGTTCTCGATCTCGATTACGACGAAGATTCCAAGGCCGACGCGGATGCCAACTTCGTGCTGCTCGAAACCGGCAACATTGCCGAAGTCCAGGCGACCGCCGAAGGCGCGACCTATGACGAAGAGGCTTTGCTCCGCCTGCTCCGCCTCGCGCGCATGGGGTGCACCGACATCTTCGCCGCACAGGCGCGCGCGGTGGCGAAGTGACCCCCGGCGCGTCGGACGGCGTACCGCCCCAGGCGATCCGCAAGCTCAGCCCGGGCAAGCTCGTCATCGCCAGCCATAACGCGGGCAAGGTGCGCGAGATCGGCGCGCTGCTCGCCGAATATGGGATCGAAGCGGTCTCTGCGGCCGATCTCGACCTGCCCGAACCAGAGGAAACCGGCACGACCTTCGTCGCCAACGCCGAACTGAAGGCGTTGCAGGCGGCGGACCTGTCGGGCCTGCCCGCGCTCGCCGATGACAGCGGCCTGTCTGTCGATGCGCTGGGGGGCGATCCCGGCGTCTACACCGCCAATTGGGCAGAGACGCCCAACGGCCGCGACTGGACGCTCGCAATGACCAAGGTCGAGCAGGCGCTCGCGGAGAAAGGGCCGGACGCCAGCCGCGACGCACACTTCGTCAGCGTGCTGGCGCTCGCTTGGCCCGACGGCCACGTCCAGTGGTTCGAAGGGCGGGCCGAGGGTACGCTGACCTGGCCACCGCGTGGCACCGTCGGGTTCGGCTATGATCCGATGTTCGTGCCGCTCGACAACAGCCAGACCTATGCCGAGATGGACCCGTCCGAAAAGCACGCGATCAGCCACCGCGCCAAGGCTTTCGCGCAGATGATCGCCGCGGTTCTCTAAACCGCGACCGATCCGTAGAACGACAAAAGCCGACGGTCGCGAGACCGTCGGCTTTTTCGTGTGACCCAATGGCTCAGGCGAAGCTGAGTTTGGTCGACCGCTTGCGGTAGCGCAGCGCAGCGCCCATCGCGCCGAAGCCGGCGAGCATCATCGCCCAGGTGCCCGGCTCAGGCACGGCTGCGGTCATCGACGGGGTGAACTTGGCGTAGACGACGCTCGGCAGCGATTTGGTCGACACGTTGGCGCTGATCGCCAGGGGCACGGTGAAGTCGAGCGACGACGTCGCCGTGTTGACCGTATCCTTGACCAGCACGACCCCATTGCCCTCAGCGAACGGGATCAGGATGTTGCAGACGATCGAGGTGCTGCACCCGTTGGTCAGGTTGGGATGCGTGTCGAACGCGCCCGCGGCACTGTCGACGAACACTTGCGAGAGCAAAGCATTGCCCGCTGCGAACGCGCTCGACAGCGTCGTGAAGGTGAAGTTGCTCGTGCTGCACCCGCCGAACACGCTGGAGCAGGTCCCGTCGAGGAATGCCACGTCGTAGCTTGCGCCGCCGATCGTGACGCCGGTCGCACCCATCAGCTTGCCGCTGCTGACGATCGGGGTCGCGGCCACGGCGGGCATCGCAACGAGAGCGCTTGCGAGCGCGACGGTGGCATACAGACCCTTGATCATCTTCATCGGTTACACCCTTTTTTACGGGGCCGTTTGTCGGCCGGTTGGTGAACCCTGGCCTACCGATGAAAATTATCGTCGCAACGCCGAATAAATGACTGTTAACCAAGCATTGTCTCTAATCTGGAAGAACATCGTTAACAGCGACGGTATTCCCGTTCCGGAACATGCAGCGCTGATCCTGACCGGTACATGCGCTCATCACGCCCCTCACGGTAACCACCTTTGGCCGTTCGTCGCCGAGTCAGAGCGCGCGTTCCCCGACCACGTTCCCCGGCGGGGAATACCGGCACACCAGATAGTCGTCGGTCGGGCTGCTCTTGAGCGCGCAACCGACACGGGTCGTCGAATGCCAGATGATCTGGGTATAGTGGCCGACATCCTCGCCACGCCCCGTTTTGCTGAAGAACGGGGTTTCGCCATTGATGAAGTCGGCCTTCTCGGCGATCCACAGGTCGACCATTTCGCGATAGGAATAATCACCCCGCGTGCCGCGGAACAACGCCTCGCCTTCCCGGCCTTCGCCTTGCGCCTGATCGGCGTGGCGGAATACGCCGGTCGACACCAGCGTCGTGGCATAAACGGCGGCGGACGCTGCCAGCGCATCATCCCACAGCAAAGGTGCCTCGCCCACCTCGGCGCGCGCAGCCGCGTGACGCGCCAGCATCGCCTGCTTGAGCAGCGCTTCCCCGCGCGGATAACTGCCCGAAATCGTCCGCGGCTCGACCACGGTTTTCGGGACCGGCGCATCGCATCCGCCCAGCATCATCGCTGCCAGCAGTCCCCCCATCATTCGGCGGTTATACCCCAAAAACCTTCCCAGCGTCATCGTCTACCTTCATAGCGTCCGGCATGCCCGCCATGCCCGCTCCCTCAGGCGATCCGTCGCCGCCGCTCGCGCTATACGTGCATTGGCCATTTTGTGTTTCGAAATGCCCCTATTGCGATTTCAACAGCCATGTTCGCGACGGCGTGGACCAGGCGGCATGGCGCAAGGCGCTGCTCGATGACCTGCGATATGAAGCCGCGGCGCTACCGGGGCGGCGTCTGGGATCGATCTTCTTCGGCGGCGGGACCCCCTCGCTGATGCCGCCCGAAACCGTCGCGGCGGTGATCGATGCTGCGACAACCTATTGGAAACCCGAAGCGGACATCGAAATCACGCTCGAGGCAAACCCGTCCTCGGTCGAGGCTGCGCGGTTCGCGGACATCGCCCGAGCCGGGGTCAACCGCGTCTCTCTGGGGCTGCAGGCGCTGGATGACGAAGCGCTGCGGTTCCTTGGCCGTGCGCATGACGTGACCGAAGGGCTCGGTGCGCTCGCGACTGCGCAAGCCGCGTTTCGGCGCGTCAGTTTCGATCTTATCTACGCCCGTCCGGGCCAACGGATGGCGGATTGGGAGGCCGAACTTGCCCGCGCACTGAGCTTCGGCACCGAACATTTGTCGCTGTACCAGCTGACGATCGAACCCGGAACGCGCTTCGCGACCGAGGCTGCGGCGGGACGAATCGTGATTCCCGATGGCGATTCGGCAGCAGATCTCTTCGAGTCGACTCGCGCGATGACCGCTGCGGCGGGGTTGCCGGCATATGAAATCTCCAACCACGCGCGGCCGGGTGCGGAGAGCCGCCACAACCTCGTCTACTGGCGCTACCGCGATTATGCGGGCATCGGCCCGGGCGCACATGGGCGACGCGGCGGTCTTGCCACTGCGCGGCACAAGAAGCCCGAGAACTGGATGTCCGCGGTCACCCGCAACGGCCACGGTGCGCAGATCGAAGACGTGCTCGTCCCTTCCGATCGCTCGACCGAAGCATTGCTGATGGGGCTGCGGCTGCGCGAAGGCGTCGATCTTGCCCGCATTGCTGCGCTCGGCGAGACGACCACCGACCGCCTGATCGATGCGACCGCGGCGGACCGGCTGATCGCCCAGGGACTGGTCGCACGCGATGGCGACTGGATGGGTGTTACGGAGGCGGGGATGCTGTTGCTCGATGCGATCCTGCCGCTGGTCGTACGGACGTCCTGAGGGCCGCCCAGCAGCGATCCGCTATCCCGCCACTGCCGGCATCGCGCCCGGCACCTTGGGCGTCACCGGCACCAGCTCGTAGACATCGAGCAGCGCACCGCCCCCGGCCCGCGACAGCACCATGCGCCAGCGGAACCCCGACACGCGTTCGACCACCCCGGCGACGTTGGCGAGCGGATCGACCCCGTACGCAGGCGCGGCACCCCCGCGTTCCGGCGGAAACGTGCCTAGGAACACCTGCCGCGTATCGTTCTGCATGAACAGCCAACCGCGAGGCTGGGTCGTGCCGCTCTGCTTGTTGAAGGCGGTCCCGTCCGCATTGACGACGACGGTGCAGAAGTCGGGTTTGAAGGTCGCGAACCCAGCGCGCCCACCGAAGCGGAGCAACCGGCAGTAGTATAACCCCGGCGGAAGCTCCGCCTTGGGAAGCGCAACCGTGGGATCGAGCAAGACACCCTCCGCCGCGACCGCAGCCCGCGCGCGCCGTGGCACCGCAGCGCGCGCGCGGCTCCACGCCATCGGCAATCGATCGATGGCATTGCGGTCCGTCGCCGTGACCCGCATGTGCCAGTTCGTCGGCACATCCGGCTGCGCGCCGACGGAGATCTGCGGTTTTTCCTGTACCGGGGTACATCCCGTGGCCAGAACGATCGTCGTCGACAACAGCAGCATTGCGTTGCGCATGGCAGCTCCCCCTCGACCAGTTCTACTGCCCGGTGTCTCAACCCGGCCTCGTAACCCAACCAAACGACAGGGCTATTGGCGTAAACCGTACGCGTTAACGATTCGTCAATCCAGATCCTGACGCTACCCGCCGATCATTAAAAAAGGGCGCCGGTCGCCCGACGCCCTTTTTGCAGTCACCGTGGTCCGGAACGGCGTTACGCCGCGCCTGCCCCCGCCTTTTCCTTCTTTGCATAGACGCGGATCGGCTCCTTGCGGCCGTCGATCACGTCCTTGTCGATCATCACCTCGTCGACGCCGTCCATCCCGGGCAGGTCGAACATCGTGTCGAGCAATATGCCCTCGAGGATCGAGCGCAGCCCGCGCGCGCCGGTCTTGCGATCGATCGCCTTCTTGGCGACCTGCACCAGCGCATCGTCGGTGAAGCCGAGCTTGACCGTCTCCATGTCGAACAGCTTCTGATACTGTTTCACCAGAGCGTTCTTCGGCTCGGTCAGGATCGTCACCAGCGCCGGCACGTCGAGATCCTCGAGCGTGGCAATGACGGGCAGACGACCGACGAACTCGGGGATGAGCCCGAACTTGAGCAGATCCTCGGGCTCGACCGCCTTGAGCGTCTCGCCGGTACGACGTTCCTCAGGCGAGGCGACATAGGCACCGAAGCCGATCGACTTGCCCTGCAGACGGTCCCCGATGATCTTCTCGATGCCGCTGAACGCGCCACCGCAGATGAACAGGATGTTCGTCGTGTCGACCTGCAGGAATTCCTGCTGCGGATGCTTGCGGCCACCCTGCGGCGGAACGCTCGCGGTTGTGCCTTCCATCAGCTTGAGCAACGCCTGCTGGACGCCCTCGCCCGAGACGTCGCGCGTGATCGACGGGTTCTCAGCCTTGCGGCTGATCTTGTCGATCTCGTCGATGTAAACGATCCCGCGCTGCGCGCGCTCGACGTTATAGTCGGACGCCTGGAGCAGCTTGAGAATGATGTTCTCGACGTCCTCGCCGACGTAACCGGCTTCGGTCAGCGTCGTCGCATCGGCCATCGTGAACGGCACGTCGAGGATGCGGGCCAGCGTCTGCGCGAGCAGCGTCTTGCCGCAACCGGTCGGGCCCATCAGCAAAATGTTCGACTTGGCAAGCTCGACATCCGCGCCCTTCTGGCCGTGGTTGAGGCGCTTGTAATGATTGTGCACCGCCACCGAGAGCACGCGCTTGGCGCGCTTCTGGCCGATGACATAATCATCGAGCACGTCGCAGATTTCCTGCGGAGTCGGAACGCCGCCGTCCTTCTTGCTCACCAGCGCGGACTTCGTCTCCTCGCGGATGATGTCGTTGCAGAGTTCGACGCATTCATCGCAGATGAAAACGGTAGGGCCCGCAATCAGCTTGCGGACTTCGTGCTGCGATTTGCCGCAGAACGAGCAATAAAGCGTGCTCTTGGAGTCGCCGCCGGTCATCTTTGGCATTTAGTCCATCCTTGGCAGCCCTTGGGGCGCACTACTGCGAGGGTCCATCCTAGACCGCCCTCGCGCGGTCCGACAATCACCAAAATCGTCTTGAGACAGGTGTGCCGGGCTAAAATATAGACGCCCGGCACTGAATATACGGTGAATTTACGCGGTCAGTTCCAATTATGCAGACGTCAGCGCCGGCGGCGTGGTCGAGTCGTCGGGGAGTGCCGGACGCTTGTCGAACACCTGATCGACGAGGCCGAATTCCTTGGCCTCATGCGCCTCGAGGAACGTGTCACGGTCCATCGCGCGCTCGATCTCCTCGATCGGCTTGCCGGTGTACTGCGCATAGAGCGCATTCATCCGGTTCTTGATCCGCTGGATTTCCTTCGCCTGGATCTGGATGTCGCTCGCCATGCCCTGCGCCCCGCCCGAGGGCTGGTGGATCATGATCCGCGCGTTGGTCAACGCGACGCGCATGCCGGGCTCGCCAGCTGCGAGCAGGAAGCTGCCCATCGAGGCGGCCTGCCCCATGCAGACCGTGCCGACGCGCGGGCGGATGTACTGCATCGTGTCATGGATCGCCATGCCCGCCGTGACGACGCCGCCCGGCGAGTTGATGTACATGAAGATGTCCTTCTTCGGATTTTCCGATTCCAGGAACAGCAGCTGGGCGCTGATCACCGAGGCCATATGGTCCTCGACGCCGCCCGTGATGAAGATGATGCGTTCGCGCAGCAGCCGCGAGTAGATGTCGAAGCTGCGCTCGCCGCGATTGGATTGCTCGATGACGATCGGAACGAGCCCGCCCTGGGGCGAGGCCGCCATCCCGGCGCCATGAAGGGGGGCCATGAAGTCACCGGTGTCGAACGGATTGCGCATGATGAGTCTTGAAATCCTTTATGCCCCGAAGAGACGTCATACATCGGCGTTGCCGGAAACGAGTTCAACCCCCGTTGGGTTACGGGGTGTGATCCGGGGCCGCGCAACGCCGCCGCGCGATGACCGATAGCTACCAAAAAGGGGCGATCCGAAGACCGCCCCTGTTTTGAACCTTCAAAAGGAAACCCGGCGGTTACGCCTCAGGCTCTTCCTTGGGCGCAGCGGCCTTTTTCTTCGCCGGTGCCTTCTTGGCAGGTGCTTCCGCTGCTGCCGCGTCGCCAGCAGGCTCCTCGGCCTTCTTGGCGGGGGCCTTCTTGGTCGCAGCCTTCTTTACCGGCTCGGCGGGGGTCGGTGCCGCCGCATCGTCGGTCGCCGGGGCTGCTTCGCCCTCGACGTCATCACCCTCGGACGGCTTGGCCTTCTTGGACGATGCCTTCTTGGCCGCCTTGGGCTTGTGGTTGTCGTGATCGTGGCTGTGCGTACCGGTCGAGAAACCCTCGTCGCTCTCGATCGCTGCCTCGAGCTCCTCGCGCGTCACTTCGCGATCGGTGATCTCGGACTTCTCGAACAGGTAATCGACGACCTTGTCCTCATACAGCGGCGCGCGGAGCTGGGCTGCTGCCATCGGCTCCTGCTGGACGTACTGCATGAAGCGCTGGCGATCTTCCGGGCCGTACTGCTGTGCGGCCTGTGCGATCAGGCGGTTCATTTCCTGCTGGCTGACTTCGACGCCATTGGCCTGGCCGATTTCACTGAGCAGCAGGCCCAGGCGAACGCGACGCTCGGCGATCTTCTGGTAATCGTCGCGCTCGGATTCCATCTCGGCAAGCGCTGCCGCCGGATCTTCCTCATGCGTCGCTTCATGCTCGAGCTGCTGCCAGATCTGGCCGAATTCGGCTTCGACCATCGACGGCGGCACTTCGAAATCATGCCCTTCGGCGAGCTGGTCGAGCAGCTTGCGCTTCATGTAGGTGCGCGTCAGGCCGTTGAGCTCCTGCTCGATCTGGCCCTTGAGCAGCTCGGTCAGCTGGTCGAGGCTCTGCAGGCCGAGCGAGGTCGCGAGCTCGTCGTCGATCTTGGTCTCGCCTGCGGTCTTCACCGACTTGATCGTCAGGTCGAACGTCGCGGCCTTGCCGGCGAGTTCCTTGGCCTGATAATCCTCGGGGAAGTTGACGTTGATCTGGCGCTCGTCGCCAGCCTTCACGCCGACGACCTGGTCCTCGAAGCCCGGGATCAGACGACCCGAACCGATCTCGACCGACATGTCCTCGCCGGTGCCGCCATCGAACGCAACGCCGTCGACCTTGCCGACGAAGTCCATCACGACGAGATCACCGGTCTCGGCTGCACGGCCTTCGGCCTCTTCCCAACGCTTCTGCTGGTCGGCGAACTTCTGGAGCTGTGCCTGGACCGCAGCTTCGTCGACCGGAACGGTCAGACGCTCGAGCTTCAGACCCTCGATCGCCGGGGTCGGCACGTCGGGGAGCACTTCGAGCTCGACCTTGATGCTGGCGTCCTGGCCCAGCTCATAGCCGTCTTCCAGGCTGACCGAAGGCTGCAGCGCGGGGCGCAGCTTGTGCTCGGCGATCAGCTCCTGGATGCCCTGCTGGATCGAGCTGTTGAGCGCGTCCTGCATCAGCGCGTCACCGTGCATCTTGCGCACCAGGTTCGCGGGCACCTTGCCGGGGCGGAAGCCGGGCATCTTCACCGTCGGCGCAACGCGCTTCAGTTCGGCGTCAACGCGCGACTCGATGTCCTTCGCGGTGATCTTCAGCGTGTAGGCGCGCTTCAGCCCCTCGTTCAACGTCTCGACAGTCTGCATGTTCAGGTCTGGCCTTTTACAGGAAATTCGTTTGGCTACCGCCCGTTTGCCACGGGCGGCTGGTGCGGGCGAAGGGACTCGAACCCCCACATCTTGCGATGGCAGGACCTAAACCTGCTGCGTCTACCAGTTCCGCCACGCCCGCACAGGACACCGCCGGTGTGGGGGGCGTCTATAGCAGGCGCGCAGGGTTGGGCAAGTCGCGGCGACACTTGAGGCAAAAACAGTCTGGGTGATGGCTCTGGGTCACCCCTCCGGGAAATTACGGGGCAACTCCCACCGGCACCACGCGTTAGGACAGGCAGAGGAGAAAACTGATGGCGACGACACCCCCCACCGAACTTCCCCCGATGCCTTCCGATCCCGGCACCGTGCCGACCGAACCCGGTCAGCCCACGCCGATGCCGACGGAACTGCCGCCGCCAACCCCGGACACGGACATTCCCAACCCGTCACCGATGGGCGACCCACCGGTCGACCCCGCACAGCCGGTCGACGACTCCGGTCTTTCGGGTGATTTCGCATGAGCGACACCGGCATGGAGCAGACCAAGGGCCCGCTCGACGACCCCAAGGAGGACACCGACGATCGCAGTGACCTTCAGAAGATGGTCGAGGCGCGCAAGGATGCGGTCGAGCGCGGCGAAGGCGGCGACGAGCCAGACAATTTCACGTCCACCGGCATGCCGGATGGCGTTGGCGGCACCGGTGGCGTGACCAAGAATCAGGATGACGACGCGCAGTAAGCACTGACGATGCGTTGGGCATGGTGGTCGGAGGTGCAAAACTTTCGACCACCATAGCCGATGGAACGGTTCCTAACGGCTACAGACTATTTCGCGGCAGCGTGCTTGTCCGGCAAACTCGTGTCCAGGACCGAAAAGTCGTACACGCGCGACCGCCCGCTTTCCCCTGAGAACACGAACGCATATTCTCCCGCCACCAATGCGTCGGACGCGGCGACCTTGAAAATGCCGTCGCCGATTTCCTCGGCGGTAAACGCGGCCGTATCCT
The DNA here is from genome assembly GCF_058782275.1 of Sphingomonas sp. FW306-05-A. Lineage (NCBI taxonomy): Bacteria > Pseudomonadati > Pseudomonadota > Alphaproteobacteria > Sphingomonadales > Sphingomonadaceae > Sphingomonas > Sphingomonas sp. FW306-05-A. Next base: position 269,718 of record NZ_JBYSXN010000002.1, read on the forward strand.
TCCCCTTCACACCCAGATGGAGGCTGATCGAAAAATAGGCCGACAATCGCCCCGTCTCGATTTCGCGACCATTTCCTTTCACCTTGAACCGGACCAGGCTGAACTCAGCCGGAGACTGCGCAGCGATCGAGCGCTCAACGCCGAAATCGCTGACATTCTGGTCGGCGGCATCAAAGTAGAAATAAAAGGTCGGTCGGCTCGACCCCACGTGATTCTGGCTTTGTGGCTGCGGCACCGTGAGCATCGTTTTTAGCGGGAATAAGACGCTTCCGTTCCCGGTTGTGCGATTACCGCTCCCCACGACCGGTCGTAAAAGCAGCAATCGCCCTGCCCCTGCCGCCTCTTGCGCCAAATAGATGCCGGGCGAATGTTTGACCAACGGATCCATCGATCGATTATCGATGCCCTGGGCGCGGGACGACGCGCCACACCGCCCGACCATGGCGGCAATGACGTCATCCGTGACCCCCGCTTTCTTCAGCGCAATCAGGCTGTCGGTCGATACGTCATAGCTGCAGGGCAAGCTGTTGATCTTGGTAATGATCGTAATTTCGCCCAGCCCGGCATCATGGAGCGCGACGACACTTTTGTTATCGAATACCTGCCCCTCTGCCGACGTCACCAGCATACAAAGCATGCTGGTCAGCCATAGTGACCGTATCATTGTCGCCCCCCATTAAAGGGGAAACTGTAGTCCGGTTATGCTGCGCCTGAAAGTGCAGCCTTCAATACTTCGTTCACCACGCCAGGATTGGCCTTGCCACCCATTGCCTTCATCGTCTGCCCAACGAAGAAGCCGAACAACTTGTCCTTGCCCCCGCGATAGTCGCCAACCTTGTCTGCGTTCGCTGCCATGACTTCGGCGATGACGCGTTCGATCTCGCCGGTGTCGCTGGTCTGCTTGAGCCCGCGTTCCTCGACGACGGCACCCGCGCCCTGCTTGGTTTCGAGCATGATCTCGAACACCTGCTTGGCAAGGCTCCCCGACAGCGTACCGTCCGCGACCAAGGCAAGCAGCTCGGCGGCCTGCGCCGGGCTGACTGGCGAGGTCGTGAAATCGGTCCCGGTGCGGTTGAGCGCGCCGAACAGTTCGGACGTCGTCCAGTTCGCCGCCGCGACCGGCTTGGTGCCCGTCTCCAGCAGCGCATCGAACCAGCGCGCCGCCTCGACCTCGGCGGTCAGCACCGCTGCCGCGTAAGGCGTGATGCCCAGCGCCTCATAGCGCCGCCGCTTGGTGTCTGGCAGCTCGGGCAAGGACGCACGGCATTCCTCGAGGAACGCATCGTCGAGTTCGAGCGGCAGCAGGTCCGGATCCGGGAAGTAGCGGTAATCGTGCGCATCTTCCTTCGACCGCATCGAGCGGGTCTCGTTCCGGTCGGGGTCGTACAACCGCGTTTCCTGGACGATTCGCCCGCCGTCCTCGAGCACCTCGACCTGACGCCGCGCTTCCTGCTCGACCACCGCCATTACGAAACGGACCGAATTGACGTTCTTGGTCTCGGTCCGCGTGCCGAGCGGGTCGCCCGCCTTACGCACACTGACGTTCACGTCGGCGCGCATCGACCCTTCTTCCATATTGCCGTCGCACGACCCGACATAGCGCAGGATCGACCGCAGCTTGCGCAGATAAGCCCCTGCCTCCGCGGGGGACGTCATGTCGGGCTTCGACACGATCTCCATCAGCGCGACGCCCGAGCGATTGAGATCGACGTAGGAGCGCGTCGGATGCTGGTCGTGCATCAGCTTGCCCGCGTCCTGCTCGACATGGATCCGCTCGACGCCAATGCGCTTGCCACTCTGGTCGGGGTTCTTGTCGTCGAGGCTGATGTCGATTGCGCCCTCGCCCACCAGCGGATGGTAGAGCTGGCTGATCTGATAGCCCTGCGGCAAATCGGCGTAGAAATAATTCTTGCGATCGAACCGCGACCAGCGGTTGATCTGCGCGTCGATCGCCATGCCGGTGCGCACCGCTTGGCGGATGCACTCACGGTTGGGCACGGGAAGCATCCCCGGCATCGCGGCATCGACCAGCGACACCTGGCTGTTGGGCTCCGCCCCGAACGCGGTCGCCGCGCCCGAGAACAGCTTGGCGTTGGAGGTCACCTGCGCGTGGACCTCGAGGCCGACGACGACCTCCCAGTCACCGGTTTCGCCGCGGATGGTGTAGGTGGAGGCGTCGGTCATGCGTCTGTCTCGGGTGTGATGAGGTTTAAGTCGGGAAAATAGGTACGGTAGGGCCGTGGGTCGCGCGTGAGAAGCCGCGCACTGGCCATCTCGGCATGCGCACCGATGAGAAAGTCGCCGAGCAGCCTGTCGCGCGTGCCCCCAGCCTCACGGTACGCACGGTGCGCCAAGCCCGCGCGGTGCGCCTCTGCCGCCCCCAGCGGCGCTATCGTAAATCCAAAGCCGTCGAGCAAAGCCAGTATCTCCGCATAGGCCATCGAACGTGTTGCCAGTTCGCCGACGACGATCGCACTGATCGTCAACGGCGCTTCACTCTCGGCCAGGGCCACGGCATCAACCGACCAGCGATGCCACACCTGATCTGCTTCGATCAGGTCGATAACGATATTGGTATCCAGCATGATCACGGCAGGAACGAGTCATCTCCGCGAATGTCCCGCATGATGTCCTCGGTCGGCCTGCCTTCGCGCAAATGCGCGAATTGCGCCGACGTCGCTTCCAGTCGTGCCTTGATGCGTTCGACGCCGGTTTCGCGGTCGACCATCGGCCTCCGGATGATCGCCTGCGTCCCGCCATCCCATGCGAACTCGACCGGCTGCCCTGGTTCCAGCCCCAGCGCATCGCGCACGTCCTGCGGGATCGTTACCTGCCCGTCGACGCTGAGAGTGCTGAGCTTGGCCATGTCGTAAGGGATACCATTCACCGCCGATCGCTGTCTACCACCAGCGCTCCGCCCGCGCGGTGAAGCCGGCGCGTTCTTCCAGCGCCAGCCCCGCATTCAGCACGCCCTGCTCGTCGAGCGGCTTGCCGATGATCTGCAACCCGAGCGGCAGCCCGGCATGGTCAAGACCACCCGGAACGCTCATCGCGGGCAAGCCGGCGAGCGACGACGGCACCGTGAACACGTCGTTCAAATACATCGCGATCGGGTCCGCGCTCTTCTCGCCCAGCGCAAAGGCGGCGGACGGTGCGGTCGGGGTCAGCAGCACGTCGCACTTGGCCCACGCCTGTTCGAAATCGCGCGCGATCAGCGTGCGGATCTTCGACGCCTGGGTGAAATAGGCGTCGTAATAGCCCGCTGACAGCACATAGGTGCCGATCAGGATCCGGCGCTTGACCTCGTCGCCGAACCCGTCGGCGCGGGTCGCGGCATACATGTCCTGCAGGTTCGCCCCCTCGGGCAAGTCGCGCAGACCGTAGCGCACGCCGTCATAGCGCGCGAGGTTGGACGACGCCTCGGCGGGCGCGATGATGTAGTACGCAGGCAGCGCATATTTGGTATGCGGCAGCGACACCTCGACGATCTCGGCCCCGGCATCCTTGAGCCAGTCGATCCCCTGCTGCCACAGCGCCTCGATCTCGGGCGGCATGTTGTCGACGCGATATTCCTTCGGAATACCGACGCGCTTGCCCTTGAGATCGCTGGACAATCCCGCTTCCCACGCAGGCACCGGCAAGTCGAGTGAGGTGGCATCCTTCGCATCGAACCCACTCATCGCGCCCAGCATGATCGCGCAGTCGCGCACGTCGCGCGCCATCGGCCCGGCCTGGTCGAGCGACGAGGCGAACGCGATCGTCCCCCAGCGCGAGCAGCGGCCATAGGTCGGCTTGATCCCCGAGATGCCAGTGAACGCGGCAGGCTGGCGGATCGAGCCGCCGGTGTCGGTGCCGGTCGCCGCAGGGCACAGTCGCGCAGCGATCGCCGCGGACGACCCGCCCGACGACCCGCCGGGCGCGAGCGCGGCGTTCCCGCCGTCGCTGCGCCGCCACGGCGAGATGACGTTGCCGAACGCGGACGTCTCGTTCGACGATCCCATCGCGAACTGGTCCATGTTGAGCTTGCCGAGCATCCCCGCGCCCGCATCCCAAAGGTTGGCCGACACGGTCGATTCATACTCGGGCGTGAACCCGCCGAGGATGTGGCTCGCCGCAGTCGTGGTCACGCCCTTGGTGCAGAACAGGTCCTTCATCCCGATCGGCACGCCCGCCAGCGGCTTGAGCGTCTCGCCCTTCGCGCGCGCCGCATCGGCGGCGTCTGCGGCAGCGAGCGCATGGTCGGGCGTTTCGACGAGGAACGCGTTCAGCGCCGTGGCGGCGGACACGTTCGCGATGAACCCTTCGGCCACTTCCCGCGCGGTGAAGCTGCCATCGCGCACGCCGTCACGGATCGCGGCGACGCCAAGATTGGTAAGGTCGGTCATTATTCGATCACCTTGGGCACGATGAAAAACCCGTGCTCGGCCTGAGGGGCGTTGGACAGCACTGCGTCGCGAATGCCGCCGCCGGTCAGCGGATCGGCGTTGACGACATCGTCGCGCAGCCGCAGATGGTTGGGGATTACCGCGGTCATCGGCGCGACGCCGGTCGTATCGACCTCGCTCAATTGCTCGATCCAGCCCATGATATTGTCGAGCTCGGGCGCCATGCGCGCGGCTTGCTCCTCGGTGATCGCAATGCGGGCCAGGCTGGCGATCTTGGTGACGGTGGCGATGGTGACTGACATGGCTTGCGGCTAGCAGAGCGCCGGAGCCTTGCGCAACCTATTCGAACGGATCCCCGACCGGAACGCCCCCGACGAACACCCGACGCGCTGGCACCGCACGGATCTCGACCCGACCCGCGGCGTCCCCCGCCTTGAGCGCGGCGCGTTCCGCGGGCGTCAGCGGGAGCCGTGCATCGTCGTCGACCCGCACCCAGGCATCCCCCGTTCGGCGATAGCGCGCGGCACCGCAGCCCGATCGCAGCGCCAGGCTCGCGGGCGTGGCGGCTGGCGGATCGCGCGTCAGATCGTCGATGCAGCTTTGCGAGATCGACACCGCCTCGCGCGCACCGGGGGCGTAAAGCAGCGTGCAGCGATTCTCGCGATCGGAGCGGCACCCCTGCCAGTCGGTCAGCACCGCGCGCAGGGCGAGTGGCACGGGCACTGTCACCGGCAGCACGCGCAGGCGTTTGACGAGCAGGTCGGCATCGGTCTGCGTGCGGTCGATCCCCGCGATCTCCCACCGACTGGTCTTGGTCGCGACCTCCCTCGCGCGCGCCGCGATCACCGGATTGGCGGAGCGCGCGAGACGCCGGAGCGCGGCCTTGCCGGGATCGCCGAAATCGAACGCCAGCGCCGCCCAGTCGAATTTCGCCGACGTAACCCGGCCAGCCTCGAGCCGCGCGACCTGATCCGTGCTCGACAACGTGTTGAAGCTCGCGAGTGGCGTGGCGAGCAGCAGCCCGACCCCCGCCACGAGGAAGGCGATCCGCAAATTGCTCGGCCGCACGAACGCGCCCCACGCGTGCCGTCCGCGGATCAGCGCGACCAGATAGGCCACGCCGTACACACTCGCGAAGCCGACGAAGACGACCGCCCATAACCGGTCCGGCGTCAGGCCATGTTGCCCGATCCGCAGCCCCGTCGCGATCCCCGCGATCACCGTCAGCGGCAGCACCGCGAGCGCCAGGGCCATCGCGCCGAGGCGCAGCACCGGATTGGTCGCCTCCTCGTCCGTGCCATTGCCGATCACCGCATTGGAAAGGATCAGCGCGCCGATCACGCAGCCGAGCAGGATCGGCGTGGTCGATTTGGTCGCCTCCCACAGCGCGTCGAGCCCGGTGAAGGGCAAGGCCAGCAGAAACACTAGCAACCCCGCGCCTAGCACCGGGGCCAGCACCGCGAGCACCGCGGTCACGACACGCTGGAGCAGCCGCAGCACCCCGTCGCGTTCGCGCAACAGCCCGAGCGCACCGCCGAAACTCGCGCCGAACAGCACGGCGTTGCACCAATTGTGCTGCAACAGGTCGCGCAGGAAATGCAGCCCGATCAGGTCGAACAGCGCCGCCAGCAGCCACGCGAGCGCGAACACGACGCCGGTGAACAGCCAGCACGCGCCCCACAGGACGACGTTGGTCCAGGCCTCGCCATGCACGTCGGCATAGGGAAAGCGCCACCCGCCGTGATCGCGCGCGGTCTGGAACAGCGGCACCGCGATCGCGATCGCCAGGAACAGGCTGGCGCTATGCCAATTGTACCAAGCGCCCCACCCGCCTCCATTCCAGTAGAGGATCAGCCCGGACACCAATCCGACGACCGCGCCGAACAGCGCCGCCCACCACCAGCGCCTCCGCTCGAACGCAAAGCCGAAGGTGACGGCCCCGGTGCCGATCGCGGTCGCCAGCGCGATTCGCCACGCTGCCGGATCGGCCGGAGGGGAACCTGGCTGCGCGATATCCAGCACCTGCTGCACCGCAAGCGCCGCCAGCGCACCGACCAGCGCGAGCACGATCGGGCGGATCGGCCAACCGATCCCGGCGCGGGTACCTTCGGTCATTTCGTCCATCGCTTCGTTCCCCACGCTGGTGCGCTACGGACAGCAGCGCCAAGGCGATTGCAAGCGTCGCGATCCTGCTGCACGGAAATGCCATCACGTCTGCATGGCCACTGCCGCGCCATGCCCGTGGGAGGTGGACCGCTTGGCGCGCAAGTTTCTCTACATTTTCAGCGGCCTGATCGTGCTCGCGATCGCCGGTGGCTTTGCCTATGCGATCTGGGGCAAGGAACTGATCGCGCTCGCGACGGTGCCGACCGCCGGTTTCGAACGCTTGCCCGCCGAAAGCACCGCGCACTATCGCGACGCCCGCATGTGGCTGGCGCGCCCCGATATTCCGGGCAACCCCGCGCTGTGGACACCGCCCGGCTATCAACCGACCAAGAAACCGCAGGCCGCGGTGTTCTTCGTCCACCCGACCTCGTTCCTCGAACGCTCGCGCTGGAACGCGCCGCTCGACAATCAGGAAGCCAATGATCGCGCCGCATTGTTCCTGCGCGGCCAGGCGAGCGCGTTCAACGAGGTCGGCGCAATCTGGGCACCGCGCTACCGCCAGGCGACCTTCGGGGCGTTCCTGACGACGCAGGAGAATGCCGGCAAGGCGCTCGATCTCGCCTATCACGACGTCGCCGCCGCCTTCGACGCGTTCGTCGCGCAGGCCGGGGACCGCCCGATCATCCTCGCCGGCCATAGCCAGGGGTCGCTCCACCTGGTGCGGCTGCTCCGCGAGAAGATCGCGGGCAAACCGATCGCAAAACGCATCGTCGCGGCCTATGTCATCGGCTGGCCGGTCTCTCGGACGACCGACGTGCCCGCGCTCGGCCTGCCCGAATGCCGCACCGCGGATCAGGCGGGGTGCATCCTGTCGTGGCAGAGCTTCGCCGAACCCGCCGATCCGTCGCTGGTGCTCGATGCCTATGACGCGAGCAGCACGATCGACGGCAAACCCCGCCGCGGCACGCCGATGATCTGCACCAACCCGCTGACCGGCATGCCCGACGCGACCGCACCCGCGACTGCCAACCTTGGCACGCTCTTCCCCTCGGCCGACCTGACGCGTGCGACGATCGAACCGGGCCGAGTCGCCGCCCGCTGCGATCCGCGCGGGATCCTGCTGATCGGCAACCCGCCGTCGCTGGGCGGCTATGTCCTGCCCGGCAATAATTACCACGTGTACGACTACAGCCTGTTCTGGGCGAACGTCCGCGCCGATGCGGCTCGCCGGCTCGCGACGTTCACCGCGGCGTCGGTCCCCGCTGGGCAACGCCGGCGCGCTGTGCAAACGAGCCGCCTGTGATGATCACCACCGACCGCCTCGAATTCCGCGCCGCCCTCCCCACCGGTGGCCGACTGATCGGCCTGGACGTGGGCACCAAGACGATCGGTACCGCCTTGTGCGACGCAGGCTGGAGCTTCGCCTCGCCTGCGCTACTGATTCGCCGGACCAAGTTCCAGAAGGACAAGATCGCGCTCGCCGACCTGATCACCGCGCAGCAGGTGAAGGGGATCGTCATCGGCCTCCCGCTCAACCTGACCGACGGCAGTGAAAGCCCGCGCAGCCAGTCGAGCCGCGCCTTCGCCCGCAATCTCGCGGATCTCGCGCTGCCGATCTTCCTCCAGGACGAGCGCTGGTCGACTCAAGCCGTCACGCGCACGCTGATCGAACAGGACGCCAGCCGCGCCAAACGCGCCGAGCTGGTCGACAAGATGGCCGCCGCCTACATCCTGCAAAGCGCGATCGACGCGCTGGTGGCGATCTAGTCCCGGCGCTCAGACGCGCGCGTGGCGCAACGTCCGGCGACGAGACCTGACGACGCCGCCCACGCCGGCAAGACCCAGGATCATCATCATCCAGGTCGCAGGCTCAGGAACAGCGGGTGTCGTGACCACCTGAGTCAAAGTGAAATTCTGCGGCCCGAGCTGCGCGTCGAGGCCCGTCCCGGTATTCCCGTAATACTCGCCCAACTGCGCTACGTTATCGAAGACGCCGTTGAAAATGTTGCCGCTCAGCCCATTCACATAATCGAAGCCAATGCCGAATTCGGTCACCGGTACGCCCGTGGCAAACAGATATTGGTCCGAACCGCCCGCAGCCCCGGGATATGTCGCGTTCAATCCGGCAATCGCAATCCCGTCGCGCGCACCGGTCATGCCGGTCACGGTATAGGCTTCCCGCCCATCGACCAGCGTCGTCGTATCGGTGGTCGTGAAGATGCCCGATGCGAAGACGGTGCCACTGAAATAGCTGTAGCTGAACTCCGCAGCCGACGCGGGCGACGCGACCATTGCGCAAGCGGATGCAACCGTCAGCGCGAGCTTCGTCCTCAGTCCAGCCATCATCGTTCCCAATCGCCGCGCGGGATGCACAGCGTTAACGAGGCGTTTACGATGACCCGCAAGAATTACAAGCGGTGACGATGCCTGGAAACGATTCCAAATTGATGAGAAGCAAGGATAGTTTCTAGCCTCATCGATTGTATGTAGGGCTCCGCGATCCCCGCATACTCGGCGCAACTCAATAGGCTGCGTATATCGTCCCAAAAGGGCACATTACGGTTGGACGGAACTTGAACCCCGCAGCCGATCGTTTTCAGCTTCGCAAAGCGCACGTTCGAGTGCGCTGACTGCCCTTCCTCGCTATCCCACATGATGGCCGTCGTGCCGGGAGAAGGTATTATGCAGGCTTGCCCGCGATCAGCCCATCCAAAGCCTCGCTCAACTGCTGCGCCCGAAACGGTTTCTGCGGAACCGCGTGGGTCATATAGCCCCCATCTTTAAGCGCACGTTTCGCGCGCAGCTCCCGATCCGTTGATGGAACTCGTATCATGCCCTGTCCTTGAGGCCGACACCCGAGCGCTTGAAACACGGTGGGGCCGTCGACCATGCGGCGGTGCGCTGACAGCATGTCACGCTGGATCGCTAAGCAGCGAATATCCGCCGCCGCTGCTCCCTTTTGGGCTTCGTCTAATGCGCTTCGTAAGTATACGCCGGCGACAAACAGCGAAACACCAGCGACGCAAATTTACAAAACGCACCGTCGACTTCGAAACTTCGAGTCAACGGCCGAATAGAGGAACGACAGTCCGGCCGTACTAAACAGACACATTATCAACAGTGTATCTGGAGTAACAAACCGCAGCATTGGGCCGCAAAGGTATGCCACCCCTACCGCTCCAACGCTGAGCGGCCATAACGCATCCTTCATGTAAGCTATCGCTTGTTTATTCTGCACGACATTCTCCCAAAGCCATCTATTAGGTTAGGGATCATCATTCTCATATGCGTATCGCTGTGACACACGCGACAGCGGTATCCTTTGGTAGAATACCTACCTAAATGGACGTTGGGTAACCGTCATATTATCTTCTACCGTCGATAACCTATTCTTCACGCGGTGGTTGAGTTCATCGACGAGCAGCTTGAGTTCCGCCTGCTCTTGCTTGTGGGCGGTAAGGTCCGAGATCGACGCGAAATGCTGCACCACGACCCCATCCTGGTTCCGAACCGGGCTGATCCGCATCGAGGCCCAGATGCTGGTGCCGTCCTTGCGGCAATACCGGACCTCGCGATCGACATCCGAGCCGTCCTCAAACGCCGACAGCACTTGCGACCAAGCTTGGGGCTGTATTCCGGGTGCCATCAGGGAATCGAAGCTGTGCCCGAGAACTTCATCACGGGCATATCCCAGCAGTGACAGGAAACTGTCGTTTGCAAACGTGATCCGATGCCCCCCGCGCCGCGCATCCATGAACACCATCGGCATTCGCGTTGTCTCCGCGGCGACAACGAATGGCCCGAGGTTTTGGCGAAAGTACTCCACCTCCGCCTCCGCACTTGCCTGATCCTTCGGGGTGTCCTCTGGTCTTGGCATATCGCAAATTACCCGATCCGGGCGGATTGCCAGTAGCCCCCTACTGTCTCCACATGAAACCCCGCAGGTTTGCGAAGCCTTACAACTGCTTAGCTCATTTATTTGCGGCAGTCTTAACAAATGTTTCTCTGAACTTTGCGCTGGTGACGCTATCCTCCCGCTGTACCGCCATGCCCAAATGGCGGCACCCTGATGCACGCGAGCGCGCACCTGCCACCTTGCGCCCGCCCCCCTGCCCCGCTACCCGACACCCTCGATGCAACGCTCCGATCACCGCCCCGCCTCGCTCATCCCGGGCCGCGCCGTGTTTCCGCACCGGCACCTCACCGGAATCGAGGGTTTGCAGCCCCATGAGATCCTGTTCCTGCTCGACGAGGCTGATGGTTGGGTCGCCGCCAACCGCACACGCGCGATCGCGGACAAGAGGCTCGGCGGTCTCACGCTGATCAACGCCTTCTTCGAGAACAGCACCCGAACGCTGCTGTCGTTCGAGATCGCGGGAAAGCGGCTTGGCGCGGACGTCGTCAACATGCATGCCGCACAATCGAGCGTGAAAAAGGGCGAGACGCTGATCGATACGGCGATGACGCTGAACGCGATGCGCGCCGACATGATCGTGATCCGCCACATGTCGTCGGGCGCAGTGCGGTTGATCGCGGACAAGGTCGATTGCCCGGTCCTCAACGCCGGCGACGGACAGCATGAGCACCCGACTCAGGCATTGCTCGACGCGCTGACGATCCGCCGCCGCCGCGGAACGATCGCGGGGCAGCGCGTGGTGATCTGCGGCGACCTGCTGCACAGCCGGGTCGCGCGGTCGAATATCCTGTCGCTGACCGCGCTTGCGGCTGAAGTCCGCGTGTGCGCGCCGACCACGCTGATGCCCGCCGCGATCGAGCGCATGGGCGTGACGCCTTTCACCGATTTCGATGCGGCACTCGTCGATGCCGATGTCGTGATGATGCTGCGGCTCCAGAACGAGCGGATGAACGGCGGGTTCGTGCCCTCCAACCGTGAGTATCACTTGCGCTATGGCCTTACCGAGAAGCGCCTCGCCCTCGCCAAGCCGGATGCGCTGGTGATGCATCCGGGTCCGATGAACCGCGGGGTGGAGATCGACTCTGCCGTCGCCGACCACGCGCGCTCGGCCATAACTGAACAGGTCGAGATGGGCGTCGCGGTGCGCATGGCCTGTCTTGACGTGCTGACGCGTCGGCCGCGTGGTGTGGCGGGCTGGGCATGAGCCGGATGATCGCCTTGCTCGACGCCACGCTCGCCTGCCCGGTCGGTGGCGTATCGCGCGGGGGCGTGCTGATCGCCGACGACGTGATCGCCGCAACCGGACTGATCGACGTTCCCGCAGGCGCCGAGACGGTGGACTGCATGGGGTTGGTACTCGCGCCGGCCATCGTCGACCTTGGCGTTTTCGCGATCGACGTTCCCGCCTTCCATGCCGGCGGCATCGTGCGCGTGGGGCTGATGCCCGACCAGTCGCCCGTACTCGACGATCCGGGCGTGGTGCAGCGCGCGGCGTTGATCGGTCGCCCCAATCTTTGGATTCATCCGATCGCGGCGGCGACTCGCGCGCTCGCGGGCAAGGACCTTGCTGAGATGGCGATCAACCGTGACGCGGGCGCACGCGCGGTCGGCACGGGCGCGCATTGGATCGCGGACTCGGGCGTGATGCGCAAGGTGCTCGCCTACGCCAACGATCTGGGCCTGACCGTGATCGCGCACGCCGAAGACGCCGGGATCACTGCCGGTGCCGTCGCGACCGCAGGCGAAACCGCGACCCGCATGGGCCTGTCCGCAGCGCCCGCGGTCGCGGAAGCGCTGGCCATCGCGCGCGACCTGATGCTGGCGGAGGAAACCGGTGCGGCGCTGCATCTGCGCACCGTCACCACCGCTGCCGGGTTCGATCTGGTCCGTGCGGCGAAACGTCGCGGCGTTCGCGTGACGTGCGGGATTACCCCGGCGCATCTGTTGCTGTCCGACATCGCGATGAGCGACTTCCGGACCTTCGCGCATATCTCGCCGCCGCTGCGGCACGAGGACGACCGCCGGGCCGCGTTGCTGGCGCTGGCGGACGGAACGATCGACGTCCTGTGTTCCGCGCATGATCCGCATGGCCCCGAAGAAAAGCGGCTGCCGTTCGGGGATTCGGCGGCGGGCATGGCGGGGGCCGAAACGTTGCTTGCGCTTGGGCTAGGTCTAGTGCGTGACGAGCACATCCCGCTTGACCGACTGTTCGCGTTGCTCGCCGCCAACCCTGCGCGGATCCTCGGTGTCGACGCCGGCACGCTCCGGGTCGGTGCGCCGGCCGATCTGCTGCTGTGCGATCTTCACGCGCCGTGGCAGGTCAATGGCGACCGCATGCACGCCAAGGCGGGCAATACGCCGTTCGACGGGTTGCCGGTCGAGGGCAAGGTGCGGCGGCTGTTCAAGGGCGGAACCGCAGTACCCCTGCCGGCCTGAGGGACGCTGCCTGACGGCAAACCCCGCTGAATGGCGGAACGAAGCCGACCGTGCTTCATTTGCTCCCCGTCAATTGGATCGGAGAGACATGATGAAGCCCATCCTCATCGGGATGATCGCCCTCGCAACCCCCGTGGCGGCACAGACGCCGGATTGGCGCAAAGCGCAGACCATCACCGTCAGAATGACCGACGACGGGTTCGTGCCGCGCAGCATCCCGCTCCGTCAGGGCGCGCCGTACATTCTGCGGATCTCCAACCGTTCGGACAAGGGGCACAATCTGACGCAGGAGGCCTTCTTCCGTCAGGCTCGGGTCGCCCCGCGGGACACCGACAAGGTCTACGGCGGCAAGGTCGTTCTGGCGTCGGGCGAAGGCCTGACGGTTCGGTTCCAGGCACCGGTCACGCGCCGGGGTGGAACCTATCAGTTCAGCAGCACCGTGCTGGGCGACGCAGGCAAGGATTATAAGGGCGTGTTCGTGATCCGGTAAACGCCAAGGGGCTGTGGCGCACAGCGCCGGTATCGAACGGCACGTTCGCTTAGAACAGCTCGCCTTGCGGGCCGGCTGGTGGCTGGAACAGGTCGCATCGCAGCCCCAGCACCCGCCGGCCACTCGGGAAACCGTGGCGGGACTTGGCGATCCGGAACCGGGTGCGGAGCAAGTCCGCCCAGGGTCCCTCCCCGCGCATACGGGAAAAGAAGTTCGGATCATTGTCGCGGCCGCCGCGCAGCGACTGGATGATCGCCATCACCTTGGCCGCACGGTCAGGAAAATGGGTGTCGAGCCACGCGCGAAACAGCGGTGCGACCTCCAGCGGCAGCCGAACGGGGATGTAGGACACGTTCGATGCACCAGCTTCGGCGGCCCGCGCCACGATCGCCTCGATCTCGTCGTCCGTGATCGCGGGGATCACCGGGGCCATGTTGACGTAGGCGGGGATGCCCGCATCGGCCAGTTGCCTGACGGCCTGCAATCGTTTCAGCGGATGCGGCGCGCGCGGTTCGATCGTCATCGCGATCTGCGGAACCAGCGACGTCACCGACACCGCAACCGCCACCAGCCCCTTCTCCGCCATCGGTGCAAGCAGATCGATGTCCCGCACCACGCGATCCGACTTGGTCGTGATCGTCACCGGATGATTGGTCTTTGCCAGCACTTCCAGAATGGCGCGCGTGACCCGGTAGTCGCGTTCGATCGGCTGATACGGGTCGGTGTTCGCCCCGAGCGCGATCGGTTTGGGGTCATAACCTTTCCGCCGGAGCTCGCCTTCGAGGATCTGCGCGGCGTCACGCTTCACGAACAGCTTGGTTTCGAAATCCAATCCGGGGGACAGGTCGTGATACGCATGCGTCGGTCGCGCAAAACAATAGATGCACCCGTGTTCGCACCCGACGAACGGGTTTATGCTGCGATCGAACGGGACGTCGGGCGAGCTGTTGTAGCTCAGGATCGTCCTCGACCGGATATCCTGCACTGACGTCCTGATCGCGGAGGCAGGACCATCGATCGCGTCGCGCGCGTCGAGCCAATCGCCGTCGGCAACCGTATTCGGAAGCCCGAAGCGCGTACTGAACCCATTTCTGGTCGCGCCGCGCATGGCGCGCTTTATAGAGTCGATCGCCATGACCGGTCACTATCACGACGAGAACAAAGTGTGAACCTCTAGCGAGACGCCAGGTTGCCCCGGTTCACCCATACTGCAACCTGATCGCCCGCGCCGACGCGCACGAAGCAATTGCCGCCTTTCGCACGGTAGGTCCGGCACAGGGCGAGCGCCTCGGTCTTCGCAAAGGCACCGATCGACAAACGATAGAAATTTGCCCCGCGGGTTGCGACACCCATCCCCTGCGGAACATGCTTCGACAACGCAGCGAACCTTTGCTCCGCACGGATCCACGCGTCGCGCGCTATTGCGGGCGTATCGTAGGCACCGAGCTGGACGTAGTAATTGCCCTTTGCCGTCCCGTATTGGCGGTGGATGGCAGCAACCGGCTGGATCGTCGCGTGGCGGGACGCGAGCGTGACGGGAAGCGGCTGCACGACTTCCTTGCGCTGCCCAAAGACAACAGCGCCGATCGTCGGGCCGACCACAGGCTGCACATCGGAGACCGCAACGGCTACGCGCTGCTCGGCCACAGTCTGCGACGCATTGCCTGACTCGGGCAGGTCGACACTGGCGCCCCCGGCAACGGCAACCCTGGTCGCGCGGTCGTCACTCAGCGCAAGCGCCCGCGGTTGGCCCGCATCGACCACGGGAACGACCCCCAGCAGCGCCGCGATCTGGTCCGACGCAGACGTCGGGCGCGCGAACGTCGACCACTGCAGCAAGCGCCGCGCGGCATCCACCGGGGCAAGGTCGAATTCGACAACGCTTTGTGCATCGCGCCAGCGCCCAGCGAGCGCGAGGCTCAGCGCGAAATTCTGCCGGATCCTCGCGTCCGCACCGGCAGCGCGGGCCGCCGGATCGAGCAACGCGACCGCTGCCACCGGATCCCCGGCCAGCGCAATGCCAAGGCCGCGATCGCCGACGGGGATCGTGGCGGCATGCGCGTCCAGCGTCTCGCGCGCACCGGCCCAGTCGCCGGTGCCGATCTGCATCAGCGCGAACTGCAACGCGGCCTCGCCGTTCGCCGGGTCGAGCGAGAGCGCATCGCCGAACGCGTCCCGTGCCGAGGCGAACCGCCCCGCCCTGAGGTAGCTCTGACCAAGCGTCATGCGATAGCCCATCGCCGCAGGCTGCAATGCCACCGCCGCTTCGGCATGGGTGATCGCTGCGGGCAAGTTCTTCTTGTTGAGCGCGGCGCGCGCCTTTGCGATCTCCTTGCGCGCGATTCGTTCGGCGCGCGATTGCGCACGCGAGATCGCCTCTGTGTTCGACGTGGTCGCCACCGCAGCGGCCGATCCGCCGAGAAGGAGGACGGACAGACCCAGGGTCATGGGGTAGTAAATGGTTGCCGAACGATGCTTCATGACGTTCTCAACCCTTGGCTGCGGTCGGCTACGGGGGAACCAGCGCGCCGATTTCGGGCACGAGCGCCCCGTTACCTCCGCCTGTTCGGCAGAGGAGTGCCAGTGCTCGATCAACAAACGGTTAACGGGTGCGCCGCCGATCGCCCCGCGGTGGGTTCAGCGCGTCCGATCGCGGCGGCGGCGATACGTCAGACCGTGACCCACTCCGCGCGCGGGATGCCTTGCGCGTAGAGCAAGGCGGTCAGATCGCCGTGGTCGATCCGCGCGCCTGCCGCCGCAGCGACGATCGGTTTGGCCTTGTACGCAACGCCCAGCCCCGCCGCCTCGATCATCCGTAGGTCGTTCGCGCCGTCGCCGATCGCCAGCGTGACTTCGGGCGGCAAGCCGAGATCGGCCGCCGCCGCGCGCAGCGTCTCGAGCTTGGTATGTGCGCCGACGATCGGGCGTTCGACGCGCCCGGTGAGCGCACCTTCGGCGATCTCCAGCCGGTTGGCGATCGCATAGTGGAAACCGATCCGCTCGGCGACCGGCTCGGCGAAGCGCGTGAACCCGCCCGACACGAGGATCGCGGTCGCTCCGCGCGATCGCATCGTGCGGACCAGCGTCGCTGCGCCCGGCGTATCGACGACACGGTCGGCGAGGCATTGCGCGATCACGCGCTCGTCCAGGCCCGCCAGCAACGCAACGCGCGCATCCAGCGCCGCCTCGAAATCGAGTTCGCCGCGCATCGCGGCTTCGGTGATCTCGGCGATCTGTGGCTTGATCCCGGCGTAATCGGCGAGCTCGTCGATGCATTCGACGGTGATCATGGTCGAATCCATGTCCGCGATCAGCAACCGCTTCTCGCGCCCCTCGGCCTGTTGCACGACGACATCGACGCCTGCGAACGCATCCTCCAGTGCCGCCCGCGCGGCATCGGGTGCGGACGCGAACATCACGTCCGCGGCGACCCCCTCGTCGATCCAGCCGTCGGCGACCGCGGAACAGCCCGCGGCGTCGAGCCGGTCCCGCGCGGTCGAAATATCCCCCGCGGCGAGCCGCCCGGATGCTATCAGCGTGGCAATGAACACAAACAATCTCCCGATGCTGGCGCTCATCGCAGGGCCGACCGCCAGCGGCAAGTCCGCGCTCGCGATGGCGGTGGCGGAGCGGCACGACGGAATCGTCATCAACGCCGATTCGGCACAGGTTTACCGCGATCTCCGCGTGCTGACCGCACGCCCCTCCCCCGCCGACGAGGCGCGGGTGCCGCATCGGCTGTTCGGCTATATTGATGGCGCGGAAAGCTGCTCCGCCGCGCGCTGGGCGCAGGATGCGACGCGGGAGATCGCGGCGAGCCACGCGGCGGGGAAGCTGCCGGTGCTGGTCGGCGGGACCGGGCTGTATCTGCGCACCTTGCTCGACGGGATCGCGCCGGTGCCTGAGATCGATCCCGCGATCCGCGCCGAGGTGCGGGCGCTGCCGGTGGCGGCGGCGCATGCGGCGTTGGGCGCGCTCGATCCGGCGGCGGCGGGGCGGCTGGCGGCGGCGGATACGACGCGGGTGGCGCGGGCGCTGGAGGTGGTGCGATCGACCGGGCGGCCGCTGGCGGCGTGGCAGGCGGAGCGGACCGGGGGAATCGCAGCGAAGGTTGCACAGGCGGCGGTCGTGCTGCTGCCGGACAGGGAGTGGCTTTTACAAAGATGCGATGCGCGCGCGACTGCGATGTTTGAGGAGGGCGCGGTCGAGGAGGTGCGGACGCTGCTCGCCCGCGACGACCTGCCCGCCGATGCGACGATCCGCCGGGCGATCGGCGTGCCCGAAGTGGCGGCGTTGCTGGCGGGTAAAATCACGCGGCAACAGGCACTGGACGCCTTGCGGCTGGCGACGCGGCAATATGCGAAGCGGCAATTTACCTGGTTCCGCAACCAGCCTCCGCCAAGCTGGACGCGAATTGTCGAGTCACAAAAGATTGACGTAGGACCTATAATCGACAGATTATTGCTACGATAATGGTTGACGCGCATGTTTTATGCCTTTAGCCGCCCCTTTCCCATTGCTGCCGTGCAGCATCCCCAAGGAGAACGACCGTGACCGAGAAGAGTGGAGCCGACATCCTGATCGAGGCGCTGTGCGATCTCGGCGTGGAGGTCGTGTTCGGCTACCCCGGTGGTGCGGTGTTGCCGATCTACGACGCGCTGTTCCGCTCAGGCCGGATCAAGCACATTCTGGTGCGCCACGAACAGGCTGCGACGCATGCCGCGGAGGGCTATGCCCGCTCGACCGGCAAGCCCGGCGTGGTGCTCGTTACCTCGGGCCCCGGCGCGACCAATGCGATCACCGGGATCACCGATGCGCTGATGGATTCGATCCCGATGGTGGTGATCACCGGACAGGTGCCGACCGCGCTGATCGGGACCGATGCGTTCCAGGAGGCCGACACCGTTGGAATCACGCGGCATTGTTCGAAGCATAACTATCTGGTGAAGGACCCCGCCAAGCTCGGCGCGACGATTCACGAGGCCTTTTATATCGCGACCTCGGGGCGTCCCGGCCCGGTGGTGGTCGACATTCCCAAGGACGTGCAGGTCGCCACCGCGCGTTACGCCAAGCCCGGTCCGATCCGCCACAAGACCTATCGCCCGCAGGTGAAGGCCGACCAGCCGAGCATCGAAGCGGCGATGGACATGCTTGCCGCGGCCGAACGTCCGGTGCTCTATACCGGTGGCGGGATCATCAACGCGGGTCCGGCGGCAAGCCAGTTGCTGTGCGAACTCGCGCGGATCAGCGGTGCGCCGGTGACGTCGACGCTGATGGGTCTGGGCGCTTATCCGGCGACCGGCTCGCAGTGGCTCGGGATGCTGGGGATGCACGGCACCTACGAAGCCAATATGGCGATGAACAAGGCCGACCTGGTTGTGTGCCTCGGAGCGCGGTTTGATGACCGGGTTACAGGCCGTTTGGACGCGTTCAGTCCCCATTCGCGTAAGATTCACGTCGATATTGACCGGTCTTCGATCAATAAAAACGTGCGCGTGGATTTGCCGATCGTCGCCGACGTCGGCCATGCGCTCGAGGACATGGTCCGCGTGTTCAAGGCACGGCGTCATCCCAAGCCCGATCTGACCGAATGGTGGCAGATGATCGAGGAATGGCGCGACAAGCAGAGCCTCGCCTTCACCGATCTGGAAAGCGACATCATGCCGCAGCGCGCGATCCGTGCGCTCTGGCAGGCGACGCACAAGCGCAATCCGATCATCACGACCGAAGTCGGCCAGCATCAGATGTGGGCGGCGCAGCACTTCGGGTTCGAGGCACCCAACAAGTGGCTGACCTCGGGCGGTCTCGGCACGATGGGCTATGGCCTGCCCGCAGCGATCGGCGCGCAGATCGGCAATCCCAAGGCGCTGGTGATCGACATCGCGGGCGAAGCGTCGATCCAGATGAACATCCAGGAGCTGGGGACCGCCGCGCAATATCGCCTGCCGGTCAAGATCTTCATCCTCAACAACGAATATATGGGGATGGTCCGCCAGTGGCAGGAGCTGACCTATTCGAGCCGCTATTCGGAAAGCTACAGCGATGCGCTGCCCGATTTCGTGAAACTCGGCGAAGCCTATGGCTGGAAGGGGATCCGGATCGAGACGATGGGCGAACTCGACGACGGGATCGCGGCGATGCTCGATTATGACGGGCCGGTGATCGTCGATTGCCGGGTGGCCAAGCTGGCGAACTGCTTCCCGATGATTCCGAGCGGGGCCGCGCATACCGAGATGCTGTTGCAGGCGAGCGAAGTCTCGGGCGAGATGGACGACGAAGCGAAGGCGCTGGTGTGATGGATAGTCTTCTGCCTCCCCTCCCGCTTGCGGGAGGGGACCGAGGGGTGGGCGCGCGCTTTCTGCGAACGTACCGTTTGCGGAGGTCGGGAGCCCACCCCCAGCCCCTCCCGCAAGCGGGAGGGGAGAAATAATGCACATCACCCAGCAAAAAGAGTCCCGCCACACGCTCGCCGTGATGGTCGACAACGAGCCCGGCATCCTCGCGCGGATCGCGGGGCTGTTCACCGCGCGCGGTTATAATATCGAGAGCCTGACCGTGTCCGACGTCACCGCGGACAAGGCGGTCAGCCGGATCACGATCGTCACCTCGGCGAGCGATGCGACGATGGAGCAGATCCTCGCGCAGCTCGACCGGCTGATCCCGGTGCATTCGGTGACCGACCTCACCGCGCTCGGGCCGCACGTCGAACGCGAACTAGCGTTGCTCAAGGTCTCGGGCGTGGGGGATCACCGGATCGAGGCGCTCCGCCTCGCCGACGTCTACCGCGCGCGCGTGGTCGATGCGACAACCACCAGCTTCGTGTTCGAAGTGACCGGCGGGCGCGAGAAGATCGACACGTTCGTGACGCTGATGCGCGAAGTCGGGCTGTGCGAAGTCGCGCGGACCGGGATCGTCGCAATGGCCCGCGGCGCCAAGCCGGTTTAAGCTTTACCCATAGGGCCGTCATCCCGCGCAAGCGGGGATCCATTATCACGAGCGTCAGCGGCGAAGGTTTCCCGCCGGCGCGACACTGACCAAAAAGGGAAATACCATGCGCGTTTATTATGATGCCGATGCCGACCTGAACCTGATCACGTCCAAGAAGATCGCGATCGTCGGCTATGGCAGCCAGGGCCACGCGCATGCGCAGAATTTGCGCGATTCGGGTGTCACCGACATCGCGATCGCGCTCCGCGCTGGCTCCGCCACCGCCAAGAAGGCGACCGAGGCGGGCTTCAATGTGATGACCAACGCCGAAGCCGCTGCCTGGGCCGACATCACGATGATCCTCGCGCCCGACGAGCATCAGGCCGCGATCTATGCCGACGATCTCCACGCGAACCTGAAGCAGGGCGCGACGATCGCGTTCGCCCACGGCCTCAACGTGCATTTCGGGCTGATCGAGCCGCGCGCCGATCTCGACGTCATCATGATCGCGCCCAAGGGCCCGGGCCACACCGTCCGCAGCGAATACGTCAAGGGCGGCGGCGTGCCGTGCCTGATCGCGATCCACCAGGACAAGAGCGGCAACGCGCATGACATCGGGCTCGCCTATGCCAGCGGCGTCGGCGGCGGGCGTTCGGGGATCATCGAGACCAACTTCAAGGAAGAGTGCGAGACCGATCTGTTCGGCGAGCAGGCCGTGCTGTGCGGCGGGATCACGCATCTGATCCAGGCCGGGTTCGAGACGCTGGTCGAGGCGGGCTACGCGCCCGAGATGGCGTATTTCGAGTGCCTTCACGAGACCAAGCTGATCGTCGACCTGCTGTATGAGGGCGGGATCGCCAACATGCGCTATTCGATCAGCAACACCGCGGAATATGGCGACATCACCACGGGTCCGCGGATCATCACCGACGAGACCAAGGCCGAGATGAAGCGCGTGCTCGCGGACATCCAGGGCGGGCGGTTCGTGAAGAACTTCGTGCTCGACAACCGCGCCGGGCAGCCCGAGCTGAAGGCGGCGCGCAAGGCGGCTGCTGCGCATCCGATCGAGAAGGTTGGTGCGGAATTGCGCGCGATGATGCCTTGGATTGGCGCGAACAAGCTGGTGGATAAGGACAAGAACTGAGGATTGGGTGGGGGGCTCTGCGAGGCTCCCCCCACCCCAACCCCTCCCCTGAAGGGGAGGGGCTAAGAAGAAGAAGAAGAAGAAGCGCGCCCTAAAAGCCCCTCCCCTTCAGGGGAGACGACGGATCATCAAAAGCCCCTCCCCTTCAGGGGAGGGGTTGGGGTGGGGAAGTCCAGCAGCACCAACCCAACGACAGCACATCCCCCCACGAAACCGTATGTTGCCAAATCGTTGCTTGTCGCTCCCGCGCGATTTGCCGCAAAGCGATGCTCCAACAGGAGTATCCCCATGCAGCGTACCCCCCTCTTCCTCGCCGCCATCGCAGCGATCGCCGCAGCCCCGCTCGTCGCACAGATGCCGACCACGCCCCCCGGCACGCGCAGCGTCGCCAAGGTCGCCGCCGGCACGTACAAGGTCGACACCGGCCACACGCAGGTCGTCTTCTCGCTCAACCACCTCGGCTTCAGCGAATATACCGGCCAGTTCACCCAGCCGACCGGATCGATGACGATCGACCCCAAGAACCCCGCCGCGGCGAAGGTCGAGATCGCCTTCCCGATCGCCAAGGTGTCGACCACGGTCGCGGCACTCGACGAGCATCTCCAGAAGCCCGAGTTCTTCGACGCCGCTAAATTCCCCGAGGCGCGCTTCGTCTCGACCAAGGTTGCGGTCAACGGCATGAACGCGACGATCACGGGCAATCTGACGCTGCACGGCGTGACCAAGCCGGTCGTGCTCAACGCGAAGTTCATCGGTGCCGGTCCGTCGCTGTTCGGCGCGCACAAGACCAACGTCGGCTTTGCGGCAACCACGTCGATCAAGCGCAGCGATTTCGGCGTGAACGGCTACCTGCCGCTCGTCGGTGACAAGGTCGACCTGACGATCAACGCCGCGTTCGAAGCGGAGTAAGCCGTTCCCCTCGCCGGGCCCGGGCATCCCCCCGGGCTCGGCTAGACCGGCACGTGCCGTCAGGCGTTCTCGAGCGCGCGGAAATACGCTGCGGTCTGCGGCGAAACCCCGAGCAGGATCCGTCGCAATCGCCGGTCGAAATCATCCGCGGTTTCCCGGCGCGCGCGGTGGACCATCGTCCAATCGCCGAACTCGCGTTCGGGAACGTCGCGGTCGACCAGGATTTCGAGGTCGCGATGCCGTGCATCGTCGCGCAGGCTGATGAGCAGATCCTCGACGCTTTCGTCGGGCCCCTCGATCACCTGAAGGAACGCGGCTTCCTCGGTGTACAACAGGCCGGTGATGCCATCGAGACCGTTACGCGCCGCGGCCACCCGCAGGATTGCATCGCAATCGTCCGCTGCGCGACCACTCAACGCCGCCGAGACACTGGTGTAGATGATCTGACGCATTGCCTGCTGCCTACCATAGCGCATGCACGCCGACATTGATGTGGATTAGGGATGTGCATCAGGATCGCTTCGCGCTGGACAGGCGGGCCATCCCCGCGCTATCGAAAGCGCGATATGGCGATCGTGCACGGTCTTCCCCTGCTTCGACTTACGCGCCCTTAGGCGCGGACTTCTCGCGTGCGCGCTGCGCACGACGCGCCTGAGGGCCTGATCTAATCCCGTCCCCCTTGTTCGACGAGACTCATCATGCTGCGCGATCCTTCGACCAAATACCGACCTTTCCCGCAAATCGCCTTGCCCGACCGGCAATGGCCGTCGCGGATCATCGACACCGCGCCGCGCTGGCTGTCGACCGATCTGCGCGACGGCAATCAGGCGCTGATCGACCCGATGGACGCCGAGAAGAAGACCCGGCTGTTCGACCTGATCGTCAAGGTGGGGATCAAGGAAATCGAAGTCGGCTTCCCCGCCGCGGGCGCGACCGAGTTCGACTTCATTTCCGGGCTGGTCCAGTCGGGCCGGGTCCCCGACGACACGCTGATTCAGGTGCTGACGCAGTCGCGGCGCGACCTGATCGAGCGGAGTTTCGAATCGCTGCGCGGGGCGCCGCGGGCGATCGTCCATCTGTACAATGCGGTGAGCCCGGCGTGGCGCAAGATCGTGTTCGGGATGACGCGCGAGGAGGTCAAGAAGATCGCGATCGACGGCGCGATGATCCTGCGCGATCAGGCCGCGGCGCAGCCCGACACCGACTGGTTCTTTGAATATAGCCCCGAGACCTTCTCGACCGCGGAGCTCGATTTCTCGCTGGAAGTTTGCGAGGCGGTGATGGACGTGCTGCGGCCTACGCCCGACCACAAACTGATCCTCAACCTGCCCGCGACGGTCGAATGCGCGACGCCCAACGTCTATGCCGACCAGATCGAATGGTTCGGGCGCAATATCCGGAATCGGGACTGCGTCGCGTTGAGCCTGCACCCGCATAACGACCGCGGCACCGGCGTCGCCGCCGCCGAGCTCGGGCTGATGGCGGGCGCGGACCGGGTCGAGGGGTGCCTGCTGGGGAATGGCGAGCGCACCGGCAATTGCGACCTCGTGACGGTTGCGCTCAACATGTACACGCAAGGTGTCGATCCGAAGCTCGACTTCTCGGACATCGACGCGATCGTGAGCACGGTGAATTATTGCACGCAATTGCCGGTGCATCCGCGCACGCCTTATGCCGGCGATCTGGTGTTTACGGCGTTCTCGGGCAGCCATCAGGACGCGATCAAGAAGGGCTTCGCGGCGCAGGACGCGAAGAACGATCCGCTGTGGGAAGTGCCGTATCTGCCGATCGATCCGGCTGATCTGGGACGCAGCTACGAGGCGGTGATCCGCGTCAATTCGCAGAGCGGCAAGGGCGGCGTTGCCTGGGTGATCGAGCAGGACAAGGGGTTGAAGCTCCCCAAGCGGTTGCAGGCGGACTTCAGCCGCCACGTTCAGCGGCTTGCGGACGAGACCAGCCGCGAATTGAACGCGAGCGACATCTGGGGGCAGTTCGAGGCGACCTATCTGGCGCGCGATGCGGACCGGTTCCGGCTGGTCGATTATCAGGAAAGCGGGAGCGTCGGGGACCGGTTGTTCGTCGGGCATGTCGCGGTGGACGGGACCGAGCAGTCGATCTCGGGGCGTGGCAACGGGTTGATCTCAGGCGTGATCGCCGCGCTGGAGGGCTCGACCGGGCCGACGCTCGACGTGGTGGATTATAACGAGCACGCGATCGGTCATGGGGCGAATGCGCAAGCGGCGGCCTATGTCGAGTGCCGTACGGCGGATGGACGGACGGTGTTTGGTGTCGGGATCGATGCCGACGTCGCCACCGCAAGCGTGCGCGCGGTGTTGAGCGCGGCGAACCGGGCTTAGCTGTCTCGCGCACCTTCCTGGCGCACTTCTTCCCCGGCGGAGGCCGGGGCCCAGGAGTGATGGCGGTGGTAACTGGCGATGGCGCTTCGTTACCGCCGACATCGCTCCTGGGCCCCGGCCTTCGCCGGGGAAGCAGAAGCAGAAGCGAAAGCGGGAGCGGTGGTGGCTGCTCCTGCTACCGTTCGCGTTCGATCTCGCAGCCGACCGCGGCGTCGGGATAAATATCCGGCTTGCTCGTCCGCACCGTCACCCGCTCGACACGAGGATCGGTAAAGCAGAGCGCCGCGATCGCCTCGCACAATGTTTCCTGTAAATCGAAATGCCGATCCGCGACCAGCGCGCGGATCCCGCTGCGGACGAAATCATAATTCAGCACCTGGTCGATCCGGTCGTCGGCGGGAGGCGCGGGATAGGCGACCTGCATCCGCACCGACACGATCACGCGTTGCGGCGCGGCGCGTTCGTCGGGGTGGATGCCCAACCCCATCGTCAGCTCCAGCCCCTCGAGGACCGTCGTGAACCGTACCGGCGAGATCATACCCGACCTTCGAACATCACATCGCGCGCAAGCGGCAAAAAATGCTGGCCGCAATCGACGAAAAGATTTTGCCCCGAGATGCCCTGCGCGTCGAGCAGGAAGGCGACGGCGCGCGCGACGTCCTCGGGATCGACCGGGCGGCGCAGCACGTTGCGCGATGCGACTGCAGCAAATTCGGCCTCGGTCTGGTCCGCGCTGGGAAGCGTGAGACCCGGCGACACTGCGTTGACCCGGATCCGTGGACCGAGCGCCTGCGCGAGCATCGTGGTCGCGCCGGTCAGCGCAACCTTGGCGCAGCTATAGGCGAAGAAATCGGGGTTCAGATTGGCGACCTTCTGGTCGAGCACATCGACCACCGCGCCGTCAGCCAGATCGTCCTGCGCCGCAAGCGCGCAGGCAAGGAGCACCGGAGCATCGAGATTGACCCGGGCATGACGCTGCAAAGATTCCGCGGAAACCATTGGCGGCGTGTCATAATCGAACAACGATGCGCTGTTGACGACCGCCATCAACGGCGCCCCGAACCCCGCGCGCGCTGCGTCCAGCAGCGCATCCGGCGTCGCCGGATCGGCGAGATCCCCGGTCAGCACGATCGATCCCGGCAGCGCCCGCGACAGCGTCTCCGCTTCCTCCGCGGAATGGTGGTGATGGATCGCGACCCGCCAGCCCTGCCCCGCCAGATGTCGCGCAATCGTCGCCCCCAGCCGGCGCGCCGCACCCGTGACCAGAACCGTCCGTTCCGCCTGCATCAGCACCCCATCAGCGCGAGGATTTCCTTCCGGCTGCGTTCGTCGTCGCGAAATACCCCCATCATCCGGCTGGTTACCATCGATACGCCCGGCGTCCGCACGCCACGCGCGGTCATGCACGCGTGGCTCGCTTCGATCACCACCGCGACGCCCAGAGGCTTCAGATTATCCCAGATGCAATTGGCGACTTCGGCGGTCAGCCGTTCCTGCACCTGCAAGCGACGCGAATAGGCATGCAGCACGCGCGCCAGCTTGGAGATGCCGACGACCCAGTCGGACGGCAGATAAGCGATGTGCGCCTTGCCGATGATCGGCGCCATGTGATGTTCGCAATGCGACTGGAACGGAATGTCCTTGAGCAGCACGATCTCGTCATAGCCGCCGACTTCCTCGAACACGCGCTTCAGATGAATCGCGGGATCGTCCTGATATCCGCTGCAATATTCCTTCCACGCGCGCGCGACTCGCTGCGGCGTCTCGATCAGTCCTTCGCGTGTCGGGTCGTCGCCGGTCCAGCGGATCAGCGTGCGAACCGCCTCGGCGACGTCGTCCGGCACGAAAAGCTTTGCGGGTGCTGCGACCAGATCGCCTTCACTCAACAGTGCCCCGTCGTCATCCATCATCGCTCTTTCGGTTACCGGAACGGCTTTGACGCTACGGCAATCGTCGCGTCATGCCTCGTGCTGTTCAAGGAGCCGAATTGGTCCTGCTTTGCAACTGTATCCTTTCGGTAACGCTGCGGCACAGCTTCCGTAACTACGTATCATTATGCGATTGACGCAGGATTCAACCGCACGCTAATTCACAAACCCTAAATTCGAAAACGCGGAACCGGCGTCAAGACTGGCAACTGCGGCAGCGAGAGGATGACAGATGAGGAAGTCGGACCTGCTTGGTGCGTCGGCAATCGCATTGCTGTGCGCGGTTCCCGCCTTTGCGCAGGATGCCCCCCCTACTACCCAGGCACAGGGTGCCCCCGCGGCGACCTCCGCCGCCCCGCAGGTCGATCGCAGTGCGACCGATACCGATGACATCATCGTCACCGCCACCAAGCGCGAGCAGACGTTGCAGGACGTCCCCGTCTCGGTCGCCGTCACCAGCGACGACACGATCAAGAAGGCCAAGATCCACGACCTGATCGATCTCCAGGCGAGCGTCCCCTCGCTCAAGGTCACCCAGTTCCAGAGCGCGGGGCAGACCAACTTCACGATCCGCGGCTTCGGCAACGGCAATGGCAACATCGGGATCGAGAGTTCGGTCGGCGTCTTCATCGACGGTGTCTATCGCTCGCGCTCGGCATCCTCGATCTCGGATCTTCCCGAACTCGAGCGCATCGAAGTCCTGCGCGGGCCGCAATCGACGCTGTTCGGCAAGAACGTCGCAGCGGGTGCGATCTCGATCGTCACCAAGCGTCCGCAATTCACTTGGGGCGGCACGGCCGAGGCGACCGCGGGCAACCTCGGCAATATCGAGGCACGCGCGTCGATCACCGGGCCGATCAGCGAGACGATCGCCTTCCGCCTGTTCGGCAGCGTCAACCAGCGCGAGGGTTTCTACACCAACCGCCTGACCGGCGGGAAGGTCAACGGGCGCGACCGCCAGTCACTGCGCGCCGACGTGCTGTTCGAGCCATCGTCCAACTTCTCGGTCCGGATCATCGGCGACCTCAACAACATCAACGAAGTCTGCTGTGGCGCGGTGACGATCACCAACGGCCCGCTAACCCAGCTGATCGGCTTGCCACGGTCGATCGGCGGAGTCGGCGGGCTCGTCGGCAACGCCGCGACCCCGTTCAACCGCGAAGTCGTCTATAACACCGCGCCGAACAACCGCCTCAACGGCAAGGGCATATCCGGCCAGATCGACTGGAACCTCAGCTTTGCCAAGCTGACCTCGATCACCGCCTATCGCCGCCAGACCAACCGCACTGATCTCGACGTGGATTTCACCGGCGGCGATATCTCCAACCAGACCACCGACGACACGATCAAGACCTTCACGCAGGAAATCCGGCTCGCGTCGGATTATGCGGGGCCGTTCAACTGGCTGCTCGGTGGCTTCTATTCGGACGAGCGGATCAAGACCGGGCGCAACATCCTGTACGGTGCGGACGGTCGTCGCTTCGCCAACGCCGCCGCGCTTGCTGCAACGGGCGGGGCACTGACCGGCACGTCGCCCATTACCCAACTCGAATCGCTCCAGCGCGGCGCGGGCAACACCAGCGTGATCCCGGGCCAGACCTATTTCGCGCAAGGGACCGGGATTCTCGACAATTACCGGCTCAACGACATCTCCTACTCGATCTTCGGGCAGGCGGATTACAAGCTGTTTGAGCGCCTCACGCTGACCGTCGGCGGGGCGTATCTCAACGACAAGAAGTCGGCCTTCTCGAACGTCGTGCTGACCGATCGCTTCTCGCAGTTGAACTTGCGGAACGTCCCCGAGCTTGGTCTTCTGCCGTTGCAGTTGCTCAACCCGCTCGCCCCTGCCGGAGCGCGCATCCCGACCAACCTGTTTGCCGGGCTCAACGCGCTCCAGTTCTTCTATCCCGACACCGCCAACCACGGTCCGGTCAACTTCCCCAACGCGAGCGAAGACGGCATCCTGAAGGGCGACAAGTTCACCTATCTGGCGCGCGCCAAGTTCGATTTTTCGCGCAACGTCAACGTCTACGGAAGCTATTCGACCGGCTGGAAGGCGGGCGCGTACAATCTGTCGTCGGACAGCCGCCCCGCCAACAACGGCGTCGGTCGCACCGCCGCGCCGGAAAACGTCGAGGTTTGGGAAATCGGCGGCAAGGCGCGGTTCAACGGTGGCTATTTCAACGTCGCGCTGTTCGACGAGAAGATCAAAGGCTTCCAGTCGAACGGCTTCACCGGCACCGGCTTCGCGCTGGTCAACGCCGGCAGCCAGTCGGTTCGCGGCGTAGAAGTCGAAGCGTCGTACAAGCCGTTCCGCGCCTTGCTGCTCAACGCATCGGGCACCTATCTCGATGCCAAATACGACAGCTTCACCCGTGCACCGTGCTTCGCGTTCGATCCGCGCTGCCAGGTTCCGGCGGGGTCGCCCGCGGGCACCCTCCCGCCGCAGTTCCGCGACCTGACCGGCGCGCGCCCGGGCGGCGTCCCCGAATTCTCGGGCAACGTCAACGCCACCTATACGCAGCAAATTACCGATCGGATCAGCGGCTTCGTTCGTGGCGAATTCGTCTACAGCAGCAAGACCGCGCTGACCGACACGGTCCCCGCCTCGGTCGCCAGCAGCGAGGTCAAGACCGTCAACGCGAGCATCGGGCTCGACCTGCCCGACGCGTTCCAGATCCAGGGCTGGGTGCGCAACCTCGGCAACGACAATTACTTCCTGTCGGCGTTCAACACCGTGATCCAGTCGGGCAGCTACAGCGCGTACATCAACGAACCGCGCACCTACGGCATCACGCTTCGTAAGGGGTTCTGATCCGGGCAAGGGGTTCTGATCCGGTCGCGATACGACGAACGGCCCGTCCCTCGCGAAGAGGGGCGGGCCGTTTGCGTCGGGCGGTGCAACGATCCGGCGGCTCGCGCGCTGTTGCATCATCGTAACGGAGATATGCGATGGCAGAATTGAAAAAGGGTGACGAGGTCACCTGGAATTCCCCGGGCGGCACCGCGCACGGCGTGGTCGAGAAGAAGCAGACCAGCCCGACCCAGATCAAGGGTCACAAGGTCGACGCCTCGCCCGAGGAACCGCAATTCATCGTAAAGAGTGACAACGGCGGCAAGGCAGCGCACAAGAGCGCAGCGCTCGACAAGGCGTGAAACCGATGTCGGTTGTAACGACACACCAGGAAGGACCAACAAAATGGCCAAGACTCCAACCGCAAAGAGCGACGCCCCCAAGACCGGCGGCATCTTCGCGCCTATCCAGCCTTCGCCCGAGCTCGGCGCGATCGTCGGCAACGACAAGCTTCCGCGCAGCGAAGTGATCAGCAAGGTCTGGGAATATATCAAGAAGAACGACCTGCAGAACCCCGAGAACAAGCGTGAGATCGTCGCCGACGAAGCGCTCAAGAAGGTGTTCGGCAAGGACCGCGTGACGATGTTCGAAATGAACAAGCATCTCGCGGGCCACATGAAGGCGTAAGTCCGCCTCAGCTGGTTCCGGAACGGCCGCGACACCCCCCGGTGCCGCGGCCGTTTCCATATGCGCGGTCCGCCGCGTGACGGTTGCGGTTTGCCTCGATCGGGAAAGGCGCTACCAAACCCCATGCGCAGCGACGATGCGGACACCCTGAAATATCGGCTGCGCCGACAAAGCCGTACGCCTGCGTGGCTGTCGCTGTCATGGCGCGCGCTGCTCGCGCTGGCGTTGCTTGGCGTGGCGCTTGCGGTGCACTGGTTCGACCGGGACGGGCTGCGGCAGAATTCGGGCGAGCCCGTCACCTTCGCTGACATCCTGTATTTCACGATGATCACGGTGACGACCGTCGGCTATGGCGATATCGTGCCGGTGACGCAGCAGGCGCGGATGTTCGATACGTTCGTGGTGACGCCGATCCGGCTGTTCGTGTGGCTGATCTTCCTCGGGACCGCATATGATTTCCTGCTGAAGCGGGTTTGGGAGAAATGGCGAATGAGTGTGATCCAGCGCCGTCTTACCGATCATGTCATCGTGACCGGCTACGGCACCAGCGGCGCCGAGGCAGTGCGCGAGCTTGTCCGGCGCGGCGCCGACCCCGAGACGATCGTGGTGATCGACGATTCCGCCACTGCGCTGCAGCGGGCGGAGGATTGCGGCACGACCGTGATGGAGGGCAATGCCACGCGCAACGCCGCGCTCGAGGCGGCACGGATCGAGAATGCGCGTGCGGTGATCGTATCGGCCGGGCGGGACGATACGTCGATCCTGATCGTGCTGACCGCGCGCCGCCTCGCGCCCGACGTGCCGATCAGCGTCGTGATCCGGTCGCAGGACAATGAGGCGATCGCGCAGCAGGCCGGTGCGAATACGGTGATCAATCCGGCAAGCTTCGCCGGGCTGTTGCTCGCAGGATCGACGCATGGCGCGCATACCGCGGACTATATGGCGGACCTCGCCGCCGCGGGGGGCCGGGTCGCTTTACGCGAGCGTGCCGTCACGGCGGAGGAAGTGGGCAAGCCGCTGTCGGGGATCACGACCGGGCTGGGGCACCGAATCTACCGCGGGCAGAAGATCTTCTGTTTCTGGGAACCCGAAGCGGCGCGGCTCGAGGCGGGTGACCAGATCGTCGAAGTGGTTCCGCGCGGCGAGGGTTAGCGCCGTCGATGGGTTTATCTGCGCGGGCGGGATACTGCGGCGACGATGTCCTGTTCGGTCGCGACATGTTCCTCGATGATGCAGCGGAGCATTAGCCCGCTGATCCCGCGTTCGGACACCACGCTCGCCTGTGCCACGTTGAGCCCGTCCGACGACTGCCGCCGCGCGCCCTCCCCGACGAGCGCATGCGGGTGTCGCGCGTGATAGGCGTAGCTGCCGGTCGTCGCGACGACGCGGTTCCGGTCGTCCACGATCGAGGCGATGCCGTTGCCGGTGGTCTTGTCGACCACCCGCATGATCGCGTCCGCCTGCCCCTCGAAATCGAACTCAAGATAGCAGACGCCGATCGTCGCGCCTTCCATCCGCACCGGCGCGACATAGACCAGCACCTTGCGGTCATCCGACCACGGGTTCTGCCAGACTGCGTCAGTCATCCACGTGATCTCGGGGGGTGCCGCCATCGCGCGCTGGAACTGGCTATAGTCCTTGAAGTTGGTGCCTCGTACCGCGGCATTCTCATGCGCGCACGCCGCGACCTCGCCATCGGCGTTCACGACGAACGCGTTGAGAAAATAGGGCGAGCAGCCGAGCAACGACCGTAGCCGATCCAGCGCACGTGCTTCGATCCGCGGCGATGCGCGATCGACCATCAACGCTTCGGCGATCGAATAATCGGTGGCCAGCATCCGCACGTCGATCGACCGGTCGTACAAGGTGCGCGCAAGCGTATCCGCGATCGACTGCGCAAGATCGGCAAGCCGCCCGCTCTCGATGTCGCGCGCGAGTTCGTCCGCGATCGCGGTGCCCTGCTGGAGGTAGCCGAGCACCTCGTCACGGAAGCTGGATGCCGACGTGCCCGCCATCCCCGCAAGCGTCTTCACTTCCTGCGCCACCACGGTGAACCCGCGACCCGCATCCCCCGCGCGCGCCGCCTCGATCGTGGCGTTGAGCGCGAGCAGATTGGTGCGGCCGGCGATCAGTTCGGCCTGGCGGACATGCGCCGTGACCTGGTCGCTCAACGTCGTCAGCAGGGAGCGTATGCGGCGGGGCATCGGTACTTTCTTCCACGTTTCGATCGGCTTATCGGCAGATCGTTAACATGGGATTGCGGGTCTTGCGGACCCGATCACCGATCGTGAGCGCCTTTACCGATACCGCCCCATCGTCACCTTCAGCACCTGCGGGCGGTCATGCAGATTGAGCCCATAGTCTGTCTGATCGCCGTTCCAGACGCGGCTCCTGACCCACTGCCCCTTGTCGAACCGGCCTTCCTCGACGCTGACGACGATGCCGTTCGGCGGCGATCCTGCCGCGCCCGAAAAGATCAGCCGGACGTGATCGCCCACGACGAGGAATTCGTTCGCCGACAGTTGCGCGATCGCCGCGCCGCCGATCGGCTGGTCCGCCCAGGGTGCTGGCGTGGACTTGAGCCACGTCCAGTCCTTCTCGCCGAACTGCCACTCGCCCCATTTCGCGGTGATCGTCCAGCCGCCCATCGTGGTCGACTGCGTGGCACCATCATCGGGTTTGGCGAACCCGAAGGTGGGCTTCTCCGACGCGATCCGCGCCCAGTCGCGCATGATCGATCCAAACGCCGCATAGGGCAAGGCAAACGCGTCGAGCGTCGCTGCATCCATGTTCGCGGCACCGAGCGGGTAGTTGAGATAGCCCGTCTCATCCATTCCGAACGGCGCGAACCCGACCGCACCACGGCCGAGTGCTGCATAGACGTAGCGCGCGAAATCGCTGCCGTTGCCGATTTCGGGGACCATCAGCGGATTGTCGGCCCGCGCGAACTTGTCGAGATACTGGATGACGTTCGCGCTCTTGCGATCGTAGATATCGGGCGCCTGCAGATCGAGCGCTGGAGCCGCCGCCTTCCAGATGTCGAGCACGTCCTGCTGCGGCCCGCCCGAGGCCACGCCGGTCGGATCGGGCACGTTGGACGGCCCGGCGAGCGCCGCATTGGCGTACATCGGCAACGGCTTGATCGCCTTGCCCGCCGCCGCGATCGCATTGACATAGGATGCGACGTACCAGCTGTTGAACGCGCGATCAGCCTGCGCGCCGAACGCCGTGGCCCAGGTGCCGCGCTTGCCCATGCGTTTGGCCAGCGCCGCGGGGATCGGCTGGGCGAACAGCTTGTCCCCTTGCGCGCTGTAATCCCGCGGCACGCGGTAGCTGCCCGTCTCATTCTCGACCTGCACCATGATGACGGTGTTCTGCGGATCATGGTCGCGCAGATATTCGATCAGCTTGACGAAGGCGCGCTTGTCCGCCTCGAGCGTCTTGGTCGACAGCGGGGTCAGGACGTCGTGGTCCTTCCCGGCGCGGTCCTTCATCCGCGGGAAACGGCGGTTGTCGAGCTTGACCCACGCCGGCGTATACGCAGGCGACGTGTTCTTCCACGTCCCGAACCACAACAGCACGACACGCTTGTCATGCGCGCGTGCCTGATCGAGCAATGCCTGGACGAACGACAGGTCAAACTGCCCTTCGGTGGGTTCGACCTGCTGCCACGCCACCGGGACCTCGACCGTATTCGCATGGATCCGGTCGAGCACCGCCCAGGTCTTGGCGAGCGGTTCGGGATAGTTGGTCGAATTGTTGACTTGCCCGCTCAGCATCAGGAACGGCGCGCCATCGACGATCAGCGCATGCCGCCCGCCCTTGCCGACGAAATGCGGGATCTGCGTCGCGTCCGGTGCAGCAAGCGCCGGGACCGTGACGGCACCCTGCCCCGCCATCAGTGCAGCCGCGAGCACGGTCCTGATCTTCATGATCGGCAATCCTTCAAAACCACGGCCCCTCGGGCCTATCAATAGACGACGCGCGCCGAGATGCTGAACCGGCGATCGGAGATGGTCGCTGTACGCGGACGCGTCTCGATTCCGAAATAGGATTGTTTCAGCGCGTTCCCGAGATTGCGCCCGTCCACCCCGAGCGAGAAGTTCGGCGTGACCGCAAGGTTCACCGATGCATCGATCTGGCCATAGGGGCGGTCGAAGATCGGCAGATTGCCCGTGCCGACCCCGGCGGTCGTCTCGACGAACTTGCTCCGCCAGTTATAGGCGACGCGGGCCGAGACCTTGCCCTTCTCGTAGATGCCGACGAGATTGTAGCTGTACTTGGACAATAGCTCGAGCGGGACCTGTGTCACGGGGCCCGACGTCGCCGGGCTCGGTGCCTTGGAATCGACAAAGGTGAAGTTCGCCTGCACCCCGAACCCGCTAAGCTGCCCCGGCAGGAAATCGAAGAACTGCTGATACGACACCTCGGCCCCCTTCACCTTGGCGTCCGCCGCATTGGTGTAGGACGTCACCTGATAGGTGTAGCTGCTGTTGTCGGGGAAGGTGATGTCGCGCGGGGTCACCGCGGTCTGGATGTAGCCGTTGATCTGCTTGTAGAATCCGGCGACAGAGATGAACCCGGTCCGCGCGAAATACCATTCGAGCGAGGCATCGAAATTGCGCGACGTCATCGGCTTGAGGAACGGGTTGCCGCCGCTTGCGGTGTGGACCTCATTCTGCTGCGCCGGACCCGGCTGAGTCAGCGTCAGGCTCGGGTTGAGCTGCGCGAAGGTCGGGCGTGCGAGGTTGGCGGACGCCGCCAGCCGCAACTGCAATTTCGGCGTGAAATGGTAGCGCAGGTTCACGCTGGGGAGGAACTTGGTGTAGGAATTGGACACCGCGATCTGCTGGAACGCAGGCGCGCCGGTCGAGACAGATCCATCCGGCTGCACGATCTGCGGCACCTGCTGATAGAAGCCCGACACCGACAGGTCGGTCTTGACCAGACGCCCGCCGATGTTCCCGTCGAGCGGGATCGACAGTGGTGCCGCATCGAAGAAGGCGGCGACATAGCCCGCATAGATCTTCTGCTTCTGCGCATTCGACCCGCTCGGCAGATACGCTGGCGCACCGTCGATGCCGAAGGACGTCAGCGTATCGTTGTAATTGCCGATCGTATCGAGCGGGAAGGTCACCACGCTGCCGAAGACGTTCGCGTCACCGCGCAGGATGTCGCTCAGGTCGTAATTCTCGAGCCCGCCGCGTCCGTTGATACTGGAATAGCGATAGCCCGTGTCGCGCGTGGCGTTGCGCCGGTCCGAATAACGGAAACCGGCGCGCAGCGACTGGAGGATCGATCCGGTGAAGCTGTACTTCGCATCCAGCCGGCCAGTCCGCTCCGAGCCACGCGAACGCGCGAAATCATCGAGGAAGCCGTTGTTCGAAAACAGCGACGTGTCGGTCGTCGCGGTCGCGGGGATCGTGCTGAACGACGCGATCTTGCCGGATACGTCCTGCTGGAACGTCGTGCTCGGCCCGTTGGTCAGCACGATGAAGTTCGAGGTGTTGGTCGACGAGCTGATATATTGCCCATCCGCGGTGACCTCGAGCTGCGGCGTCGGGTTCCAGCGCGCCGATAGCGAGTAATCGGTCGTCGTCGAATCGCGCGTCGTCTGGCTGGCATAGGAGCCGAGCGGGACGTTCTGGAACGTGCCGCTCTGGAAGTCGCCATTGTCGGCAAAGCTGAACGGCGCACCCGGCAGCGGCGCGATCGCCGCATCGCCGGTCGAGGCGAAGAAGGCATTGCCGCGGATGTTGAACTTATACTGGTTGCGGAACACTTCGCCGGTCAGCAGCAGCGTGTCGGTCGGCTTCCACTGCACCGCCACGTCGACGCCGAAGCGTTCGCGGTCGCCGTAATTCTTGTTGAGACCGCCACCGTGCGGGATGTTAGTGACTTGTCCCGACCGCCCGAGCGTCGCCGCCGTCGCGGCGTCCGCCGGATTGACAAAGCTGCCGTCGGCGTTGCGGCTCTGGTCGAGCGTGTAATAGGGTTCGGTGGTGATTTGGTCGTCGCGGAAATATGCCTTCTGATAAGCGACGTCGGCGAGCAGGCCGAATTCGCCGATCCCGGTCTTCCAGCGATCGCTCAGCAACAGCGACGCGGACGGGCCGCTCTTGCCGACGAGGTCGTAATAATTGTTGGTGACGTTCGCGGCGAGCTTCGCGCCCGGGAAATCGAACGGCTTGCGCGTGCGGAAGTTGATGACGCCGCTCAACTGGCCTTCGATCTGGTCCGCCGAGGGGTTCTTGTAGACGTCGATCCCGGCGAGCAGTTCTGCGGGCACGTCCTCCAGGCTGAGCTGGTCGACCCCGCCCGCGGTGAAGATGTCGCGTCCGTTCAGTTCGGTGCGCACTTGCGTCAGACCACGGATCGCGACCGAGCTTCCCTCGCCGTAATTGCGCTGGATCTGGATGCCCGCGACGCGCTGGAGCGCCTCGGCGACGTTGCGATCGGGCAGCTTGCCGATGTCGTCGGCGACGATCGAATCGACGATCTGCGAGGAGTTCTGCTTGATCGACTGCGCCGAGCGCAGACTGGCGCGCGTGCCCGTGACGACGATGTCACTCGGCGGGACGGCAGCAGTGTCCCCCGCCGCCGCCGGTGTGGCGCCATCCGATGCTGGATCAGCGGCGGGGGTTGCGGGTTGCGCTTCGGGGGTCGGCGCGGGCGCGACCTGCGCGACCGCAGCAGTCGACCAAATCAGGCAGAGGGGCAGCGGTGCCGAGACGAGCCAATTGATCGAACGCATACCCAACCCCTAACGCTTTTGTCTTACTATTGATTTTGCGGATACAATCCTGTTTCCATGAGTGCAATATAAATCATTGCTAGATGTTGCTCGCTACTCGATCAATGCGACCCCGTAGCCCGGCAGCGTGAGCTTGCCCGCGGTGACCGGGGTACCCAGCGCGTCCTTGCGTCCGCTCGAGACCGCGATGCTCGCCGGAGCATCGGTGGTGTTGACGTACAGCGTCCGTCCCTCGACCGTCCGCGCGGACACGCCCTTCGGCGTCACGGGCCCCTGCTCGATAGCAAGGTCGCGGTAGAGCGATCGGATCAGCGGCCCGATGAATTCGGGCTGCGCGGCGGTGGCGAGATAGATCGCTCGCCCCTTACCGAACCGATTGACCGTGATCGCCGCGCTTTTTGCCGGGGTGTTCTCGAACGTCGCCATCGGCTTGGCCGCGCCGAGCTCTAGGATTTCGTAATAGCCGTCGGATCCGGTCCGGGTCTGGCCCGCGAATCCCATCTTCAATGGCTGTGGCGAACGATAGAAGGCGCTGGTGCGCAGGCCGAACACGTCGCTCAACCGACCCGGCAGCGGGGTGTCGAACCATTTCCCCGTCTCGTCCGCCTTGGCGGAATAGCCCGTCATGATGACCGTGCCGCCATTGGCCACGTAACGGCGGATCGCGTCGGCGCTCTCTTGTCCATGATGTACGCGCTCGACAGGACGACGAGCTTGTACGCGTCGATCTTGTCATGCCCGACGTCGAGCACCGCCGCGTCGACATTGTCCTCGTACAGCGGCTGGAACGCGGCCTTGACCTGATCCGCGTAATTTCCCTGGAAATACTGCTTCATCGTGTTGGGGCCGGGCGGCGGGCTGGTCAGCCACATGCTCGCGAACGAATAGCCGAGCGCGACGTCGGGCTTGCGGTACCGCGGGAAGCCCATCGTCTGGAGCGTCTTGAACTCGGAAGCGATCTTGCCGAATTCGGCGACCTTCCACGACGGGCGGTCGTCATGGTCAACCAACCCGAACAGCGACTGTTCCTCACCGCCGAGATGCGAATTAAAGGTCCAGGCAAGGAACGACTGCGCATAATTGAGCAGCCCGAAATAGGCCCACATCCGCGACCGCCCCGGCGCACCGTAATCGCCGCCGCCGCCCGCAGTGAATTCGTTGAACCAGACGGGCGTGTCGTGCCCGGCCTTGATCATCATCACCTCGAACGCGGCGCTCAGGGGATCGCCGGGGTAGAAGCCCTCTGCGCCGTAGGACGAGATCTTGTCCCACGACCGCAGCCAGTCGAACCCCTTGGCGGGCGCGTTGGGCCACAGGTTGGAGACGGCGGGCAGATTGGGCGCGTATTGCTTGCGGACATCGTCGAGATCGGTCAGCGCGGCGATCGTCGTGTCGGACCAGAAGCGCCGCAGATCGAGGTTGCGCTCGTTCGGGCCGGGGCCGTTGCCATAAGGCAAGTCGATTTCGTCCCAGCCGTTGAGATGCCGCGACCAGCGTTGCGTCGCCCATGCGGTGTTGAGCGCGGCGATCGTGCCGTATTTTTTCTGGAGCCAGCCGACGAAGCGACCGCGGTCGGCGTCCGAATAGGACATGGGCGAGCTGCCGACTTCATTGTCATAGCCGATCGCCGCGACCGCGGGGTTCTTGCCATAGCGCTGGAGCATCGCGACCGCGAGTTTGCGGACGAGGCGGCGGTAGTCGGGATCGCCGATATTGTCCTGATAGCGCGTCGATGCGTGGAGCCGGACGCCGTCCTGATTGACGATGTCCGCGCCGGGATAATGTTTATGCAGCCAGATCGGCGCGGGGAGCCCGGGAATGTCGACGATCACCTTGATCCCCGCGGCATGCATTTGCGCGAGTACGGCGTCGAACCATTCGAAAGTATAGACGCCCTCCTTTGGCTCGAACGCATCCCACGACAGGTCGCCCATCCGGACCATCGTAAAATGTGCGGCCTTCATGACCGCAATGTCCTGCCGGATCTGCGTAGGCGTGCGATCGACCGGCTGATAGTTCGCGCCGACGAACAAATTGCCGCGCCCCGGCCAGTCGGGATGGCCGGCCGCGCTCTGCGCCTGCGCGGCTTCGGGGGCAGCAAACGGGGCGACCGTAGCGCACATGGCGAGCGCAAGCGCGCTGCCGATCCGGGCGAGGCGGTATCGTGGACTTGGCATCGGTCGGGTCTTTCGGGGAAACGGGATGGGCGACGCGGTCAGCGTCAAATAAAACGGATGGCGAAGGCGCTGGCGTGCCGCGTCGGCAAGCGATCCGGCACGTCGATCAGCAGCGCCTGGTCGGTCTGGCGGAAGCGGAGCACACCGGGGTGGCCGAGCAATCGCACGTCAAGGACGCGGCGCTTCTCGTACGGATTGGACGCGGCCAGCGCGGTCACGACGGTCTGCCCGCGGGGTTCGCCCAACGCGATCGCGTACAGCGTGTCATCCTTGGTCGTGAAGCGGATGTCGCGTGCGGTGTAGACCGCCTTTTCCTTAAACATGCCCGCGGCCGCTTCGGTCGGGCCCTCGCCGAAGATCTTCCACGGGCGCGTGCCGTGGATCGCTTCGGCGTTGACCTTCATCCACGGTGCCAATTCCGCCAGCAACGTCTCGGACTCGGGGGGCAGGCTGCCGTCCGCGTGGAGCACGACGTTGAGCAGCATGTTGCCGTTCTTGCTGACGATGTCGGCCAGCATCGCGACGACCTCGGTGCAGCTCTTGTACTCATAGGTCGCATTGTCGAACCAGTCGCCGTTCGACGTGTCGGTCTGCCACGGCAGCGGGTTGATGCCCTTGAGCACCCCGCGCTCGACATCCTGCACCGCCCATGCCGGATCGAACGCGCCCGAGCCCGAATCCTTGCAATTGTAGACGGCCTGCAACCCGCCGCCGCGCGCGATGTTGCGGTTAAAGAAATGCGCGAGCAGCGCACGCCCGGTCTCGCCGAAGGGAAGCCCGCCGTCCGAGTAGAGCAGATCGGGCTGATGCTGGTCGAGCAAGTCGCTGATCCGGTCGAACCACCTTTTGTGATGCACCGGGTTCTTGGTGTACCAGGATTCGGGCGTGTTGACGAAGGGCTCGTCGCGATTGTCGTAATAGAGATCGGCGAAGCGCGGATCCGCGCCGTCGTATTGGACGCCGAGCTTGGGCCAGAACTGGTCGTACAGATGGTTGGGGTACTACCAGGTATAACTCGCGCCAAGATGCTCCGACACGCCGAAGCGCAGGCCGCGCCGGGTGGCGGCGGCCTTCCACGCGCCGACGATATCGCGCTTTGGCCCCATCGCGGCCGCATTCCACCGCTGGTGCCGCGAGTTCCACAGGTCGAAATTGTCGTGATGGACGCCCATCGAGACGAAATACTTCGCCCCGGCTGCGGCGTATTTCGCCATTAGCGCCTCGGGATCGAACCGCTCGGCGCGCCACAGCGGGATAAGTTCCTTATATCCCACTTCCGACGGATGGCCGTAGGTCTGGAGGTGATGCTGATAGTGCGGATGCCCCGGCACGTACATGAAGCGCGCATACCAGTCGCCCTGGCGCGGCACCGCCTGCGGCCCCCAATGCGCCCAGATGCCGAACTTGGCGTCGCGGAACCACGCAGGCGTCTGGTAAGCCTTGAGCGACGCCTCGGTGGAATCGAATGGCCCCGTTACGAGCGGGGTTTTGGCCGAGGGCGCGGCATGCTTGCGGGGGGTGCCCAGCGCCTGGGCGGGTGAAGCCCCTGCCAACATCGTCGTCAACGACGCCTGCAGGAACGCCCGCTTGCTGATTGGTTCCAAGACCCTCCCCCCCCTTGTCGCCGGACACGACTTGTTACCTACAGTAGCGTTTCAGCTCATATTTGCAAATCTGTTTTCAGGAGCAGAAGTTTACGGTAGCGTGGTCGAGGAACCTGATGTTGATTTTGCAAGCCGATGCGCCACAAGTTGTGCTGTGGAGGAGACATTGGAAGAAGACTGCATGGCTGCGACAAATACGCGACGAGGCATCACGAACTGCATCTCGCAGCCGACGTAAACCTGGCGATGGCAGTATTGCTGGTGCCCCCGAGTGGATTCGAACCACCGGCCTGCGGTTTAGGAAACCGTCGCTCTATCCACCTGAGCTACGGGGGCGCGGAGCGGACCGTAATGGGTCGGCTGGAGCGGGTCAATCGACGCGCCGCGCATCGCGCGCAAGATCGTCAGTTGACGGTTTCCGGCGGAAGGAACGGCATCGGCAAGGGGGCGATCGGAACGCCTTCGTCGACCAGTGCCCGGGCTTCGGCGATCGTCGTCTCTCCGTGGATCGGGGCCTGCTCGACGCTGCCGTCATGCATCGCCCGCGCTTCGTCGGCGAAAGCGCGGCCGACCCATTTGGACTGGCTGAGCATCTTCGCCTGCGCCTGCGCCAGCACTTGCAAGGCGGCCTTCACCTCGGCTGGTGCGGGGACCTTCCCCGGCGGTGGCGTTGCGTCGCCTGCGGAGGGTGCAATGGCAGGCACGGAGGCCCCAGTGCCGCGATTCCCCTTGATCCCGACATTGGGTGCCATCACGGCCTTGCCGACTTGCGTGTCTCCGCACAACGGACAGGACAGCAAGCCGCGTGCACGCTGGTCGTCATAGGCCGCGCTGGAGCCGAACCACGCCTCGAACACATGCTCCGACGAACACCGCAAGTCGAACACGATCATCCGGTCGGATTTCCGGTCTCGACCGCGGGGATGGCGCGACGATGCGCCAGCACTGGGATCCGTGCGCGGACATCGGCGATCCGCGCGGGGTCGATCTCGGCGAACCCCACGCTCGCGGCTTCACCCATGTCGAGGATGATCTCACCCCATGGATCGATCACCAGCGAGTGACCATAGGTCGCGCGGCCATCCTCATGCTCACCCGTCTGCGCTGCCGCCACGACATAGGCCGCGGCCTCGATCGCGCGCGCGCGGAGCAACACATGCCAGTGCGCGGCCCCCGTCGGACGCGTGAACGCCGCCGGAACCGCAAGAACCGTCGCGCCCGCGTCGCTCAAGGCGCGGTACAAATCAGGAAAGCGCAGGTCGTAGCAAATCGACGGCCCGAGCTTGCCGACCGGCGTATCGACGACGACCGCTCCCTGCCCCGGCGCATAGGCCGCGGACTCGCGCCAGCGTTCGCCCGTTGGCAAGTCCACATCGAACAGATGCAGCTTGTCGTAGCGCGCCCGCACCACGCCGGTGTCGTCGATCACGAACGCACGATTGGCCAGCCGACCGTCCTCGCCCCGGACCGCAAGCGACCCGAGATGGACCCAGATCCGGTGCGCCGCCGCCGCTTCGCGAACCGCGGCGAGGACGACGTCATCGTCCTCGCTCCGCAACACGGCGGAGGCACGCTCGCGGTCCTGGTCGACCAGCCCCGACATTTCGGGCGTGAACAGCATCGCCGCCCCGCCCTGTGCCGCCTGCTCCACCGCATCGATCAATATGGCCGCGTTGCGGGCCGGGTCGATCCCGCTGGTCAGCTGGGCGAGCGCAATCTTCACAGGCCGAGCAGCGCGTCCAGCTTGCCATCCCGCTCGAGCGCGGCGAGATCGTCCGATCCGCCGACATGCTTTCCGTCGATGAACACCTGCGGCACGGTGGTACGACCCGGCGCGCGCTCGAGCATTTCGGCACGCTTCGGGCCACCCATCGTGATGTCATATTCCTCGGGAGTGACACCCTTGGACGCGAGCAACTTCATCGCACGCGAGCAATAGGGACAGAACGCTTTGGTATAGATTTCAATTTTTGCCATGATGCAGAAATGTGGGGTGCCCCCCGTAATGTCAATCGTTCGGGGTCAATCGTCCGGGGTCAATCGTTCGGGATCATTCGGTCTCGCCCAGCACGCGCGCCCAGCACAGGATCGTCACGCTCCGCGCACCGCTTGCAAGCAGGATACGCGTGCATCCGCCCGTGGTCGCACCGCTGGTATGGATATCGTCGATCAAAACCACCGCCTTGTCGCGCAACAGGCCACCGGGATCGACCGCCCGAAACACCCCCGCAACCGTCCGCGCCCGCGCATGCGGTCCCATCCCGCGCAGCGGCGGCGTCGCGCGCGTGCGCCGCAACAACAGCGGATCGGTCGGGACGCCGCTCGCACGCGAGACCGCCGCGGCAATCAGCGCAGCCTGGTTGAAGCCGCGCGACCACAGCCGCCAGCGATGCAGCGGAACCGGCACGATCAGTTCCGCCTCCGCAGGCATCAACCGCGCCAGTTGCTGCGCGATCGTATCCGCGAACGCAATGCGCCCGCCGTACTTCAGCCGCAACGCGACCGTTCGCGCGACATCGCCGTAGGCGACCGCAGCGCGGATACCGGCATGAACCGGCGGATCCTGCGCGCATCGATCGCACACCGATCCAGCACCATGGTCGAACGCGAATGGCTGATGACACGCCGCGCACCACGGCGGCGTCAGGAACCGCAGATCACCCCAGCACGTCGCACAGAAGCGGTGATCCGCCCCGGTCACCGCCCCACATCCCGGACACCGCGGCGGCAACGCAAAATCGGCGACGAGCCGCAGCGGGATCAGCCAGGGTGCCACGTCTCCCCTTGTCGCGCGCACCGCCACGCGGCACAAGGCGCACCGTGAGTGCCCCCGAAATCTTCGATCGCGTAGCCCGACGTCTCCACCGCGACCGCGCCGCGCCGGAGTATGCGTCGTACGACTTCCTCCGCGCGGTGATGATCGACGGGCTGGCCGACCGGCTCGCCACGGTGAAGCGCGACTTTGCCGACATGCTCGATCTCGGCTGTTTCGACGCGGCCTTTCCGGCCCCGCCGGGCGTGCGTGTTACGCGGTGCGATGCCGGGGCGGCCTTCGCGCTTAGCGCAGGCGGCGTGCAGGCGGATGAGGACATGCTCCCGTTCGCGTCGGAATCGTTCGACCTGATCGTATCGGCGGGCGTGCTCGACACGGTCAACGATTTGCCCGGCGCGCTCGCGATGGCACGACGGATGCTGCGGCCCGACGGGCTGTTCCTTGCCGCCTTCTGTGGAGCGGGGACGCTGTCGACGCTGCGTGCAACGTTGCGCGAGGTCGAACGCGAGCGTCCCGCCGCGCGAATCCATCCGCAAGTGGACGTGCGCTCGGCGGGCGACCTGCTGATGCGCGCAGGCTTCGCGTTGCCCGTTGCGGATATCGAGCCGCTGACAGTGCGCTATTCCAATGTCGGCGGATTGCTGCGCGACTTGCGCGGGATGGCGGCGACCAACATCCTGCGCGACCGCGTGCCGCTGCGCCGCGATACGCTGGCGAGCGCCGCTGAAGCCTTCGCCGCGCGCGCTGATCCCGACGGCAAGACCGCGGAACAGTTCGACATCATCTACCTGACCGGCTGGGCCCCCGCACCGAGCCAGCCACAACCCGCGCGCCGCGGCAGCGGGACGCAGTCGCTCAAGACCGCGCTCGCGCGCTTTCCGGAACCCAAGTCGGAATAGGATGGCGCCCCGAACGGGGGCGTGACGGCCGCAATCTTGCGACGGTCAGAGGATCATGCCGTC
Source organism: Sphingomonas sp. FW306-05-A (assembly GCF_058782275.1). Classification (NCBI taxonomy): domain Bacteria; kingdom Pseudomonadati; phylum Pseudomonadota; class Alphaproteobacteria; order Sphingomonadales; family Sphingomonadaceae; genus Sphingomonas; species Sphingomonas sp. FW306-05-A. The sequence goes on from NZ_JBYSXN010000002.1 coordinate 314,067, forward strand.
GCCCGAACTCTTGGCGAGCGTCCGCCCGATTGCGTCGAACAGCGAATCCATCGCCACCGGCTTGAACAGGATATCGTCCGCGCCGTCCGCGATGCAGCGTTCACGCAGGTCGACCGCGGTGTCGGCGGTGACGACGATGACCGGCAGCTTGGCCTTGGCGTCGGTCCGCCCCCGGATCCGGCGCAGCGCCTCGAACCCGTCCATGCCGGGCATCCGCAAATCGAGCAGGATCATCGCGTAATCATTCGCGTCGATCAGTTCGAGACCGATCTCGGCACTTTCGGCCCCCGTCATCGTCGCACCGGCGACGTCGAGCATATCCTTGACCACGCGACGGTTCATCGGGTCGTCTTCGATGAAGAGAATATTCACCGGCTCACCCCAACACTGAACATAAAGGCGATCCATCCGACTGCATCGGCCCTCTATCGGATTACGCAGCCTGCGAAACAACCCCGGAGATCGGGGATTTTTGCGTACCTGGATCGCGGAACAGCCGGTCCGACAGGATATTTCCGGCGATCGGTTTGGCGATGACTTGATCAATGCCCAGAGCGGCAAAGTGAGCAAGATCAGCGTCTTTCGGAGTCGACCACAATAAGAAGGACGGCACGTCGCACTGTCCGATCCGCTCCATTGCGGCGTCCGAATCGACCTCGGCACGGATCGTCGCCTCGTCGACGAGGATTCGGCTGATGCCGCCGCGCGCCAGACGATCGAGCGCTTCGTCGACCGATGCGGCGAACACCACCGTCCCGGCCCGCGCCTCCAGCAAGGCGCGCAGCATGCTGCGGGAGATCGGGTTGCGGTCGACGATCAGCAGCGCATCCTGCGGTTGATCCGCCGCCGTTTGGATCGATGCCGGGTCCGCTGCATGGACGAGCGGAATGCGGACGGTGAAGGTCGATCCTTCGCCCGGAACGCTCGCCACCGATATGTCGCCGTCCATTGCGCGCGCGAGGTTCCGACAGATCGAGAGGCCAAGGCCAGTCCCGCCGAACTTGCGCGCGGTTCCGGCATCGGCCTGGCGGAAGGATTCGAAGATCAGGTCGATCTTGTCCGCCGGAATGCCGATCCCGCTGTCCTCGACCGAGATCGCGAGCGACCCGCCTTCGTCGACCGCGCGCAGAGTCACCGTGCCCCGCTCGGTAAACTTGAGCGCATTCGACAGGAGGTTGAACGCGATTTGCCGCAAGCGCGCCGAATCACCGACGATGAACGCGGGGCATTGCGCAAGATCGAGCACGAACGAGACCCCGCGCGCGCGCGACTGGTCTTCCCAGAGGCGCGATACGTCCTGCAACGTCGCGCGGAGGTCGAACGGCACCGCCTCGATCGTCAGATTGCCCGTCTCCATCTTGGCTACGTCGAGGATATCGTCGACCAGCGCGCGCATCGTGATCCCCGCGCCATGCACGACGGTGATCCGGTCGCGCACCGCTGGATCGATCCCGCCGTCCGCGAGCATCACCTGCGTCATGCCGAGAATCCCGTTGAGCGGGGTGCGGATCTCGTGGCTGGTGGTCGCGAGGAACTCGGTCTTGGCGGCAAGCGCCTTGCCCAATGCGGCGTTGGTTTCCGCAAGATCGACGTTTGCCCGGCGCACCTCGTTGCGGCTGCGGCGGATCGTGACGAGGCCGAAGACGAGCATCCCCACGATGATCCCGCCCGCGATGGCAAGCCCGCCGAAGATCGTCTGCTGCGTGCGCGCGCGAAGCGCGGCGTCGTCGATGTCGCGCTGCAGTTGAACCTGCTTTAACTGCGCGATCCGTGTTTCCTGGTTGGCGAAATCGAACCTTGCCGCCGCCAGTGCGCTGTTTGCGGAGGCAGACAGCTTGGATGTCTCGTCATCCAGCCGTTTCAGTGCCTCGAGATGGATTAGCGCCTGATGTTCGTCATTGAGTTGATGGTAGATCCGGTAGGCCGTCTGGTGCGCGTCGCGCATATCGAGCGTGGTGGTTGTCACGTCGACGCCGTCGAAGCTCTGCTGGATCAGCCGCTCGGCCTGGCGATATTGGCGATGCTGAACTGCGGATTGGGCGGATAGCTCCAGAAAGTGACGACGTGCCTGCGCAGCGTCCTCGCCGCGCGAGACGCGCAGCCCTTCCGCAATCGTGCGGTCTGCCAGCGCCAGCTTGCCCGCTTCCAACTGTCCTCGCGCGATATTGCGCAGCGTGCGTGCCTCCAGCATCGGGCTTTTCATCTCCCGCGCCAGTTTGAGCGCCTTGTCGTACATGACCTGCGCTTCCGCAAGTCTGCCAAGCTGGTTCAGATCGATCCCGAGGCTTCCATAGATCGAAAACAGGAGCCCTGGATCACCCTTATAAACCGCAAGCGCCTCTCCATTATATCGGATGGCGTTCTTGTAATCTTCGGCCTCCTGGTAAAGGATACTGATGTTGATGAGAGATATCGCCTGACTTCGGGTTTCACCGATGTCCCTGAAGATATTGTGTGCAAGCTGATATGCCTTCAAAGCGTCCGCGAAGCTGGCGGTTGCCTGCAAAAGCCCCCCTTTTGACAGCAGAAGGTCGCCATTCAGCTTGGTCGTGATCCCTGACTGCTTTGCAAGACTGATAGCACGGTCAAGTTCGGGTGCCGCCTGGGCCGTGTCGCTCAAACGCAGATACGCTTCGGCAGTAAGCCATTTGGCAGTCGCAAGCTGCACCAAGCCTTCACGGCCTTTGCGCTTGGCCGCCACGCGCTGCGCGCCAACGGCAGATACCAACGCCTTGGAAGGATCGACCTGCATCATCGCCTTCGTGTTCGCGATGAGGGAATCGAAATCGCCAGCGGGCTGCGTCGGTGCAGCGATCGCCGCATAAGCGTTGAGAATGCAGAACAGCCCCATCACCATGAGGGCGATGCTCGCCTTGATCTGTGAGTGCGTCGCTTTCAAGCCCAACGGATCAGTCCGATCATATCGCCGGAGTCACGCACGCTTCCAGAAACTCGCCGGCTGCGCAAACGTACCACGACAGGACTCCCGCCACGAATCGGCCGAATAGTCGCGAAGAAACTGCCGGAACAGGTCGAGGGAGACCGGCCTGCTGATCAGATAGCCCTGCACCATATCGCACCCCATGACCGACAGCAGGGCCAAGGCAGCCGGAGACTCCACACCCTCGGCCGTCACCTCCATGTCGAGCGCATGCGCAAGGTCGATCGTTGACCGCACGATCAGGGGATCCCGATTACTGCTCGTCAGATTGAGGATGAACAGCTTGTCGATCTTGAGTTCTTTTGCCGGCAGCTGCTTGAGGTAGGCCAAAGACGAGAGTCCGGCGCCATAGTCGTCGATCGCAATGTCGATGCCGGCTGCCGCGAAGGTATTGAGATTGGCAATCGCGCTCAACGGGTCTTCGATCACTGCCGTCTCGGTAATCTCGAAACCAATCCGGGCGTCGCACAGGTCCATTCGCTCGCAAACGGCGGCTACGAACGCGTCGTCGGACAACAACTGGCCGGAGATATTGATGAAAAACCGCAGGTCATGGCCATCGCCATGGACCAGTGCCTGGTCCTCGATTACCCGATCGAGCGTCCATAAGGTCAGGGCGGCAATTTGCCCGCAGTCCTCGGCGACCGTGATGAAGTCCCCCGGGCCGATAAGCCCGCGAATGGGATGGTTCCACCGGACCAACGCCTCGCAACTGCCGATCTCCTGGCGCCGGACATGAACCTTGGGCTGGTATTGCAGGAACATCTCGCCGTTCGCGATCGCCGTCGGCAGATCCTGCATGAGTGCCAATCGGTCGAATGCCGGTGCGTCGAGAGAAAGGTCGCGGACCGCAAGCCCTCCGGCGGAGCGTGCCTCATCGAGCGCACTCTCCGCCTCCTCGATCAGGCGAACCTCTTCCACTTCACCGTGTGGCGTCGCGGCAACCCCGACAGCAATGCACGGCCGGCAAGCCCGTTCATCAACCGCGAGAGATCCCCGACAGACGCGCAACACGGTCGCCGCTGAAACAGCCACATCCGCGAGCGCCGCCTCTGCAAAGGAAAATGCAATCGTCCCGCGCCCTGCCGACGCCGCGTCGACATATCCCAGACCGACAATCCGCTCCGACAGCAACTGCAGCAGTTCGTTCATACGCCGAACGCCTATCTGGCGGCGCAGAACCGTGAAGTTCGATATCTCGCAAATGCCGACCGCCTGCCATTCAACGTGCTGGCCTGCGGAACTGTCCCGCTTCAAGACACGCGCTTGCTGCATCGCGGGGCTGGGACGTGCGCCTTCGCTGCGCTCAGCCGACGCGTTTCCCTGAGAGTGGCTCACACGTTCCGGCATTCGCTCACGCTAATCTCGAAGGTTGAACGAACGGTTAAGCGCGTTCCGAGGCCGGCTCTTTTCCAGCGAAAACCAGATTGCCACAACCTTAAGATTCTATTAACAAAAATTCGTGCCCAACTGGGCACCTAATTGGAGAAGAGCAATGGTTAAGTTCATCCTCGCGCTCGTCTGGGGCGAGAGCACCCGTCCCTGGTAAGCTAATTCCTCGGCTTGGCGGAACAGTGCACGGAGTACATTCGCTGCCTGTTAATCGCCAAGCCGTTTCAACCGCCGACGTTTTTGGCCCGGCGGGGTGTAAAACATACGAATTACTGCATTGAATTAGCGCACTATATGTAAAGCCCTCCCGTTCCCGGGCTACCGGACTGTAATCGCGCGACAAAAGCATTTTCATAATCACGCCAGCGCCTCTGCCAAACGCGCCATAAACGCTGCGCCGCGCTCCATTTGCGACAGCGCGATGAATTCATCCGCCTGATGCGCCTGTTCGATCGATCCGGGCCCGCAGATGATCGTCGAGAACCCCGCCCCCTGGAATTGTCCCGCCTCCGCGGCATAGGCCGCTGCACGCGTCGGTCCATTGTCCCCCGCCAGCCGCCGCGCGAGCGTTTCTGCAGCACCATTCGGCTCCGGCGCGAAGGACGGCGTGGCCGACCGCCGAATCACCGCCACGCCCGCATCGGGGAATCGTTCCCGCGCGGTGCGATGAGCTGTTTTGCAGGCGTCCAGAAATGGGACAACGATGGTGTCGGGATCCTGCCCTGGCGGCGTTCGCAAATCGAAGGTGAAGATGCATTCGCGCGCCAGGATGTTGACCGCGGTGCCGCCTTGCATCAGCCCGATCGTCAGCGTCGCATGCGGCGGATGATAGGGCGACGTCGAGTCGCCGTGCCGCTCCAGTTCCAGCGCGATCTGCCGCAGCCGTTCCATCAGTCCGACCGCGATCATGTTCGCCGACAGGCCGAGATGCGTCAGGCTCGAATGCGCCTCATGCCCCGTCACCGTCACGCGCCAGGTGGAGATACCCTTGTGCCCGCTGACCACTTCCATGCTGGTCGGCTCGCCTACGATCACCGCAAGCGGCGCGGGCAGGTCAGAGACCAGTTCGCGGATCATCGACGGCGCGCCGAGGCAGCCGACTTCCTCATCATAGGAAAACGCGAGATGGATCGGCCGCGCCGACTCCCCGCGCGCAAATCCCGGCACCGTCGCCAACGCGAGCGCCAGAAACCCCTTCATGTCGCACGTGCCACGCCCGAACAGTCTGTCCCCGCGCCGGGTCAGTACGAAAGGATCGCTGCTCCACGCCTGCCCGTCGACCGGCACGACATCGGTATGCCCCGACAGCACCACCCCGCCGGCAACCGCCGGCCCGACCGTCGCGTACAGGTTCGCCTTTGTCCCTTCCGGATTGGCGACCCGCCGGCTGGCGACGCCGTGCTCCGACAGGAACGCTTCGACATATTCGATCAGCCGCAGGTTCGAATCCCGCGAGGTCGTATCGAAGCCGATCAGCGCCTCGAGATGGGTCAGCGCAGCGGCGTAGAGCTGGTCGGCAGTGTCCATACCCTTGGTTCTAGGCACGTATTAACCACTTTGCCAATCACCCTGTCGGGGTTGGCGCAGGTTCTTCCCAGCCACCGCCGATCGCCTTGAACAGCGCGGCGGTATCCTGTCGCAATTGCGCGTTGCTCGCGGCGAGCTGTTCGCGCGCGGTCAGCACGCTGACTTGCGCATCAAGCAAGGACGTCTGCGTCACGAAGCCGGTGCGATATTGCGCCTCGACCGAGCGCGCGGTCGACTGCGCGTCCGCGACCGCGCGTTGCAGTGCGGCGTTGCGCGCACGCTCGGCATCGATCCGCGCGAGCGGGTCCTCGACGTCGCGCAGCGCGCCGAGCACGGTGGTGCGATATTGCAGATAGGCCTGTTCGCGGTCTTCCTTGCGGATCCCGATCGTCGCCTTGCGGCGTCCCCAGTCGAGCAGCGGGAATTGCACCGCGCTGGTCCCGGTCAGCTGAACGCTGTTCCCCGCGACGAGCGTGGCGAGCGAGGTCGACAGCAATTGCGCGATCCCGGTCAGGTTGAACTTGGGATACAGGTCCGCGACCGCAACGCCGATGTCGGCGGTCGATGCCGCAAGCTGCCGCTCTGCCGCACGCACATCGGGGCGCCGCCGCAGCAGATCCGACGGAAGCCCCGCCGGCACCACCGGAAGCGCGACCAGCGGAACGCCGGGCCGCGTCAATTCACCATCCAGCGTCTCGGGCTCGACCCCGAGCAGAATCCCCAGCGCATGGATCCGCACCCGCACGTCCGCCCGGATCGGCTCTAGCCGCGCCTGCGTGCTGGTGATCGATCCACGTTGCCGCGTGACGTCGATCGACGGCACCAGCCCGACCCGCGCGATATTGCCCGCGATATCGAGCGAGCGCTCTTGCGACACCAGCTCGCTCTGGATCACCGCGATCTGTTCCTGGTCGAGCCGCAACGCGAAATACGCCTGCGCGACTTCAGCCGCGAGCGTCACCGCGGCATCGCGCCTGGTCCATTCCGCCGCCTCGACCCGCGCGCCCGCCGCCTCGACACCCCGCCTGCCGCCGCCGAACAGGTCGAGTTCCCAGCTCGCATCGAACCCGGCCGAGAAGGTCGTGATCCCGCTTCCCGGAAGCGCGAAGCCCGAGCTGCTGCCAGCACCACTCCCGGTGCCCGTGCCGCCGCCGTTCCCGCCGGAGAAGGCTTGCGCGATCGAGGCGAGTCCGGCGTTCTTGCTGAATTCGATATGGCTGACGTTGCCCGCCGCATCGAGCGTCGGCTTGCCGACCGCGCGCGCGGACACTTCCTGCAACCGCGCCTGCCGCACGCGCGACGCCGCGATCGCGATGTCGGGGCTGTCCTTCAGCGCGCGATCGACCAGCGAATCAAGCTGCGGATCGCCGAACGCCGCCCACCAGCGTGCCGGATCGACCTGTGCGCCAGGCGCCGGGGCAAGCTGGCGTTCGGCGAAGGCGGGCGGGACGGCGAGCTTGGGCGCGGTATAGTTCGGCCCGACGGTACAGCCCGCAAGCAGGGTACTGCCCAGCAGCGCGAGAGAAAAAAGCGAGCGGGTCAATGGGCCATGCCTCCACCACCGCCACCGGACTTGCCGGAGCGCATCAGGAATACGAGCGGTGCCACGACGAGCACCACGATCATCAGCGAACGAAACACGTCGAGGAACGCGAGCATCGACGCTTGGCGCTGCACCGTCTGGTACAGCACCGCCAGAGAGGTCGTCCCCGGATCCCCCTGCCCGCCGAACGCGCCCTGCGCTTTCGACAGCCAGTCGGTATAATTGGGATCGAGCGGATTGAGCTTCTGGACGAGTTCGGACTGGTGCCGTTGCTGCCCCGACGCAAGCAACGTCTGTGCGGTCGAGATACCGATCGACCCGCCGAGGTTACGCGCGATGTTGAGCAGGCTCGATGCCTGCGCGGTCTTATTCTGCGGCAGCCCGACATAGGCGACCGCGTTGATCGGCACGAACAGGAACGGCAGCGCCATCGCCTGGAACAGACGCGCGATCGCGGCATCGTGGAAGGTGATGTCCGCGTTCAAATGCGTCATGTTCCACAAGGCGAACGCCTGGACCAGCAACGCCGGGAACAGCATCAGCCGTACGTCGACCACGCCCGACAGCCTTCCTGCGAACGGAACCGCGACGAGCGTCGCGATCCCGCCGAAGGTCAGCGCCAGCCCTGCCTGGAACGACGTATACCCCAGCACCTGCTGCAACATCTGCGGGATCAACTGGGTCGTCCCGAACAGGATCATCCCAGTGATCCCCATGATCAGCAGCGTCAGCGAGAAGTTGCGGCTCTTGAGCAGCTTGAGGTCGATCACTGGCTCGTCGTGGTTGGTTTCCCAGAAGCCGAGCGCGACCAGCGACACGAACGAAATGCTCGCGGTCGCGATGATCAGCGTGCTGGCGAACCAGTCCTCGCGTTCGCCGCGATCGAGCGTCAGTTCGAAGAAGCCGAGCCCCAGCACGATCAGGATGATCCCGACATAATCGACCCGGATCCCGCGCGCGAGCAGCTTGCGCCGGTCTTCCTTGATCGCGTCGGGTTCGTCGACGAAGATGTTGACGAGGAACACCGAGGCGATCCCGATCGGCACGTTGATCAGGAAGACCCAGTGCCAGCTCGAATTCTCGGTGATGTATCCGCCGAGCGTCGGCCCGAGCACGGGGCCGACGACGACGACGATCGCAAAGGCGGCGAACGCCATCCCGCGTTGCTTTGGGGGAAAGGTATCCGCCAGGATCGATTGCTCGACCGGCGCAAGGCCACCACCGCCAATGCCCTGCAGCACGCGCGCGATGACCAGCGTCGTCAGGTTGGGCGCGAGCCCGCACAGCAGCGAGGCGAGCGTGAACAGCGCGATCGACAGCAGAAAGTAGCGTTTCCGCCCGATCACGTCGGACAGCCAGCCGCTGATCGGGATGACGATCGCGTTGGCGACGAGGTAGCTGGTCAGCACCCACGTCGCCTGGTCGTTGGAGACCGACAGCCCCCCCGCGATATGATCAAGCGCAACGTTGGCGATCGAGGTGTCGAGCACCTCCATGAACGTCGGGATACTGATGATCCCGACGATCAGCCACGGGCTGTAACTGCCCGCGCCCGATCGCGACGGATCCCATCCATCCTGCCTTGCGGCGGTTGCCACCTCAGCGGACCTTGACCGTCGGGATCACCGACATGCCGGGGCCGAGCGGATATTTGCGCGGATCGGGACCGTTCTTGGCGTCGAACTCGATCCGCACCGGAACGCGCTGGACGACCTTGACGTAATTGCCCGTGGCGTTCTGCGGCGGGAGCAGCGCGAACGCCTGGCCCGCGCCGCGCTGGACCGAGTCCACGCGGCCGACGAACTTGACGTCGGGATAGGCGTCGACCTTGATCTCAACGCGCTGGCCGATCTTCATGTCGCGCAACTGCGTTTCCTTGAAGTTCGCGGTCACCCAGACATGATCGGGGACGATCGCCATCAACTGCGTGCCCGGGCCGACATAGGAGCCGACGTTGACCGAGCGGTTGACCACCTGCCCCGACACTGGCGCGACCAACCGGTTGTCGCCGAGCGTGATGTTCGCCTGCTCGACCGAAGCCTTGCGCGCATCGATCACCGCGCGCGACGCGTTCACCTGCTTGCGCGCGACGAGGATGTTGGCGTCCGCACTGTCGATCTGCTGACGCGCGGCGGCGGCATCCGCCGCGGTCGAGCGCGCGGTCGCGCGGGCGGCGTCGAGCTGCTGCCCCGCCACCGCCGACGGATCGATCCGCAACAACGCTTCGTAGCGCGCGAGATCCTGCTGCGCCTTCGCCGCCGTCGCGAGCGGTGCGCGGGCGGAGGCGACCGCCTGGTCACGATTGGCCTGCGCCGCGGCGACTTGCGCGCGGCTTTGCTCGAACTGCGCTTCGGCTTGCTTCACGTTGGCCTGTGCTTCGGCAACCTGCGCGCCGGTGCTCGACGCCTCGATCACCGCGAGCAACCGCCCTGCCTCGACATGGCGGTTGTCGATGTCGGCGACCGCCTTGAGCGTCCCCGCGACCTTGGGCGCGAGCCGCACGATATGCGCGTCGACGAACGCGTCATCGGTCGATTCATACTGGCGCGCGTCGAGATAATAGAGCGTCCCACCGATCGCGACTGCCGCGACCACCGCGATCAGGATGATCCAGAACAGCGGCTTCTTGAAGATCGACGGCTTCTTGGGCGCGTCGTTCTTCTCGTCGCCATCCTGGCTTTCGTTCTGCTTGTCCGCCTCCTGGGCGTCGTCCTGCTTGGCGGCGTTTTGGTCGTCGCTCATGGAAGCTCCTGTCGTTCGGCAATCATGCGGTCGAGAATGGCGTCGGTATTCGCCGCGATCCGGGCGGCGAGCGCGGTCAGCGCATCGGCATCGAGGCTCGGGCGGCGCAGCAATTTGAGCGCGGTCGCGCGCGAGGCGCGCAGCATGACGATCTGGCCCATCAGCGTGAGAACCGCGACCTCGCAGGCGAACGGATCCTGCCGCCCCGTCGCGATGCGCACGAGTTCGACGATCGTTTCGAGCAGCTTGCCCATCAGCCCGCCATAGATGCGGTCGAACGCCTCGGTCGGCTCCATCTGCTCGCGCACGATGAACAGGGAGAACGCGCTGTTCTTGGTGCCCATCGTCTCGATGAAGCGCGCGAGGATGTGCTGGATCGCAGTCCGCGCGGCACTGGCAGTCATGCCCGGCGACAGCGCGCCGAGCTCCAGCGCGGGGGCCATATGCTCGCCGATCTGCGCCGCGATATGGTCGGCAGCGGCAAGGTACAACCCTTCCTTGCCGCCGTAATGATAGGTGATCGACGACATCGCCGTCCCCGCCGCCTTGGCGATCCCACGCGTACTCGCGCCCTCGAGGCCCTTGGCCCCAAATTCGGCGATGGCAATGTCGAGGAGTCGTTGCTGCAACACGGGAGCGCCTCTAGTTCGATCGAACGAACAGGGCAAGTTGCGATACAGCAATGCGCGAGAAACATTTGGTTACGGGTTGGGTTCCCGGGTTTACCGGTGCGCCTTCCCTCTACCAGCGCTTCCCCGGCGAAGGCCGGGGCCCAGTCGCAATGTCCAAGGTAACGAAGCGCAGCCTATCACCTTCATCCGGTCCGCTCCTGGGCCCCGGCCTTCGCCGAGGAAGCGGCAACAGGCGAAATCAGGCCGCTTCCTTCCGCGCCACACCCTTGCGCGCAGGCACCGGATTGGAAAACTCCATCCCGTCATCAACCGACCCGTATTTCAACGCGAGCAGATCGCGTGCGTAATTCTGGTGGACGCGCCACGGGGCCTTGCTCCCCTGCTTGGGAAACTTCGCCATCGCGCGCGTGACATAGCCCGAGGTGAAATCGAGGAACGGCGCAGGAGCCAGATCCGCTCCGCCGACCCGCGGGGTCGCCTGCCGCAACCCGCGCTTCTTCATCGTGTTGAGCAAGCGGCAGACATAACCACAGGTCAGGTCCGCCTTGAGCGTCCAGGAGGCGTTGGTGTAGCCGAACGACGACGCCATGTTGGGCACGTCGCTGTACATCATCCCCTTGTAGTTGAACGTCTCGGTCAGATCGACCGGCACCCCGTCGACGCTGAACGCGACGTCGCTCAGCAACTGCAGCTCGAGCCCGGTCGCGGTGACCACCACGTCCGCCGGAAGCTCGGTGCCCGACTCCAGCAGCAACCCGTTGCGGCTAAAGCGCACGATCCGATCGGTCACGACCGATGCGCGGTCCTGCTTGATCGCTTCGAACAGGTCGGCATCGGGTACGAGACACAACCTTTGGTCCCACGGATTGTAACTCGGCGTGAAATGCGTCGCGACGTCATAGTCGGGCCCGAGCTGATCGCGCACCAGCCCGATCAGCCGTTCCTTGGTCTGCGCCGGCCGTTTGCGCGCAAGATTGAAGAACAGCATCCCCATCAACACGTTGCGCCACCGCACCAGCCGATAGGCGAGCTTTGGGGGCAATTTGCGCCGCAGCCAGTTGGCCGCCGCATCCTCCGCCGGACGCGACACGACATAGGTGGGGGACCGCTGGAGCATCGTCACGTGCGACGCACTGTCCGCCATCGCCGGCACCAGCGTCACCGCGGTCGCGCCACTGCCGATGACGACGACTTCCTTCCCCGCATAGTCGAGGTCACCGGGCCAGAATTGCGGATGGACGATTCGCCCCGCAAACGCCTCGGTCCCCGGCCATTCGGGCGTGTGCCCTTGGGCGTAATTATAATAGCCGCTGCACATGAACAGGAACGCGCAGGTAAACACGACCGGCCCGTCCGGCCCATCCGCCTCGACTCGCCAGCACGCATCCGGCGTGGACCAAGCCGCGCGCTTGACGTGGTGGCCGAAGCGGATGTGCCGATCGATCCCGAAATCGCGCGCGGTCTCGGTCACGTAGTTGAGGATCGATGGCCCGTCCGCGATCGCCTTGGCCTCGGTCCACGGCCGGAACGAATAGCCCAGCGTGTACATGTCGGAGTCGGACCGTATCCCGGGATAGCGGAACAGGTCCCACGTCCCGCCAAGCTGCGCGCGTCCCTCAAGGATGACATAGCTGCGATCGGACGATTGTGTCTGAAGGTGATATCCCGCGCCGATTCCGGATATCCCGGCACCAACCACGACCACGTCGAAATGCTCTGCCGTGCGCTGTGTCATCATCGCTCTCCGAGGGTCATGATTATGTCATATCAGACCCTCGGGGAAGCATTAGGTTGCGATCAGAAATCCTTTCTGTAGCGCACCGTGACGTTCGACCCTCCAAACGACCCGGCCTGCGACAGAACGCTCAGCGTCTTGGTCAGCGAAACCTCCAGCTGCGTTGCGGTGAACCCGCGCGCATCGGTGATCACTTCGACATAAATGTCGTCGGTCAGATACTTGCCTGCCGCAAGCGACGTCCCCTGCCCGGTCGCCTCATTCGCGCCAAGCACGCGCAACCGGTCGATTCCGGTCGCCGAGCGCAGCTTGCCGAGCGGGTTGAGACCACCCCCCGACCCGCGCAGCGAGTTGAGCGCCGAAGCGAGCTGGACCGCCTGGATCGCCGAAAGGTTGGTCACCGAGCTGCCGAACAACAGGCGGCTGAGCACTTCGTCCTGCGGCAGTGCCGGGGTCGAGGTGAACGCGATCTGCGGACGCTGCCCCGTGCCCGTCACGTTGATTGTGACTTCGACGTCGCTCGTCGTGGTGGTCGCACTGATGTCGATCACCGGATCGGTCAGCGCCCCACCGTCGAAGCGAATGTCGCCCTTGGTGACTTCGAACCGCTTGCCCGCGAACGAATAGGTACCGCGCACCAGTTGCAGGCGCCCGAGGATCTGCGGTGCTGCCGACGTACCGGCGACCCGCATGTCCATCTCCCATTCGGACTCGAGCCCCATGCCCGACACGAACAACTGGTTGTCCGCCCGGATCCGGATATCGAGCTTGAACAAGCCAACCGGCGCTTCCGCCTTGGGCGCGGCAGCATTCTTGACCAGATCACTCTTACGGCGGACCCCCGTCAGTTCGGCGACTTCCGCCTGCCCCTGACGAATGATCTCATAGCGTGCATTGGGGATCGTCAGGTCGCCCTTGATCAATCCGCCATTCGCCTTCGAGTTGGTGATCGCGATCGTGCCCGTCGCGGTCGCACCCAGCGCATCGCTCCGCGCCAGCCGCGCGTTGTTTAGCGTCGCCTGGATATCGATCGGGAAACCCGAAGCCGCCGCGAACCCGACCGAGCCACGTGCCTGGACCGTGCCCTCGCCCGCGCGCGCCGACAACTGCGTGATTTCGAGCCGATCGTTGGTGAACCGCCCCGCGATCTTCATCTGGCTGAGACGCGTGCCATAGACTTCATTGTCATAGGTCAGCGAGTCCGCACGGATGACACCGTTCAACTGCGGCGCATCGACCCGGCCGTTGAAGTCCGCAGCGATGGCGATTGCCCCCGACAATTGCTGACGGCTGAGCCCGGCGAGCGAGAACAGCACGCCCGAAGGACCGTTGTAGCGAATGCCCCCCGAAAGCGGCGCCGCCATCAGTCGCGAGACCCAGCTGTCGCCGCCACCGAGCGGCCGCAACGTAGCGACCATCCGGCCCACCGTCGTGCCACCGCGCTGGACGAGCGCACGTGCTTCGCCGCCCGCGTCGGTCAGGCCGATCTGGCCAATCACGTCGACCGGCTCGGACACGCTGGCGAGGCTCGAACGCGTGAAGTTGGCGATGCGGAACTGGCCAGCGATCTTGGGGACCGAAGCGCCGCGCGGCTGCGCATAGTCCATCGACCCCGTCACCGCACCACCGAGCCCGAGATCCGGAACGAAGGCGTTCGCTACCGACAGGTCGAGCTTGTCGAGCCGAAGCTGTGCGGACAGCCCCGAGCCATAGACCGCGGCGACGCGCGCCGACCCATTGTCGAAGTCGATCCGCGTTGGCTGAAGCCGGTAGTTCGATCCGTCGATATCGATCCGCGCCGGGTTGGCGGTGCGGAAGCCGATGCCATTGGCTTGGCCCTGGAGCGCCGCAAGCCACTGCTTGGGGCTGAGCCGCGCGTTGGCGGCAAGGCGGAACGGCACGCCGTTCGAACCCGCAGCGACAAGCTGCGCGGTGCCCGAACCACCGGCGTAGTTCACCTTGGCGCGTGCGGTCGAAATGACCGTCGGGCCGTAGCGCAGATCGGCAACCTGTGCGTCTGCGACGACTTGCGGCGTCGGGGTAAGGATCGCGCGGGCGTTGACGATCGCGCGACCGATCGTGAAGTCCACCAGACCCGGAATCTTTGCGTTGCTCGCGCGCGCCGCGACGTCGACCTTCTGATACTGGCCCTGCGCGCCGAGCAATGCTGCCCCGCTGATGCCCGAACCCGCGAAAGTGATCCGCCCACCGAACGGCCCTGCCGCAAGCTGCTGGACACGACCCTTGAAGTCGATGCCCGCAAAGCGCGCATTACGAATGTCGACGGTCAGCGGTGCCGCGGGCACCACGTTGAGATCGGCGCTGAACGGACCGTAGTTGGTGCCACCCTTGGCAACGACGAGATAGCTCGACCCCGTCCCGCGGACACGGGCCTCCAGATTGACGAGCCCGATCCCGACGCCCGGACGTGGTGCGCGCAGCAGCACGACCGGCTTGGTCGCGGTGCCCGTAACGCGCGCGAACAGCGGGCCATATTGCGTCGAATAGGCATCCGCATCGACCGCGAGCGGCCCACGCGGATCATAGCGCCCCTGCCCGCGCGTCACGCGGAACTGGGGTGCGTTCATTCGCAGGTTGCGGAAGGTGATGATCCCGTTCGGATCATACCCGACATCCGCCGTCACCGCAGCGTTGCCGCCGAGGAAATTGCGCGCGCCTTCGTTGAAGATCTGCGACGTGCGTGCCGCGACGTGCGCGGTGATCCCAAACCCGCCGGGCATGGTGACGAGCTTGGCGTCGGTCTTGAGGCTGACGATCCCGAAACTCTCGACGCGGTAATCGTTGACCCGCCCGTTGAGCGCGGCGCGATACGTGCCCTTGGCGAGATCGGCGACGACCAATGCGGTCGCATCGATCTTGCGCGAGCGGATCCGCAGATTGTCCGACAGCACCTTGCCGTTGGCGATCGCGAAGCTGCCGTTGATCGCAACCGCATCGAGCAAGCCGCCCGCCGCGGCGTTAAGGCCGGTAACCCGCGCGGCACGCGCCGCGACCGGGATCACGATATGGTCCGCGTTCACGCGCGCCAGACCCGAGGCGTACAATTGCTGCACGGCAGTCTCGCCGAAACCGAGCACGCCCGCGCTGATGACGTAATTGACCGTCGGGGTCGCGAACTTGCCGTCGAGCACGACGCGCGCATTGACGTCACGTCCGTTGAGGTTGGGAAGGATCGCACCGGGCTTGAGCAATTTCGCCTCGACTGCGAACTGACCGAAGGCGCTTTGCGCGAGATCGATCAGACCTTTGGCGTTGACCGCCATCGCGTCCGACTTGAGCGCGACGACGGTGTCGACCTTGCGCTCGTTGAGCCGCGCATCGATCGATACGTCGAGTGCCGGCGCGGTGATCCGCGCGATCGGGTTGGTCGGGGTCGCCTCGTCCTTGGGTGCGCCACCGGGATAGAGTCCGGGCTTGGTCGTCCCGCGCACCTGGAAGAAGCCGTTGCGGGCGGACAGGTTGAGGTCAGCGAACTGTGCGCCGCCAAGTGTTCCGGTCGCCTTGCCGGTCCACGCGCTCCATGCGCCCTTACCGGCAATGGTGAAGTCGAGCGGTGCCTTGAGCCCGCTCATCTCCGCGACGACGCCGCGTGCGGGCGCGGTGATCCGCGCGTCGATCCCGAACCGGTTGGCATCAGGCACTGCGTCGAGCTTGAGGCGCAACGTGTCGCCGCCCGCGATGCCGGGGCCGGTCAGCGCATCGACGTTCGCGGTGATCTGCGCGCGCTTGTCCGCAATGTGCGTCGCGCCGTCGATCTTGATGATGTGGGCCGAGCCCATCACGGCCTTGCCCAGCACCATGCGATCGACCGTCAGGCGACCGATGTCGATGTCGAGATCGGGCAGGATCGGCGCATTGGGGTCGGTCGGCGTCGGCTTGAACACGGGCGAGCGCGTCATCGTGATGAGGTTCGCCTGCGCCGACAGCACGTTGACATGGTTCTTGACGTAATCGAACGGCCGCCAGTCGACCGCGATCCGCGGCGACGACAGGAACACGCCCTGCGGATCGCTCACCCGCAGGTCGTTGAGCACCATCTTGCCGTAGATCGATCCCTCGATCCGACCGACGCGGATGTTGAGCCCACCTGCGGTTTTATAATCCCCGATGAAATTGGCGATCACGCGCCGGCCGGGCGCGGTATCCAGCCCGAAGACGATCCCCATCGCCAACAGGCCCAGCACGCCGAGCGTTACTGCAATCCACTTGATGATCCGCTGCCACAACGGGCGCCGTGCAACGACGACGGTCTCTTCATCCGCCATCAGAAGGCTTGTCCGATCGAGATATAGAGCGCGACCTTGCCGTCGCCCGGGCGTGGATTGAGCGGGGTTGCGACGTCAACGCGCATCGGCCCGAAGTTGGTATAGAAGCGGCCGCCGATGCCCGCGCCGAAGCGCAGGTCCGATCCCTTGGGCAACACGCTGCTATAGGCGTTACCGGCGTCGATGAACGGCACGATCCCGTAATTGCCGAAGCGATAGCGTGCCTCGAGCGCGAACTCGTTGATGCTGCGTCCGCCGACCGGGTTGCCGTCGGGGTCGAGCGGCCCGAGCCGCTGATAGCCATAGCCGCGCACCGATCCGCCGCCGCCGCCATAATAGCGCCGCGACGGCGCCAGGTCGTCGCGGTCGATCCCTGGGATCGATCCTGCGCGCACACGGCCCGCGATCACGATGCTCTGCCCGACCGGATAATAAGCGCTCGCCTCGATCAGCGTCCGCGCATACGGCCGCACCGCGCCACGCACCGAGCTTTCGGGACTGACGCTAAGCTTGAGGCGATAGCCCTTGGTCGGGTTGAGCAAACTGTCCGACCGATCGAACTGGACCTGCCCCGGCAGCGCCGCAATGAAGTAGGTCCCGCGAACGCGCTCGCCGCGGTTGAAGTCGTAAACGCTCTCGTTCGTGCCGACGAGTTCGAAACCGTAAGCATAGGTGAATCTCTTCTGCCAAAGCGGCGTCGAATCGTACGAGATCCGGCCCGAAAGCGTGGCGGTGAAGGCGTCGAACGCGTCGTAATTGGAGTGGTTGACGCCAGCCGTCAACGTCACCGTGCGGTCGCGACGCCCGGCATTTGAGCGACGGAACGTCCCGCTCACGCCCTGTTCCTGCGTCCCCACGACCGCAGTCCCGATCAGCGCGCCTTCGGGCGGGAAGACGTTGCGATGCGTGAACGCGCCCTCGACCCGCACGCCCTGACCCGTGCTGTACCCGCCGCTGACCGACAGCGAACGCGGCTTGCCGCGCTCCTGCTCGACCAGCAGATTGACTTGCTCGGTTCCGTCCGGGTTGATGTTCCCGGTCGGCTTGGGTTCGACCGAAACGGTCGAGAACAACCCCGTCGCGACCATCGCCGCGCGCAGATCGTCGACCTTGCGATTGTCGTACAGTTCCCCCGGCTTGAACCGTTGCAACACCCGGACATGATCCGCCCCAAAAGCGAGCCGCCCCTCGGTCGTGGTCGTCCCGAACGACGACCGCGCCCCGACTTCAACCGGCAGCGTATAGTCGCCCGTGCCCGCCAGATCGTCGAGCAGGATGTCGCGTTCGCCGACCTTCGCGAAGGGATAGCCCTGCTGCGGCAAAGTCAGCGCGACGTTCGCCTCCGCGCCCTGCACGCGCAAAGCGTCGATCGGCTCGCCGACCTTGAGCGGCAGCGCGTCGCGGATCAGCGTCGGCGGGATCGTCGGATCCGCCTTCACCACAATCGTGCCGAGCTTGTATTGCTTGCCCGGCGTCGCCGACACGATCGCCTTGACGCGCGTCTTGTCGTTGGGAACCGTTTCGATCGTCGAAACCGCGGTGCCATCGTAATAGCCCAGGCTCTTCATCAGCCGGATCGCGAGCTGCTCGTCCTCACGCCCGCGCGCAGCGATGACGGTGCCGTTGGGGGCCTTGCCCTTGCCGCCCTTGAGCGCGGACAAGCCATTGAATTGCGCGGTCAGCTTGAGTGGGTCGAGACCACGGATCACCGTTTCATAGCGGATCTCGGGGGCCTTCTCGTCCTTGACCGCAACGTCGACCAGCGGCGTGGTATCGTAACTAGCGAGCGGCTGAAGCGGCTGCGCGATATCGGCGGGAATGTCGGGCGCAGGCGTCGTCGTGACCGGAGCCCCTTGCACTGGGGCCCCCGCGACCGGCGTCGCGGGCTGCGGCGCGACAGGGGTGCCCGATGGCGTGACCGGAACCGGGATCATCGGCTCAAGCGGCGCGTTGATGTCGTTACTGAGCGCAGGGAGCGCCTTGTCGAACTCGGGATCGGATACGATCGGCGGCTCGGACGCCTGTCCGGCACTTTGCCCCACGCCAGTCGGTACCTGTGTCGCAGGGGATGGCGCCTGTTGCAGGCTTGCTACCGCGATGGCGAGAAGCCCGCTCGAATACGCCAATGAAATCAAGACTTAAACTTCCCCACTTCGCACGAAGTCCGGTTTTGTGGTCCTTCGCTCAGCGTCCCTAACGCGCGAAACGAAAATGGTTTCCGCGCAATTACACATCCTGCCGACAGTTGCGACGAACCGTTAGGCACGCTCCGCATCGAACGGTGCTGCCGAGCTTTCCAGCCGGTCGAGCATCGCCCGAAAGCTCTTGATCTCGGCCGCGCTGAACCCGGCGAAAACACGCGCTTCCAGTTCGAGCGCCTTGGGCGCGACGCTTTCGTACAGCGTCCATCCCGCATCGGTCAGCGTCAACAGGTGCGATCGCTGGTCGTTCGCATTGGGCTTGCGCTCGACCAGCCCGCGCTCGACCAGCGTGGCGGCGGCGCGACTGACCGTCACCTTGTCCATCCGCGTCGCCAATCCCAGCGCCTGCTGCGTCGCACCCTCGCTCTCGGCGATGATCGCGACCAGCCGCCATTCGGGGATCTTGAGCCCGAACAATGCCTGATACGTGCTCGCCACCGCCGCCGAAACGCGGTTCGACACGATCGACAGGCGATACGGCAGGAACTGGTCGAGCTTGAGCGTCGTCATGGAACAAGGGGATAAGGGATGGACCGTGGTTGGCAAGGCCGCTATATCGTTACATCTGAAACCATCTCGGAGCCGATGCGATGACTGCCACCGAAAACCCGATGGGCCTGAACGGGTTCGAATTCGTCGAATTCACCTCGCCCAACCCCGAGGCGATGGCCGACCTGTTCGTCAAGATGGGCTTCACCCATGTCGGCAACCACAAGTCGAAGAACGTCCGCCGCTACGCGCAGGGCGACATCAACTTCCTGCTCAACATGGATGATGCGGGCCAGGTCGCGGGCTTCCGCGATACGCACGGCCCCTCGGCCAATGCGATGGCGTTCCGCGTTGCCGACGGCGAGGACGCGCTGAAGATGGCGGTCGAGCGCGGCGCGGTTGCCGTGAAGGGCGCCGTCGGCCCGGATGAGCTCGACCTCCCCGCGATCGAGGGCATCGGCGGCGCAAACCTGTATCTGGTCGATGAAAAGTCGCGGATCTACGAGACCGACTTCACCCCGGTCGAGGGCGCGGGCGTGGACGACAACAGCGTCGGGCTCCACACGCTCGATCACCTCACGCACAATCTCCAGCGCGGTCGGATGGCCTATTGGGCGGATTATTACGAGCGGATCTTCAACTTCCGCCAGATCCGCTATTTCGACATCGAGGGTCAGGCGACGGGCCTGTTCTCCAAGGCGATGACCGCGCCCGACGACAAGATCCGCATTCCCTTGAACGAAAGCCAGGACGAGCATTCGCAGATCGAGGAGTTCATCAAGGACTATAAGGGCGAAGGCATCCAGCATCTGGCACTCGCGACCGACGACATCTTCAAGACGGTCGATACGCTGCGTGCGAACGGCGTGCGGTTCCAGACGACGCCGCAGACCTATTTCGACCTGATCGACAAGCGCCTACCCGGGCACAACCACGACGTCGAGGAAATGCGCAAGCGCGACATCCTGATCGACGGCGCGCCGGAGACGGGTGGCGGGCTGCTGTTGCAGATCTTCACCGAGAATATGGTCGGGCCGATCTTCTTCGAGATCATCCAGCGCAAGGGCAATGACGGCTTTGGCGAGGGGAATTTCAAGGCGTTGTTCGAAAGCATCGAGCTGGACCAGATCCGGCGGGGCGTGGTGCCGGGGGCGGTTGAGGCTTGAGGCTTTTGGGGTGGGGCAGTAACGAGCACCGCCCCCAAAGGCTGGAGAGCGCAATGACCGACCCCATGACCGGCTTCAACAACCACTTCGCCACCGAAGCCATCCCCGGCGCGCTCCCCATCGGCCGCAACTCCCCCCAAAAACCAGCGTTCGGCCTCTACGCCGAGCAACTCAGCGGCAGCGCCTTCACCGCGCCGCGCCACGAGAACAAGCGCTCATGGCTCTACCGCCTGCGCCCCTCCGCCGCGCACCCCGCCTTCACGCGCTACGAGGGAGCCCTCCTCTTCGCCCCCGGCACCGCAGACGAACCGCTCGCCCCCAACCGCCTCCGCTGGGGACCGCTCGAAACGCAAGACGCCGACTGGCTCGATTCCCTCACGACAATGCTCGTCGCAGGCGAAGGCCCCAAGACACAGACCGGCGTCGCGATGCATATCTACCGCGCGACCAGGGACATGGTGAACCGCGCGTTCGTCTCGGCTGACGGCGAACTCCTGATCCTCCCGCAACAAGGCCGCCTCACGCTCTACACCGAGCTCGGAAAAATCGACCTCACCCCCGGCGAAGTCGCGATCATCCCGCGCGGCGTGCGCTTCCGCGTCACCCTCCCCGACGGCAGCGCGCGCGGCTATGTCGCGGAGAACCACGGCGCGCCGTTCCGCCTCCCCGACCTCGGCCCGATCGGCGCGAACGGCCTCGCCAACCCGCGCGACTTCGAGACGCCGGTCGCCTGGTATGAGGACGTCGAGGGCGAATACGAACTCGTCCAGAAATTCCTTGGCAGCCTGTGGACCACCAACCTCGGCCGCTCGCCGCTCGACGTCGTCGCGTGGCACGGCAATTATGCGCCGTGCAAATATGATCTCGCGCGGTTTAACACGATCGGCAGCATCAGCTTCGATCATCCCGATCCGTCGATCTTCACCGTCCTCACCTCGCCCAGCGACGTGCCCGGCACCGCCAATGTCGATTTCGTGATCTTCCCGCCGCGCTGGATGGTGGCAGAGGACACGTTCCGCCCGCCGTGGTTCCACCGCAACACGATGAGCGAGTGCATGGGCCTCCTCAAAGGCGAATATGACGCCAAAGCGGACGGCTTCGTCCCCGGCGCGCTGTCGCTCCACAATCAGATGAGTGGCCACGGCCCCGATGTCGCGACCTGGGACGCCGCCAGCAACGCGCCCCTCGCCCCGCGCAAGATCGACGGCACGATGGCGTTCATGATCGAAAGCCGCTGGGTCTTCACGCCAACCCGATTCGCTGCAGAAACGAGTGCGCTCGACGAAGATTACGATGCGGCCTGGTCTGGTTTTCCCAAAGCGCAACTTCCGAAGGCTTAACTCTTATCAGCATGAATTCGCGGAACTGGCATCCGACGCAAGAGTCTTGTCTGTCTATGCCTACGCCCCAGACCCCCCTGTTCCCCTGGAAACACCGTGCGCAGCACGACTTCCAAGCTCTGCTCGACGCGCATGTCGCGGAGGCCCACTTTCCCTGCGTCGGTGCCAAGGCCGCGCTTGCCAAGGGAACATTGTCCGTCCTCGCTTGCGACCGGCTCGACAGCGCCTGGGACGATTTGCGCATCCACGACGGGCTGATGCATTTCGCCGCCGCCTATCGCAAGGATCCGGGGCTGTTTCGCAGCTTCGCGGTGATCTTCGACGGCCCGGACGATTTGACCGAGCAACAGTTCGAGGCCGCACTGTGGCAACGCGTGCAGTCGATTTCGGACAAGGACGTCTGGCGCGGGCAAGGCTATGACACGACCGTCAGCACCGATCCCGACAGCCCACATTTCTCGCTGAGCTTCGGCGGCGAAGCGTTCTTTATCGTCGGCCTCCACCCCAATGCCAGCCGCCCCGCGCGCCGCTTCGCGCGCCCGACCATGGTGTTCAACCTGCACGACCAGTTCGAGACGCTGCGCGCGCAGGGCAAATATGAGGGCATGCGCGAGAAGATCCTGACGCGCGACGAGGTCCTCGCGGGATCGCGCAACCCGATGCTCGCGCGCCACGGCGAGATGAGCGAAGCGCGGCAATATAGCGGACGCGTCGTCGACGAGGCCTGGGCCTGCCCGTTCCGTTATTCGGGCGCTCGCGAATGAGCGACGTCGTCGAGATCCCCGAGCGGAGCGGGGATGCGTTCCGGCTGGCAGCGGGACAGACGCTGACCGTGATCGACCCGCGCGGGGTACAGGTCGCGGATCTGCTCGCGTACAATGCAGAGGATCTGGCCGAGGTCATCTCGTCGGGCCGGACGCTCGATTATGCCGAGACGATCTACCTGACGACCGGCAATCTGCTGTATTCGAACCGCTCGCGACCGATGCTGACGATCGTCGAGGATACGGTCGGGCGGCACGATTTCCTGCTGACGCCATGTTCGTACGACACGTTCCACCATTTCTATCCCGACTTGCCGCCGCATCGCGGCTGCTTCGGCAATCTGGCGGCGGCGCTCGAGCCTTATGGCGTAAAGCCCGATATGATCCCGACCGCGTTCAACTGTTTCATGAACGTGACCGTCGATGGCGCGACGGGGAAGCTCGACGTCCTTCCGCCGATCAGCAAGGCGGGCGACCATATCGTCCTGCGCGCGGAGATGGACCTGATCATCGGCCTCACCGCCTGCTCCGCACCGGCGAGCAACGGCGGAAGTTTCAAGCCGATCCATTACCGGGTGGATTGATCCCTCGTAGCGGCTCCCCCTTACCGCTTCCCCCTACTCCTACTACGCTTCCCCGGCGAAGGCCGGGGCCCAGGAGAGGAACAGAAGATTGCAGGCGACTGGAAGCAGTTACCTCGGCAATCGCTACTAGGCCCCGCCCTTCGCCGGGGAAGAGCAGAAGAGAAAGCGACGGTAAAAATCCCTACTTCATCTGCCGCCGCACGCTCGTCATCGTCGCCTTGCCATACGGCGGCTTCAACCCAGCCAGCTTCGCCACATCCAGCTTCGCCTGCTTGAACACCGCCTTGGCGTGGCTGAACGTCTTGAACCCGTCGAACCCGTGGTACGACCCCATCCCCGACGGCCCAACCCCGCCGAACGGCAGATCCTCCATCGAGACATGGAACACCACGTCGTCGATCGTCACCCCGCCCGAAATCGTCCGGTCGAGCACGCGCCGCCGCTCCCCTTCGTCCGGCCCGAAATAATAAAGCCCGAGCGGCCGGTCGCGCCGGTTCACTTCGTCGATCGCGCTGTCGATCCCGCCCGTGTAGCTGCGCACCGGCAGGATCGGGCCGAAGATCTCCTCCTGCATCACGATCATATCGTCGGTCGCATTCCGCACGATATGCAGCGGCATCTTGCGCGCATTCGACCCCGCGAAATCCTCGCCCCCCGGATTGACCACCTCGACCGTCGCGCCCTTGGCGCGCGCATCGTCGATCCAGTCGGCGAGCCGCTTGTGGTGCCGGTCGTTGATGATCGCGGTGTAATCCGGGTTCGCCAGCAGCGTCGGATACATCGCCGACACCGCCGCCTTCAGCCCGTCGACCACCGCCTGCTCCTGCGCCTCAGGCACCAGCATGTAATCGGGCGCTAGGCAGATCTGCCCCGCGTTGAGCATCTTGCCGATCGCCACGCGCTCGGTCGCGCGTGCGATGTCGGCGTCCTTGCCGATCAGCACCGGCGACTTGCCACCCAGTTCCAGCGTCACCGGCGTCAGATTGTCCGCCGCGGCATGGAGGATGTGCCGCCCGATCCCCGTAGCGCCGGTAAAGATCAGATGGTCGAACGCCAGTTCCGAAAACGCCTTCCCCACCTCCGGCCCGCCACTGAAGAACGCGAGTTCGTCGTGCGCGAAGTATTGCGCGCTCACCGTCTCGAACAGCGCGGCAGTGCGCGGGGTGAACTCGCTCGTCTTGACCATCGCGCGGTTGCCCGCCGCGAAGATCCCCGCGATCGGCCCCATCACCAGATTGACCGGGAAATTCCACGGCGCGATCACGCCGACCACGCCCTTCGGCTGATACTCGACCCACGCCCGCGCCCCGAGCAGCCCGAGCGGAAACTGCACGGCGCGCTTGTCGCGCTTCGCCCAGCCGTCGAGCGAACGCAAAGCGTGGCGGATCGGCGCGATCGACGACGCGACATCGGTCAGCATCGACTGCTCGCGGCTGCGGTGTCCGAAATCCTCGCTCAGCGCGTCACAAAAGGCATCGGCATTGTCGGCGATCATCGCCGCGGCGCGCTTCAACCGGTCTTTGCGGACCGTCAGCGAAACGGGCAATTCGCTATTGAACGCGAGCCGTTGTGCCGTGAGCGTCTGGTCGAGTGTCATCCCCGTCTTCCCTTTACGTACAGCCGATCAGCCCCGCCACCGGGATGACCACGCTATCCTGTCCCGTCCGGTCGAGCTGGAGGATGCCCTCCGGCACCGCCCCGCCGTCGGTGATCGAGCTCCGCGTCTCGATCCCCAGCGTCAGCTTGATCGTCGCGCCCCCACCCGCATAGGTCGTGGTTTCGGGGAAGCCGAGGGTGATCGCGCCCAGCTGCCCGGTGCGGTCCAGATCGGTGATCTTCCCCGCGATCGACAGCCGCAACCGCGCCGGATCGGTGCCCCCGCCCCCCGTGGCCATCGCGACCAGCGCACGCGTCCCGCTCGCGGTCCACAGATACGCTGCGCACCCCTTGCGCGGCAGCTCCTGCCGCGGGATCGACCCGATCGGCAGGCCGTCGACCGATGGCACGACGGGCGCAGGCGGTGGGGCCTCTTTCGGTGCGGCCTGCTGGGTCGCGGCGAGCATCAGAGCAGCAAGGATCGGAAGCGCATTCATGACGCCATCCCTACCAGCATCAGCCACGCCGGGTAAGCCGCGATCGCGAGCAGCGCGCCGAATGGCATCCGGTCGGCGAGCGTCGTCGCCCGCCCGCGAAGCGCCCCGACCACCGCAATCCCGAGCCCGACGAGCGCCGCGAACAGCACCACCGTCGGCAGCATCCGCCACCCCAGCCACAATCCGATCGCCCCAAGCAGCTTGGGATCGCCCCCGCCCAACCCGACCCGCCCACGCCAAAGCTTGTACCCCGCACCCACCGCCCACAAAGCGACGAACCCGACACCCCCGCCGATCAGCCGGTCGGTCAGCGGAGGCGGCACCCCGAGCACCCCCGTCACCAATCCCCCCACCGCCAGCGTCACCGTCAACACGTCGGGCAGCCAGAACGCCACCACGTCGAGCGCACCGAGCGTCAGCAGCAGCCACCCGAACACCGCCCCCGCAATCCCGACCGGCCCCGGCACCGCCAGCCCAGCCGCGACGCCGATCAGCAACGCCATCGCCTCGATCTGCCAATGCCGCGGATCGATCGCCGCGCCGCAGCGACGGCACCGCCCCCGCGCCCCCAGCGCGCTCACCAGCGGCATCAGATCGCGCGGGGCGAGCACGACCCCACATCCGTCGCACGCCGATCGCCCGTGCAGCACCGATCGCCCCTCGGGCCAGCGCACCACGATCGTCGCGATAAAGCTCCCGAAGATCGCGCCGAGCCCGCCCAGCAGGACCGGCCAGATCCACTCATCCATGCGCATTGCCTCGGTTTCCGGTGGTCATTCCGGACCGTGCTATAGTTTGTAAATCGGCAATGTCGGCCCTAGATCGACAGCGCTCGGTCCCAATCCCCCACCCGTTCGGGCTGAGCGAAGTCGAAGCCCCTGTCGCACCTCAGGCCTCGGTCTGCTTGGCGAGGAGCCCTTCGACTGCGCTCAGGGCGAACGGGTTTGGGTTGGTCACGCCGCAACATATCGAAGATCGCTTCCATCAGAGGTTCCCCATTATGGCCACCCGTCCAACCGCCGACCCAGTGGTCATCGTCTCCTACGCGCGCACCCCGATGGGGTCGTTCCAGGGCGCACTCGCAGGCGCGACCGCGACCGAGCTCGGCGCGACCGCCGTCGGTGGCGCGGTCGAGCGTGCGGGGCTCGCGGGATCGGCGATCGAGCGGATCTACATGGGGTGCGTCCTCCCCGCCGGGCTCGGCCAGGCCCCCGCGCGCCAGGCCGCGCTCAAGGCCGGGCTGCCCGACCATGTCGAGGCGACCACGATCAACAAGATGTGCGGATCGGGGATGCAGGCGGCGATCCTCGCGGCGGATGCGCTCGCGGCGGGCTCGGCCGACCTGATCGTTGCGGGCGGCATGGAGAGCATGACCAACGCGCCCTATCTCTCGATGCGCCACCGCGGCGGCGCCCGGATCGGGCATGATGTGCTGAAAGACCATATGTTCCTCGATGGGCTCGAGGATGCGTATGAGCCCGGCAAGCTGATGGGCAATTTCGCCGAGGACAGCGCCGCGGCCTATCAGTTCACGCGCGCACAGATGGACGATTACGCGATCGAATCGCTCCACCGCGCGCAACGTGCGCAGCAATCGGGTGCGTTCGACCGCGAGATCGTCCCGACCGAAGTCGCCGGGCGCAAGGGGCCGACCACGGTCACCCTCGACGAGCAACCCGCCAAGGGCGATGTCGCCAAGATCCCGACGTTCAAGCCCGCCTTCTCGAAGGACGGCACGATCACCGCGGCCAATGCCTCGTCGATCTCGGACGGGGCCGCCGCGCTGGTGATGACGCGCGCGTCGGTCGCGGAGAAGCTCGGCCTCACCCCGCTCGCGCGGATCGTCGCGCATGGGGCGCATGCGCATGCGCCGTCGCTGTTCACCACCGCGCCGGTGTTCGCGATGCGCAAGACGCTCGAACGCGCGGGCTGGTCGGCGCGCGACGTCGACCTGTTCGAAGTCAACGAAGCCTTCGCGGTCGTCGCGATGATCGCGATGCGCGACCTCGACATCGCGCACGACCGGATCAACGTGAACGGCGGCGCCTGCGCGCTCGGCCACCCGATCGGCGCGAGCGGCGCGCGCATCCTCGCGACGTTGCTCTCCGCGCTGGAAACGCGTGGGGGCAAGCGTGGGCTCGCATCGCTGTGCATCGGCGGCGGCGAGGCGACCGCAGTCGCGGTGGAGTTGATGGCGTAACCGAGGACACCCCCCACGGCGTCGCGCTCCCCGCGCGCACGGTTCCGGCCCCGCGCTCGATCTCGGCGCAAGCGCGCGCGATGCTGGAACGCGCGGTGCGCGCCGACGGGGTGCCGCTCAACGCGCTCCATGTGCTGCCCGATCCGGCGGACCATGCCGCCTGGGCGGACCTCAAGACCGCCGCCGATGCGGGCTACGCGATGGCGATGGAGGGGATCGCGGGGAGCCTGCGCGCGACCGTCGAGACGATCACGGTCGGCGCGGCGCGAGTGCATGTCGCGACCCCCGAAGGCGCATTCGACGCCAGGCGCGCCTATATCGACCTGCACGGCGGCGCGCTCGTCTTCGGCGGCGGCGGCGCGTGCCGCACCGGCGCGCGGATGCACGCCGACCAGCACCGGGTGCGCTGCTACGGCGTCGATTATCGCACGCCGCCCGAACACCCCTTCCCCGCCGCGCTCGACGATTGCGTCGCGACCTACGCGCACGTCCTCGCGCACCACGCCCCCGCCGACATCGTGATCGGAGGCCGCTCGGCGGGCGGCAATCTCGCGGTGGCGATGCTGCTCCGCGCACGCGCCGAAGGGCTGCCGATGCCCGCCGGGCTGGTGCTGCTGTCGCCGCAAGCGGACCTGACCGAATCCGGCGACAGTTTCGCGGTCAACCGGCTGGTCGACGTCGTGCTGCCGGGGTCACTCGCCGCGACCAACCTGCTGTATGCGAACGGCACCGACCTGCGTGATCCTTTGGTGTCGCCGCTGTTCGGGGAACTTGGCGGACTGCCGCCGACCTTCCTGCAATCGGGCACGCGCGACCTGTTCCTGTCGACCACCGTCCGGCTGCACCGGGCGCTGCGCCGTGCCGGGGTGGCGGCCGAGCTGCACGTGTTCGAGGCGATGCCGCATGGCGGGTTCGGCGGCGGGACGCCGGAGGATGTGGAGTTGCGGGCGGAGGTTGCGACGTTTGTTGCTGGGCGGTGGGGTGGGTTGGCGGGTTAGCGCGTTGACATGGCGTGAGACGCTGGTTCGAAGCCAATTGCAAACATTATGAAATTCTATCAGTTTGAGGATATTGGTTTTTTATAAATTATAATTGTGAATTTCCAGACTCTAAGGAATAATGGTGTAGCAACTTTCGGTACGTCCATGAATTTCTCTGTTTTTATTTGCCCAGTTGTACGTTGCCCTGCCCAATCTGTTCCGTATGGTGCAGATGGGAGAGACAATGGCAGAACAACTTACATTTTCGATAGGGGTAGATGAGGACGTTACAGTCCGATCCTATGACGAACTTATCAAGTGGATTGAGAAGGAACGCAGCCGATGGGCTTGGATGGTGCCAAACGACAATCATACTGACCGACATGGCCTAGCAACCGAACTTCAAAACGCATGGAATACTGTACTCAACGAAGTAAGTTCGCTGAAGACACAGGGACATACGTTAAGTTATGCTGGTGATTACCTACACCCTCTTAAAAACAGCATAATAATGGTTTCGACCACAGGAGATGGTTCCACTGTTCTCGATATCAGACAAAGCGCTGGGGAAGTTGCTGCGATGGCAGCACTTGGTTTTCTTAAACAGCGACTAGCAGCACCAAACATGACGCTACGTGATGAAATGTTGGGCCTTCTGTTGAGCGTGTTCCCAGACCTCCGTAATGTTGCTGATTGGACTGATAGGCTAAAGCGCGAGCGGACAAACTTCCGAATGGCAACGCGAACCCTGCAGGAAAAGTTGGCTCATGATGCAGCGGAGCGCGACAAAGCTACGCGAGAGCTTAACGATCGCGTTCGCGGCATCGCCCATCGCATATTTGATGCAAGGCGGCGCGTATGGCGCGCAACTCAAACCGAATGGGAAAATTCGGCAAATGAGAGCGTCGCATCGATTGAAACCAAGGCGGGCAGCGCGGTCGTCAGTATTAATAATACGGAAAAATACTATCGAGAGTTTATGAGAATGAAGGCTCCGGTTGAGTATTGGGATAACAAAGCTGATAGCCACGGCAAACGTGAAAAACGTGCTCGATTTCTCGTAATGTTATTCTTTCCATGCTCGGCACTTGTTCTCTCTCCAGTTTTTGTATTTTGTGCGTGGATTCTTCTTTCGCACCCGGATACATCAAACTCGAGATCTCCCATCGCACTATATGTGGTTGTTTCAGGAGGACTTTTGCTATTGTCTACTTTGGTATTCTGGATCGGTCGCCTGCTTACAAAGTTGTATTTAAGCGAGCATCATCTGCGGAATGATGCGGAAGAGCGTGCTACAATGACGACAACATATCTCGCGTTAACAGGTGAGAATGCCGCTGGAGAGACGGACCGTCAAATTATTCTCAGTGCGCTCTTCCGTCCTACACCAGATGGTATTGTCAAGGACGATGGCCCCGGAGATATTGGACTTCAAGGTTTGCTAACTAAGCTATTGGTAAGGTAATTTAGAGAACGTTAGATTGTAGAAAATCGATTATTTCGCTTCCGATTTTCTTAAAGATTACATCCCCCCTCACCCCCGCAACCGCCGCTGCAACCGCTTCCACGCCCCCTCATCCGCACCCCAGCCCGGAAACGTCGGCGGCAGCAACGTCGGCCGGATCCGCACCGGTCGCCCCCCGCATTGCGAGCAGCGCAGGAACCCCGGCAGATTGTCGACCGCGGCGTTCAACCGCTTGAGGAAGCACCACCGCGCAAACCGATCGCGATGCACCACACCCTTGTGCGCGCACGATCCGCAGACGCAGCCGACGTTCATCTGATGCCGCGTGAAATCGAACAGCGTGCGAAATCTTACGTTGCCCACGTCAAAGCGGCAGCGCCATCTGGCGCGGGTCGCGATCACCCGGAAAACCCTCGAGCGCACACACGATCGTGCGCGCCAGTTCGGCGGCGGCGGCTTCGCGGATGCGCTCGCTCGGGGCGGTCAATCCGACTCGGGCGAAGCCGCTGCTGGTCAGGAGGGCGTGGGCGATCAGGGCGCAATCTGGCTGGGTCATAGCCACTATGTTCACCATCTGTTCCGATTCGTCCAGCGCGATTTTGGCGAAGAGCGATGGTCAGCAGGCTGTAAGCAGGCGCAATTCCCCCGGCGCGACGGGGCGGCAGAGATCGGACGCCTTCCGCGCCCGCAAAGCTACGCTGAAGCGGCAAGATCCTTGGTAAAGTACTGCGCGAACACCGTATCGTGATAATCCCCAAACGGCGCGCACTCGACGAACCCGGCCCGCCGATACAGCGCATGCGCGGCGGCGAACGGCGCGTTGGAGCCCGTCTCGAGGCTCAGCCGCCGATACCCCCGCGCCCGCGCCTCAGCGACCAGATGATCGAGCAGCACCCCCGCCACCCCGCGCCGCAGCTGCACGGGCGCGGTGCGCATCGACTTGACCTCGCCCCAGGCCGGATCGAGCTGCTTGAGCGCGCCCATCCCCAGCAAGGCGTCGCCCTCCCACGCGGTCCACACCGTCACCGACGGATCGCGCAGCCCGCTCGCATCGAGCGCGAACACGCTCCCCGGGGGGCTGTTCTCGAACGCGGCGCGTAAGTGCAGGTCGAGCAGGTCGAGCACGTCCGGATGCGTCAGATCGTCGCGCCGGATCGTCCAGCCCTTCACGGCAGCGTTTCGCCCGCTTCCGCACCCCACATCCGCAACTGTTCAACGAACCCGCCGCGCCCCTGGACGTCGAAATAGCACCAGCCGCCCGAACATTTGCTCAGCCGTCCGACCACCCCCGGTGCCGCGCGCCAGACGATGCGCGCGTCGCTGTCCGGGCTGTCGCGCAATTCGGCGACCTGCCCGGTGATCATCCCAGTCCGCCGCTCGCTGAGCAGCCCGCTCATCATCCACCCCTGCGTGCCGCTCGGGTCCTCGACCTTGTACCATTGGCCGTGCTCGAACACGGCGATGACTTTGACCGGAAGATCGGCACGCTGGTACAGCCAGCTGACCGGATAGGATCGCGCCGGCCCCGTGCGCATCCGCGCCTTCTTGGCACCGACCGAGGCGTAGAACGGCGCTTTGCGGTTGGCCATGGCGGCAATCGCGGGCGCGAACGCCGCCGCGGCCATGCTCGTCGCCCCGATCAGCAGCGCAAGCCGCGCCGCGATCGGCATCTTCTGGTGTCGTAGCGTCATGTCCCCGCTTATCGCGTTTTGGCGCGACGCTTCAACACCCGTTGACGCCGCGCAGGCCCTCCGCCAAGCCAGCGGGATGGCAGAGACGAGACGTGTCCCCAACCCGCGCGTGGCGGTGACCCGCGAATTGCCCGACGCGGTGATGCTGCGGATGGAGCAACTGTTCGACGCGAGCATCCACCGCGGTGCCACCGCGTTGACTCGCGCCGAGCTTGCCGCCGCGATGGCCGATTGCGACGTGCTGGTCCCGACCGTCACCGACGAGATCGACGCCGCGCTGATCGAGGGCGCCGGGCCGCGGCTGAAGCTGATCGCCAATTTCGGCGCGGGCGTGAACCATATCGCGTTGAAAGCCGCGCGCGCACGCGGCATCCTCGTTACCAACACGCCGGGCGTGCTGACCGAGGATACTGCGGACCTGACGATGGCGCTGCTCCTCTCGGTCCCGCGGCGGCTGGCGGAGGGCGAAAAGCTGGTGCGCTCGGGTGCGTGGCAGGGCTGGACCCCCGGCGGGATGCTCGGCCACCGTATCGGCGGCAAGGCGCTCGGCATCCTCGGCATGGGGCGGATCGGCCAGGCGGTGGCGCGGCGTGCGCGCGCGTTCGGCCTGTCGATCCATTACCACAACCGCCACCGGCTGCCCAAGGTGGTCGAGGCCGAGTTGCAGGCGCAGTGGCACCCCAATCTCGACGAGATGCTCGGCGCGATCGACCTGCTGACGATCCACACCCCGCGCAATGCGGACAGCGAGGGGCTGATCGACGCCGACCGGATCGCGCTGCTCCGGCCCCATGTCTATGTCATCAACACCTCGCGCGGCGGGATCGTCGACGAGGATGCGCTGGTCGACGCTCTGGAGAACGGCCGGCTGGCGGGTGCCGGCCTCGACGTGTGGCAGCATGAGCCGCGGATCGACCCGCGGCTGCTTGCGCTTCCCAATGTCGTGATGACCCCGCACATGGGCTCCGCGACGTTCGAGGGGCGGCTTGCGACGGGCGAGAAGGTCATCACCAACATCCGCATGTGGGCGGACGGCCACCGCCCGCCGGATCAGGTGCTCGAAGGCTGGGCCTGAGCGTCTATTACATGCTTGAAGCGGGTACAAACCGCCACGGAAATGGCAGATTCCGGCGCCACAATGCCGCATTCTGCTGTCGCGGCGACAGTGTTTCGACGAGTTTGGCGACGTCGCGCGCCGACAGACCCGACCGATCGCAGAAATACGGCCGCTGCGGCACCCGCGCGAAGTAGCTGTAAAACAAGGCCGCCCGGTCGCGCCCGGTCGCCGGCTTGCCGCGATGGAAGAAGCGCGCGGTGTCAGCGACGACGACCGTCCCCGCCGCCCCCTCGCAACTGATTGGATGAACGCCCAAAATGCGCCCGCCGTCGTCCTTCTCGTCGGCATCGTCGAAGTAAAACCGGTCGTCCGGCACAGTCGCCTCGACCGGCAGCAACTGGAACGGCCCGCTGTCCGCATCGACGTCGGTCAGATACACCGCCAGCTTGATCATCCGCCGGTCTTCCCGGTCGCGGTGCCATTTCCGCGTCGAGACCGCGCGCCCGTCGGCCAGCGTATATTGCAGGTTCACACCGTCATAGGCAACCGGCAGCCCGACATACGCTTCCGCCAGATCGAGCAGCGCGGGATGCAATCCCAACCGGTAGATTGCTGGTCTTGCGGCGATTTCGGCGGGCGGCACGCGGAGAAACGCACTGCCCGCACGCCCCTGCTCCCGCAGTCGGTCCCTCCACAGCGCGGTCAATTGCGACGCCTCGGCGAACGCTTCATCCGCCCCCTCCAGCGCAAGCGACGACAGACGGGTCTGGACCACACCGCGCTCTTCCAGCCCGCGCGCCATCTCCGCGATTGCATCGGACATGGCGGGCAATCGGGTGCGATGCTGGTCACGCGCGTGCTCGTATCGCCGATGGCGGAGGGCGTGAATCGTGCGGGTCTGCACCAGACCGGCGGCAACACGCCACGGCACAGATCCGGCTCTTCGTTTTATCCCTAGCAAAACGCTCATCATTGTACGCCTTACACGCGCGGCCCCGACGAACGGAGACACGCTCGCGGTACCAGCCTGGATGCAAGGGTCCCTATGCGCGCAAACGCGGACCCTGCCTATCGTTCTCCATCCCCCTACTCCGAATTGTTGCTGGAACGTTTCCGGCGTGCGGCGGCGGAGGCCGTCACCGCGTGTGGAAAAAGTCGTACAGTTGCTGTGCCACCGCCGCGCTGACGCCCGGCGCGCGCTGCAGATCCGCCAGACTGGCGTTGCGCACCGCCCGTGCGGTGCCGAAGTGCATCAGCAACGCCTTCTTGCGCGCCGGCCCGATGCCCGGCACGTCGTCGAGCGGCGACGCACCGATCGCCTTGGCGCGCTTCGCCCGGTGCGCACCGATCGCGAAGCGGTGCACCTCGTCGCGCAAGCGTTGCAGGTAGAACAGCACGGGCGCGTTGACGGGCAACTGGAACTCGCGTCCGTCGAGCATGTGGAACACCTCGCGGCCATCGCGGCCGTGGTGCGGCCCCTTGGCGATCCCGACGAGACACACGTCCTCGATCCCCAATTCCTCGAGCACGCCCTTCACCGCATTGAGCTGCCCGCGCCCGCCGTCGATCAGCACCAGATCCGGCCAGTCGCCCGAATCCCGATCGGGATCGTCCGCCTGCGCCCGCGCGAACCGACGCCCGAACACTTCGCGCATCATCCCGAAGTCGTCGCCCGGGATCGTGTCGGGGTTCTTGATGTTGAACTTGCGATACTGCCCCTTGCGGAACCCCTCGGGCCCCGCGACGACCATTGCGCCAAGCGCGTTGGTCCCCTGGATATGGCTGTTGTCATAGACTTCGATCCGATCGGGCGGTTCAGGCAAGTCGAACAGCTCGGCCACTTCGCGCAGCAATTTGGCCTGCGTCGTGCTCTCCGCGAGCCGCCGGTCGAGCGCTTCCTCGGCGTTGCGCTTGGCCTGGTCTAGCAACTGCCGCCGTGACCCGCGTTGCGGCATCGACAGCGCGACCTTGAACCCCGCCTGGGCGCCCAATGCCTCGCCAAGCAGCGCCGCTTCGTCGAGCTCGCGGTCGAGCAGGATCGTTCGCGGCGGCGGAACTTCCTCGTAGAATTGCGCGAGGAAGCCCGAGAAAATCTCATCCTCGGGCACGTCCGCGGTATGCGCCGGGAAGAAGCTGCGATGCCCCCAATTCTGTCCGCCCCGGATGAAGAACGCCTGGATCCCGATCACGCCGTTCTTGCACGCCATCGCGAAGATGTCAGCGTCGCCCAGCCCTTCCGCGTTGATCGCCTGGCTACCCTGGATGAAGGTCAACGCGCGCAACCGGTCGCGGATGATCGCGGCCAGTTCGAAGTCCATGTTCTCCGCGGCGACCTGCATCTGCGCGCCGAGCTTGGCCTGCACCTCGGTCGACTTACCCCCGAGGAACGCCTTCGCGTCCGCGACGAGTTCGGCATAACCCGCTTCGTCGATCCGTCCGACGCACGGCGCCGAGCATCGCTTGATCTGGTACAACAGGCAGGGCCGGTCGCGGTTCTTGAAGAAGCCGTCGGTACAGCTCCGCAACAGGAACAGCTTCTGCAACGCATTCAGCGTGTTGTTGACCGAGCCCGCGCTCGCGAACGGGCCGTAGTAATTGCCCTTGGCGCGCCGCGCGCCGCGATGCTTCTGGATCCGCGGATAGGCATGATCGGCGCGCAGCAGGATGAACGGGAAGCTCTTATCGTCGCGCAACAGCACGTTGTACGCCGGGCGATAGCGCTTGATCAGCTGCGCCTCGAGTAGCAGCGCCTCAGCCTCATTGTTGGTCGTCACAATCATCATCGACCGAGTCTGCGCGACCATCCGCTGGAGCCGCTTCGACAGCCGATCGACCTGCGTATAGTTGGTCACGCGGTTCTTGAGCGCGCGCGCCTTGCCCACGTACAGCACGTCCCCGCGCGCATCGAGCATCCGGTACACGCCGGGTCTGATGGGCAGCGTCGCCAGCACGTTACGGATCGCGGCGACCCCCGCCTCGATATCGGGCGCGTCGCTGCCGCGAACGGTGAAGGTGGCCTTGTCTTCGTGGAAGCGGGTCGGGGCATTGGGATCGGACATCGCGTACGATCTAGGGGTTCGTGCCGGTGGATACCACGGGTTCGTTCACCTTCTTGCCGATATGCATGGCACGCGCAGCCAAGCGTCGGTGCGCGTCCGATCGGGATCGGGACTCCAACCGACAGACTGATCCTTATCAGTGAGAATGCAAGCAACTGGCGCGGACATTAAGCACGCTACCCGGCGTTTCATCGCTCGCCAATACGGCAAGTCGGAGATGGAATATGGCCCTGAAATTCGCCGGAACGATGAATGCGATCAATCGCGGTCTTGATACGACCAAGGCGACCAAGGGCGCCGACATGATCGAGGATTGGGAAGCCGCGCTCGCGGATGTCGAGACATCGGGTGCCAAGGGCATTCTTCGCGATCTCGGATCGCTCCGCAAGCAGCTCGAGCGCGACGAACCCGATGCGGATCGCGTCCATGCGCTGCTCCACCGTCTGGGTGCCGCCACGACCAAGATCGCCGACAAGGCGGATGCGCAGCAGGAAAAGCTAAAGGCATTGGGCGAGGCGCTGACCGAAGCCGGCGAAGACTCGCCCGACGAGGAAGAAGACACCGTCGCGGCTGCAGCCCCCAAGCGCGCGCGCAAGAAGGCCTGATTGGTTTTCACCGGCGGTTCCGCCGATGTGAAACGGCAGAAAGCTCGTCGTCTCGACAGAGACGGCGGGCTTTTCGCTGTCAACGATGGTCGTCCCGCATCACGGCAGCGGCCGTGACGTTGCATCCATTCGACAATCTGCTCCGGCTGACGGTACACCGACATATTAACGAAGGGGACCGAGATGCCGACGACCGACCCGACCCGCCGCACGCTCCTAGCCGGAGGCGCCGCGCTCTATACGCTCGCTGCCGCGCCGCTCGCGGCCCAATCGTCCCGCGACGAAATCGTGCCGCTCTGGCCAAAAACGATTCCCGGCGATCGGAAAAGCGCGATCAAGCCCAGTGTCGAGGAACGCAGCAAGGATCCGCGCCACCCCGACCGCTGGCTGCGCGGCATCGCGCGTCCGGCGCTTGTGGTGAAGCGCGCCGCCAAGCCCAATGGCGCGGCGGTACTGGTGATCCCCGGCGGTGGTTATGGCTTCCTGTCCTACGACAATGAAGGTCTGGAACAGGCGGCGTGGCTCAATGCGCACGGCATTACGGCGTTCATCCTGCAATACCGCCTCCCCGCCGAAGGCTGGGGCGATCGCGCGTTGGTACCGTTGCAGGACGCGCAACGTGCGATGCGGACGATCCGCGCGGACGCTGCCCGGTTCGGCGTCGATCGCACGCGGATCGCAGTGCTCGGCTTTTCGGCGGGCGGGCATCTCGCGGGATCGCTCGCCACGCGGCACGGCGAAACCGCCTACGCGCCGATGGACGCGATCGACGGCCAGTCGGCACGGCCCGATTATGCCGGCCTGATCTATCCCGTCGTCAGCCTGGAAGCGCCGTTCACCCACGGCGGGTCGCGCGATGCCTTGCTCGGCACCGACGCACCTGTCCCGCTGCGCCACGCCGCTTCGGTCGAAACACGCGTCACCAGTGACACGCCGCCGATCTTCCTCGCGCATGCCGCGGACGACGACCTGGTCCCGGTTGCGAACAGCATCGCGATGTTCGGCGCGATGAAGGCAGCCGCGCGACCGGCCGAACTGCATGTGTTCGAAGCCGGCGGACACGGCTTTGGGACGCGCCTCCCCGCGAGCAAGCCTGCGTCGGTTTGGCCCGCGTTATTTACCGCTTTCGGCACCAGCAAAGGCGTGTTCCCCACCTGAGCGGATCTTCCGCCAGCAAAAGTAGCTGTTCATATATAAATCATCGCTTTATAGCTGCACGAAATAGCCCGGTTCGCGGTGCACTTCTGGAGGGGATCGAGATGCGAGGATACGCAACGCTAGCCGGATTGCTGCTGGGTCTGGCTTCGGTCACCGCCCAGGCGCAGACCATCGTACCGGGCGATCCCCACGCGGGTGATCCGGTCGGCATCGTGTCCGATCCGTGCGTCACGCATCCTGCTCCGGACGCCAAGGTCAGCTACCAGATGTTCAATCTCCATATGCTCACCCGAGATTTCGGGCAGCTGTGCCGCTACGCCGCCGACAACCGCGCGCTTGCCGGGCAGAAGGTCCGGGTCGTGTTCATGGGGGATTCGATCACCGACAACTGGATCCACGCCGACAAGGAGCTCTTCTCCAACGGCGTGGTCGATCGCGGCATCAGCGGGCAGACCACCCCGCAAATGCTGGTCCGCTTCCGCGCCGATGTGATCGCGCTGAAACCCCAGGCGGTCCACATCATGGCGGGCACCAACGACATTGCGGGCAACACCGGCGCGGCGACGCTCGAGACGGTCGAGGGCAATATCCAGACCATGGCCGAACTGGCCCGCGCGCACGGGATCAAGGTGATCCTCGCCTCGGTCCCGCCCGCCGCTTCCTTCCCGTGGAGCCCGGACAAGCGCCCGGTGCCGCAGATCGCCGCGCTCAACGCCTGGCTGCAGAGCTACGCCAAGGCGAACGGCTTCACCTACGTCGATTACCACGCCGCGCTCGCCACCCCCGAGGGCGCGATGAAGCCGGGCTATGCGAGCGACGGCGTCCATCCGACCCCGCAAGGCTATGCCGTGATGCGCCCGCTTGCGCTGGCAGCGATCGCCAGAGCGGTTGGCAAGTGACCCCAGCCGCGCTCACGCGCCGGTCGATCCTCGCCGGGCTCGCCGCGACGCCGATGGCGCATGCGGCGCTCGCGAAAAGCCCGATGGGAATGACGCGCGGGCCGGTCGAGCCCAACTGGCCGTCGCTCGTTTCCAACTATCGCTACCCCGACTGGTTTCGCGACGCAAAGCTCGGAATCTGGTCGCATTGGGGGCCGCAATCGGTCCCCGAACGCGGCGACTGGTACGGCCGCTTCATGTATATGCAGGGGCATCCGGTCTACGACCATCACGTCAAGACCTATGGCCATCCGACCGTCGCGGGGATGAAGGACGTCCAGAACCGCTGGACTGCCGACCGCTGGGACCCGGACGCGCTGATCGCGCGCTACAAGAAGGTCGGCGCACGCTATTTCATGGCGCTGGCGAACCACCACGACAATCTCGATTGCTATGACAGCCGCTATCACGCGTGGAACTCGCTGCGCGTCGGCCCAAAGCGCGACATCGTCGGCACGTGGGAAAAGGCAGCGCGCAAGGCCGGGCTCAAGTTCGGCGTATCCAACCATTCTGCGCACAGCTGGCACTGGTATCAGACCGCTTACGGCTACGACCAGACCGGCCCGCGCAAGGGCGAACGCTATGACGCGTTCCGGCTGCGCAAGGCCGACGGCAAGGGCCAGTGGTGGGACGGGCTCGACCCGCAGGAACTCTACACCGGCGGCCATGCGGTGATGCCCGACGGGATCGACACGATTCCGGCGATGAACGCGTGGCACGAGAAGAATGACGGCCAGTGGATCGAGACCGGCCCGACCGACGATCCGCGATACGTCACAAAGTGGCTGCTCCGCCAGACCGACCTGATCGACAAGTACAAGCCCGACCTCGTCTATTTCGACGATTACGGGCTGCCGTTCGGCCCGATCGGGTTGCAGGCGGCGGCGGACTATTACAACCGCTCGATCGGCTGGTCGGGCAAGATCGACGTCGCCTTGTTCGCCAAGCAGTTGAAACCCAACGAACGGCTCGGCGTGGTGCAGGATGTCGAGCGCGGCTTCAGCGATCATTTGTGGGAAGAACCGTGGCAGACCGACACCTGCCTCGGCGACTGGTTCTACAACGTCGCGCGGCTCAACGACAAAAGCTACACCTCGGCGGAAAAGGTCGTCCAGCGGCTTGCCGACGTGGTGTCGAAGAACGGCAATCTGCTGCTGTCGGTGCCGCAGCCCGGCCACGGCGCAATCGATGGCGAGGAAGAGAAGATCCTCGACCAGATGGGCGAATGGACCGCGACCAATGGCGAGGCAATCTTCGGGTCGCGGCCATGGCGCATCTTCGGCGAAGGGCCGACCAAGCTCCAGTCGGGGATGCAGAACGAAGCGGGTGCGGGCGATTTCACACCGCGTGACGTGCGCTTCACCACCAACAAGGGCGCGCTGTACGTGCTGTTCCTCGGCTGGCCCAGCGGCACCGCGACGGTGCCCTCCTTGGCGGCCGGTCGTGCGCGTGGCGAAATCGAACGTGCGACGCTGCTCGGCGGCGGGTCGGTCCGCTATCGCCGCGATGCGGCGGGCCTGCATATCGATTTCCCGCCCAAACCTGCTGGCGGGTTCGTCCCCGTAATCCGGCTCGATGGAGGTCTCGCATGAACCGGACGGAAACCACACGCGCATCGCTGACGCTGCCGATCATCCTGATCGTCGCCTTGTTCTTCCTGTGGGGCGTCGCGAACAACCTCAACGACGTGCTGATCTCGCACTTCAAGGGCCTGTTCAGCCTGGGCGATTTCGGCGCAGGGTTGGTGCAGTCGGCCTTCTACCTCGGCTATTTCTGCCTCGCGATTCCCGCCGCCTTGTTCATGCGCTCCTATGGCTACCGCGCGGCGGTGCTGCTCGGGCTGATCCTCTACGGCGCGGGCGCGCTCTTGTTCTGGCCCGCCGCGAGCGCACTGAGCTATCCTGCGTTCCTCGCCGCGCTGTTCATCATCGCGAGCGGCCTTGCCTTTCTGGAGACGTCGGCGAACCCATTGATCGCACGGCTCGGCAGCCCCGAGACCGCGTCGCGTCGGCTCAACTTCGCGCAAGCCTTCAACCCGCTTGGCTCCATCAGCGGCGTGCTCGTCGGGCGTGCCTTCATCCTGTCGGACAGCACCACCGCACAGCTCGACCGCACCCAGGCGGCGGCTGCGGTGCAGATGCCCTATCTGTTCATCGGGATCGGCGTGCTGATCTGGGCCGTGCTGATCCGCCTTGCGAAATTCCCGGCGATCGCGACTCAACCCGATGTCGAGGAAGGCGTCGGTGCCGCATCGGACTTCGCCTGGCTATTGCGCTCGCCACGCTTCCTGATGGGGGTGCTCGCGCAGTTCTTCTACGTCGGCGCGCAGGTCGGCGTGTGGAGCTTCCTGATCCGCTATGTCGAGACGGTGTTGCCTGGCACCCCCGCCACCACGGCGGCGGGCTATCTCACCGCGTCGCTGATCGCGTTCATGGCGGGACGGTTCGTCGGCGTTGCGCTGATGGGACGGGTCCGCCCGCTCCCGCTCCTGTCGATCTTCGCTACCGCGGCAGCCATCCTGTGCGCAGTGGCTGGCGTCGTCGGCGGCATGACGGGCGTCCTGGCGCTTGTCGCGAGCAGCTTCTTCATGTCGATCCTGTACCCGACGATCTTCGCCGAAGCCGTCAACGGGCTGGGTCCGCGCACCAAGGCGGGGTCGGCCTTGCTGGTGATGGCGATCGTCGGCGGGGCAGTGTTCCCTGCGGTGATGGGCTTGGTATCCGACGCCGGCGGATCGATCGTGCAGGCGATGCTCGTCCCTGCCGCATGCTTCCTCGTCGTCCTAGCGTTCGGAGTGTTTCATATGCGGAGGCCTGCATGATCACCCTCCCCCCGATCGGCATGGGCTGCGCCGGGATCGGCAATCTTTACCGCAGAGTCGACGATGCGGTCGCGACCGAGACCGTCGCCGCCGCGCTCGCGGCCGGCATCCGGTACTTCGACGTGGCACCGCATTACGGCTTCGGCCTTGCCGAAACGCGGCTCGGCGCGGCGCTAGCCGAGTATGACCCAGCAGGGCACGCGTTGGTGTCGACCAAGGTCGGGCGCTTGCTCGAACCGACCGACAGCGACGCGACCGAACGCCACGGCTTCGTCGACGCCCCCGCGCTGGAGCCGGTGTTCGATTATTCGTACGACGGCGTGCTGCGCAGCCATGCCGAAAGTCTGCGCCGCCTGCGCCGCAATCGTGTCGACATCCTGTTCGCACACGATCTGGGCGCAGAGACGCACGGTGACGAAGCCGAGCGGCACATGACGGCCTTTCTCGACGGCGGCTATCGGGCGCTCCGCGGCTTGCGGGACGCGGGCGACATCGGGGCGATCGGCATTGGCGTCAACGAAATCGCGGTGTGCCATGAGGTGCTAGATTCCGCCGACATCGACCTGATCCTGCTCGCCGGGCGCTACACACTGCTCGAACAGGACGATGCGCGCGCACTGTTCGAACGCTGCGCGCGGCTCGGCACGCGGATTGTCGTCGGCGGGCCGTACAATAGCGGAATCCTGGTCGAGGGCAGCAAGAGCGACAGCCACTTCAACTATGCCCCGCCGCCGCCGCACATCGTCGCGCGTGTCGCCGCACTGGAGGCGGCGTGTGCTGAATTCGACGTGCCGCTCCCC
Organism: Sphingomonas sp. FW306-05-A; assembly: GCF_058782275.1. NCBI lineage: Bacteria > Pseudomonadati > Pseudomonadota > Alphaproteobacteria > Sphingomonadales > Sphingomonadaceae > Sphingomonas > Sphingomonas sp. FW306-05-A. Next base: position 356,276 of record NZ_JBYSXN010000002.1, read on the forward strand.
GCCGCCGCGCTCCAGTTCCCATGCCGCAACCCGGTGGTCGCCAGCACGATCCCCGGCCTGGTCGGGCGCGAACAGGTCGAGGCGACGCTGCGCTTTGCCGAATGGCCGATCCCCGACGCCTTGTGGGACCGCCTGACCGCCACCCTCTCTCCCGTATCGGACGTCTTCGCTTCATGACCGCCATCCTGCTTCATCCCGACGACAATATCCTCGTCGTCACCGCCACGATCGCGCCCGGTGACGCAGTCCCGATCGATGGCGTCGCAGTCATCGTCCCGATGGCGGTACAGGTCGGCCACAAGATCGCGCGCCGTGCGCTGAGCCTCGGCGAGACCGTCATCAAATACGGCGCCCCGATCGGATCGATGACCGCCCCCGCCGCCGCCGGCGACCACGTCCATCTGCACAATATGAAGAGCGACTATATCGCGTCGCACATGCGCGACACGCTCGAACGGAGTAGCGAGTCATGATTTCCGCCTGGTCCCGCACCGACGGCCGCAAGGGCATCCGCAATGTCGTCGCCGTCGCCTATCTGGTCGAATGCGCGCACCACGTCGCGCGCCGCATCGTCGACAAGAGCGACGATCCCGACATCCAGCTGATCGGCTTCCCCGGCTGTTACCCCAACAGCTATGCCGACAAGGTGATGAAGGCGATCGCGACGCATCCCAATGTCGGCGGGCTCGTCATCATCTCGCTCGGCTGCGAGAGCTTCAACCGCGAGGGCCTCGCCGCCGCGGTCGCGGCCAGCGGTCGCCCGGTCGAGACGCTGGTGATCCAGCAGAACGGCGGCACCGCCTCGACCATCGCCGCGGGTCTCGCGGCAGTCGCGCGCGTCAAGGCGATCGCCGACGCCGGTCCGCGCATCCCGATGGCCCCGAGCGAACTCGTCATCGGCACGATCTGTGGCGGGTCGGACGGGACCAGCGGGATCACCGCCAACCCAGCGGTCGGCCGCGCCTTCGACCGGTTCGTCGCGGAGGGCGCGACCTGCATCTTCGAGGAAACCGGCGAACTCGTCGGCTGCGAGGCGATCATGTCCGATCGCGCGATTACCCCCGAGCTCGGCGCGGAACTGATCGCGAGCGTCGAGAAGGCCGAACGTTATTACACCATCCTCGGCTTCGGCAGCTTCGCGCCCGGCAATGCCGAGGGTGGCCTGACGACGCAGGAGGAAAAGTCGATGGGTGCCTATTCCAAATCGGGCAGCTCGCCGATCTCTGGCATCGTCAAGCCCGGCGACGTGCCTCCGTCCCCCGGCCTCTACATGCTCGACGTCGTGCCTGATGGCGAGCCGCGCTTCGGCTTCCCCAACATCTCGGACAATGCCGAGATCGTCGAACTGATCGCGTGCGGTGCACATATCAACCTGTTTACCACCGGGCGCGGGTCGGTCGTAGGTTCCGCGATTTCACCTGTCATAAAAATCTGCGCAAATCCCGAGACCGCACGGCGACTTGCAGAGGATATGGACATCAACGCCGGGCGGATTCTGGAAGGTGCGGCGACGATCGAAGAGGTCGGCACCGAAATCTACACCCGAACGCTCGCCGTCGCCGCGGGCGAGCGCAGCGTGTCCGAGGCACTCGGCCATCAGGAGTTTATCTTGACCTACAAAAGCTTCGATCCCGTCGGCCCCGCCTGCCTGCCGCGGAGACAGGCGGCATGAGCGGGCGGCTGAACGGCAAGACCGTGTTCGTCACCGCCGCCGGCCAAGGCATCGGCCGCGCCAGCGCCGAACTGTTCCTGGCAGAGGGCGCGAAAGTCATCGCGACCGATATCGATGCCACCAAGCTGGAAGGCCTCGCGTGCGAGACCTTCGCGCTCGACGTCCGCGATGCCGCCGCGGTCGCCGCACTTCCTGGGCGTACCGGCCCGGTCGACGTGCTGATGAACAGCGCGGGCGTCGTACACAACGGCACGATCCTCGAGTGCGACGAGGACAGCTGGGCGTTCGCCAACGACCTCAACGTAACCGCCATGTACCGCACGATCCGCGCCTATCTCCCCCTGATGCTGGATCGTGGCGCGGGGAGCATCGTCAACGTCGCGTCGATCGCGAGTTCGGTGAAGGGCATCCCCAACCGCTTCGCCTACGGCACGACCAAGGCGGCAGTGATCGGGCTGACCAAGTCGGTCGCGGCGGATTTCGTCGCGCGCGGGGTGCGCTGCAACGCGATCTGCCCCGGCACGGTCGATTCCCCCTCGCTCCAGCAACGGCTGCGCGATACCGGGGATTATGACCAGGCCCGCAAGGATTTCACCGCGCGACAGCCAATGGGACGGCTCGGCCGCCCCGAAGAAGTCGCCGCGCTGGCGCTGTACCTCGCCAGCGACGAATCTGCCTTCACCACGGGTCAGGCGCACATCATCGACGGCGGCTGGATCAACTAAGGTTTTCGTCTCGCACCCTTTCTTCGTCATCCCTCAGGAGTTTCCCCATGAAGTTAGTTCGCTACGGCACCCCAGGCGAAGAACGCCCCGGCCTGATCGACGCCAACGGCACGCTGCGCGACCTGTCGGGTGAAATACCCGACGTGATCGGCGCGACGCTGTCGCCCGATGTTCTCGCCGATCTCGCGAAGCTCGACCCCGAGACGCTCCCGCCGGTCGAGGGCAATCCGCGCTACGGTGCGTGCGTCGGACAGGTCGGCAAGTTCCTGTGCATCGGCCTCAACTATTCCGACCACGCCGCCGAAACCGGCGCGACCGTGCCGCCCGAGCCAGTCATGTTCACCAAGGCCACCAGCGCGATCATCGGCCCCAACGATACCGTCCGCATCCCGCGCGGGTCTACCAAGACCGACTGGGAGGTCGAGCTCGGCATCGTCATCGGCACCGCCGCCAAATATGTCTCGGAGGCAGACGCCCCCGCGCACATCGCGGGCTATTGCGTGATCAACGACGTGTCCGAGCGCGAATATCAGCTCGAACGCCACGGCACCTGGGATAAGGGCAAGGGCTGCGACACGTTCGGCCCGCTCGGGCCGTGGCTGGTCACGCCCGACGAAGTCGGCGATGCAGGCGCGCTGCACATGTGGCTCGAGGTCAACGGCCATCGCTATCAGGACGGTACGACGGCGACGATGGTCTACAAGCCCGCCTTCCTCGTCAGCTACCTCAGCCAGTTCATGACGCTCCACCCCGGCGACGTGATCACGACGGGCACGCCCCCCGGCGTCGGCATGGGGCAGAAGCCGCAGGTCTTCCTGAAGGCGGGCGACGTGATGACGCTCGGAATCGAGAAGCTCGGCGAACAGCGCCAGGAGGTTACGGCGGACTGATGCAACAGGTCCTGCTGCTCGACCTCAAGGACGATCCCGCCGGGATCGCCGAGTACGAACGCTGGCACGCGGCGGGCAATGTGCCCGCCGCGGTGACGGCGAGCATCCGCCGCGCCGGCATCCGCGACATGCGGATCTTCCGCGCGGGCACCCGACTGGTGATGCTGATGGAGACGGGGCCGGACTACGACCCCGCCGCCAAGGCCGCGAGCGATGCCGCCGATCCGGATGTGGTGGCGTGGGAACGGCTGATGGACCGTTTCCAGCAAGCGATCCCCGGCGCGATTCCGGGGACAAAATGGACCGAGACGACGCAGATCTACGCACTGAGCGCGCAAGACTGAGCGGTGATGGTCACGCTCGCCAGACCCACCGCGAGCGCGCACAGTGTCCCCATCACGCTTGCCCGAATCGTATTGGCGCTTGCGCCAGTGAAGTGATTGCCCATAGGTGAACACAAGGTACTGGGGCGGACAGGCGTCACCTGCCTAAGCGCAGGATCGGACGGGGGAGAAGAATGGCAAAAGCCGCAGCAGTGCTGGACTATCGAGCCCGCGCGCGCCGGCGTCTTCCGCCGTTCCTGTTCGAATATCTCGACGGCGGTTCCTACGCCGAAGTCACGTTGCGCCGGAATGTCGCCGTGCTCGAACAATTGGCCTTGCGTCAGCGGGTTCTGACCGACGTGTCGTCGATCGATCTCACCACCCGCATCTTTGGCACGGAGCAGGCTTTGCCCGTCATGCTCGCACCGATCGGCCTTGCGGGCATGAACGCGCGTCGTGGCGAGGTGCAGGCGGTCCGCGCCGCCAATGCCGCCGGCGTTCCGTTCTGCCTGTCGACCGTCAGCGTCTGTCCGCTCGCCGAAGTCGCGGCCGCAGCCACTGCGCCCTTCTGGTTTCAATTGTACATGATCCGTGACCGCGGACTGGTGCGCGCGCTGCTTGACGAAGCCCAGGCGCTGGGGTGCTCGGCACTGGTGTTTACGGTCGACATGCCCGTCCCCGGCGCACGCTATCGCGACTACCGGTCGGGTCTTGCGGGTGCGCCGGGTCTGCGCGGAACCGTTCGCAGGATTGGCCAGGCATTGACCCGTCCAGAGTGGGCAATCGATGTCGGCCTTAGGGGCAACCCGCACCATCTCGGGAACATCGCCCCCGCGCTTGGCGACAAGTCCGGGCTCGAGGATTTTCTCGGATGGATGCGGACCAACTTTGATTCGAGCGTCACCTGGCGCGATCTCGACTTCATTCGCTCCCACTGGAAGGGGCCATTGATCATCAAGGGGATTCTCGACCCCGACGACGCACGCGCCGCGGCACAGACCGGCGCGGACGGGATTGTCGTGTCCAATCACGGCGGACGGCAACTCGATGGTGTTCCCGCCACCGCCGATGCGCTCCCCCCGATCGTCGACGCGGTCGGCGATGCGCTTACGATCCTCGTGGACGGCGGCGTGCGCTCCGGACTGGACGTCGTGAAGCTGCTCGCGCTCGGCGCGCACGGCGTGCTGCTCGGGCGGGCATGGGCCTATGCGCTTGCGGCGGATGGCGAGGCGGGTGTCGCCCATGTGCTGCGCCTGATCGAAGCCGAGATGCGCGTCGCGATGGCGCTATGCGGCCGAACCCGAATTTCCGACATCGACCAGTCGATGCTCGTGTCCAACATTCTCTAACACGGGGCCCGTTATGATCGCCGCAGCAATATCCAAACACAAACTCGCACGCTGGACCGGCGTGGCCGCGATAGCCTTGCTGCCCGTCGCCGCGGCACAGGCCGAGCCGATGGCGACGGTCGATCGCAACGGCAGCCTCGTCGCGATCGAACCCTATGCCCCCAACATCGTGCGCGTCACGATCGCCGTCGACCGCGCGTTGGCGGATGCCGCCCCCGGCCCCGGCCCCAACGCCAAGGCAAACGCCGCCGGCTGGACCCACCGCACCGATCCGTCGGGGGACGTGTTCGCGTCCTCCGCCCTGTCGCTGACAGTGGCGGCGCAGCCGTGGCCGAAGGCGCCGTCGCAGATGGAACGCTATTTCGCGCCGTCGCTCCCCCCGGTCGCGATCACCATCAACGGCGCAGACGGCCACGTCATCACCCGCATGAATGGCTGGGAAATGGCCCCGCACACGGTATCGGGCGAAAAGACGTTCAGGGTGGGCGCGAGCTTCGCCGCCCCCCTCGACGAGCATTATTATGGGCTCGGCCAGAATCAGGAAGGCAAGCTCGACCTGCGCGGCCGCACGATCGACTGCCGCCACAATTACGATGCGCCCGCGGGCGAGACAGTATGCGTCCCCTTCCTCGTCACCAACAAGGGGTACGGGATCGTCTGGGACAATCCCTCGACTACGACGGTCTCGCCCGGATTGCACAACAGCACGCACTGGCAATCCGAAGTCGGAGAACGCGTGTCGTTCTTCGTCATCACCGGCGACACCACCGACGCGCTGTATGCTGGCTATGCCTCCCTTACTGGCAAGACCCCGCTCCCGCCCAAATCCGCGTTCGGCCTGATCCAGAGCAAGGCGCGCTACGAAAGCCAGGCCGAGCTACTCAGCATTGCCGACGGCTATCGCAGCCGCGGCTATCCGCTCGACACGATGGTGCTCGACTGGTTCTACTGGACCCGGATGGGGCAGCTCGACATCGACCGCACTTATTTCCCCGACCCAGCGGGGATGAACGCCAAGCTCAAGGGCATGGGGATGCGCAGCATCATCAGCGTCTGGCCGCGGTTCGAGAAAGAGTCCCGCTACTATAACATGCTTTCGGCCAAGGGCTGGCTGCTGCATGACGCCGACGGCAGCGTTGTCGACGGTCTGCCAGTCCGTGCGGACCGCGCGGGCGCACTGCTCGACAGCACCAATCCCGAGGCGCGGACGTGGTTCTGGGAACGCATCCGCGACAATATCGCATCGCAGGGCTTCGACTATTTCTGGCTCGACGAGACCGAACCGGATCTCGTCCCCGATGGCCATCAGTTCGCGATCGGGTCGGGTGATCGGTACCATAACGTCTTCCCGCTGGTGCATACCGCCAGCGTTGCGGAAGGATCCGCAAAGGATCGCCCGGACCTGCGCAACCTGATCCTGTGCCGCGCGGCCTATCTCGGCACGCAGCGGAACGGCTGCCTGTTCTGGTCGTCGGACGTCCAGGCGACGTGGGAAGTGTTGCGGCGGCAGGTGCCAACCGGGCTCAACTTCACCGCATCGGGCATGGCCTATTGGAGCAGCGACACCGGCGGCTGGCAATATCCATCCGGCCCCAAGGCGCTGAACCCCGTACTGCTCGATCCTGCAGGCGCGACCGCGATGGGCGGAAACTATCCGGATTATCCCGAACTGTTCGTCCGCTGGTTCCAGTACAACACGTTCACGCCCACGCTGCGCATCCACGGCCAGCGTCCGGCAACCGCGATCTGGGAATATGGCAAGGCAGCGGAGCCCGTTCTCGCGCAATATCTGAAGCTGCGCTACGCCTTGATGCCCTACCTCTACGCAATGGGCCACCAGACCGCGGAAACCGGAGCGCCGTTCATGCGCGCGCTGTTCATGGATTTCCCGAACGATCCCAAGGTCAGCGACATGGGCGACGAATATATGTTCGGCCCCGCCTTCCTCGTCGCGCCCGTGACCGACCAGGGCGCAACCTCGCGCCCGGTGTATCTGCCCGCCGGGACCGATTGGTACGATTACTGGACCAACGAACGCCACACCGGCGGCCAGACGATCACCGCCGCCGCGCCGATCGACAAGATCCCGTTGTTCGTCCGCGCCGGGTCGATCATCCCGATGGGCGTTCAGGTCCCAAGTACCGCGACGCGCCAGAAACTCGACAGCATTCGGGTGTACCCAGGCCGCTCGACCAACTTCACGCTCTACGATGACGATGGCGTGAGCACGCGCAAGACCGGCACCAGCGCGGTACTGCGGTGGGACGACGGCACCAAGCGCCTGACCGCGTCGGGCAAGCTGCCGACCGGGCAGGACCCGGCCACGCTGGTCAAGGTGATGGCCCGCTGATCGACGGCGGGCGATGGCGCGCCTTGTGCGCTTTCGCCCGCCCCGGCTAAGGTTGCCCCCAACCGGAATCCAGGCGGATCCACAACGGGGGAAGCAATGGACGATCACGACGCAGACGATCGCCGCTACAAGGCGCCCGCGCTCGAAAAGGGACTGGATATCCTCGAGTTGCTGGCAGATGCGAGCGACGCGATGCCTTTCTCCGCGATCGCGGACCAACTCGACAGATCGCGCGGCGAACTGCACCGGATGGTCCAGGTGCTCCAGTTCCGCGGCTATATCGAACAGGATGCGGGGTCCGAAGGCTATCGCCTGACGGATCGGCTGTTTTCGCTCGGCATGCGCCAGCCACGAACGCGCAACCTCGTCGAGATCGCCCTTCCCGTCATGCGCCAGCTCGTCCAGGAAACCGGCGAATCGTGTCATCTCGCCTTCCACAGCCGCGGTGAGATGGTCGTCGTGGCGCGGGTCGAATCCGGCGAACAGCTCGGATTCTCGGTCCGCGTCGGCTATCGCCGCCCGCTTGCCTCGACCGCTTCGGGGATCGTGCTGTACGCATTCCAGGATCAGGCGGTCCGCCGCCATTGGGAAACGCTGTTCGATCCGCCGCTGGACGTAACGGCCCTCGCGGCATTCCGGTCGCACGCCGAGGTCGTACGGACTGCAGGCGTGGTGCAAATCCCGAGCCCGCTGATTTCGGGCGTGACTGACATATCCGCCCCCGTACTGCGGGGGGAATTTGCAGCGGCTGCGCTGACCGTCCCTTTCCTTGCGCGACGGCAGCCGGTTCATACCGCCCGTGACGTCGCCGCGATGGTGGTGAACGCGGCAGGGCAGATCGCGGGCCAGCTGGTCCAGGGTGACGATCGCCTTTGAGACGAGACCGGCGCACCGTCGGTGCGCCGTCTTTCGCTCCGTCTCGGTGCCGCCCGTCCGCGCTTCGTCTACATTATTTCCGACGAATCGCTGTGACCCAATTGGAAAACGAACCGTCGCCGATCGGGGAAAGCCGGTACCACGGCAAGTTTTCAGCTCCAGTTGGTAAGGCGAGCATTCCGACGGGCAGATCACAGGTGCTCGTTATCACCCGTCAAGCGCACGGCCTACACTCCCGCCAGTAGGCATAATCGTACGACGAAGCCGTCATGAATGAGCTCTTAAACATGACTGGCTTGCAGCAAACGTGCGATACCGACTATCATGGCGCAATACTCGACACATTTGGCCATCGCCATCGAAGCCTTGTGCTCAGCTTCCAGCAGTTTTCAGAGCCCTGTACGGGAACCCGGTCAGATTTAACAAAATTTTGACCGGATGCGGCAGACTCTCTGGTTATCCCCCCATTACGGCACTATTGGCCGAAACCACATTATCTGAGGTGAGAAAAATGTCGAAGACCGCCATCGTTACCGGGATCAGCGGCCAGGATGGCGCATATCTGGCAGAGAATCTGCTCGGCCGCGGCTATACCGTTTACGGCACGTATCGCCGGACGAGCTCGGTCAATTTCTGGCGGATCGATGAGCTCGGCATCACCAACCATCCTCAACTCAAGCTCGTCGAATATGATCTGACGGACATGGGGTCGGCGATCCGGTTGATCGAATCCTCCGAGGCGACCGAGGTCTACAACCTTGCCGCGCAGAGCTTCGTCGGCGTCTCGTTCGATCAGCCGATCACCACCGGACAGATCACGGGGCTTGGCGCAGCCTATCTTCTCGAGGCGATCCGCACCGTCAATCGCGACATCCGCTTCTACCAGGCGTCGACGTCCGAAATGTTCGGCAAGGTCCAGGCGATCCCGCAGACTGAAGACACCCCATTCTATCCGCGCAGCCCTTATGGCGTGGCCAAGCTCTATGCTCATTGGTTGACGGTCAACTATCGCGAGAGCTTCGGCATCTTTGGCACGAGCGGCATTCTGTTCAATCACGAATCACCGCTGCGCGGGCGTGAGTTCGTAACGCGCAAGATCACCGACACGGTCGCGAAGATCGCGCAGGGCAAGGCGGAAATGCTCGAACTCGGCAATCTCGATGCCAAGCGCGACTGGGGCTATGCCAAGGATTATGTCGAAGGCATGCGGCTGATGCTCCAGCACGATGTCGCCGACACCTATGTGCTCGCCACCAACCGCACCGAGCCGGTCCGCCGCTTCGTCGAACTGGCATTCGCGCATGTGGGGATCGAGCTCGACTGGTCGGGCAAGGAAGAAAACGAGACGGGAACCGACCGCAAGACCGGCAAGACGCTCGTACGCGTCAATCCCGCGTTCTACCGCCCTGCCGAAGTGGATCTGCTGATTGGCGACCCGGGCAAGGCACAGCGTGAACTCGGCTGGACCCCGACGGTCAAGCTTGAGGAACTCGCCCAGTTGATGATGGAAGCCGACATGCGCCGTAACACGGCGGGGTGGTCCTTCTGATGCGGGTCGCGCTGACCGGAGCGACCGGCTTTACCGGTCGCTTCGTGTCGTCCGCTTTGGAGCAGGCCGGCGCGACGCCGGTCGCGCTGCAGGTTGACCTGCGCGACCGCGACGCTGTCGTCGCCGCAGTCGATGCGCTCGAGTTCGACCGGGTGATCCATCTGGCCGGCCATGCCTTTGTCGACGCGCGCGACTGGCAGGCCTTTTATACGGTCAACCAGCTTGGCACGCTCAACCTACTCGATGCGGTCGCGCAGAAGCGGCCCGGTGCACGCTGCATCCTCGCATCAAGCGCGCAGGTCTATGGTCCCAAGGCCGAAGGGCTGATCGCCGAAAGCGCACCGACCAACCCGGTCAACCATTATGCGATCAGCAAGCGCGCGATGGAACTTGGCGCGGACCTGTGGCGCGACCAACTCGACATCGTCGTAACCCGGCCGTTCAACTACACCGGGATCGGCCAGGATACGCAATATCTGATCCCCAAGATCGTCGATCATTTCCGCCGCAAGGCCGATGTGATCGAGCTTGGCAACACATGGGTTCGGCGCGACTTCGGTGACGTACGCTCGGTGGCCGAGGCATGTTGTGGACTGGCGCTGGCGGACGACGTGCCGCCGGTGGTCAACATCGCAACCGGCGCGGTTTCGTCGATTGGTGACTTGCTGGAGCAGTTGCATGCGATCAGCGGCCATCGACTGGAGGTGCAGGTCAATCCGGCATTCGTACGCAAGGGCGACGTGGAAGTCCTTGGGGGAGATGCAACGCTGCTGCGCGCTGCACTACCGACGTGGCAACCGCGTGCGATTAGCGATACGCTGGCGTGGATGTATGAGGCGGGTGACAACGGATCGCCGGTAATCGCTTGAGAATGGGGTAGCGCACCCTACATCTCCGTCTAACACAAAGTAGTTTCGTAGCATGATTTCCTTCGAGAATGTTTCCAAGAGCTACCACATCCGTAAATTCCGCAAGGATGTGCTGGACGACCTCAATTTTGAGATTTCGACAGGATGCAGCCTTGGCATCTGCGGGGCCAACGGTGCGGGCAAATCCACGCTGATGCGGCTTATTTCGGGGGTTGAAGCGCCGACTGCGGGGCGGATCATGCGGACGGTCAGCTGTTCGTGGCCAATTGGCTATTCAAGCTGTTTCCAGTCGACTCTCACCGGTGCAGACAACGCCCGCTTCATTGCCCGAATCTATAGCAAGGATATTCAGCAATTGCTGGATTACGTTGAGGATTTTGCGCAACTCGGAGCGTATTTCCATCAACCGATCTACAGCTACTCGGCGGGTATGATGGCGCGGCTGGCGTTCGGGATCTCGTTGGCGATCGACTTCGACTGTTATCTTGTGGACGAGGTGACCGCGGCCGGCGACGATCGTTTCCGTCAGCGCTGCGAAGATGCGCTTCATCACCGTCGCGCTGCCGGAACGCTGCTGATGATCAGCCATGATCCCGGAACGCTCCGCGCTTATTGTGAACGGGGAGCCGTGCTGCAGCAAGGCCGACTGGATTTCTACGATACCATTGATGAGGCAATCGCAGTTCACATGCACAACCAGGCGGCCCATTGATCAGACCAGGCGTTCATCGCCCTCGTTAACGCACTGCAGCCCACGCGACCTTTATAATGTAGATCCAGTTGATCACATTTCCCTCAATATAGAGGGTGCTGCAACAGAACGCCGTCTTGGTACTACCGTAGATTGTCGTCGTGGATTAACTTGAGTAATGGGCGACGGACCATACCGTTTCCGAGACTCCAGTCTTCGTAGACGAGGAATACGTCAGCACCGTCGATGATCCACCGCGCGTATCGCACTTTGCATAGCGTTTCACTTTGCGGGCGGATCGGTGCCAAGAATGCCCCCCCAGGCAGCTTGGCCCACTGGTTTCTGCCCGACCGCGGCCAAGCTCCAGCCGAGCTCCTGACAAGTTCGAAAACCCAATTCTGTCCCGTCGTACAAAGCAAACCTTTATCCATCGTCTCCACTACCATATAACGATATCGCGGATCGGAAAAAGTCGCTGATTGTCCGACACCAGTGCAGTTCGCCATCCAAGCCCGACAGTCCGCAGGACCAAGTGTCGCATCGTTGGGCAAGCCATTGCCAGCCACGCTCCAGCGCCGAAAGTCCGCAGTAGCCACTACCCCACGGTAACCTGCTTTGGATGCGGCATCGAAGCCGTGGATCGTTACGATGAACATCCCGTCTTTCTTCTCGACAATGTCGGGTGTGCCTTCGTCCATTGTTGTTGTGGGGCAAGCTTTGCCAGTGCCAGCACAGATACGCGACCAAAGTGCGCCCCCCCGGACAACCGGATTGGCCGGATCAGGTACAAAACGTCCTGACGGCACCCCCCGTTTTTGGTAATGACATAACCCCCATCCTCCTTGGTTTTGGCGATCCAGACATTGCGCAAGCAAATGCCAAATCGCGGTCTTCGCATCATAGTAGACGCTGCCATCGAGAACGGCACAGCCATCTCCTGCCTTGCTATCGCCAGGTTCGACCGCGAGGGACGACGTTGACCAGCTTCGTCCACGATCCTTCGACGAACGTACGACCACGGCGTCGTGATCCTGCGGGCAGTAGCTCGCTTTCGGTAATTGCATCCGGTTGAAGGCATACCAAGTGCCACCATGCACGGCGAACCAACCGGCTTGCTCGACACCGTTCTCCCGGCTCGGCGTCCATTCAATGTTTCCAACTTGGCTGAAATGCGCCCCGTTCAGCCATAAGGCGTCGGGTGCTTTCGTGTCTCCCGCGCAAGCCGTTGGCACAGCGAGGATTAAGACGCGAATCAGGTTTGCCCATACCGCTGTCAGGAGGCGTGAACTGATCTGCGTTGTCACGGGGAAAGTCCTCTTATATGGCCGTCGACGAGTAGCAATCGCACTGTTAGGACGGAAATGTCGAAGCGAAACCCAACCGGCCCTCTGCAGATCGCTCAACGGTTGGTCCCTTGGGGACCAAAACCGCGAAAGTTCAAGATCGCCGGTAACTACGCCCGCGACAACCAAAATTGGCTGGAAGCAGCGGCAGGGTATCGTGCGTATCTGGAGCTAGTCCCCGGCGACGGACCGCTCTGGGTACAATATGGTCATGCCTTGAAAGAAAGCGGCGCATATCTCGATGCGGAGCTGGCGTACAAACGGGCCGTCGAAATCAACCCTGCTGACACTGATGCCCTTCTGCATCTTGGACACCTTCTCAAGCGCCAGGGTAATCAACAGGGCTCGGCTGAAGTATTCCTCAATTTGCTTGCCCGCGCTCCTAGCGCCGAGGCGGTTCGGGAGCTTCAACAAAGCGGCCATGGGCATCAAGCGCTGACAGCGTTCGGAGGACGACCTGTAGACGTAGCCGTCGGTGGCATCTTTCTCGAGCTGAGCGATCTTTTTCAATACCTTGGACACCACGTGACCGTTACAGGCATAACGCGTGTAACGTTGAGTTTAATCAACTACATCTTGGAAGACATGCCGCCGCCCGAGACGGCGCGGTATTATTTCGTTCATCAATATGGCGATGGTGAGGGGCTACTACTCATACCGCGCGAAAAGATCCGGCGCATGGTCAAGTCGGCGATGTATGGGTCTCCTAACCTCATCGCGATGCAAGCCTTGATTCATGACATGCGTTCTACCTCGAGCGTTTTCAGGCTCAAGGACGGCGATACATATCTGATTGTCGGAGCGTTTTGGGAGTTTGTGTCCAATCCGAGCTGGATAAATGGAATGCGTCAGCGTGGTGTTCGCGTTGGCGCTTATATATACGATCTGATCCCTATCTCCCACGCGCAATACTGCATGCAAGAACTCACGGACGCATTCTCTCTAGCGTTTGCCGATACTGCACGACTTTTGGATTTTGCTCTGACTATCTCGGCTTTCGTCGCAGAAGAAGTTAAGGAATACCTGCACCAATTTGGCATTAAGCCATTCCCTATTACGCCTGTCCCGCTCGCTCATGCCCTTCGCTTCGAAGGCCCGTCCAAGGGGATGATCCATCACTCCCTCACGGATTCCTCCAAGCGACAATATTTTGCAGGCATCCCCTTCGTTCTTTGCGTATGTACGATCGAAGCTCGCAAGAATCATGAATACTTGTTCTCTATCTGGCAGCGCATGATAGACGCGGGTATCGATGTTCCCGATCTTGTGTTTGTCGGCCGCCCTGGATGGCGCGTTGAGTCTTTGATGGATCGCATCAAGAATTCGGATTATTTGAACGGCCGCCTTCATATCCTTTTTGGCCTTTCCGACGATGAACTGTCTGACCTTTACGAGAGGTGTTTGTTCACTGCCTTCCCAAGCTTCGTAGAAGGTTGGGGGCTTCCGGTTGGAGAAAGCCTGTCGCACGGAAAGATTTGCGTAGCTTCATCAACGTCGTCGATACCGGAGGTCGGCGGAGACCACGTCCTGTATTGCGATCCATTTAATATCAACGACGGCTATGCAACTATCAGCCGGCTACTTGCTGACAAAGAGTATTTTGAAAGACTGCAATCGAATTTAAGGACTACGTTTACGGCTCGTACGTGGAATGACGTAGGACGGGATTTCTTCAACGCGGTCTCGCAATTCCTCGCTGATCTTGACGGCAGCGCGACGCCTCGCGAGATGTTTGCTCCACATCTGGTGCGTGGTCGTCTCATTGAGACGACCAAACTCATGCGTCTTGCTTCCCAGGGGTCGACTTATGCCCTGAACCCAGAGCGACTGATCTTCGCGTCCGGATGGCGGCATGTGGAGGGCGCTGGCACGTGGATGCTAGATGCCGACGCTTTGCTCGCAGTACGCACAGATTGCACAGCAAACGCTGAAGTAAGCGTACTTCTGCATCTTGGCGCGTCGCCATGGGTAGGGTCCCAGCATGTCCTTGAGATATCGACCGACCCACTGCACGACGAAAAGACCAGCTACCGTCGCCCCCTAAAGACGAACGCTGATTTCTGGGTGACATTCAAAGGTCGTGTTGACGGGGCAGGAACGCTCAGGATCCGGTTCGATGTTAGCGGAGCTGTTCAAACCCCTGGCAGCGAAACGCCCGTTAGCGTCCGGCTCCTTAGTGTAGGCTACGCGCCGACGGATGACTCAGAAGCACAAATCGGGCTTTTAGAGCGCGCGTTATTAGGATGAACAGCTGACTGGCAACGTGCCTCTGCTAACGCGAAGGTTCGTCGCCAACATCCCCTGCCCTACTGAGGAATACTCATGACCCCAATCACGTTTCGAGATCTTGACGCGTTTGTTCAGCAAACCGACCAGCTCGGTGGGCCAGGCTCAGCAGCCTGTGACGCATATTGGGGAACGATCACTTACGAGGTCGGAGTTGCGGTCGACGAGACGCTTGATCCGTTCAGCGATGCTTATGTAGACCAACAACTGGCGGTGTACGCCGAACTGTCCGGCCGGGCGTTTGATCAAGTTGCCAACGAACATAGCGACATTGATGTCAGTACGCACATTGTTGCCGTCAACCCTTACAACCACCCTTCCCCCGGCGGGTTGGCAGTCCATCTGCAGCGCCTTTCACAAGCTCTACAGCGCGCTTCACCTGCTTTGGGCAGCAAGATGTTGGACATGGGTTGCGGATGGGGGCTCTCGTCGGAGATCGCGGCCTATTGCGGCCTTAATGTTACGGCAGTCGACATTAACCCCGACTTCGTTCGATTGGTCGAGACGCGCGCCCGTCGACTGAACTTGCGCATTTCCGCGCAACAGGGGACGTTCGACGGCTTCTCCAGCCCCGAAAAGTTTGACACAGTCCTATTTTATGAATGCTTGCATCACGCTTTACGTCCCTGGACGGTGCTATCGCGCATGGCCCAGATGCTCTCGTTTGACGGTAGGGTCGTTCTGGCCGGAGAGCCTATCAATAGCATTTGGTGGAAGCATTGGGGGCTTCGTCTGGATCCCCTCTCGATTTACTGCATTCGGAAGTTCGGTTGGTTCGAAAGCGGTTGGTCGGCGGACTTTCTGAAGGCTGCCATTGAACATGCAGGCCTGAGCTGTAGTCTGTGGGAAGCTCCTGACACCGGCTACACCGTCATCGGAAACTTCGCGTCACAGAAAACCTTGCCTGCCGTCGAAATTGCTCGAATGGCGACGATGACGGGCTGGATGAACGACGTTGATTATTTGACATCAACAGGCGTTAGTACCCTGGCACTGGAGTTGCCTGAAGACGCACGAAAGGTTCGACTGGACCTTACTGTGTTTCGGCCGGCGCCCCTCCGGACTGTAGTCACAGCCAATAGTCTAGAGGTTTTCAATGGTGAACTGTCTCCCGGTCAAACTGTACTGAATGTCGACACCAACGGGGCAGCTTCGCTGACGCTCGAAATCACCACCGATATCTGGTGCCCAAACACTGAAATCGGCAACGATGACAATCGAAAGATCGGCATTCATTTGAGAGCGATAGGCATCATCTAACTGATGCCTCCATAGGCATATGGCGTTTTATACGTTCGGATCCGTTCCATAGTGTCGCTAGCAGCGCTGTCAGCCAACTACTGTGGCGCTGCGAAGTGCGATATCCTAAACGCAACCACCACCCGTCCCGCGGAGACGTGATACAGTGACACGGCAGGTGGCGAGCCTTTCTGCGAGGCTCGCCGGGATCACCTCGATCTGCATCGACGGACGCATGCTGAACGACGCCGGGTCGGGCACCGGGGTCGGTCAATTTGCGCGGACATTGATCGCCGCGCTGCAAGGTGCGGGGGTTGATCCCGCGATCCTTGGCGACGGCGGCATTACGGTACGCCGGACACAGTTCGGCAAGCTGTTGGCCGCCGCCCGCCCGTGGGCGCGTCGCGCGACCGTCGCGCCGCACGGGTTCGCAATCCGCGACGTGTTTCGCGAGGCGCAGGTGTTTTTCGATATCCACCGCCGGCCAATGCCGATCATCCTGCCCGGACCGCCTGGAACGATGCACTGGACCTATCCCCTCCCGCTCCGGGCGGTCGGCTGGCGAAACCTCTATACCGTGCACGATGTCCTGCCGCTTGATCCGGCGATCCCAAGCCCCGTCAATGGCCCTCGGCTGCGAAAACTGCTGAACGCGTTGCGCGCTGCGGGGGGAGAGTTCGCCACCGTATCGGAGGCTGCCCGCGATCAGATCGTCGCCCGCATGGGCTGGCCACGCGAGATCGTACCGTCCTGCCATCAGGCCGTAGCCGTCGTCACCGCAAGCGCCGATGCTGTCAGCACTACGGCGCCCCAAGCGCTACCCGACGGCCTGCGGCGGGACGGGTATCTTCTGTATGTTGGAGCGGTCGAAGCCCGCAAGAACCTGCCCCGCCTGCTCGAGGCCTATCGCATTAGCGGGATCACAACGCCTTTGGTCATCTCCGGACCGGACGGCCTCGACTCTGTTCATATCGACGCGCAGATCGCCGGGACCCCTGGCGCGGTGCGCCTGGGACTGCAATCGCGCGCCGCGGTGCTTTCCCTGATCGCCAATGCCCGCGCCCTGGTATTTGTGTCGCTCGCGGAAGGGTTCGGCTTGCCGGTGATCGAGGCCATGGCGCTCGGCACGCCAGTGCTTGCCGGAGACGTCGCTGCGCTGGCGGAAGTCGCGGGTGGTGCCGCAATGCTGGCCGATCCCCTCGATATCGCCGTACTCCGCGATGCGCTGGTCACGATCGATGCGGACGCCGCCCTGCGGGACAGATTGTCTGCGCAAGGAATTGCCCGCGCCCAACACTTTGCGCTCGCCCCCTATGCACAGCGCCTGCTTACCCTGTACGGGATGGCATGACCGACACCAGCGTATCGCCCGTACGGGTAGGCCTCGATGGCTACAATCTTGCCCTCCCGCAGGGAACCGGGGTCGCGACCTACGGCCGCAACCTTGCCGCTGCGATCGACGAACTCGGCTACCCGATCGATCTTGTCTTCGGCGTCAACATTCCGCGCAAGGCCGACATCGACCTGCGCGAATCCTTGTTTTTCGGGCAATTGGGTGCGGACGCCCCGAAGCGGCTCAACTGGCGCAAGAAGGTCAGGCGGTGGCGGGTACATCCGTTCGCGCATGACATGATCGAGATCCCGGTCACCGGCCGTGCGGTGCTGGAGGATGCGGGGGATCGGTTGCCGCGGTTCGATCGGCTGTTCAACCTCAGCGAGATCTACGACGTGTGCGCGCGGCATTTCCGTCGCTATGGGCGTTTCATGACATTGCGGATGCCCAACCCGCCGACGATCATGCACTGGACTTACCCCCTGCCCCTGCGCGTGGCGGGAGCGCGCAATATCTACACGCTGCACGATCTGGTGCCCTTGCGACTGCCGCGCGCAAGCCTTGAGGATAAACGATATTACGACACGCTGACCCGCGCCTGCGTGACGCGCGGCGATCACATCGTAACGGTCTCGGAAAAGTCGCGTTCCGATATCATCGAGCTGCTCGGTGCCAACCCGGGGCATGTCACCAATTGCTACCAGGCAAGCGACATGCCCGCGCTGCGCGATCCGCAGGCGTTGGCAGGGCGCCTGCGGCGCCTGTTCGACCTCGACCTAAAGGGCTATTTCCTGTTCTTCGGGGCAATCGAGCCCAAGAAGAACCTCGGACGCGTGATCCAGGCGTATCTCGAGGCGGATCTCGAAACGCCGCTGGTAATCGTCGGCGCGGAAGCCTGGCATGCCGATCGCGAACTCAAGTTGCTCGGTACGGCGCATGGCCGCCAACTGCCCGGCGTCGACCGGATCCGCCGGATCGATTACGTTCCGCGGGCATTGCTCACCGATTTGTTGCACGGCGCCAAGGCGAGCCTGTTTCCTGCGCTGTATGAGGGCTTTGGCCTTCCCGCGCTGGAGACGCTTGCGGCCGGCGTCCCGCTGCTGTCGAGCACGACGGGCGCGCTTCCCGAAGTGGCGGGCGCGGCGGCGCTGGCGGTTGACCCATATGATGTCGACGCGATGGTGGCTGCGCTCCGTCGACTTGATACGGATGCAGCATTGCGCGCCCGGCTCTCCGAACAGGGGCCAGCGCAGGCGGCGCTATTCTCCCGTGCGGCGTTTGCGGAACGCGTTCGTCAACTTTACCAACAGGTCGCTAGGCGCTAGGCGGACTGACGAAGCGCGTGCCTGGGCGATCCCGCGTCACGCTGTCGATCAAACTGTGCTGCCTTGAGCGACACTGGAGTAATATCATGCGTACTAAGCGCTCAATGAACATCGTACGCCCCGGTCTGACCCTGCTTGCCCTGACTGCAGTAAGCGGTTGTGCCACGCTTCCCCGCAACGGCCCGACCGGGCGCCAGATTACCCAGGATGTTACCAAGCAGAACGACATCGGGTTCGAGGTCGTCGACATCGCACCCAGCAATATCGGCGCCCTGTCGACGATGGATACCCCGACCGGCGCCTTGGCGGCGCTGTCCGCGGAAGGATATGTCGACACGCTTGGACCCGGCGACGTGCTCTCGGTCGAGATTTACGAAGTCGGCGCATCGCTCTTCGGCGGACGCGCCTCGATCGCCAGCGCGAGTGCGGCCGGGGGTAGCGCTGTTGGCGAGGCGGCACCGTCTGCATCGTCGCAGACGATCGGCGACGGTGGCGTCGTCGTCGACCGCAACGGCACCATAACCGTTCCGTATGTCGGAACGATCGCGGTTACCGGGCTTACGCCTGCCGAGGTACAACGCAAGATCCTGGCGGGTCTCCGCGGGAAATCGCAAAGTCCGCAGGTAATCGTCTCGCTGCGGCGCAACGTCGCCAACACCGTCGTTGTGATGGGCGCGGTCTCCGCTCCACGCCGCGTCCCCCTGACGCTGGCACGCGAACGTCTGCTCGATGTCATTGCAGACACCGGCGGCATAACGCGCGCTACCCAGAGCGGCGCATCGACGGCGACCGGCACCGGCGCACAGGATTCGATCGTACGGTTCACGCGGCGCGGCAGGACCGTCGAGCAGCCGCTCGATACGGTATTGTCGGGATCGGCGGACGATCTCGTCCTGCTGGGTGGTGACCGGATCGAACTGATCCGCCAGCCGCGCACGTTCACGGTTTTCGGCGCGATCGACCGGATTTCGCAGATCCCGTTCGAAAGCCGCACGCTGACGCTGGCCGAGGCGCTCGCGCGCGCCGGCGGACCGAATGACGGTCGCGCCGATCCGCGCTCGGTCTTCGTTTTCCGCCTGCCCGAGGGTGCTACGGCACCGGTGGGACCGGCGCGTCCGGGTGACCCTGCGGTCCCCGTTGCGATGACCGTCAAACCGGTGATTTATCGGATCGACATGCTGCGGGCGCAGAACTACTTTCTGGCGCAGCGGTTCGTGATGCGGGACAAAGACGTCGTGTATATCGCCAATGCGTCGGCCAACCAGCCGCTGAAGCTCGTACAGGCACT
Source organism: Sphingomonas sp. FW306-05-A (assembly GCF_058782275.1). Taxonomy (NCBI): domain Bacteria; kingdom Pseudomonadati; phylum Pseudomonadota; class Alphaproteobacteria; order Sphingomonadales; family Sphingomonadaceae; genus Sphingomonas; species Sphingomonas sp. FW306-05-A. The sequence continues at coordinate 376,384 of NZ_JBYSXN010000002.1, forward strand.
GGGGCAACTGTTCTCGCCGGTCATCGCGGTGCAGAATGCGACCCGCTGATCGCGCCCTTCTTAGGACCATAGGTATGCCACTGTAGCTGGACTGGGGCAATTTGGGCCCACTGTGGTACTGGCGAGAGTCGCATTGCGGCTGCGGCAACAAGACCACAGGGCTCCAGCATCGCTAACAGTCAGCCGCTCGGTGGCGCTGGTGTGCGTCTAAAAGCTGTCTCGAAATCACTTAATATGCGCATTTGCTGCGTTCAGGCAGCCGCGTCCTGCACGAAAACGATGTCACAACGCCGTCAATCGCGCTGTTTCGGGTAGCGTGCGCATTACCCGAGGCGACGACCCTGACGAGACCGGCGCGCATCCCGCGCCGGTCTCGTCGCGTTGCGATCAGGCCGCATGCTCCCGCACGCCTGCTGCGATCAGCCAGCCAATGCCATAAACGAGCAAGAGCGACAGAAATACCGTTACGACGATCTTCGTGCGCTGCGGATAGAGCGCACGGACCGGCAGATTGGCATCGACGACAGGCACGACGAACAACTGTTGACGGCGTGCCTCGTCCTGTGCCCGCAAGAGCGCGGTCGAGGCCATTTCAAACTGCTTGCCAGCCATTTCCTGGCGCATCTTGATCCCTTCGTAAGCGCCCATTCCCGACGCCACGTTACCGGGACCGCTCGACAATTTGGACGTCTCGGCTGCGACCTGACGGGATAATGCCGCCACGCGTTGACGCGTTGCCTGAAGCTGCGGACTGTTCGAGGCGAGTACTGCGGCCATCGACGATTCTTGCGCCTGCGCGACTGCCAATTGACCCTGCAATTGTGAAACCATGCTGGTGCGCGACGTTCCGGTGACCTGTGGGTTGAAATCTTGCCCGCTGCGACGGAATTGCGTAATCCTGCCCTGCACCTGCGCCAGACTGGATTCCGCTTCCTCGACGCGCTGCCGCGACATGGCCACGGCATTGGCGTAGTTGCGCTTGTTCAGTGTGTTAACCCGGTTCTCTCCGAGCTGGGTCAATTCGCGAATAATGAGGTACGAATCCTCCGGTCGGAAGCTTCGAACCCTCAGCACCGTGATGCCGGTTTCCGTGCTGACATCAACGTCCGCCTTGCCGTTGAAATAGCGCAGAAGCTGTTCCGGGGTCGGGCTTGAATACCAGAGCCGGGAGAAAAAGTCCGCTTCCGGTCGGCGGAACCGCTGGCTTAGTCCGATCCGGCTTTGCAACGCGGCAACCGCGTCATGCGATTTGAGATAGTCCGCGACGACCAAGGCATCGCGCTCCGACGAAGCGCCGCCGACAAGGGTCAAGGCCTGCCCTAGCCCCGTCGGCGCGGCGGGCTGGGAGTCGGCCGTCCTGACGACGAAATGCGCTTCGGACTCATACTGATTCGCTGCGATGAGATAGTAATAAGCAGCAACGAGCGCTGTCGGTAACAGCACGATCAGGCACCAGTTGCGGTGTGCGCGCAACCACCCAATCAGCCCGGACCGGTCGGTTGAAGAGGAGTTATTCAAGATGGCTACCTTAGTGAAGGTGAACGCGACGCCGCGTCGCCCGAATAGACGTGAGTCCGAAATAGGTGAGCGTCAGACACCAGATGGCAATGTAGGAGACATCGACGTACGTATCTTTTGCGGCATGAAATTGTCCGAAGCGCACGAGTTCGAATATGGTTACCAGCGGGAACCAAGTGAGCCACGACCTGTAGGGCTCCGGTATCCAGATCAATTGATAAAACGCGCCGGATAGCGGCATCAGCACATACGTGATCGGGTGAACGAAGCGTGCGACCAGACGGTTGTCGTGGGTCCACGCGCAGATCAGCATGGACAATCCAAACGAAAACCAGATCATTAGCAGGATACCGAGCAGCAACTCGAACGGTCGATCAGGAACGGTGGCCAATCCCATGATCGTCACGAACCCGAGCAGGACGAATAGGCTCATAATGGTGCCGGCCGCTTCGAGCAGGGCGCGGGCCACCATCATGTCAAGAATGGTCACACGCCGATGATAAAGCAGCGGCATGTTCGATTCGAGCACCCCTTCCGCACGTGTCACCATACCGCGGAACATGATGAAAACGGTATAACCCAGGATAGCGAACGGAACAGGATGGATACCACCATGTGAACCGCTTCCGGTATGCAGCACCGCTACCGCTGCTGCCAGCGACATCGGCTCAAGAAAAATCCACAGATATCCGATATTCTCCCGACCGTATCGGGTATGCAACTCGCGCATTAGCAGCGCGCCGATGACGTTCCCCTGGACCTGCAGTCCACGCCAGAAACCCCGATCGCCAGTCGATCCCGACGTACCCGAAATCATGGTCATATATGACTATCCATGGCGGCGCGAGACGTACGGCACGACATCCTGTGACGAAGACCACGGCGAACATTTGCTGAAATCGGTAACACGTTCGTATCATCCGAACGCATTTCCCAGGGGACATATGTCGCCGTCACCGTAGAGTCCAAAAGGCCAGAAACCCCGAAATTGCGCACGGGCTTGTCCAAGCGACACCATACGCTGTTATCGGATCCGTCGCTGAGCATGGCGAGGCGTTTAGGCGGTAAGAAAAGGACATACAAGCTGGTAAGACGCTGACGCTAGATCGTTCAGCCATTGGTGAGTCCCCCTGCCCGGCAAAGCGACGCACACGGTTCCTGTTGTTAAATAGTCGCCTTATTGCCCGGCTTGGCATATGGCCCCCCGAATGAAGCACTCCCCCCTCCTGTCGGGCATTGCCGCGCGTTTAACGCGGCGATCGTCCACCGATGCGGGCATCCGCCTGTTCCATCTCGACCATCTCCTGACCCATTCGCGGCAGCGCAACGAGGCGGTGATCCGCGCTCTCTGCAGCAATGCCTATCTCGGAGACGGGCGTTCGCTGTGCCGCGTCCTTGGTCGTTACAAGATGATCGTCGATACCACCGATGTCGGGCTGTCGAGCCATCTGCTGCTCGATGGCTATTGGGAAATGTGGCTTACCGAATTGCTCACCAAGCTGGTCAAACCCGGCATGAAGGTGGTCGATGTCGGTGCGAACCTGGGCTATTTTTCGCTATTGATGGCGGATCTGGTCGGTTCGGGCGGGCATGTCTACGCGTTCGAGCCCAACACCGACCTGGCGCGGCGCATGACGCAAAGTCTTGCGATCAACGGTTTCGCCGACATCGCCACGGTCCACGAGCAGGCCCTTGCCGATGCAGAAGGGGATGTGCTGCTGGTCGTGCCGACCGATGAACCCAAGAACGGTCATCTGCTCCCTGCCGATCATCCCGTTTCGGGCGACGCTGCCACCGAAACCCGCTTCATGCGGACCCGGCGTCTGGACAGCTATGCCGAGTTGCTCGACGCGGACCTCATCAAGATCGACGCCGACACGTCGGAACTCGCGATCTGGCACGGTATGGCCGGGATCCTTGCGCAACGGCGTTCGCTGACGATCGTGCTCGAATTCGCCCGGATGCGCTATGCCGATCCGGGGGCGTTCATCGATCAGATCGTCGCGGACGGTTTCACCCTGGCGGAGATCACGCTCGAGGCGGGGATCCAGACGACGACCCGTGAAGCGATCCTTGCCGCTCCCCCCACCGAAGACGTGATGCTCCTGCTCGTCCGTTGACCGATCACGCCTGCGCGGCGTGCTCGATCACGATCTTCTCGAGGATGACCTGACCGGTCAGCGGGAGGATCGGGATCTGCAGGATTCCCGCAGTTCGCGGAAGTTCGCCAGCAACGACCATCCCGTGATCGGGCTTGGCCGCACCGTCATGCGCTACGCCGGCGATATCGACCCGGACCGCTACGGCGTGACGGGTTGCGGCGAAATGAAGGTGGAGCCTCGCGCCCTCGCCCCCTGTCCAGTCGAACCGCAAGGCGGCATCGTCGCCATCGATGCGGCAACCGGTGACACCCGGTGACAGCCAGCTTGGCCCATCGCGAAGGGTCTCACCTTGCTGTGCCGTCAGGACCGGCGCGGCGGGATCGGCGTTTTCGTTCCGCTGCGCCAGCGCAAACGTCCAGGTCCCGGCATTGACGCGCGGCAGCGTTGCATCTGCCCGCGCCGTGACCGATCGCGCCTGCTGCACCACGTCACGCGCGATCGCTTGCCATGTACGCGGTGCATACTCCTGGCGGATTGCCGCCTCGGCATGCTGTCGCGCGCCGTCGTCGAGCAGCGGACGAACCGTCGCGGCGATATCCGCCGCGTCATTCGGGTCGAAATAGCGCGCATGACGCCCTCCCGCTTCCGGCAAGGAGGAAACGCGCGAGATCGCGGGGACCTTGCCGTAAGAGAGCGCTTCCGAAACCGGCAGGCCCCAGCCTTCGTAGAAGCTCGGATACAGCGCGAACAGGCAATGCTCGTACAGGGCAGCCAGCGTGTCATCCGGGATGCCATGCAGGATCAGGATCATGCGCCGCAGCGCCGGCTGATCGCGCAGCATCTTGTGGAGATGCTCGTTCAACCATCCGCGCCCCCCGACGCATACCAGCCGCGGCACCGCCGCTTCGCCGACGCTTTCGGCAAGCGCCAGCCACGCTTCAAACGCACCCTGGTGGTTCTTGCGCGGCTCGAGTGTCGATACGAACAACACATACCGTTGCGTTTCGAGGCCGTAGGGCCGCAAGGCCTCTACCGGGGCTGCGGCTTGACGGAAATCCCCGTCCAGGCGGACGACCGGAACCGATTGCTCTGGAATCGGGGCATTCCATTCGACCGATGTCCGCACGAGATCCGCGCGCGTCGCCTCCGAAATGGCCAGGCACCCATCTGCTGAATGCAGCAGGGACCCGAACCACGCACGATAATCGCGGACCAGTGATTGCGCGAACCATTGTGGCCCGATCAACGGGATCAGGTCGAAGACCAGCGGAACGTAGACCACCCCGTGCCGCGCGCGGATCCGGCGGACATCGACCAAATAGTTCCGGTCGGACCAGGACGTTCCCAGATTGACCAGCACGGTTTCCGGTGCGAACCGGATCGTCCGCGCGGTGGCGATCTTCCGATACAGGTGATCGAGCCCGGCGATCCAGGCGGGATCTGCGATGTCGTCGCTTTGCCGCGCCAGACGGCACAATGCATCGAATTGATCGTGCGGCAACGTGATCCAGCCGCGTCGCGCGCTGGCATAGACGCAGAATACCGGCTGCGGATCGAACACCTGCTCGAGACAGGCCAGCGAAACCTCGATCTGGACGCGCTGGATCCCGGTCGGGAGCCGGCGCTGCCCGAAAAAGGCGAGCAGGTCGGTCACGTCGAACACCATCGCCCCCGGGGGCAAGTGTCCGGTATCCTCCGACCGCAGTTCCGCCGGGTCGATCCCCAATACGCTCAGCGCGTCCGACAGGAAGGCGGGATCGACATCGTCGCGATCGGGCATCAGCCGCACCAGTTCGGACACCGCTTGCAAATTCGTCGGGTCGCGCTTCAGCGCCGTCACGAAATAGCTGGCGGCCTCGGCCGGCTGACGCCACGCCTTGGCCATGTGACCGAGCTGGAGCAATGGCTCGGCATCCGTCGTGCGCAGGCGGGCGGCTTCTTCATAGGCGCTGGTAGCCCGGTCGATCTCGCCGGCTTCCTTCTCCATATGCCCAAGCTGCACCCAGAGATGCTGGAGGTGGGGCTCGCCTGACAGGGCTTGGGCATAAGCATCGGCGGCAGTACGCCAATCCTGCACGCCGCGAGCGGCATTCCCAATCTTGATATGGAGCGCGGTGGTTCGGCGTACGCGCACCCCGTTTGATCGCGGCCCAAGCGGAATCCGCCTGACCACGCGGTCCCACCAACTGTTGAGGGGCCATCTTTTGGTTGATCGCATCGCATCGTCCCTAGCGGGCCGACGAGTGAACTGACAATCATTTTACGGGGCCGCGAGAACTCGCAGCAATCCGGGGGCGGGCTTGGTTTACGCTTCCCGACGATGGAATTCCGCCAGGCGATGCCAAGGGCGGGGCGGCATAATTGAGATTATTGTCATATTTAAGCATCGAAAGGTGCCGGTGATTCGCAATTGCGAATTGTGAGAGCTGGCCTACGTTCTGCAAGCCACGCACTAAATTCTGCAAGCCACGCACCAAGAAGGGCGCTTGCAGTTGGAAGCTTGGGCGTTGCTTTGGGTGCGGGATGGAACCGATCCCGACCCATCTGCCCCCCCCTCCGAATGGAGGTCACCGTGATCGACCTGGCTCAGAAAGCGCGTGTCGTAAGAGCAGCCGCCAGAGTGGCGATGAACCGACAGAATACTTGTCTTTTGAAAGGTTTGAGGACAATCTAGTTTTTATCGGTGATAATTGCAGGTATCAAAACATATTCCGGAGTTTTGCCGGCTTCGGGCCTTACCGACCTCCACCCGCCTGAACTTTCTGACAATATCTACGACTTTTTGGACATTTTTTTCGCAAAGTAACAGTAGGTATATTTCACAAAGACTCTGTGACTTTTATTTGGGAGATGTTAGTTTGCTACGAAAACCAATTGGTATTTCCGCGACTCAACGACCCCATGTCCATATTGTTTTAAGTGATCGCAATTGGATTATCGAAGAGCTTGCCCAGCAGTTGGTCGATACGCTTCCGTATGTGACTGCTGATACCATCGCTGATCCAACGGCGGCGTTGCAATACTATATGACCTACAGCGCACGGACGAAGCGCGTTTCCCCGGTAGAACTCGCACTGTTCACTCATCGAGAAGAGGAACCTAGTGCAGGCCGTCGTTTCGACGAAGCTGCCAAAGCCGTCGACTATGCCGTATCGATGTCGAACGCCACTGATCGCCTTGTCGAAGCGTTGGGCGTGGTCAAACGAAAGTGCATCTGCCCGGGGATTGACCTCGATCGGTTCCGGCCGCGGCTGAAGATCGCCGTCGTAGGCCGGACGTACCATACCGGGCGCAAGGGCGAAGCACTGGTCCGCGCGGTAATGGACGTAGCCGATATAGATTGGCATTTCACCGGCGATGGATGGCCCGCCCCTGGGCTGCATATCGCGCCCGAAGCGCTTCCCGAATTCTACCGTTCAATGGACTACGTCCTGGTGCCGGCAACCAATGAAGGCGGGCCGATGAGTGTGCTGGAAGCGCTGGCCAGTGGCGTTCCGGTAATCGCTTCCGATGTCGGCTGGGCGGCGGAATTTCCGCATATTCATTTCGAGCGGGGCAATGCGGCATCGCTACGCGGCGTACTACAGCAGCTTCGTGCCGAACGGTTCGCTTTGCGGGACCATGTCACTGATTTAACTTGGCAAAGTTGGGTACAGTCACACGATGAACTTTTTGCAACGCTGGCCCCTAAAGAAACGCGTTCATTACCTATGTCATTGCCTCACACGAATATTCGTTCGGTCGCACTGCTGACGCATGGTGCGGAGGATACCGCCTTGGGTGGCCCGAGCGTTCGGGTACCACGCACCAGAGATGAACTGGTCAAGCTCGGGGTGCGTGCCACCGCCAACAATCGCATCAATGCTACGGTCGCTGCAGCTGATGTCGTACACGGCTTCAATATCTGGGCCCCCAGCGATGCCTATCGCATGGCTCGCCAAGTCGAACGGTTGCACCGTCCATTCGTTTTCTCACCGATCCTGCTCGATTTGAGTGAAGCACCGTTCTGGCAAGTTGACCTGCTGCAGGCGTTTCGCTGCGCTCAGAATGCGCAGAATGCGGAAGCCCTCGTCGACAATGCGTTTGCCCTCCACGAGCAGCAACAACGGCAGCCGAAGGATTTCGTACCTGGATACACCGCAGCGCTTTCTGCGATCAACAAGATCAGCTTCGCCACGATTTTTCTCAGCGTTCAGGAACGCGAACTTTTTGAACGGCTGGTAGGGGCTCCCGCGACGAATCCGTTTCTTGTCCATAACCCGGTAGATCTGGAACGTTTCAACGCGGCAGATCCCGACCTGTTTCGAACGACATACGGTTTGGACGACTACGTCTTATGTGTCGGACGCATAGAGGTCCGCAAGAACCAGTTGATGCTGGCCGCTGCACTGGCGGCGACAGGGCTTCCGCTCGTCCTTATTGGTCACGAAGCGGACGCTGAGTATGCCGCATTGATACGCAGTTTCGGGGGTCCTAACCTGCATGTGATAGGGCGGATCGACCCTACTTCACCGCTGCTCACCTCGGCTATCGCCGGCGCGCGCGTCTTTTCGCTTCCCAGCTGGGCGGAGGGTGCCCCACTGGCCGCGTTGGAAGCGGCAGCCGCTGGCGTTCCCATGGTGCTCTCAGACCGCTCTGCCGAGATCGAATATTTTGGTTGCCATGCTGCGTACTGCAACCCCGCAAGCATGACCTCTATTCGCGAGGAAATCATCCGCGCGTGGGAGACCGCGGGCGACGAGAGCGCACGCGAGGCACTACGCCAGCTGGTTCGCGAGCAGTACAATTGGTCAACCCATGCGAAAGCTACGCTGGCCGTATATGAGGCTGCCGTCGCCCCAGCGACTGACGCAACCTTGCCGATGACGCCGCCCCCTTTGGCCACGCCCCCCGCTGCGACTGGTATCGTGTTTGATATCACGACGTGGGCGAACAACCTGGAAAAATACTCCGGTATTGTCCGCGTTGAATGCGCGATCGCGCGTGCGTTGCTGTCACGTACTGACGTAGCAGTACGGTTCATCCTCTATCTCGACTCCAGCGAATTCGTCGAGCTTCCCCGCGCCATTGTCGAACTTGGGTCAATCGGTAGCTATGTCAAACTTGTTCGCAATAGTGTCTCACGCCCATCCCTACCACGCAATTTCATTGGCTTCTCGGACATGATCACGGTCGGGAGCGGGTGGACGCAGAGTGCGACATATACGGCCTCGATTGTCAGCTTATCGCGCAGGTTCGGACTCAGGCTTAACGTTCTCCTGCACGACCTTACTCCCTACCTTTTCCCGCATTGGTTCGAAGAAGGCTATGCCGATAAATGGACCACGAACTGCCGAACTATCGTCTCGAATGCTGATCGTATCCTGATCAATTCGGACAGCACCGGACGCGACGTCGGTCGGTTCTGCATGGCTCAGGAAATCGATACGCCAACGTTGGGTAGAATACGGTTAGCGGATGAGATTGGCGACTTCTCGAAAGGCGTGATTACGCCCGCCGCACAGGCAGTGTGCGAGAAGTTGTCCGCTGTGCCGTTCGTTCTCGCGATTGGCGAGATTGACGTTCGAAACAACTACAGCCTTCTATATGATGTGTGGGTCATGTTGTGTGAGCGCATGGGCGATTCCGCGCCGCATCTCGTGATCGTTGGCGGGGTTTCCTGGGATGGGCAGGCTGCAGCACGCGCCCTCCGCGAAGATAGCCGCGTCAACACGCATGTTCAGATTCTTGAAGACGTCGACGATATCCTGCTTGCTCGGCTGTACGAGCAAAGCCTGTTCACGGTTCACCCATCGCTGTACGAAGGCTGGAGCCTGCCCATTGGCGAAAGCTTGTCGCAGGGCAAGATTTGCCTGGCTTCGGCAACCTCCTCCACGCCCGAGATCGCGCCAGCAGTAACGGATCTGCTGCCGCCAATGGACAGGTCGGCATGGGCTGCACGGATTGAGCATTATGCACGCTCCGCCTCCTCGCGTGCATCACGAGAAGCGGAGGTTCGCGCGGGATTTGTCATGACAAGTTGGGCACAAACCACAGATAACATCGTCCACGTATTGAACGCACAGACGCGAAGCCCAGTGCCGGACCAGTATCTCGCCGGTACAATCGCGGCGGTGAACGATCGTTTTGCGTCGCGTTTCCTTCAAGATGGTTGGCATCCCGCCGAACCTTGGGGCGTTTGGTCAGGCAACCGGCGTGCCACTTTTGCCTTCCACCTTGTCGGGCGACCCGCAGGGGACATGGTGCTAACACTTCTTGCGCGCATTCTAAAACAACCGGGTGATCGGTGCATCTATAATGTGGCCGTCAATGACCTGACATGCGGCTCGATCGCGTTCGGGCCGGACCTTGGCAACCATGAGACGGACTATTCGATTGGTCGAGTCATCGTGCCAAGCCGTGCTCTGGAAAACGGCGACTTGGTCCGTATCGTGCTTGAAACAGATATCATCCACCGTGCTTGTGATCTCCATCCTGGTTCACCCGACGTTCGGCGCTTGGGTCTCGGGCTGAGTGCGTTCATTGTCGAAGCGAAGCGGCACGCTGGCGACGCAACACGCCTACTAAGCACCCAGCCTGACATACGCGCCATACTCGGTATCCCGGTCACGCTCGATATGGCTCGGATGTTAGCCGATAATCCATCACGGCGCTCGATCACGCCGGACCAATGGATCGCCGCCTTGGCGGCCTTCGTCCAGTCGGGCGAGGTGCTGCCGGAGGGTGTGGCCTCCGTCGATGGATTGCTCGTCTTCGTTACTGGCACAGCCCGTCTACGATTGGGGGAAGAGGCGATTATCGATCTGCTCATAGAAGTCGATCCCTCAGCCGCCAAATCAACCATCATCGACGTATTTGCGAACAACGATCTCATTACGTCTTATTCTATTGATGCCGGGGTCACCCTGATCAGCGCACGCGTGCCGTCCGCCCGCTTGGGGGCGTCGGATCCCTTGACCCTCGCATTGTGTACAAGGTCGAAGCGCAATGCCCCAGAGTTCGTGATTAAAATGCTCCGTATTCGAACTGCCAACTCGACGGTGGTCCTGCCCTTGCTGCCTAACCGCACCGTCAGCCTTGCCGACCAGTTCCCGAAGGTTCCCTACAAGGCGAAGGGTGCGGTTGAAACGGTGATCCCGTTCAGCACGCCCTGCGGCGATATAGACGCAGTGCTCGTGCTCGAGGGGCTCTCGCATCGCGTCAGAACAGTCGAAGTGGATGGCGAACCTCCAGAAATTGTTCCGGCCCCATCCGGACACACCTTGGTGACGCTTCGAGGCGGAACGGAGCAGCGGCGACATGGAAAAATCGTCATATCGGCCGATCTGATCGACCCATACGCAAACGATACTGACGGCTGGCGGGTTACGTTCAGTCCGCTAGCGCCTTTGGACGCCCCCGCTGTCGGCAATGCCCTGCGGCGGATCACGTTTGGTGCATGGCACGACGCAGGGGAAGATAGCATCCAGTGGGGTGCAGGCGAAACCGTCTCCTTCTGGGTGCGCCCGGGTACATCCGCTGGCGTCAGGGTCGTGGCCGAGGTCATCGGAAGGCTTGAAGCGGCGTCCAACCTGATTATCACCGTCGACGGCGTAGCAACGCACGCCGACGTTGAACCGGAGAGCGATACGGGACGCTTTGCGCTTCTCATTCCGTTCAGCGATTCAACCAAAATGTTCCGGTCTGTCATGATTTCGGGTTTGCCGACCGCACGACCAGTCGACCTTGGAATCAACGAAGACAGCCGTCTACTTTCCTTGCTGCTGTTAGAAGTTTCGGCGACGCCCGCCAGCATAGGTTGAGACTTACGGCAATCTTCGTATGCCAGGGAATGTCAATTGCCCAAACCTTTCCCAACTTAGCAAATCTTTCGGCTTTTTCGCGACGAGTTGACGTCGAAACGCCCCATACCCGCCCTACCCCTTACTAGCACGGTGAGGGAGAAGGTTGCTGATCACAACCGCAGAACTGGATGGCCGAACTTTCCGGCATCTATGCCGCGCACTCATGCCGGTCGATCACCATAGCGATACGTTCGAGCCAAGCTGACCGCATGCGATCAAAACAAAAAAGCCCGCCAGCTCATCGAGCTGGCGGGCTTTTAATGGTGGGCGTGGCAAGGATTGAACTTGCGACCCCTGCGATGTCAACACAGTGCTCTACCACTGAGCTACACGCCCACTTCGCCGCGGCGGTGCCGGGCGAGGGGTGGCCTTTACCGAAGGCTTTCCCCGCGCGCAAGCACCTCTTGCGACAAATCAGAAATTTCCGCCGACCCGTTCCAGTTCGAACATGCGATCCACCTCGAGCACGAGATCGCGCAGGTGGAACGGCTTGGACAGCACACGCGCCTGCGGCATGGATTTGCCCGCCTTGAGCGTCACCGCGGCAAAACCCGTAATGAACATCACACGCAGATCGGGCACCATCTCGCTCGCCTTCTGCGCGAGTTCGATCCCGTCCATCTCGGGCATCACGATGTCGGTCAGCAACAGGTCGAACCGTTCGTCCTGCAACAGCGGGATCGCGGCGGTACCGCGATCGACCGCCGCGACCGAATAGCCGGAACGCTCCAGCGCGCGCGTCAGATATTCGCGCATCACGCGATCGTCTTCCGCCAACAAGATCCTGATCATGCCATTGCGTCCTGGTACGTTCCGCCGGGCCAAACCGCCCGCATTTGCGGTATTGTATGCGCGAAGGCCTTAATATTTTCCAGCCGGATCGGCCCTGCGCCTGTGCTACTATAGGTCAATATGGCTGCTTCCCATTCCCCTGCCGCAGGTCCGCTACGCCCCCCGTTCGATCGGTTCGGAGACGCCACGCCCGCCAGTCCGGTCGTTCTATCGGTGCCACACGCCGGACGCGACTATCCCGACGCACTGTTGGCCGCGTTGCGCGTCCCGCTGGTCGCGGCGACCGTGCTGGAGGACCGGTACGTCGATGCCGTCGCCCTGCTGGCGCGCGAGCGCGAGACGATGCTGGTGCAGCGTCGTGCGCGTGCCTGGATCGACCTCAACCGTAGCGAGCAGGAGCGCGATCCGGCGATCGACGAAGGTGCTCGCGCCGCCGCCGCCCCGATCGCCTCGGCGAAGGTTCGCGGCGGGCTCGGGCTGATTCCGCGACGGATCGCGGGTGCCGGTGAGTTGTGGCGAAGGCGGTTCAGCGCGAGCGAGGTCACGGCGCGGATCGCGGAGGATTACCGCCCCTACCATGCAGCGCTTGCCGACACGCTACAGGCCGCGCGGGCGCGGTTTGGCATCGCGGTGTTGCTCGACGTGCATTCGATGCCGAACCTGGGCCCGGGCGGGCCGCAAATCGTTCTGGGAGACCGGTTCGGACGTAGCGCGGATACACGGTTCGTCACGGTGATCGAGCAGACCGTGCGCGCCGCAGCCATTCCTTACGCCCGTAACACGCCCTATGCCGGGGCACAGATCCTAGACATGCACGCACGCGGGGGCGTGATCCACGCGATCCAGATTGAATTCGATCGTACGCTCTACCTTGATCCGGCAGGCGACCTGCCGGGGGATGGCCTACGCGCCACGGCGCGGGTGCTTCGGGCGATGATCGACGCGGTCGAGGCCGAGGCAATGGGCGCTCGATCGCTGTCGCACCAGATCGCGGCGGAATGACCCCATAAAAAAACCACCGCGTGCAATACACGCGGTGGCCAAGGTTCAGGGAGGAGACACTCCCGAAGGAGCGTCGCGCGGTCCCGCGAAAGGGGGGAACACGAGGCCGCGTAAGACCGATATAGGTAAGCGGTTTTCGTCCTTCAAGGAAGAATCGCAGCGAGTTTCGCGCCTGCCGCATTTTTTCTGAAAAAGAATGCCTTTAATCCGGCAACGCGCCCAAACCATGCGACAAAAAACCCCGCCGCAGTGCGACGGGGTTGCTTGTTCCCGGTCTGCGGAGGCGATGCCTCCGCCCGAATCAGTTGACCAGCTGCGGTGCCGGAGCCTTGCCGAGCTTGACCTGACGATCGAAGATCTGCGGCAGCGTGGTGAGCGAGAAGAGGTGCGCGTAGACCAGCGGCAACAGGCCCGACTTCTGGATCTTGCGCAGCTGATCGCCGCGCAGGTCGTTGAGCTTTTCCTCGTTCACGATCTGGAAGCCGCGATAGATGAACGGCTGGTCGTTGCCCGCCATGTTGAGCGTGAACTCCCCGTCCATCAGCAGGTCCATCTCACGCAATTCGGTCATGAAATTGGCGGTGCGCGCACCGGCCTGCTCGAACTGCTCGTTGAAGCCCAGGATGTTCTGGACGAGTTCGGTCGGCTTGCCGTCGGCAAACAGCGCCTCGCCCTCGTCGAGCGCGCCGATCGTGTCGCTGGTGGGATCGAAGCACAGCGACAGGTCCTGGGCATCCGGGCGAAGCCGTGCGAGCATGAACGGATAGCGGCGGATGTAGGCCGGGATGTAGACCTTGTCCTCGATCAGCTTGCCGTCGTCGCCGACGAACACGTTGACGCCTTCGTTGAGGCCCATCAGCGCGATCGGGATCGAATCCGCACCCGTCGTGAAGACGATCGGCAACCACGGCTGCGTCGCGACGAATTCGTCGACCGTCACGGGAATCGCATGCTGGTTGACGAGGAACGGTGCTGCATCCGCGGCATTGAAGCGGAAATTGGCATGCGTCTCGCTGGAAAGCGGCTCGAGCGCATTGTAGAACAGCGGAAGAGTTTGCGGCGCGCTGGCCATGATCGTCTCCAATGGTAAAAGTAGCGCGCAGGTCCCCCACGCCTTACGATCGTCGGCTCTATGGCGCGCGCGGCGTTTCCGCAAGGGCGAGGAGCTTTCCCGGGTTCATCAGACCGTTCGGATCCAGCCCGGCCTTGATCGCGCGCAGTGCGGCCATCCGCGCGGGCGACGACAGGCGTTCAAGCGCGTCGCGCTTCATTTGCCCGATGCCATGTTCGGCGGAGATCGAGCCCCCTGCGGCGACGACGAGATCATAGACCATGCGGCTTGCGGGCGCACCGACCTCCCGTTGCCAGCGATCGGCGGCGACGGGATCATGCTGGAGTCCAGCGGGAGCGTTGACGTGGAAATGGACGTTTCCATCGCCCAGATGTCCGAATCCCGTCGCGTGGACGCCGGGATAGGCCGCCTCCACCGCGGCTGCCGCATTGACCATGAAGTCGGGCATAGTCTCGACCGCGACCGAGATGTCGTGCGCAATAGTCGGCCCTTCGGCGCGTTCTGCCTCCGAAATCGAGTCGCGCAGCCGCCAGAACGCCGCGGATTGCGTCGTGTTTGCAGCGACGACGGCATCGCGTGCGAGCCCCTCTTCCAGGGCTTGGCCCAAGAGGCGCTCTAGCACGTCGCGAGCGGCAGGCTCGACGTGATCGGTCGCATAGTCGATCAGTACCAGCCAGGGATGCCGTGTTTCCAACGGCGCGCGCGTGCCGGGGATGTGTTTCAGGACGAGGTCGAGGATCTCGCCGGGAACAAGCTCGAAACTCTCGATCGCATCGCCCGAATGCCGCTCGAGTACGCGCAACAGCGCCAGGGCGGCGTGCGGGCTGTCAACCCCGATCCAGCCGGTGGCGCGGTCGGCCTCGACCGGGACCAGACGGAGTGTCGCCGCAGTAACGATGCCCAGCGTACCCTCCGCGCCGACCAGCAGCTGCGTCAGGTCATAGCCACGGTTGTCCTTCTTGAGCGGGGACAACCCGTCGTGGACCTTCCCGTCCGGCAACACAAGTTCGAGGCCTGCGACAAGCGTCCGCATCGATCCGAAACGCAGCACTTGCGTACCGCCGGCATTGGTCGAGACGAGCCCCCCCACGGTCGCGCTGCCGCGGGCGCCCAAGGTCAACGGGAACCGCATGCCCTGCGCCTCGGTCGCGGCGTGGAGATCCTGCAGGATGACCCCGGCCTCCGCCACCGCAAGGCCCGCGGCGGGATCGATCCGACGTAGCCGGTTCAACCGCCGCAGCGACAGGATCAGCGCGGAACCATCGGCGGGCGGCGTAGCCCCCCCGACCATCGAGGTGTTGCCGCCCTGCGGCACCAGCGGCACGCCATGGTCGCGCGCCAACCCAACCACTGCGGCGACGGCTTCCGTGCTGTCCGGCGACAGAATCGCCGCGCTCGCGCCGTGATACCGCCCGCGCCAGTCGGTCAGCCACGGCGCGATGTCGGACGAATCGGTCGTCACGGCCTTGTCGCCGATCCGGGCACGGACGGCTGCGATGAAGCGGGTCTGGGAAGCTGTCACCCGAATTTCCTAGACCCGATCCCGCTTGGTTTCCAGCCGCCCGGCCCCGCTTTGCGTCGCGTCACGGTAAGCACCGGAGAAACCATTACGGAAAGTTCCACATGACGAACCAGATCGGTTCGAATGCTTCGACGCACGTAACGATAGCGTAACGAATACAGTGCGATCCCATATGTGACGTTTCTGCAACATATGGTTGTAAATGTTACGGACTGGCAGAGAAGTCGGTTCGTGCATCTTGCCAAAAGTTTCCGAAACGTACGATTAACCGGCCCTGGAAAAGTATAAAGTAATCAGGGAAACATCATGAAATCGAACCGGTTTCTGCAAGCGACGGCGCTTGTCAGTGCACTTTGCGCATTCCCGAGCGTAGGCTTCGCGCAAACGGCGACCAGCGGCAACGGGCGCGCCGACACACAGACCTCCACCGTTGTCGGCACCGACGCTGCGGCGCAGGCCGTTCCTGAGGCGACAGCAGTTCAGGCTGCTACCGTCGAAGATCAGTCAGCTGCCCCCCAGCCTGCAGGCGACATCGTCGTAACGGGCTCACGTATCCGGAGCACCGAAGCCAGTTCACCCGTCCCGGTCACTGTCATCAATGACCGCGAGCTCCAGGCGACCGGATTGTCCAATGTGGGCGACATCCTGCGTCAAATTCCGTCTGTTGGCCTTGGCTCGACACGAACGAATTCGAACTTCCTGACATCGGGCACTGGCATCTCGTCGATCGACTTGCGTGCCTTGGGTAGCTCGCGGACCCTGACCCTCGTAAATGGTCGCCGCTATATTGGCGGCTTTGCCGGCGACTCGGCGGTCGATACCAACAATATCCCAACCGATTTTGTTGAGCGGATCGACGTTGTTACGGGCGGAAACTCCGCTGTTTATGGTTCCGACGCAATCGCGGGCGTGGTCAACTACGTCCTGCGCGACCATTTCGACGGCATTTCTGTGCGTGCCCAGAACGGCATCAGCGAACGCGGTGATAACGCAAACCGCATGGTCAGCGTCACTGCGGGAACGTCCCTGGGTCATGATGACCGAGGCAACGTCATGGTCAACTTCACCTACGACAAGGCCGATGGGCTGTTCTCGCGCAACCGAGCAATTTCGGCACAAGATTGCGCCGGCTTGATCTGCGGTCCCGCCTCTTATTCCAGCTATCCGTCGCAGGGCCGGTTCCAGTTGTTGGGGGCAGATGGCAGCGCCAGGGCAATCCTGCCGGGCGGAAACAGCCTATTCACCTACAATCCCGACAACAGTGTCGTAAACGGCTTCCCAACCGGTTACGGTTATAACCGTAACAACGATCGGTACATTTCCACTCCCGTCGAGCGGTATCTTGTTTCCAGCGTTGGCCATTACAAGGTGACTGACGGCATCGATGCATTTGTCGAAGCGACATATAGCAAAGTGACGTCGAATGCGTCGCTGGAACCATCGGCATTGGCAAACACCGACATCGGTATCGATGGTATCGGTATCGATAATCCGTTTATCCCGACGAACGTTCTAGCGGCAATCTCGGCAGCTAATTCAGATGCCAACCCCAACAACGACGTGTCCACCATCGGCTTCCGTCGCCGCAGCAACGGGATTTTCGATCGCAGCAACCGCGCCTCACGTGACACATGGCGTGTAGCCGCGGGCCTGAAGGGCGACATCGGCAAATTCAACTGGGATGTGAGCTATGTGTTCGGTCACCTGCGTGACTTCAATTCGACCGAGGACGTCGACATCACGCGGTACGCTAATGCGTTGAATGCGGTACGCGTAGGTACAGGCAACGTGGTTGGCACTGACATCATCTGCCGCGATGCCGCAGCGCGTGCGCAGGGTTGCATCCCGCTCAACATTTTCGGCTATAATGTCACTGATCCCGCAGCGGCGAGCTACGTTCAGGCCGTCGTTCCTAAGTCCGAAGACATTCGCAACACGCAACACGTCTTCACAGCGACCATCGGTGGTCCGTTGGCTACACTGTGGGCAGGTGATATTCAGGGTGTCGTCGGCGGCGAGTACCGCAAAGAAAAGACGAATGACAATCTTGATATCTTGACCAACACGGGACAAAACTCCGGCAATCAGGCAGCCGATCTAGTCGGTAGCTTCGACGTCAAGGAGGCATTCGGCGAAATCCGTGTCCCGCTTCTGAAGGACCTTGCTTTCACCCGGTATCTGGGTCTCAACGGTGCAATCCGTTACTCCGATTACTCTACGATTGGTAACGTTCTGAGCTGGAATGCCGGTGCGGAATGGGAAGTTATCCGTGGCCTGCGTTTCCGTGGTAATTATGCGGTAGCAAATCGCGCGCCGAATGTTTCCGAATTGTTTAGTTCGCCGTCTGAGACCTTCGCTTCCGTGACCGATCCTTGCGACGGCATCACGCGCACGAGCACTGAGGCAACGGCGGTTGCGTGCCGCAACGTTCCTGCGATTGGCGCTTACTTCGCGGCAAACCCGAACGGCACGTTCGAGTACACTCTGGCCGACTTGCAGGGCATTAACGGCTTTACTGGCGGCAACACCTCGCTCAAGGAAGAAAAGGCTAAAACCTATACGTTAGGCATCGCCTACAACCCAACCTACCTGCCCGGTCTGCTCTTCACGGCCGACTATTACAACATTGAGATCGAGGATGCGATTTCTACGATTGGCAGGTCGCGCAGCATTCAGCAATGCCTGCTGACCAACGCCCCCGTGTATTGCGACAATGTCTACCGTAGCGCTACAACTGGTTTTGTTACCCGAGTAGACGGCCAGCTTATCAATACTTCGACGTACAAGACTAGCGGTATCGATTTTGTACTGCGGTACAATCGTAATATAAACCTTTTGGGAAATGACTCGTTCATCGTCGACGCTCGATATACCCACCTGTTCCATTACATTACTCAGGGTGACCCTTCGGATACACCGGTCGACTACGCCGGAACGTTCGGCTCGGGATTCTCGCGAGATCGGTTCAACGTACGCGGCACCTATTCGAAGGATGGCGTAAGCCTCAGCTGGAACACTCAGTTCATCAGCGGGGGTCCATACACGCTGGATTTCGCGAGTAATGATCCAGCCGTACAGGCACTCAACGAGATCAAGGATTACTGGCTGCACAACGCACAGGTCCGGTTTGATATCGACAAGCGGTATTCGTTGTTCGTTAACGTCGACAACGTTTTTGATAAGAAGCCCCAGTATTTGCCGGGAACACCATTCGGTACTCCTACTGGCCTTGAGACTGCCGCCGACTTCGACGTGTACGGACGTCGATTCACTGTGGGCGCGAAGTTCTCGTTCTAACGGGATCGGGTACTACCTACCTCCAGGGAGCGATCGTAAGGTCGCTCCCTTTTTTTGCCCTTGACGCCCGCCAACAATAACAAGGCGGTGCATCCTTTGGTCGTCGGCGCTTTCTATAACGACTGAAGCCCGCCTGTTTTCGAGGGTCCGGGATTACGTCGGAGAAGCGCACAAATGTCGAACCAAGTCGTGTCGGAACGTCTTTCGTTCATGGGGATGGACCACAAGCAGCGATCGACCCTCGCCAAGGTCCTGCCGCTTGTTTCTCGGCTGATCGGACCGGCGCTCGACCGGTTCTACGACAGCGCGCGTGCCACCCCCGACACCGCTGCCTTCTTCCGCGACGAAGCCCAGATGAAAAAGGCCAAGGGCGCGCAGGAAGCGCATTGGCGGCGCATCCTGAACGGTGCGTTCGACGACGAATTCTATACCAGCGTCCGGCGAATCGGGTCGGTCCATGCCCGCATCGGCCTCGAGCCGCGCTGGTATATCGGCGGCTATGCGATCGTCATCGAATCGCTTCTCAAGGAACTCCACCGCGAATTGACCCCCTGGCGGCGTCTGTTGACGCTGTTTCGCGGCCCCGACCCCGTCGAGGTCAGCATTGCCGTCGTGAAGGCCGCACTGCTCGACATGGAATTATCGGTTTCGCTCTATTTCGAGGAAGCCCAGGTCGAACGCGACCAGGCGATCTCCGCCCTGGGGACGGCTCTGGCCACGATGTCCGACGGCGACCTGACGCAGGAACTGCGCGGTTTGCCCGCTAGTTTCGCCAAGCTCGAAGAAAGCTACAATGCCACGCTGGAGAAAATGCGCACGACGATCGGTGCAGTCGGTGCCAGCGCCGACGCAATCCGCACCGGATCGGGTGAAATCTCGACCGCATCGGAAGATCTCGCGCGGCGCACCGAAAGCAATGCTGCCAGCCTCGAGGAATCGTCTGCCGCGCTGATGCAGATCGACAATCGCATCAAGGCGAGCACCGAAACCGCCGGGCAGACCGTCGCCCGCGCCGACCAGGCGATCGCAACCGTCGGCGATGGCCGGGCGACCGCGGGCCAAGCGAAACAGGCGATGCAGCGCGTCTCCGACAGCGCCAAGGGCATCGACGACGTGATCGAGGGGCTGGACAAGATTGCGTTCCAGACCCGCGTGCTGGCGATGAATGCGGCGGTCGAGGCAGGCCGCGCGGGCGAAGCGGGGCGTGGTTTCGCGGTCGTGGCCGATCTGGTCAGCGCGCTCGCGATGCGCGCGGAAGAGGAAGCCAAGCGCGCCCGCGACCAGCTCACGCTGACACAGACCGACATCATCACCGCCGTCACCGCGGTCGAAAAGGTCGACGCCGCATTCGTCGCGATCACCACCGACGTCGGCGAAGTGCACACGCGGCTATCGGGAATGGTCACCGACAATCTCGCGCAATCCTCAGCGATCACGCAAATCACGGTGGCGGTCGGCAGCATGGAACATTCTACCCAGCAGAACGCGGCAATGGTCGAGCAGACCTCCGCCGCCGCCCGCACGCTGACCAACGAAGTTGAATCGCTCGCCCGCCAGACTGCGATGTTCCGGGTCGACGGGACGCATCACGGTCAGCACATGCACTGATCGGGCCGAAGCGCAGAACGCCCGCCCGTCCCTCGCCCAATAGCGGGGAGTGGGCGGGCGCTCGTGCGTCTCAGCCGTTCAACACGAGACCGACGGAACCACGCCGCTTAGCGCGCGCGGACCATCGTGCTGCGAACCAGTCGAGCGACCAGCCCCGGCAGTCCTGCGTAGTTCGACTTATGGTAGGGCGAATCCGGCGTCAGCGTCGCGACCAACCGGTGGTGCGCCTCGTTCAGCGCGTGATACGGCACGCTCGGCAACAGGTGGTGAAGCGCATGGTAGCGCAAGCCAACCGGCGCCCACAGCACCGGCAGCAAAGCCGGCGGCGGCACGTTGACGGTGTCGAGATATTGCGCGGTAACGGTCATCGTCTCCCCGTCATTGTCCCACAGATGTGCGACCAGCGTCCGCACCTGATTGAGCACATAGACCCCCGACGCCACCCCAAGCGCGATCGCGAACATGGACAGCGGGAACACCCCGGTCACAACGAGTGCGATCAGCGTGATCGACCAGACGCTGCACGCCCCTTCAAGCCAGCGCCACTGTGCGGCGACGTCGCCTTCGGGCATCCGGCGGCGGAACTGCGGGTTGATCGAGAGCGACGAGAAGCGCGCGACCAGCGTTTCGCGCATCCCCGGCACCACCAGCGACAAAGGCGTAAGCACTGAATAGCGGAACATCAGCGCGACCGGCGCGACGATCGATGACAGCAGGAACAGCGGCAGCGTCCAGGGCTTCATATGCGCCAGCGGCAGATATTCAGGATCCTCGACGGTGCCATACCGCGTCTTGGCGTGATGCAGGTTGTGGACGCCTTCGTACATGAACGACGGCACCAGCAACGGAATGCCCACGACGAGGTTGAACCCCGTGCGGAACCCCGGCAACGCGCTGTGCTTCATGTGCGAGACTTCGTGGATGAACATGCCCGCGCGGTACAATCCCAGGATCGCCACCACCGCGGCAACCAATGCCCAGCCGAGCGACCCCACCGTCATCGCTACCGCAAGCCCGGCATAGCCGATCGTCGCCGACAGCAGCAGGTCGGTCCAGTAGATCCGTGGGTTCGGCGCATTCAGGTCGCGCGTCAGCTCGACCACCGCGCGCAGCATCGCCTTGTCGTCGGTAATCGCCGACAGCGGCACCCGGACCGGCGGCAAGGCCTGATCCTGCGCACGCTCGGATGCGCGGCGATCGAAGGTCGACGTGGGCGAGGTCAGCAGGGGCGAGGTCGTCATGGAGGTGGGCATTGCATGAACATAGTGGCTAGAACTAGGCAAAAACAGGGGCTCCGTTTCGGCTGGATGTGCAACGACTTGACTCAGGTCGGCAGGCGCGGGAGGGCACGGCAACTCTGACAAGGCGACTGTCTCGTGGCCCATTCCCCGATTGCGATCCGTCCGATCACCAGCAAGGCCGACCGAAAGCGGTTCGTCGACTTGCCGTTCCGTCTGTACAAGGACGATCCGAACTGGGTGCCGCCGCTCAAGGGTGAGGCACTGGGCCTGATCACGCCCGAGAAGAACGGCTGGTTCAGCCATGCCAAGGCGCAACTGTTCCTGGCGGAGCGCGACGGCAAGGTCGTCGGGCGCGTGTCGGCGCATATCGATACACTCGCGCTGACGATGAGCCCGACACAGGGGTTCGGCCCCGGGTGCGGACAGTTCGGCCTGTTCGAGGCCGAAGACGGGATCGTCGGGCGTGCGCTGATCAATGCCGCCGAAGGGTGGCTGCGACATCAGGGGATGACGCGCGTGCTGGGGCCGATCAGCATGTCCGTATGGGAAGAGCCCGGCCTGCTGGTCGACGGCTATGATCATCCCCCGACGATCATGATGGGCCACGCAAAGCCCGAATATCGCGACTGGATCGAGAATGCGGGCTATCATCAGGTCAAGGAACTCCTGACCTACGAACTTGACATCACCGTGCCCTTCCCGCCGCTGCTGCAGCGGATCATCGCGTCGGGCGAAAAGAATCCGCGGATCCGGATTCGTGAGGTCGACAAGACCAAGTTCGACGAGGAGGCCGCGATCATCCTCGCCATCCTCAACGACGCATGGTCCGACAATTGGGGTTTCGTCCCGCTCACCCCGCCCGAGATCGTGGACGTCGGGGTCAAGCTCAAACCGATCGTGTTCAACGACCTGATCCGCATCGCCGAAGTCGACGGACGCCCGGTCGCGTTCATGATCACCCTGCCCGACCTCAACGAGGCGATCGCGCCGCTGAAGGGCAGCCTGTTGCCGTTCGGCTGGGCAAAGCTGCTGCTCTTCCTGCGCAAACCGAAGGTCAAGACGATGCGCGTGCCGTTGATGGGCGTGCTGAAGGAACTCCAGTCATCCCGCATGGCAAGCCAGCTCGCCTTCATGATGATCGAGTACATCAAGCGCGACTCGGTCGCGCATTACGGCGCGACACGTGGCGAGATTGGCTGGATCCTCGAGGACAATCAGGGAATGCGATCGATTGCCGACGCAATCGGCTGCACCGTCAACAAGCGGTACTGGATCTACGAAAAGACGCTTTGACAGACCGAGGGACGGCAGGGCTCGCGGTCAGCGACCGCGAGCCGGCACCGTTCACTTCGCGATCGGATCGATCCCCTCCTGCTCAAGCCACTGCAACCGCGTCTTACAGGTCGTACGCTGGATGTGCGACCCCGTCGGGGTCTCCCGGACGCAATAGCGCTGACGCGCCGAGACGGGCGCAGGGGTGGCGGACGTCGGCAGTGCGACCGACGCCGCGGAGGCGGTCATCGCTACCGTATCGATCTTAGAGCGTTCGCTGGCGAACGCAGGGCTGGCAGCAGCGATTGCGACGACGACGAGCGAAACTGCAACTTTGAACATGGTATCCTCCGCATGACGATGCCGGAAGCAGCACCGATATGCGTGTTAGTGCATTAACTGTGCCATACACTTGATACCTGTGATTACAGTGACTTAGCTTCAAGCTGCCTGTAACAGTCTGGTTCATTCCGCCAATAAACGGAAGAGTTCACCACTCCTTGGCGCGCCGTCCGATCAGAACCGGCGCGACACGCCCCAGAACAGTTCGATCCGCGATGCGGCATGGTTGAGCCCTGTGATCGCGCCCACGTCGACCTGCAGATCTTTCCCGACCATCCAACCGAGCGCCGAAATCGCATAGACTTGCGTCGTCTTGCCGCTCGGGTCGTCATCGCGGCGCACCGCGGCCTCGACGATGGCGTTGAGTGACTTCGTCACCGCTACCTGGACGCCGACCACTTCCAAGGCCGCGAAATGCCGACCCGAACCGCTGTCATTGACCGCAGCGTCAATTTCGCTGGAGGATTCGAGGTTGATCGTGTCGGTCAGATCGTACGTCACCGGCACGACAAGCCCGGCACCCCAATCCCCTGCACCGACATCATGACGTCCGGTTGGCAGCGTGACGAACGGCTCGGCCGCAACTGCCAGGCCTTTCCCGTCCGGGTTCCTGAAATTGACCCTCGCCCCCAGTTGGACGTCGCCAACGCCATTCACCACATCGGTCTCACCCGTCGCCTTGTCGCGCGTGCGGGCATGGCCGAACGGGGTCCAGCCGATCTGTGCCTCGATCACATTGCTGACGCCGATCCGCACGAGGGTCTGGCCAACCTCGACAAGATCGACGCGCTGATCCGACCCATTGTCGAGCGTCCAGTCGGTCATCGCGGTCTCGACCGAAACCCTGCCGGGCGCGACGGTACAGGCGGGTGTGCCGAGCCCGGGGCGCTGCGGGCAAAAGTCGCGGTCCTCTGCCTGCGCATTACTCGCCAGCAAGGTTGCGGTCATGACCGCGGCCGCACGCGCTACCCCTCGCAACGTTTTCACGCGGCAGCCCGTAGCGTGACCCACGTAGGGGCATGGTCGCTCGCTTTTTCCCGGCCGCGGTAGGTCTTGTCGACGCCGGAGTCGATCAGTCGGTCGGCCGCCATCGGACTCAACAGCAAATGGTCGATCCGGAACCCCGCGTCGCGTTGCCAAGCCCCCGCCTGATAGTCCCAGAAGGTCCACACTCCGCCGCCCGGGTGCCGCGTCCGCAGCGCGTCCGTCCAGCCTTGCGCCACTAGCGCGCGAAAACCACCACGGCTCTCCGGCTGCATCAGCGCGTCTTCCTGCATCGCACGTACCGAATAGGTATCGTCGTCGTTGGGGATGACGTTGTAATCCCCCGCCAACACCACCGCACGCTCTTCGGCCAACAGGACGCGCGCACGGGCGGCAAGCCGGTCGATCCAGCGGAGTTTGTAATCGAATTTCGGGCCGGGCCGCGGGTTGCCGTTGGGCAGGTAGATCGAGGCGACGATCAGATCGCCGATCTCGACTTCGAGATAACGGCTGTGCTCGTCCTCCGGCTCGCCATCGAGACCGCGCTGCCGCTCGACCGGATCGCTCCCGCGCGCGAGCACGGCAACGCCGTTCCAGCTCTTCTGCCCGTGCCAGACGACGCCGTAGCCCGCCGCGCGGATGTCAGCCTCGGGGAAGGTCTCGTCGCTGGTCTTGAGTTCCTGCAGGCACACCACATCGGGCTGTTCCTCGGCAAGATACTCCAGCAGGCGCGGCAGACGCGCCTTGATCCCGTTGATGTTATAAGTGACGATCTTCACGCGACAGGCCCCTGTTGGTCGGGGCGGACGTTACACCGAGAAGCTGGAACCGCAACCGCAACCGGACGCCGCATTGGGATTGGTCACACGGAACGCCGCGCCGCCAAGATCCTCGACGTAGTCGACCGCAGCACCTCGAACGAGATCGAGACTGACCGAGTCGACCACAAGCCGGACGCCATCCAGCTCGGCGACCGTATCGTCGGTCTCGACCGCCTCCGCGAAACCGAACCGATATTGGAACCCGGAACACCCGCCGCCGTCAACGGCGAGGCGCAGGATCGCAGGCTTGCCCTGTTTCGCCGCGATAGTGGCGACGCGCGCCGCAGCCGACGGGGTAAGCGCGATATCGGGAGCAAGGATGGTGGCCATTACGCGAAGATAGGCGCTTGCGGGGGTAACGGCAACCGTTCCCCCGGTGGCATCGGCTCAGTCTGCCGCGTCTGCTGCTGCCGGACCACCGACCGAAACCGGGATCGTGTGGATCGACTTGTCCTGTGCTGCGACCAGATAATCAGCGGTCTGGAGGAACGGCACCGGGTTCACCGCATGACCGTCGATGCGGACTTCGTAGTGAAGATGCGGACCGGTCGAACGACCGGTGGACCCGAGCAACGCGATCAGCTGGCCGCGATGTACGCGCGTACCGGCTTCGACGAGGATCTTCGACAAATGGCCGTAGCGCGTCTGGATGCCCTTGCCGTGATCGAGCTCGACAAGATTGCCGTACCCGCCTGCGCGCTCGGCACGATCGACCACGCCATCGGCGGTAGCATAGACCGGGGTGCCCATCGGACCGGGAATGTCGACGCCGGCGTGCATCGCCGCGGTGCCGCGGAACGGGTCCGAGCGGATGCCATAGTTGCTGGTGTAGGCGAGATGCTCGACCGGCTGTGCCGCGGGGATCGCGATCGCGCCCTGCTGGAGCGTATCGAGCTTCTTCCACGTCATGAACAGCGAGCGGAACTGCGTGTCGGCGCGCAGGTCTGCTTCAGCAGCCGAGCTGCTGGCAGCTTCGAACGGTCCGCCCATCGCGACCGGCTGGCGCTTGATCAGCCGCTCAGGCTTGATGCCGAGCGTACGGAGATGCGCGACCGTGCGGGACAGGCGCTGGTTTGCGACGCGGCGCACATCACCGGCAGCCGCAAGCTGCTGTGCTTCGACCTTCTTGAGCGGGGCGACGACGTCTGCGGCAAGCGCGTCGGCCTTCGCATCGACGATCGGAGTGGGCTGCGACAACAACGCCACGTCGGCCTTGCCGCCGACGGCTGCGACCAGCAATGCCTGGCGCTGATCGACCCGAACGGCGTGCGCTTCGGCGGCGGCGCGGATCGTCGCGATGTCGCGCTGGAGCCGCGCGACGCTCAGGCGCATCTGCGCGACCTTGATTTCGGGGGCTTCCGGCGTTGCGACGATGCCGGTCATCGTGGCGGCCCCGACAGCGGCCTGCGCCACCCCGTAGGCCGAGAAACACATGCTGACACCGACGACCGATGCGGCCATCGCCTGGGCACGGGCGCCGATGCGGAAGCGCTTCTGGTTGCGGCCATCATGCAGGATGAAATCGCGGGTCTTGAAATATGCCCCGACGCGGGTGGCGAAACGCGCAGCTGCCGCGACCGAATTGATGTGCGTTTTCATTGAACCCCGACGATCATTTGCGTTTGCCGGAGAACCCGACACCCGCTCCTATTCGACCTGTTCTAGCCCCCTAAAACTGGCCGATGCTGTTTTGACGGAACTTTTCGCAATACGGCAAGGCACGTAGACACTTCTCGCGTCCAACCGGCTGCCCACCACGGCGAGCCGTTGAAATCCGCATGGTCCGCAGCGTTAACCACCGCGAATCGTCACAAAATGGCACGGACCGCGGCGAGAACCTGCTCGACATGCCCGGGCACCCGGACCTTACGCCATATGCGCGCGAGCGTGCCGTCGGCGGCGAACAGAAAGGTCGATCGGTCGATCCCCATATAGGTCTTGCCGTACAGCTTTTTCTCGACCCAGACGCCGAACGCCTCGAGTGCAGCATCCGTGTCGGCGGATGCCAGCGGCACGGTCAGATCGTACTTTGCGGTAAACTTGCGGTGCTTCTCGGGCGTGTCGCGCGACACGCCCAGCAGGTCCACGCCGAGTGCTTCGAAATCAGCCCGGGCCGCGCTGAAATCCTGTGCTTCGCGGGTGCAGCCGGTGGTGTCGTCCTTAGGGTAGAAATACAGCACGAATGGCTTGCCGACATAGCCCTGCAGGTCGATCCGGGTGCCGTCCGGCCCCGCCAGATCCACCGCCGGGATCGCCGCGCCCTCCACCAATGCCGTCATGTTGCGAGTCCCTCTACCTGTGCCAGCCATGCCGCGACATCGTGCCGTGTCGCCTCAAGCGACGCAACGACCCGCCCCCAGTCGTCCATCCGGAGTGCCTGCGCGATCAGCGCCTGCGTCGCCGGACCAGGCGGCTCTGCGGTGGGTGCCACCAACCGCAGCGTGACGAGCAGCCGCGCAAGCAGTTCATACGCCCGCGCCATGCCGTCGGGCGCGGCACCGGCCGCGATCAGGGCGTCGATTGCGCGCTGCAAATTGGGGTCGAAGCCGATCCGCCGGGTCAGTTGCACCATATGAACTGCGAATTCGAGATCGACGAGGCCGCCCGGCAACAGCTTCGCGTCCAACGGCCCGAGCGGCGGCTTGTGCAGCGCCATCTCGCGCCGCATGTCAGTCGCTTCGGCCAGGATATCGCGCTCCGGCCGGTCGCCACCAAGAACGTCCATGATGATTCCCTGCACCGCATCGCGCGCTTCGGTCGATCCGAACACCGGACGCGCGCGGGTCAGCGCCATATGCTCCCAGGTCCACGCCTGCTCGCGCTGGTATTGCGCAAACCCGTCGAGCGAGACCGTCAGTGGCCCCTGCGTCCCCGACGGGCGCAGCCGGGTATCGATCTCATACAACGGCCCGGATGCGGTCGGCACCGATAGCGCCGCAGTCAGTCGCTGCGCCAATCGGTTGTAATACAACACTGCGCCGAGCGGTTTGCGGCCATTGGACTCGGCCAGATAGTCGCCCGTGAACAGGTAGATCAGGTCGAGGTCCGACGCGTGCGTCAGCGCGCCACCGCCGAGCCGCCCGAGTGCGAGGATGACGAGTTCGCTGCCTGGCACCGTCCCGTGCGCCACCGCGAATTCGGTGACGGTGGCCTGCGCGAGCACGCCGATCGCGGCTTCCGCGACGCGTGCATAGCCCGCCGACACCGCAAGCGGATCCGCCACGCCCGCGACGATCTGCGTGCCCAGCGCAAACCGTTTCTCGCCCACCACGCGACGGACATGATCGAGTTCCGCCTGATAGTCCGGCCCACCCGCCATTTCGCGCATCAGCCGCGCGACGTCATCGACCGGATCGAGCGCGCTGGCATCGATCAACCCGTCAAACAGTTCGGGTCGACCCGCCAGATCCTCGGCGAGCGTCACCGCATGGCTCAGAATCAGCCCGAGCAACCGCGCCAGTGCCGGACGCGCCTCCAGCAGACGGAAGAAATTGACTGCGCTCGTCAACCGCCCGAGCATCCGGTCGAGCCGGATGATCGCGCCATGCGGATCGGGGGACTCGCCCAGCGCCGTGATCAGTCCGGGCAACACCGCCTCGAGCGCGGCACGCGCAGCCGGGCTGCGCAGCGCAGGGTAGCTGCCGCTGCGCCAGTGTTCGATCCGCTGCACCGCGGTCGTCGTATCGCCGAACCCGGTTTCCGCCAGTTGCGCAGCCAGCGCAGCGCTATCGAACGACAACGCACCGTCCGCATCCGGATCGAGCCCGTCGTAACTCCGCGCGGTGGCGGTCACATGCGGTTCGAGCAACGCCAGAAGCGCAGGCCCGTCCGCCGCGCCGTGCAACCGTGCGACCCCGTCGAGCGCAGCGCCGCTCGGCAATTGATGCGTCTGCCGGTCTTCGACCATCTGGACGCGGTGTTCGATCGTGCGGAACAGCGTGTAGGCGTTTGCCAGCGCGTCCGCCTCCTGCGGATCGACCCACCCCGCCTTCGCCAGTGCCGCGAGCGCGTCGCGCGTTGCGGGCACGCGCAAGGCCGGATCACGACCGCCGTGGATCAGCTGATGTATCTGCGTGAAGAATTCCACTTCACGGATGCCACCGCGGCCACGCTTGAGATCGAACCCGGGGCCAAATGCTTGCCCCTGCGCATAGTGGTCCCGAATCCGGCGCGAGATCCCCCGGATCTCGCCGATCGCGCCGAAATCGAGCGCGCGGCGCCAGATGAACGGCGCGATCGCCGACAGGAAGCGGTTGCCGAGCACGCGATCGCCCGCCGCAGCACGCGCGCGGATGAACGCCGCGCGTTCCCACGGCAAGGCGAGAGATTCGTAATAGGAAATCGCGGCATCGACCGAGAGCGCGATCGGCGTCACCTCGGGCGACGGCCGCAGCCGCAAATCGACGCGCAGCACATAGCCATCCCCGTCGCGTGTCTGCAGAAGCTCGACGACGCGGCGCGCAATCCGCACCGCTGCGGTCTCGGGCGCTTCCCCGCGACGGCATGGCAGCGTCGCCGGGTCGAAGATCAGGATCGGATCGATGTCGGACGAATAATTGAGTTCGCGGCTGCCCTGCTTGCCAAGCGCGATCGCGGCAAAGCCGATGGGCGCAGCATCGGGCGTCCGCTCTGTGATGGCGGTCGTGATCGCGGTGTCGAGCGCATGGTCCGCGAAATCCGACAGGGTTTGCGTGACCGTCGTAAGATCATCGACCCCCGCCAGATCCCCGATTGCCACGCGCAACGCCAGACGTCGGCGCGCCAGCCGTAACCGGCGCGCTACGGATTCGTCGTCAAGGTCGATGGTAATCGTTTCCAGCGGTGGCAAGTGTCCGCGCAGGAACGCGTCCGCCATGGCAGGTTCGCGATCCAGCAATAGCGCAAGAAAGGGAGCATTCTGGCGTGCGCGTACTGTCGCAGCGATAATGGAGGATTCAAATTCCATTGATGTCAGGACTTAGACGCAAATCAGACCACTCCGTACTGCATCGAGCAACAATACCGCGGGTCGATCGTTCTGTCCCCATGCCGATCGATCTTCCACCCAACATGAATGCGTCAGCGACGGCTCACGTCCTCGTTGCCGCACCCCGCGTAGGAGACATGCTATGTCCGGCGCTGTCGTCGGCGTATCGATGCACAAACAGTCCGTCGGACGATATCGATCGGCTAATGCAGCAGTTGGACCGCGTTCCCTCGGTCCAGCCAAC
Organism: Sphingomonas sp. FW306-05-A; assembly: GCF_058782275.1. NCBI lineage: Bacteria > Pseudomonadati > Pseudomonadota > Alphaproteobacteria > Sphingomonadales > Sphingomonadaceae > Sphingomonas > Sphingomonas sp. FW306-05-A. The sequence continues at coordinate 407,011 of NZ_JBYSXN010000002.1, forward strand.
TGTGGCCACTAAGCTTACGAGCGGCGATCCCGACTAAGGTCGTCGACCTCGCCCATGATCGTGTCCAGCGCGCTCATGCCGGGTTCGTTTGTGTGCGTGCGCCGTGAGGGTAGCGTGTTGTCGCCCATCACTGCCTCAAGCGCAACACGGCCACGCGCAACGCGGCTCTTGATGGTGCCGACAGCGACACCGCAAATCTCGGCAGCCTCTTCGTAGGCAAAGCCACCGGCTCCCACGAGGATCAATGCCTCGCGCTGCGGCTGCGGGAGATGCAGCAGTGCGCGCTGCATGTCGCCCAGTTCGACATGCTTGTCCTGGCTCGCCGGCGCAGCAAGGATCCGGTCAGCGACCAGATCGTCCCACTCGCCCTTGAAGCGCGCACGGCGCATTTGCGACAGATACAGGTTGCGCAGAATGATGAAGGTCCATGCGCGCATATTGGTGCCGGCCTGGAACCGCTGACGCGCAGCCCATGCCTTCATCAGCGTTTCCTGGACGAGATCGTCGGCCAGATCGCGATTGCCGGACAACGAACGACCGAACGCACGCAGATGTGGAATTACCTGCGCCAATTCCTTCTTGAACTCGGGGTCCGACAGCGCGACGTGCTCGACTGCGGGCACGTCGTCGTGAATATCGTCCTGATCGATCGCGTCGGTCATGAAATCCTGTCTCGTGGCGTCATTTGCCACACATGGGAACGGCGTTCCGCAATGTCCAACCCCGGACCTGCAGAACGCCATAGTAGCATCAAAACGTTAGCGGTTGAAAACCAGCAATATCACGGCAAACAGCACCACTACCAATGCCAGCGAGATGCCGAGCACATACCGTGTCACATGTGGGGTCGATCCCGCACGTGCATCTTCCCGGTCGACGTGGATTTCGTCCCTGTCCGCCATGCGAGCCCCGTTTGTTGTTGTTCCGTATCGTATGGAACCCAACACCCGGACACGCGATGGGTTCCCGGAGCTACCAGGAACCCGGCGCGGCACGCCTCAGATAGCCGGAACAGTCGTCTGGTCGAAGAACAGGGCCTGCGCGATCGCAGCCTTGACCGTGGAACGCTGGAACGGCTTGGTGATGAGGAACGTCGGTTCCGGCCGCTCGCCAGTCAGCAGACGCTCCGGGAATGCGGTGATGAAGATGACCGGCACTTCGAACTCGGCCAGAATGTCCTTGACCGCGTCGATCCCCGAACTGTCGTCCGCAAGCTGAATGTCGGCAAGCACCAGACCCGGACGATCCTCCATCGCCAACGCAACCGCTTCGTCGCGCGTGACCGCGACACCGGTCACGTCATGCCCGAGGTCGCGCACGATGGTTTCGATGTCCATCGCGATGATCGGCTCGTCCTCGATGATGAGAACGCGCGCACGGGTCTGCTTCTCGATCTCGGTCAGCGCCTCGGCGACCAGCGAGTCCACCTCCTCCGGCTCGACTTCGATCAGATACGCCGCATCCTCGGGCGTAAAGCCTTCCATCGCCGTCAGCAGCAACGCCTGACGCGACAGCGGCGTCATCCGTGCGAGACGGGCGCGTGCGATGGCTTCCTGCCCGTCACCCTCGCTGGCGCTCATGTTCTCAGGCGTCTCGTCGTAATTCGTCGACGTCCAGATCGCGTGGAACATACGGTAGAGACCGAGACGCGGATCGACGTCGCGGGGGAATTCCTCGGGGGCGGCGACGATCGCTTCCAGAGTAGCCCGTACATAGCGGTCGCCATGCGTCTGGCTGCCGGTCAACGCGCGGCCGTAACGGCGCAGAAAGGGAAGATGGGGGGCGAGCTGCTGTCCAAGCGACATGGCTGTCGGGGTCTCCGTAATGGGTCAGGTCGGGTGGTCTTGTGGAAGCGCCCCCCGGCATATGCAACGCGTTTCGTGGCTTCTTGGTATTCGAAACTTAAAATCGCATCCCAGGCGGAACCATCGAAGAGCTATTTGGTTTCATCACCCAATCGCTCACGTGCATTCTTTATGCAGTGAGTATCCGTGCCGGATTGTTACGGCAGCATTTTGATTCTATCCGGGCATCCGGATCTCAGGGGGACGGCATTGCGTTCGGGCGACGACTCTTCGAAAAAGCCGGAAGCGGCCGTGGTGCGGAAAGCCGGAGGCCCGGTCGCGGGCGCGAAAGTTCAAAGCAAGGACCGCGACATGGGCGCGGCTTTGCGGACGGTCTACCAGCGTACGGTCGAAGAGGAGATCCCGGCGGATTTGCTCGACCTTCTTGGCAAGCTAGACTGATCCTGCGGTGACAGACATCGCGGGCGCCCCCACCCCCGCGCGGACTGGCCGGAAACTCGACCGCGTCCCGACGGGCGCAAAGGTCTTTCTGATCCTCAGTGCGGCGCTGCTGCCATTGGCGATCATCGCTTTTTTCGCAACGCTGCGCACCGCCGAACTGGCGGATGAAGCGACGCGGGCGCAAATGCGCCTGACGACCACGGAAAGTGCGCGCAAACTCGCGATCGAGCTGATCGGCGACATGACCGCGCTCCGCGTCTCGCTGAACGCACTTGAGATCGACCCCGGCAACACGCCAAGCTGTGCGCGTGCGCAAGGCGTATTCGCGCCGCAACTTGCGGTCGGTACCCGCTTCGCCATTACCGATGCACGTGGACGCGTCATCTGCGGTGCGGCGCTGCCGATCCGCGGTGCCGTGGCACCCCCCAGCATGGACGGCCCGGTCACCGCGCAAATCCACCCCGGACGCGGACTGACCCTGTCGACGACGAGCGCATCTGGTCGCACGCATGCGACAGCCTATTTTCCCGCCGCTGTCCTCGAAGCGGTCGCTACGCCGACGGCCTATGCGCAAGCGTATGAAGCGGAACTGGTGCTCGACCGGCGGACGCTCACGCTGCAGCAACTCCCCCGGCAGGCCCCGCTCGAACGGCGGACTGCGCTGTCGATGCCGGTCGGGGTCGACGATATTGCGTTGGTCACGCGCACCCCGTCCGCCCCGATCACATCGCCCGTCCTGATCGCGCTGATCCTGCCGATCGTGATGTGGGCTGCGGCGGCCGGAATCGGCTGGTTCGTCGTGGATCGTCTGTTGATCCGGTCGCTGCGCCAGTTGCGGACGCGCGTCGCCTCGTTCGTGCCGGGTGAGGAGATCGACCCGGGCATGATGCGTGCCCTGCCCGCACAGGAAATCCGCGAGCTGGGCGAGACCTTCCAGGCGATCAGCCGCACCGTTGCCGAACATGAAGCCGGCCTGGCCGAAGGTCTGGTACGGCAGACCCGCCTCACGCGGGAAGTCCATCACCGCGTCAAGAACAACCTCCAGGTCATCTCCAGCCTGATCAACTTCCACGCCCGTGCCGCCCGCAGCCGCGAAGCCGCGCATGCTTATGCGTCGATCCAGCGGCGCGTCGATGCGCTCGCGGTCGTCCATCGCAACCACTTTGCGGAGATCGAGGAAAACCGCGGCCTGCAACTGCGCTCGGTGATCGGCGAGCTTGCCGCCAATATCCGCGCGACGGCGCCGGAGGGCGCGCAGCTCAGCATAGCGCTCGACATCGCGCCGTTCCTTGCCAATCAGGATATCGCGATCGCAATCGCCTTCCTGATCACCGAGATTGTCGAACTCGCTATCACCGTCGCGCCGACGACCCAGGTTCGGATCTCGGTATCGCCCGATCCGTCGGAACAGCGCGCACTGCTGCGGATCAATTCGCCGTCGCTGGTGGACGGAGACACGATGCGCACGCTGGTTGTCGAACGCTACGGTCGGGTCATCGAAGGTCTGTCACGCCAGCTGCGGTCGAAATTACATTATGATCCGCTGGTCGGGGCCTATGAAATCTCGGTGGCGATCACCGGCCGCGACTGAGACTTCACGCGGATCGCTAAAAATGCACTTTCCGCGATTTTAGTCGGAACCAGATCGCCAAACGTCCGTTCTGATATTCGGATAGCGAATTTATGCCCCCCCGCTCTCGCTATCCGCAACATGGACCCGGTCGCGCCTACCCCTCCCCCCCCCGGTGGCGCGCCCGGGTCCAATTCCTCACATCGCTACTGAGACCATCCTTCGATGGGTCGAATCTGTTCGGATGGTGGAACGATCCTGCGTTCCGATCATTTCGATTGCAGGCATCCTGCCCCGGCAGGACGCTCGTGATTTAAAGGAGGTTCGTATGCGTAAGGTTCTCAGTCTCGCTCTCGTCGCCAGTGCCGTTCTGGTTAGCGCCTGCAACACCGTCGAAGGTGTCGGCAAGGACGTGAAGTCGGCAGGCAGCACCGTCGAGAAGACGGCAGACAAGTCCAAGTAAGACGGACTTAGCCGGAATCGAAAGGCCGCCCCTGCGACGCAGGGGCGGCCTTTTTCATGTCCGTCAATCAACCGTGCGGCGGATCAGCTCTCGACCAGATCGGTGCTAGCGGTTTTTGCCCGACCCCGCTCCGAGAACCAGATTGCGATCAGCGCCAGCTCGTACAGCAGCACCAGCGGCACCGCGAGCATGATCATCGACCCAGCGTCTGGCGGCGCCAGAACGAGCGCCAGCGCGAAGCAGCCAACGATTGCATAGCGTCGTGCGCCCACCAGCTGCTTGCGCGTCACCAGCCCCGCACGCTCCACGATCATCAACACGACCGGCATCAGGAACGCGATCCCGAAGCCAAACAGAAACTGCATGATGAAGTCGAGATAACTGGCGACCGACGTCAGAGCCTGCTGCTCGACGCCGCCGAGGTTCCCCTGGAAGCTCAGCAGGAAGTGCAGCGCGGCGGGCACCGCGAGGAAGTAGGCCATCGACGCCCCCATCCCGAACAGCACCGGCGTCGCGATCAGGAACGGCAGCAGCGCCCGTTTTTCCTGACGGTACAAGCCGGGTGCCACAAAGCCCCACAACTGGTTCGCGATCACCGGAAAGGAAATCATCAGCGCCGCGAACAAAGCGATCTTGATCTGTACGAAGAAGCCGTCGAACACGCCGATCGTGACGATCCGCGTCTGCCCCGCCTTGAGCAGCGGCTGCACCAGGATCGTGAAGATGTCGCGCGAGAAGATGTACGTCACGATCACCGCGACAAAGACCGTCGCGAGACAATAGAATAACCGACGCCGCAATTCGATCAAATGATCCAGCAGCGGCGCGCGGCTGGCTTCGAGATCGTCGACCGGCGCGTTCACGACTGGGCCGCCCGTTGCGGTGCGTCGTCCGTGTGCGACGTCTCATGCCGGTCGGCTGGGACCACACTTGGCGTCACAACCGGTTCCGGCTGCACGGGGCCGGCGACATCGTGCGCCGGCTGGATCGTGGGCTGTTCCACCATATGGGGGTCCGCCTCACCATCTTCGGCAGTAGCAGCCGAATCGGCAGAGGGCAGCATCTGGACCGGGGTCGGCGGATGCTCGCGCATGATGCGCTCATTCTCCGCCGCCCACTTCTTTTCCATCTCGTGCAGTTCCGCCTCACGAACCATCGAATCGAAGCCCGATCGGAACTGCGTCGCGATGCCGCGCACCCGCCCTACCCAATAGCCTGCGGATCGCATCGCCTTGGGCAGGTCTTTGGGCGGGATGACCAGCAAGGCCACGACCCCGAGAATGATCACCTCGGATGAGGAGACGTCGAACATGCGGCTATCCGTCCGAAATCAGACTTCGCGGTCACGCACGCGGTTGCCGTCGCGGTCGAACACCGGGTCTGCGGCGGCCTTTGCTTCGATCCGGCTCGGTTCGCGGCCCGGTTCGTCCTCTTCGGCCATACCCTTCTTGAACTGCTTGATGCCCTTGGCGACGTCACCCATCATGCTGGAAAAGCGACCGCCGCCCAGTACGAGGATGGCGATAACGCCGAAAATGAGCCAATGCACAAGGCTGAAACCACCCATGGTCAATCTCCTAGGAATTCGTTCTATCTAGTCTTCATCGTACGGCTTTGCCACCTCCATAGTTTCAAACTGCAGATCGACCGGGTCAAGCAGCCCCGCCGCCTTCAGATCTTCGAGCCCGGGCAGATCGCGCCGCGTCGCCAGCCCGAAGTGGGCGAGGAACTCGGCGGTGGTCGCATAGAGCAATGGGCGCCCGGGAACTTCACGCCGCCCGGCGGGGCGGATCCAGCCCGCCTCCATCAGCACGTCGAGCGTTCCTTTCGAAATCTGCACACCCCGGATCGCCTCGATCTCCGCGCGCGTCGCGGGTTCGTGATAGGCGATGATCGCCAGCGTCTCGATCCCGGCGCGGCTGAGCTTGCGCGGTTCCTCATGCGTGCGACGGAGCAGATGCGCCATGTCGGCGGCCGTCTGGAAATGCCATCGCTCGCCCCGGCGAACGAGTTCGATCCCGCGCCCCGCATAATCCGCCTGCAACGTCGCCAGCGCGCTGCGTACGTCGATCCCGCCGAGATGGGCCCTGATGGCATCCGCGGTCATCGGCTCGGTCGAGGCGAACAGCACCGCTTCCACCGCACGGACCGTGGCATCGGGCGGAGTCATGCCGTGGCCGCCCCACCGATCGCGCGGATGTACAGCGGGGCGAACGGCGACTGCTGTCGCAATTCGACCTTGCCCTGCTTGGCAAGCTCCAACGCGGCGAGGAACGACGATGCGAGCGCGGACTTGCGGAACACGCCGCGTGCGTCCGCCGGCAGGAAGGTTTCGATCAGGCGCCAGTCGATCTCCACCCCGACCAGCCGTGAAACCCGCGCAAGCGCCGCCTCCAGCGTCATGACGGGACGATGCGCGACGATGTGCATCACTGGGCGCGTCCGCGCGGTGATGACGCCATATGCCGCGATCAGGTCATAGATCTCGGCTTGCCACAATGCCTTGCGCGTCGTCCGCAGCCCTTCCGGCGCGCCGCGCGTAAACACGTCGCGTCCGACCCGGTCGCGGGCGACGAGCCGCGCCCCCGCCTCGCGCATCGCGTTCAACCGTTCGAGCCGAAGTTGCAGCCGCAACGCGAGTTCCTCAGGCGACGGCTCGACCTCCGGATCGCGCGGCAACAGCAGCGCCGACTTCAGATAGGCCAGCCAAGCCGCCATCACGAGATAATCCGCCGCAAGCTCCAACGCGGCCTGCGCTTCCTCGACGAAGCGGAGATACTGGTCGACCAGCGCAAGGATCGAGATCTGCTTGAGATCGACCTTCTGGCTGCGGGCGAGCGCGAGCAGCAGGTCCATCGGACCTTCCCACCCTTCGATATCGAGCGTCAGCGTTTCGGGCGTGTCGGTCATGCGTAGCGCGACGCTACCAAATTCAAGATGGCGTGGGGAGCGGCTTATCGGGTGCAGCGTCCTGTTGCCGGTGAGCCGCCTCGCGGGAGAAGTTGCCATCGAATGCTCATTCACCGTGTTCCTGCGAAGGCAGGAACCCAGGGCCGCACAGAGCCACGGCTGTCGCGCGCGAGACTCCGTGACTCCTGCTTTCGCAGGAGAACGGTTTACCCCAAAACCCAATCTGCCGAAGGCTATACCAGTGCGAGCAGCGCATCACGCTGAGCGATCAGCGCGGCCATGTCGCCCTCTTCGCGCGCGCCCGCCACCGTCGCCATCGCGCGATCGAGCCGTGCGCGCGACACGTCCGACATCTCGCCCAGCCGTGCGGCGATGTCGGCCATCTCGTCCATCCGCGCCCAGCAATCGAGCACCAGGTCACACCCCGCCGCAATCGCCCCCGCGGCCTTGTCGCCCGCGTTCCCCGTCAGCGCCTTCATGTCGATGTCGTCGGTCATCAACAATCCGTCGAACCCGATCCGCTGGCGGATGATGTCCTCGACGATCACCGGCGACAGCGTTGCCGGGCGATCCCGGTCCCACGCTTCGAACACGATATGCGACGTCATCCCCATCGGCGCGCCCTTGAGCGCGATGAACGGCTGGAGATCGATTGCCAGCTCCGCATCCGACGCAGTCACGGTTGGCAGATGGTAATGCGTATCGACCTTTGCGCGGCCATGCCCCGGCATGTGTTTGACCACGCCGACGACCCCCGCCGCCCGCAACCCGTCGAGGATCGCCCGCCCCATCGCCGCGACGCGCAGCGGTTCGGACCCGAGCGCGCGCGTGGTGATCGCCTCGGTCGTGTCGGGCTGCGATACGTCGAGCAGCGGCAGGCAGTCGACCGTGATGCCGACCTCCGCGAGCATCAGCCCGATCGCCTGCGCATTCGCCTTGGCCGCCTCGATCGCGGAGATGGGCGCGATCTCGTACAGCGCATCGAATGCTGGGCCTGCCGGAAACTCGGGCCACTCGGGCGCGCGCATCCGGGCGACGCGGCCGCCTTCCTGATCGATCAGGATAGGCAGATCGGTGCGCCCCGACAGATCGCGCAGACTGTCTGTCAGCGCGCGCACCTGCGCGCGGTCGACGATGTTGCGCTTGAACAGGATATATCCCGCCGGCTCCACCGCGGCGAAGAAAGTGCGTTCGTCGGGGGTGAGGACGGGGCCGGACAGGCCGAAGATGACGGGCTTCATGCCATCGTCCTATCGCCCGCCGACCGCCGCGTCACCCCGGCCAAGACATCAAGTGCGCGGAACGAAGCACGCCTGACCCGCAGCCGCCAGTTTGGCGCACAGGCTTTTCGCCTCCCCCACGGTCCCCGCATTGACCCGGAGGCGATACACGGTGCGCCCGTTGACCTGCGCCATCTGGACCGATCTGCCGAGCGGGGCGAGATAGCTGTAGCGCTTGGCGATCCGCTTCCCGATGTCGTTGGCATCGGCCTCGGTGTCGAACGACCCCAATTGGATCGACGCGCCACCGGTCGCCGCGCCGTCCGCCGCCGGGATCGCCGAGACCGCCTTGCTTGCACCCGAATCGATGCGCTGCAATACGACCTTCTTGCCTGCGACCGGCACCTCGGGGGCGGCGGCCATGTCGATCGACGAATTGCCCATGCTGTTGCCGTTGCTCGTCGCGATCGCGGTGTCGCCCTCGCCCTGCACGACCATGCCGCCCGGTTCGGTCGGGCGGATCTTGTAATCCCCGGCAGGGGCCGCGATCAGCGCGCCGTCGCCGTTGATCCCGCGATGCGTGTCCCAATAGCGGTACCCGAGGATCGCGACAGCGACCAGCGCCAACAGTCCGACGACCATCATGACGATGCGGATGACCGGCGCGGCCCCGTCGCGCTCCTGCTCGACCGTTTCGAGCCAGGGAAGCCGGTCGCTGTCGCGCATGTCCCGGTCGCCGATCTGCATCACTTCATCTCCTGGACCGCCTGCACCCCCATGATGCCGAGGCCATTGCGGATAATCTGCCCGACCCCTTCGGCCAGGAACAGCCGTGCACACGTCACGCCGGGATTGTCGGCAAGCAGGAAGCGGCGATCCGGACGATCGTTACCGACATTCCATAGCGCGTGGAGCGATGCTGCCAAGTCATAGAGATAGAACGCAATACGGTGCGGCTCGCGCGCCGCTGCGGCGGTGTCGACGATGCGCGGGAACTGTGCTGCGAACTTTACCAGTGCGAGGTCCTCGGTGTCGAGCAGCGACAGGTCGACCGTGTCGCAGTTGATTCCCGCCTCGGTCGCGCGGCGGTGCAGCGACGCAATCCGCGCGTGCGCGTAATTGACGTAGAAGACGGGGTTATCCTTCGATGCCTCGACCACCTTGGCGAAATCGAAGTCCATCTGCGCATCGGCCTTGCGCGTCAGCATGGTGAAGCGGACGACGTCCTTGCCGACCTCGTTCACGACATCCGCGAGCGTGACGAAATTGCCCGCGCGCTTGGACATCTTGATCGGCTCGCCGTTGCGCATCAGCCGCACCATCTGGACGAGCTTGACGTCGAACCGCGTCTTGCCGCCGGTCAGCGCCTGCACCGCGGCGACGATCCGCTTGACCGTCCCCGCATGGTCGGCACCCCAGATGTCGATCAGCGCGTCGGCGGTCTGCGCCTTCTGGTAATGGTACGCGAGATCCGCGCCGAAATAGGTCCACTGCCCGTTCGACTTTTTGATCGGGCGATCCTGATCGTCACCGAACTGGGTCGAGCGGAACAGCGGCAGCACGACCGGCTCCCAATCCTCGAGCTCCTGCCCCTTGGGCGCTTCGAGCACGCCGTCATAGATCAGGTCGCGCGCGCGCAGATCGTGCTCGGCCGCCTCGGGCTTGCCCGCCGCCTGAAGCTCGGCTTCCGACGAGAACAGGTCGTGGTGGATCCCGAGCTGCGCGAGATCCGCCTTGATCAGCACGAGCATCGCCGCGACCGCGCGGGTGCGGAACAGCACGAGCCACTCGCCCTCCGGCTTGCCGACATAGGTGTCGCCGAATTCGGTCGCGAGCATCTGCCCGACGGGGACGAGATAGTCACCCGGATACAGGCCCTCGGGAATCTCGACGGTCTCGCCGAGCGCCTCGCGGTAGCGCAGGTGGACCGAACGCGCGAGCACATCGACCTGCCCGCCCGCATCGTTGACGTAATATTCGCGGATGACCTTGTGCCCGGCGAACTCGAGCAGCGCCGCCAGCGCATCCCCGACGACCGCACCACGGCAATGCCCCATGTGCATCGGACCCGTAGGGTTGGCCGAGACATATTCGATATTGACCGTCGTACCCGCACCACGGTTCGACCGGCCATAATCGCCCGCGGCGTCGTGGATCGCGGACAATTCGGTCCGCCACGTGTCGTCGGTCAGCGTCATGTTGATGAAGCCCGGCCCGGCGACCGAAACACTCGAGACCTCGTCGAGCGCCTCCAAATGCGCCGCGATCTTCTCCGCGAGCGCGCGCGGGTTGGTCTTGGCGGGCTTGGCCAGCACCATCGCGGCATTGGTCGCGAGATCCCCGTGCGTGATGTCGCGCGGCGGCTCGACCGTGACGTTGGCGCGCGACAGGTCGGCGGGCAGATCCCCCGCGGCGACGAGCGTATCGAGCGCCGCATCGATATGCGCGGCAAAACGGGTGTAGAGGGTCATGGGGGTCGTCCGGTGGTGTCTGCGAGCGCGCCCCTTAGCGGATGTGACGGGCGGCTTCAAATCACCTTCGCTCCTCCCCGGCACGGGGAGGGGAACCGTGCGCATTCAGCGAACGGTGGAGGGGAGCTTCCGCCCGTGACACGCCCCCCTCCACCCCTCAGCTGGAGATGCCGAGCGGTCCCCCTCCCCGTCCCGGGGAGGATTGAGATGGTACAACAGCGGTTGCTTTGCCTGGAACACCATGTGTACCACCCGCGGCATACACTTTGTGTCGAAAGGTTGCCCATGCACGCCAAGTCGCTCCTGCTCGCCGCTACTGCGGCGTTGATCGCGCTCACCCCAGCGCTGGCACAGGAGCAGGCGGCGGCGCCCGTCGGCGGCGACATTCCGAAGAGCTTCACCCCGCCCGAAACCGGCCGCGACTATGTCAAGCGCGAGGCGATGATCCCGATGCGCGACGGGACCAAGCTCTACACCGTGATCGTCTACGCCAAGGGCCTGACCAACGCACCGATCGTGCTGACGCGCACGCCATACAACGCCAAGGGCCGCGCCAACCGCACCGACAGCACAAGCGAGCTGTCGACGCTGCCGCTCGCCGACGAGATGTTCGTCAAAGGCGGCTACATCCGCGTCTATCAGGACATCCGCGGCAAATACGGCTCGGAGGGCGATTACGTCGTCACGCGCCCGGTGATCGGCCCGCTCAACCAGACCAAGGTCGATCACACCACCGACGCGTACGACACGATCGACTGGCTGGTGAACAAGGCGAACCTGCCGCAGTCGAACGGCCGCGTCGGGATGATCGGCTCATCCTACGAAGGTTTCACCGTCGCGATGGCGCTGCTCCACCCGCACCCCGCGCTCAAGGTGGCCGCACCCCAGAGTCCGATGGTCGACGGCTGGATGGGCGACGACTGGTTCCACTACGGCGCGTTCCGTCTCCCCAACATCGGCTGGCTCGGATCGCAGACCGGCTACAAGGGCGCTGGCAAGTCCCCGCCGTCGGGTGGCTATGACGATTACGACAATTTCCGCACGATCTCGGCGGGCGATTGGGCGAAGAAGTCGGGCTACGACCAGCTCCCCTATTGGAACCGCATGGTCCAGCATCCGGCCTATGACAGCTTCTGGTCGGGCCAGGCGCTCGACACGCTGCTCGCCGCGACCCCATCGAACGTTCCGACGCTATGGGAACAGGGCCTGTGGGATCACGAGGACATGTGGGGCGGCATCCGCGCCTATGAGGCACTGGTCAAGGCGGGGCACCAGTCGAACAACTATCTGGTGATGGGCCCGTGGCGGCACAGCCAGGTCAACCGCGAAGGCCGCTCGCTCGGGCCGCTGCAGTGGAACGGCGACACCGCGCAGCAATATCGCGAAGACATGGTGCTGCCCTTCTTCAACCAGTATTTGAAGGATGGCCCGGCGGTCACGCTCCCCGCCGCGGCGATCTACAACACCGGTGCAAACCACTGGGACAATTTCCCGAAATGGCCGCTGTCGTGCGACAAGGGCTGCGACACCGGGCTGACCCCGCTGTATCTCCAGGCGGACAAGGGCCTCGGCTTCCAGCGCGCGGCGAATGGCGGCGACAGCTATGTTTCCGATCCCGCCAACCCCGTCCCGTATCTCCCGCGCCCGATCAATTTCGAGGACGGACGCTGGGGCGAGTGGCTGGTGTCTGACCAGCGTTCGGTCGACGGCCGCACCGACGTGATGAGCTATTCGACCCCGGTGCTGACCAAGACGGTCAAGGTCTCGGGCGTGCCATGGGCGGACATCTTCGCCAAGACGACGGGGACCGACGGCGATGTCGTGGTCAAGCTGATCGACGTCTATCCCGACGAAGTCGCGAGCAACCCCAAGATGGGCGGTTACCAGCTTGCGATCAGCCTCGACATTTTCCGCGGCCGCTATCGTGAAAGCTTCGCCAAGCCGACCGCGATCCCGGCGAACAAGACGCAGGAATATCGCTTCCGCTTGCCCGCGGTGAACCACGAATTCCTGCCGGGTCACAAGATCATGGTGCAGGTCCAGTCGTCGCTGTTCCCGGTCTATGACCGCAACCCCCAGACCTTCGTCCCCAACATCTTCCTGGCGAAGCCGGGCGACTACAAGAAGGCGACCGTGACGATCCAGCACGGCAGCGTCGGCGCGAGCGCGGTGTTGCTCCCGGTGGTGGCGCAGTAAGCCTACACTCACCTACACTTCCCCGGCGCAGGCCGGGGCCCAGTAGCGAAGGTCGAGGTAACGAAGCGCTGTCACCAGCTACCTCGGTCCCCGCTACTGGGCCCCGGCCTTCGCCGGGGAAGCGAAGAGTTTGGGAAGCGAATGGTTTGGGACGTTAAGGGGTGGGGGTTGGGGAACGGCAACGCCGCTACACCAACCCCGCCACCGCCGCCGTCCCCCTGGATGACGGAAACAACGCCGCCATCGCCTTCGCCGATTCCACCCCGAAATGCCCCGCAACCGCACCACCGATGAACGCATCGAGCTGCAACGTCGGCCGCAAATCCCGCCCCTCGAACAACGCACTCGCCGCAAGCCCCGGCCAGTCCGCCAGCACCCGCCCGCCACGCACCGCGCCGCCCAGCAGCATCGTCGAACTCCCGGTCCCGTGGTCGGTCCCCCCGGTCCCGTTGACCGCGACGGTCCGCCCGAACTCGGTCGCGACCAGCACCATCGTATCGTTCCACAACGGCCCCAGCCCGGCCTGAAGCGCGCCGATCATCGCATCCAGCCCCTTCAACTGCGCGCCGAGCCGAGCGCGTTGCCCGGTATGCGTGTCCCAGCCGCCGGTCTCGATCATCGCGATCCGCGCGCCGTTCGCAGGCGCCATCAGCCGTGCCGCAAGCGCACCGGTCGCCGCGGCATTCGCGCCGCCGCCCGCCGCCAGATCGCCGGTCAAGGCACGCGTCCCCATCGCCTCGCTCCACAAGGCGTGAAGCTGGCTGTCCCCTTCGTACAGCATCGAAACGCGCTGCATCAGATCGTCCGAAGCCTGGGGCAAGCTCGACGGCGCATAGGAGGAAACGTCATGCGCTCCGCGCAACGCGAGCGGCACCGTCGCCGACACCGCGATCGCCTTCGCCTGCGTCGGAGGCAGCACACCGAGCAGCCGGTTCATCCAGCCGTCCTTGAGCTGATACGCGCCCGTCCCGCCGCTCTCGAGCACGTTCTGCCCGTCGAAATGCGACCGGTCGCGATACGGCGAGGCGACCGCATGCGCGAAGAGCGCCTGCTTCTGGCCGTACAACGCCTGCACGCTCGCCATCGCGGGATGCAGCGCGAACATCGAATCAAGCTTCGGCGCGCCCGCGAAATCGAGCGCCAGATCACCGCGCGCCCCCGCAAACGCCGGGTCGCCGACCGGCGCGACGATCCCCAGGCCGTCCGCCGCGCCGCGCTGGATGATAAAGACGAAGCGCTTGTCGGTCTCCGCCTTGGCGAACGCCATGCGCGGGCTGAGCGCGGCAAACACGGCACCGGCGACACCCGCGCCGAGAATCGAACGACGATCGTACATGGCGATTACCTCCGCAGGAATTCGGGCGCGACGAGCAGCAACGCAAGCGCCTGCGCCGGGCTCTCGCAGTTGGCGAGCGCGGTCCGGGTTGCGGGACTGACCGCCCCCGGCATGATTTTCGGCGCGAGCGCCCGCGCATCGACATTCGCCGCGCGCGACGCGAAGCGCTCCGCCGCCTCGACCCGACGCAGCACCGCATCCGGCCCCGCCCAACTCGCGGCAATATCGTCATAGCCGATCGGCTGCCCCGGCTTCCACGTCGGTTGCCCGAGCTGGTTGAGCAGTCCGACCATCGCCTGCGGGTCCGCCGTCTTGACGTTGAGCGCGCGCATCGACGAGATCGTCCACTCCCACGGCGTCTTGAACTTGAGCGGGCGCTCGACCCACACTTCAGGCGAGGCAATCAGCGCACGATAGACCGTCGGCAGATCCCCGCCCGACGTCAGGAACGCTGCCTGCAACCGCCCGACTAACGCTGGCGGCGGCGTATCGCCCGCGAAATGCCGCGCGAGCTTGGTCATCACGTGCGCCGCTGTGGCGGGCGCGATCGCCACGTCCTGCAATACCGCGCGCGCCTGCTCGACCCCGCCCGCGGGATAGCGCTTACCCATGATCAAGCGGTCGCCGGGTTCGTGGATCGGGGCCGCGAAAACGAAGTCGCCCGGCAATCCATCGGTCCCCGCAGCCCCCGCCCCCGGCCCCCGCCCGATCCCCGCGACGGTCCAGCCGGTCATCGCGCGCGCGAATTCGGTGACGTCGGCCTGGGTATAGCCGGTGCGCACGCCGAGCGTATGAAGCTCGAGGATCTCGCGCGCGAGATTCTCGTTCAGCCCGACCTTGCGGTTGCCGCGCGCCGTGATCCGCAATCCGCGCGGCGAATTGGGGCCGACCGACACCGCCTGGTCGAGATACAACAGCATCGCAGGGTGCTGCTCGACCGCGACCAGCATGTCGAGGAACGTGCCCAGCACATGCGGCCGGATCGCCTCGAACTCGAGCGTCCCCGCCAGACCGATCAGTTCCAGCTTGTCCGCCGACACCGCAAAATGGTTCGCCCAGAAATGCACCAGCCGCTCGACGAACGGCGTATCGGTGACGAGCGCATTGGTCGCCCGGGCGGCGACCGCGCCGGCATAGTCCGCGCGACTGGTCCGCTGCGCGAATTGGCGCGCCTGTTTCATCGCATCGTCGCGCCCCGGCTTCTCTCTGGTCGGTGGTGCCATGCCGGGCGCGCCCGGGGCCTGCATCGGCGAAGGCGGTACACTTTGGCCGGGTGCCGGCGGATTGGACGCCCGATTCCCCTGCGCCATGCGCAGCGCGCGTTGCTGCCGGAAATAATCGGCGAGCCCGGCCGCCACGGTCGCGCTGGTCGGTGCATTGGCGATGACGTCGGGATGCGGGTCGAAGCCGCTCAACTGCCGCGTCAACCAGTCCACCGGGTCCACCGGAGGCGGCTGGTCGCCGCGCGCGCCAAGCCCGAACCGGTTCATCGCGATGCTGACTTTCGTCACAGAAGCTGTCCCTATACCCGAACGACCAGGACCTTCTGGACCGGCTTTGTCGCAAGACTTTGCCGGACACGACAGCACGGCGTTCGTTCCGTGCAACTGGCCTCGCGTCGTTTGCGCTTGGGACGCATGTTGCAATGCAATATAAAACGAACAGCACACCAACCCGTGGAGGGGATGCTGATCAGGCTTTCGTTTGAAAGGAACCGGTCATGCTCAAGTCCATCGTCACCGCCGCAGCCGTCATCGTCGCCACCGCTGCCCCCGCGTTCGCCGACACCGTGAGCGATGCGCGCACCTTCACCCGCGACGGCGAGACCTTCACCTACACGCAAGTCGCCAAGGACGATCACGTCGACATCGATGGTCGCAATCTCAATTCGGGCGAAACCTTCCACCTCGTCGTCCGCGGCAAGCGCGTTGCCGGTGTCGCGAACGGCAAGCCCGTATCCTTCTTCGTCCCCGCCAAGGCTGCAGTGATGGACGACAAGGTCGTCGCTCTGCGCTGATCGCTCCCCCGGCAGGGGCTTCGGCTCGTATCGAGCGATCTCGCATGCCCGCTAGGGCGCACCGCTGCCCCCCCGGTTTGGTGCGCCCTAGAACCCGTCCGGCAAGTCGATCGGACCGACCGCTTCGCGATAGCGTGAGACCGCATAGCGGTCGGTCATTCCCGCGATGAAGTCCGCGATATGGCGGCTCCGCCACGGCTCGGCGTCGGGTAACCGGTCCGCCCATTCCCCCGGCATCAGGCGCGGGTCCGCACGATACGCCGTGAACAGCCCCGCGACGATCCCTTCCGCCGTCCGCGCCGCCTCGAGCTGGCGCGGATGATGGTAGAGGTTGACGTACATGAACCGCTTGAGCGTCCGCTCGTCGTCGCGCATCGCGTCCGAGAAGCCGACGAGGCAACGCCCCGCCGCGCGAACGTCCGCGACGTCACCGATACCGACAAGCCGCCGCTCCGTCTCGGCGATCAGGTCGTTGACCATCGTGCCGATCTGGGTGCGGATCAGTTCACCGACCAGACGATCGGGCGCGACATCGGGGAAACGTGCGCGCACGCCGTCCCACTCGCGCGCGACCACCGGCACCGCAAGCAACTGGTCGAGCGTCAGCAGTCCGGCGCGCAACCCGTCGTCGATGTCGTGATTGTCATAGGCGATGTCGTCGGCGATCGCGGCGACCTGCGCCTCGAGGCTCGACCAGCGCGTCAGCTCCAACGGAAACGCCGCATCGCATTCCGCCAGCGCCCAGCCCGGCCGCGCGATCGGCCCGTTATGCTTGGCGAGACCCTCGAGCGTTTCCCACGTCAGGTTGAGCCCTTCCCACCGCGGATACGGGCTGTCGATCAGCATCAGCGCGCGCAGCGTATTGCCATTGTGATCGAACCCGCCCTGCCCCGCGAGCGCACGCTCCAGCGCATCCTCGCCGGCATGGCCGAACGGGGGGTGTCCGATGTCATGCGCCAGCGCCAGCGCCTCGGTCAGATCCTCGTTGAGCCCGAGCGCGCGCGCGATCGTCCGCGCGATCTGCGCGACTTCCAGGCTGTGCGTCAGGCGAACGCGGAAGTGATCGCCGTCGGGCGCCATGAACACCTGCGTCTTGTGCCGCAGCCGCCGGAAGCTGATCGAATGGACGATCCGGTCGCGGTCGCGCTGAAACGCGTCGCGCGGGCCGCGCACCGATGTCGGGTCACCTGCCCCCGGTCGTTCGTCGTGCAGCCGTCCCCGGCTCTGCTCCGGGCGGCTCGCCCAGCGCGCGATACTTCTCATTTACCCGGCAATTTCGTGACTTTCTGACCCGCATCGCTGGCGAAGACGAATCCGGAGATACCCTGTTTGGCAAGCGTGTTGACGAACGCCTGTGCTTCGTCGTCGGTCTTGAACGGCCCCGTCAGCACGCGGTTGGTCGCACGCTGCGGCGTAACCCAGCCCGTCTTGCCTGCCAGTGCCTTGCTGTTCTTGGTCTTGAGCTTGTCCCATTGCTTGGACAGGTCGTTGGCATTCGCGCCACCCGCGACCTGCACCCAATAGCGCTGCGGTTCGAGCAATTTGGGATCGTTCTTGCGCTTCTCTTCGGCCTTCTTGGCCTCGGCAAGCTTCTTCGCGTCGGCCGCCTTTTGCGCCGCCTTGGACAGCTTGCCGGTCTTGCCCGCGGCATCACCGCTGTCCGCCTCTGCGGTCTTGCCCGCCTTCGCCGTCTTGTCGGCGAGCGCCTTCTTGTCGGTTGCGGACTTGCGCGTGGAGACCGGGCGATCCTCCGCCGCGTCTTCGATCACCGGCTTGGCAGCGGGCTTGCGTTGGGCGACCGGCTTCTCGGGCTGACTGCGCACGACGGCGACGCGCTCCGCAGGGGGAGCGACCACCGCCGCACGCGATGCCCCCGCCGCGACATTGTCCTCCAGCGGTCGGCTCGGCACGGCGCGCTGGATCGGCGGCGGCGACGTGACCGCCATGCGTTCGGGCGCGACCCCCAGTTCGGTACCCGGAATGTTGATCCCCGCGATGATCGACGCAAGGATCGAATCCTCGCTCCGCACCGGGCTCGGCGTGGCGACGGCTGCGGCGGGCGCACTGGCAACCGGCGCGACGTACCCGGTTCCGACACCGGCAGATGACGGTGCAGCGGCCACGACCGCAGGACGATCGACATAAGGCGTCGATGCAACAGGGGCCGCAACAGCGGGCGAAACAGGCGCCACCGCCGTCGTGCCAGTCCTGACCGGTGACGGCGCAGCGGACGCGGCATTGGCGAGCTGCGTCGGCGTCAGTCGCGCCCCTGCCGAGGCGACCGGCGCGCGGGTCTGTTGGACGGGTGCCGAATAGGCCGGCGTCGATGATCGACCAGGCGTCATCACGGTCGACGACCCGAGCGCAACGGACGACGGAAGCGCAGGCGCGGTTGTCGACTGCGGAGAAGTCTGGCCACCAACCGAACGCGCGGGTGTGCCCGCTGCGAAAGGCACCGTTGCACCCGGAGTCGGCATCGCATTCGCGGCGGCAAGGTTCGCCGCACGTGTCGCGCTCGACCCCGGCCGAGGCTGCCCGCCATAGCGCGGCCCCTGATACGGCGTCGCGGATGCCATCGTCACCGGGCGCGGCACATAGGCCGGAGGAGCTGGCAGCGGCACGACGGGCGGCGTGGTCGCCGCGACGATCGTCTCGCGTGGGCGATCCTTGCGCGAGCGTCGCTCCTTGCGCGTCGGTGCAGCCGCGACGATCACCACCGGCGGACGCGGCGTGGCCACGCTCTCGACCGGTGCCGTCGGGTCGGCGCGCAATGCGGCGAGCGGCGGGGTCATCCGGGCATCGGCGATCCGCGTCGGGGATGCGCGCACTTCGCCGAAATGCACTGCGAACGCGCGGTCGGCGGGGCGCAAGGATGGCAGGATCTCGAAGAACGGCTGCAACCCCTGCGCCATCCCGGTCGGCATCATCGTCGTCGCGATCCGCTCCGCACCCGCCTTGTCCCCGCCCATCGCAAGGATGAACGCCCGCGACCGCCATGCCCCGCGATCGCTCTTGCGCAGCAGCGGTTCGATCTCCTTGAGCGCAATCTCGCGCTTGCCCGATATGCCGAGCGACAGGGCATAGCGCCGGCGCGTCTCGTCATCCTCGGCCGCGCGCAAGGCGACGCGGTAGTCGCGTTGCGCGCGATCCTGTTCGCCGATCAGATCGTAGGCAAGGCCGCGATCCGCGGCGAAACTCCGTACGTCGCCGCCCAGGGCTTCTGCCTCGGCGAAGTGGCGCAGCGCTTCCCCCGGGCGTTCCGCACTGACGAGCAGACTGCCCTCGCCCGCCTTGACCCGCGCGTTCCGCGGATCGATCCGCGACGCGCGCGTGAAGAACGCCGCCGCCGCGGTCGGATCCTCCAGCTTGAGCGCAAGTTCGCCTGCGCGGACCAGCGCCTGGACGTTGTTGGGGTCCGCTGCCAGCAAGCGGATTTCGCTCGCCAGGCTGTCGGCATCACCAACCGGCTGGACCATCTGAGGGGACGTCTGCGGATAGGGCGACGGATAGACCGACGCGCGCGCAGATTGGGCGTGGGCTCCGGCACCGGTCGCGGCAAGGGCGACGATGGAAGCGGCGAGGCGGACGATGCGCATGGACTATCCTAAAGCCCCTTGCCGCTGAACCGGCAATGACGGCTGCACCGGCTTGCGCCAAGACGAAACGGAACATCGGCGGACGGCACACCGTGCTGCCGCCGCGTCCGGGAAGACGGCCGCCACACCTCGACGGGCATGGCGACCGACGGGGTTACTGATTATTCTGGCGATGCAGGAACCGCGGGATATCGAGCGGGTCCTTGTCGGTCGAAGGCTCTTCCTCGCGAGCGGCGCCGCGCGAAACGCTCGACATCCGCTCGAACAGCGTGCCGCCCAGCTTGACGCGCGGTGCGCTCGGCGCAGGCTCGGGCGCTGCCGGAACGGGCGCATCCTCGGACACCGCCGCGCCGGGCGACAGCCAGCGACGCCGCGTCGGCGCTTCGGCCGGGGTATCGTCGCTCGCCGGGGCGGGCACATCGACGTCGCCGTACACGCGCGGTGCGGGCGGAACGACCGCGTCGCTGCCGAGTACGAGCTCATCCGCCGCGGCGGGTGCAGGCGCAGGCGCAGGTGCCGCCGTCGCAGCAGCAGGTGCAGGCGCAGGCGCTGCGGTCGGAGCAGGGGCCGGTGCGGGGGCCGGAGCCGGCGCTGCCGTGGTCGGCTCGTCGCTCTTCTTGTTCGTGAAGCTGAACGCGCGCGATGCGGGAGCCGCTGCCTCGGGCGGGCGTGCCTCGGCCTCTATACCGGTGGCGACCACCGAGACGCGGATCTTGCCCTCGAGATCGGGATTGAATGCCGAACCCCAGATGATGTTGGCATCGTCGTCGACCAGTTCGCGAATGTGGTTCGCGGCTTCGTCGACTTCGAGCAGGCGCATGTCGTCGCCACCGGTGATCGACACGATGACGCCCTTGGCGCCCTTCATGCTGACGCCGTCGAGCAGCGGGTTGGCGATCGCCTTCGACGCCGCCTCGATCGCGCGATTGTCGCCATCGGCTTCGCCGGTGCCCATCATCGCCTTGCCCATCTCCTGCATCACCGAACGGACGTCGGCGAAATCGAGGTTGATCAGGCCGGGCATGACCATCAGGTCGGTGATCCCACGGACGCCCTGCTGAAGGACTTCGTCCGCCATCTGGAACGCTTCCTTGAAGGTCGTGTTCGCGTTCGCCACCAGGAACAAATTCTGGTTCGGAATGACGATCAGCGTGTCGACATACTTCTGCAGTTCCTCGATGCCTGCTTCGGCGCTTTTCGCGCGACGCGTGCCCTCGAACGCGAACGGCTTGGTCACGACGCCGACCGTCAGGATCCCCATGTCGCGCGCCGCCTTGGCGATGACGGGAGCCGCACCGGTTCCGGTGCCGCCGCCCATGCCCGCGGCGATGAAGCACATGTGCGAGCCTTCGAGCATCTTGGTGACCTGGTCGATCGTCTCCTCGGCCGCCGCACGCCCGATCTCGGGACGCGAGCCAGCACCCAGCCCCTGCGTGATCTTCACGCCGAGCTGGATCTTGTGGCTTGCCGCAGACTGCTTCAGCGCCTGCGAATCGGTATTGGCGACAAGGAATTCAACGCCCTGCACGTCCGCGCGCATCATGTTCGCGATGGCGTTGCCGCCTGCGCCGCCGACGCCGATCACCGCGATCCGCGGGGTCAGCTCGTCGACTTCGGGCGGCAGAAATTCGATGCTCATGTCCCAGTCTCCAACGGGCGCCAAAGGCCCGACGCACTCAATTTACTTCAGCGGCGGTTCTGCACCATCGGTGCCAGTCGTTCCAGCGCGAACCGCCCAATCCGGTCGTAATAACCTAATAATTCGCACGAGCCGCCGCCATCAGGCGACGAAATACCGCAAAACCCTTCGGACGGTGCACAAGCTGCTGCTTGCTCGACAGCGCGCGCAGGTCGATCGGGTCGGCGGCGGCATAAAAGGCCAGCCCTGCCAGAGTCGTGAACGCAGGAGTCGCATGC
The DNA here is from genome assembly GCF_058782275.1 of Sphingomonas sp. FW306-05-A. Taxonomy (NCBI): domain Bacteria; kingdom Pseudomonadati; phylum Pseudomonadota; class Alphaproteobacteria; order Sphingomonadales; family Sphingomonadaceae; genus Sphingomonas; species Sphingomonas sp. FW306-05-A. The sequence continues at coordinate 428,953 of NZ_JBYSXN010000002.1, forward strand.
GCCTCGGGCAGACCGGTCAGCCCGCGCGGACGCCCGATCCGCACCGAACGGCCGAGCGCCGCCTGCGCGTAATCCGCGATGCCCTTCAGCTCCGCGCCCCCGCCGGTCAGCACGACCTGACGCCCGACCGGTCCCTCGAACTTGAGGTCTTTCAACGCCTTGGACACTTCTCCGATGAGATGGTCGAGCCGCTGGCGGATCACCGAGATCAGTTGCGCCTTGGTGATGCGCGTGCCGTCGCTCGCGTCTTCCTCGGCCGAGATCGGCGCGACGTCGATCATCTCGTGATTGTCGCGCGGGGAGGCGTTGGCCGACCCGTGGACGCACTTCATTCGCTCCGCCTGCGCGCGACGCGTGCCGAACGCGGACGCGATATCGTCGGTAATGTCCTGCGCGCCGATCGGGATCGACATCAGCCCGACGAGCATCCCGCCCGCGAACAGCGAGACGTTGGTGATCCCCGCCCCCAGCTCGACCAAAGCAACGCCAAGCTCGCGCTCTTCGTCGCTCAGGCATGCCATGCCCGTGGCGACCGGCGAGGCGATGATCGACTTCACTTCGAGATGCGCATTGGCGACGCACAACCCCAGGTTGCGCACCGGCGATCCGTCCGCGGCAACGACGTGGATATGAACGCCGAGCCGGTCGGCATGAAGCCCGAGCGGACGCTTCACGCCGGTCAACCCGTCCAGCGTATAGAGTGCTGGCTGCGCGTGAAGCACCATCCGCCCGGCGGGATCGATCGATTCCCGTCCGGCCTGCAACAACGCGTCGATATCGGTCTGCTCGACGCGGTGCCCGCCCAGCTCGAATTCGATCGACGCGACGTCGGACACCAGCCCGCCTGCCGAGAAGCTGACCCAGACGTTCTCGATGTTGAGCCCGGCGATCCGCTCCGCCTGCTCGACCGCTTCGCGCACCGCGACTTCGGTCGCGGCGGCGTCGGCGATATAGCCGCGCTTGACGCCCTTGCTCTCACGCTGGCCGGTGCCGAGCACGATCAGCTCCCCGCCGTCGCCTTTCTGCGCGATCATCGCCGACACCTTCGACGATCCAATGTCGAGTGCGGTGATCAACCCTTCCGGTGCGGTTTTAGCCATGCCCTTACCCCTGTTCCCGCCAACACTTACCGCAATCGTTTAAACCTGTGAATCCTTAGTGATTCTTTTTACCGCGGTGAGCCGCGGCACCGTGCGCGGCGTCGCCGTGGGCGAAGCCGTCGGCGTCACGGTCGCCGGTGTGGTCCCCGCCGGTGTCGCCGTCGTCGTCCCCGGCGTACTCGCCGTCGACGGCGCACCACCCGGATCGGTGATCGCCTTGTTGGTCGTCACGCCCGGCTTGCGCGCGACCAGCCGCGTCGGGTCACGCATGTCGAAACCGAGCCACCCCTTGCCCAGCAACGGGCGCACACCGTCCAGTTGTGCGAACTTGATCAACGCCTTGCCCGCCGCGATGTCGCCCTCGGGCAAGGCGAGCGTCTCGCCGGTTTCGAATGTCAGCGTCCAGCGACGGTTGCCGACCCAGGTCGCCGCCTTCACCTGCCCCTTGAGCGCAGGCGCCACATCGAGCAGCGCGCGATACGCCGGTTCCTGCTCGTTCGCATGCGGGCCGACCACCAGCGGCAGGTCCGGCATCGCTTCGGGATTGACCGGCTCGAGCCACGTCCCGTTCGACGCGATCAACGCGAGCTGCCCCTTGTTCTGCCAGATCGCGCTCGGCTGCCGCTCGATCACGCTGACCAGCAGCGTATCGGGCAACCGCCGGGATACGTGCACGTCCTCGATCCAGCCGCTGTGCGAGACGAGATCGGAGCGGATCTTCTCCAGGCTGACGAGCGGCATCGCCATCGACGGCTGGTTCGCCGCGATCTTGTAGACGACGTTGTGGTCCATCCGGTTGAGGCCGGTGATCTGGATGTTGGTGACGCGGAACCCTGCATCGCCGATCCCCTCGCCGATCGCGGTGCCGATCGCCGCGGGAATGCCGAAGAAGGACGCGAGCGCGATCAGCCCTGCCCCGACCACGCCGGTGATCGTCCAGGTCGCGATCTTGTGCAGCGTCGCGTCGCTGATCGGCAGCGCGGTAATCGCGCGATCGATCACCGACGGCTTGGCCGCCTGCTTGCGCTTGGGCTGGACCGGGCGGCGGACGGTGCCGCGCTTGATCGTTCCGCTCATGGGGAATTGGCCTTCGCCGCTTTGTCCCTGATCGCCTCGTCGACGATGATCTGGACGAGTTGCGGATACTCGATCCCGCAATGCCGCGCCTGTTCGGGGACAAGGCTCAGCGCGGTCATCCCGGGCTGGGTGTTGACCTCGAGCAGGAACAGCCCGTCGACACCCTGTTCGTCATCCCAGCGGAAGTCCGACCGCGACGTCCCCTTGCAGCCGAGCAGACGGTGCGCATCGAGCGCGATCCGCTTGCATGCCTCGGCAATCTCGTCGGGAATATCGGCGGGGAAGACATGTTCGGTCAGCCCGTCGGTATATTTCGCGTCGAAATCGTACCAGCCATTCTTGGGCTTGAGCTCGGTAACGCCGAGCGCCTTGTCGCCCAGCACCGCGGTCGTCAACTCGCGCCCGCGGATATAGGGTTCGGCGAGCAGCTCCTCGAATTCGGTCCACGGCCCCGCCACGCCGCGTGCGATCGGGTTGCCGTAATTCCCCTCAGCGGTCACGATCGCCACGCCGACCGACGAGCCCTCGTTGACGGGCTTGAGCACATAAGGCCGCGGCAGCGGATCGGCGTCGTAGAGCGATTCAGATTTGACGATCCGCCCGCCCGGCATCGGAATGCCACCGGGGACGAGCAGCAGCTTGGTCAACTGCTTGTCGATCGCGATGACCGACGTCGCCAGCCCGCTATGGGTGTAGGTCAGCCCCATCAGGTCGAGCATGCCCTGGACGGTGCCATCCTCCCCCGGCGTGCCGTGGAGCGCGTTGAACACGACGTCCGGGGCGGCATCGGTCAGCCGCGCGGCGACGTCCTTGCCCATGTCGATCCGCGTGACGCGGTGGCCGAGCGACTCCAGCGCATCGGCGACACCGTTGCCCGACATCAGCGATACTTCGCGCTCGGCAGAGGGTCCGCCCATCAGGACCGCGACATGCAACACGCTCACAATCCGTCACCCCCCAAGCCGTCATCCCCGCGGAGGCGGGGATCCATTAGCGCGACGGCAATATGCCCATACCGACGTTCGCCAGTATGGATTCCCGCCTGCGCGGGAATGACGGGGGGTGGAGTTACCGTCACGCTACCACCCCGACCCGCTGAATTTCCCACGTCAATTCCACTCCCGATTGCGCTTTCACGCGATCCCGCACCTCTTCGCCCAGCGCCTCGATCTCGGCGCTGGTCGCGGCCCCGAGGTTGAGCAGGAAGTTGCAGTGCTTTTCGCTCACTTGCGCATCGCCGCGCGTCAGTCCGCGACACCCGGCCGCGTCGATCAACGCCCATGCCTTGTGCCCGTCCGGATTCTTGAACGTCGACCCGCCGGTGCGCGAACGCAACGGTTGCGACGCTTCGCGCTCGGCGGCGATGCGGTCCATCTCCGCCTGGATCACCGAAGGGTCCTCCGGATGCCCGCGGAACGTCGCGCTGACCACGATGCACCCTTCGGGCAGGTCCGAATGCCGATAGCTGTACCCGACCGCATCGACCGGCAGCACACGGCGTTCGCCGTTGCGGAGCACGATCTCGCATTCGACCAGCACGTCCTTGGTCTCGCGCCCATATGCGCCGCCGTTCATCCGCACGAACCCGCCGACCGTGCCGGGGATCGAACGCAGAAACTCGACGCCCCCGATTCCGGCATCGCGCGCCGACGACGACACCAGGATCCCGCTCGCCCCGCCGCCGCACAGCAGCGTCGTCCCGTCGATCGCGGACACCTTGGCGAACGGCTTGCCCAACCGGATCACCACGCCGGGCACACCGCCGTCGCGCACGATCAGGTTCGACCCCAAGCCGAGCGGCAACACCGGCACCGCAGGATCGAGCGCGGCGAGGAAGGCACTGAGGTCGGCCGTGTCCTTCGGCTCGAACAGCCACTGTGCGCTGCCGCCCGATTTGAACCACACCAGTGGCGCAAGCGGCGCGTTCTCGGTCAATCGGCCTTCCGTTTTGGGCAGATCGCGCGCAACGCGCGCGCCATCGGAAGGCGGCATCGCGCTCATCGCGCCGCCTCGATGCCAGCCGCCAGCCCCGCCGCCCATTTGGTGATGTCTCCAGCGCCCAGGCAGACGACCATGTCGCCCGCCTGCACCACGCCGGCGAGCGTCTGCGCCAGCGTAGCCGCATCCGCGATCGTTGCGGCGGAACGATGCCCGCGCCGCTTGATCCCGTCGACCAGTGCGTCCGCGTCGACACCCTCGACCGGCTGTTCGCCCGCGGCATAGACCGGCGTCACCAGCACCATGTCGGCATCGTTGAACGCGCCCTGGAACTCCTCCATCAGGTCGCCGAGCCGTGAATAGCGGTGCGGCTGGACGACCGCGATCACGCGGTTGCGTACGCCTTCGCGCGCCGCGGCGAGCACCGCGCGGATCTCGACCGGGTGATGCCCGTAATCGTCGATGATCGTGACCACCCCGCCCGGCACCGCGACTTCGCCGACGTTGGTAAAGCGCCGCTTGACCCCGCCGAACTGCTTGAACCCCTGCTGGATCGTCGCATCGTCGATCCCCAGCTCAAGCGCGACGCCAATCGCGGCGAGCGCGTTCTGGACGTTGTGCCGCCCGGCCATCGGCAGATCGATCCCCTCGATCGAGCGGCTGGTCCCGTCACGGTGACGGATGATCACCTCGAAGCGGTTGCCGCCCGGCACCGGCGTCACATTGACTCCGCGCACGTCGGCCTGCGCCGCAAAGCCATAGGTCACGACGCGCCGGTCGCGGACGCGCGGAATGATGTTCTGCACTTCGGGATGATCGAGGCACAGCAATGCCGCGCCGTAGAAGGGCACGTTCTCGATGAACTCGACATAGGCGTTCTTGGCCTGGTCGAAGCTGCCGTAATGGTCGAGATGCTCGGGATCGATGTTGGTGACGACCGCGATCGTCCCGTCTAGCCGCAGGAAGCTGCCGTCGCTCTCGTCCGCCTCGACCACCATCCAGTCGCTTGCGCCCAGACGTGCGTTCGATCCGTAGGAGTTGATGATCCCGCCGTTGATGACGGTCGGATCGACCCCGCCCGCATCGAGCAGCGCCGCGACCATGCTCGTCGTGGTCGTCTTGCCGTGCGTGCCCGCGACCGCAACGGTCGACTTGAGCCGCATCAGCTCCGCAAGCATCTCCGCACGCCGCACCACCGGGATACGTCGCTCGAGTGCCACCTCGACCTCGGGGTTGCCGCGCTTGATCGCGGTCGACGTCACGATCACCGCCGCGTCGCCGAGATTGGCGGCGTGATGCCCGATCAGGACCGGGATGCCCTTCGCGCGCAGCCCCTCGATGACATAGCCCTCGGCCACGTCCGACCCCTGCACGCTGTAGCCGAGGTTCTTCATCACCTCGGCGATGCCCGACATGCCGATCCCGCCGATGCCGACGAAATGGATCGTGCCGATGTCGGTTGCGACACCCCTCATGCGAATGCTGCCTTCTGATTGGGGTTGCGGCGCTGTGGCGCGCCGATCGGCATGTCGCCACGCGTATTGCCGAGGCTTTCGACCAGATCCGCCAGATCGCTCGCCGCCTCCGGACGACCGCAGCCGCGCGCGCGCGCCGCGGCATTCTGCAACGCCGCGGGATCGAGCCCGAGCTTCTGCATCTGCTTGGCGAGTTCGACCGGCGTGAAACTGCTCTGCTGGATCGTCCGCGCGCCGCCCGCGAGCGTCATCTCGCGCGCGTTGACGGTCTGGTGATCATCGGTCGCGCTCGGCAACGGCACGAGGATCGCCGGCCGCCCCGCGCAGGTCAGTTCCGCCAGCGTCGATGCACCCGCGCGCGCGATCACGACATGCGCCCACGCCAGTTGCTCGGGCAAGTCGGGCAGATAGGTCGCCAGTTCGGCCGCGATCGACAGTTCGGCATATTTCGCGCGGCACGCCTCGATATCCTCGATCCGCGCCTGATGCGTCACCTGCAACCGCCGCCGGAAAGCCAGCGGCAGCAGCGACAGCCCGTCGGGCACCACCCGGCTCAGCACACTCGCGCCCTGGCTGCCGCCGGTCACGAGCACGCGGAAGATCCCGTCTTCCTCGAGCAGCGGATACGGCTTGGCGCGCAGCGCGATCACCGCATCACGCACCGGATTGCCGACCAGATACGTCTTGTCGCGCAGCTTCCCGCCCAGCCGCTCGACCTCGGCATAGGATGTCGCGATCGCATTCACTTTGCGCGCGACCAACCGGTTGACCCGGCCCAGCACCGCATTTTGCTCGTGCACTGCGGTCGGGATCTTCTGGTTGAACGCCCCCAGCAGCGCCGGCAGCGCCGGATACCCACCGAAGCCGATCACCGCATCGGGACGGAAGCTCTTGTACAGCTGGATCGCCATCGCGCGGCCTTTCAGCATCGCGGACGTCGCCTTGAGATAGCCGACCGGCCCGCCGCCCAACCGCCCCGCGGGGAGGATATGCGTCTGGATCCCCTCGAACAGCCCGGGAAAGCGCACGCCGCGCTCATCGCTGACCAGCGCGACATAATGCCCGCGCCGCATCAGTTCGGCCGCGAGCGCCGCCGCCGGGACCATGTGCCCGCCAGTCCCGCCCGCTGCCAGTACGAAGTGTTTCGCCACGCTCATTCGCCGCTCCATCGCGCGATATATTTGGATCGCAAGACGAACGGATTGCGTCGGGTAAACGCCAGCAGCAACCCCATTCCGATCGACAAGGCGATCAGCGACGATCCGCCGTACGAGATAAACGGCAGCGTCATGCCCTTGCTCGGCGCGATCCCGGTGTTGACCGCCATCGAGATCAAAGCCTGGATGCCGAACTGCGTCGCCAGCCCCGCCGCCGCGAACAGGCGAAATTCGTCCTGTTCGTCGAGCAGCTTGACGAACACGCGCACGACGATCGCGAGGAACAGCATCGCGATGATCATGCACGCGATCAGCCCAAATTCCTCGCCGATCACCGAGAAGATGTAATCGGTATGCCCCTCGGGCAGCCGGAACTTCATCGCGCCGCCGCCCGGCCCGGTCCCGCGCCAGCCGCCCGCAGTGATCGTGTCGTGTGCGGCGTTGGTCTGGTAATGGTCGGCCGCGCCCGGACCGTCATGGTCGGGGAAGATGAACGCGTTGATCCGCGCGCGCGCCGTCCCGTAGAACATGTACGCCGCGACCAGCCCCGCCGGGACCGCCGCGACGAAGCCGGCGATGATCTTCGGCGAGGTGCCCGAGATCAGCAGCAACGCCATCCACACCGCGCAGAACACCACCGTCTGCCCGAAATCGGGCTGCAGCATCAGCAGCACCGAAACCAGCGCGGTCATCCCCGCGGTGATCGTCACCACCGGCAGCGCATCGTCCTTCGCGCGCATCGACAGCACCCACGCCGCCGTCACGATGAAGAACGGTTTGAGGAATTCGGACGGCTGGAGCAACGACACGCCGAGGTTGAGCCAGCGCGTCGCGCCGTTCTTCTGCACCCCGAACACCGGGACCAGCATCAGCAACACAAGGCACGCGACCGTACCGATCAGCGCCATCCGGCGCGCAACGGGAACGGGCAGCATCGACACCCCCAGCAGGACGGGCAACGACACGCCGACCCAGGCGAGCTGCCACCACAGATAGAAGAGCGGCGGGACGACGTGCTTGCCGTCCGAATAGCGCGTCGCCGCGGCGGGCGACGCCGCCCCGACTGCGACCAGTCCGACCGCGATCAGCAGCAGCGTCAGCAGCAGCAGCATCCGGTCGATATCCCAGAACCACGTGCCGAGCGGCGACCGGTCGCCGCGTCCGCCGCGACCCTTCATGCTTTTCCACAATTTTGGCGGGCTATTGCTCATGTCGTTCACTGGAGCGCCTCGACCAAAGTCCGGAATTGCGTGCCGCGATCCTCGAAATCGCGAAATTGATCGAACGATGCGCACGCGGGCGACAACAGCACCGTATCCCCGGGCGCGGCACTCCGCGCGGCGGCGGCGACCGCGGTGGCGAGATCGCCGCATTGCTCGACCGGCACCTTGCCCGCGAGAATCGCGGCGAAGCGCGGTCCCGCGGCACCGATCGTATAGGCACAGGCGACATGGCCGAACTGCGGCGCGCACGCGTCGAGATCGTCCGACTTGGCCTCGCCGCCCAGGATCCAGTGGATCCGCCCGAACGCCGCCAGCGCGGGCGCGGTGGATTCGGGGTTGGTCGCCTTGCTGTCGTTGACATAGGCGACGCCATCCCGGACCCGCACGCGCTCCATCCGGTGCGCCAGTCCCGTGAAGCTCTGCAGCCCCGCATCGATCGCGGCTTCGCTGACCCCCAGCGCCTGCGCCACCGCGATCGCGGCGAGCGCGTTCTGCGCGTTGTGCGGCCCTTGCAGCGACGGCCAGCGCGACTGGTCCATGCACACGCCGGGCGCGATCTTGGTGAGATGCTCGCCCCGCGCGGACAGGCTGCGCGCGATCAGCGCCGAGGGCGTGTCGCCGATCCCGATGATCGCGGCATGCTCGCGCGACTGCATCGCGAACAGGCGGGCCTTCGATGCGGCATAGGCGTCGAACCCGTCGTAGCGATCGAGATGATCGGGGGTGATGTTGAGCAACACCGCGACATCGCAGTCGAGGCTCTGCGTCAGGTCGATCTGGTAGCTCGACAGTTCGAGCACATAGACGCCGCCTTCCGGCAGCGGTGGCTGTTCGAGGATCGGCAGGCCGATGTTGCCGCCCATCAGGCTGGGGATGCCTGCGGTTTGCAGGATGTGGTGGATGAGCGCTGTGGTGGTCGACTTGCCGTTGGTGCCGGTGATGCCGACGACCTTGTGGCGCGGCAGCGCGGGGCGCGCCTGGGCGAACAGTTCGATGTCGCCGAGAATGGGGACGTTCGCGGCGCGTGCTTTCTCCGCCACAGGATGGCGATTGAGGGGGACACCCGGGGATACGACGAGGCCGTCGAAGCCCGTAAGGTCGAACGTCTCCGGATTGGAAAACGTTAAAAGCCCCTCCCCTTCAGGGGAGGGGTTGGGGGTGGGGGAAGTCTCACCGAGAGCAGCGCCCGGTACAGCCCCACCCCAACCCCTCCCCTGAAGGGAAGGGGCTTGAGAAGAAAGAGCCGCCCGCTTCGCCGCATCCGAATCCCAAGCAGCAACCGCCGCCCCGCCCGCAACCAGCGCACGCACGCTCGCCACGCCCGACCGCGCGAGCCCCAGCACAGCGTAACGCTTGCCAGCCCAAGTCGGTGAAACAATCACGAGAAAGCCACCATAAAGAAAAGCCCCTCCCCTTCAGGGGAGGGGTTGGGGGTGGGGCGTGTCTCACCGAGACCAGCGCCTGGTACAGCCCCACCCCAACCCCTCCCCTGAAGGGGAGGGGCTTCAAAAAGAAGACCTGCGCGCTTCACCGCAACTTCAACGTCGAAAGACCAGCCAGCGCCAGCACCAGCGCAATGATCCAGAACCGGATCACCACGGTCGGCTCGCTCCACCCGAGCTGCTCGAAATGGTGGTGAATCGGCGCCATCTTGAACACACGGCGCCCGGTGCGCTTGTACCAGAACACCTGGACGATGACGCTCACTGCCTCGACCACGAACAGACCGCCGATGATCCCGAGCACGATCTCGTGATGCGCCACGACCGAAATCGCCCCGAGCGCGCCGCCGAGCGCAAGGCTCCCGGTGTCGCCCATGAACACCGCAGCCGGCGGCGCGTTGAACCACAGGAAGGCGAGCCCCGCCCCCACGATCCCGCCACAGAAGATCGCCAGATCGCCCGCATGCGGCACATGTGGAATGCCGAGATAGGTCGCGAACTTGAGGTTGCCCGCCAGATACACGATCAGCATGAACGCGACGCTCGCGATGATCACCGGCATCGTGGCGAGCCCGTCCAGCCCGTCGGTCAGGTTCACCGCATTGCCGAACGCTACGATCGTGAACGCCGCGAACACGACGTAGAACCACCCCAGCTGGATCACCGGCCCGGTATAGAACGGCAGATACAGATGCGTCCCGTTCTGGTGAACGATGATCGCGCTCGCAACCAGCGCGATCGCGAATTCGCCGATCAGCCGCAGCTTGCTCGAGACGCCCGCGGTGCTCGCCTTGCGGACCTTGTCATAGTCGTCGAGGAACCCGATCGCGCCAAACCCGAGCGTCACGAAGGTGCACGCCCAGACGAACGGGTTGGACAGGTCCATCCACAACAGGCTGGAGACGACCAGGCTGGTCAGGATCATCAGCCCGCCCATCGTCGGCGTGCCGCGCTTCGACAGATGCGATTGCGGGCCATCGAGCCGAATCGGCTGGCCCTTGCCCTGCCGCACGCGCAGCCAGCCGATGAACCGCGGGCCGATCAGCAGCCCGAGGAACAGCGACGTCGCGACCGCCCCGCCGGTACGGAAGGACAGATAGCGGAAGAGATTGAGCCCCCCCGGGAATCCCAGATATTCGGCGATGAAATAGAGCATTACTGTGTCCCGCCCCGCAGGCTTGCGACAACCGCCGCCAACCCTACGCCGTTCGATCCCTTGATGAGCACCGCGTCCCCCGCCCCCAGCATCGCAGACAGGGCAGCCCGCGCCGCGGCAGCGTCCGCGACATGGACGAAATCGCCCTTCCCCTCAAGCGCGTTCGCCAGCGGGGTGATGCGTTCACCGACAAGAATGCCCGCTTCGACCCCCGCCGCGAGGATCGGCTCGGCGAGCGCCGCGTGATAGGAATCGCTGTCGTCACCCAACTCGCGCATTTCGCCGAGCAGGACGATCCGCCGCACGCCCTTTTCGGCGGCGAGCACCGCAAGCGTCGCGCGCATCGATGCCGGATTGGCATTGTAGCTTTCGTCGATCACCAGCGCGCTGCCCCCCGGCGCCGCCACGGTGAAGCGCGCGCCGCGCCCGGCGAGCCCGCCCATCTCCGCCAGCGCCAGTCCCGCGAGCGCAAGGTCGCCGCCGACCGCATCGACCGCGGCGAGCACCGCCAGCCCGTTGGAGACCCAGTGCATCCCCGCCTGCCCCATCGTGAAGCTCAGCTCGCGCGTGCCGACCTTCGCGGTCACGAACGTCCCGCGCGCGGTGCGCATCGTCTCCATCGCGCGGACGTCCGCCGCCTTGTCGAGCCCGAAGGTCACGATCCGCGCGGCATAAGGCGCGGCGGCAGCGATCAGCCGGTCGCGGTGGGGACTGTCGTACGGCACGATCGCCACGCCGCCGGGTTCGAGCCCCGCGAAAATTTCCCCCTTGGCGTCCGCGATCGCTTCTTCGTTCGGAAAGAATTCGGTGTGCGCGGGCGCGATCGTCGTGACGATCGCAACATGCGGGCGGACGAGTTGCGTCAGTTGCGCGAGTTCGCCCGCATGGTTCATCCCCATCTCGAACACGCCGAAGCGAGTCTCGGCGGGCATCCGCGCTAGGCTGAGCGGAACGCCGGTATGGTTGTTGTAGCTCTTGACCGAACGATGCGCGGCATCGGGCGCCCCGCGGTCGAGTGCTGCGAACAGCGCTTCCTTGGTCCCGGTCTTGCCGACCGACCCGGTGACGCCGATGATCCTGGCTGAGGTCCGTGCGCGCGCCGCACGCGCGAGCGCGTCGAGCGCGAGCGTCGTGTCGGGGACGAGCACATGCGGGTATTTTGTGGGCTCGGACACGACCGAACCGGCGGCACCTTGCGTAGAAACGGTGTCGAGAAAGCTGAAACCGTCGCTGAATGCGCCCTTCATCGCGACAAAAAGATCGCCTTTGCCGACCTCGCGTGAGTCAAAAGTAACGCCGGTCGCGGCGAAGTCGGCGGATGCGGTACCGCCCGTCGCGGCGGCAATCTCCGCCGCGGTCCACAGCGGCGCGCTCATGCGCTCAGCTCCTGCGCCATTTCGCGCGCGACGCTGACGTCGTCGAACGGCAGCACCAGATCGCCGACGATCTGCCCCTGTTCGTGCCCTTTGCCTGCAATCAGAACGATATCCTGCGGTCCCGCCGCCTCGATCGCCGCGCGGATCGCATCGCGCCGCGACCCGATCTCGGTCGCGCCCGGCGCGCCTTCCAGCACCATCGCGCGGATCGCGGCGGGGTCCTCACTGCGGGGATTGTCATCGGTAACAATGACTTGGTCGGCCTGTTCGATCGCGACGCGCCCCATTTCCGAACGCTTGCCCTGGTCGCGGTCGCCGCCAGCGCCGATCACGACGATCAGCCGCCCGCCTGCATGGGGCTTGAGCGCTGCGATCGCCGCTTCCAGCGCGTCGGGGGTATGCGCATAATCGACATAGACCGGCGCGCCGCTGGCGGCGATGACCGCGCGTTCCAGACGCCCTCTAACCGGTTGTAAACGGGTGATATTCGCCAGCGTTGCCGCCACGTCACTGCCCGTCGCGATCACCAGTCCCGCCGCGGTCAGCGCATTCGCCGCCTGATATGCGCCGATCAGCGGCAGGTTGATCGTATAGGTCGCGCCATCCGCCTCGATCGTCAGCACCTGCCCGAGCAGGCTCGGCACCCGCTTGATCAGCCTGAGCCGCTCCCCCGCCGTTCCCACCGTCGCCACCGCAACGCCGCGCGCCTGTGCAACCTTGGCGACCTTCACGGTGGCGGGATCATCCGCCCACAGCACCGCGGTGCCGCCATCGGCCAGCACCTCGGAGAACAGCCGCAGCTTCGCCTCGAGATACGCGTCCATCGTCCCGTGATAATCGAGGTGATCGCGGCTGAGATTGGTGAACGCCGCCGCTCGAACCGCCAGCCCCTCGGTGCGATATTGCGTCAATCCGTGGCTGGATGCCTCGAACGCGACGTGCGTCACGCCCTCGCGCGCCAGCCCGGCGACGTTCGACAGGAACGTCACCACATCGGGCGTCGTCAGCCCGGTCGAAACGCGGTCGTCCCCCGTGGTCACGCCCAGCGTCCCGATCGACGCCGCGTGGAACCCCGCCATGCGCCACAATTGCCGAACCATTTCGACCGTCGAAGTCTTCCCGTTGGTCCCCGTCACCGCCACCGCGACGCCCGGGAACGGGGCGAAATAGCGCGCGGCAAGCTGCGCAAAGGCACGCCGCGGATTGGCATCGGCGATGTGCACCGCGCCCTCCACCACCGCCTCGGGCCGTGCCACGACCGCGATCGCGCCCCCCGCCACCGCCGCCGCAATATAGTCCTCACCGTTGACGGCCGCGCCCTGAAACGCACCGAACACCGTTCCCGGCGCGACCTTGCGGTGGTCGATCGCGAAGCCGCTTACCGTCGCGCTTTCGTTTCCACCGGTCAGCGCACCCAATTTCACGGCAAATCCTTCATTCTGCAGTCGCGGCGGGCTTCTTGTCGCCCGTCCATACCAGCGGCAAAAGCTGCGATACATCAATGTCGCGGCTTGTGTCGGGTGTCACCCCCAGCATCGCGCCGGTCCGTGAGATCACCCGCCCGACAACCGGAGCGGCATTCCACGCTGCGGTGGTGAGGCCGAACGTCTCGGCGGTCCCGTTGGGCGAATCGAGCATCGCAACGACGACGTACCGCGGCGCGTCCATCGGGAAGGCGGCGGCAAACGTCGACACGTTCTTGCTCCGCGAATAGCCGCCTGCACCGGCGATTTCACCGGTGCCGGTCTTGCCGCCGACACGGTAGCCGGGCGCATCGCCCTTGCGCCCGGTGCCGAGCAGCACCACCAACCGCAACAACTGCCGCATCCGCGCGCTGGTCGCCTCGGTCAGCACGCGACGTCCCTTAGGGGCAGCACCCGGTGCAACCTTGAGCAGCGTCGTTGGCCGGTAGATCCCACCGTTGACGAGCGTGGCATAGGCGTTCGCCAGATGCAGCGGCGTGATCGCGATGCCGTGTCCATAGGCGGTGGTCATCACCGTCGTCCGGCCCCAATAGCGCGGCCAGATCGGTCCGGCACGCTCGCGCAATTCGATAGCGGGGCGTTCGCCGAAACCGAGCGCGGTGAACATCGCCGCCATCCGCTCCTTGCCCATCCGGTCAGCGATCTGTGCGGTCACGACGTTCGACGAATAGACCAGCGTCTCGGGGATGTTGAGCCAGCGCTTGGGATCGCCGCGATCGTCGTGGATCGTGAAGCGACCGACCTTGAGCGGCTTGGTCGCGTCGAACCGCCGGGTCATATCGGTGATGACGCCGTCGTTGATCGCAGCAGCCATCGCGATCGGCTTGAAGGTCGACCCAAGCTCGTACACCGACTGGGTCACGTTGTTGCGCAGCGCGTCGCTGCTCGTGCCGCTGATCTTGTTGGGGTTGTACACCGGCAGCGACACCATCGAGATGATCTCGCCGGTATGCACGTCGAGGACGACGCCGGTCGCCGCCTTCGCCTTGAAGTTGGTCATCGCGCGACCGAGTTCGCTCTCCATCGCGGCCTGGACCCGCGCGTCGATCGACAGCGCGATCGGTTCGCCGCGGCGGCGCGGATCGCTCAGCCGCTCATCGAACGCACGCTCGATCCCGGCGCGCCCTGCGATATGGGCATCGGTCGCGGTCGGACCGATATAGCCGAGCACGTGCGCCGCCATCGTCGATTGCGGATACAGCCGCTCGGGCTCGCGCGCGAACACCAGGCCGGGTTCGCCGAGCGCGTGGACCTTGTTGACGAGATCAGGGGATGCGTGTTTCTCGAGATAGGTGAACTTGGCGCGCATCGTGAGCTTCTGGAAATACCAGCCGGCGTCATGCCCCGGCATCAGCCGCGCGAGCGAATCCGCCAGGTCCTGCCGGTCCCCCAGCAACTGCGGCGGGCGCACGCCGATCGTCCAAGCGTCGATCGTCCGTGCCAGCGGCTGACCGTTGCGATCGAGAATGTCGCCGCGGACTTGCGGATTGACCGCAAGGTTCGCTGCACCGGCCGGAGCGCTCAGGATGCCGAGCAGCGCGATCCGGCCGATCACCAGCACGAACCCCGCCATGATCAGTAGCATCAGTATCATCAGCCGCACATGCGCGACCGCGACCAGCGCGTGGCGCTGTTCGTTACCCCGTCGCGCGGGGACCGGCCGGGCGACGAGAGTCGTCATTTACGCGATCGAGTCTCGGCGCGTGCGCCGCTGCGCAAGTCGCCCAGCATGCTGTCATCGAGCAACGCACGATCGAGCATCGCCACCGCCGCCCGCGGCTTGGGCGTTGCGACCGCGGCCATCGCGGTACGCCCGACCGGCGCTGCGGCGCGCGTCGGCTTGGTGCGCGGGGAAACGGGTGCCGGGACGATCGCGGCCTGAGCGCGCGGTGCGGGCACCGACGCCGGCGCGGTCTTGGGGGACACCGTCGCAACTGCAACGGCCACGGGGGCCGCCGCCGCCGTGGCGGGCACCACGGCCGCACCTGCTGCCGGCAGCGGGGCAAGCGGCTTGAACGACGCCAGTTGCGGACCGTTGGGCGAGCTTGGCTCGAGTGCCGCAAGCGCGGCTTCGTCGGCCACGAACTGCCCCGCAGACGGCGCGACCAGCCCGAGCTTCTCGGCGTTCCACTTGTCGAGCTGCGCCAGATTGGCGCGCGTGTCGAACTCGGTTTCGAGCGCGCGAATCTCGCGTTCCGCCCGCGCGATTTCCACGACGGTGTGGTCGAGCTTCTTGCGCTCGGCGGCGACCTGCAACGGCACGAGCAGGAAGCCGAGCGCCACCGCGACGCTCGCTAGGAACCATCCCAGACTCTTCCAAGCCAGCCCCAGCATTACAACGCCCCTTCCGTCCAAGCGGTGGCACTCGTCCGTCGTGCCGTCCGCAATGTGGCTGATCGTGCGCGCGGATTGCGCGCGATTTCTTCGTCGCTCGGGCGCACGCCGCGACCGACCTGTTCGAAACTGGGAGCGTGCTTCGCCGCCACTTCGGGCAGATGCCGCGACCCCGAGGGCATTCCGCCCGAGCGTTCGCGCAGGAAGCGCTTGACCATCCGGTCCTCGAGGCTGTGGAACGTCACGATCGCGAGCCGACCACCCGGCGCGAGTACGCGCTCCGCCGCCGCCAGACCGTCCGCCAGTTCGCCCAGCTCGCGGTTGATGTGGATGCGGATCGCCTGGAAGGTCCGCGTCGCCGGATCCTTCTTGTCATGCGCCTTATACCCGAGCGCCCGACGAACGACGTGCGCCAGCTCGCCGGTCCGCGTAATCGGCCGCGCCGCGACGATCGCGCGCGCCACACGGCGCGAGCGGGGCTCGTCGCCATATTGGTACAATACATCGGCAATCGCGGATTCGTCGGCGGTGTTGACGAAGTCGGCGGCGCTCTCGCCTTCCTGACTCATCCGCATGTCGAGCGGACCGTCCGACTGGAAGCTGAAGCCGCGCTCGGCCTGGTCGAGCTGCATCGACGAGACGCCGATATCCATCGTCACGCCCTGCACCGGCACGGCATCCCGCGCGGCGAGTTCGGCTTCCAGCGCGGAGAAGGTCGCAGGCACGAGTATCAACGCGCCGTCGGACGCATCGACCAGCGCCGCGCCGGCAGTGATCGCATCGGGGTCACGGTCGAACGCAATCACGCGCGCACCGCGTGCAAGCATCCCGCGCGTATAGCCGCCCGCGCCGAACGTCGCGTCGACGTGGCATTCACCCGGGGCAATGGCGAGCGCCTCGATCACTTCGTCGAGCAGGACGGGGACGTGGGGAGCCTCGCTCACAGGGCCACTCCCTTGGTCTTGCAGTGATAGCGGCATGCCGCCTGCATCACCGGATCGACATCCGCGGCGTCGAGCAACGTCTTCGGGTCCCAGATCTCGATCCAGTCGAGCGTGCCCCAGAAGAAGGCGTGTTCCCCGATCCCGGCATAGTCGCGCGGGAAGCCGGGCATGATGAAGCGCCCCGAACCGTCGAACGGAACCGGCTCGCCGCTCGCGCCGCGACGCTTGAAGTTATAGTTGGGCTCACCGTCCGCAGCGGTATGCGCGGCTTCGCGCGCATCGAGCTGGGCGCGCAGGATCTTCACGTAGGCCGGGTCGTAGGCGCGCAGGCATTTGTGCTTAGGGTGGACACCAACGATCACCGTCCCGCCATCCTTGCCGTCGGGGCGCGGCGCATTGGCTGCCAGCGTCGCTCGGAGAGAAGCAGGAATCGCGACCCGGCCCTTGTCATCGACAAGGCCAAGACCGTCACCCTGATAATCTCCGCGTTCGTCCACGCTTACCCCGCATCAAGCGGGCGAGCCTCCCCCGGTCCGGGAAATGCATTCCTGCGTTTCCCAGTGCTGCAAAATGCAGGCGAGATCGGGCTGCCCCTGTTGAATCAGAGGTACCACGGGGATAGCCGGGGATACAAGGGGAAACCCGGGGATGGAGCGGGCCGCGGGGCTAATCCCACGGTTTTCGGCGCAAATTTATCTACATTAATTCAAGCCGTTCCCGCTGTGTTCGGGCAACGCGTGCGATGACGGAGGCGAATCCCCCCGCAATCGGTTGCTGCGGCATGTTTTCCCGTGATTTCCCCGACCCGCCCCAGCCGTGAACGGGCCAGTCCCGGCCCGCCCGATTTCCCCGTCCGGCAGTCACTGCTGCGCGGCACCCTGCGGCAGCATCGCATTGTCGATGGCGGTGGCGTTTTCGACTTCGGCACTCGGCGCGACGCCGAGCTCGGCGAGCGGCTCCTTGTTGGCGGCAGTACCGCTCGACCCGGACGCACCCGACACGATGTTGGCGACGACGTCCTCCCGCGCGCTGCCGATCGCCACGACCTGACGATCATGGTTGGCGGTTGCGAAGATGGCGGCGGCAAGCCCGATAAATAGCAAGACCGCGGCGAGTCCGATCATCCCGACCCGGAACCGCTGCGTCGTTTGCGCTGCGTCTTGTGCGATGATTTTCATAGGCTGTGGTATAAATGTAACGTCATCGAACGTCTTTGTCGATGCAAAGCTCAATCCACCGCGAGCCATGCCGGGACAACCAGCCCCTTCGCCTCCAGCCATGCCCTGTTGTACAGGGTCGAGAGATACCGGAAACCGGTGTCGCACAGGATCGTGACGACCCGCGATCCCGGCCCGAGGTGCCGCGCGAGCCGGACCGCGCCCGCAACGTTGATGCCCGACGACAGGCCGAGGCAAAGCCCCTCCTCCGACAACAACCGCGTCACCCATTCCATGCCTTCGGCATCGGAAATGCGGAATTGCGTGTCGATCGGCGCGCCTTCCAGATTGGCGGTGATCCGCCCCTGCCCGATCCCTTCCGCAACCGAAGATCCCTCGGACTTCAATTCGCCATGCGCGTAATATTCGTAAAGCGACGCACCGTGCGGATCGGTCAGCGCGATGCACACCGATTCGTCATGCGCCTTCAGCCCCATGCCGACCCCAGCGATCGTCCCGCCGGTACCCGCCGCACACGTGAAGCCGTCGATCCGCCCGTCCATCTGGGCCCAGATTTCCTCGCTCGTTCCCGTCACATGCGCGCGGCGGTTGGCGATGTTGTCGAACTGATTGGCCCAGACCGCATTGGGCGTTTCCTCGGCGATCCGGCGCGACGTGTGCACGAAATGCCCGGGGTTCGAATAGGGCGCGGCGGGCACCAGCACCAGTTCGGCCCCGAGCGCGCGCAATGTGTCCATCTTCTCGCGGCTCTGCGTCTCGGGCATGACGATGATCGTCTTGTAGCCCTTGGCATTGGCGACGAGCGCAAGCCCGATCCCGGTGTTGCCCGCGGTGCCCTCGACGAACGTCCCGCCAGGCGCGATCGCCCCGCGCGCTTCCGCATCCTCGACGATGCCGAGCGCCGCGCGATCCTTTACCGACGCACCGGGGTTGGCGAATTCGCACTTGCCGTAGATTTCCGCGCCGGCAGCTTCGCTCGGTCCCTTCAACAGGACGAGCGGGGTATTGCCGATCAGGGCGAGCGTGTTCGATGTCGTGTGCATAAGGGGTTAGCTATGCGTCCGGGTGCCCAGCCGCAAGCAAGCTTCGCTTTGCCGCGGGTGAACGGCGCTACGGCACGCGCAAGATCCCTGTCGCACACACCGATGTTCTGGTATCGTTCCGCCATCATGGCCACCGCCCCTGAGTCCCTGACAACTGCGTTGGCATTTCCCCCGCGCCCGCTGCGCTGGCTGTTTCTCGACCTCAACAGCTATTTCGCGAGTGTCGAACAGCAACTCGACCCGGCCTTGCGGGGCAAGCCCGTGCTCGTCGCCCCGATCGACAGCGATACGACCGTGGCGATCGCCGCGAGTGTCGAGGCGAAGCGGTTCGGCATCAAGACCGGCACGCCGGTATGGGAAGCCAAGCGGCTGTGCCGTGACCTCATCATCACGCCCGCCCGCCACGACAAATATGTCGAATTCCACGATGCGATCGTCGCCGAGATCTGGCGGCACATCCCCGTGACCAGGGTTTGCTCGATCGACGAGGTCGCGTGCCGGCTGCTCGACAACGAGAACAGCGTCGCCGCCGCGACCGCGCTCGCGCACCGGATCAAGGCGGGGATCCGCGCCAACATCGGCGATTGCATGACGAGTTCGGTCGGGATCGCGCCCAACCGCCTGCTCGCGAAACTCGCGTCCGATCTGCAGAAGCCGGATGGTCTCGTCATCCTCCACGCCGAGACGCTGCCGCAGCGGCTCTACGACCTCCCATTGCGCGACATCAGCGGGATCGGCGCGAAGATGGAGCGGCGGCTTGCACAGGAGGGGATCAACGACATCCGCCAATATTGCGAGCGCCGCCCGCGCGATGCGGGCAACGCCTGGGGCGGAACCAACGGCGATCGCCTCTGGTATCTGCTCCACGGCGTCGACTTGCCCGAGAAGGCCACGCAAAGCCGCTCGATCGGCCACAGCCACGTGCTGTCACCGGGCAAGCGCAGCGCGGTGCCGGTGCGGCTGACCGCGCGCCGCCTCGCGCTCAAGGCAACCAGTCGCCTGCGCCGCAAGGCGTATCGCGCGCGCCTGCTCGTGCTCCATGCGCGGTTCGAGGATGACAAGTCGACGTGGCGGTGCTCGATCAAGCTGCCGGCGACGCAGGATAGCTTCGTCGTCCTGGCGGCGCTGGAAACGCTGTTCCCGCGACTGGCGGCGGCGGGCAAGGCGCGACCGGGCGACTTTCAGGTCCGCATGGTCGGCGTCACGCTGGGGGAAATCGAGCCCGTCGCCGGCGAACAGGAATCGTTGTTCGGTTTGCTCGACCCCGATGACCCCCTCGCCCGCGAAACCCGCACGCTTGCGCTCAGCCGTGCGATGGACCGGATCAACGAAAAGTTCGGTCGGCACGCGGTCAGCCTCGGTCCGCAAAACGGCGGAAGGATTGATCGAATAGGCACCAAGATCGCCTTTGGTAGAATTCCCGATCTCGATGAATTCCATGAGTAATGGTGGCGCTACCACGAAATAATTGCTGCAGTGCGTTAGAGTGGGAACCGCCGCTGCCGTAGGGTCTTGACGGTCCGTACCGCGTGCGCGAAGAAAATTGGATGCTCAATCGACTCCTCCCCGCCGCTGCCGTCGCGCTCCTTGCGCTGTCGGCCTGTGACAACAAGCCAACCGAGGTCAGCTCGGTTGCCCCGGACCCCTTGGCCGCAGAGATCGCCAATCGCGCGCCGGTCGAACTGCCGCCTGCGATCAAGAAGGAAGCGACGTTCCGTTGCGCCGACAACAGCCTTGTGTACGTGACCTTCTTCGAGGGCGACAAGCAGGCGCTGGTCAAGGCGACGCAGACCGGCACCCCGGTCAAGCTGACCGCCGAAAAGGCGGGCGACCCGCTCAAGGCCGATGGCTATGAGATGACCGGAACCGTCAAGGCGGTGACGCTGACTCAGCCGGGCAAGCCCAAGCAGCTCTGCGACCTGTAACGCTCCTTCATTGCGCGCATCGTCGGCATCCGGCACGATGGCCATTCCTGGGCGAAGGGCTTACCGGTGTCGACGATCGCGATTTACAGTCTCAAAGGCGGCGTCGGAAAGACGACGATCGCCGTAAATCTGGCGTGGTCCGCGGCTATCCAGTCGTCGCGCCGCACGCTTCTGTGGGATCTGGATCCGCAAGCCGCGAGCAGCTTCCTGCTGTCGCCAGACGCCGATCAGCCCAGACGTCACCCCCACGCGCAATCGATCTTCGTCAAGGATGGGACACCCGATCCGCTGATCCAGCAGACGGCAATCCCACGGCTCGACCTGATCGCCGCTGACGCGTCGCTCCGCGGGCTCGATCTGCTGTTCCACGAAATGGACAAGAAGAAGCGCCTGCAAAAGCTCTTAAGCGGGCTTCGCAAGACATATGACCGAATCCTGCTCGATTGCCCACCCGGCCTGACAGAGACGACCGAACAGGTCATGCGCGCTGCCGACCTGATCGTGGTGCCCGTCATCCCCTCCCCTTTGTCCGAACGCGCGCTGGCCGACGTGATCCGGCATCTGGGCGGCAGGACCGACGTGATGCCGGTACATTCGATGGTCGACGGTCGCCGCAAACTCCATGCCGACGCGCTGGCGCGGAATCCCGACTGGCCGGTCATCCCGACCGCGAGCCTGATCGAACAGGTCACCGCCCGCCGCGCACCGATCGGCAGTTTCGCGCCGCGCTCCGCCGGCGCCGCCGCGTTCGCCCAGCTATGGCAGGCGATCGAACGCCGTATCGCCGCATGACCAGTTCCCCGTCACGCGAGGCACCCGGAGTGCCGTTCGAACCGCTCGACCCGCAAATCGTGCTCGGCGCCTATGCGGTCGGCGTGTTTCCGATGGCGGACAGCCGCGATGCGGACGAAATCTACTGGGTCGAACCGCAGGATCGTGCGGTCCTGCCGCTCGACGGATTTCATCTATCGCAGTCGCTCCGCAAGACGATCGTGCGGGATCGCTATCGCGTGACGGTCGATCGGCGGTTCGGTGCGATGATGCGGCTTTGCGCCGAATCGGTCTCCAATCGTCCCGATACCTGGATCAATCCGCAGATCGAGGACGTCTTCAACCGCCTCCACGCACTCGGCTTCGCGCATTCCGTGGAAGTCTGGGACGGCGATACGCTCGTCGGGGGGCTGTACGGTCTCGCGCTCGGTCGCGCCTTCTTCGGGGAAAGCATGGTCAGCCGGGCGCGTGATGCATCCAAGGTGGCGATCGCCTGGCTCGTCGCGCGGCTTCAGGTCGGCGGGTTTACGCTACTCGACTGTCAGTTCATGACCGAGCATCTGGCGTCGCTCGGCGCGGTCGAAATCCCGCGCGCGGCTTATCTGGTCGAATTGTCCGAGGCGCTGTCCGGCGTGATCGGCTCGGATGCTTCGGCGTCGGGCGTCGGCGACTTCTTCGCGCTCGACCGCGGCGCCGCAGCACCGGACGCGGCCCCGGCGGCAGTCGACTCCGGGCCGCCTTCGGGGAAGGTCATTGCGCAGCTCTTGACCCACACGTCATAGATCGGATGCTGGACGACGTTCAGGCCGGGCCGCTCCTTGAACAGCCAGCCTGAAAAGACCCGCCGCCAGACCTTGTCGGTTCCCGACACGTCGACCTGGACGAACGCGCCGGTATAATGCTCCTGCTCCCACGGTGCGGTCTGCTCGCACGCCTTCAGGCGCAGCACGACGTCGCCCACCCGCAGCGTCTGGCCGGGTTTGAGCGTCGCATCGCGCGCAATGCCATTCCGCTTGTTGAGGACCCCGAGCGTCGCGACGCGCTCTGCCATCGGGGTCGCGCCGAGGCTGGGGTCGACCCCGCCCGCCACGTCGACGGTCACCACGGTTTGCCCGCTCGTGTCCGCATCCAGCGCGGTGTCGGCGGTTTCGGTCGGGGTCGGGGCGGGAGCATCCTGCGCTCGGTCGCACCCCGTTGTCGCCAGCAGCGCGGCCACACCGGCCGCGCCCAGCGCGCGCCGGATCACGCGTCCGGCGTCCAGGCTTCGTAATCCCCGGTCGCCTGCGCGCGAACACCGCCCTTTTCCATCGCACCGCTCGGGCGATACGCCAGCGCAGTGCCCGTCATGTTGGGTTCGGGCGGAAGCTGCCACGCGCGCGGCGCCGGAAGCGAGCGTTCCGGCACGTCGGCGACCTGATGATGCAGCCAGCTGAACCATTCGGGTGCGATCCGGCTGGTATCGTTGATGCCGTTATAGATGACCCAGCGCCGGGGATTGCCCGCGGTATCGCGTCCGCCTTCGTAATAGACGTTGCCGAGCGAATCCTCGCCCATCCGCGCCTTGCCGCGAAGCCCGAATGCGGTGCCCCAGCTCGCGCCGGTCCACCAGGTGAAAGGATTGAGATTGATGCCCATGCGGTAGCGCTTAGCGCGCCACGGTGCTGCCATCAACCGCGATCAACGCGCCTTCGGTGCCGTCCAGCTGACTCGATCCCCTTCCTTGATGCCGAGATCGAGCGAACGGCCGCCGCGGAGCTCCAGCACCGCGCCGACGGGTTCGCCCGACGCGACCGGGACTTCGGACTGGGGAATGGTGTTCTCGGCGATCCGCGCGATCGTCCGGTCGGGGCGAATGAAGATGATGTCGAGCGGTGTCGGCGTATCCTTCATCCAGAAGCTCGCTTCCTTCGGTTCGCCCGTCGGTGGATACGGCGCGAACAGCATCCCGCCGTTCTCGGGAATGTCGGTGCGGAACATCAGCCCGCGGCGCTGTTCTTCCTCGGTCGTCGCGGATTCGACCAGCAGACGGTGCGGGCCGTTCGCGCTCGTCACCGTCACCGCGACCATGCCCGCCGCGGCTTCGCCCTGACCCGCCGCTTCCTGCTCCGAGGCAGGTGCGCAACCACCGGTCATCGTCGTCAGCAGGATAAGGCCGATGACGGCAGTTGAACGCCCAAACATACGCAGGTCCTAGATCTTCGGTTCGACCGTTACCGCCAGCGGCCCCTTCTCTCCGGACACCATGCGGGCGGAAAGTACCTGTCCTGGCTCGACTTCCTCGAAACCAGCACGGCGCAAGGTCTCGACATGGACGAAGATATCGCCCGAATTGTCTTCGCGCACCAGAAAACCGTAGCCTTTGAGACGATTGAACCACTTCACCGTGACAGGTTCGTACGGCCCCGCCCCTTCGATCAGCGCCGACGGATCGGGCCGTTGCGGTTCGCTGCGCACCTTCGGCGGCGGTTCGACCGCGTTGGTCAGGTCGATCGACAGGATTTCGCTGGCCTGCAGCCCGCGCTCGCGCAAGGACGCGATACATTCGAGCCGCGCACCTTCCGGCAAACTGCGCCGCCCGTGCGGGCGCAGTACCGAAAAGTGAATCAGAATATCGCCAATCCCATCTTCGTCGGCGACAAGAAAGCCAAAACCCCGAGTCATGTCGAACCACTTGAGAACGCCTGTATAGCGCCGTGAGTCTTCGTTCACGATGCCGGCTTCATCATTCATTCGACCCTCGCGATCCAGCTCCCCATACGCCGGAATCGGTTCATCACGCATGTTAGAAAGTCCCCCGCTCAGGCCCATAGCATGAGTTCGGGCCCGATCCATAGGCCCGACGTACCCGGACCACTATTCTTGTTACATACGCGTTTAAAGTAATATTGAGTATCAGTATCGCACAACTATTCAAATGGGTCGAAACTTTCCCCCGGCGCAAGGCTCGCAATCTTGCGCGCGATCGTAAAGCCATGACCACCACGGATCATCGCCGCGATTTGTTTTTCCCGCATCGGAGCATCGGCCTGCTCCAGCGCGAACGGTCCGATTCGACGGCGTTTCGCAAAAGCCAGTGCCGTTTCCAATGCGCGATCTTCGACTTCTGGCACGATCGCGGCGCTATCGGCCTCATCGAGACCGGCCTCGCGCAGCGCGCCCGCCACACGACGCTGCCCCAGACCGCGCCGCCCCATCGCCGCCGCGCGCGCCTCGCCGAAAGCACGATCGTCAATATAGCCCAGTTCGGCGAACTTCTCCGCGATCGCGACGGGGTCGCGATGGGCCCCTTCCCACCCGCGTTCGCGGATCTTGCGCTGCAGATATGTCACCAATTTCGCACGCGTCGTTGAAAATCGCTCGACATAGCGTAAGGCAAGCCGCTCCAGTGCGCCGCTATCTAGCGGAGGGACTGGCTTTTTCTCCCGCTTTCGGGTTTGGTTCTCAGGGCGCTGGTACATGACGCCATCATTGTGCCACACTCGAACCGGATTTTGAACGCTTGGCATAAGCAGGGGTGCTTGCCGAAAGGGACCATAAGCGTGGCCGAAATAATAGAGCCACGATCGAGGGCGCAGATACAGATGACAGTTGACGTTGCGGGCACGCAGGACCTCGAGGCCGAAACGCCGAAGCCGGTCGCTACGCCCACCGAAGATTCGCTCCCGCGGCGATTCGCCGATTTTGAAACGCTTGGGGCGGCGCTGGATTACGCTGCAACAGGTCAACGCGGGCTTAATTTTCACGACGCACGTGGGTCGCTGACCCGCGCCTATCCGTTTGCCGAACTGCGCGACGATGCGATCGCGATGGCACGCCGGCTGGTCGCCGCCGGGATCAAGCCCGAGGACCGCATCGCGATCGTCGCCGAAACCAGCCCCGACTTCGCGGCGCTGTTCTTCGGCGCGGTCTATGCCGGCGCATGGCCGGTCCCGCTGCCGCTGCCGACGTCCTTCGGCGGACGCGATTCCTACGTCGAGCAACTGCGCGTCCAGCTTTCGAGCTGCGAGCCGGTGCTGCTGATCTACCCGCCCGAGCTCGCGCAGATGGGGGTCGATGCGGCCCGCGCTGCCGGCACCGATGGAATCGATTGGTCCGAACTCGTCCAGCGCCCCGCACCCAACGTCCAACTCCCGCAGGCCACCGGCGATCAGGTCGCGTACCTGCAATATTCGAGCGGCTCGACCCGCTTCCCGCACGGCGTCGCGATCACGCATCACGCACTGCTCAACAATCTGACCGCCCATGCGTACGGCATGCAGCTGGTCGAAGCGGACCGCTGCATCTCGTGGCTGCCGTGGTATCACGACATGGGCCTCGTCGGCTGCTTCCTGTCGCCCGTCGCCAATCAGGTCTCGACCGACTATCTGAAGACCGAGGACTTCGCGCGGCGGCCACTCGCGTGGCTCGACATGATCAGCCGCAACGACGGCAATTCGATCAGTTACTCGCCGACCTTCGGCTACGACATCTGCGCGCGCCGCATGTCGAGCCAGACCAAGGCGTCGGAACGCTTCGACCTGTCGCGCTGGCGGCTTGCGGGGAATGGCGCGGACATGATTCGCCCGGACGTGATGCAGTCGTTCGTCGACGCCTTTGCGGACGCAGGCTTCAAGGCAAGCGCCTTCCTCCCGAGCTACGGCCTTGCCGAGGCGACGCTCGCGGTGTCGATCATGCCACCGTCTGAAGGGATTCGGGTCGAACTGGTCGAGGAAACGCAATTGTCCGGCGTCGCGGCTGGAGAAGATCGCCCGCAGCGCTATCGGGCGATCGTCAATTGCGGCAAACCCGTGAAGGACATGACCGTCGAGATCCGCGAAGAGGACGGCACCCCCCTGCCCGAACGCGCGATCGGCAAGGTGTGGTGCTCGGGCCCGTCGCTGATGGTTGGCTATTTCCGCGACGACGCCGCGACCGACGCATGCATGGTCGACGGCTGGCTGGACACCGGCGACATGGGCTATCTGTCCGATGGCTACGTATACATTGTCGGCCGTGCCAAGGACATGATCATCGTCAACGGCCGCAACCACTGGCCGCAGGACATCGAATGGGCGGTCGAGCAATTGCCCGGCTTCAAGGCGGGCGACATTGCCGCCTTCGCGATCACCACCCCCGGCGGCGAGGAAACCCCTGCGGTCCTGGTACAGTGCCGCAGCTCTGACGATGCCGAACGCGTGCGCTTGCGCGAAGAGATCCGCGAGCGGGTCCGTTCGGTCACAGGGATGAACTGTGTCATCGAATTGATTCCCCCGCGGACGCTGCCGCGGACCAGTTCCGGTAAATTGAGCCGTGCAAAAGCGCGGAATTTGTACTTGAGCGGGGACATCAAACCCTACGATCTGGCAGCATAACGCGGCACAACGCGGCAGCGCGAAGGTATAATGCGGTTAAATCTCACCTTCGCGACTGCATTATAACGAACTGCTAACCTTACGGGTCCTACGACGGGCGGTGTGAACGCTCCGCCCTCCTCCCAATTTGCCGAGCCGCGGATCGACGTACAGGCCTTGCTTGGCCTGCAGGATCCTGCGGACGCGACCGATTGGGGTCCGATTCGCGCCGCACAGCTTCATGCCGGGAGCAAGCTCGCCAGCTTTCTCGTGATCGCAAACGGGATCGGAGCGGTGCTGGTCGTGGCGATCCTGTCGCACACCGTCCCGCTCTGGCCACTGGCAATCTGGGGTGCGGTGACCACGCTCACCAGTGTCGTGGTGGCGGTTCGACGCCATGCGTCGCGACACCGCTCCGCCTATTCGGCACGGCTGAACGACATTCGCCAGACCTTGCTCGACGGCATTCTGCTCGGGGTCGTCTGGTCGATCCCGCCGATCTTCACCGGCCTGCGCGGCGACACCGCAACCGCGCTGTATCTGTGCGTCGCGCTGTCGTTGCTGATGACGACATCCGCCATCGCCATCGCCGCGCTGCCGCTCGCAACGCTGAGTTTCCTGGCGATCCTGGGGGGCGCTACCGCTGCGATGATGCTGCTGACCGAAAGCCCGCTGCTCGTGCCCGCGGTGCTTGCGTTCACGGTCGTCCTGATGGTGACGTGCTTCACCCGTGCCAAGGCGCTCGTCCTGTTGCGCGCAAGCGAGATCGCGATCGCCGAACGCGACGAGACCGTCAGTCTGCTACTGCGCGAGGCGGAGGAACATTCGTCCGACTGGCTGTGGGAAACCGATGCGTACCGCCGCGTCGTGCGCGCTTCGCCGCGCTTTGCCGCTTCCGTCGGGCTCGACGTCGAAACCGTCAATGGAAAGTCGCTGCTCGAGGTGCTCGCCGGGCCGACGTGGAAGGCCAGCGCGTTCCCGCCCGAACTGCGCCAGCTCGCCGAATTCCTGAAAGGGCGCGACGCCTTCCGCGGCCTGGTGCTCCCGGTCAAGGTCGGCTCCAGCGAACGCTGGTTCGAGATCACCGCCAATCCCCGTTATGACGAACGCGCGGTGTTCATCGGCTTTCGCGGGGTCGGATCGGATGTGACCGAACAGCGTGCGTCGGCCGACGAGATCAACCGGATGGCACGCTTCGATACGCTGACCGATCTCCCCAACCGCTTGCTGATCAACGAAACGCTCGCCGACGCGATGGCCGACGCCGCGAAATGGGGCAGCCGCTGCGCGTTCATGATGATCGATCTCGACCGGTTCAAGGCGGTCAACGATACGCTCGGCCATCCGGTCGGGGACCGCTTGCTCGGGCGCGTCGCGGAACGGCTGGCGCTGCTGATGACCGACAATGAGATCATCGGACGTCTGGGTGGGGACGAGTTCGCGGTGGTCGTGCGCGACGCAGGCGACTCGGCGCGGGTCGAGCGGCTCGCTCAGACGATCGTCGATGCGCTGGGGCAGCCGTACGACCTGGACCAGCACACGTTGTACACGGGCGCCAGCGTCGGCGTCGCGATCGGTCCGCGTGACGGACGGACTGCCGAGATGCTGATCCGTTCCGCCGATCTCGCGCTGTACCGGTCCAAGGATGCGGGCGGCGGCACCTATCATCGCTACGAACCACAACTCCATGTCGTTGCCGAGGAACGGCGCATCTTGGAACAGGCGCTGCGCCATGCGCTGAGCAACGACGAACTGCACATCTGCTATCAACCGGTCGTCAATTCCATGACCGGTAGGCTGATCGGGTTCGAGGCGCTGGTCCGCTGGACGCATCCCGAACTGGGCGTGGTCTCCCCCGACAAATTCATCCCCTTGGCGGAAGATGCGCGGTTGATCGCGCCGATCGGCGAATGGGTGCTTCGCGCCGCGTGCAACGAGGCGGCGCGCTGGCCCGGCACCGCGCGAATCGCGGTCAATGTCTCGGCCGAACAACTGCACCACCCCGGCTTCGTCGCGATCGTCGCATCGGCGCTGAGCACATCGGGGCTGCCCGCGCGGCGGCTCGAACTCGAAGTCACCGAGAGCGTCTTCATGCGCGACGATACGACCGCTGTGAAAGTGCTCGACCGGATCCTGGCGCTCGGGGTGCGGCTCAGTCTCGACGATTTCGGCACCGGCTATTCGTCGCTCGGCTATCTCAGTCGCACGCGCTTCTCGACCATCAAGATCGACCGCAGCTTCGTTACCGACGCGTCGAAGGGCGTACGCGAGGCGATCGCGATCGTTCGCGCGGTCATCGCGCTGGCGCAGAGCCTCGGCATGACCACGACCGCGGAAGGCGTGGAAACCGAAGAGGAATATCGCATGGTCCGCGACCTCGGCTGTACCAAGGTGCAGGGCTATTATTTCGGGCGCCCGCTGCTGGTCGAGGATGCGCGCGATGTCGCATTGCGGGCGGCACAGGATCTCGCGATTGCTTGATCCGCTTGCGATCCGCAAAATGTCGCGATAAGGAAGCCCTCGATAGGGGTGTAGCTCAGTTGGTTAGAGCGTCGGTCTCCAAAACCGAAGGCCCACGGTTCGAGTCCGTGCTCCCCTGCCACTTTCCAGAATCACCGCCTTTCTCGCGCCAGCTTGATTTCGCAGGCGGTGCGGATTAGGGTCGTTTCATTCCGAAATTGGGAATGACCGTCATCGGCCCTTCACAGGGCCGGGCAGCGGGCCCATGTCCCATCCTTCGGCGAAAAACACGAGTGCAGCACAGTGGCGAAGACGACTCCTCTCGAATTCATCCGTCAGGTTCAGGCCGAGACCAAGAAGGTCGTGTGGCCGACGCGGCGCGAAACGCTGATGACGGGGCTCATGGTTGTGATCATGGCCACGCTGCTGGGCGTCTTCTTCTTCGTCATCGACACCACGTTCGAGACGATCGTCCACCTGCTGCTGACCCTCGCGAAATAACGGACAGACAGACGACATGGCACGTTGGTACATCATCCACGCCTATTCGGGTTTCGAGGGCAAGGTCCGCGACGCGATCATGGCGGAGGCGACTCGCATGGGGCTCGAGCAGCTCGTCGAGCAGATCGAGGTTCCGACCGAGACCGTGACCGAAGCCCGCCGCGGCAAGAAGATCGCGGTCGAGCGCAAGTTCATGCCGGGCTACGTCCTTGCCAAGCTCAACATGAACGACGACGTCTATCACCTCGTCAAGAACACCCCGAAGGTGACCGGCTTCCTCGGGCCGAACGGCAAGCCGCAGGCGATTCCGGAATCGGAAGCCGCCCGGATGCTCAGCACCAAGGACGAAGCCGCCGCCGCTGCGCCCAAGCAGAAGGTCAAGGTCGACTTCGAGATCGGCGATTCGGTCAAGGTGCTCGACGGTCCGTTCGCAAGCTTCAACGGCATCGTCGAGGAACTCGATTTCGACCGCAGCCGCGTCAAGGTGTCGGTCTCGATCTTCGGTCGCGCCACCCCGGTCGAGCTCGAATTCGAACAGGTCGAGCGCAGCAAGTAAGTCATTGTAATACCAGGCGTCTGCACCGCCCTCTGGGGGTCGGACGCTTGGATTTCCTCCTGCCATGCGTGCGCCCGGCGGCAGGCCCTAGGCGTGATCCCCGATCAGCCATATATGCTCCGATACCATCGCCGATCGGACCCAGCATGAACCGCCGCATCCTGATTCTCACGCTCGGCGCGTTCGCCCTCGCGACGACCAGCGCGACCGCGGCACCCGCCGCCCCCCCGCCCGCTACACGTGCAACGATCACCGTCTTTGCGGCGGCATCGCTGACCGACGCGCTCCAGGCCGTCGGCAAGGCCTACACCGCGCGGACCGGCGTCCCCGTCCGCTTCTCGTTTGCGTCCAGCAGCCTGCTCGCCCGCCAGATCGAATCGGGCGCCAAGGCGGACATGTTCGTATCGGCGGATCTGGCGTGGATGGATCACGCGCAAAAAGCGGGTCGGATCGACGCAGGTAGCCGCCGCACGTTGCTGCGCGGCCGCCTTGCGCTGATCGCCCCGGCTGATTCGCGCGTCACGGTCCGTATCGCGCCGCGCTTCCCGCTGGCACAGGCGCTGGGGGCGAATGGCCGGCTTGCGGTCGGCGATCCGGCTTATGTCCCCGCGGGCATCTACGCCCAGACCGCCCTCACCCGTCTCGGCGTATGGCCGTCGATCCAGACCCGGCTTGCGCGCGCCGACAATGTCCGCGTCGCCCTGTCCTATGTCGCGCGACACGAAGCCCCGCTCGGGATCGTGTACGAAACCGACGCCCGCGCCGAACCCGGCGTCCGGATCGTCGGCATCTTTCCCGAGGCGAGCCACCCCGCGATCGATTATCCGGCCGCACTCGTCCGCGGTGCCACGCCCGCGGCGCGCGGGTTCGCCGCCTATCTGCAAAGCCCCGCCGCGAAGGCGACGTTCCGGCGCTACGGCTTCCGGACGTTCGGCTAAGGCGTGCTGACCGCGACCGAATGGGAGGTCCTCGCGCTCAGCGTGTCGATCGCGGGGCGCGCGGTGCTGTTCGCCCTGCCGCTCGCGCTGATTGCGGGATGGCTGATGGCGCGGACGCGCTTTCCCGGACGGACGCTGCTGGATGCCGTGCTGCACTCGTCGCTGTTCCTGCCGCCGGTGGTGGTCGGCCTCGTGCTGATCCTGCTGTTCGGCAATGACGGACCGATCGGAGAGGTGCTGGCACGGTTCGGCATCCGGCTTATCTTTACCGCCAACGGCGCGGCGCTGGCCGCGGGCGTGATGGCCTTCCCGCTGATGCTGCGCGCCTGCCGCCAGGCGATCGAAGCGGTCGACCCGCGGATCGAGGCGGTCGCGGACAGTCTCGGCGCTGAGTTCTGGGACCGGACCTTCTCGATCACGCTGCCGCTCGCCGCACCGGGCCTGATCGCCGCCGCGGTGATCGGCTTCGCCGCGGCGCTCGGGGAATTCGGTGCGGTGATCACCTTTGCCGCCAATATCCCCGGCGAAACGCAAACCCTCGCGCTCGCGATCTACGCAGCCCTCCAGCAGCCCGGCGGTGAGGCGGTAGCGCTGCGGCTCGCGGGGATCTCCTTCGGCGTCGCGATCGTCGCATTGCTCTCGTCCGAGGCGCTGCTTGCCTATGGCCGGCGGCGGAGCGGGCAATGATCTCGGTTGCGATCCACCGGACCCTCGGCGCGTTCGATCTCGACGTCGCGTTCGAAGGCCCTGCGGACGGCGTGACCGTGCTGTTCGGCCCATCGGGCGCGGGCAAGAGCGCGACCCTTGCGGCGATCGCGGGGAGTGGCGCTATCGATCGTGGGCATGTTGTGCTCGGATCTCGTGTCCTGTTCGACAGCGCCACACGCGTGAACGTCCCACAGCGCGCACGCCGGATCGGCTGGGTCTTCCAGGATGCACGGCTGTTCCCGCACCTGCGTGTCGAGGCGAACCTGCGCTACGGTATGAAGCGGGCATCCGGCGCACAGCGAATCGACTTCGACCATGTCGTCGGCGTGCTCGACATCGGGCATCTGTTGCGCCGCGGCGTCCGCGACCTGTCCGGCGGCGAGCGCCAGCGCATCGCGCTCGGCCGGGCGTTGTTGAGCCAGCCCGAACTGCTGCTGCTCGACGAGCCACTCGCCGCGCTCGACGGTGGCCGCAAGGCCGAGGTGCTCGCCTATATCAAACGCCTCAAGGCCGACTTCGCATTGCCGATGCTGTATGTCACGCACAGCCCGGACGAGGTTCATGCCGTGGCGGACCATGTCGTCATGCTGGACCACGGGCGTGTCGTGACGACGGGCCCATCCACGATCGTACAAGGCGCCCGGATCTGCGCGAAGATTGTCGGCCACGACGAACACGGTGTGCTGTTGCGCGTGCCGCACGGGGAAGCCGCCCCCGGAACGACGCTGGACCTGATCGTCGACCGCTGATCATCGCCCCCATATTGCGTTTTTCGCCGCCTTCCCCTATGGCGCGCGCTTCGGTCAGGGTCATCCCTGGAGGCTTGGCCGGAACATACCACTTCCAGTATTTCGGAGCATTGCAATGAGCGAACAGATGACGCTCGCAGCCGAGACGCGCGAACAGGTTGGCAAGGGAGCCTCCCGTTTGCTTCGTCGTGAAGGCCGCGTCCCCGCCGTAATCTACGGCAACAAGCAGGAACCCCTGTCGATCCACGTCGAGGAAAAGGCGCTGATGCGTCTGCTCAACACGGGTCACTTCATGAATTCGGTCGTCATGGTCGGCGCCGGTGGCCAGCAGGTTCGCACCCTGCCGAAGGACGTCACCTTCGACGTCGTCACCGAGCGTCCGGTCCATGTCGATTTCCTGCGGATCGGCGCGCATTCGACCGTCACCGTCGCGGTTCCGGTCGTCTTCACCGATGAAGACGAGGCCCCCGGCATCAAGCGGGACGGCGGCGTGCTCAACGTAACGCGTCACGAAATCGAAGTCGTCTGCGACGCAGCCGAGATCCCCGGCGAGATCACCATCTCGCTCGCAGGCCTCGAAGTCGGCGCATCGATCCACATTTCGGACGTGAAGCTGCCCAACGGCGTCGAGCCGTCGATCGCCGACCGCGACTTCGCGATCGCCACGATCGTGCCGCCGACGGTCCCGACCGCAGCGGACGAAGAGCTGGAAGCAGCGGTTGCCGAAGCGCAGTCGTCTGAAGCCGAAGCAGCTGGCGAAGCCGCTGCCGAGGACGACAAGGCCGAATAAGCCGGTCTGCCCCTCCCTGCTTGCAGGGAAAGGGCTGGAAAAAGGGACAGTCTGCGGCGCGAGCGTCCGGCGGGCTGTCCCTTTTTTTTGGAATTGACGATGGTGCGTCTCCCTGCCCGTTCGGTTCGAGCGGCACGAGAGATACAGCGGGCAGGCAGGACACGACATGCAACTCTGGGCCGGTCTCGGAAATCCCGGTGCGCAATACGCACTCAACCGGCACAATGTCGGCTTCATGGCGGTCGACACGATCGCCGAGATGCACGGCTTCGGCAGCGTCAAGAAGGCGTTCCAGGGCTGGACCCAGGACGGCCGGATCGGCAGCGAGAAGATCCTGCTGCTCAAGCCTGCAACCTTCATGAACGAAAGCGGCCGCAGCATCGGCGAGGCGATGCGCTTCTACAAGCTGACCCCCGCCGACGTCACCGTCTTTTATGACGAGCTCGATCTCGACCCGTTCCGCGTCAAGGTGAAGACCGGCGGTGGTGCCGCCGGGCACAACGGCATCCGCTCGACCGCACAGCATATCGGCGAGGAGTTCCGCCGCGTGCGGATCGGGATCGGGCATCCCGGGCACAAGGACAAGGTGTCGCCGTATGTGCTGGGCAATTACGCCAAGGCCGAGATGGACCCGTTGAGCGACGTGCTCGGCGCGATTGCGGCGGAGGTGTCTTGGCTTGCGGCGGGGGACGACCAGCGGTTCATGAGCGACGTGGCCTTGCGGCTGGCGCGGTAGGCTGGCCTTTTCCTTCTTCCCTTCCCCATTCCTCTTTTTCCCCCTTCCTGTTTCCCTTCCCCGGCGAAGGCCGGGGCCCAGTCGCGCAGGTCGAAGTAACGATGCGCCACCGCCGCCATGTTCGGCCCTCTCCTGGGCCCCGGCCTTCGCCGGGGAAGCGCGAAGAGAGGAAACCGCCGCCACCTAAAATGACCCGCGAAAGAAAAAGCGCCTCCACCAACCGCCGTGCGCAACCGATCGCTTGGCAACGGCAGCGCACTGGAGGATAGGCGAGCCATGAAAACCTCCCCCGTCCGCAGCCTGTTCGCCACGCCGTTCTACGACGGCAAATTGAAGGACGCGGCGCTGGTGGCCGAGCTCGACCGGTCGTGCCGGATGCTCGCGGAGGACGATCGCGCGGGGCGGACCTGGTCCAAGGCGCACGGCTATCGCGGCTACACCTCCTACGCCTCGCTCAACGACTTGCCGATGCGCGACCCCGCGTTCGGCGATCTCGTCAAACTGCTCAACAAACACGTCGCGAAGTTCGCCGAGGCGTGCGCGTTCGATCTGCAAGGCGGCAAGCTCAAGCTCGACAGCCTGTGGGTCAATGTAATGAAGCCGGGCGGCACGCATTCGGGGCACGTCCATCCGCACAGCGTGATTTCGGGGACGGTCTATATCGCGGTGCCGGACGGCGCGGGCGCTTTGAAACTCGAGGATCCACGCTTGCCGATGATGATGGCCGCCCCGCCGCGCCAGCCCGATGCGCGCGAGGACCAGCGGACGTTCGTCTATGTCGAGCCCGAGGCGGGCAGCGTCTTCCTGTGGGAAAGCTGGCTGCGTCACGAAGTCGCGCCGGGGACGGCCAAGGCCGAGCGGATCAGCATCAGCTTCAACTATCGCTGGTGACGGTTGGCGGAGCGGCTTTACCGTCTCCGCCCCCTTCCCGACACACTGGCATTCCGCCGCGCAACGGCCTATCGCCCACGCTTCACATCATAACGCGCTTCAAGGACCATCATGGGATTTCGCTGTGGGATCGTCGGGCTGCCGAATGTCGGCAAGTCGACGCTGTTCAATGCGCTGACGCAGACCGCGGCGGCGCAGGCCGCCAATTACCCGTTCTGCACGATCGAGCCCAACGTCGGCAACGTCGGCGTGCCCGACGACCGGCTGTCCAAACTGGCGGCGGTCGCGGGATCGGCCAAGATCATCGAGACGCAGCTTGGCTTCGTCGACATTGCCGGGCTGGTGCGCGGCGCATCCAAGGGCGAGGGCCTTGGCAACCAGTTCCTCGGCAACATCCGCGAAGTCGACGCGATCGTCCACGTGCTGCGCTGCTTCGAGGATGACGACGTCACCCATGTCGAGGGCAAGGTCGACCCGATCGCCGACGCGGAGACGGTCGAGACCGAGTTGATGCTGTCCGACTTGGAAAGCCTCGAAAAGCGCGTCCCCAACCTCGCCAAGAAAGCGACGCAGGGCGACAAGGAAGCCAAGATCGGTGCCGCCGTGCTCGGCCAGGCGCTCGAACTGCTCCGCGAAGGCAAGCCCGCGCGGCTGACCGTCCCCAAGGATGAGGACGAAGCCCGCGTGTTCGCACAGGCGCAGTTGCTCACCGCCAAGCCGGTCCTCTACGTCTGCAACGTCGAGGAGGCGAGCGCCGCCGAGGGCAACAGCCAGTCCGCGCGCGTGTTCGAAAAGGCCAAGGCCGAGGGGGCGCAGGCGGTCGTCGTCTCCGCCGCGATCGAGGCCGAGATCGCAACGATGGACGCCGCGGAACGCGGCGAATTCCTGTCGGAACTGGGGCTGGAGGAAACCGGCCTCGCGCGCGTCATTCGCGCCGGATACAAATTGCTCTCGCTGCTGACCTTCTTCACGGTCGGTCCCAAGGAAGCGCGTGCCTGGACGGTCCATGCCGGGGCCAAGGCCCCGCAGGCCGCGGGCGAAATCCATACCGATTTCGAGCGCGGCTTCATCCGCGCCGAGACGATCGCCTATGACGACTATATCGCGCTGGGCGGCGAAACCGGTGCGCGCGACGCGGGCAAGCTGCGCCAGGAGGGCAAGGAATATGTCGTCCACGACGGCGACGTGCTCAATTTCCGCTTCAACGTGTGATGTTGCTGGGCGAGCGGCGCGCGCGTAATAGTGCGTGCGTGTTCGCCCGGATGATCCTTGCGCTGTTGCTCGCCGCCTTCGCCTTTCCGGCGATGGCGAACGGGCCGTGCCATGATTCCGCTGCGATGATGCCCGGGATGACGATGTCAGCGATGGCCGCGCCGATGGCGCACCGCCAGAATGCACAGCACGACCGATCCGATCAGCCGCGCGGCATGGCGGCGCATGTCTGCATCGGCTGCATCCCCCCGGCGATGATCGCGCCGCGTCCGGTATCGACGCCCTTTACGTATGCGCCCGTGCGCCGCGCGATCGCCGTGACGGCGTTTGCCGCGGGTCGCAGCGCGCCGCCGATCCTGCCCCCTCCGCGACCGACGGTCTGACTCAAGCGGCGCATTTGCGCGCCGCGCAGACCTGATCGATCCGCGAAGGACTTACGATGAACCGACCCCTGTTGGTCACGGCATGCGCCGTGGCCGCGTTGCTGCCGTCCGTTGCACGCGCGCAACATGTGATGATGCCCGGCATGAAGATGGATACGCCGAAGGCAAAGGCGAAACCCGCCCACGCGCGTCCTTTGGCGCGAGCGAAACCCGCCCCTTCCCCTTCTTCTTCGCCTTCCCCGGCGAAGGCCGGGGCTCAGTCGCGCAGCGTCGATCCGCATGCGCAGCACACAATGCCCATGGACGCCACGACTGGGCCCCGGCCTGCGCCGGGGAAGCAGGACTTGAGTACATCTGCTCCCCCCGCCCCTTCTACTCCCCCTCCTCCTGCTACTTCCCCTTCCCCGGCGGAGGCCGGGGGTCAGTCGCGCAGCCTCGATCCCCACGCGCAGCACACAATGCCCATGGACGCCACGACTGGGCCCCGACCTGCGCCGGGGAAGCAGGGCGGGGCAACTGCGCCGACTCACATGATGTCGGACATGGGCATGGCCATGCCGGGTACCCCCGCCACGCCGCAAGCCCCCCACGCCGGACACAACATGGCGGGCATGACAATGCTCCCCTTCGACGGTGCATACGGCGAAGGCTCGGGCACGTCGCGCAACCCCGGTAATGCCGGACAAATGCTCGGCGAGCACCTCATGCTCGGGCAGTGGGGCGTGATGCTCCACGGCTATCTGTGGGGCACCTATACCAACCAGGGCGGCCCGCGCGGCGCCAACATGGCGTTCGTCGAATCGATGGCGATGCTGTCGGGCACGCGCGATCTGGGAACCGGCGCGCGGCTTCAGCTCCGCACGATGATGAGCCTCGAACCGCTGATCGGCAAAGCCGGCTACCCCAATCTGTTCGCGACCGGCGAGACCGCCGACGGCGTCAATCCGTTGATCGACCGCCAGCACCCGCACGACCTGTTCATGGAATTGTCCGCGCGCGTCGACGTCGACGCCGGCAAGGGCAGCGCGTTCCTTTATGGCGGCCCGGTCGCCGAACCCGCGCTCGGTCCCTCTGCCTTCATGCACCGCGCGTCTGCCACCTACGAGCCGATGGCCCCGATCACGCACCACTGGTTCGACAGCACGCACATTGCGTACGGCGTCGTCACCGCGGGCTATGCCGCCCCCCGCTGGCAAGTCGAGGCATCGGCGTTCCGCGGGCGCGAACCCGACCAGTATCGCTGGGCAATCGAACGCCCGTCGCTCGATTCTTGGAGCGTCCGCGCGACCTGGACGCCCTCCCCCGCCTGGGCGGTGCAAGCGAGCCACGGGCAACTCAAGAGCCCCGAACAGCTCGAAGCGTTCCGCAACGAAGCCCGCACCACCGCAAGCGTGCAATATGCGCACGGCGGGGTGGCCACACTGCTCGCCTATTCGGCCAAGCACAAATTGCCGGGCCGGGTGCTGAGCGCGTGGCTGGCGGAGGTAAACTGGGGCATCAATCGCCACGACACGCTGTTTGCGCGCGGCGAGAGCGTCGCCAACGACGAACTCTTCCCCGATCCGACAAGCCCGCTCCACGACGCGAAGTTCCGTGTCGGCAAGCTGGAGGGCGGCTACGCCTACCGGCTGCCGCTGGCCGGGCCGTTCGATCTGGCGCTTGGTGGGGCGGTCGGCGTTTATGCAAAACCCAAGGCACTGGATCAGGCTTACGGCACGTTCCCGGTGAGTTTCAGCCTGTTTGCCAAGGTGTCGCTGGCGCGATGAGTTCGGCCTTCGTTCGCGCCGCAAGAATGTCATTGTCGTGACGCAGTTTTCGCGCAAGGGCGGAGTCATGCGTTGGACCACCCGGATTCTCGCCGCTGCGCTGTGCGCCGCTCTGCAAGCCTGCGTCACCGCGCCCGTCAATGCGCCCAGGCGGGATGCGATGGCGGCGGTGGAAACGCCGCGCGCACCGGTCACGATCCTGATCTCGATCGACGGTTTCCGCCCGGACTATCGCAACCGCGGCGTGACGCCCAATCTTGATGCGCTTGCAGACGGCGGGATCAGCGCAGCGATGCGGCCGTCCTTCCCCTCGGTCACTTTCCCCAACCATTATGCGATCGTCACGGGCCTGCGCCCGGATCGCAACGGGATCGTCGGCAACCGCATGGAGGACCAGCGTCGCCCGGGCGAGGTCTTCACGATGCAGAGCGATGATCCGTTCTGGTGGACCGAGGCCGAGCCGATCTGGGTGACCGCAGAGAAGGCAGGCATTCGTAGCGCGACGATGTTCTGGCCGGGCTCCAACGTCGACTGGAACGGCATCCGCCCCGATGATTGGCAGCAATACGCCCATGCCATCGATGCGCGTCAGCGGGTCGACTCGATCATCGACTGGTTGCGCCGCCCAGCGGCGACACGGCCCAGATTCCTGACGCTCTATTTCGACGCGGTCGATAGCGCCGGACACAAATACGGCCCTGACGATGCCCATGTCACCACCGCGGTCCGCGACGTGGACACCGCGATCGGTCGCCTGCGCGCGGAACTGTCCCATCTGGGGCAACCCGCCAATCTAGTGATCGTCGCCGACCACGGGATGGCCCCGATCAGTCCGGCCCGTGTCGTGCGGATCGACAAGATGCTCCCGCCCGATGCGTTCCACGCCGTTACCGACGGTCCCTATGTCGGGCTGGACCCGGCAGCTGGGCGTGATGCGGAGGTGGCGCGTGCCCTCCTTGCCCCCCACGACCACCTGCAATGCTGGCGCAAGGGCGCGGTGCCGGAGCGTTTCCATTACGGGAAGAATGCGCGGGTCCCCGCTTTCGTATGCCTTGCCGAAACGGGCTGGCTCGCGCTGACCAAGGACGCGCCGATCGATCACCCGGTATCCGGCGGTACGCACGGCTTCGACCCCACCTCACCCGAGATGGCTGCGCTGTTCATCGCAAACGGCCCCGCGATTCGGCCGCGCGGCGCAATCCCGGCATTCGACAATGTCGATGTGACGCCGCTGCTGCGCGACTTGCTGGGCCTTCCGGCGGACGCGAAGCTGGACGGGGACGACGCGCCGTTCCGGGAAGTAGTGGCGCGCTGATTTCCGGAAAACATACCGGCCGGGGCCAGGCGAACTTGTCGCTTGCACTCGTGTCGCGGCCATCCGACACTCGCGCCATGCAGTATTTCGAAGACATCGTACCAGGGACCAAACAAGCGTTCGGTACGTACCCCGTCACGCGCGAGGAGGTGATGGCGTTCGCAAAAGCCTATGACCCGCAGCCCTTCCACCTCTCCGACGAGGCCGCTGCCGCCACGCATTTTGGTCGGCTATCCGCCAGTGGCTGGCATACCTGCGCAATGACGATGGCGATGGTCGTCGCCAATCTGGAGGCGAACCAGCAAGCCGGGCTGGGTTCCCCCGGGATCGACGCATTGCACTGGCTGAAGCCGGTCTATCCGGGCGACACGCTGCGCTGCGAGACCGAGATTCTGGACAAGCGCGCGTCCCGCAGCCGACCGGAAATGGGGAGCTATCGCAGCCAGATGACCGTGCTCAACCAAGACGATGTCGTGGTCATGACGTTCGTGTCGACCGGGCTGATCCGGACTCGCCCGATCGACTGACCCGCCTCAGCGCGGGCGGCCGCCACCCGAACGGCCGCCGCCCTGACGCCGCCCGCTGCTGCTATATCCGCCCGGACGTCCACCGGGGCGGGCACCGATGCTCCCGCGTCCGCCACGCGGAACCCCGAAGCTCCCACGATCCCCGCCGCGAACGCCGTAGCTGCCGCGGAAGCCGCCACCCGGACGACCGCGCACGCCGTAATCGCGCCACATCGGGCGGATCTCACGGCGCGCGCTGCGCCATCCCTGTGCGCGGCCCTGCCAGTATCCGCGTTGCTGCGCGTTCCAGCGATACCGACGATTGGACCGGTCGAACACGTAATAGCCGGTACCCGGATAGTAGAAGTTGTTGTTCCAGCCCCAATAGGGATCGCCGGCATAGCCACCGTAATAGGGGTCCCACGCCGCATTGGCGTAGCCGGCCCCGATCCCGACACCGCCGTATCCGCCACCATAGCCATAACCGTCAGCGCAGGCACCAAGCCCCAGCGTCGCCGTCAATGCGGCGACGGCAAAGGCCAGCTTCTTCAAGGGACAAGGTATCGAGATCGACATGGCGGGGCTCCAATGGTGGCCCGGCGCAGGTCGAGCGTGTCACCCTATAACCGTTTGCGACACTACCCGTTCCGCCCGCGCGCTCAGTGCCCGGGGAAGGCGATCAGCGAATCG
Organism: Sphingomonas sp. FW306-05-A; assembly: GCF_058782275.1. NCBI lineage: Bacteria > Pseudomonadati > Pseudomonadota > Alphaproteobacteria > Sphingomonadales > Sphingomonadaceae > Sphingomonas > Sphingomonas sp. FW306-05-A. The sequence goes on from NZ_JBYSXN010000002.1 coordinate 470,107, forward strand.
ACCGCGATCCCGTCTGCGCGCAGTGCGTCCGCACCGCCAAGATCGGGCAAGTCGACGAGGAACTGCGCCTGTTCCACCACCGCTCCCGCCTTGCGCAGCAGCCGCACAGCGGCGCGCGCGGTCCCGCCCGTCGCGATCAGATCGTCGACCAGCAACACGCGTTTGCCGGGCGCGCAGGCGTCCTCGTGCATTGCAATCCGGTCGGTGCCATATTCGAGCGCATAATCCTCAGCGATTGTCACGCCGGGCAGCTTGCCGTCCTTGCGGATCAGCAAGACACCGGCGTTGAGCGGTGCTGCAAGCGCAGCCGCGAAGATGAACCCGCGTGCCTCGATCCCCGCGACCAGATCGACCGGCCCGATCGTCGCTGCCGCCATCCGCGCGATGCTTTCGGCGAAACCATGCGGGTCGAGCAACAGCGTCGTGATGTCGCGAAACTGGATCCCGGGCTTGGGAAAGTCCGAAATGGTGCGGATCAGGGCCTTCAGATCATCGTTCACAGCGGACTTCCCTCGTCGGTCCGGCAAACGCCGGGGGGTGCCTCCTACCCACAAGCGGGATCGCATTCACGCAAAAAGAGGCGGCCCGGGCACTGGCCCGGACCGCCTCCGATATTGGATGACGCCACGCCGCAGCAGCGGCAGGGCGGATACTCAGTGCTTCAGGTCGCGCCAGATGTTCTGGTACGCGCCATAAGCGAGCGCCGAGAAGAACAGCAGGAACAACACCACCGCGATCCCCGCGCCATGTCGTTGCGGCAGATTGGGTTCGGCGGCCCATGCTAGGAACGCGCTGACGTCCTTGGCATTCTGGTCGACGGTCGAGGTGGTCCCGTCGAGATAGGTGACCTGTCCGTCCTGCGTCAGCGGGGGCGGCATCGCGATGTTGAGGTTCGCGAAATACGGGTTGAAGTAGAGCCCGTCCGGCGTCTTCGCGTCGGGGAACTTCTTGAGCAGCTCGGCGGGCTGGTCGGCATAACCGGTCAGCAGCGAATAAGTATAGGCCGTGCCGTCATGCCGCGCCTTGGTGATCAGCGACAGGTCTGGCGGGTTGCCGAGGCCGGGGTAATAGACCGTCGGGAACTTGTCGGCGGGCGTGTTGGGCCGCTCGACCTTGTCGCCGCTCTTGGGATCGATATCCACCGCCTTGACCGCCCAGTCCGCCGCGAACTTCTTCACCTGCCCAGCCGAATAGCCGAGCTGGGTCAAATCACGGAACGCGACATGCTTGAGCGAATGGCAGTTGGCGCAGACTTCCTTGTAGACCTGCAGCCCGCGCTGGAGCTGGCGCTGGTCGTAGGTTCCAAAGAAGCCGTTCGACGCGAGCGACAGTTCCTTGGGATGCTTGTGGAATTCCTCGGTCGCGGTGGGGGCGACGGGGTCGGTGATGAGCCCCGAGATCGAGCTGAACAGAGCCAGCCCGAGGACGAAGACGAAGGCAGCCCCGACGGCCCATGAAATGTAGCGGATCATGCTCGAATTGCCCCTTATTCGGCCGGAACCGGGCTACCGCTGACCGCGGTGTGCGCCGGACTTGTGCCACCCTTGCCCGCCAGCACCGCCTCGGTGATCGAGCCCGGCAACGGAAGCGGCCGCTCCATTCGTGCGACGATCGGCAGGATGATCAGGAAGTGCGCGAAGTAATAGGCCGCGCAGATCTGGCTGAGGATGACGTATACCGGCTCCGCGGGCGACCCGCCGCAATAGCCGAGGATCAGCACATCAGCGACGAGCACCCAGAAGAACGTCCGGTATACCGGACGGTAGTTGGACGAGCGCACCGGCGAACTATCGAGCCACGGCAGGAAGAACAGCAGCAGGATCGACCCGAACATCGCGAGCACCCCCCACAGCTTGGCCGGAAGGATGAAGTCGACCGTGAACGCACGCAGGATCGCGTAGAACGGCCAGAAATACCATTCGGGCACGATGTGTGCCGGCGTCTGCAACGGGTTGGCCGGAACGTAATTGTCCGGGTGGCCGAGATAGTTGGGCGCAAAGAAGATCAGGCAGGCGAAGATCAGCAGGAAGATGCCGAGCCCGAAGCCGTCCTTCGCGGTGTAATAGGGATGGAACGGCACCGTGTCCTGCTCACCCTTGACGTCCACGCCGGTCGGGTTGTTCGACCCCGGAATGTGCAGCGCCCAGATGTGCATGATGATGACACCCGCGATCACGAACGGCAGCAGGTAATGCAGCGAGAAGAAGCGGTTGAGCGCGGCATCGTCCGGCGCGTATCCACCGAGCAGCCAGATCCGGATCGTCTCGCCGACCACGGGGATCGCCGAGAAGAAGCCGGTGATGACCTGCGCGCCCCAGAAGCTCATCTGCCCCCAGGGGAGCACATAGCCCATGAACGCGGTCGCCATCATCAGCAGGAAGATGGTCACGCCAAGCAGCCAGATCATCTCGCGCGGGGCCTTGTACGACCCGTAATAAAGCCCGCGGAAGATGTGGATGTAGACGACGATGAAGAACATCGACGCGCCGTTGGCGTGCGCATAACGCAGGAACCAGCCCGCGTTGACGTCGCGCATGATGTGCTCGACCGAATCGAACGCGACCCCGCCGTTCGCCGCATAATGCATGGCGAGGACGATGCCGGTGATGATCTGGATGCCGAGCGCGGCACCCGCGAGCACCCCGAAGTTCCAGAAATAATTGAGGTTGCGCGGCACGGGATAGCCCGCGCCGACCGCGCCATAGACGAGGCGCGGGAGCGGCAGTCGCTCGTCGATCCACTTGGTGAACCCGCTTTGCGGTGCGTAATGCTTGGCCCAGGGAAAACTCATCGTTCTATCCTCAACCCACCGTGACCGTTGTCGGCGTCGTGAATGCATATTCCGGAACCGCCAGATTGGTCGGCGCCGGGCCTTTGCGGATGCGCGCAGCGGTGTCGTATTGCGACCCGTGGCACGGGCAGAAATAGCCGCCGTACTGGCCGCGATTCTCGCTTGCGACGATGCCCTGCGGAATGCAGCCGAGATGCGTGCACACGCCGAGCGTGATCAGCCAGTTCTTCTTGCCCTTGGTCCGCTGCTCGAGCGTCTCGGGGTCGCGCAGTTCGGACAGCGCCACCTTGTCGGCGGCGGCAATCTCGGCAGGCGTGAGGTTGCGGACGAACAAAGGCTGTTTGCGGAACGAGGTGACGATGCCGGACCCCGCCTCGATCTTCGAGAGATCCACCTCGGTCGTCGACAGGGCTAGCACGTCGGCGGAGGGGTTCATCTGGTTGATCAGCGGGACGATCGCGACCACGCCACCGACACCGGCGGCGGCGACTGCCGCGATATTGAGAAAGTCGCGACGGCGCGGCGCTGTCTCGTCGAATGGAGTGGGATCTTCCCCAATTGGCACGGCGGAATCGACTGTTGCCATTGAATAGCCCTTGTACCTCTGCCCTTCGCCCATCTGCTACGTGGCGACGGTCGTTCGTTCATATTGGGAAGAGCGGACACGAATGTGCCCGTCTGCCAGTCGCCCCCGCACCGTAGTTGGGGACGGTTCATGTTAGACGGCGTAACGACATTTTGCCAACAGCAATTCGTGCGTGGTAGCGGGCTGTCGATGCGTATCGCCCTTTACCAACCCGATATCGCCGGCAACGTCGGCGCCATTCTCCGTCTCGGCGCGTGCCTCGGCGTTCCCGTCGATGTGATCGAGCCGACCGGTTTCACCTGGAGCGACAAGGCGCTCGCACGGTCCGGAATGGACTATGCGGATACCGTCGACGTGACCCGGCATGCCGACTGGGATGCGTTCCTGCCGACCGTGACGGGCCGGCTGGTGTTGTTGACGACCCGCGGCGGGACTCGGCTCGACGCCGCGACCTTCGCGGCCGATGATACGCTGCTGCTCGGATCCGAGGGCAGCGGCGTCCCCGACAGCATCCATGCGCTCGCCGATGTCGCGGTGCGAATCCCGCTTGCGGCGGGGATGCGGTCGCTCAACATCGCGGTGGCGGCGGGAATCGGGGTCGCGGAGGCGCTGCGACAGACCGGCGGCTGGCCACACGACCCGTGATCCGACATTCCCTCAGGATCCGTCATTCCCGCGTAGGCGGGAATCCATTATCGCAGCGGCTGCAAGCGGCAAGGCAGGTCAGCCAGTATGGATCCCCGCCTCCGCGGGGATGACGGAATAGGGGATGATGGAATGGGGGATGACCGAATGCAGGAACGATAAAAGCGGGACGTAGCCCCCTAAGCACCTTTACCAATGGTTCACCCCGCGCACCGTGACGAGTAGAGCCCCTCCCCATCACAACAGGACAGCTAAGCCGTGGACATTGCACTCGACCCCGAACAGGCCCGCGCTCGCACATGGTTCGAGCTGTTACGCGACCAGATCTGCGCTGAATTCGTCGCGATCGAGCGCGAAGCAGGTTCGGATGCGGACTTCGAGTACACGCCGTGGGACCGCACCGATCCCGATGGCTCGCCCGGCGGCGGCGGCGTACGCGGGGTAATGAAGGGCAAGGTGTTCGAGAAGGTCGGCGTCAACGTCTCCACGGTCGGCGGTACGTTCGAGGGCGATTTCGCCAAGTCGATCCACGGCGCGGCGGAAAACCCGAGTTTTTTCGCAACCGGGATCAGCCTGGTGGCACACATGGCCAATCCGCATGTGCCCGCCGTCCACATGAACACGCGCTTCCTCGTCACGACCAAGCGCTGGTTCGGCGGCGGCGCGGATCTCAACCCGCCATTGCCCTATGCTGAGGATACCGACGAGTTCCACGACGTGCTGAAGGCCGCGTGCGACCCGCACGGTGCTGATTATTACGATCGCTACGCCAAATGGGCGGACGAGTATTTCTACATCCCGCATCGCAAAGTTCATCGCGGCGTGGGCGGCATCTTCTGCGATCACCTCGAGGGCGACTTCGACGCGAACTTCGCGTTCATCCAGGATATCGGGCGCGCGTTCCTCGACGTTTACCCACGAATCGTACGGCGGCGCATGAACCTGCCGTTCACCGCCGCCGACACCGCCCAGATGCTCGAGTGGCGTGGGCGCTACGCCGAGTTTAACCTCGTCTATGACCGGGGCACGCTGTTCGGGCTCAAGACGGGGGGCAATATCGATGCGATCCTGATGAGCCTGCCGCCGCTCGCGACATGGTCCTGAACACGGTCGGCATCGCATGGCGTTGATTCCGGTTCGCGAGAATGAGGTCGCTGCGGTGGTCACGACGCTGGAAATGCGTCGGCGCCCGCCGCTGCGACCGCTTCCTGCAGCACCGCTGCGGCTGGTGCGCTGGCATCAGCCCGACGCGGACAAATATCGCGCGCTGTTCCGCCGCGTCGGCGCGCCGTGGCTGTGGTTCTCGCGGCTGGTGATCGACGAAGCCGCGCTACTGAAGATCATCCACGATCCCGCCGTCCAGGTCTTTGCCGCGATCGATTCCGCCGGGATCGAGGTCGGGTTCCTCGAACTCGACTTCCGGCAAAACGCCGCGTGCGAAATCTGCTACTTCGCGTTGATTCCGGAACTCGCTGGTCGTGGGCTGGGACGGTGGCTGATGGCGGAGGCACTCACCCGCGGCTGGGGCAAGGACATCAAGCGCGTCTGGCTACACACATGCTCGCTCGATCATCCGTCTGCGCTCAACTTCTACCGCAAACAGGGGTTCGAGCCGATCCGTCGGACAGTCGAGACCTTCGTCGACCCGCGCCTCAGCGGTCACCTGCCCCCCGACAGCGCGCCTCACATTCCCTTGTTGAGCCGCCGATAGAGCGCAACCTGGATCAGCAAGGTCGTGACCATTCCGATCGTCACGCCTGCCGCCGCCCCCACCTGAAGAATCGCGGCGACAACGGGGTTTGCGAGCGGTGCCCCGGCCAATGCCGCGCCGATGCTGCGGAACGGCAGCGCCAGGATGTCGCCCATCAACACCGTGATGCACGCAAGCCCCATCAGGATCAGCCCGTGACCGCGCGTCAGCCGGAAGCTCTGGGTAAAGGCGGCGATCACCCCCATCGAGGGTTTGCCGATCAGCAACGGCAGGGCGAGCAGCAACCGCCCCTGCAAGTACAACCCGGGCAGGAACAGCAGCAGCGTGCCCAGGCTGACCGGGAACGACATCAGCAGCGACAGCAGCACGACGCGCGGCAACAGCGCCAGCGCCTGCAGCAACGCGCCTTGCGCGGTCGGGCGGTCACGGTCGAGATACAGGAACAGCACGGTTGCACTGCCGAACAGCAGGATGATCGACAGGGCGATGACCGGCAAGCTGTACACTTGCGACCACGCCTGAACGGCGGCCAGCCAGGCGCTCGTTTCCTCGGCATTGCTTGGCAGCGCGGGCGGCCTCGCCACGAACATCGCGAGCGCGATCTGCGGTACGAACAGCAGCAGCCCGCACACCCCGATCAACACATCGCGATCGCGCTTCGCCATCGCCCAGGCGTCGCGCAGGACGCCCGCGATATCGAGTCTTGCCAGTGCCTGTTTCATGCGCCCTCGACGATCGCGGCAAACGGGCCCGACGCATCCTTTGCGTCGCGCAATGCCAGATACAGTTTTGCCAGAAACGCGAACGCCAGCACCGAGAACAGCGTCGAGACGATCGCCACCACGCACGCCGTCAGGATTGCCGACAACGACATCAGTCCGACGCCCCCGATCAGGATGCCGAACACCGCACCCGCCACCATCCGCGCGGCCAGTCCGGCGATCTGCGACACGATCAGATACAGCAGGATCACGCCCATGATCTTGAGCGCGCTTCCGCGGGTCAGGCGAAACGCGCGGGCGAACACCCCCAGCCCGCGATGTTCGTTGATCAGCGTGGGGTAGATCACCGACAGGCGCGCAACGATCCACAACAGCACCGGCAGCAGCACGAGCGAATAGAGGCTCGCAAACAGCACGATCGGCGCGCTGACGGTTTCGAGCGACGGTTGCACCGTCGTCTGCCCCGTCATCTGCGCCATCGGAATACCGCTCATAGCGAAACCGATCATCGCAGGGAGGAAAAGCGCGAACACCGCGACCAGGGCGATGGCGTTGACGGCAACCACGGGAAGGAAGCGACGGTTGGCGGTTCGGACCGCCCCGCTCCGGCCTGCGGCCGGGTCGATCGCGAGCGCAGTCACCGCGACCGCGCCCCAGTTGCTCGCCAGCGACAGGATCACGACCAGAATGCCCGCGACCGAACTACCCGTCAGCCCGATCGCGCCGACGAGCGGCATGAGATTCCCGATCAGCGCGATCGGGACGAACATGCCCAACAGCACGATCGGCGTCAGCGGCGCGAGATTGTCGCCGACGAACTCGGTCGTCCGGTCCCATACCGTACTCATCGTCGCCGTCACATGTGGTCTCCCCGTCTGTCGACCCATAAGGGACGCCTGCCCCGAAAAGCGCATTGGCGCGCTGTTAGCGCAACGCCGGACAGCTTGCCAATGACTTGCACCTGCGGCGCGACTGGAGCAATCGAGCATGGGTGGACCATCTTCCCGACGACATCGAATGGCGCATCGCCCCCGCCCCCGTTCCCTATGCGGAAGCACTCGCCGAAATGGAGGCGCGCGCGGCAGCGGTCGCCGAGGGCCAAGCGCGCGAATTGATCTGGCTGCTCGAACATCCCCCCGTCTACACCGGCGGAACCAGCGCGGACCCCGCCGACCTGCGCGATCCGCAGTTTCCCGTGATCGGCACGGGACGCGGCGGGCAGTATACCTACCACGGCCCCGGCCAGCGCATCGGCTATGTCGTCCTCGACCTTACCCGGCGCGGGCGCGATGTGCGCCAGTTCGTCTACGCGCTCGAAGGGTGGGTGATCGATACGTTGGGGAATCTGGGGATCACCGCGTTCCGCGCGCCGGGGCGGATCGGGATCTGGACGACGGTGCCCGATCCGGTCTTTCCGCAAGGCACGACCGAGGCCAAGATCGGTGCGATCGGGGTGCGCGTGCGCCGCTGGGTGACGCTCCACGGTTTTTCGGTCAATCTCTCGCCCGACCTGTCCCATTTTGCGGGAATCGTCCCCTGCGGCATTGCCGACTTTGGCGTGACCAGCGCGGAAGCACTTGATACGCCGATCGATTTTGCAACCTTTGATGCCGCCCTGGCGTTGCGACTTCCAGCCTTCCTAGAAACTCATTCTTTGGGGCGGCAAAACTAGGCTTGAGGGCCAGACGTATTACGACTAATGTCCACCACGGTTTGGGTATTAAAGGTCTCGAGACCTGCCAATCCATCTATCTAGGGAGCTTTCCAATGCGTGCATTCATTTCCAAGGTCGCTGCTGGTTCGATGATCGCTGTTGCAGCGATCGCGATTTCGGCTTGCACTCCGAAGACCGAGACGACGACGACCGACAACACGATGGTCACCGACCTGAACTCGACCGACACGATGGCAACGTCGACCAACGACACGATGACGTCGACCGACGGCGCGATGGCAAACGACGGTGGCATGATGGCGAACGACACCATGATGATGTCGAACACCACGACCACGACCACGAACGCGATGTAATCTTCCCTCACGGGAAACATCGTTGAAGGGGCCGCTCGGGAAACCGGGCGGCCCCTTTCGATTCGTGGCATGCGGGGCGTCGCCGGGCCGGATTTTTCTAATCGGGATCCAGGCGATTTCAGACTTGGTTTGCGACGGGCCGATCGGCTAAAAGAGTTGGGAAGCTCCGCGAAAAGCCGTAAGCGCTGCTGCGTGAATCGAGAGGGAACGAATGACTGTGTTGCGTATTTTCGCTGCGTTGACCGCCACTTGCGGCGTCGCGCTGGCAACTCCTGCTTCGGCGCAGTTCTTTTTCCAGTCGCATGACATGACGGCACCGCCCATCTCGGGCGATGAACCCGGCCAGCTCGCGCTGCCGGATGCGACACCTGCGGAAGTGCGCGCCAATCTGCTGTGGAACCTGCGCTCCGCCCTCAACGTCGCGGCGCTGCAATGCCAGTTCGAGCCGACGTTGCTCAACGTCGAAAACTACAATGTGATGATCAACAATCACAAGGACGAGCTCAAGACCGCGTTCGACACGCTGGTGAAGTACTTCAACCGCGTCAACAAGACACCCAAGGCCGGTCAGGCCGCGCTCGACCGGTTCGGCACGCGGACCTATTCGTCGTTCACCACGGTCGGCGCGCAATACGGCTTCTGCCAGACCGCGTCGCAGATCGCGACCAGCGCCGCTTATGCAAAGCGCGGCGAGCTGTACAAGGTGGCGATCGCCGACATGGGCACGCTCCGCAACTCGCTGACCCCCTGGGGTGAGCAGCGCTTTGCCCGCCGCCCCCGAATCGAGACGCGCGTTTCGGTCCCCCGGTTCGATGAGATGTGCTGGTCCAAGAACGGCGAGTGGGTTTCGCGGCGTTGCGGCGAGTTCAAGGCAACCTTGCGCTGACACGACCGCCTCAGTGCGGGATGCGGCGCAACGCCTGCATCCCGCACTGGACGCCTAGCGCAGGCCCAGGGTCTTGTGCGCCTGCAACGTCAGCCGCCACCGCGGCCGCGCCATGACAAGATCGATCGCCGCTGCATGGTTCGCAACCGCATCGACACTGTCGAGCGGCTGGATCAGATGGTGTGCAAAATCCCACCGCTCCAGGTCGGCGACGTCGCTCCCCGGCTGTGGCCATACCAGCTTCAGCTCGTCGCCCTGTCGCTGAACCACCACGCTGCCCGCCTTGGGGCTGATGCACACCCAGTCGATGCCGGGATGTGCGGCCAGCGTGCCGTTGCTCTCCATGGCGATCGTGAAGCCGGCGTGATGAAACGCCTCGACCAGCGCGTCGTCGATCTGGAGCATCGGTTCGCCACCGGTCAGAACGACGAACCGTTCGCTCAGACCCTCGCCCCAAAAGTCGACCGCCGCTGCCACCAATTGCGTCGCGTCGGCGAACCGGCCACCACCCGCACCATCGGTACCGATAAAATCGGTATCGCAAAACCGGCAGACCGCAGTAGCGCGGTCCTGTTCACGCCCCGACCACAGGTTGCACCCGGCAAAGCGCACGAACACCGCACGACGCCCCGCCTGCACACCCTCCCCCTGGAGCGTCAGGAACATCTCCTTGACCGCATAGCTCATGGCGTCAGACCGCGTAGCGCGTCGGATCGGGCAGGCCAGCATCCTCGAAGCCCTTCTTGCGCAGGCGACAACTGTCGCACGTTCCGCAGTGCAGCCCCTCGGGCGTGGGATCGTAACAGGACCAGCTCATCCCCGCATCGAGCCCGAGCGCCGCGCATTCGCGTACGATATCGGCCTTTGTCATGTGCTGGAGCGGCGCGTGGATCTTGAACGGCTCGCCTTCGACCCCCGCTTTGGTGGCGAGCTCGGCCAGCCCTTCGAAGGCCGCGATGAACTCTGGTCGGCAATCCGGATAGCCCGAGTAATCGAGCGCGTTCACCCCGATGAACAGGTCGCGCGCGCCCGCGGCCTCGGCCCAGCCAAGCGCAAGGCTGAGGAAGATCGTGTTGCGTGCCGGAACGTAGGTCACCGGAATACCCGGCAGCACGCCTTCCTTGGGAACGTCGATATCCGCCGTCAGCGCGGACCCGCCGAATGCCGACAGGTCGAGCGGCAGGACGATGTGCCGCTCCGCCCCCAGCGCCTTGGCAATCGTGCCGGCGGCATCGAGTTCGCAGCGGTGCCGTTGATTGTAATCCACCGAAAGCGCGAACAAGCGGTAGCCGTCAGCCTTCGCCCGTGCGGCGGATACCATCGAATCTAGCCCGCCCGATACCAGCACGACGGCTGCAGGGGCGACCTTTGGGGTCTTTTGATCTGTCATGATGCGCCGGTAGATAAGCGCCGTCCCCGCGACACGCAAGCACGCCGCCCTGGATGGCCGCTGCACAGAAAAATGGGCCGCCCGTAAGCGACCCAGGGGGTGCCCGAGTATGGGCAGATCAGGAGAAAGCTTTCCGTCTGGAATGCAGTCTTTGATCTACCCCTCAATGCGTAAATGAAACACTAACGATACCGCCGGATCAGTGCACGCGTGCGCCCGGCGTGCAGGCCCCGATGTATCGCGCCTCGAACGAATCCTCGAACGGCGCGCCGTTGATGATGCCCTGCGTATCGAGGTTGAAGGAACGCGGCGTAGCGACCTTCACGGTGGTCTGCCCGTGGCTTCCCTGACAGGTGTAGTGCACCGCGGTGGCGTTCGCGTCGTTGACCGTGACGGTGTGCTGGCATTGCGCGACATCATGTCCGTAATGGATCAACACACGCGGGTCCCGGATGCAGAGCGTGCGGGTTTCGGGATTGGTCCCGATTTCCTTCAACTGCCACTGCCCTCGTTCGACCCGTGCCAGCGCCACGAGCGCAGGATTCGCTGCCGCCGTCGCAAGCCCGCCGCCCAACACCAGGGCAATGCCGACTAGCGAAGCCCGCACCATGTTCCGATTCTTCATGATCATCCTAGACGTCCCCGCCGAACCTGCTGCACGCCTGCCGCGCACCGCTGCCGCCTTGACCGCTATCTGGGGAGTGCGCGCCGACTTACAATGACGCAGGCGTAACAATCTCGAGTGTGGCGGGAACCGGAAACTTCTGCGCACAGAACGCACAATCGACGACGATCATGCCATCGGCGTCGGCCATGTCGCGCTGTTCTTCGGGCGGGAATTTGGCAAGAACAGACGCAATATAGTCGGGCGAACACCGGCAGCCGCGCACGAAGCGTGTCTCGCCCTGTACGCGCACCTCGGTCTCTTCGTTGAACAACCGCCATACCAGCATTTCCAATGCCAGCGCGGGATCGGCCAGTTCTTCTGGCTTCATCGTACCGCCCAGGATCGCGACATGCTCCCATTCGGGGTGATCGAGCCGCGTGTGGATCCGGTCACGCCCGTCCTCGCCCTCCGGCAGATGCTGCAACAGCAATCCGCCCGCGACACGGCCGTCGGCACCATTGCCCTGCATTCCGACGCGGATGAGGGTGGGGATTTGCTCGGACTGGAGGAAATAATGTTCGGCCGCCTGGCTGAGTGAATCGCCATCGAGCGGGACGATCCCCTGATAGCGTTCCCCGGTGGTCGACTGATCGAAGGTGATCGCCAGATACCCCTTGCCGAACAGCGCGTAGAGGCTCGGATCGGCTGGCGCTTCGGCGAGCCGATCGGCGTCGAAATCAACATAGCCGCGCAGTTCGCCGCCGCGGTAATCGCACACCAGCAGCTTGACGATCCCGCCCTCGGTCTGCGCCTGCATCGTGAGCTGGCCGCCTGCTTCCTTGAGCGTTGATCCGATCAGCGCAGCAAGCGTCAGCGCCTCGGTCAGCAAAGCCTCGATCGGTGCGGGATAGGCGTGCGCGGCGAGGATCGTGTCGAGCACGGGCGCAAGGCGCACGATCCGGCCACGGGCATGGCGCGCGGGGATGGTGAAACCGATCGCGCGATCGATGTCGGCGGGGGTGGTGGGGACGGGGGTCATACTTTTCTCGCGGCGATTACGTCACCCCAACCGTTCGCCCTGAGCGAAGTCAAAGGGCCCGCGCCACGCATGGGGCTTCGACTTCGCTCAGCCCGAACGGTGGGGAACTAAACGGGACAACAGAACCAAGAAGATAGGAACCCCCAGCCCCCAATCAACCGATCTGCCCGAAGCACCACCGGAGCACCGATTTCTGTGCATGCAGCCGATTCTCCGCCTCGGGCCAGATCAGCGACTGCGGCCCGTCGATCACCTCGGCGGTCACTTCCTCGCCGCGGTGCGCGGGGAGGCAGTGGAGGAACTTGGCATCGGGCTTGGCGGTCGCCATCAGCGCGGCATCGACCTGATAGGGCCACATCGCCGCGAGCTTGGTCTCGGCATGGTCCTGCCCCATCGAGATCCACGTATCGGTGACGATCACGTCCGCGCCCTCGACCGCCTCCTTGGCGGTGCCGACGATGCGCGCGCGCCCCTTGCCCAGCGCAACGTCGCTTTCGGGCGGCATGAACCCCTGCGGGCACGCCGCAACCACGTCGAACTGCATCAGCCCGGCGGCCTCCATGATCGACGCAAGCACGTTGTTGCCGTCCCCAAGCCATGCGACCTTGAGCCCCGGCAGCGGCTTGCCTGCTTCCATCAGCGTCAGCAGGTCGGCCATGATCTGGCACGGGTGCGAGTTGTCGGTCAGGCCGTTGATCACCGGGATGGTCGCATGGCGCGCCATCTCTTCCAGTTTCTCATGGTCGTCAGTGCGTAGCATGATCGCATCGCAATAGCCCGACAGGACGCGTGCGGTATCCGCCACCGTCTCCCCGCGCCCGAGCTGGGTCGTGCCCGCGTCGAGAATCACGCTGTTCCCGCCCAACTGGCGGATCGCCATGTCGAAGCTGACGCGCGTGCGGGTCGAGTTCTTCTCGAACACCATGGCGAGCGTATGCCCGGCGAGCGGCGCGTCCGCATCCGGCTTGCCCTTCGGCCAGCCGGCGCGCGCCGCCTTGCGGTCGAGCGCATCGGCAAGCATCGCGGCGACGCCGTCGGGGCCCGCGTCGGAGAGGCTAAGGAAATTGCGCATCATGCCTCCCTCTCCCCGCTCGCGGGGAGAGGGCAAGCGAGCGCAGCGAAGCGCGGGAGAGGGGCAGTCACGCGGACGGCAGTGTCAGGCACTGCCCCTCTCCCCGACCCTCTCCCCGCAAGCGGGGAGAGGGAGACTTGCGCGCTCACGCCGCCACCGCCATCGCGGTATACGCCCGCGCGCCGTCGCTCAGCTTCTGGACGAACTCGGTAATATGCGCCTCCTCGATCACGAGCGGCGGAAGCACGCGGACGACGTTCTCGCCCGCTGCGACCGTCAGCAGCCCGTGATGATCGCGCAGATGCGCGACGAAATCGCGCGCGACTGCGCTGTCCTTCAACTTGATGCCGAACATCAGGCCCTTGCCGCGTACACCCTCGAAGATCTGGTCGTGGTTCGGGATCATCTGCTCGACCGACGTACGCAGCCGTTCGCCCATCGCGGTGACATGCTCGAGGAAACCGGGTTCGAGCATCACGTCGAGGATCGCCTCGCCCGCCGCCATCGCGAGCGGGTTGCCGCCATAGGTCGAGCCATGCGTGCCGAACACCATGCCCTTGGCCGCTTCCTCGGTCGCAAGACACGCGCCGAGCGGGAAGCCGCCGCCGATGCCCTTCGCCGAGGAGAGGATGTCGGGGGTGATGCCGTAATGTTCATAGGCCCACATCTTGCCGGTCCGGCCGTAGCCGCACTGGACTTCGTCGAGCACCAGCAACAGGCCATGCTCGTCGCACGCCTTGCGCAGGCCCTGGAGGAACTCCGGCGTCGCCGCCGAGACACCGCCCTCGCCCTGGATCGTCTCGACCATAAAGCCCGCGGTCGTTTCGTCGATCAGCGCGAGCGCCGCTTCGAGATCGTTGAACGGCGCATAGGCGAACCCCGGCAGCAACGGCTCGAACCCGTCGCGCATCTTGGGCTGGTTGGTCGCCGAGATCGCACCCATCGTGCGCCCGTGGAACGCGTTGTTGAAGGTGATCAGCGTGGTCCGCTGCGGGTTGCCGGTGACGAAATGATAGCGCCGCGCGGTCTTGATCGCGCATTCGACCGCTTCGGTGCCCGAATTGGTGAAGAAAACCGTGTCGGCGAACGATTGCTCGACGATCCGCTGCGCGAGATGCTCGCCCTGTGGGGAACCGTAGAGGTTGGAGACGTGCATCAGCGTCGCGGCCTGCTCGGCGATCGCCTTGACCAGCGCGGGGTGGCCGTGGCCGAGCGCGTTGACCGCGATCCCGGCGGCGAAGTCGAGATATTGCGCGCCATCCTCGCCGTAGAGATAGACGCCCTCGCCGCGCACCGGACGCACGCCACACCGTGGGTATACGGGCATCAGGGCTGGGGTCGACACGACGCGTCTCCTTCAAAAAGCAAAAGGGCGACCTGTACGGTCGCCCGATCACGGTTTTTACGGAGATTGGGGGGCGAGCGCAACACCATGTGTTGGTGGTTGCGTGTCGGGCTCAGGCGGGGCGTTTCATAGGAAGGGATTTATCACGCAAAGGCGCAAAGGCGCGAAGAGAAGAAGATGATGCAGGCTTGACCGAGCAGGGCGCGCCAGGCTGTTCTGAATGAGCTTCGCTCGGCACACTCTGCCGCAGGCATTCAAAACCTTCCTCCTTCTTCTCTTAGCGGCTTTGCGCCTTTGCGCGATAAAACCCTTCTACCACCGCCAACCCAGGACGCAGCGTCAGTTCTTCAACCGCCACCCGCTCCGCAGCAGCAGATAGCACAGCAGCCCGAGCACGATGTCGATCGCCAGGATGATCACCGACCCCAGCATCACCGGCGAATCCGCCGTCCCCAGGAACCCGTAACGAAACCCCGAGATAATGTAGAAAAACGGATTGGCATGGCTGAACGCCCGGAACGCCGGTGCCAGCTTGTCGACCGAGTAGAACGTCCCCGACAACAACGCCAAAGGAGTGATCACGAAGTTGGTCACCGCCGCCGCATGATCGAACTTGTCCGCCCACACCGACGTCAGCACGCCAAGGAACGACAGGAACGCCGCGCCCAGGAACCCGAACCACAGGATCGCCAACGGATGCCGCGGCGTGACATGAACGTCCGGATAAAGCGCCATAGCCAGCCACACCACGAACCCGACGATGAACGCCCGCGTCATCGCGCCGCCAACCAGTGCGGTCAGCAATTCCATCGTCGACAGCGGCGGCTGGAGATAATCGACGATCGTCCCCTGGATCTTGCCGACCATCAGCGAGAAACTCGCATTCGCAAAGGCAGGCCCCATCATCCCCTGGCTGATGATCAGCCCGGGCGCGATGAAATCGGCGAACGGGATCTCGACCCCGCCGACCAGAACCGGGCGTTTCGCGCCGGTTGCGATGGTAAAGACGACCAGAAACAGCAGCGTGGTGATCGCGGGCGCCCACACGGTTTGCAACTGCACCTTGAAGAAGCGGCGAACCTCCTTGATATAGAGCGTTCGCAGACCGCCCCAATTGACGCTCCGGATGACCGGGACGCCGGGGGCGTTCATCGCCGTTGTACGAATTTCGCCGATTGGGGGCTGGCTGCTCATGGCATGGTCGCTAAAGACTGCCGCCGCCGCCTGCAACCCGGAACAGGAATTTGGCGGCCCGGGACGATTGGAAACGAGAGCAGATGAGCTGGACCGACGAACGCATCGATATGCTGCGCAAGATGTGGGAAGCAGGGCAGACCGCGAGCCAGATCGCCGAGGAACTCGGTGGCGTCAGCCGTAACGCCGTGATCGGCAAGGCGCATCGCCTGGGTCTCCAGTCGCGCCCGTCGCCGGTCAAGCCCAACGATGGCACCGCCAAGGCCGCCGCCGCTACCGCCGCAGCTGCCGCCCCCCAGGCAGCCGCACCGCCCGAACCCAAGCCGACCCCGGCCCCTGCTGCACCGCGTCCGCCGGTCGAGCGAGTCGCGCCTCCCGTCGCCGCAGCCCCGCCCCCGCCGCCGCCCGCTCCGCGCCCGGTGATCGAGGCGGACGCCGATGACGAGATCGAGGACGACGCCGACGACGACGCGACGGAGACCCCCGCCGCACCGCCGCGCCCGGCTCCGCCGATCATGCGCTCGGTCGGCCCCGGTGGCTTTCTCCGCCAGGCCCCCGGCGAACAGCAGGCCCCGATCACGCCCGCCCCGCCACGGCGCCTCGTTCCGGCAAAGCCGTCGGCCGACATGGCGGGCAAGACGACGCTGCTCGATCTGAGCGACAAGATCTGCAAATGGCCGATCGGCCATCCTGGCGAACCCGACTTCCACTTCTGTGGCGAAAAGGTGAACCCGGGGTTCCCTTACTGCGTCGGCCATTGCGGCCACGCCTATCAGGCGCAGCTTCCGCGCCGCGATCGTCGCCCCGCACCGCCGCTGCCTTTCGGCGGCCCGCGCGCGCGCTAAGCCGCTACGGCAGGTAGGAAAAAGGGGCCGCGCACCATCCGGTGCGCGGCCCCTTTTGTTTTTGCCGAGGTAGCGGCGGCCTTAGAAGCGGAACTGCGCGGTCGCGCGGACGCTGTGCCAGCGGAACTTGTCGTCGCTGCGACGGAAGTCGGTGCCCGCCGTGTTCGGCGCGAGCACGAACGGGTTGGTTGCAGGAGCCGACCCCTGCGTCACGCGAACGCGCGCACCGTCGTCCTTATACTGGTTGTACAGATACTCGAGCCCGACAGAGAAATGCTTGCCAAGCTTCTGCTCGACACCGCCGCCCGCGACAAAACCCCAGGCATCATCATCGCCGCCCGCTGCGAAGGCATTGGCGGTGTTGCTGGTCTCGAAGGTCGAGTTGATCTTGGCATAGGCAACGCCGCCGGTGCCGTAGAACAGCGTGCGATCGAGCGCATAGCCTGCGCGCGCGCGGATGTTGGCGTTGTAGTCGACTTCGCGCGTCATCGTGTAGGATGCGGGCGTGGTGCTGAACCCCGAGACGCTGTCGCGGACTTCGCTCTTGCCGAATTCACCGATCGCACCGACGACGATGTTGCCGAACTGCTTGTCGAACCCGACGCGTGCCGAATAGCTGATATTGTCCTTGTCGTTGCGGCAATTGGCGTTCGCGCTGGAGCGCGCTGCGCCGTTGCAGAAGCCCGGCGAGAAGGCATTGCCGCCCGCCGCCGTCGTCACCGTGTCGCCGAACCGGCCATCGCCGTTGCGATCGAACAGGATCGACGAGCCGACGTCATTGGGCTGCGCATCGAAGCCGACCGTGCCGCCGACATAGACGCCGTCGAACGGCTTATCGTCCATGTCCTGTGCGATTGCCGGCGCACCAAAAGACACCAGCGCAGCGCTCGCGGCTGCGAGGAAATAGGTTTTACGCATTAAAAACTCCCTGTCGTGCTTGTACAAAGCAGCTCAGGAACGTCTCGACCGGAAGATGGAGGCAGCGGCAACATTACTTTACGGCAACCGTCGGAACCGGCAAAATTCAGATCAATATTCAGGTCGGGCAATGCCGCTTGGCAGTGCCACCCCGCGCACCGTATAGCGGGGTATGTCCGAAGACCTGTTCGCAGCGACCCCGAAACACGTTCCTACCGATTATGACGCCGCGTCGATCGAAGTGCTCGAAGGGCTCGAACCCGTCCGGCGGCGGCCGGGCATGTATATCGGCGGCACCGACGAGCGCGCCTATCACCATCTCGCCGCCGAAGTGCTCGACAATGCGATGGACGAGGCGGTCGCGGGCCATGCCACGCGGATCGAGATCGAACTCGCGCCGGGCAACCGACTGACCATCTCGGACAATGGCCGCGGCATCCCGGTCGACCCGCATCCAAAGTTTCCGGGCAAGTCCGCACTCGAAGTGATCCTGTCGACGCTCCACTCGGGCGGCAAGTTCGACGGCAAGGCGTATGCGACCAGCGGCGGCCTCCACGGCGTCGGGGTCAGCGTCGTCAACGCGCTGTCATCGGACACGGTGGTCGAGGTCGCACGCGGACGCGAACTGTACCGCCAGAAGTTCGCGCGCGGCGAAACGCTCGGCCCGCTCGAGCATGTGGGGGCAGCACCCAACCGGCGCGGGACGACCGTTGCGTTCACCCCCGATACCGAAATCTTCGGCCCCGACATGGGGTTCAAGCCCGCCCGGCTCCACCGCCTCGCCCGGTCCAAGGCGTATCTCTTCGCAGGCGTCGAGATCCGCTGGAAATGCGCGCCGGAGCTGATCGGCGACGACACGCCCGCCGAAGCGGTGTTCCAGTTCCCCGGCGGCCTCGCCGATCACTTGCGCGAGCAACTTGGCAAGCGCGAATGCGCGACGACCGAGCTGTTCGTCGCGCGGCAGGATTTCCCCGGCACCGCGGGCCGCGTCGAATGCGCGGTCGCCTGGCCGTTGTGGAGCGACGGCAGCTACAGCTGGTATTGCAACACCATCCCCACCCCCGACGGCGGGACTCATGAGAACGGCCTTCGCGCCGCGCTGGTCAAAGGCATTCGCGCGTTCGGCGATCTGGTCGGCAACAAGAAGGCCAAGGACATTTCCGCCGAGGACGTGATGACGGGCAGCGAGCTGATGCTCAGCGTCTTCATCCGCGATCCGCAGTTCCAGAGCCAGACCAAGGACCGCCTCACCTCGCCCGAGGCGGCGACGCTGGTCGAGCGCGCGGTGCGAGACCATTTCGACCATTTCCTCAGCGACAATATGGACCGCGGCAAGGCGCTGCTGAGCTATGTCGTCGAACGGATGGACGAGCGGCTTGCGCGGAAGGCCGAGCGCGAGGTCAAGCGCAAGACCGCCACCTCGGCGCGCAAGCTGCGGCTGCCGGGCAAGCTGACCGACTGCTCGTCCAACGGCCCCGAAGGCACCGAGATCTTCATCGTCGAGGGCGATTCGGCAGGCGGATCGGCCAAGCAGGCGCGCGACCGCAAGACGCAGGCGATCCTCCCGATCCGCGGCAAGATTCTCAACGTCGCGTCGGCGACCTCGGCGAAGATCCACGCCAACCAGGAAATCGCCGACCTGATCCTCGCGCTCGGCTGCGGGACGCGCAAGGACTGCAACCCGGATCACCTGCGGTATCAGCGGGTCGTCATCATGACCGACGCAGACGTCGATGGCGCGCATATCGCGACGCTGCTGATGACCTTCTTCTTCCAGGAAATGCCCGAGATCGTTCGCGCCGGAAACGTCTTCCTCGCGCAGCCGCCGCTGTACCGGCTGACCGCGGGAACCAAGAGCCTCTACGCGATGGACGACGCGCACCGCGCGCAGCTCGAGGCGACCGAGTTCAAGGGCAAGAAGGTCGAGATCGGGCGATTCAAGGGCCTCGGCGAGATGAACCCGATGCAGCTGCGTGAAACGACGATGGACCCCAAGACGCGCTCGATGCTGCGGATCACGCTGCCGCAGGAATATGAGGCGCGCGCGGGCGTGAAGGATCTGGTCGACCGGCTGATGGGCACCAACCCCGCGCATCGTTATGCTTTCATTCAAGAAAATGCCGCCCGGATGGACGAGGACGCAATCGACGCCTAGCCTTTCTCCCGAATCAGGGAGTCCGGGCGATGGTGGCAACGCGGTGGTCGATATTCGGGGTTCTGCTGGCGGCGACGCCGCTGACAGCCCAAACCACCCCGCCCCCGGCCGTGCCCGACACCGCCGCCTCCGGACGCGACATCGTCGTCGTCGGCAGTCGTGCCCCCGACCTGCGCAAGCGGCTCGACATCTGCATCGCCGAGGGGTGTCGCCCCGACAAGGATATCGGGATGACGCTCGATCTGGCGCAGGCGCAGTTCGAGGCGGGGCATTATGAGGACGCGCAAGCCGCCCTACTCGCCGCCCGCCACCGCACCGCGCGGTTCGCCAAGGACTATCCGGTCGCGGTCGCCAACCTGTTCCACGCCACCAGCATGATCTCCGCGCACCTCGGTGATCCCGAGCCCGAATGGTCGAACGCGCTCAACACGATCAGCGCGATGAAGGCGGGAATGTCCGAAAAGGATCCGCGCGTGTTCATCGAACGCATCCAGCTCGGCGATGCCTATGCCCGCGCCGGGCGGTTCGACGAAGCCAGCGTGCAATATCGCGAGGTCGCTGGCCGCGCACGCAAGCTTGGGATGATCGAGACCGAAGGGTTGGCGCGCGTGCGCTACGCAACGCTCAAGACTCGCCTCGCCGAACAGGTCTATGCCCATTACGCGCCGGTCGCGCGCAGGGCGATCGACGCGATCCTCGAACGGCGCGAACCCGAAATGCAGCCGATGGTCGAAAGCGCGCGCCAGCTGAAGATCCAGCTCGCCGCGATGACCGCGACCGACGCCGAACTCGACCAGCTGATCGCGCGCTATCCTACTCAGGCGGCCGGTGCGCCTGCGGTGCTGCTGTATGCGCCGCCGGTGCTGATGACCCCGACCGGGCAGCGCCGCCCCAATGGCACTGCCGCCGACAGCTACACGTTATTCAAGTTGAACCCGACGACGGTCTTTCTGGAACATCTGGACTATCTCTGGATCGACGTCGTCTACACCATCGGCACCGACGGCCGGGTCC
Source organism: Sphingomonas sp. FW306-05-A (assembly GCF_058782275.1). Lineage (NCBI taxonomy): Bacteria > Pseudomonadati > Pseudomonadota > Alphaproteobacteria > Sphingomonadales > Sphingomonadaceae > Sphingomonas > Sphingomonas sp. FW306-05-A. The sequence goes on from NZ_JBYSXN010000002.1 coordinate 491,058, forward strand.
GTGATGCGCATGTTGCCGGTCAGGGCGAGCAAGTTGCCGGGACCGGGGACTGGCCCGACAAGATCGTGGAGGCGATCGACGCGCGCCGCTACGCGACCCAGGCAATGCCCTCCAGGGGCCGCGAGCGCTATACCTTTACGTCGAACATGACGATCAAGACCGGGACGCGCATTCCAGGCCGCAGCGGCGTTCCGCGTCTGCTTCGCGCCGATCTCGACCCCAGAACCGACACGCCGCTGCGCGAACAGCAGTCGTAACCAGAAGCGGGATCGGCGACGCGCATGTCGCCAATCCCGCCACGTGTCTTACAGCGCGACCACGCCGCCGTCGTTCTTGGTGATCACCACCGTGGCCGAGCGCGGACGGATCGTCGCCGCGGCGGTGCCGGTCGCCTGCGTGTCGGGCCAGTGGCTGGTGATGTTCGACGGGTTCCCGTTTTCGCCCGGATGCTGGATGTTGACGAACAGCGTCTTGCCGTCCGGGGTCGAATCCACCCCGGTGATTTCCGCCTCGAGCGGGCCGACCAGGAAGCGCCGTAGCGTCGTGCCCGGCGCCTTGCCGACGCGCGTCGCCTGCGTGCGCCCGGCGTTGCTGACGGTCTTGACGCCGCCGTCGTTGACCGGCCCCGGTATCGCGGCGAGCATCATGCAGTTGGTGACGTCGGTATAGGCGCTGTCGTCGGTCTGGATCCACAGCACCGGCGTCACCAGTCCCGAGGCGTTCGACGGCCGCCCGAACCACAGGCCGTCGGGGCTCGAGAAATCGTTGGTCGCATCGAGGCCGGACAGGTTGATGTTGACCGGATCGAGATCCGCGCCCGCGCCGAACGCATAGATGTCCCAGGCGAAGCCGAGCGCCTCGGACGTGTCGCCGGTCTCGCGCAGGCGGATGATGTGGCCGTTGCGGTTGGACACCGAGGTGCTGGGCGGATCGAGATAGGCGCGCGGGTTGGCGGCATCGGTATTGGCCGCGGTGCGCGAACTGTTGTTGGTGAGCGTCAGATACACTTCGCCGCTGACCGGGTTGACCGCGGTCCATTCCGGGCGGTCCATCTTGGTCGCGCCGAGCGCATCGCCCGCGAGGCGCGCGTTGGCGAGCACGTCCGCCTGATCGGCAAAGGCATAGGTCGCGTTGCCCGCGGTCAGCGGCCCGCTGCCGAATGTCAGCGGCGACCAGCTGCCCGAACCATCGGCGTTGAACTTGGCGACATAGAGCGTGCCGTTGTCGAGATATTTGTCGCCGATCGACAGGCGGTCGGCGGCGCTCGCATCGGCCGCGGTCCACGGCGTGTTCGAGACGAATTTGTAGAGATATTCATTCTGCGCGTCGTCGCCCATGTACCAGGCGGGCTTGCGCCCGACGACGAAGTTGGACGGCCAGCAGCCCTCATGATTGAACCGACCGAGCGCGGTGCGTTTGCGCGGCGCACTCGCCTTGTCATACGGATCGACCTCGACGACCCAGCCGAACTGATAGGGCTCGTTGCGGAAATCGTCGGTCGCGGTCGCGCCGGTGACCCGTGCGTCCCAGCGGCGGTAGAGCGTGTTGGTGCTGTCCGCGGGGACGACCGTCGACCAGCTGTAATTGCCCGTCGCGCTGGTCACGCCGGAACGGGTCAGCGCGGTGACTTCCCGTGTCGTCCGCAGCGCATTGTCGGTCGCGGTCGGGCGGCGGAAATAGCCCGCCCAATTCTCCTCGCAGGTCAGGTTGGTCGCCCACGGCGTATAGCCATTGGCGCAATTGTTGATCGTGCCGCGTCCAGCGACGCCGGTCGGCGAAAACGCGGTCTTGAGCAGGTCGCTGCCCTTCGCCGGTCCGTTGAAGACCATCGGCGTCAGCGGCGTGATCCGGCGGTTGAGCGCGCCCGCCTGGACATAGCTCCATGCACCCGCACTGCTGCGCGTCACCTCGACGACGCTGAGGCCGTGGCACTCCATTTCCTTGAGCGCTTCCGCCTCGGGGCGAACGCCGCCGGGGGAAGTCGCGCCAGCGGTGTGGAGATACGGCTGGTTGATGTTCTCGTGGTTCATCACGAGCAGCCCGCGCGTGCTGCTCGTGTCGTCGCGCGTCGTTCCGGCAGCGGCCAGGCCGAACCAGTGCAGCGCATCGCCATGATCGCCCGCGCGGGTCGAATAGCTCGTGTCGGTGCCGTCGTTCTTGTACGCGGGCGTTGCCGCGTCGATCGGATCACCCAGGCGGTAGAGGATCGAGACGGTATAGCCCGCCGGTACCGTGACGACGTCGAGCTTGTTCTTGGAAACGGCCGCAAAGCCGAGCGTTGCCGGGCTCACGACGACCGACGTGTCGGTCGTGATCGTCAGGCCATTGGTGTCGGTCGAGCTGTAGCGGAACACCAATGTGGTGGCCGCACTGACGCTCGGGGCGATGAAGGTCGTGCCCGCCGCCGTCTGCGTCAGTCCGACGCTGGGACCGGAAACCTGCGTGAACCCGCTCTGTGCGACTGTCGCGGTGTTGGCAGCGACACCGGTCAATGTAACGACACGGCCAGACGTCGTCTCGCCCGACGATCCCGCGGTGACGGTCGGTCCGGGGCCCGAGTCCTTGTCCTCGCCACACGCCGACAGCACCGCGCCGCCGAACACCGCGAACGCCGCCGCCTTGGTGCCGCCGAACAACGCGGCGCGGCGCGAATAGCGCCGGTCGATCAACGCGTTGAGCGAATTGCCGCCATTGCTGCGATTGGTGTCGATGTCGCCATCGTCATAGCCGATGGTGATGCTGGTCGAGTCGGTCATGCGTCTGCCCCCGTCGATCGCGTGGTCGCGTCGTTTCTGGGAGCAGCCATGCCGCGCCAACCTGACGGGAAGACGTCAATTCCGATACGGAACGAAGACGTTGCGATGACGGATCAGTGACAACCGCGGCAACGCCCGCGCGAAACCGTCATTCCGCGGGATTCATCCGCTTCTGGTGATATTTCAAGCGAATGACGACCGCAGCGATCATGTGAAGCGCAGCGACACCCAGCAGGAACAACGGCAGCACCATCGGGATCTGCGGCGCATAGCGCGCGCGCACCAGGGCCAGCACCGCGGCGATGATCGCCACCGCGACTCCCATCCACCGTACCGGGCGCGCGACCATCCGCAATTCGCGCTGATAGGCGGCGCGTTCGCCGGGATCGTTGAGGTTGGGCGGGGGTGTCATCGATCGATCCATTCGGTTGCGAGCAGCCCCCACAGGAAGGTGTCCCGCACGCCGATATGCGTCTCCCATTCGCCCCGCAAGCGACCTTCCAGTGTGAAGCCGAGCGCCTTGAGCAAAGAATTGGAGCGCACGTTGTCGGGATCGGTGTCCGCAAACACGCGCCGCTGTCCTTCGGTGACGAACAGATGGTCGATCACACACGCCACCGCCTCGCGCGCCAGTCCCGCACCGCCATGCGCGCGTGCAAGCACATAGCCGATTTCCCAGACGCCCGCGCGTTTCTCCCCTGCTGCGACGAAACCGATCGCGGTGTCGTCCGTCGGCAAGGTGATCGACCAGGCGCGCCAACTCCCCTCGCCTTGGACGAAACTGGCACGCACCGCCTCGACCGTCTCATACGGCGCATGCGACCAGTAGGTCATCGCGTGCGGGTCGGACAGCGTCGGGAACAGCGCATCGGCATCCTCCACCGTCCGCGGCCGCAACCGCAGCCGCGCACTGGCGAGGACCGGAACGTCCCTCACCGCGTCAACGCAGCGACGAGCGCCTTCACCTTCTTCTGTCGCCACTGCGGCAGCGGTGCGACGAGCCAGTACCCGAGCTGATACGCCTTGGCCTCCGTGATCGCGACGATCCGGCCGGACGCCAGATCCGCCGCCGCCAGCAATTCAGGCACCGTCGCGCGCCCCAGCCCCTGCGCCGCCGCATCGATCGCCAAGCCGGCATCGCTCACGCGAACGAGCGACACCGACTCGTCGTTAATGCACCCGGGCCACGAGATCCGCGTGTCCGCGCCGCCGCCCGGCCGTTCGACCGTCACCATCCCGGCGGAGGCGATCGCCTCGCCCTCATGCTCGCCCGGGCCATCGCCCCAGCGGATCGCGAGGTCGAGGTTGGCCTCGGTGAAATCGATCGCCGCGCTCGCATTGGACGCGTCGGCGGAAATCAGCACGAAGCGCATCTCCGGGTCATCGCGCGCGATGTCGGCAAGCCGCGGCATCAGCCATTTCTCGGTCAGGTCGCGCGGCGCGGCGATCGTCAGCGACTTGCTCGTCTGCCCCGCCTGCATCGCGCGGACGGCTTCCTCGAACTGCAGGAAACCGTGGCGCAGAGCCGCAAGCCCGCCCTCGCCCTCCGGCGTCAATTCGAGCCCCTTGGTGGTCCGACGGAACAGCACGACCCCGAGCGTGTCCTCCAGCGCCCGGATCTGCTGCCCGACCGCCGCCGGGGTGACCGCCAGTTCGTCCGCCGCACGCGTGAAGCTCAGGTGCCGCGCAGCCGCATCGAGCACGCGCAGTCCATTCAGAGGCAGATGCGTGCGTTTCATCCGCCGGTTGCCCCGAACAAACGACTCATGCGCCCACCGCCGGCGCGATCAGCGTGAACCGCGGGATGTCGACATCGAACGCGGCACCATCCTCGGCGAGCATATGATAGCTCCCGACCATCGCCCCGCTCGGCGTCGCCAGCGGACACCCCGAGACATAGTCGAAACTCTCGCCCGGCGCGATCGTCGGCTGTTCGCCGATCACACCTTCGCCTTCGACGGTATGGCGTGCGCCACGTCCGTCGGTGATGATCCAGTGCCGCGTCAGCAGCTGGACCGTCCGGTCCGACACGTTCTCGATCCGGATATGATACGCCCAGAACCACCGCCCGCGCTCGGGCTCGGACTGTTCGGGAAGGAAGCTGACGGACACCCGGACGACAACGCCGAAGGTTTCCGCGACATAGGGGAAAAGCGCCTTCACGAAGCGGACTCCCTGCACTGACCGCCCACGATACTCAAAGCCCCGCCGCCGTCAGCGCCTGATCGATGTCCCCGATCACGTCGTCCGCGTCCTCGAGCCCGACGTTGAGCCGCAGCAACCCCTCGGTCACGCCCATCTCCAGACGCTTGTCCTCGGCGACACTCGAATGCGTCGTCGAGGCAGGATGCGTCATCAGCGACCGCGAATCCCCGATGTTGTTCGAGATGTCGACAAGCTCCAGCGCGTCGAGCAACGCATGTGCCTGCGTACGCCCCGCCACTTCGAACGCGAAGATCGGGCCGCATGCCTCCATCTGGCTCATCGCCAGATTGTGCTGCGGGTGGCTCGGCAGGCCCGGATGCAGGATCCGCGGCACCCGCCCCTCGATGAACCGTCCCACCTTGACCGCGTTCTCCGACTGCCGGCGGATCCGCAAGTCGAGCGTCTCGAGCCCCTTGAGGACCACCCACGCATTGAATGCGCTCAGCGTCGGCCCGGTGTTGCGCGTGAAGGGGAGCAATGTGTCGTTGATGAACGCTTCCGTTCCGCACACCGCGCCCGCCAGAACGCGCCCCTGCCCATCCATCATCTTCGTCGCGCTATAGGCGGTCACATCCGCACCGAACTCCATCGGACGCTGCAGCGCCGGCGTCGCGAAGGCGTTATCCACCACCGACGTGATCCCGCGCGCCCGCGCGATGTCGCAGACCGCCTTCAGGTCGACCACGTCCATCGTCGGGTTGGCGGGGGTCTCGAAGAAAAACACCTTCGTGTTCGGGCGGCACGCATCCTCGAACTGCTGCGGATCACGCGCGTCGACGACGGTCGTCTCGATCCCGAACTTGGGCAGCAGCGTATCGACCAGCCACCGGCACGATCCGAACGCCGCACGCCCCGCGACGACATGGTCGCCGGTCTGAAGCTGGCACAACAGGACCGCGGTCATCGCCGCCATGCCGGTCGCCATCGTCCGGCACGCTTCCGCGCCTTCGAGCAAGGCGATGCGGTTCTCCAGCATCTCGACCGTCGGGTTCTGCAACCGCGAATAGGTCATGCCGGTCTGCTCGCCGGCGAAGCGCGCAGCGGCGTCCGCCGCGCAATCATAGGCATAGCCCGACGTCAGGAAGAGCGCCTCGGAGGTTTCCCCCCATTCGCTGCGCGCGGTGCCGCCGCGGACGGCTTGCGTTGCGGGGCGCCACTGGCGGGTGATGCTCTGGTCTTGTCCGGTACGGCGTTTCATGGTGCACGCTTTGCCGGTTGGCGGCGGGGCGCGTCAATGCCCGTTCCCGCCGACATCGCTTGAAAGCAAGTCCGTTCGGCTGGATAGAGGCGCTCGTGAGCGACGCCCGGCCCCATCCCTATCGTGCAGCGGCCGCTCTGGCGCTGCTCGCGCAGGCCTTGTTCAGCTATCGCCTGACGATTCCCACCAAGCTGATGTTCGACGAAACGCATTACGTCCCCGCCGCACGGACGCTGATCGCGCTCGCCGGACCGACCAATATTGAGCATCCGTTGCTCGCGAAGGAAATCATCGCCTGTGGCATCCTGCTGTTCGGCGATACGAGCCTGGGGTGGCGGTTCTTCTCGACGCTCGCCGGGACGGGCATCGTCCTCGGGGTGTTCGCGATTGTCTGGCTGATGCTGGGGCGCGTCCGCCCAGCGGTGTTCGGCGCGCTGTTCGCGCTGTTCAACGGCACGGTGTATGTCCAGGCCCGCATCGGAATGCTCGACGGCTTCATGGCGGCCTTTGCGATCCTCGGTTTGGCGGCGTTGATGTGGGCGATGCGGGGACGCACCGCGGCGCAGGCATGGTCCCGCTGGATTCTGGGGGCAGCGTTGCTGGGGCTTTCGGTTGCCGCGAAGTGGGCGGCGGCGCCATTGATCGCCTTTGCCGCGATCGGCTTCGTCCTGCTGCGGCTCCACGACGCCCGCAACAGCGGAAGGTCCGTGTTTGCCGCGCTGAATGCCGGGGGGCATCGCCACTGGCCCGGGATGTCGGCGGTTCCTGCCATTCTGGCGCTGGGAATGGTCAGCGTGGCGGTATATTTCGCCACCTTCGCGCCTGCTTTTTTCTACACCCACGATCCTTTGACGTTCGGCACGCTCTTCTCGTTCCAGCAGCGGATGTACGACCGCCAGACACTGCCGTTGCCGCCGCATCCCTATCAGTCTGACTGGTGGGCCTGGCCGATCATGCTCCGCCCGATCTGGTATCTGTACGAGCGCGTCGACGGGGCCCAACGCGGGGTGTTGCTGATCGGCAATCTCGCAGTGCTGTGGGGCGGGCTGATCGCGGTTGCCGGGTGCCTGTATGTTGCGGTTCGCGACAGGGTGCCGAAACTGTCCGCCGCAGCGGGATTGTGGGTCGCCAGCTATCTCGTCTGGATCGTCATTCCGAAGAAGATCGGCTTCTTTTATTACTATTATCTGCCGAGCATCGCGCTGTGCATCGCGCTTGCGGTGGCGTTCGATCGGTTCGCGCTGCCCCGGCGCTGGGAACACATGTTCCTCGCGGCGACGATCCTGCTCTTCGCGGTCTTCTACCCGGTGTTGTCGGCTGCACCGCTCCCGGGGCCAGATGCGTTCCGCTACTGGACGTGGTCGCCGACCTGGGTGTGAGCCGCGCTGAAGACGTAAGCTGGACTACCCAACGCCAACACCACCCCATTCCGTTCGTCCTGAGGTGCGACCGAGTAGGCGAAGCCGTATCGAGGGCGCGTATCGAAGGACAGGTCGCCCCGCCGCCCGACATCAAAAAGGGCGCCCGGGTTTCCCCGGACGCCCCACCAGTTCGGACTGCGCTTGGGAGCAGCCCGATCTGTTTCGCAATTACATGCCGTTCGACAGGTTCGTGTCGGCATCGTTGGTGCGCATGTCGGTTGCCTGGTTCTGGCCCGTTGCGCGCACTGCGTCTGCCGTGTTCTCGAGCATTGCTTCGCCTGCTGGGGTCGTTGCGTTGTCTGCAGCGTCCTCGAGGTTGTCAGCAACGGCTTCGGAGTTGGCTTCGATATTGTCGGCAGCCTGCTCGCGCGGGGTCGAGTTGCAAGCGGCCAAGGAAACCAGACCAGCAGCGGCTGCGAGAACGAACATCTTCTTCATCGTGATATACCCTTTTCGAACGGCTCGAAGGCCGAAGGGACATAAATCACAGCGCTCCGCTTTGTTCCAGTATCCACATCATAAATTTCGTATTCTGGGCGAACGATACTGTAAAATAACGATTATTTTATCTACAGTTGATCGCCTTCGTCCGCCGCGGCATCAGTCCAGCGTCAGGACGATCTTGCCCACATGATCCCCCGCCTCCATCCGACGATGCGCAGCGGCCGCCTCCGCGAGCGGGAATGTGCGATCCAGCACCGGCTTCAACCGTCCGGCCTCGACATGCGGCCAGACCGTGCGATGCAGTTCATCCGCGACGAGCGTCTTGAATGCGGTATCCCGCGCCCGCAGCGTCGATCCGGTCAGTGTCAGGCGCCGTCGCATGATCTCGAAGATCGGAATGGTCGCGGTCGCGCCGCCCTGTACCGCGATCGAGACGTGCCGCCCGTCTTCTGCAAGGCATTGCAGGTTGCGCGCGACATAGTCGCCGCCGACCATATCGAGCACGACGGCACATCCCGCCCCGCCGGTGATCTCCTTGACCCGCTCGACGAAGTCTTCGGTCTTGTAGTTGATCGCATGGGCCGCGCCGAGCGCCTTGGCCGACGCGCATTTGTCGTCCGACCCTGCGGTGACGATCACCGTCAACCCGAAGATCGCACCGAGAGAGATCGCCATCGTCCCGATCCCGCTGGTGCCCCCATGGATCAGCACCGTGTCGCCTTCGGTCGCGTAGCCGCGCTCGAACAAATTGGTCCACACGGTAAACAGGGTTTCAGGCAAAGCCGCCGCCTCGACCATCGACAGTGCATTGGGCACGGGCAGCACTTGCCCCGCCGCGACGGCGACATACTCGGCATACCCGCCGCCTGCGACCAGGGCGCACACCGGCTGGCCGAGCATGTGTCCCGCAACATCGGCACCCTGCGCCACGACGGTACCAGAAATTTCGAGCCCGAGAATCGAGGGTGCCCCCGGCGGCGGTGGATAACCGCCCTTGCGCTGGAGCACGTCCGGCCGATTGACCCCCGCGGCAACCACCCGGATCAGAGCCTCCTGCGCGCCGATCTGGGGCACCGGCCGTTCCACCACCGTCAGCACTTCCGGACCACCCGGTTCGCTGGGGTCGATCGCGCGCATCGTATCCGGCACATCCTGCATCGCTTCTACGCCCCGTCTTACTGAGCACCACGGGGAAGTCCCTTTGGTCCGCGTGCCTTATTGACATCCCCTGCGTGCGGGTCAACGATCCTCCCCATGGACATCGACGAGATTCTCCCGAACACGGCGGGCGATCCGCTCGCTGCGGTTGTAGCGCAGGACCTGGACCCGCTTTCGGTCAAGGAACTCGACGACCGGATCGTAATGCTCGAACGCGAGATCGTCAGGACGAAGGCGAAACGGGATCGCGCCGTCGATCATCGCGCCTCCGCAGACACACTCTTTAAGTCTTGAAGTGTCGGGTTCCGGAACACAGGAACACCGAGAGTCGTTTTCAAGAGGTTGATGCGGGCGTCCTGCCTTCCGACATAGCAGGAAAGGGCCGCCCGTCTGACGTGGCCCGCAAGGAGTAACTACAGATGCCATCCTTCGCCTCCGCGCTGGAAACCACGTTGCACAAGGCTCTCGAAGCCGCGTCTTCGCGCCGGCACGAATATGCTACGCTCGAGCATCTGCTGCTCGCCCTTATTGATGACGAACATGCGTCGAAGGTGATGCAGTCGTGCGGCGTTGACACCGCCGAGCTGACGACGACCGTCAAACATTATCTGGATACCGAGCTCGAGGCGTTGAAGGTCGACGCCGCGACCGATCCCTCGCCCACCTCGGGCTTCCAGCGCGTCGTCCAGCGCGCGATCCTCCACGTCCAGTCCTCGGGCCGCGACGAAGTGACCGGCGCGAACGTGCTCGTCGCCTTGTTCAGCGAGCGCGAGAGCTATGCGGTCTATTTCCTGCAGCAGCAGGACATGAGCCGCCTGGATGCGGTGAGCTTCATCAGCCACGGCGTCGGCAAGGGCGGGTCCGCGCCCGAAGCCTCCAGCCCCAAGGGTGCCGAGGAAGAGAAGCCGCAGAAGCCCGGCGAAAAGGGCAAGGAAAGCGCGCTCAAGCAGTTCTGCGTCGACCTCAACGAGAAGGCCAAGAAGGGCAAGGTCGATCCGCTGATCGGTCGTGGCCCCGAGGTCGATCGTACGGTCCAGATCCTGTGCCGCCGTTCGAAGAACAACCCGCTCTATGTGGGCGATCCCGGCGTCGGCAAGACCGCGATCGCCGAGGGTCTCGCGCGCAAGATCGTCGAGGGTGACGTTCCCGAGGTGCTGCTTCCCGCGGTGATCTATTCGCTCGACATGGGCGCGCTGCTCGCGGGCACGCGCTATCGCGGCGATTTCGAGGAGCGCTTGAAGGCGGTCGTGACCGAGCTCGAGAAGATGCCCGACGCGATCCTGTTCATCGACGAGATCCACACCGTGATCGGCGCTGGTGCAACCAGCGGCGGCGCAATGGATGCGTCCAACCTTTTGAAGCCGGCTTTGTCGGGCGGCACGATCCGCTGCATCGGCTCGACCACCTACAAGGAGTTCCGCAACCACTTCGAGAAGGACCGCGCACTGCTGCGGCGCTTCCAGAAGATCGACGTCAACGAGCCGACGATCGAGGACACCGTCAAGATCCTCGCTGGCCTGCGGACCGCGTTCGAGGAGCATCACAAGGTCAAGTACACGCCTGACGCGATCAAGTCGGCGGTGGAACTGAGCGCGCGTTACATCAACGACCGCAAGCTGCCGGACAAGGCGATCGACGTGATCGACGAAGTCGGCGCGATGCAGATGCTGGTGCCGCTCGCCAAGCGCAAGAAGACGATCACCAGCCGGGAGATCGAGCAGGTTATCGCTACAATGGCGCGCATTCCGCCTAAAAGCGTGTCCACGGACGACACAAAGGCGCTGGAATCGCTTGAAACCGATCTCAAACGCGTTGTGTTTGGGCAGAATGCGGCGATCGAAAAGCTCGCGTCGGCGATCAAATTGTCGCGTGCGGGTCTGCGCGATCCGGAGAAGCCGATCGGCAACTATCTCTTCACCGGCCCCACCGGCGTCGGGAAAACCGAGGTTGCCAAGCAGCTTGCGACGATCATGGGGATCCCGCTCCAGCGCTTCGACATGTCCGAATACATGGAACGCCACTCGGTCTCGCGACTGATCGGCGCCCCCCCCGGCTACGTCGGCTTCGACCAGGGCGGCCTCCTCACCGATGCGATCGACCAGCAGCCGCACTCGGTTCTGCTGCTCGACGAGATCGAGAAGGCGCATCCCGACCTGTTCAACATCCTGCTGCAAGTGATGGATAACGGGCGTCTTACTGACCAGCACGGCAAGACGGTCGACTTCCGCAACGTCATCCTGATCATGACGACCAATGCGGGCGCCAGCGATATGGCGCGCGAAACATTGGGCTTCGGCAACCTCACCCGCGAGGGCGAGGATGAGCAGGCGGTCCAGAAGATGTTCACGCCCGAGTTCCGCAACCGTCTCGATGCGATCGTGCCGTTTGGTTATCTGCCGACCGAGGTCGTGGCGCGGGTGGTGGACAAGTTCATCCTCCAGCTCGAGTTGCAGCTGGCGGACCGCAACGTCCACATCAACTTGGACGACGAAGCTAAGACCTGGCTCACCGCCAAGGGCTATGACAAGCTCTACGGTGCGCGCCCGATGGGTCGTCTGATCCAGGAGAAGATCAAGCAGCCGCTCGCCGAGGAACTGCTGTTCGGCAAGCTGGTCCACGGTGGCGAGGTGACGGTGAAGATGAAGGACGGTGCACTGTCGTTCGAAATCACCTCCGCCCCGCCAAAGAAACCGCGGCGCAAGACCCCCGGCAAGGTCGACACGACCGCCAAATAAGCATCTCGCCACGAGACATCAGCGCGGGTTCGGTTATGCCGAGCCCGCGTTTTTTGTTTGTGCGGTTTCCGCCCAAGCCTCCCCATCATCGAACGGCATTGCGCACTTGCAACGGGGACATTTGGTTCCGCTACCAAGCGGACCCCCGTGGTTGAGCGTGCCAAGCCACGGCAAACATTCCTTGAAATGCGTGGCAAAGTCGGATTGTTACTTTCTGTTCGCCCTTCTCGGCCTAGGAATCGGCCATGCGTCTCACGATCCCATCACGACTGCTCCTCCTCTTCCTGACGTGCTGCACGATCGTGTTTCTGGTCCAGCCGGCTAAGGCTAAGGCTAGGGGCACCGGTGAACCGATCACGACGTGCATCGTACGCGACCGACCGGGCCTGACGTCGACGCAACTGTTGCGTCCTTCAACACCCGTCTCGTGCCTGACGGACCAGCGGACTTTGGGTCCGGGGAACTACTGGATCCGCTCAACGCCCTTGCGCCGGGGCGGACCGGTCAACGTCCGCAGCGCCAGCCTTTGGCAAGGTACGCAGAACCTCTATGCGCTCTACGCGGACGGAGCCATCGTCCGCACGACGATCGATCAACGGCATGCATCGCGCTATATGCAATTAGGCGCCCTGCTGGAGGTGCCACTCCCCGAGCGTAACGCCCCACTCGTCCGCCTGCTGTGGCAGGTCGACGATGCCGCCAACCTCCGCGGAATCGTACGCGACCCCATGCTCGCGACGGACGCGGAAAGCGTCCGGTCCAACCTGTTGCTCGGCGGACTATATGCAGCGTTCGCGGGACTTTGCATTGCGCTGCTGTCGTACAATTTCGCGTTGTGGGTCGCGCTGCGGCACCGTTTCCAGCTTGCCTATTGCGCGATGGTCTTGGGGTTGCTCGCGTACACCGTGTCGTCCTCGGGGTATCTGGCCTGGATCTATCCGGACATCGGCAACAACGATCGCATCCGCTGCAACTATCTGCTGCTGGGCCTATCGACGGTCGCAGCGTTCGCCTTCGCGCGCGCTTTTTTTGAAGAGCGGGTGTTTGCGGGTCGGGTCGGAACGCTTGTCCAGATCAGTTGCGGGATCACCTTTACCGCCTCGCTCACCTTTTTCCTGTTTGGTCCCTTGCAGGTCAGACTGTTTGACCGGTTGTACTCGCTCGCCTTCGTGCTCCAGATGGCGATGGTGATCCCCCTCCTGTGGCGGGCCTGGGTATTGCGGAGCAATTACCTGTGGGTCTTCGCGCTGGCATGGGCGATGCCGATCATGATGGCGACCGTCCGTATCGTCTGTTCGCTCGGCATCATCCCCTGGAACTTCTGGCTCGACAATTCCACGATCGTATCGATGACCGTCGAGGCGCTGCTGTCGAGCATCGCAATAGCATATCGCATGCGGCTGCTGAGCAACGAACGCGACGAGGCGCGTGAGCGCGAAATTGCGGCACGATTGCTGGCAGATACGGACCCGTTGACCGGTCTGCTCAACCGCCGCGCGTTTCTCAATCAGGCGATCGGGCGAACGGGGGAACAGATCCTGATGATTGCGGATCTCGACCATTTCAAACAGGTCAACGAAACCGTCGGCCACGATGGCGGCGACGAAGTGTTGCGCGTGTTTGCGCGCACGCTGTGTCAGGTTGTCCCGGCAGACGCACTGGTGGCACGGATCGGCGGGGAAGAGTTCGCGGTTGTCCTTGCGGCGGGAGGAGCGTTTGATCCTGAAGACATCCTTGCGGGACTTCGGGCCGAACGGATGCCCTACGATGTCACGATCACCGCGAGCATCGGGGTCTGTGTCGGCACGCTCGAACGCGAACAGGACTGGAAAGCCCTCTACGGTTGCGCCGATCGTGCTCTATTTGAAGCAAAATCCGCAGGACGTGACCGCGCGCGTGTCCGCGTATTGACGAACCAGCGGACGGTGCAAATCGTACCGCCGCTTGCCGTCATCAGGTGAAGCGGTTATATCGGCTGCGTAAGGAGTCAGCTTGGTGCGAAATCGTCAAATGATCGTCGCATTGTGCGCCATTCTGGTCGTCGCAGCCGCAATTCAGCGGCATCCGACGGCGGATATTCGCGTTTTGACGCATGATTCGTCCGACCCGACGCCGCATCAGGTGAAGGCCGCGCTTGATCTCGGCTTGCTCGGGATCTCGGTTCTCTACACCTGGACCGCACGCCCGCTCAGCTGACACAATCGCTTACACGCGGGTCGCCGGGCGATGTCCGCAACGCCTTGCGGGTCCCGGATCGCTTGCTTACACCTGTGTCAATGAACAGACCCGAAGCGCTCTGGCGCGAATCGTATCGTCATCCCGCTGCCTGGGACAGCACCTACCCGCCGCTTTCGATGGCCACGCTGTTCGACGACGCTGCCGCGCGCGGCGGCAAGGCGCCGCTGATCGATTTCATGGGGCGGCATTACAGTTTCGCAGAGACATTGGACGGCGCGAACCGGGTTGCGGCGGGGCTCGCTGCGCTCGGCTACGGCCCTGGCGACCGTATCGGCCTGTTCCTGCCCAACGTGCCGCATTACGTTGCGGCCTATTACGGTATCCTCAAGCTCGGCGCGACCGTCGTCAATTTCTCCCCGCTCTATACCGCGGCCGAACTGGCGCATCAGGTCGAGGATTCGGGAACACGCCTGCTGTTCACGCTCTCGGCGAACCAGTTGCTCCCGACCGCGCTCGAAGTGCTGGAGCAGAGCGGGCTGGAGCGACTGGTGGTCGGATCGATCGCGGGTGCCCTGCCCCCGACGAAATCGCTGCTTTACCGCATGTTCAAAGGCGGTGAGGTGACGAAACGCCCCGACGATCCCCGGATCGTCGCTTTCTCCAAACTGATCGCGAACGACGGTGCCCATCGTCATCCCGAGATTGATGCGGAAAAGGACGTCGCGCTGATCCAGTACACCGGCGGGACCACCGGCGCGCCGAAGGGCGCGATGCTGACGCACCAGAACCTCACCGCCAACGCGCGCCAGGTGATGGCGATCGACCCGCATCCCGACGGCCCTGACCGCATCCTCGGCGTGCTGCCGATGTTCCACGTCTTCGCCAACACCTGCGTGCTCAACCGCACGGTGCTCAACGGCGGGTGCATCGTGATGCTGCCCCGGTTCGAAGCCGGCGCCGTGCTTGCCGCGATCGGACGGACGAAAGCCACCGCGCTGCCCGGCGTACCGACGATGTACCAGGCGCTGCTCGATCATCCCAAGATTGGCGCAACGGATTTCTCGTCGCTCAGGATCTGCATTTCGGGCGGAGCGCCGCTTGCGCCCGAACTGAAGGCGAAGTTCGAACAGATGACCGGGGCGACGGTCGTCGAAGGATACGGGCTTTCCGAAAGCTCGGGCGTGCTCTCCGCCAACCCGTATGAAGCCGAGGGCAAGCCCGGCACGATCGGCCAGCCCCTCCCCGCAACGCGCCTACGGTTGGTCGACAAGGCCGATCCGACTCTCGATGTGGCCGAAGGGGAACCCGGCGAGATCGTCGCCTGCGGACCACAGATCATGAAGGGCTATTGGAACCGCGCCGATGCCGATGGCGATGTGTTCATCAACAATGCCGACGGCAAATGGCTGCGCACCGGCGACGTGGGGACGATCGATGCCGACGGGTTCGTCAAGATCGTCGACCGGTTGAAGGACATGATCTCGGTATCGGGTTTCAAGGTCTTCCCGAGCCAGATCGAAGCGGTGCTGTACCATCATCCCGCGGTCAAGGAAGCGCTCGTGATCGGCCTTCCCGATGCGTATCGCGGCGAACATCCGCGCGCTTACGTCACGCTCAACGACGGCGTTGACGTGGACGGCATCACGCTGCGCGACTGGCTCAACCCGCAGGTCGGTCGCCATGAACGCGTCGATGAGGTCGTCGTCCGGTTGACTATGCCCAAGACAATGATCGGCAAGCTCAGCCGCAAGGATTTGATCGCAGAGGTCGTTGCGGATACGGCATGAAACCACGGCTCGGGTCGGCGAGCCAAAGGAGCATGCGATGGCGAACCTGATCCTGCACGAATATGCCGCGTCCGGTAATTGCTACAAGATCCGCCTGACCGCAGCGCATGTCGGCATCCCGCTCGAACGGCGCGAATATGACATCGTGGCGGGCGATACGCGGACCGCTGCGTTCCTTGCGGACATCAACCCCGACGGCCGCATCCCGGTCCTGCAAGTCGGCGACGATTTCCTGCCCGAAAGCGCTGCTGCATGTCTGTATCTGGCCGATGGATCGGCGCTCATCCCGCAGGATCGGTTCGACCGCGCCGACATGTTCCACTGGATGTTCTGGGAGCAGTATAGCCACGAACCCAATATCGCGACGGTGCGATTCTGGATGACGATGACCGGCGAGGATCGGCTGAGCGACCTCCAGCGAATGCAATTGCCCGCAAAACGCGCTGCGGGGGCCGCAGCGCTTGCGCTAATGGACGCGCACCTCGCGCGCACGCCGTTCCTGGCCGCGGGCCGGTTCACGCTCGCCGACGTTGCGCTCTATGCCTATACGCATCTGGCGGATGAGGCAGGGTTCGAACTGCACCGTTATCCAGCCGTCCAGGCATGGCTCGCCCGTGTGGCTGCGATCCCCGGACATGTTACGATGTGACAGTTGGATGAAGCACCCCACGTCCGATTGTAACAATCCCAAGGCATAGCCCGTGGTCATCCAAAGGCTTTCCGGGATGCCGAACGATGGACGCAATCACGACGCTTGGCCTCGAGCGCCCCACTGGCGAGCACCAGACCGCGTTCAACACGATCGCCGACCTTGCCGACTTCGCCAATTCGCGCCCGGCCATTCCAGAACAGCCGATCGGCGAACGCCGCAACTATCGCACGATCTGGATTTCGGACATTCACCTCGGCACGCGCGGGTGCAATGCCGGGATGCTGATCGACTTCCTCGACCATGTCGATAGCAAGCGGATGTATCTGGTCGGCGACATTATCGACGGCTGGCGGTTGAAGAAGAAGTTCTACTGGCCGGTCGCGCATAACGACGTCGTCTGGCGCCTGCTCAAGCGCGCACGGCGCGGGACCGAGGTGATCTACATTCCCGGCAATCACGACGAAGTGATGCGCCAGTTCACGGGGCTGGACTTTGGTGGCGTAGCGATCCGTCGCAAGGCGATCCACGAAACCGCCGACGGCCGCCGCTTGCTCGTGCTCCACGGCGACGAGTTCGACGCGATCACGCTGGCGCATCGCTGGCTCGCGCATGTCGGGGACGTTGCCTACACACTGCTGATGACGCTCAACCGCTGGATGAATGCGTATCGGCGGGCATTCAACCTGCCTTATTGGTCGCTGTCCAAGCATGCCAAGGCGAAGGTCAAGAACGCGGTGGAGTTCATTTCCAACTACGAAGAGGTGATCGCGCAGGCGGCGGGCTCGCGCGGGGTCGACGGGGTAGTGTGCGGACACATCCACACCGCGGAATTCCGCGACATAAACGGAATTGCCTATTATAACGACGGCGACTGGGTGGAGGGCTGCACCGCTCTGGTCGAACATTTCGACGGTCGCATGGAATTGCTGCATTGGGCGGACGAGATCGCTGCACGGGAGAAGGCTCGACCGAGTGCGAAGATCGCGCATTTGGCGGCCTGACGCCGGTGCGGATCGCGATCGTCACCGATGCCTGGAGCCCGCAAGTCAACGGCGTGGTGCGCACGCTGCAGGCAGTCCGCGCCGAACTGATCAAACAGGGGCATGAAGTCCTGATCGTCTCGCCCGATCTGTTCTATTCGATGCCTTGCCCGACCTACCCCGAAATCCGCCTCGCCTTTGCGCGGACAGCGGCCGTCGGGCGTATTCTCGCAGATTTTGCGCCCAATGCGATCCATCTCGCGACGGAGGGTCCCGTCTGTCTCGCCGCGCGCCGTTGGTGCCTGACGCGGGGTTTCCCCTTCACGACCGCCTATCACACGCAATTCCCCGACTATGTCTCGGCGCGCACGGGGGTGAACCCCGAATGGGTATGGCGCTACATCCGCTGGTTCCACTGGCCCGCGCAGTCGATCTTGGCTTCGACCCCGTCGATCGCCGCGACGCTCAAGGCGCATGACCTGACCCGCGTCCGGCACTGGGGCCGGGGTGTCGACCTGTCCACGTTCGGAACCGACATACCACCCGACCCCGCGATCCGTGCGCTGGCGGCGGATGGCCAGGGCCCGATCCAGCTCTATGTCGGGCGGGTGGCGGTCGAGAAGAATATCGAGGCGTTCCTGACCGCGTCGCATCCCGGCGTCAAAGTCATCATCGGCGATGGGCCCGCGCGCGCGGCGTTGACCGTGAAGTACCCCAAGGCGCATTTCCTAGGGCCGCGTTTCGGGCGCGACCTGGCTGCGGCCTATACCGCCGCCGACGTGTTCGTGTTCCCGAGCAAGACCGACACGTTCGGGCTGGTCATGATCGAATCGATGGCGTGCGGGCTGCCGGTCGCGGCGTATCCCGTGACCGGGCCGATCGACGTGCTCAATCTTCGGGTCGGCGCGATGGACGACGATCTGGATGTCGCGATCGCTGCCGCCCTTACGCGCGACCGTGCGGATTGCGCGGCATACGGCCAGAGTTTCACCTGGGCGGCGAGCGCGCGGCAGTTCCTGGGCGCGCTGGTGCCGGTCAACCACCCTGAGGCGATCGCGGCTTGAGGCGCAGTGCGCGAGGGCGTAAATTTGCCGACAGGCTGATGTGGCAAGAGACGATGGGCTGGACGTATCGGTCGGACCACGCTGGGGATCCTCCATCGAATCGATCGTTGCTGAGGGCCGCTACGCCTCCGCCGACGCGGTGATGCGCAAGGGGCTGCGGCTGTTGGAAGAACGCGAAAAGAAGATGAAGGCGCTGCGCGAGACGATCCAGGCTTCGATCGCACAAGGCAGGTCTCAAGTGGCGGTTCTCAAGGCTGAGTGCGACATAGATCGATACTTCGGCAATATCCTTCCGCCGCGTTGAGGCGTCCCCCGCAACCGCGCTTGCCACTCCCCTCTAACCGGCGTACATGCAAGGTCAGCACAAGTGGCCGCTCCGAAAGGGGCGGCCCTTTCCGTTTCTGAAGGAGTTCGCCGCATGGCCCAGCCGCTCATGCCCCATGCCACCGCATCGTGGCTCGTCGACAATACCGCGCTCAGTTTCGAGCAGATCGCGGAGTTCTGCGGTCTCCATATTCTCGAAATCCAGGCGATCGCGGATGACACCGCCGCGACCAAGCTGACCGGGCGCGACCCGATCCGTGCGCACGAGCTGACTCAGGCGGAAATCGACAAGGGTCAGGCCAATGCCGACTATCGGCTGCAGATCCTTAAGGGTCCGGAGCAGGTCCGTCGCACCAAGGGGCCGCGCTATACGCCGGTGTCGAAGCGTTCGGACAAGCCCGACGGCATTTCGTGGATCATCCGCAATCATCCGGAGATTAGCGACGGCGCGATCAGCGCGTTGATCGGCACGACCCGCACGACGATCGCGGCGATCCGCGACCGCAGCCACTGGAACATCGCCAACATCACGCCGAAGGATCCGGTGACGCTCGGCCTGACGACACAGCGCGAACTCGACGCCGCGGTCGGCAAGGCCGCCAAGGCCGCCGGGATCGAAGCGCCGGTCGACACGCGTCTGGAAGGCGACCGCGAGGCGCTCATCTCCGAACTGCGCGCCAACCGCGACCAGCTCGCGCGCGACACCGAAGCCGCCGAGCATGGCGAACCCGCCCCGCGCGCCGAGCCGACCGCCGAGACGCTGTTCAAGCGCTAAACCAGGACTGACGCCCTCCCCTCCCTCCTAAGGGAGGGGCCGGGGGTGGGTTGGTATGAGGCGGGTGCCGCGTTCGACAACGAACCGACCCACCCCCAGCCCCTCCCTTCCAGGGAGGGGAGCAAGACATGACAGACCAACCTCGTTTCGCCTTCACCATCGCCGCGACCGACGGCAAGGCACGCACCGGCGAAATCGCGATGCGCCGCGGCACGATCCGCACCCCCGCCTTCATGCCGGTCGGCACCGCCGCGACCGTCAAGGCGGTCAAGCCCGCCGACGTCCGCGCGGCGGGCGCGGACATCATCCTCGGCAACACCTATCACCTGATGCTCCGCCCCGGCGCGGAACGCGTCGCGCGGCTCGGGGGCTTGCACGATTTCATGGGCTGGGACCGCCCGATTCTCACCGACAGCGGCGGCTATCAGGTGATGAGCCTCAGCGACCTGACCAAACGTGACGAGAATGGCGTGACCTTCAAGTCGCACCTCGACGGCACGCGCCACACTTTGAGCCCCGAACGCTCGATCGAGATCCAGCGCCTCCTCGGCTCGGACATCGTGATGGCGTTCGATGAACTCGTCCCCACCACCTCCACCCCCGAAGTCCAGGCCGCCGCAATGGCGCGCTCGATGCGCTGGGCCAAGCGGTCGCGCGATGCGTTCGATGGCGGCGGCGCGCATGCCAAGGGCGCCGCGATCTTCGGGATCCAGCAAGGCGCGCTCGACCAGACGCTCCGCGCCGACAGCGCGGGCGCGCTGATCGACATTGGCTTCGACGGTTATGCGGTCGGCGGCCTTGCGGTTGGTGAGGGGCAGGAAGCGATGTTTGGCTGCCTCGACTTCGCGCCCGATCAATTGCCTGCGGACAAGCCGCGCTACCTGATGGGCGTTGGCAAACCGACCGACATCGTCGGAGCGGTCGAACGCGGGATCGACATGTTCGACTGCGTTCTTCCCACGCGATCGGGGCGGACCGGCCAGGCGTTTACGCGCCACGGCCCGATCAACCTGCGCAATGCCAAGTTCGCCGAGGATCAGGGGCCGCTTGATCCGGCCTGCGGTTGCCCGGTCTGCGGAACGTGGACGCGGGCATATCTGCATCATCTCGTCCGCTCGCAGGAAATCCTCGGCGCGATGCTGATGACCGAACATAACTTGTGGTTCTATCAGGGGTTGATGGCGGACCTTCGTGCGGCGATAACGGACGGGCGGCTCAAGAGCTTTGCCGACGGCTTTCGGGAGGCATATCGGTCTTCCCCGGTAACGCCGTCGGAGTGAGAGGGAATCATGGCTGAAATCAACGAAATCGAAGCAGCGGCTCGTGACCACAAGCGCGTCCGCGACGCCGCCGAAGCCGCCAAGGGTGCGGTCAAGGACAGCTGGCCGGTCGTACCGATCGCGATCGGCGTTGGCGTCGGCTCGGCCGCGCTGGCGGCGGTGCTGATGTACACCAACCGGGATCGTAGCAAGCCCTGACGCGGTGCAATAATCGCTGCTTCTACGTAAGCCGCTTCCCCGGCGAAGGCCGGGGCCCAGTAGTGAGGCCTGAGGTGTCGGGCGCTGTGCCCGATCGCAAAAACCTCCGCTACTGGGCCCCGGCCTTCGCCGGGGAAGCGGGAGGGGGGAGAAGCCACGCGCGCTTGTACGATTGACAGACCCCACCCCCAGGCAACACATGGCGACGTTCCCGTTTCGTCGGAGTTCCCCCCCATGCGTCTGTCCCGTGCTGCCCTCCTGCTGGGCGCAGCCCTGCTACCCGCGACCCTCGCCCAGGCGCAACCAACCACCCCCGCCCCAGCCGTCAAACCCATCGCCTTCACCGAACGCACGCTCGCCAACGGCCTGCGCGTCTATGCGATCCGCGACACCAGCACGCCCAACGTCTCGGTCCAGATGTGGTACGACGTCGGCTCGAAGGACGACCCCGCCGGCCGCTCGGGCTTCGCGCACATGTTCGAACATCTCATGTTCAAGGCGACGCGCAACCTCGTCTCCGAACAGATGGACCGGCTGACCGAGGACGTCGGTGGCAACAACAACGCGTCCACCAACGACGATTACACCGAATATCACGAGACGATCCCCGCCAACCATCTCCAGCGCCTGCTGTTCGCCGAAGCCGACCGGATGGCGAGCCTGGTGGTCGAGCCCAAGAGCTTCGCCTCCGAACGCGACGTGGTGAAGGAGGAACTCCGCCAGAACACCAACGCGCGCCCCTACGGCAAGCTGTTCTCGCAATATTTCCCCGCGATCAGCTACACCCGCCACCCCTATGCGCGCGGGACGATCGGCAGCATCGACAATCTCGACAGCGCGCAGATCGACGACGTCCGCGCGTTCCACGCAACCTTCTACCGCCCCGACAATGCGGTGCTGGTCGTCTCGGGCAATTTCGACCCCGCGCAACTGAACCAGTGGGTCGACCAGTATTTCGCTAAAATCAAACGCCCGGCCCGCGCGATCCCGCGCGTCACCACGACCGAGCCGCCGCGCACGCAGGCCGTCAGCCGCACGGTCTATGAAGCCAATACCCCGCTCCCCGCGGTGCTCATCAGCTACCCCATCCCCGCCGACCGCGACCCCGATAGCGCACCGCTCGCGGTGCTCAACACGATCCTGTCGCAGGGCGAAAGCTCGCGGCTGTACGAGAGCCTCGTCTATCGCGACCAGCTCGCGCAGTCGGCCGAGACCTATCTCGACGTCAAGCAGGGCCCGGGCAATCTCGCGGTGATCGCGATCATGGCGGGCGGCAAGGACGCCGCGACCGGCGAGGCCGCGCTGCGCAAGGAAATCGCGCGGATGCGCGACACCGCGGTCAGCCCGGCGGAACTGGCGAAGGCGAAGAACCAGATCGTCACCGCCGAACTGCTCGGCCGCGAAACCGCCGAGGGCAAGGGCCGCACGATCGCGCAGGCGACGATCATCGACGGCGACCCGCACGCTGCCGACCGGCAGCTCGCCGCGATCGGCCGCGTCACCGCCGCCGACGTCCAGCGCGTCGCGCGCAAATACCTCCAGGACAATCGCGCCGCGACGATCCATTACCTCCCCGCGGAAAGCGCAAACGGCGCGAAGGGCGACACGATCGCGGTTGCCCCGAGCGTCGTCGCGCAACAGCTCGTCACCCCGCCCGACGTCGAGATCGTCACACCTGCGACCGCCGCCAAGCGGATCGCGCCTCCCGCCCCCGCCGCGACGGTTCAAGCGACCACCCCCAAGCCGGTCGAATTCGCGCTCGCCAACGGCATGCGTGTCGTCGTCGTCGAGAAGCACGATCTGCCGCTGATGACCGCGCTGCTCGTTGGTCAGGGCGGCGGCGCGAACGATCCTGCCGCGCTTCCCGGCGTCAACAGCCTCGCCGCGACGCTGCTGACCAAGGGCACCGCGACTCGCAGCGCGACCGACATCGCGCAGCAGATCGAGACGCTCGGCGGCGCGATCTGGAGCGATGCGAGCTGGGACGGGTCGACCATCGACATCACGGTCAAGGCGGATCAGGCCGCGCCCGCGCTCGGCATCCTCGCCGACGTCGCGCGCAACCCCGCGTTCAAGCCCGACGAGATCGAACGCGCGCGCGCACAGGCGATCGACGGCGTGCAGGTCGCGCAGAAGAACCCGAGCCAGCTCGCCGGCCTCGTCGCCGCGCGCACCGCGCTCGGTGCGTCGGCTTATGGCCATCCGCTTGAGGGCACGCCCGCGTCGCTCAAGGCGATTGGCGCGAACGACATTCGCGCAGCCTATGCCGCGACCTGGGCACCCAAGCAGGCCGCGCTCGTGCTCGTCGGCGATATCACTCCTGCACAGGCCAAGCCGTTGGCGGAAGCCGCTTTCGGCACGTGGCGGACGGTCGCTACGAAGCCCGCCACCGTCCCGACGCAGAGCTATCCCAAGCCGCGCGTCGTAGTCGTTGACATGCCCGGCGCGGGGCAAGCGGGCGTCGTCGTTGCGCGTCCCGGTCTCGCGCGAAGCGATGCGCGATACTATCCGACCGCAGTCGCTAACACGATCCTCGGCGGCGGCTTCTCATCACGGCTCAACCAGGAAATCCGCATCAAGCGCGGTCTGGCGTACGGCGCGGGCAGCTCGCTCCAGGCGGGGCGACAGCCCGGGCTGATTGCGGGGCGCACCTCGACCAAGAACCCGTCCGCGCCCGAGACGGTGTCGATCATCCTCGCCGAGATGAAGCGGCTCGGCACCGAGGCGGTGACCCCTGCCGAACTCGACACGCGCAAGGCGGTCCTGGTCGGCAATTTCGGTCGCGCGACCGAGACGACCGGCGGGATCGCCGGGGCGGTCGGCGGCTATGTCGTGCAGGGCGTGCCGCTGAGCGAACTCGGTGCCTATGTCGCCAAGGTCGCGGCGGTCGATCCGGCGGCGGTGCAGGCGGCCGCGGCGGCGGAGCTCGATCCGGCGCGCGCCAGCGTGGTGGTGGTTGGGGATGCGAAGGCGTTCCTCGATCCGTTGCGGAAGGCATATCCGCAGGTCGAGGTGATTCCGGCGGGTGCGCTCAAGCTGGAGACCGCGGAGTTGCGGTAATTCTTTCTTCCCCCCTCCCCTTCAGGGGAGGGGATGGGGGTGGGGCAGTGCAGATTGCAAACGTTGGTTTTGCTAAACTGCCCCACCCCAACCCCTCCCCTGAAGGGGAGGGGCTTGTCTCGTTAGCCGCAAGTCGGGATCACAACCCCACCTTCAAATACCGATCAAACCAAGCCAGCGACCGCTTGCGCACATCCGCCGCATTCGCCGGCGCGCGAATCCCGTGCCCCTCCTCCGGATAGATCACCAGCGACGTCGGCACGCCCTGGTCCTTCAGCCCGTGCCAATATTCGATCGACTGAGTCGGCGGCACCTCGATATCGCGCTCCCCGACGTAGATGAAGGTCGGCGTCTTCGCGCGCGTCATGAAATTGACCGCGGAGACATCCTCATACGCCTTGCGCTCCTGGTACAGCGTCTTGCCGAAGAACGGCAGCATCCACTGGTCGATCCCGTTGGTGCCGTAATAGCTGACCCAGTTGGACAGCCCCGCCCCCGCGACGATCGCCTTGAAGCGGTTGGTCTGGGTGTTCGCCCACATCGCCATGAACCCGCCGTAGCTGCCCCCGGTCAGCCCGAGCCGCGCATCGTCGATCGGCGCGACCTTCTCAACCGCGTCGATCCCGGTGAGAATATCGCGCAGATCGCCCCCGCCGAAATCCCGCTTGTTGGCCGCGGTGAAGGCTTCGCCCTGTCCGAAGCTGCCGCGCGGATTGGGCAGGAAGATGTAATAGCCCGCGTCCAGCAGATCGCTGTAGCCCCCACCGAAATAGGGCGTGTTCGCCGCCGACGGCCCACCATGGACGATCGTGATCATCGGCGCCTTTTTGGCAGGATCGGCATCGAGCGGTGCCAACAGCCACCCTTGTGCGGTAAAGCCCTCATTCTTCCAACTGATCGAGCGCGCTGTCATCGTCGCCGGAATAGCGTCGTTATCGTGCGTTATCTGTACCGGCGCGGTCACCGGCCCGGCAAAGATCGCCGGTGCGTGGGTAAAATCCTGGGAGACCGTCGCAACGGTCTGGCCATCCGCGCTCCACGCAGCCTTGGCATCCCCCGCCGCGAGGCTGGCCGGGCGCGACCAGCCGAAACCGTCCGAGCGGTCCGCCGATACCGTGAACAGCCCTGCCCGGTCGCCGCGCAACGCAGTGCCGCGGATCAGTCGGTCGGTCCATTCGAGCGACGTTACGGTCAGCCGCGCATCGGGCGTGACGTTGCGTGGCGCGCCGCCGGCGAACGGCACCGTCCACACGTCCCCGCCGACCGAGCCGAAGTCGCTCATCAGGCCGCCGATGTAAGCGACGGTCGTGCCATCCGGCGAGACGCGCGGGAAGTTGAGTTGCGTCGTCGGCTTAGCGATCGTCCGCACCGCGCCGGTTGCCGCATCTACCGCATCCAGCGTCGCCACCCACCAGTTGTTGTCGCCGTTGCCGAGCGCGGACGTAACGACGAAACCCTTGCCGTCGGGCATCCAGTCATATTCATAGATGTAGCGGTCCGCCGGGGACACCGGCTTAACGGCATCCGCCGCCACGGGTGCGCCATCGACGTCGAACACCGCCAGCCGCTGCTCGTCGCTCTTCTCGCCGATCTCGCCGACCTGCCGGACGCCCGCTTGAGCCGCCCCCGATTCCTTGGCGGCCCCGATCGTCACCAACAGGGCAAGCCGCTTACCGTTGGGCGCGAAACGCGGAGTTTGCGCAATACCCTTGATCGTGGCGATGCTCCGCGCGGTACCATTGCGGTCCACCGCCAGCGTCACCGTCCCCGCGGTACGATCGCGCGCAAGCCAGGCCAGCGTCCCGTCGGGCGCGAACGTCAGCCCGGACAAGGTGCATGCACTGCGGCAGGGATCGAAGCTCCGCAGCACCTTGCCGCCACGTACCGCGCGGATCGTGATCGTCCCCTTGCCGCCGCTTGTGTCGACACTGGCGATCTTGTCGCCCTGCCCCGAGATGGCGAGGCTGCCATAGCCGTGCACCGCTGGTGGCGCAGCGGCCATTGCGGGCATCGCCAGGGCGGTAGTGGCGGCGGCAGTCAACAAGGCGAAGATCGGGCGCATCAGGATACTCCGGGAGTGATGGAGTGGGATAGCACAGTAAAACTGCGAGGCAATCGGCCGAGCGTCCCGTCCCCTCGCCATCTCCCCTGTCCCGATCCACCATCCGGCATTGCGTTACTTCTCCAGTCCGCGCGCCTTCCCCCAGGAACGTGCTGCAGTGTAGCCAAGATACCCGGTCCCGAAGAGCGCATAGAGCGGTTCTGGAATGCGGGAGAGGTAGGCGTTCATGCCGGCTGCGATGTCCGCCGCCATCTGCGGCCGGACCGCCGCGATCAGCCCCATCGGGATTGCCCACAACAGCAGTGCGTACATCACATACAGAAAGCTCGGTCGCGCGCGGCTTGTCCAGGGATCGGTCGATTGAGCCTCGGCAATGATCGCCGCCATCTGCGTCTTGACTTGTTCCAGTTCCTGGCTGCCTTGCAACGCAAGCAGGTTCAGCTTCGCCTCGTCGCGTGCTTTCGGGTCCGGGACAATCTTGTCGATAATCCCCGCGATCGGACCGATGAGTCCATCCAGCAATCCCATGTTCAACTCCCATGTTTAACCAATACGGTTTGACAGCCATCCGTAGAGGAACGTTTCATTTGCCGGGCGTGCTTCCGCCAGGGCGACGTACCGCTCTCCTCGCAGCGCCTCGACCGCCTTGGCCAGCACCGCATCGCCGCCTGCGCCGCGACGCGTAGCAAAACCGTTCAATGCTGCGATTGTGGCTGGCCCGATCACACCATCAGGCTGCACATCGGGATAGTCCTGCGCGCCGCGGTTGAGCGCGTTAAGCGCTCGCTGCAAAAACGCGACAGCAACCACCACTCCCATATTCACGCCGGTATCGAACAGAATAGCGGCAACGTTCGGTGTCAGTTTTGCGACCGCATCGAGCCGCGGCCGTTCCCAATAGGCTTCGCGGTAGATCTGCCGCGCAGTTGCGATGGGAAGGCCGCGCATCGGCCCCGCATATCCGTGCGCACGCGCGACCGCTGCGGTGATCCCGTACCGCGTTTCGCCGCCAGCGTCGGCGGGATCATGCGCGTATCCTCCCTCCCGTCGCAGCACGTCGTCGATCAGTCCGTCAATCGTCATGGCATCCTCCATGACGAGCGATGTAACCTTTTTGGTTTGTGTAGGACAGCCACGGGCATACCGCATGTGATCCACGACAGCCTGTCTGCGATTTGCTATTCAAGGCCGTGCATCCAACCCTGGTTTCCAAGGGCCCATGACAGCAGCGCTTTTACCTCCAAAGCAGGATCGGCAGACGCAGTGGGCCCATCGGGTCGGCTGGTTGCTTGCGCGGTGCCTATTCGGCGCGACGATCTTCGCGCTTGCCTGGATCGGGATCGTGTGGTCGGTCGGCGAGGAATCGATCGCGGCCTTGTGGCTCCCCAATGCGTTGCTGACCGCCGCCATTCTGCGAGGCGGCTGGGCCCGCTCAGCCGGATGGATCGTCGCAACGTTGATCGGGCTCGTCGCAGCCAGCGTCGCGGCGTCGGGTTCGGTCGGGGCGAACCTCATGTTTCCGCTGATCGACGTCGCCGAGGCGATGTTCGGATGCTGGCTGTTCACGCTCGGTCGGACAAGCCGCCCGGACATGCGCGAGATCGCCGACGTGACGCGCTACGTACTGTGCTGTGCCGTTGTCGCGCCGGCGATTTCGGGCTTCGCGGTGGCATTGCGCCTGGCCCCTCCTGGGGAATGGATCGTGTGGCGCGCGTGGCTTTCGTGGTCACTTGCCAACGGACTTGGGATGTTGATCACCGGACCGGTCGCGCTGATCGCGATCGACGCCTGGCCGCGCCGCCATGAAGTCGATCGCGCGCGGTTCCCGGAAATCGCGGGAATCCTGCTGGGCAGCGCGGCGCTCGCAATCGTGGTGTTCGGGCAAACGCGCTATCCGCTGGCGTTCCTGTGTCTGCCGATGATGATCGTCGCCGCGATGCGTCTGGGCATCATCGGTACGGCGGCGACGATCCTGGTCGTGTCGGTCATCGCGACCGTCGAGACGCTCCGCGGATCGGGGCCGATGTGGCTGATCGACGTGCCCTTCAGCATGCGGATCCACGTTTTGCAGGTGCTGCTGGCAACCGCGTTCGGGATCGGTCTGCCGTTCGCCTCGGTTCTCAGCACGCGGGATCGTACGCGGGCCGAACTGAAATATGCGCGCGATTTCTCGGATACGCTGCTGGCCGCGATGCAGGAAGCGGTATTCCGGACAGACGCCGAGGGGCGATGGATCTTCCTTAACCGCGCATGGGAAACCCTGACCGGCTATTCGGTCGAGGAAAGTCTTGGCTGGCACACCGCGCGGCTGCTCCATCCGGAAGACCGCACGCATGCGGCTACACACTATCCACGGATTGTCTCGGGCGAGATCGAGGAGACCACACTCAAGCAGCGGTTCTACACGGCATCTGGCGAATCCCGCCACATCGAGGTGACGTTGCGCCGCCTCGCCAGTGCGGATGGCACGTTTGACGGCACGATCGGGACGATCCGCGACATCACGGCCGCAGTCGCGACACAACGCGCCCTCGAGGACAGCGAAGTCCGGTTCCGCCGGCTTGCCGAGGCGGCGCCCGTCGGCATCTTCCGGGCCGGCCCCGATGGCGGCCTCACCTACGTCAACCGCGCCTGGGCGACCAAGATCGGCCTCTCGGTCGAGGAATCGCTCGGGACCGGCTGGATGCAGGCGTTGGTCGACCCCGGAACCTTCGTGCGCGAACCCGCCTGGCATGGGCTCACGCCCGGGACGATCAAGGTTCGGGATTTTGCCTTCCACGATCCCAAGGGTGGCGAGCTGTGGGTGCAAAGCGTCAACAGCGCCGAGTTCGACAGCCAGGGTGTTCTGACGGGATACGTCGGCGCGGTCGTCGACATCACCGAACAACGGCGCGCCAGAATTGCGCTGGCGGAGAGCAAGCGACTGTTCGAGACACTGGCGGCACTGTCGCCGGCGGGCATCTACCGCTCCAATGCGCAAGGCGGTATCGTCTATGCCAATCGCGCCTGGTTGGATGTGGCGGGGCTGACGCTGGAACAGGCATCCGGGGACGGGTGGATCCCGTCGGTTCACCCCGACGATCTGGAGCGTTTGCGCACGGAATGGCGCGAGACCGTACTCGAGTCGCGCGAGCTTCGCACCGAATTCCGCTTCGTTCGCCCCGACGGATCGATCCGTTGGGTCGAGACGATCACCACCAGCGAGTGGGACGATTCCGGCCGGCAGATCGGTTTCATCGGCGTCAACGTCGATATCACGCTTCGCAAAGCCACCGAAGCAGCCCTTCGCGAGCGAACCGAGCAGTTAAAGCTGCTGGCGGAGAACGCCACCGATGCGGTGTTCCGGACGTCGATCGATGGGGTTTGCCTGTACGTTTCCCCATCGGTGTTCGATCTCGTCGGATTGCGGCCTGATCAGTTGGTCGGGCGCAACATGCTGCGTGGATACCATCCCGATGATGTCGAAGACGTACTCAGGACGCATCGGGCGCTTGGCGCGGGGCTGATCGATCGGCGCGTGATCGCCTATCGCATGAAACGCGTCGATCAGCCCGACACCTGGCGCTGGCTCGAGTCGAACAGTGGGCTGGTGCGCGACCCCGTGACGGGCGAGCCACGCGAGATCATCTCCTCGGTGCGCGACATTTCCGAACGCAAGCGGCTCGAATTCGAGCTCGATTCCGCGCGACGCCATGCCGAAGTCGCGGCGCAGGCGAAATCGAGCTTCCTCGCCAACATGAGCCATGAAATCCGGACGCCGATGAACGGTGTGCTCGGCTTCACCGAACTGCTGCTCGCGGAAAATCCCCGCAAGGATCAGCAGCAGAAGCTCCAGATGATTGCAGATTCCGGCAAGGCGATGATGCGGCTGCTCAACGACATCCTGGATCTGTCGAAGATCGAGGCGGGGCATGTCACGCTCGCGCAGGACCGCGTCGACTGGCATCACCTCGCCCGGAGTTGTGCGCGGTTGATCATGCCGCTCACCACCACGGCAGGGATCGCGCTCGAGGTCGACGTCGCTGATTCCGTCCCGAACGCGGTGATCGGCGACGGGCTGCGCTTGCGACAGATCGTGCTGAACCTGCTCGGCAACGCGGCCAAGTTTACCGAACGCGGATCGATTCGACTGAGCGTATCATGCGATGATGCCATGATCGTCGTTGCGATCGCGGATACCGGTGTCGGCATTGCGGAGGATCGCCAGGGCGCGATCTTTCACGAATTCGTCCAGGAGGATGTGAGCACCTCGCGTCGGCACGGTGGCACCGGGCTCGGCCTCGCGATCTCGAACCAGCTTGCGCACTTGATGGACGGCACGATCTCGCTCACCAGCACGGTCGGCGTCGGGACGACGGTGACCGTGCGCCTCCCATTGATCGTCGCGCCCGCGGAACAGTCCGTCACCACCCCGACGCGCGCCGCCGCCCCTGCGCTGCCCGCCGTACCGGGTGCTCGCGTGCTCGTTGCCGAAGACCATGAGGTCAACCAGACGCTCATTAAGGCTATGCTAACACGGCTTGGCTATCGTCCCGCCATTGCCCGTACCGGGCTCGAAGCGATCGCGATGGTCGAACGTGCCAGGAGCGCGGCTACGCCGTTCGCGCTGATATTGATGGACATGCAAATGCCGGAACTCGACGGGATCGAAGCGACCAAACGGATTCGAGACGCGGGCATCTCGGCGGAAACGCTCCCGATCGTCGCGCTGACCGCCAACGCCTATGCCAGCGACGTCGAAAGCTGCGTCGCGGCGGGAATGCAGGGACATTTGGCGAAGCCTGTGCAGATGGGTGCGCTGGACGATATCGTGCGACGCTGGGCAGTGCCCAAACAGCCGCCGGTCGTGCCCCAGGCAACCAGTGACGACGCCGATCTCCAGGCGCAGTTCGATGCACGGGTGCGCAACCTCTTCGCGCTGTATGACGCCACAATCGCGCTGGATACGGTCGATGCCGCCGCGATCGATGCGCTGCGCCACGCGCTGCATCAGGTGGCGGGCACCGCGGCCTTCTTCGGCCGCGGCAAGCTCGGCACGGTAGCGCGGGACATCGACGACGGGCTCGACATCCCCGCCGGGGCGGCGCGCGACACGGTGCTCCAATCGGGTCACGCGCAACTGCACCGCGTGCGGCAGGCGGGATAAGGCGATGGCCCGCATCGTGATCGTCGATGACGACGAGTTGATCTGCGCGATCGTCGCGCGGACGCTGACGCCGCTTGGCCATGTCGTTCTGCCGGTGGGTGACGGTGCCGATGCGCTCGACAGCCTGTGGGATAGCGGTCCCGATCTGGTGATCCTCGACTGCGCGCTACCCGGGAAGACGGGTCTCGCGATCCTTGGCGAGATGCGGACATCGGCGATGTTCCGGGATCTTCCGGTGGTGATCCTGACCGCACGGCGGAGCGAATGGCACGTCAAGATGGCGCTGGATGCCGGCGCGAACGCCTATGTTCGCAAACCCTTCGCGCCCGAGGAACTGGTCGAGAAGGTCACCGCGCTGCTCGCCCCTGCCCCCGCCGCCGACTTGTCGCCCGCCACCGCCACCGCGCCGGAAACGCTGCTTGATTGCGACCGCCTTGCCGACCTGCGTGGCGCGGTTGGCGACGCGGATGCGGACCGGTTGCTCGAGATGATGGTGCGCGACATCGGGGCGCGCACGGAAGCGATCGCCGGAGCGCTCGCGGAAGGCAATCACGTCCGGGCGGAACGCGAGGCGCATGCCTTGCGCGGGGCGTGCAACGGGATCGGCGCGCTCGATCTCGCGCTGGCGTGCCTGGCGATCGAACGTGGCGAATGTCGCACAAGCGACGCCCTGACAGGGCTTGCCGTCCGCACGATGGCCGCGATCGAAGAGGCACGAGCGACCACTACCATCTGATATAATGTCGTTCTACATCAACGACTAAACGGCATCACGCAGCGACGTCCAGCGCTTGCAACGCCAGGATCGCCTGGGTCCGGTTGGTAACGCCGAGCTTGCGGAAGATCTGCGCAAAATGCGTCTTCACGGTCGTTTCGGCAATCCCGAGTTCATAGGCGATCTGCTTGTTCTGGCTGCCATCCGCGGCGGCGCGCAGGACGCGAAATTGCGCAGGCGACAGTTCGCCGATACGGGAGGGGAGCGTCACGACGTCGCTATCTGTCTGCGCCATCTCCGCCGGAAACGCGTTTCCGCCCGTCATTAGCGTCCGAATCGAGCCAACCATCGCACTCATCGGGGCGCTCTTGGGGATATAGCCGCTCGCCCCCTCGCGTGCGGCGCGGCGCATGACGGCAGGATCGTCGGTACTGCTGACGATCGCTACGGTGGCGCGCGGCTGGAGCCGGCGCAGCATCAGCAAGCCCGCGAACCCCTGCACATCGGGCAACATTAAATCGAGCAAGATCAGGTCGAAGCGACGCTGCTCCGCTACGGCGACCGCCTCCGCGATCGTCCCCACCTTGACCGTGTCGGCGCCCGGCGCAACCTGTTCGGTCGCCATTGCCAGCGCTGCCGCGCACATCGGATGGTCGTCTGCGATCAATACAGCCTGAGTCAAAACAATACTCCCCCGGATATATCCCACTTATAGTCGATCCTCCCGCGCAGAATTGCAATCCTTCGTAATTCTTGCGTGACGGCCGATGGGTTCGTCATGCTAACCGCAATCCATGCGGAGAGCCACACTTTCGGTGCAGATCGTTACGCTGCTGATCGCCGCCGGAATCATCACCCAGCTGGCAGTTTTCTGGCCGGGAATCATGACCTGGGATGCGATCCGCCAATATGGCCAGGCCGTCAGCGGCCATTACGACGATTGGCATCCGCCCGCGATGAACTGGTTGTGGCACCTGCTGCGGCGTATTGCCGCCGGACCAGCGCCGATGCTGGTGGTGCAGGCGATACTCTACTGGGCCGGGACCGGGCTGCTCGCGCTCGCTGCGCTGCGTCGCGGGATGCGGGGGCCGGTCGTCGCCATACTCGTGCTGGCGGTCTCGCCGATCGCGCTGGTGCTGATCGGCACGATATTGAAGGACAGCCTGTTCGCGGGCGCCTTGCTGTTCGCAGCAGGGCTGGTCGCTGTCACCAGTCCGACTGTGCATTGGCCCCGGATCTGCGCCGCCATGCTACTGATCGCCGCCGCATCGCTCCGTTTCAATGCAGTGCCAGCGTGCCTTCCCTTGCTTGTCGCGCTCGCGCCTGCCGCGTGGCGACGATCGCTGCCACGGCTAGCCGCGACCGCCACGCTTGCGATCGTACCGCTCGTCCTCGCACTCCCCCTCGCCAATGCGGCGTTACGGGCGGACCGCAGCGGGGTGGAACTGTCGCTCGTGATCTACGATCTCGGCGGGATCGGACGCTTTGCGAACGCTGACGTCTTCCCCCCGACCGGCGTCACTGATCCGGTCGCGGTCAACCGCGCCTGCTATTCGCCGATCTCCTGGGACAGCTACGCATGGTGGGTGGACGAACCCTGCGCGATCGGTTTCGCCACGCTGCGGGCGCCGCTAAACGCAAACCACGCAGCCTATCGCTGGTGGATTGCTGCAATTGCCGACCATCCGGGCGCCTATGTGGCACATAGGCTCGCCCATTTTGACCGCAATACGCGCGCTTTCGTGCAGGATGCGGACCTGCCCGGACTGTCGCTCGAGTCCGATCCCAATCGCTGGGGCTATGCGGTCACACCCGGCACGCTGCGCGATAGTATCGCAACGCTGGCGATCGCGAGTCTCGCCACCCCGCTCGGCTGGCCAGCCTGCTGGATCGCGCTGGCGTTCGGCCTGGTGGTGTTGCGCCCATCACTCGGCGGGGGAGACGGCGGGGCTGGCACGGGTGGGGCGGGCAACATCGCGCCTGCGCTTGCATGGTCGGCGCTGCTCTACGCCCTCAGCTACCTGCCGCTCAGCGTGGCGTCCGAAGTGCGCTATCATCTGTGGACGATTACCGCGACAGGCGTGGCGGCGGCGCTGTTGCTCGGCCAACCCGCGACATGGGCGGTGCCGCACTGGCGGCAGATGCTGGCGATCGGTCCCTTCGCCGCGATCCTGCTGGGCAGTATCGCGGCGCGGGTCATGGGCTAGACGTTACTTCTTGGCGGCGGCCGCAGGTTGCTGGCTCTTCGCGACGCCCTGGATCATTTCGGCGGTCGCGATCTGCTTGGCCTGGAGGCCGCGCGCGCAATTGGTCATCGTCTGAGCGATGTCCTTGCCCATCGGTTCCTTGCCGACCGCGACGACCGCGCTGCGGAACTGCGCAGGCGACAGCTTGGCGTCGACCCGGCCGAGATAATAAGCGACCGAGATGATCGCGACCTGCTTCTTCTTGGGGTCGGCTTCCTTCTCGGCGAAGACGTTGCTGACCAGCATGCACCGCACGTCCGGGTCGGCGGCCTGCGCGGTCGCAGCGGCGGGAACGAGCGACAGGCCAACGGCCAGCGACAGTAGAATGGTTTGACGACGCAAGAATATTCTCCGGACAAGCGCACGGCGCAAACGCCATGCTGGGGGCGGCTGTAGCGTGCTATGGGATGCCACGGCAACAATACTGGTCGTGTCTGCCACTCTGGCTGACGAATCGCGGTGTGGGTGGTGCCCGACCCACCGCCCGCATTGCTCACGGTGCCGCCGGAGGCCAGATCAGCGGCGTAAAGCGCCGCGCCAGATCGCGGGCGGCACTCACGGTCAAATGGTGGCTGTCGAACAGGATCGGCCGATTACCGGTGGTCAGGCGGCACGTGGTGGGCGAGCAGAAAACATCGCTTGGCCAGAGGACGACTACGCCCGATCGCCCAAGCCACTGTACATACCGGATCGTGGATGCCTGCCGGGTGCGATAGTCCTGAACGCGGATCTCGCGAGTGCCGGTCAGGAGCAGGTAATGGGGCAGATCCTCGCCCACTTCGGCTGGTGTCGGACCAAGCAGGAAGACCGTTTTCCCGCTCCGCTGCAGCGCCCGGATGCTCTCCAGCATACCACGCCGATAGTGCGGGTCGTCGAGGTTCCATGCGAAAAAGCTCGCAAGAATGACGGTATGGATGCGCGTGCTGGCTCTCAGATAGTCCAGGACCAGCGCGTTATGACCGACGCACGCCGGACGTTCGGGCACGATGAACCCCGTGGCGGGCGGGCAGCCCGAATATGTCAGCGACCGCAGTGGATGGGCCGGGCTGCCGAGCGCGTAGGCCAGTTCGATGCCATGGCTGTCACCCCATAGGGCCGTATGCTCGGTCTTGCCGCCAAAGACGCACGCTTTCTCCGGCGGGGCCAGGCCATCGAGAGGATGGCACCGGTCACGCTCGGGACTGGAGTCCAGCCGACCCGCATCGTACGCCAGCACTTCGGGCGAAAACCGCCGCCCGACGAGACCGTCGGTACTCAGCGCAAACGCCCCGCCGACCGTCAGCAGGATGGCCCCACTCGCGGCGGCAAACCCGAACACGTGCTTGCGGGCGAACCGCAACCTATTGCGGAACGGTGTCTCGATGAACTTCCAGGAAAGGTAGCCCATCACCAGGGAAACGATGACCAGACCCACCGCATGATCAAGGGCCGTCCCGGGCAGCGGCAATCGCCGCGCAAAGACAATCAGCGGCCAGTGCCAGAGATACAACGAATAGGAGATCAACCCGACAAACGCGAAAGGACGAAAGGCAAGCACCTGGCCCGCCCGCGTTCCGGGCGCGTAGGACACGATCAGTGCTGCGCCCCCAACCGGCAGCATCGCCGCCACGCCCGGAAAGCCGGTCTGCGGATCGAACAGGACGATCGCGGTGACGATCAGGACGATCCCGCACGCCGCAGCGATTTCCCGGATGAACGCCGAACGAACCTTGGGAACGGCCCCAAGCGCGATCAGCGATCCAGCCAGCAGTTCCCAGGCGCGCGTCGGGATCAGGTAGAAGGTCGCCATCGGTTTGACCGGGGTCAGGACAATACAGGCCGCGAGCGACACCACTGCCAGCAGGGCAACCAGCAACCGGCGTTGCGCGGGGAAATACCGGATGATGACCGCAAGAATGATCGGGAAACCGATATAAAATTGCTCTTCGACCCCGAGCGACCAGGTGTGCAGCAACGGCTTGTCATAGGCATTGATGTCGAAATAGCCCGACTGCCGCCAGAACACGATGTTGGACGCAAAAAGCAGCGTTCCCAGCACGCTCAATGCGAATGCATGCATTTCGGTGGGCAACACGAAATAATAGGCAGCGGCGATGCAGGCCGTAAGCATACCGATGAGCGCCGGGAAAATCCGACGGATCCGGCGTTCGTAAAAGTCCCCGTAGCTGAACCGTCCCTCCGTCACGTCACGGTCGATGATCCGGGTAATCAGAAAGCCTGATATGACGAAGAAGATGTCGACCCCGACGTAACCGCCGCCAAAACCCGGGATACCGGCGTGAAAGAAGGTAATCGGCAAGACTGCCAGGGCTCGCAGGCCGTCAATGTCCGCACGGTGTCCCGTCGACGTCGCATCGTGTTGCATTGGTGATCCCGAGCATATGCCTTGACCAAAGCTTTACACGACGCTCGATCGGCACGTCTTGATGACGATGCGGATACCACCCGTCGACAAGTTCATGACGGCGTTCGGGCAGAACACAACCTTTTTCGAAGCGGTACTTTGGTTCGAGGTCAAACGACCAAGCTATTGGGAAGCACATCTCTCCAACGTCGGGCGTCGCACACGCGCGTGATGCCGTCGCCGCAAGGCGTTACTGGCGTGTTCAACTGGCAGGATGTGAAATCTCTGGTCGGGGCGACAGGATTCGAACCTGCGACCCCCACACCCCCAGTGTGATGCGCTACCAGGCTGCGCTACGCCCCGACCGAGGCAGGCGCGTTAGGCCGAGAATGCGACGGATGCAAGTCACTTGAATTGACCAAGCGGTAATAAGCGGTTCGCAAGCGCCTGAACCCCGCGTGCGTCGCCATTTTTCAGCGGCGCGATCAGCAGAACGGCGCGGCGCTGAAGGATCCGGTCGAGCGCGGTCGGAGTCGCCGCGCGCGCCGCGGTTTCCGCCAGCGATGCGCCGACCGGGTCCTTGGGGTCGATCGCAAGCCGCAACAACGCTGCCAGCCCCGGGAACAGCGCGCGTTGCCCGCCGAGCGCAACTGCACGGTCGAGTGCGTCGAGCCCCGACGCCTTGCGCGCACCGAGCGCGCCACGCGCGACCAGCCCACCGAGCGATTTGACCGCACTCAGATGCCACGCACCGAGCGCTGCCTGTGCCTCCGCATCGCGCGGGTTGCGCGCGGTGATCGCCTCGAACTGCGCCTTTGCTTGCAGCGCGTCGGCACGACTGTTGGTCAGCTTCGCCCGGTAGCTCGTCGCCAGCGCGCGCGTCAGTTGCGCCTCGACGTCGCCGGGGGAGCGCAACAGCGTGGCCGCGGCATTCGCCTCGACATTGGCGATCTGCCGCAACGCGCTGGGGCGATCCGATGCGCCGAACGCGGTCTGGGTCAGCGTCTCGCGACTGCTTTCGGCCGCTACCGCAGGTGCGGCGCCACACCATAAGGCGACCGCCCCCGCGGTTGCGAGCCCCGTCCCGAACCGAACCATCATGCGTTTTGCCACAGGGTTTGCCGACCGTTGTTAACCATCCGACTGAGCCAACGGCTCAATCGCCGATCAGGGTCCGCGAGAAGCTGCCGTCCCAGGTCTTCACGCTCATCTCGACAATGCCGAGATCGCGCAAAGCGCGCCCGAAGGCTTTCTGGTGGTCGGCCTGTCCGTGCGCGGCGAGCGCGTCTTCCGATACCCAGCGCTCGGCGATGCGGATCATGTCCGGGTCGGCGACGTCGAACGAAAAGGCGTAGAATTCGCAACCGTCTTCCTGTTCGACGCGCGCGACATGTGCGGCCAGCAAGTCCTTGATGCGGGCGGCATCGCCCGGTGCGGTCTTGATGTGCCCGAGGACGAGGATCGTCATGTTCGCGTCTCCTGAAGTCATGATCCGTTGCACCGGCGCGCGTGAGATGATAGCGCGCGCTGCTTGTAGCGGGGCGTCTTCGTCCCGCAATCCCGCATGTCCCTTGCCCGCACGACGGTTGCGTGCAGGCGGGTCCGCTTTACCAAGGTAGCCCATGTTCGCCACCCCAGCTTCTGCCCAGACCACAGGCGCCGCCACCGGTGCTGGCCCCGACGGATTTCTGTCGCTGCTCGTCAACTTCGGCCCGCTGCTGCTGGTCTTCGTCGCCTTCTACTTCATGATCCTGCGCCCGCAGCAATTGCGCGCACGCAATCAGGCTGCGGCGATCAACGCGGTCAAGAAGGGTGATTCGGTCGTGACCGCAGGCGGCATCGTCGGCAAGGTGACCAAGGTCGAGGACCGCTTCGTCGAAGTCGAGATTGCGCCCACGACGCGCATCCGCGTCGTCAAGGCAACCCTCGCCGAAGTGACGCCGCTCGGCTCCAAGCCCGCGAACGACTGATCCGATGCTCGATTTCCCCCGCTGGAAGGTCATATCGATCTTCGCTTTCCTCGCCGCGCTGATGGCGCTGGCGATCCCGAGTTTTCTGCCCGAGTCGGTCACCGACCGCTGGGGCGCGTTCCCGCATCCGCGGGTTAACAAGGGGCTCGATCTGGCGGGGGGCAGCTATCTGCTGCTCGAGGCGGACACCAACGAGCTGGTCAAAAACCGGCTCGAGGCGATGCGCGAGCAGATCGTCACGCAAATGGCGCTCAACCCGGTGATCCCGATTGGCGACATCGCGACCGACAACGGCAAGCTGAGCTTCATGTTGCGGAACGTGACGCAGCTTGATGCAGCGCGCGAGCGGCTCAACAAGCTGACCGGCGGGGTCGGCCTGACCGGCCAGCGCGACTGGGACCTTCAGGTGGTCGATTCGTCGCGGATCGTGATGACCCCGACCGAGGCGGGCATCAACGCGTCGATCAAGGAAGCGATGTCGACCGCGCGGGACGTGGTCAGCACCCGCATCGACAAGCTCGGCACCAAGGAGCCGACGATCGTCGGCCAGGGCACCAGCCGCATCGTCGTGCAGGTTCCCGGCCTCAAGGATCCGCGCGCGCTGCGCGAGTTGATCGGCAAGACCGCCAAGCTCGAATTCAAGATGGTCGCGGACCAGCCCTATGTCCCCGGCGGGATTATCCCGGCGGGCACGCAGGCGCTCCCCTATCCCGAGGGTGGCCCCGGCGCGAAGATCCTCGTCAAGCGTCAGGCGATCATCACCGGCGACCAGCTGCTGACCGCGAAACAGTCGTTCAAGCAGGAAGACAACGCCCCGATCGTCGACTTCAGCTTCAACGCCGAGGGCGGGCGCAAGTTCGCCGCAATCACCCAGGCGAACACCGGCAAGCGGTTCGCGGTGATCGTCGACGACGCGGTCATCTCGGCACCCCGGATCAACACCGCGATCCTCGGCGGGGCGGGCTACATCGAAGGCTCGTTCACGGTCGAATCCGCGAACAACCTCGCGATCGCGCTCAGCTCGGGTAAATTGCCGATCTCGCTCAAGATCGTCGAGGAACGCACCGTCGGCCCCGATCTCGGGCAGGAATCGATCAACGCCGGCGTCCGCGCCTCGGCGATCGCGGTGATCCTGGTGATCGTGTTCATGATCGTCACCTACGGCCGCTTCGGTTTCTATGCCGACTATGCCGTCATCATCAACGTCGTCGTCATCATGGGCGTGCTCGCTTTGCTCAACGGGACGCTGACGCTGCCGGGGATCGCGGGCTTCGTGCTGACGATCGGTACCGCGGTCGACGCGAACGTGCTGATCAACGAACGCATTCGCGAGGAACGTCGCCGTGGCCGCAGCGTGATCCAGTCGGTCGAGCTCGGCTATAAGGAAGCGAGCCGGACGATCTTCGAGGCGAATGCGACGCACGCGATCTCGGGCCTCATCATGCTGATGCTCGGCTCGGGTCCGGTGAAGGGTTTCGCGGTCGTGCTGCT
Organism: Sphingomonas sp. FW306-05-A; assembly: GCF_058782275.1. Taxonomy (NCBI): domain Bacteria; kingdom Pseudomonadati; phylum Pseudomonadota; class Alphaproteobacteria; order Sphingomonadales; family Sphingomonadaceae; genus Sphingomonas; species Sphingomonas sp. FW306-05-A. The sequence goes on from NZ_JBYSXN010000002.1 coordinate 531,247, forward strand.
GATCGGCATCGCCACCTCGGTGTTCACCGCCGTTACCTTCACGCGGATGCTCGTGGTGTTGTGGATTCGCCGCAACCGCCCGACCGACATCAACATTTGATCGGCCAGACACCATGCGCCTGCTGAAAATCGTTCCGGACAACACCAACCTCCCCTTCGTTTCCCTGCGCAAATGGGCGTTCGGGTTGACGATCCTGCTGTCGGTCGCCGCGCTTGCGCTGGTGTTCACACGCGGGCTCAACCTCGGCGTCGATTTCGTCGGCGGGCTGATGATCGAGGAGAAGTTCGCTTCGCCGCCGTCGCTCGACAAGCTGCGGACGACCATCGACAATCTGGAGCTGGGCGAAGCGCGGCTCCAGTCGGTCGGCAACGACAATACCATCTCGATCAAGCTACCCCCGCCCGAGAGCACCGACGAAGGTGCTGCCAACCGCATCGTCCAGCAGGTCCAGGTCGCGATCTCGCGCGACTTCCCCGATGCGCGCTTCTCGCGGCAGGATTCGGTCAGCGGCAAGGTCTCGGGTGAGCTGATCTGGAAGGGCATTCTCGCGGTCGTTCTCGCAGTCGTCGGGATCGGGCTGTTCGCGATCTTCCGGTTCGAATGGCAGTTCGGCGTCTCGACCGTCGTGGCGATCGTCCACGACGTGCTGATGACGCTCGGCTTCTTCGCGCTGAGCGGGTTCGAGTTCGACCTCAACATCGTCGCCGCGGTGCTGACGATCATCGGCTATTCGATCAACGACAAGATCGTCATCGATGACCGCATCCGCGAGAATATGCGCCGCTATCGCAAGATGGATATGTCCGCGATCGTCGATCTGTCGGTCAACGAGACGTTGCCGCGCACGGTGATGACCTCGGTCACGATCCTGCTCGCCTTGTTCGCGCTGCTGATCTTCGGTGGCCCGGTGCTGCGCGGGTTTACCGCGGCAATGATCCTCGGCATCTTCGTCGGCACCTATTCGTCGATCTACGTGTCGTCGTCGCTGCTGATTTCGCTCGGGCTGCGCCCCGACCCGAGCCAGGCGGAGCCCGTCGCCGTGACGGGCACCCCGAAGGCGCGCTGATGCAGATCGACCGCGCCAGCGGATCGGGTCCGGCGATCACCGGTTTCTCCCCCAACGGCTTCAAGGTCGAGGCGGGGGATTTCCGGGGAGTGTACCGCGCGCTGACGATCGCCCCTGAAGCCGTGGCCGAGTGGGATGCGCCTGCGTTCGAGACGCTGTCGCCTGAGTCGCTCGGCGACCTGATCGCGCTTGATCCGGCACCGGAGTTCCTGCTGCTCGGGACGGGCGCAACGATGCGGCGTCCTGCCCCTGCGTTCGTCCGCGCGCTCGAGGCGAAGGGCATCGGGGTGGAGGCGATGGACAGCCGTGCGGCGGCGCGTGCCTGGGCCGTGCTGCGCGGTGAGGGCCGCTGGGTCGTGGGCGCGCTCTACCCGCTTTGATCGGCTGACGCGCGGCGCTTCTGTATCTCACGATGTATGCTCGCGCTGACCATGGCGCTTCCCCGGCGAAGGCCGGGGCCCAGCAGAGGGCGGGCTGATCGGGCGTCGCGCGCTCGACCTTGCGCGCCGCGACTGGGCCCCGGCATTCGCCGGGGAAGCGCTATTCTGGGAATACGTCCCGCCCCTGCCCTGCGTTCTCTGGCGCCGTCGAGGCATAGGACGGGCGTGCGGTGGCCCGTGCCGGGCTCGTGCTACACGGAGGGGGTCGCGGGGTGGTCGGCGCGCTCTATCCGCTTTGACCGGCTGACTCGCCGCGCTAATGTTCCCCAAGATATGTGCTTGCGATGACAATGGCGCTTCCCCGGCAATGGCCGGGAAAGCGCCGTGGTGGAAACGTCGCGCCAAGAGGTCGGGATCCTATGATGAAATCGCTTGCCGCCATCCTGCTGGCCTCCGCAATGCCCGTCGGGGGGTTAGCACAGACCCCCGCCCCCGCACCGACGGCCGAGGCCACACCGAAATACACCAACCCCGATGCCTGGCTGTGCCGTCCGGGTCGCACCGACGCATGCGCCGCCAACCAGGACGCGACGATCATCCGGGCCGACGGGACGCAATCGATCGAGCGATTCTCGCGCGACGACACACCCAAGTTCGACTGTTTCTACGTCTATCCGACGGTGTCGCTCGATGCGTCGCCCAACAGCGACATGACCGCGGGCCCCGAAGAGATCACCGTCGCGACGCATCAGGCGGGGCGCTTCGCCAAGCATTGCCGCGTGTTCGCGCCGCTCTACCGCCAGGTCACGCTGCTCGCACTGCGCGACGCGATGCTGGGGCAGCCGATGAAGGGAGATCGTGCGCGCGCCTTCGCCGATGTAAAGGCGGCGTGGGAAGAATATCTCGCCTATGACAATCACGGGCGCGGCGTCGTGCTGATCGGGCACAGCCAGGGGTCGGGGATCCTCAAGGAGCTGGTCGCGAAAGCGATCGAAGGGACGCCGGTCCAACGACAGATCATCTCCGTCATCATTCCCGGCACCAACGTTGCGGTCCCCGCGGGCAAGGACGTCGGCGGCGATTTCAAGTCGACGCCTTTGTGCCATAGCGACAAGGATAGCGGTTGCGTGGTCAGCTACGTCAGCTTCCGCGCCGATGCGCCGCCGCCCGCCAACAGCCGCTTCGGGATCGCGGCACAACCCGGCATGACCGTCGCCTGTGTCGACCCCGCCGCGCTCGACGGTGTGGTCAAGCCTGCCGACGCCTATCTCGGCGCGCGCGGTGCGGGGATCGCCAGCGCCTCGCAAGGGGCGTGGAGCCAGGACGGCGCCGTGGTGACGACCGGCTTCGTCAAGGTACCTGGGTTGCTCAGCACGCGCTGCGTCACGTCCGGCACCGCGTCCTATCTGGCGGTGACGACCAATGCCAACCCGGCGGACAAGCGCACCGATCATATCGTCGGCGATGTAATGTATGGCGGCAAGGCGCTACCCGACTGGGGGCTCCATCTGCTCGACCTGCCGGTCGTCATGGGCGATCTGGTCGAGCTGACCGACGATCAGGCAAAGGCCTGGCTTGCGAAGAACCCGCCCGCCGCCGCGGGCTGATAGGCGCTCGGTCGGGGAGGTCCCGGTTGCCCGGGACCGCTCCCTTACCCTTCCAGCTGGCGCAGCAGCGTGCGCACCGAGCTGTCGATTTCATGATCCTTGTCGCGCAGATCCTCGATCCGGCGGACCGCATGGATCACGGTCGAATGGTCGCGCCCGCCGAACTTGCGCCCGATCTCGGGAAGCGACCGCGTGGTGAGACGCTTGGCCAGATACATGGCGATCTGCCGCGGACGCGCGACGACGACGGCGCGACGCGCCGATACCAGATCGATCGGCTTGATCTCGAAATGCGCCGAGACCGCCTTCTGGATCTCGTCGATCGTGACCCGGCGCTCGGCCCCGCGGAGCACGTCGCCGAGCGTCGCGATCGCGAAGTCGAGATCGATCTCGACGTTGCTGAGCTGCGCATAAGCGACGACGCGGTTGAGCGCGCCTTCGAGGTCACGGATGTTGCCAGTAATCCGCGATGCGAGCAAATCGAGCACCGCCACCGGAACCTGCGCATTCGGCATGTCGGCCAGCTTGCGGTCGAGCACGCGGCGACGCAGCGCCAGGTCGGGTGCCTTGATGTCGGCCACCAGGCCACACGACAGCCGCGAGGTGATCCGCTGTTCCACGCCGTCGAGCCCCTGCGGGCAGCGATCCGCCGAGATGACGAGCCGCTTACCCGCGCCCATCACTTCGTTCATCGTGTGGAAGAACTCTTCCTGCGTCGCGTCCTTGCCCGCGATGAACTGAAGATCGTCGATCAGCAGCAGGTCGGCGGCGCGCAGCCGTGTCTTGAACGCATGCGTCTCGCGGGTGCGGAGCGCCTGGACGAATTCGTACATGAACCGCTCGGCCGACATCAGCAGGACGCGCGCACCGGGGACCGCCATGAGATAGGCGGCACCGATCGCGTGCATCAGGTGGGTCTTGCCCTGCCCCGTGCCGCTGTGGAGGAACAGCGGACTGAACCGCGGTGCCCCCGGCTGCGTCAACGCGACCGCCGCGTTGTAGGCGACGAGGTTCGACGGATCGACCACGAACCGGTCGAAGGTGAACCGCGGATCGAGCGACGGGCGCTCGATCGTCGGCACCGGTTCCGCCGGCTGAATGTTGGCCGGTGCCGGCAACGTGTCGATCGTCACGACCTGCGCTGACCGCGCGACGGTTTCGACCGAAACGCTGCGCACCGCCGGGATCAGCACGCGGAATTCGTGCAACAATCGGTCGGCGTAATGATTCCGTACCCAATTTGTCATGAATGCCGACGGCAACCCCAGACGCACTGCGTCCAGGTCGCTCCCGGGAATCAAGACGATCGGCTTAAGCCACTGATCGAACAACCGTACGCCCGATGATTCGCGAAGATTAGCACGGACCGTGGCCCATGCCTGCGCAACCATGTCGTCCTGCGTTTCGGCGGCGCTATGGTTGTTCGCGATCGCTACCCCCTGCCCCAAAAATGCCACGACAAAACCCTTCCCCGGCCCCCCAGCCAAGCTGGCGGAGCCTTGATATACAACGGACAAAAACCCCCACAGCCGGAATCAAGTCCGCCTGAACGCGCCATTCGAAATGAGTCGCGAGACGATCGTCTGCGCGGTGGAGGGCCAGTTATGAAGAACCGGCCGAGTCTATCAATCCCTGCCCCGGTCAGATTTCTGAAATAATCGGGATTGACTCGGATTCAGCCAAGGATTCGCGTCAAAAATCGCACAATCTGTTGAAATCGTTGGATTTTCAATCGTTACACTTCCGTGAAGGTTATGCGAATCGCAGTAAAACCACGCTTTCCAGAAACGGGACAAAAACTGTTCTTGCGATGTTCTTCCCGCGGTGAAAATCCATCTTTCGAACGATGTACACGGCACGACAAAAAGCCCGCCGGACGATGTCCGGCGGGCGAATTGATCGTTAGAGAACGCGCGTTCAGGCGAGCGCGGTGAGGCGCTTCGTCAGTCGTGCGAACTTGCGCGAGGCAGTGTTCTTGTGGAGCACACCCTTGGCGACGCCACGCATCAACTCGGGCTGAACCTGCAGCATGGCTGCAGTTGCCGCGACCTTGTCCCCGGACTCGAGCGCAGCCTCAGCCTTCTTGACGAAGGTGCGGATGCGGCCGACGCGGTTGCCGTTCACCAGTGCCCGTGCAGCGTTGCGACGGATACGCTTTTTCGCCTGTGGCGTGTTCGCCATGAAGCCCTCTGACTTTAGAAATAAGAAAGGGCGGGAGAAGTCTCCCGGCCCCGGAAGCCGCTGCCCTTACCGACAAGCACGGGGTCGGTCAAGAACACATGCCATAATTAGCGTTGGCAGGTCGGGCACCAGAAGGTCGATCGCCCCCCTTCGGCATAGCGCTGGACCAGCCCACCACAGGCGCACGGCTGCCCTTCCCGCCCATAGACCGCGAACTGCTTGGAAAAATATCCGAGCTCGCCGTCTGGCTTGGCATAATCGCGCAGGGTCGACCCACCCGCCTCGATCGCGGCGAGCAACACACTGCGAATCGCCGGCACGAGTCGATCGAGTTTCGCACGCGACACCTTCCCCGCCGCGCGCTTGGGCGAGATGCCGGCAAGGAACAGCGCTTCGCAGACATAGATGTTGCCCAGCCCCGCGACGATCCGCTGGTCGAGCAGCATCAGCTTGATCGACGCGATCCGGTCCTTGAGCATCCGGTGGAGATAGGCAGCGGTAAGGTCCGGCCCAAGCGGTTCGGGACCAAGCGTCAGGAAAGCGGGGAAGGCCGCGAGCGACCCGGTCTCGACAAGATCCACTGAACCGAACCGCCGCGCGTCGTTGAGCGCCAGCCGGTGCGTCGCGGTCTCCAGGATCAGATGGTCGTGCGGCAGGACCTCGGCGGGATCGACTCGCCACCGCCCCGACATGCCGAGGTGGAAGATCATCGTGTCGCCGCGGGTCGTATCGATCAGCCCGTATTTCGCGCGCCGCCCGAGCGCGGTCACCTTCGCGCCGGTGAGTCGCTGCCCGAGGTCCTCCGGGAACGGCCGTCGCAGGTCGGGACGGCGGATCTGCACCGCGGTGATGCGCTGCCCTTCGAGCACGGGGCGCAGGCCCCGCACGGTGGTTTCGACTTCGGGCAATTCTGGCATCGCAATCAGCTAGGTTGCGTTTGCCCGCGCCACAAGCACTGGCTAGAGCGGGGGCCATGAACGATACAGTCTCCTTCGGCTACGAAGACATCCCCGCCTCCGAAAAGACCGCCCGCGTCGGCGGCGTCTTCTCCAGCGTCGCTGCACGCTATGACATCATGAACGACGCAATGTCGGGCGGCATGCACCGGCTGTGGAAGGACCGCTTCGTCCGCCGCCTCAAACCGCGCGAGGGCGAACAGATCCTCGACATGGCGGGCGGCACCGGCGACATCGCGTTCCGCATCGCCGAGTCCGGCGCGAGCGTGACGGTTGCGGACATCAACCCGCAGATGCTCGAAGTCGGGATGGAGCGCGCGGCCAAGCGCGGGATGGACGGCCTCGTCTGGACCGAGGCGAACGCCGAGACGCTCGCCTTCCCCGACCGATTCTTCGATGCGTACACGATCGCGTTCGGGATCCGGAACGTGACCGACATTCCCAAGGCACTCCGCGAGGCGCACCGCGTATTGCGTCGTGGCGGGCGATTCTTCTGCCTGGAGTTTTCGACCACCGTGTGGCCCGGGTTCGCTGACGTGTACGACGCCTATTCACATAAGGTCGTGCCCCAGCTCGGCAAGCTGCTCGCGCAGGATGCGGACAGCTATCGCTATCTGATCGAATCGATCCGGCGCTTTCCCGACATGCCGACCTTCGAGGGGATGATTCGCGACGCTGGGTTTATCCAGACCGGTGTGGAACCGATGCTGGGCGGGCTGGTCGCGATTCACCACGGCTGGAAGATTTGATGACCCCGACGCTTATAGCCCCTCCCCTTCAGGGGAGGGGTTGGGGTGGGGCCGTAGCGGGCGCAGCTGCCCAATTCGGCGCAACCACCCAGCTCAGCCCCACCCCCGACCCCTCCCCTGAAGGGGAGGGGAGAAACATATGACCGCGCCTGCTGTCCATCTCTGGCGCTTGCTCAAATGGGGCCGCATCCTCGCGCGCCACGGGGCGCTGCGCGGCATCGAGCGCGATCCTAACACTCCCGCCCCGGTGCGCCGCCTCGCCCGGATCGCGCGGTTCGGCGCGCGTGTGCCCAAGGTGCCGCGCTATGCCGATGCGCTCCAGGCGATCGGTCCCGCCGCGATCAAGCTCGGCCAGACGCTCGCCACTCGTCCCGACATGGTCGGCGATGCCGCCGCGCTCGATCTGATGCGGTTGCAGGATGCACTGCCCCCCGTCCCCTACGAGACGATCCACGCCGCCTTAACGCGCGCGTTCCAGCGCGATCCGGCCGAGCTCTTCCAGTCGATCGAGCCCGTCCCTGTGGGGGCAGCCTCGATCGCGCAGGTCCACCGCGCGGTGACGACCGACGGCCGCACCGTCGCGATCAAGGTGCTGCGCCCCGGGGTCGAGGAAGACTTCACCCGCGCGATCGACACGTACGAATGGGCCGCCGCGCAAGTCGAGGCGATGGGCGGCGAACTTTCGCGGCTACGCCCGCGCCTGACGATCGAGACATTCAAACGCTGGACCGCGCGCGAACTCGATCTGCGGCGCGAGGCGGCGTCCGCGTCCGAACTCGCCGATTCGATGCAGGCGGAGCCCGACTTCACCGTCCCCAAGATCGATTGGCAGCGCACCACCGGCAAGGTGCTGACGCTCGAGTGGATCAACGGGATCAAGCTGTCGAACCGCCCTGCGCTGATCGCGGCGGGCTATGACCTGCCGCAGCTTGCCGACACGCTGGTCCATGCGTTCCTGCGTCAGGCCATCGCGGAAGGGTTCTTCCATGCCGACATGCATCAGGGGAATCTCTTCGCGCTGCCCGGCAACAAGATCGCCGCAATCGACTTCGGGATCATGGGCCGGATCGACCGGCGCGCGCGGGTGTGGCTGGCAGAGATCCTCTACGGGCTGATCACGGGCAATTACAAACGCGTCGCCGAGATCCATTTCGAGGCAGGCTATGTCCCCTCGCACCACAATGTCGCCGAATTCGCGACCGCGCTCCGCGCGGTCGGCGAGCCGATGCGCGGGATGGCGGTCAAGGACATGTCGATCGGGATGATGCTCGACGGGCTGTTCAACATCACGCGCGACTTCGACATGCAGACGCAGCCGCATCTGTTGCTGCTGCAGAAGACGATGGTGATGGTCGAAGGCGTCGCGACCAGCCTCGACCCCGACATCAACCTTTGGGACGCAGCGGCACCGTTCGTGCGCGAATGGATTCGCACCGAACTGGGCCCGGAGGCCGCGGTCGCCGACCGGATCGTCACCGATCTGCGCACCTTCGCGCGCCTTCCCGACCTGATCCGCAATATCGAGCGTCGGTTTCCCGATCCGCCGGGTGCCCCGCCCGAGCCCCCGCTCCGCAAGATCGAGGTCGTGCGGTTCGGTGGCGGGTGGCGCTATGCGATCGTCGCGATCGTCAGCGCCGCCGCGAGCCTTGGCGCCGGATGGATGTTGTGGGGCTAGCCACCCCACCACCCGTTCCGACCGGCGCCCCGCTATGGCTCGCCATGCCGTCGCGCTTTGCCGGCCTCAGTCGGTCGCAAGCACGCTGGGCGCTCGGGCTGCTGGTGCTGCTGCTCGGCGCGACGTTGCTGGCGCTCGCGGTCCCCGCCCCGGCGGGCGCGCCCGAAGGTGGCACGGGCGAGGTACAGACCGACGTTGCGCTGTACGATTCGATCGTGTCGGGGATTCGCGGGGGCGGGGACTATTACGGCGTCGCCGCCAAGGAATTGCGGCGCGGCGGCTATCCGCTGCAGCCGTTCATCACCTTTCGTCTGCCCGCGCTGGCGGTCCTTCAGGCGCATTTGCCGCCGATGGCGACTCAAGCGGTCCTGTTTGCGCTGATCGCTGGGACGGCCGGTGCCTGGTTCGTACGCTTCAGGGCCGCGTTCGTCCGGAAGCCACCGCTGGTGTTTGCGATGCTGTTGCTGGCGGGCGGGATGGTCGTCTTCATCCAGCGCGGGCTGATCGGCTTCCATGAAATCTGGGCGGGTATGCTGATCGCTCTTTCGCTGGCGCTTCGCCGGGATGACCAGTGGACCACAGCCGTCGCGATCGGGCTGATCGCGATGCTGATCCGCGAGACCGCTCTGGTATATGTCGCGATCATGGGGATTCTCGCGTTAGCCGAAGGGCATCGGCGCGAGGCGCTCGGCTGGGGCGCTACGATCCTGGTGCTGGCAGTGGTGCTCGGCTTCCATGCGCATGCGGTCGCCGATGTCGTCCGTCCGACCGATCCCGTGTCACCGGGCTGGATGGGGCTGCTCGGCTTCGGCTTTTTCGTCAAGACGATGATGCTGTCGACCGCGCTCGCGGTCGTCCCTGCAGTCCTTGCGGCACTGCTGGTGGGGCTGGCGCTGTTCGGATGGGCGTGCTGGGCAGACCCGGTCGCTTTGCGCGCCCTGACAGTGTTCTGCGGCTATGCCGCGTTGCTCGGGCTGTTCGGACGTCCCGACACCTTCTACTGGGGATTGATGATCGCACCGCTGCTCCTCGTCGGTCTCGCCTTTGCGCCCGATGGCCTGCGCGATCTGGTGGCACGTGCGCGCGATCGGCGTCGCATCATCGTCACGCGGCTGGTGCGATGAAGATCCTGCTGATCATCGGCGGCGGGATCGCAGCGTATAAGGCAAGCGAGCTGATCCGCCTGTGCCGCAAGGCCGGGATTTCGGTCAAATGCGTGCTGACCGCAGGGGGCGCACATTTCGTGACCCCGATGACGCTCGCCGCTTTGTCCGAAAATCAGGTCCACACGAGCTTGTGGGACCTCAAGGACGAGGTCGAGATGGGGCATATCCAGCTCAGCCGCGAAGCCGATCTGGTGGTGGTGGCCCCCGCCACCGCGGACCTGATGGCCAAGATGGCGGCGGGTATCGCCGACGACCTCGCGACGACACTGTTGCTTGCGACCGACAAACGCGTGCTCGCCGCGCCTGCGATGAACGTGCGAATGTGGCAACACCCCGCCACGGTCCGCAACGTGGTGACGCTGCGCGGCGACGGCGTGACGGTGCTCGAGCCCGATGAGGGCGCGATGGCGTGTGGCGAGTTCGGCCCCGGCCGTCTGCCCGAACCTCCTGCGATCCTTGCAGCGATCCAGCAGATGCTCGGTGGCTGACGCACGGATGCTGCAGGGCAAGCATATCCTCGTGACTGCCGGGCCGACGCATGAACCGATCGACCCGGTGCGGTATCTCGCCAATCGGTCGTCGGGGAAGCAGGGGTTTGCGATTGCGGGGGCGCTGGCTGCGCTGGGCGCGCGAGTAACGCTGGTGGCCGGGCCGGTTACCCTGCCGACGCCCGCTGGCGTCGACCGGATCGATGTCGAGACCGCGTTGCAAATGGCTGCAGCGGTAGAGGCAACGCTGCCCGTGGATGCCGCGGTGATGGTTGCAGCGGTCGCCGACTGGCGAGTCGAGGGCGCGGCGCAGAAGATCAAGAAGGGCGCGGAAACCCCAGTCCTTCGGCTGGTCGAAAACCCCGACATCCTCGCAACGCTGGCGCGCAGCCCGCAGCGGCCAAGGCTGTTGATCGGCTTTGCGGCGGAAACCGAACAGGTGATCGCCCATGCGACCGCCAAACGTCAGCGCAAGAACGTCGACTGGATCGTCGCCAACGATGTGTCGGGGGATGTGATGGGGGGCAGCGCCAACACCGTCCATGTCATCACCGAGGCGGGCACGGAAAGCTGGGATCGAATGCCCAAGGATAAGGTGGCAGACCGGCTTGCGGCGCGGATCGCTACGGCATTGGCTGATTAGAAAGAAAACCGCCGCCGCACTCCCTTCGGAGGCGGCGGCGTGACGAAAGTCTTAGTGGCCGAGCTTCTGCTTGAGCTCGTCGATCATCTTGGAGGCATCGCCCTTGTTCATGTCGGCGCTGGGCGGATCCATCTTCGCTTCCTCGCACAGCGTCGTCAGATACGACTTCTGCGCCCCCGTCATGGGATCGCCGCCCGAGACCCAATCCGCCGGATCCTTCTCGGTATTCGAGTCGGGATGTTCTTCGAGCTTCGGGTTGGGGAGCGTCTCTTCGGCCATGAACTGTCTCGCTATGTTTCGTGTATGTTCCTAACCCGCAACCCGCTTCCCGGTTCCGCGATTGACCGCGTTGCGGCAGACTTTACTCGCGCAAAGACAGACCGGTCTTCGCGCCCGGCGCAAGCATCGTTAAGAGGGCGGCCATGACGACATCCCCGATCACGATTCAGTTCCTGTCCTTGCCGCACGGTGCGGGACTGCCCTTGCCCGCTTATGCCACCGACGGTGCCGCCGGCATGGACGTCGTTGCCGCCGAGGCGGTGACGCTGGCGCCGGGCGCGCGCGGCGCGGTCGCGACCGGCTTTGCGATCGCCATCCCGACCGGCTTCGAGGTGCAGGTGCGCCCGCGCTCGGGACTCGCGCTCAAGCATGGCGTGACGTGCCTCAATACGCCGGGCACGATCGATTCGGATTACCGCGGCGAGGTGAAGGTCATCCTGATCAACCACGGGCAGGAGCCGTTCGAGATCGCGCGCGGCGACCGGATTGCCCAACTCGTCCCCGCCCCGGTTCAGCGCGCGGTACTGGAAACGGTCGACCGGCTGGCGGATACCGTCCGTGGTATCGGGGGCTTTGGATCGACCGGACGATGATAGCTGCGTTTCTCCTGCAGGTTGCCGACGTGCCGGCATCACCGCCAAGCTTGCCCAACGACTGGTCGGCGTTGCCCACCCTGCCCTATGTCGCGCCGCGCCAGGCGACGCCGCAAGTCACGACGTTCGTCGCCGGTGAGATCGCCGCGGGACGGTGTGTCGCGCAACGTCCCGGCGACGGGCATTACGTCCTGCCGGTCGAGGTCGCCGCGCTGATCGGTGCGGACGGCAGCGTGCGCAAGGTCGTGCCGCGCGCGATCGCCTGCCCGACGATCGAGCAATATGCAGCGGGTCTCGTTACCGGGTTCGCACGTGGCAATATCGCGCAGTACAAGCCGACGACTGACACTTGGTATCGCACGACCATCGTGTTCGACTGGCGCGGATGAACACGCTCGGCGACGCCGAACTCGATCGCTACGCCCGCCACATCGTCCTGCGAGAAGTGGGCGGCGCGGGGCAGCTGCGCTTGAAACAGGCGAGCGTCGCGGTGGTCGGCGCAGGCGGAATTGGCAGCCCGGCAATCCAATATCTCGCCGCCGCCGGGGTCGGACGGCTGGTTATCATCGATGACGACACGGTCGACCTGTCGAACCTGCAACGTCAGACGCTGTTCGGCGATGCCGACGTCGGCGCGTCCAAGGTCGCGGCGGCGGAAACCGCTGCGCGCCGTATTACGCCGCATGTCTCGATCGAGACGCTGGCGGTGCGGCTCGATGCGGCCAACGCCGCGACGCTGCTCGCCGGGGTGGACGTGGTGCTGGACGGCACCGACAGCTTTTCCACCCGGCTTGCGGTTGCGGATGCGGCGCATGCGCTACGCATCCCGCTGGTGTCCTCGGCGGTCGGACAGTTCGAGGGGCAGCTCGGGGTGTTCCGGGGATGGGAGCCGGACAAGCCCTGCTATCGCTGCTTTGTTGGCGACGCGCACGATGCCGCCGGGGACACCTGTGCCGAACAGGGCGTGATCGGCGCGATGACCGGCGTGATGGGGAGCCTGGCGGCACTGGAGACCCTGCGCAGTATCGTCGGCTTTGGCGAGGACAGCGCAGGCAAGCTTTTGCTGGTCGATGCGCTTGCGTTTCGATTTCGCACGATCATACTTCCAAAAGACCCGGGATGTCCGTGCTGCGGTTAGCGTAACGCTAGGCGATGGGGGATGGGGTCGGAATGATCGAGGCACAGCCCCCCCGCCCCGACCGCAAAGTCCTGGTCGTCTTCGGCACGCGCCCCGAGGCGATCAAGCTGTTTCCGGTCGTCGGGGCTCTCAGGGCGATCCCCGGGCTGGTGGTGCGTACCTGCGTCACCGCGCAGCACCGGGAACTGCTCGATCAGGTACTCGCGATCGCGGGGCTGACACCCGACGTGGATCTTGACCTAATGAAGCCGGGCCAGTCGCTCAACCGCCTGACGGCACGGCTGCTGGACGGCCTGGGCGATGTGATGGACGCCGAGCAGCCCGACCGCGTGATCGTGCAGGGGGATACCGCAACCGCGATGGCGGGTGCGCTTGCGGCCTATTATCGCAAGGTGCCGGTCGCGCATGTCGAGGCCGGGCTACGCTCGGGCGATATCCATCATCCCTGGCCCGAGGAAGTGAACCGCCGGATCGTGGCTTGCATCGCGGATCAGCATTACGCCCCGACCGAAACCGCCGCCGCCGCCCTGCGCCGCGAGGACATCGACCCCGCGACGATCCACGTCACAGGCAACACCGTGATCGACGCGCTCCATGCAACCCGCGCCCGGCTCCTCGCCGATCCGTCGCTGGCAGCCGGTCTGGACGAGGTTGCCGCGCGGTTCGCGGGCAAGCGGATCGTGCTCGTCACGACGCACCGGCGGGAGAATTTCGGCGGGGGAATGGAGAATATCGCGCGCGCGCTCGCCCGGATCTCGGAGCGTGACGACACCGCGATCCTCTTCCCGGTCCACCCCAACCCCAATGTCGTCGCGGTGATGGACGCGATGCTCGGCGACCGGCCCAACATCGCGCGGATCGATCCGCTCGATTACCCGCACTTCATCCGCGCGCTCGATCTCGCGCATGTCGTGCTGACCGACTCGGGGGGCGTGCAGGAAGAAGCGCCGGCGCTCGCCAAGCCGGTGCTGGTCATGCGTGAGACGACCGAGCGCCCGGAAGGCGTTGCAGCGGGGACGGCGCTGCTGGTCGGGACGGACGCCGACCGCATCGTTTCCGAGACGTCTCGGCTGCTCGATGACCGTCAGGCGTATCGGGCCATGGCCCGCGCGCACAATCCGTTTGGGGACGGTCGCGCTGCCACAAGAATCGCACGACGCGTCGCGGCGGGTTTTGAAGGCTGACCTGGTGGTCGTCGTGCTTTCGCGCGACTCAGGCGGCTGCGGTCAGCAGCGCGCTTTCGGTTTCCTCGATCCAGCCGCCGCCGATCACACGGTCGCCGCCGTAGAGCACGGTCGCCTGCCCTGGCGCGACGCCATATTCGGGCGCGTCGAATACGACCCAGTCGCCGTCGCGGCGCGCGGGCACGGGCTTGGCAAGCGAGCGGACCTTGGCGGTCAACGGACCGTCATAGTGCCCACCCAGCCAGTTGATCCCGCTCAGCCGCGCCGCGCGCACCGCCAGCGCCGCGCGCGGGCCGACGACGACGCGCCGTGTTTCCGCCTCCAGGCGGATGACGTAGAGCGGCTCGGGCGTGCCGCCGATCTCCAGCCCGCGGCGCTGGCCGACGGTGAAGTGGATCAGCCCCTTGTGCCGTCCGAGCACGCGGCCCTCGGCGTCGACGATCTCACCCGCGGTATCGGCCTCCGGGCGCAGCTTCTTGACCAGTCCGGCATAATTGCCATCGGGGACGAAGCAGATGTCCTGGCTGTCGGGCTTGCCCGCCACGCCGAGCCCCAGTTCGGCGGCAATCTCGCGCACGCGCGGCTTGGGCAGGCCGCCGAGCGGGAAGCGCAGGTAATCGAGTTGGGTCTGCGTGGTCGCGAACAGGAAGTAGCTCTGGTCACGCGCCGGATCGAACGCCCGATGAAGTTCGGCCCCCGCAGCCCCCTCGACACGGCGGACGTAATGCCCGGTCGCAAGGCAGTCCGCGCCGAGATCGCGCGCGGCGGCGAGGAGGTCGGTGAATTTCGGCCCCATGTTGCACTGGATGCACGGGATCGGGGTGCGGCCGGCGAGGTAATCGTCCGCAAACCGATCGATTACCTGATCGCGAAAGCGCGTTTCGTGGTCGAACACGTAATGCGCGATCCCCAACCGGTCGCACACCGCACGCGCATCGCGGATATCGCGCCCCGCGCAACACGATCCGGCACGCCCGACCGCCTCGCCGTGGTCGTACAGCTGCAGCGTTATCCCGATCACTTCCGCACCCGTCCGCACCGCCAGCGCGGCGACCACCGAGCTGTCCACGCCGCCCGACATCGCGACGACGATGCGCTTGCCCACGCCGTCGGGACCCAACTGAAATTCTGCGTCTGTCATGATGCGTCGAGAGATAGGCGCTTCGGAAGCAACATGCAAAACCGCCGGAAAAGCTTGCGGGCTTTACGCCCCCTTTAGAACCTCTGTCCTACAGCGTCCCGGCTCGCCCTGTGGATGTATGTGTGGACCTTAGCTTTTCCCGATTTGAAACAGACGTGCATGTGGTGGCGCTGTCGCCCGATCTTGCCGTGCTGATGGTTGGGGTGGCGGCCCGGCAGGCGGCGAGTCCGACCGCGCTGGCGCAAGCGCGGCTCCCCCGCATCCACGCTAGTGATCCATTCACCCCGGCGCACGGCGCATTCAACGTCGCCGTCTGGGAAATGGTCGAGTTTTGCGGTGACTGGAGGAAAGCGTGAACGCGACGTTTACCGAGACGCTTTAGCCAGCGTTCAAGTCCGACGGTTATGACCGTAACGAATAAGCTGCAGAGGGGCCTCCGCCCCGAGACAAGGTCTTGTAAGAATGATCGAGAACCAGAAGATCCGCCCAGCAAGAGTGATCGGTCCGCTCGGAGAGCCCTTGACGCTCGACTCGCTTCCGCCACCCGAGACGACGCGCTGGGTCGTGCGGCGGAAGGCGGAGGTCGTGGCGGCGGTCAATGGCGGTCTGCTGTCGGTCGACGAGGTCTGCGAACGCTACGGCCTGACGGTCGAGGAGTTCGCCAGCTGGCAGCGCGCGATCGACCGTTCGGGGATGCCGGGGCTCCGCGTAACCCGGATCCAGCACTATAAGTCGCTGTACGAGCGTCAGCAAAAATACTGATTTTCCGATCCGGTCGGGGTTTACTCGATCCGGAGCCGGAACAAAAATCACGGTTTGAGAGTCTTGTCTCCGTCATCCCGGACATAACCGGGCAACGGAGGGTAAAATGGTTGGACTTATTGTTTGGCTCGTCGTCGGTGGCGTGTGCGGTTGGCTTGCCAGCATGATCATGCGTACCGATGGCCAGCAGGGGATTCTCCTCAACGTCATCGTCGGCATCATTGGTTCGGTGATCGCATCGTTCCTGTTCGGGGCAGGGATCAACCAGGCGATCACGATCAACACGTTCATCTATTCGCTGATCGGCGCAGTTATCCTGCTCGCGATCGTGAATCTGATCCGTCGCGGTACGGTTCGCTAAGAATTCGGTCCAACCGGATGATCGGGCCGCTGGGGAAACCCAGCGGCCCTTTTCATGTCCGGCGGATAGGCGTCGGCTATTTGAGCAGGAAGCGCACGGTAACGGTGACGCTGACCTGCGTTTCGCCCGCCGCGATCGGCGTTGAATCGCTCGCCTTCATTGCGCGTGCCATCGCGAAGACCGGGGGTTGCGGGTTGGACCCGTCGTTGGTGCCATTCTCGCTGATCGTGACGATCCGGACGACGCTCATGCCGGCAGCCTTGGCATAAAGCTCGGCGCGCGACCGCGCGATCTTCACCGCATCGGTGCGGGCTTCGTCCAGCGCGGCGTCGGGCTTGTCGAGCGACAACGTCGGGCCATCGATCTGGTTCGCGCCCTGCGCGACCAGCGCGTCGAGGATTGCACCCGACTTGGCGACATCACGGAAACGGATTGAGACGCTGTTGCTCGCCTGATAGCCGGTGACCGCAGGGGGCTGGCCTTCAGTGTAGCGATATTGCGGATTGAGCGCGACGCTGGCGGTGCGGATATCGCGTGCGGCCACCCCGGCCTGCTTGAGCGCAGCGAGCACCCGCGCCATCCGCGTCGCATTTTCCGACAGGGCCGCAGCCGCGGTCTGCCCCTGCGTCACGACGCCCGCGCGGATCGTCGCCACGTCTGGTACACGCGCGGTCCGGCCTTCGGCGGATACGTCGAGCAGCGCGCCGTCGGGCAGGATCGTCGGCGCGGTCTGTGCCATCGCGGGGGTCGCCGCCGCCAGGACCGCAGGCATCAGCAGCATCATCGTCGAACGCATCGTCTTCTCCCAGAGAGTCGGGCAAACGAGCCCGTCCGGGGCCCTGTTGCCAGCTTTGGGTGAAACGAGCGATGAACAATCGTTACGCGGTGCGACCTATCTTTGCGGGATCAGCGACCCGCCAGGATCGCATCGATCGCTTCGGCCACGCCGTCGTCGTCATTGCTCGCGACGACATGGGTTGCTTCGGCGCGGACCGCTTCCGGCCCCTGCCCCATCGCATATGACACAGCGGCGCGCGCGAACATCGGCAGATCATTCGCCTGATCGCCGAGCACGGCGATCTGCCCGAGCGGCACATCCATTGCCTTTGACAAAGCGGTGAGCCCAACGCCCTTGTTCCCGCTGACCGGCGTGACGTCGAGGTAATAGGTTTGCGACTGCGCGATTGTAGCGCGATCGTCGAAGCCGTGCATCCGCTTGCGCAGGTCGATCAGCAAATCGGGATCGTCACTGACGAACGTGACCTTATCGACGCGATCGAACAGGTCCGTGAAATTCTGCGTCACGACAGGATCCTGGTTCGACGCACGCTTCTCGCTGTCGACATGACCGCCGACATCGGTGCTGGCGTACCAGAGATCGTCCGCGAACACCCACGTATCGACGGCGGCGCCCTCGGCAGCGGCGAACACGCCTTCAAGCACGGCACGCTCGATCCGGTCCGCGTGCGAGACGGTCCCGTCCCGCGTGAAGACAGTACCGCCATTGAACGCGCCCATCGGCGAATCGATTTCCAGCGCATCGGCGATTGGCATCATGCCCGAGCGCGGACGCGCGCTGATGATGCTGAACCCGATCCCGGCGTCGCGCAGGCGGGCAACCGCCGCGCGCACGCCAGGCGTGACCTGCTTGCTGCTGTCGACCAAGGTACCGTCAACGTCGGAGACGACCAGCCGGATGTCCGACACACCGCTCACTGCGGCATCTCGACGTGACCGCCAAAGCCGTAGCGCATCGCGGACAACAACTTGTCCCCGAACGTATGATCGACCCGGCTACGATAGCGCGCGAACAATGCCGCCGAGAGGACGTTGACCGGCACCGCTTCTTCCATCGCGGCCTGGACCGTCCAATGGCCTTCGCCCGAATCCGCGACCTGGCCCGAGAAGTCGTCGAGCATCTGGTCCTTGGCCAATGCCGACGCCGACAGATCGAGCAGCCACGACGAGATCACCGACCCACGCCGCCAGACTTCGGCGATATCGGTCAGGTTGAGGTCGAAGCGTTCGTCCTCGGGAAGTTTGTCGGACGACTTGCCCTTCAATACGTCGAAGCCCTCGGCATAGGCCTGCATCAGCCCGTATTCGATGCCGTTGTGCACCATCTTGACGAAATGACCGGCACCCGCCGGCCCGGCATGGATATAGCCCTGCTCGGCACGCGGATCGGCAGCCGCGATATCGCGATCGGGTGTACGCGGGATCGTCCCCATGCCCGGTGCGAGCGCGGCCAGGATCGGGTCGATATGATCGACCGCTTCCTTGTCGCCGCCGATCATCATGCAATAGCCGCGCTCGAGCCCCCAGACGCCGCCCGACGTGCCGACATCGATGTAGCGGATGCCCTTCTCCGCAAGCGCCTTGGCGCGGCGGATGTCATCCTTGTAGAAGCTGTTGCCGCCGTCGATGATGATGTCACCTGACTGTGCGAAGCCGGAGATCGTCTCGATCGTCTGCTCGGTCGGGCCGCCCGCGGGCAGCATGACCCAATAGATCGCCGGGGTATCGAGCTTGGCTTTCATGTCCTCGAGCGAGGTCGCGCCTTCCGCGCCGTCACCAACCAACTTCTGGACGGCGGCTTCGTCGCGATCGAACACCACCGACTGGTGCCCCGCGCGCATGATCCGTCGTGCGATGTTGCCGCCCATTCGGCCAAGGCCGATCATACCGATTTTCATGACGCGCGCGCTCCTGGGGGGTCAGATAAAAAGACGTCCGCCCCGGCATGACACCAGGACGGACGATGAAACGCCCAAAGGCGTTTTAGGCTGCAACCGGATGTTTGGCCGCGATCGACCCGAGCAGATCGTCGAACGCCTTCGAGAATGACGCGACGCCTTCTTCGACCAGTTCACTGGTGACACCGTCGAGATCGAGCCCAAGCCGCTCCGCTTCCGACAGGACATGCCGTGCACCTTCCACGTCCTGCGTCAGTGTTTCGGTCGCCGTACCACGCTCGCGGTAAGCGTCGAGCGTCTTGGGCGGGATCGTGTTGACGGTATCCTTGCCGATCAGCGTGTCGAGATACAGCGTGTCGGGATAGTTGGGGTTCTTGGTCCCCGTCGATGCCCACAACAGCCGCTGGACCTGCGCGCCCTTGGCGGCAAGCGCCTGCCAGCGTGCCGAAGCGATGAACTCTTCGTACCAGGCATAGGCGAGCTTGGCGTTGGCGATCGCGACCTTGCCCTTGAGCGGCTTGGCCTCATCGCCACCGACGCCGGCGTCGATCTTGTCGTCGATCTTTGAATCGATCCGGCTGACGAAGAAGCTCGCAACGCTGGCAATCCGGTCGATCGGCTCGCCGCGCGCAGCGCGCTTCTCGAGACCCTCGACATAGGCTTCCGCCACCGCCTGATACGCGTTTTGCGAAAAGAGCAGCGTCACGTTGACGTTGATCCCGGCGTCGATCGTCGCCGCAATCGCGGGGACGCCAGCCGGCGTGCCCGGGATCTTGATCATCACGTTGGGCCGGTTGACCGCCTTCCACAGCTTCTGCGCCTCGGCGATCGTCGCATCGGTGTCGTTCGCCAGGTAGGGCGAGACCTCGAGGCTGACATAGCCGTCCTTCGAATCGAGCCGGTCATAGACCGGGCGCAGCGTGTCCGCCGCTGCCTGGATATCGAGGATCGCGAGATGCTCGTAGCGGTCAATCGTCGGCGCTTCCGGGTTGGTCTTGTCATAGGCGGCGAGCTCGGCGTCATACGCGTCGCCATGCCCCATCGCCTTTTCGAAGATCGACGGGTTGGAGGTCACGCCAGTCAGCGCGTCCTCGTCGACCATCTTCTGGAGGCTGCCCTCGGCGAGAAACTTCTTCTCGACGAAATCGAGCCAGACGCCTTGGCCGAGTGCGGCCAGATCGTTGAGCTTGCCCATCAGTTCTTCTCCCGCAGTTCGTTGGCGATCTTCACGATGTTGTCGACCGTGAAGCCGTATTTGTCCTGAAGCTTGGTGATCGGCGCAGACGCACCGAAGGTCGACATCGTCACGGTCGCACCGTCGAGCCCGACATAGCGGTCCCAACCGATTTCGCCCGCCATCTCGATCGCGATGCGTGCCTTGACGCTCTTGGGAAGCACCGATTCCTTGTACTCGGCGTCCTGCAGCTCATAGCGATGCCAGCTCGGCATCGACACGACGCGCGACGCGACGCCATTTTCCTTGAGCTTCTCATGCGCTGCGACAGCAAGCGACACTTCCGAGCCGGTAGCGATCAGGATCACTTCCGGTTCGTCCGCGCCGTCGAGGATATAGGCACCCTTCTTTAGGCCATCCGCGCTTGCATATTTGGTGCGGTCGAGCGTCGGCAGCGCCTGGCGCGACAGGACCATCGCGGTCGGGTGGCTGGCGTCCTCGACGATCGCGCGCCATGCGGCGGCGACTTCGTTCGCGTCGCCCGGACGGATCGTGTCGAGCCCCGGGATCGCGCGGAGCGTCGCGAGATGCTCAATCGGCTGGTGGGTCGGGCCGTCTTCGCCGACGCCGATCGAGTCATGCGTGAACACCCAGACCGAGCCGACTTCCATGATCGCCGACAAACGGATCGGTGCGCGCATGTAATCGCAGAACACCAGGAAGGTGGAGCCATAGCCGCGCAGGTGCGACAACGTCATGCCGTTGACGATCGCGCCCATGCCGTGCTCGCGCACGCCAAAGTGGAAGTTGGTCCCGCCGTAATTGTCCGCCTCGAACGAGGGTGCACCCTTGATGTCGGTCTTGGTCGAAGGCGCCAGATCGGCGGACCCGCCAAGCAGCCACGGCAGCTTAGGCGCGATTGCGTTGAGCACCTTGCCCGACGAATCCCGCGAAGCGACGCCCTTGGCATCCGCCTCGAACACCGGGATGTCGGCGTCCCAGCCGTCGGGCAGGCTGTCCGACAGCATCGAATCGAGCTGATTGGCGAGGTCCGGGTAAGCCTTGCGATATTCGACGACCTTGGCTTCCCACTCGGCACGGAGCGGGGCCGCGCGGTCAAGCATCGATGCCTTGAACCGTTCGGCAACGCCTTCGGGGACGAGGAACTGCTCGTCCTCGGGCCAGCCATAGGCTTGCTTGGTCAGGCGAATGTTGTCAGCGCCGAGCGGCTCGCCGTGTGCCTTCTCGCTGCCCGCCTTGGGGCTGCCATAACCGATGACCGAATGGACGACGATGAAGGTCGGCTTGTCGGTGGTCGCCTTGAACGCTTCGAACGCAGCGCTGAGCGCGCCGACGTCGTTCGCATCGTCGACATGGATCACGTTCCAGCCGTAAGCGACGAAGCGCGCACCGACGTCCTCGTCGAACGCGAGCGCGGTGTTGCCCTCGATCGAAATGTGGTTGCTGTCGTAGATCCAGCACAGGTTGGAAAGCTTGAGATGCCCCGCCACCGATGCGGCCTCTGCGGTGACGCCCTCCATCATGTCGCCGTCGCCACACAGCGAATAAACGTCATGGTCGAACAGCGTGAAGCCCGGCTGGTTGAACCGCGCCGCGAGCCAGCGCTCAGCGATCGCCATGCCGACTGAGTTGCCGCAACCCTGGCCGAGCGGACCGGTCGTGGTCTCGACGCCCGTGGTGTGACGATATTCAGGGTGGCCCGGCGTCTTCGAATCGAGCTGGCGGAACTGCTTGAGATCCTCGAGGCTGAGTGCGGGCTTGCCCGACTTCTCGCCATCGGCACCGATTTCCTCGATCCCGGCCAGATGGATCAGCGAATACAAAAGCATCGACGCATGGCCGACCGACAGGACGAAGCGGTCACGGTTGGGCCAATCGGGCGTGGTCGGGTCGTAGCGCAGGAATTTGGTCCACAGCGTCTGCCCGACCGGCGCAAGCGCCATCGGTGTGCCGGGGTGGCCGGAGTTGGCGGCCTGGACCGCATCCATCGAAAGCGTACGGATCGTATCGATCGCGAGACGGTCCGCGCTGCCGTCCTCGTGGACGCCGGCGTCGGCGGTCTTGGTCTGGGTATCGGCCATGAAAATATTCGCCTTTTGTTTGCGCCCTGAACGCTTGCGGACAGGTCGGGTTGCGGAATGGATGCGCTTTAATCCGATGCACTGCTACGTTCCAGCCGCGTAACGACGCCGCGGTCCGCGATATACGCCGCAGACACTTCGGTCAGGAACAGGCCGTGGCCAAGGGCTCCCGGGATGGCGGCGATGTTCTGGGACAAGCGCATATGATCAATCGTAGCGGGAAAGACGCAGTCGATGATAGCGTTACCTTGGTCGGTCACGAAATCCTTTCGGACGGTCACGTGCGCGCCGAGATCGGCAAGTCGGGCGGACACGAACGCGATCCCGAACGGAAGCACTTCGACGGGAACGGGCGCGTTCCCGATCGCATCAACCCGCTTCGAGCCGTCGGCGATCACGATCATCCGTGTGCTTGCCGCCGCGACAATTTTCTCGCGAAGCATCGCGCCCCCTGCCCCCTTGATGGCTGCAAGCGTGGGGTCGATCTCGTCCGCGCCGTCAATCGTCAGGTCGATCTGCGCGGGAAGATCGATCAGCGGGATCCCGGCGGCACGCGCCATTGCCTCGCTCGCCTTGCTGGTCGCGACCGCGCGAATGTCGAGGCGGCGCTCCCCCAGCGCAGCGATCGCAAAGGCCGCGGTCGACCCGGTGCCGAGCCCGACGATCATCCCCGCACGGACTTCCTCGACCGCCGCCATCGCCGCGATCCGCTTGTCGGACTCGTTCATGTTGCCGCCTTTAGCATCGCTCTTCCTACCGCAAAGGCCGTATGACCAAAGCGCGGACATTTCCACTGGCCCCTGACGCGAACGCAGGGCAAAGCACCGATCCATGTTCGAGAAAATCCTGGCGACACTCGCCACTTTCACCATCTGGGTCATTTCCAGCGGCGGTTATGTCGGTATCGCGCTGTTGATGGCGATCGAATCGGCGTGCATCCCGCTCCCGTCCGAGATCATCATGCCGTTCGCAGGCTATCTCGTGTCGGTCGGGCGGTTCAACTTATACTGGGCGGCGACCGCAGGCGCGATCGGGTGCAACCTCGGGTCGATCGTGGCCTATGAGATCGGCAAGCGCGGCGGACGTCCGCTGGCCGAACGCTGGGGTCGCTACGTGCTGATCGGGCCGGGCGAACTCGACACGGCGGACCGCTTCTTCAAGCGCTTCGGCAGCATCGCGGTGTTGATCGGGCGCCTGCTTCCGGTGATCCGCTCGTTTATCGCCTTCCCCGCCGGCGTCGCGCGCATGCCGCTGATGCCGTTCCATCTGTACACATTCCTCGGCTCTTGGCCGTGGTGCTTCGGGCTTGCATGGGTCGGCATGAAGCTCGGTGACAAGTGGAACAGCGACCCGCGCGTCAAGGCGGCGTTCCATAGCGCGGACCTCGTGATCGGGCTGGTGGTGGTCGCGGCGATCGCCTTTTACATCTGGCACCGCGTCCGTGGCTTGAAGCGGCACTGAGGCATCCCGACATCCTTCTGGCGCGGCACCGCGTATCTCGAGCGGCAACGTCGGGAACGCGCGGGTTGCCCCAGCCGGAAAGGTGCTTTGCGATGCTCAAGCCGATTCTCTTTACCGCAGCCGTGGCCGGCGCGGCTGCATTCGTCCTGAGTGGCGGTGCGGCGCGTGCCGAACGCGCAGTCCCCATCCCCGCAGCCACCGCCGACGTCACCGGCGCGACCGGCCCGCAGACCGCGGTCTTCGCGGGGGGCTGCTTCTGGGGGATGGAAGCGGTGTTCGAGCATGTGAAGGGCGTCCGCCAAGTGACCGCTGGCTATGCCGGGGGCACGCGCGACACGGCGACCTACGACCAGGTCTCGACGGAAACCACGCGTCATGCCGAGGCGATTCGCGTCGTTTATGATCCCGCCAAGGTCAGCTACGCGACGCTACTCCGCGTCTATTTCTCGGTCGCGCATGATCCGACGCAGCTGAACCGCCAGACGCCCGACAGCGGCCCCAGCTATCGCTCCGCGATCTTCCCACAGAATGCCGCCCAGCGCGGGGTCGCCGCAGCGTACATCGCCCAGCTTGGCAAGGCCCGTGCGTTCGGCAAGCCGATCGTGACGAAGATCGAGACGGGCGCGTTCTTCCCGGCCGAGGCGTATCACCAGAACTTCTTCGATCGGAATCCGAACCACCCGTACATCGTGACGTTCGATAAGCCGAAGGTCGCGGCATTCCGCGCGGGGTTCCCGCAATTGGCGAGCTGAGGGAGGATTGCTTCCACCCCTCTGCTTCTTCCCCACCAAGGCCGGGGCCCAGTCGAGATGGCCGAAGTAACGAAACGCTGACCCCAGCTTTCCGCTGTCTCGCTACTGGGCCCCGGCCTTCGCCGGGGAAGCAGCTTTGGGTAGAACGAAGAACTTTACGCCGCCATGCGAAACCGCAGCGTGCGATCCTGCACCTAGATCAACGCCAAGACCGCGGCATTTTGTGTGGAATTCTGCAACTGGCAAACTGAGGGATGCCCTCACCACCCATCTGCTTCTTCCCCGGCGAAGGCCGGGGCCCAGTCGAGATGGTCGAAGTAACGAAGCGCTGCCCCCAGCTTCCTGCCGTCCCGCTACTGGGCCCCGGCCTTCGCCGGAGAAGCAGCTTTGGGTCGAACGAAGCGCTTCACGCCGCCAGGCGAAACCGCAGCATCCGGTCCTGCACCGGGATCAGTGCCTCGGCACCCTTCCCCACCGCGCGCACGATCTCGGGATGTTGCGCATCCAGCCCCCCGGTCAGCGCGCCGAACGCGGGCAGAATCAGCTTGCTCAGCGTAGCAATGAAGCAGCGGCGCGAGACGTTCTGGCCGCGCACGCGCAGTCGCAACTTTGGATGAAAATGCCCCGACAGTTCGGGCCGCGGGTCCGCCGGATCGGCCTCGTGCCGCAGGACGAGTCCGTCGACCACCGCTTCATCGACCAGCGCGCCGCCGCAGCGATCCGCCATGCCGCTGTCGTGGTTGCCCGTGATCCACGTCCAGCGCGTCGCCGCAGTCAGCGCGCGGAGCCGCGCCTGTGCCTCCGCGGGTAAGCGGTGGCAGCCTTCGTCGTCGTGGAAACTGTCGCCGAGACACCAGATCTCGCTCGCCCCGGTCACCGCAACGACCTCTTCGAGCGCTTCGAGCGTGACGAGCGAATCATAGGGCGGGAGCATCTGCCCGCGCTGTGCGAACCAGCTGGCCTTCTCGAAATGCAAATCCGCGACAAGCAGCGCCGATCGGCGCGGCCAGAACAGCGCGCCGCTACGGAGTGCGTGCAAATCGTGACCGGCGAACGAAAAGGGAACCATAGTGCCGTCTATGTCTGAAACACCGGCTTCATGCAACGTTCACGAAACCGCTTGCGCTCTGGTATCACAGGCGTAAAGCGCGCCGTCCTTCCCGGCAGGTCGCCCATCCTATCATGTCTGTAGCCACCGCCACGTCCACTACCGCAAGTCCCCACGGTGCGCCCGCGCACCCGGCGCTGTTTGCGCTGACGATCGGTGCGATCGGGGTCGTGTTCGGCGACATCGGGACCAGCCCACTCTACGCATTCCGCGAGGCGCTCGAGCTCACCGGCAAGGACGGGCTCGATCCGGGCGAGATCCTCGGCGTATTGAGCCTTGCGATCTGGTCGCTGATCTTGGTCGTCACGATCAAATACGTCGTCTTTCTGATGCGGATGGACAATCAGGGCGAAGGCGGCGTGCTCGCGCTGACCGCGCTGGCGCGACGTGCGCTGGGCAGGCGGTCGCTGATCGCGCTGGTGCTCGGGTCGGCAGGCGCATCACTGTTCTACGGCGATGCGATCATCACGCCGGCGCTGTCGGTGCTGTCTGCGGTCGAGGGGCTGAAGACGATACCGGGCATGGAGACCGTCATCAGCGAACAGGTCATCCTGTCGATGACGATCGTTATCCTGATCGCGCTGTTCGCGATCCAGAGCCGCGGCACCGCGAGCGTCTCCCGGCTGTTCGGGCCGGTCTGCCTTGTCTGGTTTCTCGTGCTCGGCGGCCTCGGCCTTTGGCACATCGCAGACGAGCCTTCGATCTTGCGCGTTGTGTCACCGCATTACGGTGCGCTGTTCCTGCTCAACCACGGCGTCACCGGGCTGTTTGTGCTCGGAGCGGTGTTCCTGACTGTGACCGGCGCAGAAGCTTTGACCGCAGACATGGGGCATTTCGGGCGGTTGCCGATCCGCATCGGCTGGTTCGCACTCGTCTTCCCGTGCCTGATCTGCAACTACCTCGGCCAGGGGGCATTCGCGCTCAACGCGCTGGAAGCGGCAAAGGCGGCGGGGCAGCCGTTCCATAACCAAGACTGGTTCTTCCTGATGGCGCCCGCGTCGATCCGTCCCGGCTTGATCGTCCTCGCGATGGCGGCGACCGTAATCGCGAGTCAGGCGGTGATCACCGGGGCTTATTCGCTGACCCAGCAGGCGATCCAGCTCGGGCTTCTCCCGCGGCTCCGTATCCGCCAGACCTCGGCGACACAGGCGGGGCAGATCTACCTGCCCTCGATCAACTGGTTGCTGCTGTTCGGCGTGCTCGTACTGGTCGTTCAGTTCCGCACATCCTCGTCGATGGCCGCGGCGTACGGGATCGCGGTGACCGGCACGATGGTCGTCACCACGCTGCTTGCCTATATCGTGATACGGCATCGTTGGAACTGGGGGCGTCCGCTCGCCTTTGCCGTGATCCTGCCCTTCCTGACGCTCGACCTGATCTTCTTCGGCGCAAACATCCTGCGCGTGATCGAGGGGGGCTGGGTGCCGCTGGTTGTCGCGAGTGGGATTGGCCTCGTCATCTACACCTGGAACCGCGGCCGCGGGATCGTGCGCGCGTTCGAGGCCCGGCAGAGCGTTCCGCTCGCTGACCTCGCCGCAGCCCTCTCCAAGCGCCCGCCCGAGCGGGTCGAGGGCATGGCGGTGTTCCTGACCGCCAATCCCGACAGCGCGCCGGGGGCGCTGCTCCACAATCTCAAGCACAACAAGGTGCTCCACGAGAAGAACCTGATCGTCAGCATCCGCACCGCCGACCGCCCATCAGTCGCGCCCGAGGAACGTGCCGAGATCCGGCAGGTCGACGACAATTTCACGATCGTCGTGCTGCAGTACGGCTTCATGGAATCGCCCGACGTGCCGCGCGATCTCGGGCTGGAGGCGCAATCGCACAAGAAGGCGCTCAACCCCGCCAAGACGAGCTATTTCATCGGGCGCAACACGATCAAGCCCGCCGCCGACCAAGGGATGCCGATGTGGCAGGACCGGATCTTCATGTTCCTGCAGCGCAACGCCAGCGACCCGACCGACTTCCTGCGCATCCCGCCGGGCAAGGTGCTCGAACTGGGCGAACAGGTAACTGTTTGAGGCCGTCGGTGCGGCGATGCGGGCGCGGTGCCTTTCCCGAGGCACAGGGCAGCATGATGTCGTTGCAGGCCGAAGTGGTAAGCGTTCCACGTCGTGACGGCGTGGAGCGCGATCGTCACAGGTGCCTGCTCACTTTCGAGACAATTCGCCGAACCGCAACGTCATCGTGATTTAAAAATGTTGCGATGCACATTGGCGCAAGATCGTTACGGCAATTTGCTTTTCTTTGTCGGTCAATAGGTTACGCTTCCTATTCGTAGGTACAGAGCAAGGGGCCGTAATGAACGCGATCAGCAATACGCCAAACGGGCCAGTCGAAGCCATCTTGCCGCCCAATGACGATATCCGCACGACCGTCGATCACATGGAAAAGATCGCGCAATTCACTCCGCTCGTGATCCTTGCCGTGCTGGTCGGGATTCCGGTCGTCAGTGCCTTGTTGCATGGGGCAATCGGATCGGCGATCCTGAGCGGGGTCATCATGTTCGTGCTCGCAGGGTTCGCGATCAAGATCGTCAATTCGCTGGTGATCGCCCCGATGCAGAACATCCGGTACAAGCGGATCGCAACCACGCTGGCGAGTCAGGTGCAGGCCCTGCCGCTGCCGACCAACCTGTGGCGCTCATGGTGGGCGGGTGCTCCGGGGGCGCTGGCGATCACGCAGGACGGGCATGTCGTGATCGTCGACAAGTCGACCGATTACACCCATCTCTGGCTCGGCGAAGGGCAGATCGTCAACGTCAGCGTCGAGCGCGAAGCGACGCAGATCACCAACACAAAGCACGGCGGCCGGTTCACCCTCGGGGGTGCATCCAGCAGTGGTGTGTTCGGGGGCTATACGTTCGGCGGGCGTTCAAAGTCGGTTACCCGGATCGTCGAGACGGCTTTCCTTGAAATCCGCTATCAATTCGAACGCAATGGCGCGGTTTATACCTCGGTTATTCCATTTAACGCGGATCGGCGTGGTGCCGATGAACTGTGCGCGGCGATCACCCGGATCGAACATGGCACCAGGCCCGCATAACATGGTTTCAGGGGAAGGATTGCCTCGCCATTTTGAAGAAAGCGGGGCATTCGGCCGAGGCAGCGCATAGCCGCGGGGAAAGAATGCCGATGTCCGAAGAGTACGACCACGGCCGCCGCGACGGCCTGCGCCTCGCGCTCGCCATCCTGTCGGCGGAGGAAGCGAAATGGGCGGCGTTGCTCGGCGAGAGCAAGTCGTGGCGGACCAACCAGATCCGCGAGGTCCGCCATAAGACGTTGCAGGTCGCGCAGAAGCGGGTTCAGACCGTGCTTAACCGCCTTTCGCCCAAGCAGGACACGGGGATGAGCGACGAACTTGCCGCCGCGCTCGATATCGCGGGGCTTTGACCGCCGCGTCCGTATACGCGGCGGTCTGCAAGCCCGAACCGCCTACCCCGCATAGGCCTTGACCAAGTCGAACAGGTAATCCCGCCCGTCGTAGAGCGACTTGACGTTCATCCGCTCGTTGAGCCCGTGTGCGCCGTTGATGTCCGCACCGATGAACATACCCGGCACGCCGTAGACCGGGATTCCCACCGCCTCGAGGAATACGCCATCGGTCGCCCCCGTCGACATCATCGGCAGGATCGGGGTGCCGGGGAAATGCTTCGCCGCGACCGCCTTGGCGGGACCGAGGATCTTGGGGTCGAGCGTCGGCGGGACCGCGGTCGGGCGGATCGGCTGGTTAGCGGTGACGGTCACCTTCGGCCCCGCGAGTTCCTTCAGCTTCGCCAGCGTTGCGTCGACCGTCTCGCCGGGGAAGATGCGGCAATTGACGTTGGCCGTCGCGCGCTGCGGGAGGGCGTTCTCTGCATGGCCGGCATCGACCAGTGTCGCGACGCAGGTGGTGCGCAGGACCGAGTGGAAGGTCTTGTTGCTGCTCACCACCGCGTTCGCCTCGGTATCGGCGGGGTTGGCGAGCAGCCGCTTGATCGCATCGCCCATCGGGCCGGGCTGCGCCGCCGCATTGCCCGCGAAGAAGGCGCGGGTGGTTTCGGTGAAGCGGATCGGGAATTCATACCCCTGCACTGACTTCAGCGCATCCGACAATTGGTAGATCGCATTGTCGGGGGTCGGTTGCGAACTGTGCCCGCCGGGGTTGGTGGCCACCAGCTTGAAGTTCTGCGCGGCTTTCTCTCCCACCTGGAGGAACAGCGTCTTGCGTTCGCCCTGCTCGGTCAGCAGCCCGCCACCGCCTTCGTTGAGCGCGAACTCCGCTGCGATCAGGTCGGGCTTGTTCTTGGCCAGCCACTCCGCGCCGTTGAACGCGAAGGTCGTCTCCTCGCCGCAGGTCAGCGCGAGCTTGATCGTGCGCTTGGGGCGATAATTGCCCGTCTTGAAGCGGATCATCGCGTCGGACCAGATCGCCGCCTGCCCCTTGTCGTCGGTGCTGCCGCGCGCGTAATAATAGCCGCCTTCCTCGACCAGCTTGAACGGATCGCGCGTCCAGTCCTCGCGCTTGGCCTCGACCACGTCGAGATGCGCGAGCAGCAGCATCGGCTTGATCCGGGCATTGCTGCCCTTGAGCACCGCGACGAGCCCGCCTTCCTTGGGGTGATCGGGGACCGCAAAATAGGTGATGTCGGTATCGGCATAGCCCGCCGCCTTGAGCCGTGCACCGATCTGCGCCGACGCCTGCGTGCAACTACCGACGGAGAGCGTGGTGTTGGTCTCGACCAGCTCCTTGTAGATCTCGAAGAACGCCTTCTGGTCGGGGCGCTCCTGTGCGGAGGCGGCAGGGGTCAGCGCGGCGGCGGCCACGGTGCCTAGAAGGATCGTCGAAAGCGTTGCGCGCATGGTGGTGCCCCCACAAGAGTATCCGGGCAAAGCTAGCGCGGCGCGATACGAACGCAACTGCTAGGATGTGCCCGCTACAATGCCGCTGCCGCGGCATGCGGCCGCGCCAGATGCAATTCGCGATTGGCAAAGTCGATCCGCACCTGCCCGAACAGGTGCATCGCATCCATCCCAAGCAACAGCGCGGGCCGATCCGCCAGTCCGAGCCGTGCGAACGGTGCCGCATCCGAGAACGCGATCGGCAGATTGGCGAGCTTGATATCGCCGACCTGAACCCCCGTCACGATACTGTACTGCGCCTCCAGCACCGCGCCGGTGACGCTAAGCAGCCGCACCGCCGTCAGCGGACCGCTGCTCTTGGCAACGAGCCGCTGGAGCGCGATGTTGCCCATGCTGACGACCGATCCGGTATCGATCACGACCCGGATCCGCCGACCACCATAATGCGCATCGGTGACGACCAGCTGGCCGAACAAGTTCTTCGCGCGGATGACGATGTCGTCGCGGCCAAAGAACTCGCGCCGGGTGCGCCGCGTCGCGGGGGATACGGTCATGACGTTGCGCGCAAAGTCGATCTCGACCGCCTTGCCCTGCAACGTATCGATGCCGATCAGCCCGGACGCGCCGAGATGCTGTTCGAACAGCACCGGCGCTTCGATGCGAGTCCCCGTCAGTTGCGCCCCCGCCTTGGGGGAGCCGACAACGATGTGCGGCACGAGGACGGTCGACACGGGCACCGTCCCCGCCATCGCGGTCACGCGTACCCTGCGCCCCGCCGACAGCCCCAGCGTGGCGGCAAGCTCGTGCGACAATACGGTGCGTTCAGAGCCGGTATCGACGATGAAACGAAACGGGCCACCGGCGCCGATCGTGACGGGCACCGTCATCCGCGTATGATCGATCCCGAAACCAAGTTCCTCGGCCAAGGCGGTCTGACCATCTTGCTGAGGCGATTGCTGCGCAGCAACCGGCGGCGTCTGGGGCGGAACGGGCTGTACCACGGTCTGTCCGGGGTCGAGCAAGGCGACCAGCGGAACGGCCAGGAACAGCGCCGAAAACATGGTCACAAACTACGCTCGTTCCGGCCCCTTCACAAGCGCGATCAGTCGATCCGCATCGCCTCGGCCGCCAGCACTTCAGCTTCCTCGAGCAGGGCATCGTCGGACATGCCCTGCGCGACTTTCTCGCGCCCGATCAGCGTCAGCACCGGCACCGCGAGCGGCGAGATCCGCGGCAGATCGACGTGCAGCATCGTCTCCGCCGCGCGGTCGAGCAGGTTGGCGAGGCGGCCAACGTCGGTCATCCGCGCACGCGCATCCGCCCATGCCGCCTGGAGCAGGATATGCGCGGGCTCGTATTTGCGCAGCACGTCGTAGATCAGATCGGTCGAGAAGGTCACTTGCCGCCCGGTCTTGCGCTTGCCCGGGATCTGCCGCTCGACCAGCCCGCCGATCACCGCGACCTCGCGGAACGCGCGTTTGAGCAGCGCGGATTGCTGCACCCATTCGACAAATTCGCCTTCGAGGATATCGGGCGAGAACAGTGCTTTCGGATCGGTGATCGGATCGAGCCCGAAGCACGCGAGCGCATAGTCGTTCGAGACGAAACCGATCGGCCGCAACCCCTGCGTCTCCATCCGCCGCGTGATCAACATGCCGAGCGACTGATGCGCGTTCCACCCCTCGAAACTGTAAGCGACCATGTAATGCCGCCCCTCACGGGGGAAGGTCTCGACCAGCAACTCGCCCGGGCGTGGCATCGTCGATCGCGCCTGCTGCGCCTCGAGCCATTCGCGCACGTCGTCCGGGAAACGCGCCCATTCGGATGAATCCGCAAGGAAGCCGCGCACCCGGTCCGCGAGGTTGGTCGACAAGGGCATCCGCGAACCGCCGTAGCTCGGGATACGGGCCGGGCGGGCGGTCGCGCGGACGACGAGATCCTCGGTGTCGATCCGTTCGACCTCCAGGCTCATGCCCGCGAAGAAGAAGGTGTCGCCGGGGCTCATCGTCGCCGCGAACGCTTCCTCGACTCGACCGAGCGTGCGCCCGTTCTTGAAGCGAACGCTGAGCATCGTCGCCTCGACGATGATCCCGGCGTTGAGCCGATGCTGCGCAATGAAACGCGGATGGGTGATCCGCCACATCCCGTCGGCGTCCTGCGTCAGCCGCTTGAACTTGTCGTACGCCTGCAGCGCATAGCCCCCGTCACGGATGAAGCTCAGCACCTGTTCGAACGTCTCGGCGGTCAACGCGGAATAGGGGAGCGCGGAGCGAACTTCATCGAGCAGTACGGCCTGATCGAACGGGGCTGCGCAGGCACACGCCATTACATGCTGCGCGAGCACGTCGAGTGCGCCTGCGCGAAACACCTCCTCGTCAAGTTCGCCTGCTTCAACCGCGTCGAGTGCTGCACGCGCCTCGAGATATTCGAAGCGGTTGCCCGGAACGACGATCGCTTCCGAGGCTTCGTCGAGCCGGTGGTTCGACCGCCCGATCCGCTGGAGCAACCGTGACGAGCCCTTGGGCGCGCCCATCTGGATCACGCAATCGACGTCGCCCCAGTCGACCCCCAGGTCGAGGCTAGCGGTCGCGACCAGTCCGCGCAACTTGCCGTCCGCCATCGCGCCTTCGACCTTGCGGCGGGCCTCGATACTCAGCGAGCCGTGATGCACGCCGAGCGGCAGGTTCATGGCGTTCGCCTTCCACAGATCCTGGAAGATCAATTCGGCCAGCGCGCGGGTGTTGCAGAAGACGATCGTGGTCTTGTGCGTCTCGATCTCGGCGATCACCTGTTCGGCAGCGTAGCGTCCCGAATGGCCCGACCACGGGATACGGCCCTCGGGGAGCAGGATTGCGATATTGGGCGCGGCACCGGGATCCCCCTTCACCAACTGGACGGTATCGATATCACCATCGGGCGCGAGCCACGCCCGGTAGCCGTCGGGGTCCGCGACCGTCGCCGACAGCGCGACCCGACGTAGGTCGGGCGAGATCGTCTGAAGCCGCGCCATGCCGAGCGACAACAGGTCGCCGCGCTTGCCCGTCGCGAAGGCATGGACTTCGTCCACCACGATCGTGCGCAACCCGGCGAACATCGTCGCGGCATCGGGGTAGCTGAGCAACAGGCTGAGGGATTCGGGCGTGGTCAGCAGGATCTGCGGCGGGCGGATCCGCTGCCGCGCCTTGCGGTCGCTGGGGGTGTCGCCGGTGCGGGTCTCGATTCGGATGTCGAGCCCCATCTCCTCGACGGGGGCGAGCAGGTTGCGCTGAATATCGACCGCGAGCGCCTTGAGCGGGGAGACGTAGAGCGTGTGGAGCCCTTCGCTGGGGTTTTCGATCAGCTCGGCAAGCGTGGGCAAAAACCCGGCGAGCGTCTTGCCCGCGCCGGTGGTAGCGACGAGCAACCCATGCGCGCCCGATCTTGCGACGGCGAGCATGTCCAGCTGGTGCCGGCGCGGTGCCCAGCCTTTTTCAGCGAACCAGTCGGTCAGGACAGCGGGGAGAGACGGCGCGGGTTGAGGCACTTGTGCCATATGGGACGTGCGGTGCGGCGGGGCTAGGATCGAATTAACGGTCGCCCCATCCACGTACGTCATGCGGTGTCCCGTCGGCTACCGCACCACGGCTTCGACCGTCAGCGCGCCCGCGGGTAGCGGGACGCATACGTCCGCCGCAGGGACTTCCCCCGACAGCCAGCCTGCTCAGTCTCGGCGCTCAACAATGACGATCTGCCGGTCGTGGTACGGCGCGATGTCGGGTCCGGGCGGGCAAATCAGCATCGTGAAGGCCTCCCCCACCGCAGGATGTTCGCGCCACAGTCCGGCGATCCCGAACCACGCCTCGCCGGTTTTGCTAAAGGACCATTTGTCCTTGCGCTTCTGCCGCGGGTCGGCGGGGGCGGTGAATTCGTAAAAGGCGTCCGCTGCGATCAGGCAGCGCCCTTGTGCCGCACTGTTGCGGAAGTCGCGACCGTCGGAACGGTAGTTGTAGACGGGCTTGCCCGATGGCCCGGGCCAGCTCCAGCGACGCATGACGCCCTCAGTGGCGAAGTCCGTGTCGGCTTCGGTGCGATCCGCCCGGATGATGAACGTCGTGTCAGTGATCTTGAAACTGTCGATGCTGGCCAGATTGGGCAGACCTTCGGGAAAGCGCAGCGGAATGCGCAGTTCGTTAAAGTCGTCACGCATCAGGCCGAGCGCGATCCGGCGGGCTGCTTCGTTGCACATGGCAGGAAGCTTACAATATCCCAGGCGAGGGTCGAGATACTTCCCCGGCGAAGACCGGGGCCCAATTGCGAAGGCCAATGTGATCTGGCGCGGTACCCGACACATGCGGTCTCGCTATTGGGCCCCGACCTTCGTCGGGGTGGTGCCAAGATAAATCGGAGCGCGGGAAGTGATACCCGCGTGCCGTCCTCAGCGAACGGCAGCAGCCTGGTTCGCGACCACTTCGCCGCGCTGCTCCGGGGTCATCGCTTGTGCGTTGACGTCCGCCGCGCGGATCGCATCGGCCCGGTCTTCGGCGGTCTCGCGTTCGGCCTTGGCGGCTTCCTGCAGATTCTCCGCCTGTGCCTCCATCGCGTCGGCACGGTTCTCGCCAGCCTTCTCGACTTGCTTGGCAAGCTTGCCGTCGCCGTTGCCACCGCAGGCGGCGAGCGGCAGTGCAAGCCGACAGCGCCACAAACATCGTCTTCTTCATCGGTAGATCCCTGTTACCCGTGCCAGATACGCGGCACGTCCGGGAAAACTGCCCGACCCGGAGATCGTTCCGCTAGCGGATCGGCATGGGGCAATGATGATGCCCCATGCCGATCCCGTTACCAATCAGACGTGGATCGCCTTGCCGCGAACCGCCATCGACGCTTCCTTCATCGCTTCGGCATGGGTTGGATGCGCGTGGCAGGTGTAGGCGATGTCCTCGCTGGTCGCGCCGAATTCCATTGCGGTGCACGCTTCCGCGATCATCGTGCCAGCGACGCTGGCGATCGCCCACACGCCGAGCACACGATCGGTCTTGGCATCCGCGATCACCTTCACGAAGCCGTCGGGCTCGTGGTTGGTCTTGGCGCGGCTGTTGGCGGCCATCGGGAACTTGCCGACCTTCACCTCAGCGACCTTCTCGCGCGCGGCTTCCTCGGTCAGGCCGACGCCCGCGATCTCGGGCCAGGTGTAGACGACCGAGGGGATGACGTCGTGATTGACGATCCCGGTGAGGCCACCGATGTTCTCGGCAACCGCAATACCCTCGTCCTCGGCCTTGTGCGCGAGCATGGGGCCGGGGACGACATCGCCGATCGCCCAGATGCCGGGAACCGACGTCTGGAAGCGGTGATCGGTCTCAACCTGCCCGCGCGCGTTGGTCGAGAGACCCGCGGCCTCGAGGTTGAGGCCATCGGTGTTGGGACGCCGCCCGATCGACACGAGCACGGTATCCGCCTCGATCGTCTCGGCTACGCCACCCGCAGCGGGCTCGACCGTGATCGTCGCCTTCTCGCCCTCGACGGTCACGCCAGTGACCTTGGTCGACAGCTTGAACTCGATCCCCTGCTTCTTGAAGATCTTGTTCGACTCCTTGCGGATCTCACCATCGAAGCCGGGGAGGATCTGGTCGAGATATTCGACGCAGGTGACGCGTGCGCCAAGCCGCTTCCACACCGAGCCGAGCTCGAGCCCGATCACGCCGCCACCGATGACGACCATATGCTCGGGCACCTTGGCCAGTTCGAGCGCGCCGGTCGAATCGACGACGACCTTCTGGTCGACCGTCACGCCCGGCAGCGGGGTGACCGACGAGCCGGTCGCGATCACGATGTTCTTGGCGCGGTAGGTCTGGCCCGCGACTTCGACGCTGTCCTTGCCGGTGAAGCTCGCCTGGCCCTTGAGCCATTCGACCTTGTTCTTCTTGAACAGGAAGGCGACGCCCGCGGTCAGCTGCTTGACCGCATCGCGACGCTGCTCGTGCATCGTCTCGAGATCGAGCGAGACGTTGTCCATCTTGATGCCAAGCTTGGCCATCATGCCATTCTTCGCGTCGTTGTAGAATTCGGACGCGTGAAGCATCGCCTTGGACGGAATGCAGCCGACGTTGAGGCAGGTGCCGCCAAGCGTCTCGCGGCTCTCGACGCACGCCGTGCGCAGCCCGAGCTGCGCTGCGCGGATCGCCGCGACGTAGCCGCCGGGTCCGGCACCGATGATCAGAACGTCGAAATCATAGTCAGCCATGGTGTGCTCCAGGGGGAAACGGCTTCGTCCGTGCCCCGTTCTTCGTCAGAGTAATCATCTGGCCCGCCGGTACGCCCGCTTCAAGCAAGGCAATCAGGCGGGCAGCGGTTTGCTCGGCGGCACGATGCGGTAGCCGCGTGTAGAGAATGGTCTTCGGGGCCGGCAGGCCGTGGTTGAAGATCAAGTCGCCAAAATCGCTGTCGTTGGTGATCAGGATGACCTGATCGATATCCGGTCGCGCGAGGATTTCCGGGTCCGATGCGCCGGGGGTCGTGTCGCTGATCCATTCCAGTTCGAACCCGGCATCCCGCAACCGCTCCACGACGATGCGGTGGGCATTCTCGTCGAGCAGGAGCCGCACCGTTCAAGCAGCCTCTCGACTCGCTGCCGAGGCCTGCTTGACCAACAGGTCGTGACTGAAAGCGATCGCCGCCAGCACATCGGCTTCCTTCAGTGAAGGATAGCCATCGAGCACCTCGCCGACCGGCGCACCTTCGGCGAGATACTCGAGGATCAGCTCGACCGATATCCGCGTTCCCCGCACGACGGGCTTGCCGCCGAGAATGTCGGGGTTCGAATGGATATGGTCGCGCCAGTTCATCGCATCCTCACAGGTCGATCAAGATCCGCGTCGGGTCCTCGATAGCATTCTTGAGCGCGACGAGGAACGTCACCGCTTCGCGACCATCGATCAACCGGTGATCGTAGCTCAAGGCCAGATACATCATCGGACGGATCACGATCTGCCCGTCGACTACGACCGGACGCTCGTCGATGCGGTGGAGCCCGAGCACTGCCGACTGCGGCGGGTTGATGATCGGGGTCGACATCAGCGAACCGAAGACGCCGCCGTTCGAGATGGTGAACGTGCCGCCCTTCATCTCGTCCATCTTGAGCGCGCCGTCCTTGGCGCGCTTGCCGAAGTCGCCGATCGTCTTCTCGATCTGCGCGACCGACATCTGGTCGGCATCGCGGATCACCGGAACGACGAGGCCA
Source organism: Sphingomonas sp. FW306-05-A (assembly GCF_058782275.1). Taxonomy (NCBI): domain Bacteria; kingdom Pseudomonadati; phylum Pseudomonadota; class Alphaproteobacteria; order Sphingomonadales; family Sphingomonadaceae; genus Sphingomonas; species Sphingomonas sp. FW306-05-A. The sequence continues at coordinate 568,967 of NZ_JBYSXN010000002.1, forward strand.
CCCGGCGACGACACCGCGACCGAGATATCGGCGTAATCATGATAGACGATGTCATCGCCCTCGATCGATGCATTGACCGACGGGATGTCGCGCAACGCCATCGTCGCGGCCTTCACGAAGAAGCCCATGAAGCCCAGACGGACGCCGTGCTTCTTCTCGAACAGGTCCTTGTACTTGGCGCGCGCCGCGATCACCGCGGTCATGTCGACGTCGTTGAACGTCGTCAGCATCGCGGCGGTGTTCTGCGCTTCCTTGAGGCGCTTGGCGATCGTCTGGCGCAGGCGCGTCATGCGGACGCGCTCTTCCTTGCGCCCCGTCGACGCGGCGACCGAGGCCGCAACCGGCGGCGCAGCAGCGGCTGGCGCAGGCGCGGGGGTCGAAGCGGCGGCAGCGGCGACGTCGTCCTTGGTCAGGCGACCATCCTTGCCGGTGCCCTTGACGGTCGAGGGGTCGACACCATGCTCGAGCACCGCACGGCGCACCGACGGGCTGAGCGCGGCAGGGCCATCGCTCGACGAGGACGGAGCCTGTTGGCCGGCGGTCGCGGCGGGGTTCGACTGCTCGGCCGGTGCGCCTGCGGGCTCGGGCGAAGCGGTGACCGCAGGCTGGGGTGCCGGGGCCGAAGCCGCTGCGCCATCGCCCGAATCGATCGTCGCGAGCATCGCGCCGACCTGGACCGTCTCGCCGACCTTGACCGCATGTTCGCCCATGATCCCGGCGACCGGTGACGGCACCTCGACCGAGACCTTGTCGGTCTCGAGGCTGGCGATCGGCTCGTCTGCGGCGACCTTGTCGCCGGGCTGCTTGAGCCATTCGCCGAGCGTCGCCTCGGTGATCGATTCGCCGAGTACCGGTACTGTGACTTCGGTTGCCATATCAGCCTCTTTCTCTTCCCCGGCGAAGGCCGGGGCCCAGGTGCGCAACGCTTGCTGATCAAGCCCTGCGCGCAGTTACAAATGCCCCACCACGCCCCCCGGCTTGCGCCGGGGAAGCAGGGGGGATGAAATCAAACCTTCCGCGTGCGGCGGATTTCCTCGCGGACGCTGTGGCCGAGCGCATCGGCAACGAGCGCCGCCTGCTCGGTCTGGTGCCGCTTCATCAAGCCCGTCGCGGGCGAGGCCGAAGCCGCACGACCCGCATAGCGCGCGCGCGTGACCGGACCGCCGACCTCGGTGAGAACCTCCTCGATGAACGGCTCGACAAAGCTCCACGCGCCGTTGTTCTTCGGCTCTTCCTGCGCCCACACCACCGTCTCGAGGTTGGGCATCCGCTTCATGCGCTCGACCAGCGGCTCGCCCGGGAAGGGATAGAGCTGCTCGACCCGCACGATCGCGGTGTTGGTGTCGCCCGCTGCGTCGCGTGCCTCGATCAGGTCATAGGCGACCTTGCCCGAGCACAGCACGAGCCGCTTGACCTCGATGTCCGCGGGTGCGGACGGATCGCTCAGCAACCGCTTGAAGTGGCTGTCGCCGAGGAAGTCGTCGATCTGCGACACTGCCATCTTGTGCCGCAACAGCGACTTTGGCGTGAAGACGATCAGCGGCTTGCGGAACGAACGGTGCATCTGCCGGCGCAGCAGGTGGAAATAGTTGGCCGGCGTCGTGCAGTTCGCGACCTGCATATTGTCCTGCGCACACAGCTGGAGGAAGCGCTCGATGCGCGCGGAGCTATGCTCCGGCCCCTGCCCTTCGTAGCCGTGCGGCAGCAGCATCACGAGCCCGTTGGCGCGGAGCCACTTGGCTTCGCCGCTCGCGATGAACTGATCGATCATGATCTGCGCACCGTTCATGAAGTCGCCGAACTGCGCTTCCCACATGACAAGCGTCTTGGGGTCCGCGAGCGCGTAACCATACTCGAAGCCGAGCACGCCATATTCGCTCAAGGGACTGTCGAGCACCTCGAAGCGGCCGTGCGGGATCGTCTCGAGCGGGCGATACTTGTGCTCGTCGGTCTGGTCGACCCAGACGGCGTGGCGCTGCGAGAACGTCCCGCGGCCCGAATCCTGCCCCGACAGACGGACGCCATAGCCCTCCGACAACAGCGACCCGAACGCCAGCGCCTCGCCGGTCGCCCAGTCGAAGTTGCGCCCCGACTTGAACATCTCGCGCTTGGCATCGAGCACGCGGTTGAGCGTCTTGTGGACCGCCAGGCCCTCGGGGATCGTCGTCAGCGTGCGGCCGAGCGAGTCGAACAGCTTCTGCTCCATGCCCGTATTGACGTTGCGGCGCGCGGTCTCGGCATCGGCGGGGGCGTGAAGCCCCGACCAGCGCCCGGCGAACCAGTCCGCCTTGTTGGGCTTGTAGCTCGCGCCCGCCTCGAACTCGCCTTCGAGCAGCGTGGTGTACTGCTTGATGTTCTCGTCGATCCAGGCGGCGTCGATGACCTTCTGCTCGATCAGCTTCTTGCCATAGATTTCGCTGACCGGCGGGTGGTCCTTGATTTCCTTGTACATCAGCGGCTGGGTGAAGCCCGGCTCGTCGCCTTCGTTGTGACCGAAGCGGCGGTAGCACCACATGTCGATCACGATATCGCGGTGGAACTGCTGGCGGAATTCCATCGCCATCTTGGTCGCGAAGGTCACGGCCTCGGGGTCGTCACCGTTGACGTGGAAGATCGGCGCCTGGACGCCCTTGGCGACGTCCGACGGGTACGGCGACGAGCGCGCGAACTGCGGGCTGGTGGTGAAGCCGACCTGGTTGTTGATGATGAAGTGGACGCAGCCGCCGGTATTGTAGCCACGGATGCCGGAAAAGCCGAGGCACTCCCACACGATCCCCTGCCCCGCGAACGCCGCGTCGCCGTGGATCAGCACCGGGAGCGATGCCTTGTGCTCGGTCAGGTCGTTCGCGATCGTCTGGATCGCGCGGGTCTTGCCGAGCACGACCGGATCTTCGGCTTCGAGATGCGACGGGTTGGCAACCAGCGACATGTGGACGCTGATCCCGTCGAATTCGCGGTCGGTCGAAGTGCCGAGGTGATATTTCACGTCGCCCGAACCCGCGACGTCATCGGGATTGTCCGACCCACCGCCGAATTCGTGGAAGATGATGCGGAACGGCTTGGCCATCACGTTGGTGAGGACGTTGAGGCGCCCGCGATGCGCCATGCCGAAGACGATCTCCTTCACGCCGAGCGAGCCACCATATTTGATGACCGATTCGAGCGCGGGAATCATGCTCTCGCCACCGTCGAGCCCGAAGCGCTTGGTGCCGACATATTTCTTGCCGCAGAAGCGTTCCCACTGCTCGGCTTCGATCACCTTGTTGAGGATCGCTTTCTTCCCGAGGTCGGTGAACTCGATCGCCTTGTCCTTGCCTTCCATGCGCTCCTGCAGGAAGCGCCGTTCCTCGACGTCGGCGATGTGCATGTATTCCAAGCCGACATTGCCGCAATAATTGGCACGCAGCGTGTCGACGAGCTCGCGCACGGTCGCCCATTGCAGCCCCATCGTCCCGCCGAGATAGACCGGACGGTCGATGTCGGCATCCGAGAAGCCGTGATATTCGGTCTTGAGATCGGCAGGCATCTCGCGCTTGGAGAGACCCAGCGGATCGAGATTGGCGGCGAGATGGCCGCGCACGCGGTACGTGCGGATCAGCAGCATCGCGCGGATCGAATCGCCCGCCGCACGAATGATGTCATCCTGGCTGACCGCGGGGGCCGCCGCCGGAGCAGGCTTCGCGCCGCCCTTGGCGGGCTTGGGCGCGGGCTCCATCTGCGTCGGGTCGAGTGCGGCGGTAAGATCGTCGGTGGTCGACAGCGGCCATTTCGCCGACTGCCAGCTCGGGCCCGAGGACGTGCCTTCGAGGCCCTCGAAAAAGCCACGCCAGGCCGGCTCGACGCTGTCTGGGGAGGTGCGGAAACGCGCGTAGAGCGTCTCGATGAACGCGGGGCTGACGCCGCCTGCGATATCGCCGAAGTCCTGGTTCTCGTAGCCCATAGCGAGTCCTCGTCACCCCGGAACATTGGGGTCTTTAGTAGTGGGACACCGCCGCGTCCGACCGGACGCGGCGGCCCCGACCAACCGGCCGGGGCGACGTGCCTTTAACCCTTGAGCACTTCCAGCAAGGTCGTGCCCAGTTCGCTCGGCGAAGCAGAAACGCGAATACCCGCGCGCTCCATCGCCGCAATCTTGTCTTCCGCGCCGCCCTGGCCGCCCGAGACGATCGCACCGGCATGGCCCATGCGACGACCCGGAGGTGCCGTACGGCCCGCGATGAAGCCGGCCATCGGCTTCTTGCGGCCACGCTTGGCCTCGTCGATCAGGAACTGCGCAGCCTCTTCCTCGGCCGAGCCACCGATCTCGCCGATCATGATGATCGACTTGGTCGCGTCGTCCGCGAGGAACAGCTCGAGCACGTCGATGAAGTTCGTGCCATTGACCGGATCGCCACCGATGCCGACCGCGGTCGTCTGACCGAGACCAGCGTTCGATGTCTGGAACACCGCCTCATAGGTGAGCGTGCCTGAACGGCTGACAACGCCGACCGACCCCTGCTTGAAGATGCTGCCGGGCATGATGCCGATCTTGCACTCGCCGGGGGTCAGGACGCCGGGGCAGTTCGGGCCGATCAGGCGCGACCTGGAACCCGACAGCGCGCGCTTAACGCGAACCATGTCGAGCACCGGAATGCCCTCGGTGATCGTGACGATCAGCGGAACCTGCGCGTCGATCGCCTCAAGGATCGAGTCCGCCGCGAAGGGGGGCGGAACGTAGATCACGGATGCGGTCGCACCGGTCATCGCGACAGCCTCGGCCACCGTGTCATACACCGGCAAGTCGAGGTGAGTCGTGCCGCCCTTGCCGGGCGTGACGCCGCCGACCATCTTGGTGCCGTATTCCAGCGCCGCCTTGGTGTGGAAGCTGCCGGTTTCGCCGGTCATGCCCTGGGTGATAACCTTGGTGTTCTTGTCGACGAGGATGCTCATGCAGCACTCTTCCTAAATAAGAGAATGCGGGGATCGCGCTGTCGCGCGCCCCGCAGAGAATATCAGTTGAGCGACCCGTCGATCGCCTTGCACGCGACGAGGAGTTCCTTGACCGCATCCACCGACACGCTGAGGTTCTGCTTCGCTTCGTCGTCGAGCTTGATCTCGATGACTTCCTCGACGCCGCCCGCACCGATCACGACCGGGACACCGACATAGAGATTGTCGATGCCATATTGGCCGGTCAGGTGGGCTGCTGCCGGAAGGACGCGCTTCTGGTCGTACAGATAGGCTTCCGCCATCGCGATGCCGCTGGTGGCAGGCGCATAATAAGCCGAGCCGGTCTTGAGCAGTGCAACGATCTCGCCGCCGCCGCCGCGGGTGCGCTTGATGATCGCGTCGATCTTCTCCTGGGTCGAACGGCCCATCGCGACGAGGTCGGGTACCGGGATGCCCGAGACGGTCGAATAGGAAATGACCGGGACCATCGTGTCGCCATGGCCGCCGAGCACGAAGCTGGTGACGTCCTTGACCGAGACGTTGAACTCGTCCGCGAGGAAGTGGCTGAAGCGTGCCGAATCGAGCACGCCGGCCATGCCGACGACCTTGTTGTGCGGGAGGCCCGAGAATTCGCGCAGCGCCCACACCATCGCGTCGAGCGGGTTGGTGATGCAGATGACGAACGCGTCGGGTGCGTTGGCAGCGATGCCCTCGCCGACGGCCTTCATGACCTTCAGATTGATGCCGAGCAGGTCATCGCGGCTCATGCCGGGCTTGCGCGCAACGCCAGCGGTGACGATGATCACGTCCGCGCCTGCGATGTCCTTGTAATCGTTGGTGCCGGTGATGGTCGCGTCGAAGCCTTCGACGGGGCTGCACTGGCTGAGGTCGAGCGCCTTGCCCTGGGGAACGCCTTCGACGACATCGAACAACACGACATCCCCGAGGCCCTTGAGCGCTGCGAGATGGGCGAGCGTGCCGCCAATGTTGCCGGCGCCGATCAGCGCGATCTTCTTGCGAGCCATCCGGGATCCTTTTCGCTTAGGCCCGCCCAGGGCGTTAATAACTCAGGAGCGATCGGGCGAGCTCTGCCGGGCGTCGACTTAGGCGGGTTTTCGCATTTGGGCAACCCGTAAGACACAGACTTTCAGTTCTTATTGCAACTGGTTCGCAAGTGCAATAACGGTTTGCCTCGCTCCTGCGCGGGCAGAAGCCTAGAGCTACAGGGCGCGGCACCGGAAACCCCGGGTCCCCGCCTTCGCGGGGAAACAGTTCCTTACGACCCGCCGTCGTCAGTCCCCGCCATGTCCCGCAGCAAGATACCCTTCCGACCGCATCTCTTCCAGCCGGCTGATCGTCCGGTCGAACTCGAACCGCCCATCCCCGCTTTCATACAGGTCCTGCGGCTCGGCATCCGCAGCCGCGAGCAGCTTGACCTTCTGTTCGTACAGTGCGTCGATCAGCGCGACGAACCGCGCCGCCTCGTTGCGATTGTCCGGCCCGAGCTTGGGAATGCCGACCAAGATCACCGTATGATAGCGCCGCGCGATCGCGATATAGTCCGCGCTCCCGCGTGCCTCTTCACACAGCCGCTTGAAGCTGAACACCGCGACGCCCTTGAGCGCCTTGGGGACATGGACGCTGCGCCCCTGCACCACCAGATCCTCGGACGGGACATGCGCGCGGTCCTCGACCGGGAAATCGGTGAGGCGGAAGAAATCGCCCGAGAGCAATTTGGTCGCCTCGGGGCCATTGGGGACTAGCCACGTATCGATCGACCCCAGCCGGTCGCGGCGATAATCGACCGGCCCGTTGAGCGTGATCACGTCCATCCGCGCTTCGATCAACGCGATGAAGGGGAGGAAATGCTCGCGGTTCAGCCCGTTCTTGTAGAGATCGGCGGGCGGGCGGTTGGAGGTGGTGACGACCGTCACGCCCTCCTCCAGCAGCAACGTGAACAGCCGCGACAGGATCATCGCGTCGGGGCTGTTGGTCACCATCATCTCGTCGAACGCGAGCAGCCGCACCTCTTCCGCGATCGCCTTGGCGAGCGGCGGGATCGGGTCGCCCAATTCCTTGGCGCGCTCGACCGCGAGTCGCTGGTGAACCTCAAGCATAAATTCGGCGAAGTGGACGCGACGCTTGCACCGGATGTCGAGCGCATCGAAGAAAAGGTCCATCAGCATCGACTTGCCGCGCCCCACCCCGCCCCAGACGTACAGGCCACGCGGCGCCTTGGGCTTGCGGCCGAGCACACGCCACAGCATCGATCCACGCTTGGGCGTCGCTTCGAGTGCGGTGGCAAGATCGGCAAGACGGCGCGCCGCGGCGGCCTGTTCGGGGTCGGGCTTGAGTTCCCCCGAGGCGATCAGCGCGTCATAGCGCGCGAGGACATTGGTCATTCTGCAATTATACTCGTTCGGAGGCGCGATCGGGCGGCGGGGTCGATTTGCGCAATGTGCCCGTGAAGCTGGCGATGGTCGGCCTGTCGTCCTGGACGATCAGCCCGCGCAGGAAGAGCATGTTACGTGTTTCGCGCAACAGCTCGATCCGCGCTTCGAGCGGAATACCGATCGCGCCGCCGCCGATGAATTGCGCCGACAAGTCGAGCGTCACCGCCCCACCCGCCGACAGCACACCGAACCCGCGCGCCGCGGCGAACAATGCGACGTCCATGAAGCCGAGCAGCGCGCCACCGTGGACATCACCGCGCATATTGGAATGTTCGTGGCGCGGGCTCATCCGCACGCGGGCAATCTCGCCTTCAACCCTCACCTGCAACGGTTCGAGGAAGGCATTGTAGCGAGACGCATCGCGAAACTGCCACCGCTTCCATCCCGCCAGATCGGGATCGTCTTCGTAAGTAAAGGGTGCGGTCAAACGCGGCAGGTCCTCGTTTCCATCCCCGCCCGGACAATCCGGGCGGGGTGGCGATGGTCAGACGACGCGTTCGGCTTCCATCAGCTTGATCTCGGCGATCGCCTTGGCGGGGTTGAGACCCTTGGGGCAGACGTTCGCGCAGTTCATGATCGTGTGGCAGCGATACAGGCGGAACGGATCCTCGAGCTCGTCGAGTCGCTCGCCGGTCATCTCGTCGCGGCTGTCGGCGAGCCAGCGATAGGCTTGCAACAGGATCGCCGGGCCGAGGAACTTGTCGGAGTTCCACCAGTAGCTCGGGCAGGCGGTCGAGCAGCAGGCGCACAGGATGCACTCGTACAGACCGTCGAGCTTCTCGCGCTCGGCGGGCGACTGGAGCCGTTCCTTGCCCGCAGGCGGCGGCGTGACCGTCTGCAGCCACGGCTTGATCGACGAATATTGCGCGTAGAAGTGCGTGAAATCCGGAACGAGGTCCTTGATCACTTCCATGTGCGGCAGTGGCGTGATGCGGATGTCGCCCTTTACGTCCTCGATCGCGGTCGTGCAGGCGAGGCCGTTGCGACCGTCGATGTTCATCGAGCACGATCCGCAAATGCCTTCGCGGCACGACCGACGGAAGGTGAGCGACGAATCCTGCTCGCCCTTCATCTTGATCAGCGCATCGAGCACCATCGGGCCGCACGAGTCGAGATCGACCTCGAACGTGTCGTAATGCGGGTTCGCGTTCGCATCCGGATCGTACCGATAGATCTTGAATTTCTTGATTCGTGTCGCTTCAGGTGCCGCTTTATGAACCTTGCCACCCGACTTGGGCTTGGAGTTGGCGGGGAGGAAGAATTCGGCCATCGCTTGCTCGCGTTTTCCATCCAGGAGGGCGGGTTACCGCCGGGTTGTGCGGGTAGCCGTACACAAGCAAGGCCCGCCCCGCAAACCCTTGCGGCATCGAATTGCTGCAACTGCGATTGCGGGGGCCGGCATCATCCGATCAGATGACGTCGAGCACGAGCCCACGATCGCGCGCTTCCTCGGCCTCGATATACCAGTTGGACGGCGCCTTCTCGCGCAGTTCCTCAAACGTCACCTGGCTGTCGCGGACGATCGCCTGGAAGCCCTCTTCCTCGATCTCGATCGAATGCTCGACTTCGTGCAGCGCCGCCTTGATCGATGCAACGACCATCCGCAGCGGGCCGTTGAGATCGATCTGCTTGGTGATCTGCCGCTCGTGCAGCATCAGCCGGGTATGGCGCGTGAGAAAGCGGCGCGCGACCGGGAAGGCCGACATGAAAGTCGCGCCCGCGGAATAAACCGCGACCTTGCCGAGAAACAGGATCTCGCGCCCGTCATGATCCTCGAGCAGCCGGATATCATCCGCCATCGTCCGCGCGACTTCGGGGTCGCCCCCGAGCGTCGTCAGTGCGATGACGATCGTGCCTTCGGACGGGCAATTGCCGAGCTGCGCCCGGAAATTCTCGTACATCAACTGGTCCACGGTGCCCGACAGGCGGATGTGGGGATTGGCGAGCAGCGGATAGCGCGTAGGATCTGAGGTCTGGGTCATGGCCGCCGAAACCCGCATCCGAAGCCTACGGTTCCTCCCGATCATAATTAACCATGGTCCAGTACAATCATACCGGGTTCACGATGCGGCCAGCGCGGCCTTGCGCTTCCGGTCCGCCGCCCTCTGGCGGATTCCCTGCAACGTCATGATGTCGAGGATCGTCCAGGCGTGCCGTGCCAGGCGATATCGCAAAAGCTTTCGGCGATAGCGTCGTTCTGTCGGATTGAGCGCGACCGCCCGCGCCATGTGCGCCACGGCCGCTGCGCGTTCCCCGCGCTGCCACAGCATCGTCGCAAACCAGTTCCGCAAATGGCCGACGTCGGGCTCGGCATCCACCACTTCCCCGGCCACCGCGATCGCCTCCTCGCCTTCCCCCGCATCCACCAGGGCATTGGCGAACGGGACGAGATAGATCGGCAGACGATTCACCTTGATGGCGATCTGGCGATGGATCGCCAGCGCTTCGTCGTGATGGCCGGTCCGCGTCAGGATGCGCGCGAGGCTGAGCATGCCGAGGTCGGAATCAGGCTTCACCATCCGCGCCTTGCGGGCAAGCGCGATCGCGGTCCGTGGACGGACCGCCGGTTGCCGTTCCGCCAGCGTGCCCAGATAGACCGAACTGGTCGCGCGTCTCGCCCGGATCTCCGTCGCCATCGCGTGCGCGTCGAACCGGTCATAGAGCAGGTCCTCGAGCAACCCGCGCAGCAGGCTCACTTCGCCGAGGAACGTGCTGGCAGGGTGCAAACAATGCGCCACCGGTAAGAGGTGCGATCCGGTTTGCTCCGCGATCAGCAGCGCATGGCGGCGGTCGAGCGGCAAGTGCGGATCATAGACCAGCACGCTCGACGGGGCGGGGCGCAGTGGTACGGCCATCGTGCTCAACCAGCGGATGCGATGCGCGTCCTGCGACCAGCGATTGTCCCAACTCGCGATTGCCGGATCGATCGACCATTGCGGCGAAAGCGCCAGCACGGCATCGGCCCCGATTGCGTCGGCCAGCCGAACCGCGGCATATCCCCCCATGCTGGATCCATAGGCAACCCGGCGCACCGCACCGCTGGTCGCGGCGCGAACGACCGCGGCCGCCGCAAAGATGTCGTCATATTGATACCAGTCATTACCACGGCCGAGCACGTGGATCGCCGATATGCCGTTTGCCTGCAGGAAGCTTTCGCCAAAACCCTTGCGGTCGAACCCATCGCCGATACTGTGGTGATCGAACGTGATGACCCATCGGTCACATCCCTCGATCGCCACCTGCCGGACTAGCAGTGTGTCGCTACGATAAAGCTCGATCGGCACTCCATACCCCCCGCCTTGCCCCGGCCATTCCGGGGGGTCCTAGTCCATTTGAAGGCGCGGTGGAAAACCTTCCTTGATCGTCCGCCATCGGGAAATCGTTTGCCGGCAAGGTCATGCGCTGTTCGGCGCAGCGACGACCGGCAGCCTGCCGGCCTCCGATCGTTCCATCGGCCCATTACGATCTAGATCAACCATAATTAACGGAACCTACCCGCCCCGCGTTCGTCGTCTGCCCGAACCCCCAAGAAGGCTCCCACATGGCAGATTTCGACACGGTCACCGGCAACGGTGGCGAGACGCACCAGCAGGCGCAAGGCGATGCGCCGGTCCTGACGACAAACCACGGCGTGCCCGTTTCCGACAACCAGAACAGCCTCAAGAGCGGCTCGCGCGGCCCGACGCTGCTCGAGGACTTCGTCCTGCGCGAGAAGATCTTCCACTTCGACCACGAGCGGATCCCAGAGCGGATCGTCCACGCACGCGGTTCGGGCGCACACGGCTATTTCGAAGCGACCGACGATATTTCGGACCTGTCGCGCGCGGCAGTGTTCAAGAAGGGCGAGAAGACCGAGGTTTTCGTGCGCTTCTCGACCGTCGCGGGCGGTGCAGGCTCGGTCGACACCCCGCGCGACGTGCGCGGCTTTGCGGTCAAGTTCTACACGACCGAAGGCAATTGGGATCTCGTCGGCAACAACATCCCGGTGTTCTTCATCCAGGACGCGATCAAGTTCCCCGATCTGATCCATTCGGTGAAGATGGAAGCCGACCGCGCCTATCCGCAGGCCGGCAGCGCGCACGACACCTTCTGGGACTGGGCATCGCTGATGCCGGAAGCGACGCACATGCTGATGTGGGCGATGTCGGACCGTACCCTCCCCCGCTCGCTGCGGATGATGGAAGGCTTCGGCGTCCACACCTTCCGCCTCGTCAACGCCGAGGGCAACAGCAGCTTCGTCAAGTTCCACTGGAAGCCCAAGCTCGGCCTCCAGTCGACGATCTGGGACGAGACGCTCAAGCTTCAGGCCGCCGACAACGACTATCATCGCCGCGATCTGTTCGAGGCGATCGACACCGGCGATTTCCCCGAGTGGGAACTCGGCATCCAGGTGTTCGACCAGGCGTTTGCCGAAGCGCAGCCGTATGACGTGCTCGATTCGACCAAGCTGATCCCGGAAGAGGACGTCCCGGTCCGGATCATCGGGCGGATGGTGCTCGACCGCAACGTCGACAACTTCTTCGCCGAGACCGAGCAGGTCGCCTTCTTGCCGACCAACGTCGTGCCGGGGATCGATTTCTCGAACGATCCGCTGCTGCAGGGTCGCCTGTTCAGCTATCTCGACACACAGAAGTCGCGTCTGGGGACGACCAACTTCCACCAGATCCCGATCAACAGCCCGCGCTCGCCGGCCGGCAACTTCCAGCGCGACGGGATGATGCAAACCAAGGTCCCCAAGGGCCGCGCGAACTACGAGCCCAACAGCCTTGCCGCACACGGCGAGGATGGCGGACCGCGTGAGAGCGCGACCAAGGGCTATGTGACGACCAACGCCGCGACCGGCGACAACGAGACGGGCGACAAGCTCCGTGTCCGTTCGGAACTGTTCGCGGATCACTACAGCCAGGCACGGCTGTTCTTTAACTCGGCGACCGAAAACGAGCAGGCGCATATCGCGTCGTCGTTCGTATTCGAGCTGTCGAAGGTCGGCCTGCTCGATCAGGTCCCGCCGCGGATGGTCGCCAATCTGCGCAACGTCGATGAGGGTCTCGCGCAGCGTGTCGCGGACGGCCTCAACATCGATCTCCCTGAAAAGGCGAAGGCCGCGCGCGAGCCGGTCGACATGAAGCCTTCGGACGCCCTGTCGATCCAGAAGAACATGAAGGAGACGCTGGAAGGCCGCGTCGTCGGCATCCTGATCGCGGACGGCACCGATGCCGCCGAGCTCGACGCGCTGGTCGCGTCGATCAAGGACGCCAAGGGCAAGGCCGTGCTGGTCGCGCCCAAGGTCGGCGGCGCAACGCTGTCGGACGGCAGCAAGCGCAAGGCCGATGGCCAGCTCGCGGGTACGCCGTCGCAAATCTTCGACGCGGTCGCGATCGCGCTGTCGGCAGAGGGTTGCGCGATGCTGCTCAAGCAGGGCGCAGCGGTCCAGTTCGCAATGGACGCGTTCGGGCATCTCAAGGCGGTCGGTGCGAGCGCAGCGGCACAGCCGTTGCTCGACAAGGCCGGCGTCGAGAAGGACGAAGGCGTGACCGATCTGGGCGCGGGTTTCGTCAAGGCAGCAGCGAAGCGCTTCTTCGCGCGCGAGCCGAACGTGCGCGATCTCGCCTGATTGCTGAGGCGGTAGGGTAATGGGAAAGGCCCGGTGCGCTTTGCACCGGGCCTTTTTTGTGTTCTGCCGGAATGTCGGGCTGCGGGTATGGACCTAGATCGTAGGACTATGAAGCTATCGTTCCGCTCCCGCCGAACTGCGGATGGGGGGGGCCTCGTCTTCAGGCTGTAGCGATGCGTTCGACGATGATCCGGATTGCTTCCCGGTCAAGCGGCGCTCGGTCGATCGAATTATGAATGCCGATCCCTTCAACCAGGGCATCCAGCGCCCGTGCCGTCAGCGGATCGAAAAAGCGCTCCAGCGATCTGCGGCTGTTGTCCATCCACTGTTGCATCACAGCGCTGACCGCTGGGTGCCGCGCCGCAAAGGCATAAAGTTCGTAGCTCAGGAGCAATGTGCGTGGCTTCGCCCAGATCGTGCCTGCGATGATATCGATCACCGCATCGATCGCCGCGGAACGATCTTCAGCCGATTCCAGACGGGCACTGAAAAGCGCAGAGGACTGCGCCGCCAACTGGAGGAAAGCGGCGCCTATCAGCGCTTCCAACGACTCGAAATAATAGGTCACCGAGCCCAACGGCACGCCCGCCTCGCCCGCGATCCGGCGATGGGTCGTCGCTGCCACACCATAAGCGGCGATCACTTCCAACGTTGCGTCGACGATGCGCTGCCGCCGCGTCGGGTCGTTTTGCCTGCCTTTCCCGGTCGTCATCAATTCATCCGCTTGCGGTAATGTGTACGTATGTACATATGGGTCCAAACATAGATAGGCCTGTTGCACATGAGCGAGGATTTGGTGAACCGCAGAACAATCCTGGGTGGTGCAGCTGCACTGGTTGCCGCGAGTACGGCAGGCACGGCGCAGGCACAGCGTACGGGCAAGCCGGCGCTGGGGCGCCGAGACGGTCGCTGGCTCAACGAGCCTCGCGTCTGGTCGGTCGATCCCGCAGGCGACCTGTCGATGGTCACCGACAAAGGCACCGATTTCTGGCGAGAGACGCATTACGGCTTCACCCGCGACAGCGGGCATTTTCTCGGGTTCACCGCCCCCGCTGCGTTCACCGCGCAACTGCGCATCCGTGGCCAGTATCAAAAGTTATATGATCAGGCCGGGATCATGGTCCGGGTCGACGAACGGCGTTGGGTCAAAGCGGGAATCGAATTGTCGGATGGCCGTGCGATGCTGAGCAGCGTCCTCACGGACGGTAAATCCGACTGGGCGACTGGCCCCTACGAGCATGACGCGCAGGATTTCTGGATGCGCGCGACCGTTGCAAAGGGGGTGCTGCGCCTTCAGGTTTCCGCCGATGGCAAGACATGGCCGCTGGTACGGCTCGCACCGTTCCCGGTTGCCCCATCTTACCAGGTCGGACCGATGGCTTGCACGCCTGAACGGGATGGTTTGGCGATCCGCTTCTCGGACCTGCGGATCACCCCGCCGCTTGGCAAGGACCTGCACGACCTGAGCTGATGACGATGACCGAGAAGCAGAAGATGCTCGCCGGAGAGCTCTACACCGCGGACGATCCCGAGTTGGCCGCCGATGCGGCGCGGGCACGGGACTGGATGGCTCGGTACAACGCCGCATCGGCGGCCCCTTCGGACACTAGGTATGCGATGCTGACCGAAGGGCTCGGCTATGTCGGTGCGGGGGTTACGGTCCGGCCCCCGTTCCACTGCGATTACGGTTATAACGTCCATCTGGAAGACGGGGTTTTCCTCAATTACGGTTGCGTCGTTCTCGATGTCATGCCGGTGCGGATTGGCGCGGGCACGCAGATCGGACCCGGCGTGCAGATTCTCACGGCCGACCATCCTCGCGAAGCATCGGTCCGCGCCCAGATGCTTGAAATCGGTCGGCCGATTGTCATTGGGCGCAACGTCTGGATTGGCGGCGGCGCCATCATTCTGCCTGGCGTCACTATCGGTAATGACGCGATCATCGGTGCTGGCAGCGTCGTTACACGAGATGTTCCCGTGGCGGCGACCGTTGCCGGCAATCCTGCACGACGCTTGGCCTCGAGAATGATTCAAAAGCCGCCGACCGTATGACCGGTCCGCTGCGGGACGGACATCGACAGAAGGTAAAACCGTCCCGCCCCCTACCCCAGCACCCCCCGCCGCTATCGCAACGCCAGCGCCACAGCTGCCGAGCAATTGACCGTCGTCGGCGGACGACCCGCCGCCGAGGGGGGCGTCTTGGTAATCCCCAGCGCCTGCCCGATCGACCGCCCCAACACCCGCAGCACGCCGCCAGCGGTCGGCTTCTCCGTCGCTCCGAGCCCCGCGACGGTCACCGTCGGCGACCCCAGCGTGCCCCGGACGTGGATCGGGTCTGCGATCCGCAGCAGCGCATTGCTCTTGCTCGCCCCCGCCAGCGTCAGCTCGAGCCGCTCGCCGTCGAGAAGGATCCGCCCCGACCCGCGCCCGACCGAAGCCCCCGTATCGATCGCCAGCGGATTGGGCGTCAGCACGCCGCCGCTCGCGCGGAAATTGGCGACGAGGCAGCGCAGCGGCACCGTCTCGCTCGGGCCGTCGATCGCATGCGCGACCGCGCCGCTGAGATTCTGCCCGAGCACATCCGCGACCATCCGCTGGACATGCCCGTCGGTCGCGACGATCGCGGCCTTGCCGCTCGCATGCGCCATCGCCTCGCGGACCGTGTCGCCCTGCCCGGTCATCACGATATGCCCGCGCACCGGCCCCGAGATCATCTTCGGCTGCCCGACCAGCGCATCCAGCGTCAGCCCCGCCAGCCGCAGGTCGATCGCGAGCTTGGGGGTGCCGCTGCGGTGATCGACCTTGACCGTCCCCGTCATCCGCCCGCTCGCCAGCGTCGCGACGACGTTGCGCACCGTGATGACGCGGTGATCCAGCGTCAGCGATCCGGACAGGCTCTTGAACACCGTCCCCCCGCTCGACAGCAGCCGATGCGCGACGAAGACCAGACGCCCGTCGGTCTTGCCCATCTTCGACAGGTTGATCCGCGTCGGCGGGATCACGCGCGGCCCGATCGCCGCCTTGCGCGCGGCCGATCTGGCACGGCCCTCGGCGTCGGCGAGATCGTCGAAGTCGAACTGGCGCGCATCGACCTTCGCGTCGATATTGGTGCGCCCGCCGTCCTTGTGGATCGTCGCCACGCCGCTGAACAAGGACCGCCCCATGCTCCCGGCGATCTTGTCGACATACCAGTCGCGCCCGTCGTGGCGGATCTTGCCCGCGAGGTTGATCGGTTGCGACCCGAACAGCCCCGCCTCGATGATCCGGTCGAGGTTCTTGAGCGTCGGCGCCCGTGCGGTGATGTCCGCGCTGAAATGCCGCGTGTCGAGCACCCCGCGCATCTGCCCGTTGACCGCCATCCGCAGCGCAGGCGAGGCGAGCGTCGCCTTGAACGGATAGGGCGCGGTCGGGTCGATCCCGGTGATCTTGCCGCCGGTCAAATCGAGCGTGGCGGGGGTATCCTGGAACGTCCCCGTCGCGGCATAGCGCAGGCCGTTCCGCGCATCGACGCTGAGCGGCCCGCCGACGATCAGCCCGCGCTTCGCGTCGCTGATCACGACCTGGCTGTTGGTGATCGTCAGGTCGGACAGGCTCGGGCGGGTGTCGCCCTCACGCTTTGGCTTCTTGCGCGCGGGCTTCCAGTTCTCGCGCCCCGTCGCGTCGCGCACCAGCGCGATCCGTGCGCCGTCGATGCTGACCTTGTCCGGGCGAAACTTGCCGAGCAGCAGCGACAGCACCGGCACGCGCACGCTTGCGGTTGCCACGCGGACGAGATCGCCCGGCCCGACCCACGCCGGCTGCGCGATCCGCACGTCGTGGACCGACACCATCGGCGTGTACGAAAACACGCTGTCACGCGTCACCGATCCGACCTGCACCTTCGTGTCGAGCGCGACGGACAGCCGGTTTTCGATCGTCCCGCGCAACAGCCCGAACGGAAACGCCCCCAATGCGACGACCCCGACCACCACCAGCGCGCTCCCCACGACTGCGCTTACCAGCAACCGCGATCGCAGGCGCGACCGCGGCTTTGGCGTGGGAGAGATCGCAGGCTGCTCGGACGGGGCCGGAACGGGAGGATTGGTCACGCCGGATCAACCCGAAAACCGCCCGATGGTTTCACTCGCGTATCATTATGTGTCCAGCGCTAGCCTGCGTCAGGCAATTACCCGGTCGAGCGCGGTACAGAACGCCTTCATCTCCGCTGTCGACCCCACGGTCACCCGGCTGACCGTCGGCCAGATCGGCCACGACCGACCGATCTCGACGCTCTGCTTGCGGAACGCGACCTGCATGTCTTTGGCTTGCTTCGTCTTCCAGTCGACCATGAACATGTTGGCATTGGTCGGCTTGACGCTGATCCCCCGCGCCTTGAGATGATCGAGCGTCAGACCGCGCGCCGCCTCCATCTGCGTGCGCCGCGCGACGATCAGCGACGCCGCGCTCAGGCTGGCAGTGGCGCAGGCGATGCTCGTCACCGGCAACGCGCCCGACTGCATCCCGCCGTCATAGCGCATCATCTTGGCGATATTGGTCGGGTTAGTGACGATATAGCCCATCCGCAGCCCCGCCATGCCGAACAGTTTGGAGAAAGTGCGCAGCACGATCACGTCGGGATGTTTCACCGCCAGATAGGAGGCGACCGGCACGCCCGCGAAATGGGTGTACGCCTCGTCGATCAGCACCATCGACCCGGCGGGCTTGTTCGCGATCAGCCATTCGATGTCGGCAAGCGGGGTGATCGTGCCTGTCGGGTTGTTGGGGGTGCAGATGTAATAGAGCCCCGCGTTTGGATCGGCGGCGAGCATCGCCTTGACGTCATGGGTATACTCCGCGGTCAGCGGCACCGCCTTGACCGGCGCGCCGAGCCACGCCGCGGTGCGCCCGGCGAGCTCGAACGTCGGATCGGCGGTGACGAGCCCCCTGGTCGGCGAACAGAAGCTGACCACCGCGCGACACAAAGGGTCGCTCGATCCGGGCCAGGGCGCGACATGGCCGGCGGGAACGCCTTCCACCGTCACCACCGCCTTGATGAAATCGCCGCGCTGGTCCTGCGGCGAATAGCGGTTGCCCTGCTCGATCATCTGCGCCGCCGCGGCCGCCCCCGGCGCGAGCGGGCCGGTCCAGCATTCGTTCGCGCCGATCCGTACCCTGGGTGGCACTTCCGGAGCGGGTGCAGCAGCGACACCGCTTCCCGCCGCCCACGCCGGACGCCCGAGCGTCGTGGCGGTCGCACCGACCCCGAACACCGCAGCGATTCGCGCAAGATCACGCCGGGCAAACCCGCGGGTCAGCAAATCGTCGTCGGCTTCGTGGTTTAGAACAGCATATTGTGTCATCGGTCGGCCCCCCGTCGTGAACAAGTCCGTCCCGTCCTGGTCAGGCTCGCCGGCCCTTGGTGATAGAGTGTTCCGCACAACGGATGTGCGCGCTATTGGTCAAATGGCGCAGGCGCAAAGGATAGTGGGATTGTACTTTCCTTCCGTCATCCCCGCGCAGGCGATAGGAGGTTGGTCGTCACCCCGCGCCCTAAAGCTGCCGTCATGCTGAACTTGTTTCAGCATCCACCGCGCAACAGGGATAGTCCGGACTCGCGGAGGGCTGGATCCTGAAACGAGTTCAGGATGACGGATGGTTTTGTAGAACTGCCGCCGTCGCGGCAATGACGGCTAGCGGGCAACGCCATCACGCCCCCCGTTGACTTTCCCCCACATCCAGCTATCAGCGCCGCTCTCCCGACCCGAGTTCGCTTGGGGAAGGACCGTCCGAGACAGCAGGTGGCCGAATTCCGTCGGTCTTAATGCCCTGCCGAGACGGGGACAGGATTTCCGCCGATACCGGGTTCGCCCGCGTTCCGGCTTGCCGCCCTCCGCATCGCCCCCGTGGCGAATGAGCGGGCGTCGCTCCCATTCCCCATCGCTGGACACTTCCGGGGTGCATCTGCGCCCTGGTTCGTAACCGGTCGTGCCGTTCGCGGTGCGGCCAAAAAAGTGGAGAATGGCATGGATCGTGCTCAAAAGACCGAGCTCGTTGCAGAGCTGAACCGCACTTTTGCCGAAGTCGGCGTGGTGGTCGTCACCCGCAACCTCGGCATGACCGTTTCGCAGTCGACAAAGCTGCGCAACGCGATGCGGGATGCTGGCGCGAGCTACAAGGTCTCGAAGAACAAGCTTGCCAAGATCGCTCTGGACGGCACCGACTACACCCCGCTGGGCGACATGCTCACGGGTCCGGTCGGTCTCGCCAGTTCCATCGACCCCGTCGCGGCTGCCAAGGTGGCCGTGGAATTCGCGAAGACGAACGACAAGTTCGAAATCGTCGGTGGTGCGATGGGTGCGACCGTCCTCGACGTGGACGGCGTGAAGGCACTTGCGACGATGCCGTCGCTGGACGAACTGCGCGCGAAGATCGTGGGCCTCCTGGTTGCTCCTGCAACCAAGCTCGCGACGATTGCCCAGGCGCCTGCGGCTCAGCTCGCTCGTGTGCTTTCGGCCTATGCCGAAAAGGACGCCGAACAGGAAACGGCGGACGCCTGACATCTGTCGGGTATTCGAGATCTTTTGAACTGAAACCATGGGGCGATGCCCCTGTTACTGGAGACTACACATGGCAGACCTCAACGCGCTGGTTGACCAGCTTTCGGCCCTCACCGTCATCGAAGCAGCAGACCTGTCGAAGATGCTCGAAGAGAAGTGGGGCGTTTCGGCCGCAGCAGCAGTCGCAGCAGCTCCGGCAGCTGGCGGCGGCGCAGCAGCACCGGCTGCTGAAGAGCAGACCGAATTCGACGTCATCCTCACCGGCGACGGTGGCAAGAAGATCAACGTCATTAAGGAAGTCCGCGCGATCACCTCGCTCGGCCTGACCGAAGCGAAGACGCTGGTCGAGTCGGCTCCCAAGGCCGTTAAGGAAGGCGTTTCGAAGGACGAAGCAGCCAAGATCAAGGCGCAGCTCGAAGCAGCTGGCGCGACCGTCGAAGTCAAGTAAGGCAGGCGAAGGGCGGCGGGCAACCGACGCCCTTCCCTTCCGGACCTTGGTTCGAACCGAAAAGGGCGGCCCCTGCGAGGGGGTCGCCCTTTTTGCGTTTGGGGGGTGACGGGCCTGTGCGGGACGAGCCTCAAGCCCCCCCTTCAGGAGCGTCGGGTGAACAGCGCCCCGCGCTATTCAGGTCATGCCGGGGACATGGCCGACCCGAAGCTGGGTTGGGGTGGGGAAGTGCCTCGCAGAGAATAGCGCCCGCATTGCCCCGCGACCCAAACCCTGCCCTTCGAAGGGCCTGCCGACGCCGAATACTACACCATCCGTTCGGGCCTAGACGACAAAGCCGATGCCGCTAGGGAAAGCCTCGCGCAAGGGCACAGCGGCCGGCTCAAGCGCCAAGATTGCAGGCAACCGGACGCCAACGCGCTGCGGTAACATTACCAGCTAGCCGCTCGACGCCATCGCTGCACTGTGGGTCTGTTCCTTGCACGTCGCCATCCCGCCCCCATTCTAACAATTAATCACACGGCCGACCTCCCGATGGGCTCGTATAGAGTTGCCACGTGCTGCCTTATTGACCTGTCGCTTTGGACTATTGTTGACAGTTCAGAATCACGATACGCTACCGATACGAAATACTGGTCAGCCTGGGAGGAAGGAATGCGTGGAGCTTTTCTTGGTATGATCGCGTCTATTCTCGTTCCGACACCCCCTGCCGAAGCTCAACAAGGGCCTTCAGGACAAGGAAATGGGCCGAACAACAGCGGCACGAGGGATTTCAACCAGCAGCAAAATTTCCGAGATTTCTACGTCGGCGTCGCAGACTCGGACCGATCGACGATGCGTGCGGTCCCGGCGTCGCCCAAGGACATCGTGCAAGGGTTAGAGGTCCATGACGAAAAGGGCCTTCTCGTCGGCAGAATCGAGACGGTCGGCAAAGGCTTTGCGACCGTGGCAAGCGCGGTCGGTAGCGTCGAGGTAGATTTTTCATCCGTTGCAAAGAACAAGAACGGGCTTTTGATCAACATGCCAAAGAGCAAGATCGACGCGTTGATGACGCCCGCTCATCCAGCACCGTGAGGTTTCGACCGGCTAAGACGCGATCGACGGGACTATCTATGGTCGCTCGTCCCGGTACGCTGAACCAGACGTCCGTTGCTGACTTTCCGCCGGACCTCCCCATGCCACTCCAAGCGGAGCAAGTGCTCATTTCGTTCCGACCCGTGCCTCACCGCGATCGAAGAGGCGGCGCATTTGCGATGACAGGCTGGGGCTGCTCGGCCAGCATCCGCACCCCCCGCCGCTCCGCGACAAACCGCGCCGCGCGCAGTTGCACCGCCGCGATCATCACCACCATGATGCTGACCAGCACCGCGTCGAGCGCGAGCATTCCCCACATCACGCCCGCGGACTGCCCCATCGCGTAGCGATTGAGCCCCTGATGTACGGCACTGAACGGCAACCGAGTGACGAAAACCATCGGCAAGACGGCGAAATACCACCAGCCGGTCGCGCGCGCAGACTCGAGCGGACCGAAGCCGGTCGTCCCGATCGCGGCGTTGACGAACCACAGCAGCAGCAGCGGCTCGAGCAGTTGCTGGCCTAGCCCGAAGACGAGCCGCACCCCCATCACCGCCTGCCCCGTACCCGCCTGCCCGCCTGGCGCAGCCCCGAGCGCCGCGAGGATCGGCTCGGCATAGATGATCGCTAGCGCGGGGACCAACTGGAACAGCACCACCCCCGCATAGCGCCGCCACGCCAGCGCGGGCACGCGCAACGCCGCGCGCGCATCGCCCAGCACAAGGAAGCGCACCACGAAGAACGCGAGGCCCCATGTCGCGAACATCTTGGGCCAGCCGAGCGCCATCCGCACCGGCGTCAGGCTCGCCGCCTTGCGCACCGCGCGATCGGTCGAGAAGAAGCCGGTGCGGACTTCGATCACGTGCTGCACCAGCTCGATCGCGATCATCCCCGCGACGAGCCACGGCAATGCGCGCATCGCCTTCGTGCCATCGACGAACCCGCCCGCCCAATTTGCGAAAAAGCGTTTCATGCTGTTTCCCCTTCTGCTTCGAACCGCAAGATATCCCCCGGCTGGCAGTCGAGCGCCGCGCAGATCGCCTCGAGCGTCGAGAAGCGGATCGCACGCGCCTTGCCCGTCTTGAGGATCGACAGATTGACGACGGTCAGGTCGACCGCGGCGGCGAGCTCCGTGAGCGTCATCCGCCGTTCGTGGAGCATCGCGTCCAATGTGACGACGACCGGCATCAGACCGTCATCGCCAGATCGTCGCGCATTTCCGTGCCGCGCCGGAATACGCGGGCAAGCACGAACAGCATGAGCACGGTGATCCAGCCGCTGAACGACGGGTTCCAGTCAACGAAATCGAACCGCATCAGCCGTGCCCAGCCGGTGAACGCCCCCAGTCCGAGGTCGAGCACTTGCAAGACCAGCATTCCCCAGGCGATCGTCTGAAGCCGTACGGCGTTGGCCTCGGTAAACGGGTCGCCTGCGCGCACCGTGTCGACGATCGCGAGCAGCGCCAGGAAGATCCGCCGCAGCACGACAGCGGCACCGATCGACGCCAGCATCAGCAGCCGTATCCCCCACACAATCGCCGCGACATCCATCGTCGGCCCGTATTTGTATGTCAGCCGTGCGAGCAGCGCGCCGCTCATCGGAAACGAGACGAGGATCGCGACCGCGAACAACACCCCCGCCGCGACGTTGATCAGGAGAAAGCCGCGCAGGATCAGTCGTGCTGCACTCAGAACCCGGTCATGTCCCACCATATGCCACCCATATCGTTTATCGATGTATAGATTATCGATAAACGATATGTGGTCAAGTGGTAACACCGTCTGTGTACGCGATGATCGCAACGTTCTGGACCATCCGCGCGGCGGCATCGAGCCGGAACGGCTGGAGCCTGCCCCCCGTCCCCGGGTCGATCCCGATGACGAACGGCCGCGCAGTCTGCCCCTCGCCGCCCCCCGTCGCGTCATCGGGCCAGCCATAGCGCAGGTTGACCGACAGCAGCGGCACCACCATCCGCCGCCCGCCGATCTCGACCGTCTCGATCGTGTCCTTGGGGTGCATCGCCATACCGCCCAGATCGACCGCGGTCCCCGGCGGCAGGTCGAACGGCGCGGCGATCGACTTCTCGATCGGCATCGCAAACAGCGCGCTCAGCAGCGCATCATGCTGGGTCCCCATCCCAAGCAGCCGGATATCGACCCGGATCCCGGTTGCCAGCGCATCTCCGACGTTACGGACGATAATCCGGTAATCAACCGCCACGCTCAGCAGGTTGGTCCCGCCACGGGTCGCGACGCAATCGATCTCGATCCGCGCGCGTTGCGCCTGGGGGGCATCGGTGCGCGGGGTCGGTACCGCACGCGGGGCGGGAGCAACGTCAACCGGGTCGTGCGCCGCGTCATCGGTTACGATGGCCCTGGCGTCCTCCGAGTTTGAAGCCTTCGGTTCGCCCCTCCGCCGTCGCCACAGAAACACCGCCCCGGCCCCGAGCGCAACTGCAATGCCCCCCGCTACGAGGGCGAACCACGATGACCGCGCATTGCCCTGCCCTGCGGGTTGCGGCGTTGCCGTAGCAACCGGTGTCGAACTGGCCGCGACAGGCTCGGGCGAGGCTACCGGCTGCTGGGTGGAGATTGCGGTTGGGACCGGTTCGGGCGCCGCGGGCGTCGGTAGTGGTTCGGGCGCGACCGGTGTCGGCCTCGGCGCCTGGACGGGCGTAGCGACCGGCGCAGGGCGGTCGGGCACCGTCACGCGTGGCGCAGTCGTCGGACGCGGTACGGGCGTAACCCGCACGGTCGGTACGACGCGAGGCGGTTGCGCGGGTGCGGCGACCACAGGTGCGGATGGCGTCGGAGTGGGCGCTGGACGCGGCGCGGTGGCACCGGTGGTCGGCTGCGCATCCGGGGCAATCCGCGGCGTCGGACGCGAGGAAGGGAGGCTGAATCCGTCGAGATCGGGAAGCGGGGTCGCGGGCGCAGACGTCTGCGCGACCGCTGCGGGTGCCAGAAGGAGCGCGAACGCGACGGGAGCGGTGCGGGAGATGGTTTTCACAAGATCGCCCATAGCGACAATCGCGCAACCGCCAAAGCGGCGCTTCGAATTGGCCCGCCCAACCCGCCGCACGCGATGTTCCGTTCACCGCCCGGTCGGACTAGACGCCTTGTCACCCCACGATTTGACAGGCTCGGACCCCGTCCCTATATGGCGCACTCCACCACAGTCTTCGGGAAATGACGTGCCGTCGCGCAGCATGTCGATCGTATTGGGATTGTGGTTTCACGAGACGCATGAAAGCTGCTGTCGTTCCACCCCTGTGGAGGACATGCGGCTTTTTGCGTTTTGGGCGTGCCCGCCCGGGCGTTTCCGGGCACGAATTTAGAGCTTGAGGGCAAAAACTCCATGGCGACCAAGGCAACCAACGAGGGCACGGCCAAGCCGCGCGCAGCAGAAAGCGGCACTGCCAAGCGCCGCATCCGCAAGGTTTTCGGCAACATCCACGAAGTCGTGCAGATGCCGAACCTGATCGAGGTCCAGCGCGAGAGCTACGAGCAGTTCCTGCGGTCCGACCCGTCGATCGGTTATGTCTCGGGTCTTGAGAAGACTCTGCGCAGCGTTTTCCCGATCCGCGATTTCGCCGGCACCGCCGAACTCGACTTCGTCAATTACGAGCTCGAGCCCCCCAAGTTCGACACCGACGAATGCCGCCAGCGCGGCATCACTTATGCGGCGCCGATGCGCGTCACGCTGCGCCTGATCGTGTTCGAGGTGGACGCCGACACCGATTCGCGTTCGGTCCTCGATATCAAGGAGCAGGACGTCTACATGGGCGACATGCCCCTGATGACGGGCAACGGCACCTTCATCATCAACGGCACCGAGCGTGTCATCGTCTCGCAGATGCACCGTTCGCCGGGCGTCCTGTTCGACCATGATCGCGGCAAGACCCACGCATCGGGCAAGTATCTGTTCGCTGCGCGCGTCATTCCGTATCGCGGCTCCTGGCTCGATTTCGAGTTCGACGCCAAGGACATCGTCAACGTCCGCATCGATCGCAAGCGCAAGCTCCCGGTGACGGCGCTGCTCTATGCGCTCGGCATGACCGGCGAGGAGATCCTCAACCACTTCTACAACCGCGTGACCTTCGTCCGCGGTCAGGGTGGCTGGATCATCCCGTTCCAGCCCGAGAACTGGCGTGGCCAGAAGCCGATGTACGACATCATCGACGCCAAGACCGGCGAGATCGTGTTTGCCAACGGCCAGAAGATCAGCCCGCGCGCAGCCAACAAGGCAGCCAAGGACGGCCTGACCGACCTGCTGATCCCGACCGAGGAAATCTTCGGCCGCTACAGCGCCTATGATCTGATCAACGACAACACCGGCCAGATCTATATCGAGGCGGGCGACGAAGTGTCGGCCGAGAACCTCGAACTGCTCGACCAGGCCGGGATCGACCGGATCGAACTGCTCGACATCGATCACGTCGCGACGGGTCCGTGGATCCGCAACACGCTCAAGGTCGACAAGGCCGAGGAGCGCGAGCAGGCGCTGTCCGACATCTACCGCGTCATGCGCCCGGGCGAGCCGCCCACGCTCGAGACCGCAGAGTCGCTGTTCAGCGGCCTGTTCTTCGATCCCGACCGGTACGATCTGTCGGCCGTCGGTCGCGTAAAGCTCAACATGCGTCTCGACCTCGACGTCGAGGACACCGTGACCACGCTCCGCACCGAGGACATTCTCGAGGTCGTCAAAACGCTCGTGAACCTCAAGGACGGCAAGGGCGACATCGACGATATCGACAACCTCGGCAACCGTCGTGTCCGTTCGGTCGGCGAGCTGCTCGAGAACCAGTATCGCGTCGGTCTGCTCCGCATGGAGCGCGCCGTGAAGGAGCGTATGTCGTCGGTCGACGTGTCGACCGTGATGCCGAACGATCTGATCAACGCGAAGCCCGCGGTTGCCGCGGTCCGCGAATTCTTCGGCTCGTCGCAGCTGTCGCAGTTCATGGATCAGACCAACCCACTGTCGGAAGTCACCCACAAGCGTCGCGTGTCGGCACTTGGACCAGGTGGTCTGACGCGTGAGCGCGCCGGCTTCGAAGTCCGCGACGTTCACCCGACGCACTATGGCCGCATCTGCCCGATCGAGACGCCGGAAGGCCCGAACATCGGTCTGATCAACTCGCTCGCGTCGTTCAGCCGCGTCAACAAGTATGGCTTCATCGAGACGCCATACCGCAAGGTCGTCGACCACAAGGTCACCGACGACGTTGTCTATCTGTCGGCGATGGAAGAGGCCAAGCACACGATCGCGCAGGCCAACGCCGATCTGACCGCGGATGGTGGCTTCACCGAGGAGCTCGTTTCGTCGCGTCAGGCGGGCGAATTCCTGATGGCGATCCCGAACAACATCACCTTGATGGACGTCAGCCCCAAGCAGCTCGTTTCGGTCGCAGCATCGCTCATTCCGTTCCTGGAAAACGATGACGCCAACCGCGCACTGATGGGCTCGAACATGCAGCGTCAGGCGGTTCCGCTCGTTCAGGCGGAAGCGCCGTTCGTCGGCACTGGCATGGAAGAGACCGTAGCGCGCGACTCGGGTGCTGCGATCTCGGCCAAGCGCGCTGGCATCGTCGACCAGGTTGACGCGGCGCGTATCGTCATCCGCGCAACCGGCGAGATCGATGCCGGCCAGTCGGGCGTCGACATCTACACGCTGATGAAGTTCCAGCGCTCGAACCAGAACACCTGCATCAACCAGCGTCCGCTGGTGAAGGTGGGCGACGTGATCACCGCAGGCGACGTCATCGCCGACGGCCCGTCGACCGAGTTCGGTGAGCTCGCCCTCGGCCGCAACGCGCTCGTCGCGTTCATGCCGTGGAACGGGTACAACTATGAGGATTCGATCCTCATCTCCGAGCGCATCGTCAAGGACGACGTCTTCACCTCGATCCACATCGAGGAATTCGAAGTCATGGCGCGCGACACCAAGCTCGGGCCGGAAGACATCACGCGCGATATCCCCAACGTCGGCGAGGAAGCACTCCGCAACCTCGACGAAGCTGGCATCGTGTACATCGGTGCAGAGGTCGAGCCAGGCGATATTCTCGCGGGCAAGATCACGCCGAAGGGCGAAAGCCCGATGACGCCGGAAGAAAAGCTGCTCCGCGCGATCTTCGGTGAGAAGGCGTCGGACGTGCGCGATACGTCGCTCCGCCTGCCGCCGGGTGTTGCCGGTACGGTCGTCGAGGTCCGGGTATTCAACCGCCACGGCATCGACAAGGACGAGCGCGCGATGGCGATCGAGCGCGAGGAAATCGAGCGCCTGAAGAAGGACTCGGACGACGAGCGCACCATTCTCAACCGCGCGACCTGGTCGCGTCTGCGTGAGATGTTGATCGGCCAGACGGCAACTGCCGTTCCAAAGAACGGGCCGAAAAAGGGCGTGGTCATCGACCAGGACGTCCTCGACAGCGTCGATCGTCACGAGTGGTGGAAGTTCGCGGTTGCCGACGACAAGATCCAGAGCGATCTGGAAGCGGTCAAGACGCAGTATGACGATGCCGCCAAGCTGATCCTCGACAAGTTCCACGATCGTCGCGACAAGCTCGAGCGTGGTGACGAGCTGCCGCCAGGCGTGCTCAAGATGGTCAAGGTCTTCGTCGCGGTGAAGCGCAAGCTGCAGCCGGGCGACAAGATGGCCGGCCGTCACGGGAACAAGGGCGTCATCTCGCGGATCCTGCCGGCGGAGGACATGCCGTTCCTCGCCGACGGCACGCCGGTCGATCTCGTGCTCAACCCGCTGGGCGTGCCGTCGCGCATGAACGTCGGTCAGATCTTCGAGACGCATCTCGGCTGGGCTGCCCGTAACCTCGGTCAGCAAGTCCACCGTGCACTCGAGGAATGGCGCGATGCCAACCCCGAACCCAAGGCGGGCGACATGCCCGACGCGGTCAAGGCACGGCTGCTCGAAGTCTACGGCGATCACTATGCCGCAGACATCGAGGCGCGGACTGCCGAGCAGATCATCGAGCTGACGGACAATCTGAAGACCGGCATCCCGATGGGAACGCCCGTGTTCGACGGGGCCCGTGAAGCCGATGTCTCGGCGATGCTGGAACTGGCGGGTCTCGATACGTCGGGTCAGTCGGATCTGTTCGACGGGCGCACCGGGGATCAGTTCGACCGCAAGGTGACCGTGGGCATTATCTACATGCTCAAGCTCCACCATCTGGTCGACGACAAGATCCACGCCCGGTCGATCGGGCCGTACTCGCTCGTCACGCAGCAGCCGCTGGGTGGTAAGGCGCAGTTCGGTGGCCAGCGCTTCGGCGAGATGGAGGTCTGGGCGCTTCAGGCGTATGGTGCTGCGTACACCTTGCAGGAAATGCTTACGGTCAAGTCGGACGACGTCGTCGGGCGCACCAAGGTCTATGAGGCGATCGTCAAGGGTGACGACACGTTCGAGGCCGGCATTCCGGAGAGCTTCAACGTTCTCGTCAAGGAAATGCGCTCGCTGGGTCTGAACATCGAGCTGACCACGACCGAGCATTTCGACAGCGACGGCGTCGCGATCGCGGCAGAGTAAACGGATAGCTCCCCTCCCCTTCAGGGGAGGGGTTGGGGGTGGGGCCGTGCAGCACACGCCTTCGCCCGAAAAACATAACGGCCCCACCCCAACCCCTCCCCTGAAGGGGAGGGGCTAAGGAGTTCAGATATGAACGAACTGACCAATTTCGCGAACCCGGTCGTCAAGGCCGAGACCTTCGACCAGATCCAGATCGGCATCGCCAGCCCGGACAAGATCCGCAGCTGGTCGTTCGGTGAGATCAAGAAGCCCGAAACCATCAACTATCGCACGTTCAAGCCCGAGCGTGACGGCCTGTTCTGCGCGCGCATCTTCGGTCCGATCAAGGATTACGAGTGCCTGTGCGGCAAGTACAAGCGCATGAAGTATAAGGGCATCGTCTGCGAGAAGTGCGGCGTCGAAGTCACCGTCTCGAAGGTCCGGCGTGAGCGCATGGGCCATATCGAGCTGGCCGCCCCGGTCGCGCACATCTGGTTCTTGAAGTCGCTGCCGTCGCGCATCGGCCTGCTGCTCGACATGCAGCTCAAGCAGCTGGAGCGCGTGCTGTACTTCGAGGCGTATATCGTGATCGAGCCGGGTCTGACTCCGCTCGAGAAGTACCAGCTGATGACCGAGGACGAACTCCTCGACGCACAGGACGAGTATGGCGAAGACGCCTTCTCGGCCGGCATCGGCGCGGAAGCCGTCCGCATCATGCTCCAGGACCTCGATCTCGAGGGCGAGCGCAAGGAGCTCCTTGAGGAGCTCGCGGTCACCAAGTCCGAGCTGAAGCCCAAGAAGATCATCAAGCGCCTCAAGGTCGTCGAGAGCTTCATCGATTCGGGCAACCGCCCCGAGTGGATGATCCTCGAGGTCGTTCCGGTCATCCCGCCCGAGCTGCGCCCGCTGGTGCCGCTGGACGGTGGTCGTTTCGCGACGTCGGATCTGAACGATCTGTATCGCCGCGTGATCAACCGCAACAATCGCTTGAAGCGTCTGATGGAGCTCCGCGCGCCGGACATCATCGTCCGCAACGAGAAGCGCATGCTCCAGGAGGCCGTCGACGCACTGTTCGACAACGGTCGCCGCGGTCGCACGATCACGGGCGCCAACAAGCGTCCGCTCAAGTCGCTGTCCGACATGCTCAAGGGCAAGCAGGGCCGCTTCCGCCAGAATCTTCTCGGCAAGCGCGTCGACTATTCGGGTCGTTCGGTCATCGTGACCGGGCCGGAACTCAAGCTGCACCAGTGCGGCCTGCCGAAGAAGATGGCGCTCGAGTTGTTCAAGCCGTTCATCTACGCACGTCTCGATGCTAAGGGTCTGTCGATGACCCTGAAGCAGGCGAAGAAGTGGGTCGAGAAGGAGCGCAAGGAAGTCTGGGATATCCTGGACGAGGTGATCCGCGAGCATCCGGTCATGCTGAACCGTGCGCCAACGCTTCACCGTCTCGGCATCCAGGCGTTCGAGCCCGTTCTGATCGAAGGCAAGGCGATCCAGCTTCACCCGCTGGTCTGCTCCGCGTTCAACGCCGATTTCGATGGCGATCAGATGGCGGTCCACGTGCCGCTGTCGCTGGAAGCACAGCTCGAAGCGCGCGTCCTGATGATGTCGACCAACAACATCCTGTCGCCAGCGAACGGCAAGCCGATCATCGTGCCGTCGCAGGACATGGTGTTGGGTCTGTATTATCTGTCGATGCTCAAGGAAGGCGAGCCCGGCGAGGGCATGATGATCTCCGACATGCAGGAGGTTCATCACGCGATCGAGGCTGGCGCGGTCACGCTCCACACCAAGATCATCAGCCGCGTTCCGCAGACCGACGAGGACGGCAAGCAGTATCTCAAGCGCTATGAGACCACCCCCGGTCGCATGCTGCTCGGCGAGTGCCTGCCGCAGAACCACAAGGTGCCGTTCGACATCGTCAACCGCCTTCTGACCAAGAAGGACGTCGGCGACGTGATCGACGAGGTCTATCGCCATGCCGGCCAGAAGGACACGGTGCTGTTCGCCGATGCGATCATGTCGCTGGGCTTCAAGCACGCGTTCAAGGCGGGCATTTCGTTCGGCAAGGACGACATGATCATTCCGGACGCCAAGATTGCTTTGGTCGACGAGACCAAGGGCCTGGTGAAGGACTTCGAGCAGCAATATCAGGACGGCCTGATCACGCAGCAGGAGAAGTACAACAAGGTGATCGACGCCTGGAGCCGTTGCGGCGATCAGGTCGCGAACGCGATGATGAACGAGATCAAGGCGGTCAAGCATTACGACGACGGTCCCAACAAGGGCCGCGAGAAGCCGATCAACTCGATCTACATGATGGCCCACTCGGGTGCGCGTGGTTCGCAGGCGCAGATCAAGCAGCTTGCCGGTATGCGCGGCCTCATGGCCAAGCCGTCGGGCGAGATCATCGAAACGCCGATCATCTCGAACTTCAAGGAAGGCCTGACCGTCCTTGAGTACTTCAACTCCACCCACGGTGCCCGTAAGGGTCTCGCGGATACGGCGCTGAAGACCGCCAACTCAGGCTACCTCACCCGCCGTCTCGTCGACGTGTCGCAGGATTGCGTCATCATCGAGGAGGATTGCGGGACGACCCGTGCGCTCGAAATGCGCGCGATCGTTCAGGGCGGTTCGACCATCGCGTCGCTCGGTGAGCGCATCCTCGGTCGTACGACCGCGGAAGACATCGTGGACAGCAAGACCGGCGAGATAGTGATCCCGTCGGGCACGCTGCTCGACGAGCCGATGGTTGCGCGGATCGAGGCAGTCGGGACGCAGTCGTGCAAGATCCGCTCGCCGCTGGTCTGCGAGACCAAGATCGGTGTCTGCGGCAAGTGCTACGGGCGCGATCTCGCCCGCGGTACGCCGGTGAACATCGGTGAAGCGGTCGGCGTCATCGCAGCGCAGTCGATCGGTGAGCCGGGCACGCAGCTGACCATGCGTACCTTCCACATCGGTGGTGCGGCACAGCTCAACGAGCAGTCCAACCTGGAGGCAGTGGCCGACGGCACGATGGAATATCGTGATCTTCGCACCATCACCGACCAGCGTGGCCGCCGCGTCGTGCTCAGCCGCTCGGGTGAAATCGCGATCGTCGACATGGACGGTCGCGAGCGTGCGGTGCACCGCATTCCGTACGGCGCATACGTGCTGTTCGACGATGGCCACATCGTTGAAAAGGGCGATCGTCTGGCGGAGTGGGATCCCTTCACCATGCCGGTGATCACCGAGAACCCGGGTGTCGTGAAGTATCAGGATCTGATCGAGGGCAAGACGCTCACCGAGCAGGCCGATGAAGCGACCGGTATCTCGCAGCGTGTCGTCATCGAATATCGCGCCACGACCAAGGCCAAGGAGGATCTTCGTCCGCGCCTCACCCTTACCGGTGCAAGCGCAGAAGAAGCCGGCCGTTACATGCTGGTTCCGGGCGCGACGCTCTCGGTCGAGGATGGAGCGACGGTTTCGGGCGGTGACGTTCTGGCCCGTGTCAGCCGCGAAAGCGCCAAGACGCGCGACATCACCGGCGGTCTGCCGCGTGTTGCCGAGCTGTTCGAGGCGCGCAAGCCGAAGGAGAATGCGATCATCGCAAAGGTCTCCGGCCGCGTCGTGTTCGGCAAGGATTACAAGGCGAAGCGCAAGATCGGTATCCAGCCCGAGGACGGCGGTGATGTCGTCGAGTATCTGGTGCCGAAGTCGAAGGTCATCGACGTGCAGGAAGGCGATTACGTCAAGCGCGGCGACAACCTCATCGGCGGCTCGCCTGATCCGCACGACATTCTCGAAGTGCTCGGCATCGAGCCCTTGGCCGAATATCTCGTGTCGGAAATCCAGGAGGTTTATCGCCTCCAGGGCGTGAAGATCAACGACAAGCACATCGAGACGATCGTTCGTCAGATGCTGCAGAAGGTCGAGATCACCGACGGCGGCGACACCACGCTGCTCGCCGGCGAGCAGGTCGATCGCGACGAGATGGACGAGATCAACTCGAAGATCGACAAGAAGGAGCGTCCGGCCCAGGGCAAGCCCGTCCTGCTCGGCATCACCAAGGCGTCGCTGCAGACCCGCAGCTTCATCTCGGCGGCGTCGTTCCAGGAGACCACCCGAGTCCTCACCGAGGCTTCGGTGCAGGGCAAGAAGGACACGCTGACCGGTCTCAAGGAGAACGTGATCGTGGGTCGCCTGATCCCGGCGGGTACGGGTGCGGGGATGAACCGCCTGCGTGTCACCGCCTCGTCGCGCGATGCGGCGCTGCGGGTTCAGCAGCGGCGTCTCGCCGAGGTTGCGATCGTCGCGCCAAACTCGGCGAAGGAAGAACATGACGCAGAGCTCGCACGATCCACGCGCGACTCGGGCGGCATCGGCAGCGATCCGCTCGCGGCCGTTACCACCAGCGGTCATGGCACCGATGCCGACGCGGGCGAGTATCTGAACAAGGAGTAACCTCCGCGTTCGGGTCTCGCGCCTGATCCGAAAAAAAGCCGCCGTCCCGGACAGCCCCGGGCGGCGGTTTTTTTATGCGCGCCTTGCGCGTAAGGCACGGCGATGGCCCGCCTGATCCTGCTCAACAAACCCTATGACGTCCTGTCGCAATTCACCGACGCGAAGTCCCCAACCCCGCGCGCGACGCTGTCCGACTATGTCGCGGTGCCGGGGGTCTATCCCGCGGGGCGGCTGGACCGCGACAGCGAGGGGCTGATGCTGCTGACCGACGACGGGCGATTGCAGGCGCGGATTGCGGACCCGAAGTTCAAGCTGCCCAAGACCTATCTGATCCAAGTCGAGGGCGACCCGGACGACGCTGCGCTGGCGCCGCTGCGCAAGGGGGTGGCGCTCAAGGACGGGATGACGCTGCCGGCCGAGGTCGAGCGGATTGCCGATCCGGCGTTATGGCCGCGGGATCCTCCGGTGCGGTTTCGCAAGAGCGTGCCGGATGGGTGGATTTCGCTGACGATCCGGGAGGGGCGTAACAGGCAGGTGCGGCGGATGACCGCTGCTGTAGGGTTTCCGACCTTGCGGCTGGTGCGGTGGCGGATCGGGGAGTGGACGATCGAGGGGCTGGCGCCGGGGGAGATGCGGGAGGTTTCTGTCTTTTAAGTGCGCTCTCGGTGAGACACGGCCCCACCCCAACCCCTCCCCTGAAGGGGAGGGGCGAGCGTGTTGCTCAGGCCGCTACCCTACAAGCACAGGGAGATTCTTTTTCAAGCCCCTCCCCTTCAGGGGAGGGGTTGGGGTGGGGCCGTGCAGCAAAGCCCCCCTCAGCCATCTCAACCAGAAAGCGCCACAGCCCGCTCCCGCAACCGCTCGATCGCAGCAGCATGGATCCCCGGCACACACGTCACCACTCCGAACGCCTGCGCTCGCGGCGTATTGAATGCGAGCGGCTGCCCCAGCGCATCGGTAACGCGCGCGCCCGCCTCAGCAGCGATCAGCACGGCGGCGGCAACATCCCATTCCCAGCCCCAGCGCAAGGTCGCGACCAGATCAGCCTCGTCCGCCGCAACCATCGCAATGCGCAGGGCAATCGAATTGGGTTTCGCCACCACGACCAGATCGCGATCGACCTTGGGCAAAGCGTCGGTCGGCACACGCGACCCGCTGAACGCCCGCCGATCCCCGACCGCGATCCGCGCATCGTTGCGCCACGCCCCCTGCCCCAGCTCCGCACGAAACACCTGCCCGCGCGCGCCCGCGTCGAGCACACCGATCACCGGACGCCCCGCATCGACCAGCGCGACAGACACCGCCCAACCGTCACGCCCGCGAATATAATCGCGCGTACCGTCGATCGGGTCGACCACCCACAGCCGCGTGCAGCCCAGGCGGTCGGCATTGTCCGCCGTCTCTTCGGAAAGCCACCCGGCATCGGGGAGCAGCGCGCTCAGCCGATCGCGCAACAGCGCATTCACTTCTAGGTCGACCGCACACACCGGATCGCCCGGGCTCTTCTCCCACCGAACGAAATCGGTGCGCCACTGCCGCAGCGCGAGCGCGCTCGCTTCCGCGACCACCGCGGCAACCGCGTCGGTCAGCCCCGCCTCAACCACTGGCGACGGTCATCCCCTCGACCCGGAGCGTGGGGACGTTCGTGCCATAACGGAACTCAAGATCATTGGCGGGCGTGAGGTTGCGGTACATGTCGCGCAGATTGCCCGCGATCGTGAATTCGGCGACCGGTCCGGCGATCTGCCCATCGACGATCCGGAACCCGGCGGCGCCGCGCGAATAATCGCCGGTCACGCCGTTGACGCCCATGCCGATCAGCTCGGTGACGAACACACCGCTCGCAATGTCGCCGATCAGCGTCTGCACCGGCATCTTCCCCGCGACCATGTGGAGGTTGCTCGGCGATACACCCGGAGCGCCGCCGACGCCGCGTGCGGCATGGCCGGTCGGCTCGAGCCCCAATTGCCGTGCCGATGCGCTGTCGAGCAGCCACGCTTCCAGCATGCCGTGCTCGATGATCGCGCACGGGCTGACCGGCAGCCCCTCGCCATCAAACGGGCGTGAGCGCAGCCCGTGCGGACGATGCGGATCATCAAGGATCGTCACGCCAGTCGAAAACACCTGGGTGCCCAGCGCGTCGAGCAGGAAGCTTGTCTTGCGCGTGATCGCGCCGCCCGAGATCGCGCCGACCAGATGCCCGAGCAGGCTCGACCCGACACGCGGATCGAACACCACCGACATCGGGCCACTGGCGAGCCGTCCGGGATTGACCCGCGCCACCGCGCGCTCGCCGGCCTTGGTGCCGATCGCTTCCGGGGCTTCGAGCGCGCGCCGGTGCCGCGCGGAGCTGTACGCATAATCGCGCACCATCTCGCCGCCGCCCTCGGTTGCGCCCGCCAGGACGCTGGCGGAGAGGCCGTAGCCCGTCGCCGCATAGGCCGCGGCGAACCCGTGGCTGGTCGCAAGCGCCCAGATCGACCGCGATCCGCTGGCCGAGCCGCCTTCGCTGTTGGTGACACCGGGCACCGCACGCGCCGCATCTTCCGCCGCACGCGCCGCTTCGCGCAAGCTCTCAGGCGATGCCTCGCCACCGTCGTCGAGGTCCAACATCGGCGGTGCGCCGTGCATCAGGCGTTCCTTGGGCGCGAGTCCGGCCCAGGCGTCCTCGGGGGCTTCCCGCGCCATCGCCACCGCTCGCTCGACCAGTGCTCTGATCGAGTCTTCCGAAAGGTCGGAGGTGGAAACGCTCGCCGAGCGCTTGCCGACGAAGACGCGCAACCCAAGGTCCGCGCTTTCAGACCGTCCGACATCCTCAAGCGCACCAAGCCGGACGGATATGTCGAGCGACATATCCGCGGCATAAACGGCGTCGGCGGCGTCAGCGCCCGCAGCAGCGGCGCGGGCAACGATATCGGCAGCGCGATCCTGCGCTTGTTCGGGTGTCAGCATCAGCCGGACTTAAGGTGTCCCACCGCTCGATGCTAGAGCGGTTTCGCGCGACGCCACCTTCCCCTCCATGCTTCAGACGGTTGTCCCTACGACGACGCAGGCAAGGAACACCAACAACCCCGCGAACCGGTTCGACCGGAACCGCGCAAGCGCACCGGCGCCGTCATCG
Source organism: Sphingomonas sp. FW306-05-A (assembly GCF_058782275.1). NCBI lineage: Bacteria > Pseudomonadati > Pseudomonadota > Alphaproteobacteria > Sphingomonadales > Sphingomonadaceae > Sphingomonas > Sphingomonas sp. FW306-05-A. The sequence goes on from NZ_JBYSXN010000002.1 coordinate 605,106, forward strand.
GGCGACAGCGTCGCCACCTGCCAGACGAAGTGTACCGCCACCGGCAGCAATGCCGCGACCGCAAGCCAGTCCGGGCGCAAGGCCCAGATCGCGCCACCCCACAGCGCGAGTGCGGCCCCGTAAAATCCGGCCACGCCTGCGCGCACCTGGCTTCCCATCCGCAAGGCCGACGAGCGGACACCAATCAACGCATCATCCTCGCGATCCTGCAGCGCGTAGATCGTATCATAGCCGACGACCCAGCAGATCGATCCCGCGTACAGCAGCAGCCCCGGCAGCGAGAGCGTCCCCGTGATCTCCCCCCAGCCAACCAGTGCCGCCCAGGAGAAGACCAGCCCGAGCCAGATCTGCGGCCACCACGTGATCCGCTTCATAAAGGGATAGGCAGCAACCGGCGCGAGGCTGCTCAGCGCAATCACTGCCGCGAACCAGTGCAGTTGCAGCAGGACGACCAGCCCGATGAGACACAGCAACACCAGCCAAACCGCCGCCGCCTTGACCGACACGGCCCCGCTGGCCAGCGGCCGACTGCGTGTGCGCGCAACTTGGCGGTCGAGGTCGCGGTCGACGATATCGTTGAAGACGCACCCCGCACCGCGCATCGCGATGCTCCCGAGCAGTAACCACAGGATCAAGTCCCACCGCTCGATCGCCGCGCCAGCCAACGCGATGCTCCACGCACCCGGCCAGAACAGCAGCCACCAGCCGATCGGCCGATCGAATCGCGCGAGTAAAGCGAAGGGTCGTACGCTCGCGGGCAACACCCCGATTATCCCGCTATGTTCGGTGTCGGGGGTCAGATGCGGGGCGGAGGGATCGGGTACGGGCATTGCGCTGCCGTAGCGAAGAGTTCGGGACTGGGAAATGCGTGGCGGCGTCTGTACCACCACGAAAAAGGCCCCCGACCCGAGGGGCGGAGGCCTTTCGTACCGATCAAGCCGTATGGCTTACTTGTTGTCGTCCTTGACGCCGATCGTCGGGACCGAGACGGTCTCCTTCTCGGTCTTGACCTTGGGCACTTCGACGGTCTTCTCCGACGTGCCGACAACGACTTCCTTCGAGTCCATGTCGACCTTCGGCAATTCGCCACCCTTGACCGAAACCTCGGGGAGTGCACCGCTCTTGGTCACGTTCGCGCTCCAGAAGCCGGTCGCGAACAGCAAGCCAATGACGACCGCGATCACCACGAGGATGATGAGGATCGTGCGGCCCGCGCCGCTGCGCTTCTCGATGACAGGGTCGGTGCTGCGGTAGTCGGACATGGTTGGCTCCCTTTGGTAACGTTTTGTAATGACGACACTGAAACGAGATATGCGACGAGTGGTTCCGTGGAACTGACGAACGACCGCGCAACCGATCCCGCCTACCCCTTGAGCTGACGCGCATTTCTCCCCAAGCCTTGCTGCCCGGGGTGGCGCCGCGGGACATCCGCGGGCAACATGCCGCCTCGCTTTCGCCACCAGCGGTCGTCACAGCGGTCGTCACAGCGGTCGTCACAGCGGTCGTCACAGCGGTCGTCACAGCGGTCGTCACAGCGGTCGCACCGCGTTGACCGGCTTTCACCTAGTCGCAATCGATTTTACGATCCCGGAGAACCCTGCCCTTGGTCCATCTTTCCGTCGCGATCGGACGCTTTTTCGAAGCGTTGCTCTGGGCATTGGCGCGCAGCGTGGGAATGGTCGCGGCGTGGGTGGTTCTCGGCGCGATCACGGTCGCACTGTTAACGATGCTGATCCGCGCCGGGCTCAGGCGGCGGTAGGGCGCATCGGCTGGATCAGGTCCCAGCGATTGCCGTAAGGGTCCTCGAACACCGCAACGATGCCGTAAGGCTCATGTCGCGGGGCCTCGACGAAGCGAACGCCGCGATCGAGATAAGCCTGATGGTCCCGCGCGAAATCATCGGTTTCGAGAAACAGGAACACCCGCCCCCCGCTCTGCTCCCCGATCACAGCGCGCTGGCGTTCCGTCGCAGCCCGCGCCAGCAAGAGCCCGCCGCCTCCGCCGGAAGGCGCAACCACGACCCAGCGCTTGTCCGCGCTCAACCGTCGATCCTCGTGCAGCTCGAACCCCAGTTGACCGACGTAGAAAGCGATCGCGCTATCGTAATCGTCGACCAGCACGGCGGTCAGCGCGATTCGTTGCGGCATCAGGACATCCTTCCATGAGGGCGCATCACACCAGTGCCGCCAGTCGTGCTGCGCGAACACGGTCCTTGGGTCTGCCGAAGTCGCGCAATAGCACACCCAGTTCCGCCCGATCGGGAACGAAGACGCTGCCCCCTTCCACGTCCACCGCCAAGCGGGTCTGCGGTCGCACCGCCTGCCAGCCATGCGCCGTCCGGTAACGGAACCCCGCCATCAACTCGACCGGAAGCGGGGCAGCCATCCACGTCCCGAACAGGTCCGACCGGAACTGCGGATGGACGGCTTGAGGATGCGGTGTAATGTCGAGCGCAGAGAACAGCCGCCTGGCGTCGCCAATGCTCAGCAGCACGTCGACATCCGCGACATCGTCCAGATCCACGCCGTGAAGCGCCACTGCCGCACTGGCGATCACCCACCACGGATCGTGCGCGGCCTGCATCACCTCGCCGACCGCACGCAGGGTAAGCGTGAGCGCGGAACCGGGCGTCATCGGACGTTCCGGCCCGTCCGTCCGGACGCGACGTACGAAGGCTCCACCGGACCGAACGACAGTGCGAGCAGCGCAAGAGCGACCGCAAAACTAGCCGCGCCCCAGATGCTCGCCATGCCGAACAACCGATAGGCGACGCTCCCCGCCACCGCGCCGCCGACCAGCCCGAGCCATAGCGCAAGATACGGCACCCAGCCCCACCGGTCGCCGCCCAACAGCGCGTCGGCCAGCCGCTGTCCGAATTTGACCAGCGTTCCCGTCATGTAGGTCACCCCGATGCTGACTTCCCCCGCGCGCTGGAAGGTCGTGTTCACACACCCCATCGCCACCGCCATCAGCAGCGTCGCCCAGCCGTCCGCTTCCAGCAGGTCGACCCATGCCGCAAGCGCCAGCAATCCGCCGACCGCCAGCAGGACGATGGGTTTGCGCCACGATCCCGCCACCCTGGCAACCACCGTGCCCGCGACGACGCCACCGACGAACGAAGCCAACAGCCAGATCGCCATTCGGGCCACGGCAGGGTCGCCCGCCGATCCGACCGCGAACCGCGTCGAGTTCCCGCTCATGAACGAAACGAACAAACCGCCGAGTTTGAGGAAGCCGACCGCGTCGACATACCCCGCCATGGCCGACGTGGCGGCCGCTAGCAGCCAGATGCGCGCGCCATAGCGTGTCATGGTAGATTCCTCATCTTCTCCCCCGGCGATGACCGGCCCCCAGTAGCACAGCGTGCCGGTCAGGGCATTTCTCCCGATCTGCCGCACCTCGACTGGGCTCCCCGCTTTGCCGGGGAAGCGCTCTTGCAATGCGAGCGATTGTACTGCCCCCGCGAATCCCTCTACGACGCCGCCATGCCCGCTACGCCCGCCTGGCCCCCGCAATCCACCCCGCGCCTGTTCGTTGAGCATCCGCTCGCGCCCGGCCCTTTGCGCGTCGAGGGCGCGCAGGCGCATTATCTAGCCACCGTGATGCGGATGAAGCCGGGCGATCCGGTCAAGCTGTTCGACGGCACGTCGGGCGAATGGCTTGGCGTCGCGGCAAGCGTGGGGAAGCGCGACCTGCTGCTCGACGTCACCGAACAGCTGCGCGAGCGGGAGAACGTTCCCGACCTGTGGCTGTGCGCTGCACCGATCAAGAAGGGGCGGATCGACTGGGTCGCGGAGAAGGCGTGCGAGCTAGGCGTCGCGCGGCTGGTGCCGGTGCTGACTCGCCGGACGATCATCGACCGGTTGAACGGCGAACGCCTGCGCGCACACATGATCGAGGCGGCTGAACAATGCGGGCGCACCGCGGTTCCCGAACTCGTCGAACCCGTCAAACTGACCGCACTGCTACGCGACTGGCCTGTCGGACGGGCGCTGTATTTCGCGGACGAGACGGGCGGCGTGCCCGCTGCGGCAGCCATGCGCAACGGACCGGCAAGCGCCGCGATCCTGATCGGTCCCGAGGGGGGATTCGACGATGCCGAGCGCGAAGCGATCCGCGCCGTGACGGGCGCTGTGGCGATCACGCTCGGCCCCCGCATCCTCCGCGCGGACACCGCTGCGGCGGCCGCAACCGCGTTGTGGATGGCCGCGCGCGGCGATTGGTAGGTGGCGGATCGAAACCCGCTGGCGGGCGGCGCATCCCGGCGCTAAGGCGCGACGATGACGACGCGATCCGACACCATCAAGACCTCGCCTTTGATCGAATCGCGCGACCAGCTCGTCGCCAGTTTCGCAGCTGGGGAAAAGCCGCCCGAACGCTGGCGGATCGGCACCGAACACGAGAAGTTCGTCTACGCCGACAGCGATCATCACGCGCCGAGCTACACCGAAAAGGGCGGCATCCGTGACCTGCTCGATGCGCTGCAGGCGTATGGCTGGAAGCCGGTCGAGGAGAATGGCAACGTCATCGCGATGACCGGCAGCGACGGCTCGATCAGCCTCGAGCCCGCCGGCCAGTTCGAACTGTCGGGTGCGCCGCTCGAGAACCTCCACCAGACCTGCGCCGAGACCGGTCGCCATCTGGAACAGGTCAAGGCAATCGGCGAGAAGTTCGGGATCGGCTTCCTTGGCCTCGGCATGTGGCCCGACAAGACCCGCGCCGAACTGCCGATCATGCCCAAGGGTCGCTATGCGATCATGCTGCGCCACATGCCGCGCGTGGGCACGATGGGCCTCGACATGATGCTGCGCACCTGCACGATCCAGGTGAACCTCGATTACCAGTCCGAGGCCGACATGGTGCGCAAGTTCCGCGTGGGGCTCGCGCTGCAACCGCTGGCGACCGCGCTGTTCGCCAACTCGCCCTTCACCGAGGGTAAGCCCAACGGCATGCTCTCCTACCGCAGCCACATCTGGTCGGACACCGACCCGGCGCGCACGGGGATGCTCCCGTTCGTGTTCGAGGACGGCTTTGGATACGATCGCTACACCGACTATGCGCTCGATGTGCCGATGTACTTCGTTTATCGCGAAGGCCGCTACATCGACGCCGCCGGGCTGTCGTTCCGCGACTTCCTCAAGGGGGAACTATCGGTCCTGCCGGGCGAGACGCCGACACTCGACGACTGGAACGACCATCTGTCGACCGCCTTCCCCGAGGTTCGCCTGAAGAGCTTCCTCGAAATGCGCGGCGCGGATGGCGGACCCTGGGGGCGGATCTGCGCACTCCCGGCCTTGTGGGTCGGTCTGTTGTACGACGATCAGGCGCTCGATGCAGCGTGGGATCTGGTCAAGCACTGGACGATCGAAGAGCGCCAGGCATTGCGTGACTCGGTACCGCGGCTGGGGCTCGACGCGCCGATCGCGGGTGGCAGAAAGCTGCGCGACATCGCGGGCGAAGTCCTCGACATCTCGCATGCGGGTCTTGCCGCGCGGGCGCGGCTCGATGCGGGTGGAAGCAACGAGACGGGGTTCCTCGATCCACTGCGCGAGGTCGTCCGCAGCGGCAAAGTGCCCGCGGAAGTGTTGCTCGAAAAGTATCACGGGCCGTGGGGCGGCGACGTGTCGCGAGTCTACGAGGACCTGCGGTTCTAGTCTGTCGTGACGGATCGTTCGCGGATCACCGCGACGATCTGTCGCCAGCTCTCTGCGACCGTCGGCTGATCGGGCGTGGCGGCATCTACCTGTGCCTGCGCCAAGGAAAGCGCGCGAGTGCCAAAGGTTTCGATCATAACCGTCGCCATCGTTGCGATCTTGTCGATGTCAGTGGCAGCATTCCCGTCCGCGCCTGCGTCGGACGCGCCGCGTTCCGGATCGGTATTGGTCCCTCCGGACACGGCGGTGGGCATGGCGTGACACTCCCAACTAGGCGATGCACTGCCGGATACGCGCCGGATCGATGCCGCACCATAGCGCAAAAAGATCTATTAGCGTATTGAATCTGCACCCGAGATTGATGGAAAAAGATGACGTCGCCCTTTTTCGACCCTGTTGCGCCAATGGCGCATGTGCTGACGGATCTGGCGGGCACGTATCTATCGGTCGATGACGCCTATTGCGAAATCCTACGACGCGATCGGCGCGAACTGGTCGGCAAGGCCGCTGTCCAGTTCACCAGCCCGGTGGAACAGGCGCGGCACTTGGCCCTGATCGAACAGATGCGGGAAACCGGCGAGTCGGTCACGCTGAACAAGAGCTATGTCCGGTCGGATGGCAAGCTGAAGCGCGTGCAAAACCATGGATCGGTAATCTCGGACGGCATTGGCCCCCGTCGCCTGATCGTGACGGTGCGATCCCTGCGCGATGCTGCCCCGATCGGGACGCTGGAGAGCAATTTCATCACGGTTTCGCGCATGTTGCGGGCACGGCGCGGCAGGGAGGCGGCGTTCGGTGCGGACCGGTTCGCGGGCAGCCGATGGGACATCGCACTGGCTTGCTACAAGCTCGAATGCGCCGGTCCGCACATGACCGTGGGCGACATCTGCCGCGAAACCGCGATCGACGTGTCGCGTGGGATGTTGCTGGTGCTCGAAATGGTTGCGCGGGGCGATCTCGACATCGAGCGGGCGGGGCAGACCCTCGAAGACTCATCGATCCGCATGGCACCGCGGCTTCAGCAGGATCTCGGCGCTTACCTCGCACATCATGGCGGTCCGCCCAGCCGGTGCGGCTGAGCGGCGCCATCCCGTATTACCCGCGCAGCAGCTTGATGATCGCGGAGAAGTCCAGGCCGCCTTGCCCGGCGTCCGCGAACCGCTGGTAGAGGTCCGCCGCCTGCGCGCCCATCGGCGTGTTCGCGTCCGCGTCTTTCGCAGCTTCGGCCGCGAGCTTGAGGTCCTTGAGCATCAACGCGGTCGCGAACCCCCCCTGATAGTCATGGTCGGCGGGCGTATCGGGGCCAACGCCCTGCACCGGGCAATAGCGCGTCATCGACCAGCTCTGCCCCGACGACACGCTCGAAATGTCGTAAAAGGTCTGCGCGTCGAGCCCGAGCTTCTCGGCCAGCAGGAACGCCTCGCACGTCGCGACCATTGTCGCACCGAGCAGCATGTTATTGGCGATCTTCGCCGCCTGGCCGGTGCCATTGGTGCCCGCGTGGATCACCGCCTGCCCCATCGCCGCGAGGATCGGTTGGGCCTTGGCGAAGCCCGCGTCGGTGCCGCCGACCATGAAGGTCAGGGTGCCGGCGTTAGCAGCGCCGATTCCGCCCGACACAGGCGCGTCGACCGCAGTGACTCCGTTAGCGAGCGCGAGTGCCGCGACATGCTTGGCGGTGGCGACATCGATGGTCGAGCAATCGATCAGGATCGTCGCAGGCGAGACGTGCGCGGCGAACAGTTCGGCATAGACCGCCTCGACATGCCGCCCGGCGGGGAGCATCGTGACGATCGCCTCGGCCCCGTCCGCTGCCGCGGTGGCGGAACCCACCGGCGCGCAGCCCGCCGCCTTCGCGCGATCGAGCGCGTCCGCCGACAGATCGAACGCGCGGACGTCATGCCCCGCCTTCGCGAGGTTCGCGGCCATCCCGCCGCCCATGTTGCCGAGCCCGATGAATGCGATGCGTGCCATTGTCTCTCTCCTACTTCTTCTTACCCCCCTCCCGCTTGCGGGAGGGGTTGGGGGAGGGTAGTACCGCATGGCGCGCCGCTTGAGGCACGCCCCTCCCCTAGCCCCTCCCGCAAGCGGGAGGGGGACTTTGCGTTACTTCCCCGTCCACACTCCGGCGCGCTTTTCGACGAAGGCGGTCATGCCCTCGCTCTGGTCCTCGGTGCCGAACAACGCATGAAACAGCCGGCGCTCGAACTGCACGCCCATGCTCAGGCTGGTCTCGAACGCGGCGTTGACCATCTCCTTGTTCGCCAGCACCGCGAGCGGGGCCATGCCCGCGATCGTCGCGGCGACCTTGACCGCTTCCTCGACCAGATCGGCAGCGGGGATCACGCGCGAGGCGAGCCCGGCGCGCTCGGCTTCGGCGGCGTCCATCATGCGGCCCGTGAGGCACATCTCCATCGCCTTGGCCTTGCCGACCGCGCGGGTCAGCCGCTGCGACCCGCCCATGCCGGGCGAGACCGCGAGCTTGATCTCGGGCTGGCCGAACTTCGCGCTGTCGGCGGCGAGGATGAAGTCGCACATCATCGCGAGCTCACACCCGCCGCCGAGCGCATAGCCCGCGACCGCCGCGATGATCGGCTTGCGCGTGCGCGTGAAGCGGTCCCATCCGGCGAAGAAGTCATGCGCATACATGTCGGCGAAGCCCTGCGCCTGCATCTCCTTGATGTCCGCGCCCGCCGCGAACGCCTTCTCGCTGCCGGTGATGACCGCGCAGCCCTGCGACGGATCCGCATCGAACGCCGCCATCGCGGCGAGCAGGTCGGCGAGGATCTGGCTGTTGAGCGCGTTGAGCGCCTTGGGGCGGTTGAGCGTGATCAGCGTGACGCGGTCGCGCTGTTCGACGAGGATGGTTTCGTACGTCATGCCGGGGTCCATTCATCGGCTGGAGAGAGAGGCGCAAAGATCTGGTCGATCACGTGGTCGGTCACGTCCTGCGGCGTCGCCGGGTCCCAGCGCGGGGCGTTGTCCTTGTCGATGATCACCGCGCGGACCCCTTCGAGGAAATCGTGCCGCTGCACGACGCGCGAACCGATCGCATATTCCTGCCGCATTTCGTCCTCGAACGTCGCCATCATCTGGCCTTCGTGGAGCAGGCGAAGCGACACCTTCATCGTCTGCGGCGACTTGGTGCGGAGCGTGGCGAGGTGCTGCGTCGCCCAGTCCCCGCCGTCAGCTTCGAGCGCGGCGTAGATGTCCTCGAGCACGTCCGAGGCGAACAGCCGGTCGATCCCATCGCGCTGCGCGAGGATTTTTGCTTCGGGCGGGGTTTCGCCGATCGCGTCGAGGGTTGCCGCGATCGCCTGTGAGTCGGCAGCGATCCGGGCCTTCACATCGTCGAGCGTCGCGCTTGGCAAATAATGCGTCGCCAGACCCAGCGCGAGGCACTCCGCCCCGTCGAGCCGGTGCCCGGTCAGCGCGAGATACTGCCCGATCCGCCCGGGCAGCCGCGACAGATACCAGCCGCCACCGACGTCGGGGAACAGGCCGATCCCGGTCTCGGGCATCGCGAACTTAGTGTTCTCGGTGGCGATGCGGAAATCGCACGGGCAGGCGATACCGACGCCGCCGCCCATCGTGATCCCGTCCATGAACGCAACCGTCGGCTTGGCATAAGTGAACAGCCGGTGGTTGAGCCGATATTCGGTATGGAAGAACGCGCGCGCCGCGACGCCATCCGCCGCGCCGCTCTCGGCCAGCATCCGGATGTCGCCACCCGCGCAGAAGCCCCTGCCCTCGGCGTGGTCGAGCAGCACCGCCTCGATCGCGGGATCGGCGCGCCACGCGTCGAGCGCATCGAGCATCGCGGTGCACATGTCGGCGGTCAACGCGTGAAGCGCCTTCGGCCGGTTGAGCCGGATCCGGCCGACAGGCCCTTCAATCGAGGTCAGGACGTCGCTGGGCATGCACGGTCTCTCATCACTGTCTTCGTGTCTTTGTGGCTTCGTGCGCGAAGACTCTTTCTCGCACAAAGCCACGAAGCCACGAAGAGGAAGGGGGCTTCGCTTCGCGGGGTTACTGGCGCGTCAGTTCGCGCCCGATGATCATCCGCATAACCTGATTGGTCCCTTCGAGGATCGAATGCACCCGAAGGTCGCGCCAGAAGCGTTCGATCGGGTAATCCATCAGATAGCCGTAGCCGCCATGCAGCTGAAGCGCACGGTCGGCGACCAGCGAGCCGGTGTCGGTCGACAGCCGCTTCGCCATCGCCGCGAACTTGGTCTTGTCGGGCGCGTTCGCCGTCACCTTGGCCGCCGCCATGTACAGCAGCGCGCGCGCCGCCTCCAGGTCGGTCGCCATGTCCGCGAGCATGAACTGCGTGTTCTGGAAATCGCCGATCGCCTTGCCGAACTGCTTGCGATCCTTGGTGTAACCAATCGATTCATCGAGGCACCGCTGCGCGCCCCCGAGTGAGCACGCACCGATATTAAGCCGCCCGCCATCGAGCCCCATCATCGCGATGCGGAACCCTTCGCCCTCGCCGCCCACAAGGTTATCCACAGGGACATGCACATCCTCGAACACGACCTGCGCGGTCGGCTGCGAGTGCCAGCCCAGCTTGCGCTCGTTCGCGCCGAAGCTGACGCCGGGCATGTCCTTCTCGATCACGAGGCACGAAATGCCCTTGGGGCCATCCTCACCCGTGCGGACCATCGTGACATAGACTTCGTTCTCGCCGCCGCCCGAGATGAACTGCTTGGTGCCGTTGACGACATAATGATCGCCATCGCGGACCGCGCGCGTCTTGAGCGCCGCTGCGTCCGAGCCCGAGCCCGGCTCGGTCAGGCAATAGCTCGCGATCTGGTCCATCGTGACGAGCGAGGGAAGGTACTTGTCCTTCACCCCCTGCGCGCCGAACCGGTCGATCATCCAGCTCGCCATATTGTGGATCGAGATGAACGCCGAGGTCGACGGGCAGCCGTACGCCATCGCCTCCATGATCAGCGCCGCTTCGAGCCGACCGAGGTTGATCCCGCCCGATTCTTCGGAGACGTAGATCGCCGCGAACCCGAGCTCCGCCGCTGCCTTGATCGTGTCGCGCGGGAAGATGTGTTTCTCGTCCCACTCCGCCGCGAACGGCGTGATCCGGTCGGCGGTGAAGCGGCGCGCGAGTTCCTGGATCTCGCGCTGATCGTCGGTAAGGTCGAACTGGTCGGTCATTGCAGGCTTTCTTGTGCTGTCATCGGGAAGGCGAGACACCTCACCCCATCGTCGGAATCACGAACGCATCCTGAATACGGCTAGGCCCACCGTCCTCGCTGCCGCCCGGCAGCGTCGAGCCGTCAGGCCAGCGCTGAGTCACGGTCTTGACCTTGGTCCAGAACTTGACGCCTTCCATGCCGTGCTGGTTGGTATCGCCGAATGCGCTGCGCTTCCACCCGCCGAACGTGTGATAGGCGACCGGCACCGGGATCGGCACGTTGATCCCGACCATCCCGACATTCACTCGCGCCGCGAATTCGCGCGCCGCATGGCCGTTGCGCGTGAAGATCGCGACGCCGTTGCCATACTGATGCTCGCTTGGGAGCCGGACGGCATGATCGAAATCGTCCGCACGGATGATCTGGAGGACCGGGCCGAAGATCTCCTCCTTGTACGATTCCATCGACGGGGTGACATGGTCGAACAGCGACGGGCCGATAAAGAACCCCTTCTCATGTCCCTGAAGCGCGAACCCGCGCCCGTCGACGACCAGCTCCGCACCCTCGTCGACGCCGGTCTGGATCCACTGCTCGATGCGCGCGCGGTGCGCGGCGTTGACGACCGGACCGTAATGCGCGTCCTTGTCGGTTGAGACACCAACGCGAAGCGCGGCGATCGCGGGGATCAGTTTCTCGCGCAAAGCGATAGCGGTCTTCTCGCCGACCGGGACCACGACCGGCAGCGCCATGCAGCGCTCACCCGCCGAACCGAAGGCCGCACCCGACAAGTCGGCGACGACCTGGTCGAGATCGGCGTCGGGCATGACGATGCCGTGGTTCTTCGCCCCGCCCATCGCCTGGACGCGCTTCCCGGCCGCGACGCCACGCTTGTAGACGTAATGCGCGATGTCGGACGAGCCGACGAAGCTGACCGCGCTGATCGCGGGATGATCGAGGATCGCATCGACCATTTCCTTGTCGCCGTGGACGACCTGGAGGATACCCTCGGGCAACCCCGCCTCGCGGAACAGCTCGGCGAGCCGCACCGGCACCGACGGGTCACGCTCGGAGGGTTTCAGGATGAACGCATTGCCCGTCGCGATCGCGACGCCCGACATCCACAAGGGGATCATCGCCGGGAAATTGAACGGGGTAATGCCGGCACCAATGCCGAGCGGCTGGCGCATCGAATAGACGTCGATCCCCGGGCCCGCACCCTGGGTGTACTCGCCCTTGAGCACATGCGGGATGCCGCAGCAGAATTCGATCACCTCGAGCCCGCGCTGGATATCGCCCTTCGAATCCGCGATCACCTTGCCGTGCTCGGACGACAGCAGCTCGGCGAGCTCGTCCATGTGCAGTTCGACCAGCCGCTTGAACTCGAACATCACGCGCGCCCGGCGCTGCGGATTGGTCGCGGCCCAACCCGGCTGCGCCTTCTGCGCGGCAGCGATGGCCGTATCCAGGTCGGCTTGCGTGCCGAGCGTCACGGTCGCCTGGACTTGCCCGGTGTTGGGGTCGAACACGTCGCCGCTACGCGCTGCACCACCGCTGGTGCCGCCATCGGCCCGCCCGGCGATGTGATGATCGATAATCCGCATGGCATCCTCTTCCGCTTGTTTTCCCGGCCTGTCGCCGATTCCGCAACGCACGCCAAGGGGCTATGACGCCAGAGATGGTTACAGGGGAAACTTTTTGCGATGGGTCGGGAGCGGTGACGGCCAGGTCGCGCGCGGGCGCATTCGGCGTCCTCATACCGCGCGCGCCGACATACGACATGATCGTCTCGTTTTGAAGCAAATGGCGGCAACCAATGCTTAACGCTGTATTAACCCGCATTGCGATTCTTACGTGCTCTTATAAACTCGGCAACGTTGGAGGGGGTGATGCTCGCATTGCCGATCAACGACGTCGGCGCGCCTGTCTTTTGCAGCTGCGACGACGGTGCGCATTCATCGCTCACGTCGAACATCGGCGGAGCGAGGGTCAGTTGTCAGAGTGAGAGGATCGTCGCTTGGTCATGTTGAAACGCGCTGTGGGAACGCTCGAACCCGTTGCGATCGCGCTGGTCGTGATCCTTCTCTTCCTGGTCGCCTTTGCAGGATATTGGCTGGATAATCCCAAGTCGAGCGTCTGATCGGCCGGCACGGCACATCGGCCGACGGCAAGCCAATACGCACCCGAATGTCACCAAATCGACCGCAGGATATTGACCCGCGGTGCGCGATCATGCGAATGGCCGGTCGGTCGACGATGTGGTGCGCCAGCCAACGCAGCCCCGCCTCAGCCGACACTAGCGCATGACGCCGGTGCGTCGCGGGTATAGTACAATGGTAGTACAGCAGCCTTCCAAGCTGAATACACGGGTTCGATTCCCGTTACCCGCTCCACCGCCAGCACGTTCGGCAAATCGACGGCTGTCCGCCAAGCTCCCCATTTCGGACAGTGTGGATCTGCGTCAAATTTACCCGCGTAGAGCGGCCGCGGCGATGGTTCCGGAAGAGCCGGTGCACCTCCCGCAAACTTGACCCTAACAATCGCCGCAGTGAACACCGCGACGGCATTTGGGTCTTTCGGATGCTTGGACTGGGTACGCGGTCGACCCTATCGCCCGGCACGCATAGCGCCATCCCGAAGCGGCAATTGCTTTTCGCCTTATCCGTATTCTCGAAGTTCAAACTAACAACATGCAAGCTTGGTTCGTGCCGTAGCATTCAAGAATGCGACGTTTCGGCCCTAAGCGCCAATAAGAGCCACCGATAGGGTATCATGCCTCGCCAACCAGAATTGTCTTCCCGACGTACTGTTGAGATGCGTGACCATAACGTGCTAACCACCATGTTAGTCCTTCAAGGAACTGAGCATGTCCGATGACGTTTTTCCAAAACGCGAATATATGCACAACAGTGTTGACGATTTAACACCAAAGCTTGTTCATGGTTTAGTAGGCATCTTACTCCTAGAGTTCACACATCTGGAAAATTCGTTTGATAGTTTGATTCGGCATTTAGCTTTCGTTCCCTACCTGCGCGCTCGTGGGTTCACTGGATTTTCAGACACCGGGGAATCTATATTTCATTTGACGACGGGAAAATTCAATTCGCAAGATTTCGAAATAGGTGACGTCAAGGACATCGCACAGGCTAAAGCAAAAGCTTTTGTGGCGTTATGCAAACAGCTTCTCGATCCTGAGAAACATAGACACATTTCTCACTGGCAAGATATTTTTGATAACGTTCGTAATCATAGGAACAACATTGCGCACCTTACCGCCCATTTTTGGCTGCCCGAACAAGATCACATTCTAGAATTGTCTAATGATGAGAGATTCTACAAATGGAAGAAAGATCAAAAAATCGGTAAAAAACCAGAAAGGTTGTTTAAGTACACCGAAAAAGACCTTAGAAATGTCATCGGAGATATAAGGTGGCTTGACGCTCATGCGCGCAACTTCAGTGCGTGTTCCGGACCCGGGGCCAAGGACCCGCTTACTTTACCAAAGAGCGTACAGAAGAAGCCCGAGCTGGACGGGTCAAAAGAATAGGGCACCGACCTTGTAGAAGGGCTCTGTACAAGCCCACGGCGTAGCCACAGCAACCTCAACCAGCTTGCTGCGCTGGTCCCGAACGCCTGGACTCACGCTGTCGTGGCCGCGCAGACCTCCGCCACGTCATCCGCCCGCCGTGCGGGTTTCGCCACGCTGCCCACGGGGTGTCCCGTCCCCGCCAGCAGACGCTCCATCACGCGCGCATACAACACGTCGCCCGTCACCAGCTCGTGATAGAAGGGGTTGGCCGGATCCCCCGCAACTCCGTCGCCGGGAAAATAGCCGACCCGGTCCGTCACCACATTGGCACCCTCGCCGCGGTAGAAGACGACGAGTTGCTCGATCACCAATTTCGCGCGCCCATAAGCAGTGTCGGTTCCGATATGCAGCGACGAGGGGATGAAGATCCCGGCCAGGCGCCGCCATTCCGCAAGATGCTGCACCGCGCGCTGGACGTGACCCGCCGGATCCTCATGCTGATACGCGCAATCGAACAGATAGGCGCGCGCGCCGACCATCGGCCACTCCAGCTGCGCGATCGCATCGCCGGTGACCACCTCAAGGCCGTCCCGCGCAAGGCGTGCCGCAAACGCACTTCCGACGCGACCTTCATGGCCGTGAACAATCGCAATACGGCGCATGTCAATTCCTTGGCAGTTGGCCGATCGACCGGGGTGACGGGCGATGGCGACCTGCCACTTCCCCAGGAGAATAACGCTAGCGGTGAAGGAGCGTAGCCAGCGCCCTGCTCTTACCTCGGCGAGCATAGGCAAATGCGCGCTACCGTCGCAAGCGGCGCGTGGTGGCCCGTGCCGACCCGAGGGCGGGTCGAGCAAAACCGCGTCGTGATGATTGAACGTGCTTCCGGAAAAGCCGGAAGACGATGGTGGACAGGGTAGGGTTCGAACCTACGTAGGAGAAACTCCGGCAGATTTACAGTCTGCTGCCTTTAACCACTCGGCCACCTGTCCCCAGGCTCGCTCCCCGAAAGGATCGTCGCTCCGAAAAGCGAGGGCGTCCAATGCCGATCACCGGGCGTGCTGTCAACGCCCCCGATACGCAATTTTGCGCAAACCGCCCGGGCTTGCACGCTCGCCCCGCCCCGCATACCGGTAGACCGTCGTCCGGCCGGACGACATCAGACAACCGGGGGGTTTATCATGCGTCGAGTCCTGCTTCTGTCCAGCGCGGTCGCGCTCGTCTCCACGCCCGCGTTCGCGCCCGTGTTCGCGCAGAGCGTCGATCGCGTGGCGGTGACCCGCATCATTGACGAAGGCATGGCGCATAGCGACGTCATGCCGATCGCGGCGCACCTGTCCGATGTGATCGGCCCGCGGATGACCAACTCCCCCGCAATGCGGCAGGCCGAGGCGTGGACGCAGGCGAAGTTCAGCGAATGGGGCCTGCGCAACGTCCACAAGGAAGGATTCGATTTCGGTCGCGGATGGTCGATCGTCAGTTCGAGCGTGCGGATGCTGACCCCGCGCCCGATCGCGCTGACCGCGATCCCGATCGCGTGGACGCCCGCGACCAACGGCCCGCTCCGCGCGCCGGTCATCGTCGCGCCGATGAAGCGCGAGCGCGACTTCGCCAAATGGCACGGCCAGCTTTCGGGCAAGATCGTCATGGTCACGCTGCCCGACAGCGGATCCGAACCGAAGGAGGCCGCATTCCAGCGCTACAGCGCGGACGAACTGCGCAAGCTCGACCAGTATCAGCAGCCGACCTACGATCCCGACGCGATCGACCGGCGGGTCAAGCGGCTCGACTACGCCAAGAAGCTCGACGCGTTCCTCAAGGCGGAAGGCGCAGTCGCGATGGCGACGATGGCGTATCGCGACGGGAAGCTCGTCAGCGGCGAAGGCTACACGTTCGGGGTCGGTGACACGCCGTCGCTCCCCGCGGTGCAGATTGCGGCGGAGGATTACCGCCGGCTTGCGCGCCTCGCCAAGGTCGGCCCCGCCCCGACGCTCGAGATCACCAGCGACGTGCGCTTCGATGACGCGGACACGCAGGCGTACAACGTCATCGCCGAAATCCCCGGGACCGACCCCAAGGCGGGCTATGTCATGGCCGGCGCGCACCTCGATTCGTGGGTCGCGGCCGACGGTGCTGCCGACAATGGCGCAGGCTCGGCGATGGTGATGGAAGCCGCGCGGATTATCGCCAAGACCGGCATCCGTCCCAAGCGGACCATCCGCTTCGCGCTTTGGGCAGGCGAGGAACAGGGGCTGCTCGGTTCGCTGTCCTATGTCGAGAAGCATCTCGCCACGCGCGGCAACCCCGCCGATCCCAAGCTGACCGGGCTCAAGCTCTACACCGGCTGGTCGAACCGGTGGCCGATTACGCCGCAGTCCGGCTGGGGCGATCTCGCGGCCTATTTCAATCTCGACAATGGCTCGGGCAAGATTCGCGGCATCTATGCCGAGAACAGCCCTGCGGTGGTACCGATCTTCCGCGACTGGCTCGCGCCGTTCGCGCCGATGGGTGCGACCGAGGTGGTGATCCGCAAGACCGGCGGGACCGATCATGTCTTCATGCAGGCGGTCGGCGTGCCGGGGTTCCAGTTTATTCAGGATCCGCTCGATTATGGCAGCCTGGTGCATCATTCGAGCATCGACACGTTCGATCACCTGAAGGGCGACGACATGCGGCAGGGCGCGACGATCCTTGCATCGTTCCTGGTCAATGCGGCAAATGCGGACAAGGCCTTGCCTCGCCCGCCATTGCCGACCAAGCCCGTCGCGACCGACCCCTTCGCTTATTCGGACGAGGAAGAATGACCGTGACTGTAGTGCGTATGATGAAGTTGGAGCAGCGTTGATGGCAGCACGTCGTGGACATCGTCCGTCCCAGGCCCCCGCGGGCCGCCCGCGGTTCTGGGGGCGGCATGCCGTCGCCGCTGCGTTTGAGAACCCCGAGCGCGTCGTCCGCAAGATCTGGGCGACGCGCGAGGCGAGCGCCGCGCTAGACATCCCCGCGGATGTGCCGATCGTGTTCGCCGAAGTGACCGATCTTGCGCGGCTGGTGCCGGGCGACGCGCCGCATCAGGGGATCGTGATCGAAGTCGATCCGCTCGAAGACATGTGGCTCGCCGACCTGTTACAGCAGGGGCAGGACGACAAGCGCCCGCTAATCGTGCTCGATCAGGTCACCGACCCGCACAATGTCGGCGCGATCATGCGTTCGGCGGCGGCGTTCGATGCGTTGGGCATCGTGACGCCCGACCGGCACGCGCCCCCCGAATCGGGCACGATCGCGCGTGCGGCTTCGGGCGCGCTCGAGATCGTACCGTGGGTGCGCGTGGTCAATCTGGCACGCGCGCTCGACGAGATCGCGGAAGCGGGGTTCTGGCGGGTCGGGCTGACCGGCGAGGCGACGCAGACGCTCAACCAGGCAATGGGCACGCAGCGCGTCGCGCTGGTGCTGGGCGCCGAGGGCGAAGGCATGCGGCAGAATACCGCATCGCATTGCGATGAACTCGCGCGCCTGCCGATTTCGCCGAAGATGGAGAGCCTCAACGTGTCGAACGCAGCGGCGATCGCGCTGTATGCGGCGGCGAGCCGGTAGCAGTTTCTCCTAAGCCCTTCCCCTTTCTAAGCCTCTTCCCCGGCGAAGGCCGGGGCCCAGGAGCGAGCCGATCGTAGTTCGCGCGCTGCGCAAGATTACCTCGGCCATCACGACTGGGCCCCGGCCTCCGCCGGGGAAGGGGTTAAGGGGGTTAGAGGAATACCAATCAATCCTCGGCGGCGATCGTCACCTTGAGGCCATCGAGATCATCGGTGAACGCGACCTGGCACGACAGACGCGACGTTGCGTTGCGATCCGCCGACGAATCCAGCAAATCATCTTCGTCGGCGCTCATCTTAGGAAGTTTGGCGACAAAGTCCGGGTCGACATGCACGTGGCACGTCGCGCAGGAGCAGCAGCCACCGCACAAGGCGAGCAGTTCATCGATCCCGGCGTCACGAATGACTTCCATCACCGAAAGGCCGGCCTCTCCCATGATCTCGCGTTCTTCTCCTTCACGAGTCACGACGATAAGCTTGGGCATAGGTGAATCCTTGTATCACTGCGTCACCCTTGCCATGCCCAGCCGGAAGCCGCGACGCAAGCGGCAAGCACGGGGTTTCCTATGGGCTTGACGACCGAACAGTTGACCGAGGCGATGGACGCGCTCGCCGCACGCGAGCCTGCGTTCGCGGTGGCGCTGGAGCGCATCGGCTATCCGCCGCCCCGGATCAGCGAACGCGGCTTCGGCACGCTGCTGCGCACGATCATCGGGCAGCAGGTGAGCGTGACCTCGGCACAATCGACCTACCGGAAGCTCGAGGGGATCGTCGGCAGCCTCGACGACCCGGCGAACATCATCGCCGCGACCGACGAACAACTGCGCGCCGCCGGCCTGTCGCGCCAGAAGGCAAGCTATGCGCGCAGCCTCTCCACGCTCGTCACCAGCGGGGAGCTCGATCTCGCCAATCTCCCCGAGGATGATGAGGAAGCGATCGCCAAGCTGGTCGCGGTCAAGGGCATCGGGCGATGGTCCGCCGAAATCTACCTGCTGTTTGCCGAAGGTCGCACCGACATCTGGCCGGCGGGCGATCTTGCGGTGCAGATCGAGGTCGGGCGGCTGCTCGGTCACGAAGCGCGACCGAGCGAGAAGCTGGTGCGCGAACTTGCTGAAGCCTGGCGCCCCCATCGCGGCGCGGCGGCGATCTTTGCCTGGTATCACTACCAAAGCGACATGAAGGTCATCTGATGGCGCGTGCCGACCGCCTCGCCCGGATCGATGCCGACCGCATCGAGCATGAAACCGACTATCGCGCCGCGCTGATCGCCGCGTTGCAGACCACCGCCAAGGGCCGCTGGGGGCTGTTCGGGCATCAGGGCAAAAAGGGGGAGACCCCGGCGTCGGTCGCGACCGTCACAGCGTTGATCGAATTGGGCGAGACGATCGACGATCTCCGCGACACGCTGGGAATGGAGCCCTTTGCATTGCATGCGGACTTCGTTGCGGCGCGCGGACCGGTGCGCTCCGATGCGGTGGGTGAACCCAAGCAGGCGCAGGCGTGGCTTGCGCGTCTGGAACAGGAATCGGGAACGGCATGAGCGGACAGTGGACAATCGGGATCATCGGCGGCTCCGGCCTGTATGCGATCGACCAGTTGGAAAATCCGGAGTGGCGGCGCGTCGATACGCCATGGGGGTCGCCGTCGGATGACTTGCTGTTCGGCAATATCGGCGCGGTTGAACTCGTGTTCCTTCCCCGCCACGGTCGCGGGCACCGGATCAGCCCGTCCGAACTCAACGCGCGGGCCAATATCGATGCGCTGAAGCGGGCGGGCTGCACCGACATTCTGGCGATCTCGTCGATCGGGTCGTTGCGCGAGGAACTGGAGCCGGGGCGGTTCGTCGTGGTCGACCAGTTCATCGATCGCACCACGCAGCGCGACCCCAGCTTCTTCGGCACCGGCATGGTCGCGCACGTCTCGATGGCGGAACCGGTGTGCCCGCGCCTGTCCGCCTTTGCCGCGGAAGCCGTGGCGAGCGCGGGCGGCAGCGTGACCAAGGGTGCAACCTATCTCGCGATGGAAGGCCCGCAATTCTCGACCCGCGCGGAAAGCCTGATGTATCGCCAATGGGGCGCTGACGTGATCGGCATGACCGCGATGCCCGAAGCCAAACTCGCGCGCGAGGCGGAGATGCCCTACGCGCTGATCGGCATGGTGACCGACTATGATTGCTGGCGTGAGGAAGCGGCATTCGTCGAGGTCAGCGAGGTCATCAAGCAGATGGGCGCAAACGGCGCGATCGCACGGCAGACGGTCGCGGCGCTGGTCGCGGCACTCCCTGCCGAGCGCACCCCCTCCCCGCTCGACACGGTGCTCGACCACGCGCTGATCACCGCGCCCGACACCCGCGACCCGGCGGTGCTCGCCAAGCTGGATGCAGTGGCAGGACGCGTGCTCCGCTAACAGCGCCGCAGGCTTCCGCTACTCTCTTCTACCTTCGTGGCTTTGTGTCTTTGTGCGAGAAAAAGACTTTCTCACGCAAAGGCGCAAAGGCGCGAAGTTAGAAGAACAGGAAGATGCGGACCAAGGAACGCAACCCTTTTTCTCTTCGCGGCTTTGCGCCTTTGCGTGATCAGAATTTCTCGCACAAAGACACGAAGCCACAAAGGTAGAAGAAGGGCTACTGGCTTCGCCGGTTTGGGTCAGGCGCCCGCCACGATCTGCTCGGCTTGTGCAAGATGCAGCCGCTCGACCATTTCGCCGTCGACGCGGATCGCGCCCAGCCGCGCATTCTCGGGCAAGGCGAATGCGGCAATGACCGCCTCCGCCCAGCGCACCTGATCCGCCGACGGCGCGAAGGCGCGGTTGGCGGGAATGATCTGCGCGGGGTGGATCAGCGTCTTGCCGTCGAAGCCGAACGCCGCACCCTGCGCGCACTCCGCTGCAAGTTCGGGGGTGTCCGCAAGCACGTTCGACACGCCATCAAGCGCGATCAGCCGATGCGCTCGCGCCGCCGTGACGATTGCGACCAGATGCGGCAGCAACGGCAACCGATCGCTCCCCGGCGTGCAACGCATGTCCTTCGCCAGATCATTCGTCCCCGCGATCAGGCACGCCAGCCCCGGTGCCGCCGCAATCGCTGGCAACGCGAGCATCGCCGCGCACGTCTCGATCATCGCCCATAACGGCACATCGCCCAACGTCGCGCGCGCCAGCGCAAGATCGTCGGGGTGCGAAACCTTGGGCAACAGCACCGCATCGAAGCCCGCGCCGCGCGCCGCCTCCAGATCCGCCTCGCCCCATTCGGTATCGAGCGCGTTGACGCGCAACACGAGCAACCGATCGCCGAACCCGCCGGTCCACGCCGCCGCAATCGCCTGCGCGCGCGCGTCCACCTTGCTGTCGGGCGCGACCGCGTCCTCCAGATCGAGGATCACCGCATCGCACTCGAGCCCGCGCGCCTTGTCGATCGCGCGCGCATTCGACGCGGGCATGAACAAGGCGCTGCGGATCCGCCTCATGGCTGCACCACCGGTTCGCGCCGCACCGGCGCGGGGGAATCTTCCCAGCCGCCGCCGAGCGCCTTGAACAGGCTGATCTGCGCATCCGCCACCGCAGCGTCCGATTGCGCGAGCGCGGCGCGCGCGTCGGCACGGTCGCGTTCGGCCTGGATCAGCAACAGGAAGCTGTCCGCACCATAATCGAAGCGCAGTTGCGACAGTTTCGCCGCCGCGCTGCTCGACGCTTCGGCACGGCGCAATGCCGCGTTGCGATCGAGCGCGCCCGAATACCGCGCGAGCGCCTGTTCGACCTCCTGCAATGCCGTCAGCACGCGCCCATCGAACGTGGCAAGGCTCGCATCTGCGCCTGCCCGCGCCTGACGGATCCGCGCCCGCGCGATCGTCTGGTTGGGGAAGCTCCACGAGATCAGCGGCCCGGCCGAATAGGTGACCGCGCTGCTCTTGAACAACTGGCTCCCGCGTTGCGCATTGAGCCCGATCGACCCGAGCAGCGAGATCTTCGGATAGAGCTCGGCAGTCGCGATCCCGATCCGCGCGGTGTCGGCGGCGAGCGTGCGCTCGGCCTGGCGCACGTCGGGACGCCGCCGGATCAGCGCAGCACCGTCGCCGATCGGCAGGATGTCGCGCACCGTCGGCGGCGTGGAGCACGCGTTGGCCGCTGCATCGATCTGCTCGGGCGGCAAGCCCGTCAGCACCGCAAGCGCATACAGCGACGCGCGCCGCTCCGCCTCGAAGCCGGGGATCGTCGCCTGCGTCTGCGCGAGCAGCACGTCCGCGCGATCGACATCGCGCCGCGTGCCGCGCCCGGCGGTGAACAGCGTGTTGGTCAGCCCGAGCGTGCGTTGCTGGAGCTTGACCGTTTCCTCGGCGACCCCGCGCTGCTGCGCATTGCTACACGCGCTGGCATAGGCGCGCGCCGTCTCAGCGGCGACCGAGACGCGCGAGGCGTCGAGCTGTGCCTGCGCCGCCTGGACGTCGCCGCGCGCCGCCTCGATCGCGCGGGTGATGCCGCCAAACAGGTCGACTTCATAAGAGGCGTCGAACCCGAGCTTGAAACTGTTAAAGACGAACGACTGCGGCGTCACTGCACCGCCAGTCCCCGTACCGGTTCCAGTTCCTGTCCCGGTCCCAGTCCCGGTTCCAGCCCCAGTTCCGACGCCGGTCCCCGCCCCTCCGAAACCAAGGCTTGCCGTATTGATCTGCGCGCGCGTGAAGCTCGCGTTCGGCCCGGTCGTCGGCAGCCGGGCTCCGCGCTGTTCGGACAGAACGGCGCGGGCACGCTCGAGGTTGCCCGCCGCAATGCGCACGTCGGTATTGTGCGCCAGCGCATCTGCGACCAGCCGGTCGACCACGGGGTCGTTGTACAAGCGCCACCAATGGTCAGGGAGCGGCGTCGGGGTGATCCCCTTGCCGATCCCGGCCTCGGCGAACGCGCCACCCGTGGGCGGCACCGGCGTCGTCGGCGTCTTGTAGTTGGGCCCCACGACGCACGCCGAAAGCGCGAACGCGGGGAGGACGGTCAGAATACGCTTCATGCCGGTTTTCCTTCCGGAGCGGGCAGCTGGGCGGGCGCGTGATCGTCCGTCCCCGGCCGCTTTCGGCGCAGTTTCGAGGCAACCCAGTCACCCCCCTTGCGGCTGATGACGTAGAAGCTCGGCGTGAACAGCAGGCCGAACGTCGTCACGCCGATCATCCCGAAGAACACCGCCACGCCCAACGCCTTGCGCATTTCCGCGCCAGGCCCCGACCCGAGCACCAGCGGCAACACGCCGAGGATGAACGCGATCGACGTCATCAGGATCGGGCGCAGGCGCTGCTCGGCGGCATGTTCCGCCGCCGCATACAGTTCCATCCCGGCATCCTCATTGGCGCGCGCGAATTCGACGATCAGGATCGCGTTCTTCGCCGCCAGACCGATCAGCACGACCAGCCCGATCTGAGTCAGGATGTTATTGTCCATTCCCATCAGGTTCACGCCCACGATCGCCGCGAGCAGGCACATCGGCACGATCAGGATGACTGCGAACGGCAGCACCAGACTCTCATAATTCGCCGCCAGCAGCAGGAACACGAACAACACCGCCAACCCGAACACCAGCGAGCCGGTATTCCCCGCCTGCTGCTGCTCGAACGCGATCTCGGTCCATTCGTAGCTCATGCCCTTGGGCAGCGTCTCGCCCGCGATCTTGGCCATCGCCTGCAAGCTCTGCCCGGAGGAATAGCCGCGCGACGTGTCGCCCTGCAATTCCGCCGACGGGTAGAGGTTGTACCGCACCACGCGGTACGGCCCGGTATCGTTGCGCAGCGTCATCACCGCATCCAGCGGCACCATGTTGCCCGCAGCCGAGCGAGTCCGCAAATGCCCGACATCGGACACCTGGTCGCGGTAGGGCGCATCCGCCTGCGCGGTCACGCGGTAGGTGCGCCCCAGATAATTGAAGTCGTTGATGTACGACGACCCCAGATAGCTGCCGAGCGTCGAGAACACGTTCGACACGGGCACTCCCAGCTGCTCGGCACGCTCTCGGTCGATGTCCGCGAACAGGCGCGGGGTGCGGTTGTTGAAGGTGGTGAACGCCGCGGTGATTCCAGGCGTCTGGTTCGCCTTCGCCATCATCCCGAACGCGGCACCTTCCAGCGCCTTAAACCCGAGATTGCCGCGATCCTCGATCAACATCTTCCAGCCGCCGCCGGTCCCGATCCCGCGCACCGGCGGTGGCGGGATGACGAGCAGCAAGCCCGCACTGAGCGGCGCGAACGCCTGTCGCATCTCGTTGGCGATCGCATCCGCGGCGCCACGGTCGGCATGGGGTTTGAGCGTGATGAACATCGCGCCGCCATTGGACGCGGTCGAGAAGGTCGCACCATCGAGACCCGCGAACGCCACCGTATCCTGCGTCGCAGGGTTCTTGTGCGCGATTTCGGCCGCGCGCCGGATCAGCTCGTCGGTCCGCTGGAGCGATGCGCCCGGCGGCAACTGCGCCGCGACAATCAGATACCCCTGATCCTGCGCGGGAATGAACCCGGTCGGGGTCGCGGTGAAGCGCCAGCCGGCCAGCCCGATCAGGATGACATAAGCGATCCCGATGATCGCAAGGCTGCGGATCGCGCGTGCGGTGAACTTGCCGAAGCGATTGCCCAGCCAGTCGAACCCGCGGTTGAAGCCGCGTGCGAACCGCGTCCCCAGCCCGCGGATACCGGGCTTGGGCTCGGCATCATGCTTGGGCTTGAGAATCAGCGCGGCGAGCGCGGGCGACAGCGTCAGCGAAACGAATGCCGAGATGGCGGTCGCCGAGACGATCGTCAGCGCGAACTGCTGATAGAATTGCCCCGAGATGCCCGGAATGAAGCTCGTCGGGATGAACACCCCGCACAGCACCAGCGCGATCGCGATCAGCGCGCCCGACACTTCGTCCATCGTCTTGTGCGCGGCATCGAACGGGGAGAGGCCCTCCTCTTCCATCAGGCGTTCGATATTCTCGACCACGACGATCGCGTCGTCGACCACGATCCCGATCGCGAGCACCATGCCGAACAGCGACAGGTTGTTGAGCGAGAAGCCGAACGCCGCGAGCACCGCGAGGCTGCCGAGCAGCGACACCGGGATCGCAATGATCGGGACGAGCGCCGCGCGCCAGCTTTGCAGGAACAACAGCACGACCAGCGCAACCAGCACCAGCGCCTCGACCAGCGTATGCTCGACCGCTTCGATCGACGCCTGGATGTATTCGGTCGGGTTGTACGGGATCGAATAGGCGAGCCCCGGCGGGAAGGTCTTGGCGACGTTGGCGACTTCCGCCTTCACCGCATCCGCCGTGCTGAGCGCGTTCGAACCCGGCAACTGCGTGATGCCGATCGCGGTCATCGACTTGTTGTTGAGCATCGCGTTGATCGTGTAATCCTGCGCGCCCAGCTCGATCCGCGCGACGTCGCGCAGACGCGTCAGTCGCCCCTGGGCATCCCGCTTGACGATGATCGCGCCGAATTCCTCGGGCTTGGTCAACCGTCCGGTCGCCTGGATCCCGAGCTGGAACGCGGTCCCGCCCTCATTGAACGGCGGCTGCCCGACCGAACCCGCGGCGACCTGTGCGTTTTGCGCGCGGACCGCGGCGGTGATCTCGTCGACCGTCAGGTTGCGCGATGCGGCACGGTCGGGATCGACCCAGACGCGCATGTTGTAATCACGCCCACCGAACACGCGCACGCCACCCACGCCGGGAATTCGCGACAGGCGATCGATCAGCTGCGTGGTGGCGTAATTGGAGACGTAGGAGGAACTCAGCGACCCGTCGGGCGACGTCAGTGCGACCACCATCAGGATGTCGGGAGAGTTCTTGCGGACCGTCACGCCGATCTGGCGGACTTCCTCGGGCAGGCGCGGCTCGGCGGTGGAGACGCGGTTCTGCACCAGCACCTGCGCCTGGTCGACGTTGGTGCCCTGCTTGAACGTGACGGTGATCGCGAGCGCGCCGTCACCGGTCGCGGACGAGGACATGTAGATCATGTTCTCGACGCCGTTGATCGATTCTTCGAGCGGCGCGGCGACGGTGGCGGCGAGCGTTTCCGCGTTCGCCCCCGGGAAGGTCGCGTTGACGACCACGGTCGGCGGCGCGATCTCGGGATATTGCGCGACCGGCAGGCCCGGATAGGCGACGACCCCGAACACGATGATGAGGATCGACAGGACCGCCGCGAAGATCGGGCGATCGATGAAGAAATGGGGGAATTTCACGGGCTGCGCCTTAGTTCGCTGTCGCGTCGGAAGCGGGGGGTGCGCTTTCCTGGGTCGACTGCGGCGCGGTGTCCGCGGCCTTGGGCTTCATCTTGACGAGGTTTTCCTTGACCGTCGCGCCCGGTTGCAGCGTCGTGATGCCGTCGATCACGACATGCTCGGTCGGGGCGAGCCCCGACTTGACGACGCGAAGCCCCTCGACCTGCGGGCCGGTCTCGACCGGACGGGCGATGACCTTGCCTTCCTTGCCGACGACATAGACGAGCTTGCGCGTCTGGTCGGTGATGACCGCTTCATCGGGCACCAGCATCGCGCGGTAATGGCCCGATCCGAGCAAGCGTGCGCGACCGAACAGCCCCGGCGTCAGGAAGCCGTCGGGATTGGCGATGACGGCATGCGCGCGGATCGTCCCCGAATTGGGATCGATCGCATTGTCGACGAATTCCATCTTGCCGTGCCACCGGAAGCCCTTCTCGTCGGCAAGCTGGACGTCGACCGGGTTGTGCGTCGTGCGCGACGAGCCACGCTCGCCGGTCTTCGCCTGACGCAGATATTTGAGGTAGAAGCTTTCGGCCCCTTCGAAGGAGAACCAGATCGGGTCGGTCGAGACGACGCGGGTGAGGACGCTGGTGGCCTCGGTCGCATAATTGCCGGTGCTGACGCGCCGGTCCGACACGATCCCGGTGATCGGCGAACGCACCGTGGTGAAGCCGAGGTTGAGCTGCGCGGTCGTCACATTGGCACGCGCGGCGCCAAGGTCGGCCTGCGCGGTGCGGACCGCGGCGAGCTTGGTCTCATATTCCTCGCGCGCGATTGCTTCGGCCTTGAGCAGCACGTTGGCGCGGGTGAGTTCGGATTGCGCATTGGTCACCGACGCCTGCGCCTTGGCGACCTGCGCGCGCGCTTGCGCCAGTGCGGCCTGATACGGGCGCGGGTCGATCGTGAACAGGGCATCGCCCTTCTTCACGCGCTGCCCGTTGGCGAAGAAGATCCGCTCGATCGTGCCCGACACGCGCGGGCGCAGCTCGACGTCCTGGATCGCCTCGAAGCGGCCTACGTATTCATCCCAATCGGTCACGTCGCGCTGCAAGGGTATGGCGACACTGACCTGCGGCATCGGGGGCGGCGGCGGTGCCTTTTGCGAACAGGCCGCAAGCAGACCGAAAGCGGCCGCACCAACAACCGGGCGCAAGATGCGCGCATGTGAACTCGTCAATGTCTGATCCCCATTTGGCGCATCGCTCGGCGGCCGGCCAGTGCGGCTCTGCTCTTCCGGCACGCCGCCGCTATGCAGGGACAAAAGTGCTGCCGCCGATGCTGCAATGCAAGAAGAATATACCGCCCGATCGGTACATATTTGCTAACACACTGTTTAAACGCCGTTATTATTCGGTGCGTGAGACAGCCGGGGCGAGATCGTCTCCTCAGCGCGGCACGACTGCCCCGCCCTTCATCACCCAGTCGACGTGCTGCACCGCCCCTGCATCCCGCATCAGGTGGCCCCGTACCGCGATCAGGTCGGCAAGCAGACCGGGCTTGATGCTGCCGCGATCGGTGAGGTGGAAGGCGCGGGCATTGCCCGATGTCGCAGCGATGAGCACATCGCTGATCGGCATTCCGGCTTGTGCCAGCAGCACCATTTCGCGCGCATTCTCGCCATGCGCGAACACGCCGACGTCGCCCCCCATGCAGATCGGCACCCCGGCCGAGCGCGCCAGCGCCAGCGACGCGCGGTTCTCCGCAACCGCCTGCGACACCGGATCGCCGCCGCTCCAGCCACGATAGCGCGATACCGCATCGGAGGCGGCGAGCGTCGGGCACAAGGCGATCCCCCGCGCCGCCATCGCCCGAAAGATCTCGGCTGTGCCACCATAGCCATGTTCGATCGTGTCGGCCCCGGCGGCGATTGCGCGACGCATGCCTTCGGGGGTGGAGGTATGGACCGCGACGGTCCGTCCAGCATCATGCGCGGCGGCGACCGCAGCGGTCATTTCGGCTTGCGAGAAGGTCGCGCGGCTGGGCTCGCCCGGCCCCCAGCGATAGTCGCCGTACAGCTTGACCACGTCCGCCCCTGCCGCGATCTGGCTGCGGACCACGCGGACCACGTCGTCCACGCCGCTCGCTTCCTCCGCGCCCTGCGGAACGTCGGCGCCTGGCTCATAGCCCTTGGGCCCGTACGCCCCCTTGGCCACGATCGCGCGCGTCGCGACGAGCATCCGCGGCCCCGGCACGATCCCCTGCGCGATCGCCTGCTTCAGCCCGACATCAGCATAGCCCGCCCCCTCGGTTCCGAGATCGCGTTCGGTCGTGAAGCCCGCGAGCAACGTTGCTCGCGCGCTCACCGTGGCACGCGCGGTGCGCAGCGCGAGCGGTTCGTGGAGCACCTGATCGTCCCACGATGTCTCGTTATAGGGGTGGAGGAACAAGTGCCCATGCCCCTCGATCATCCCGGGCATCAGCGTTTCGCCCGGCAAGTCGATCGTCTCCGCGCCCGCCGGCACCGCGAGCGCAGGCCCGACCGCGACGATCCGTTCGCCCGTCACCAGCACCTGCCATCCGGCATGCGCGACCGGATCGACCCCGTCGAACACCGCCGCGGGCCGCAACAGGATCGTGCGCGTCGGTGCAGGTGCTGCCCCCATCGCCAGCAAGGCCACCCCGATCAGCCACGTCTTCGCGATCCGCCGCATCATCCACCCCAAGAGTTGTCGCGAGGCACGATGCCCGATAGCGTCGCCCCCATGGATACCCCCGCCCCCGCCATGCGCAAGCGCGCTGCTCTCCTTCTGGCGGCAACGCTGCTGTCGACCGCGGCTGCGCCAGCGCCCGCGCCAGCGGACCGGGCCCGCTGGAAGGCGGAAGCCGCCCGCGTCACGATCACGCGCGATACCTGGGGGATCGCGCATGTCCGCGGCACGACCGACGCGGATGCGGTGTTCGGCGCGATCTACGCGCAGGCGGAAGACGATTTCGCTCGCATCGAGGCCAATTACCTGACCGCACTCGGCCGTACCGCCGAAGCCGAGGGCGAGACCGCCTTGTGGGCGGACCTCCGCCAGCGCCTGTTCGCCGACCCGGTCGATCTGCAAGCGCGCTATGCCGAGAGTCCCGCCTATCTGCAGGCGCTGATGCGCGCGTGGGCGGACGGGCTCAACTACTACCTCGCGACGCACCCCGGGACTCGCCCCAAGGTGCTGACGCGGTTCGAACCTTGGATGGCGCTGTCGTTCACTGAGGGCAGCATCGGCGGCGATATCGAACGCATTTCGCTGACCGACCTCGCCGCTCTTTACGGAGGCCAGCGCATCGCGGTGGCCGAGGAAGACGCCGGCCCCGTCCCCCGCGAACCCCGCGGATCGAACGGCATCGCGATAGCGCCTCGCAACACGGTCGACGGGCACGCGCTGCTGTTGATCAACCCGCACACCAGCTTCTACTTCCGCGCCGAATTGCAAATGACCAGTCGCGAGGGGCTCAATGCCTACGGCGCGTCGACCTGGGGGCAGTTCTTCATCTACCAGGGCTTCAACGAGAAAGCCGGGTGGATGCATACCTCCTCGGGCGTCGACAATGTCGATTCCTTTGCGGAGGACATCACCCGCGCCGGCAACGCGATCACCTACCGCTATGGCAGCGAACAGCGACCGGTCACGACGCGAGCCATTACCCTCGCCTTTCGCAAGGCGGACGGCAGCTTCGCGCGCCGCAGCTTCACGACTTATGCCACCCACCACGGCCCGATCGTCGCGGCACAGGGCGGCAAGTGGATTGCACAAGGGCTGATGTGGAAGCCCGTCCCCGCACTGGAGCAAAGCTGGCTCAGGACCAAGGCGCAGGACCTTGCGAGCTACATGAAGGTCGCCGAGCGTCAGGCCAATTCATCGAACGACACGCTGTTCGCGGATGCCAAGGGGCAGATCGCCTATCTTCACCCGCAATTCGTGCCCGTTCGCAACGACGGGTTCGATTATGCCAAGCCGGTCGACGGCGCGAACCCCGCAACCGACTGGAAGGGCCTGCACACCGTCGCCTCGCTGCCGAATGCGATCGACCCCGGCGTCGGCTGGGTGCGCAACACCAACGACTGGCCGTGGAGCGCTGCTGGCCCCGACAGTCCCAAGGCCAAGGACTATCCCCGTTATATGGACACGTTCGGCGAGAACCCGCGCGGGGTCCATGCCGATCTGCTGCTCACGGGCAAGCACGACTTCACGCCGGAACGGCTGATGGCCGCCGTCTATGACAGCTACCTGCCCGCCTTCGCGCGGCTGATCCCCCCGCTGCTCAAGGCGTATGACGCGCTGCCCGACAAGGACGCGCGCCGCGTGAAACTAGCGGGGCCGATCGGCGTGCTGCGCGGCTGGAACTATCGCTGGGGTGCGGACTCGGTCGCGACCACGCTCGGCGTGCTGTGGGGCGGCAAGATGTGGCGTGAGGCAGGCACCTTCATTCAAGCCGAGCAGATCAATGTCCCCGATTACATCGCCACCCGCGTTCCCGACGCGCGCAAGCTCGACGCGCTGGGCGAAGCCGCCGACCAACTGACCCGCGACTTCGGGACGTGGCAGGTCGGCTGGGGCCAGATCAACCGCTTCCAGCGGCTCGACGACTCGATCCAGCCGCATTTCGACGATGCGAAGCCGAGCATCCCCGTACCCTTCACCTCGGCGCAATGGGGCAGCCTCGCGTCGTTCGGCGCGCGGCCCTACTCCAATACCAAGAAACTGTACGGATCGAGCGGCAACAGCTTCGTCGCAGTGGTCGAGTTCGGACCCAAGGTCCGCGCCTGGGCGGTGACTGCGGGTGGCGAAAGCGGTGATCCTGCGTCCCCGCATTTCCGCGACCAGGCAGAACGTTATGCCGGCGGCGCGCTGCGTCCGGTATGGTTCTACCCCGCCGACATTACCGCGCATACCGCACGCCAGTACCGCCCGGGGGCAGCAGCACGCAAACGTTGAACAATGCCGCCCGGCACATCCAACGTGGCAACGCTGTCAGATGCCGCAGCGCAACACACGTTCAATTCCTGCGGTCAGGCTGTACGCTCGCCTTGCAGCGCGGTTGGAAAAGCGGCATGTAACGCACGAAAATTACCCCTCTTGAGGTTGGTGGTTTATTCCTATAACACAGTGTTGCAAGCACGAAGGCTGCTCTCGGGCGGTACGGGCGGGGGGTAGGGTCGCAAGACCCTAAGGATCTGGATTGACTCAGATGAATTACGAGACGCGTGCGATCGGCAATGAGGAGGTACTTGGGCTCCCGAGTCCGGACGCGCCGCGCCGGGGACGGACCGGGCTGATCATCGGGATCATTACCGTCATCGCGATCGTGGCGGCGATCGCGTATTTCACGATGGGGCGCGCAAAGCCGGTCACGAAGGCGGTCGAGCAATTACCGCTCGTGTCGGTCGTGGTGCCGGGGCGGTCGAGCGTCGCGCGCGTCGTCTCGGCGACCGGATCGCTGGCCGCGCGCCGCGAAATGCCGATCGGCGTCGCGGGTGACGGTGGCATGGTGACGCGCGTCCTGGTCGAGCCCGGCCAGTGGGTCGCCAAGGGGCAGGTCCTCGCGCTGGTCGACCGCTCGGTCCAGACGCAGACGGCTGCGTCGCTCAACGCGCAGATCGCGGTCGCACGATCGGATGCCGCGATCGCGCAATCCGAACTCGATCGTGCCCAGACGCTGGTGACGCGCGGGTTCCTCTCCAAGGCCGATCTGGAACGCAAGGCAGCGACCCGCGATGCCGCTTTGGCGCGCGTCAAGGTCGCGCAGGCGACGCTCGGCGAGGCCAATGCGCGCACCAACCGGCTCGACATTCGCGCTCCTTCGGCGGGTCTTGTGCTGACCCGCGCAGTCGAGCCGGGGCAGATTGTCGGCCCGGGCACGGGGACGTTGTTCCGACTGGCCGACGGCGGCCAGATGGAAATGCGGGCGCAGATCAGCGAAGCCGATTTGCGCGGCCTGCGGATCGGCGCACGCGCTCAGGTCACGCCGGTCGGCGGCAGCGACAGCTTCACCGGAGAAGTGTGGCAGGTCTCCCCCGTGATCGATCCGACAAGCCGGCAAGGCATCGCGCGCATCGCCCTGTCGTATAATCCCGCGCTCCGCCCCGGCGGGTTTGCCTCGGCTTCGGTCGTCTCGGGCATGACCGACGTGCCGCAGCTGCCCAACTCGGCGATCCAGAGCGACGAAAAGGGCAATTTCGTGTATGTGATGGGTGCCGGCGACAAGATCGTCCGGCGCGCGATCAAGGTTGGCGAAGTGTCGGACAGCGGCGTCTCGATCGTCGAGGGGCTCAACGGCACCGAGCAAGTCGTCCTGTCGGCAGGAGCCTTCCTGACGCCGGACCAGAAGGTCAGACCGACGCGCGTCGCGGCGGCCACGGCAAAGCAGGGGTAGCACGATGAGCTTCCGGAACATCTCGGCCTGGTCGATCCGCAATCCGGTCCCGTCGCTGGTCCTGTTCTTCATGCTGACGATGGCCGGCATCGTCAGCTTCACGCGGCTCGACGTCAACAACCAGCCCGACATCGATTTTCCGGTCGTCATCGTCGAGATCAGCCAGCCCGGCGCCGCGCCGACCGAGCTCGAGACGCAAGTCACGCAGCGAGTCGAGGCGGCACTGCGCAGCCTCCAGGGAATCGACGAGATCGATTCCACCGTGACCGAAGGCGATTCGCAAACCGTCGTCCAGCTCGCGATCGGCACGCCGATCGACCGCGCGGTCGAGGACGTCCGCTCCGCAGTCGCGCAGATCCGCAGCAACTTGCCCGACGGTATCCTCGAGCCGCAGATCATGCGCGCCAACACCACCGGCAACGATCTCGCGAGCTATGCCGCGATCAGCACCGACATGACGGTCGAGCAGCTCAGCTGGTACATCGACAACAATGTCGCCAAGGAATTGCTGTCGGTACCGGGCCTTGCCGGCGTCAACCGCAACGGCGGCGTCGATCGCGAGATCCGCGTCATCCTCGATCCCGCCAAGCTTTCCGCACACGGTCTGACCGCATCGCAAGTCAACCAGCAGTTGCGCCAGGTCAACCTCAACGCCGCGGGCGGCCGCGCACAGCTCGCCGGGTCCGAACAGTCGGTCCGCGTGCTCGGCAACGCGCAAAGCGCGTACCAGCTCGGCCAGACGCAGATCGCCACCGGGCTTGGGCAGACGCTCAAGCTCGCAGATCTTGGCCGTGTGCAGGATCTCTACGCCGAGCAACGCTCATCGTCCGCGCTCAACGGCCAGCAAGTGCTGTCGTTCGATTTCCAGCGCGCCAAGGGCGCGTCGGACGTCACGGTGTTCGAGGAAGCCGAGAAGAAGCTCGCCGCGCTCGAGGCGCGCAACCCCAAGGTGCATTTCAAGCGCATCTCGGACTCGGTCAAATACACCAAGCAGCAATATGATTCGGCAATGGAAGCGATGGTCGAGGGCGCTTTGCTCGCGGTCGTCATCGTGTTCGTATTCCTGCGCGACTGGCGCTCGACGATCATCTCCGCGCTCGCGATCCCGCTGTCGGCGATCCCGACCTTCTGGGTCATGGATCTGCTCGGCTTCACGCTCAACAACATGACCCTGATGGCGCTCAGCCTCGTTGCGGGCGTGCTGGTCGATGACGCGATCGTCGAGATCGAGAACATCGTCCGGCACATGCGCATGGGCAAATCCGCCTATCAGGCCTCGATCGACGCCGCCGACGAGATCGGTCTCGCGGTGCTCGCGACGACCATGGCGATCGTCGCGGTGTTCCTGCCGGTTGGCCTGATGCCGGGCATTTCGGGCCAGTTCTTCAAGAACTTCGGCCTGACCGTCGTCGCTTCGGTGCTGATGAGCCTTGCGGTCGCGCGTCTCATCACGCCGATGCTCGCCGCCTATTTCCTCAAGGCGCAAGGCGAGGCTTCGCATGGCGAGGGCTGGATCATGGATCGCTACATGGCGATCCTGCGCTGGACGCTGCTCCATCGCTGGTCCGCGATCCTTGCGGGTGCGGTTGCATTCGGGGCGACGATCTATCTGTTCATGTCGATCCCAGCGACGTTCCAGCCGCTGCGTGACAGCGATTCGAGCACTGCGAACGTCGAAATGGTGCCGGGTACGACGCTTGCGGAAACAAAGGCCGTCGTCGCGCAGGTCGCGGACATCCTCCAGAAACAGCCAAGCGTCGAATCGGTCTATTCGCGTGCCTTCGTCGGCAACGGTCGCGTCACCGCGATCTTCAAGCCGAAGAAGGAGCGCACGATGAAGAGCTACGACTTCGAACGTGCGCTCGCCCCGACACTCCAGACGATCCCCGACGCGCGCGTTTCGTTCCGCTCGTCGAGCGGCTGGGGTAGCGGTGGCCGTGCGCTGACCGTTACGCTCGGCAGCGACGATCCCAAGATCCTTGCCGAAACGGGTGCCAAGCTGGTCGAACAGATGAGCAGACTGCCCGATATCGTCGCGCCGCGGATCAGCGGGGACCTCAAGCGTCCCGAGATCGTCATCACGCCGCACATGGACCTTGCCGCGAGCATGGGGGTGACGACCGCCGCCATGTCGAGCGCGATCCGCATCGCGACGCTTGGTGACATCGACCAGAACAGCGCCAAATTCTCGCTGTCCGATCGCCAGATCCCGATCCGCGTCGCGCTCGACCAGGATTCGCGTCAGCGGCTGTCGACGATCCAGAACCTGCCGGTGCAGACCGCGAGCGGAGGATCGGTCCCCTTGAGCGTCGTCGCCGACATCGGCTTCGGTGCAGGCCCGACCAAGATCGAACGCGTCGCGCAGCAGCGCCAGCTGACGATCGGTGCGGATCTCGCGCCCGGCGTCGTCAGCGGCACCGCGCAGAAGGAGATCCACGAACTCCCGCTGTTCAAGACGATGCCGATCGGGGTCAAGGAACTCGTCCTCGGCGAGTCGAAATGGCAGGAAGAGCTGATCCAGAACTTCATCATCGCGCTGGTTGCGGGTATTTTCCTGCTCTTCGCGGTGCTGGTCCTGCTGTATCGCCGCCTGTTGCCGCCGTTTATCAACATAATGTCGCTGCTGGTCGCACCGCTTGGCGGGTTGATCGGGCTGGCGGTCACAGGCACGCCGATCTCAATGCCGGTCTATATCGGGTTGATTATGCTGCTCGGGATCGTCGCCAAGAACTCGATCCTGCTGGTCGACTTCGCACTGGAGGAGATGAACAAGGGCGTCGACGTCGTCACCGCGATCATCGACGCCGGACACAAGCGTGCACAGCCAATCGTGATGACGACCGTCGCGATGGTCATGGGGATGATGCCGACCGCGCTCGCGCTGACCGGCGACGGATCGTCGCGCGTGCCGATGGGGATCACCGTGATCGGCGGGTTGATCCTCTCGACCGTGCTGACGCTGCTGATCGTGCCCGCCAGCTTCAGCCTTGCGGTCGGGATCGAAAGCCGGGTGGGACCCGTCTTGCGGCGTCGCCTGCTTACCTATCGTCCCGGCGACGATGGCGGCCCGCTGATCGAACACCGTCCCCCGACCCCGCCGCAGCTAGGTCCGGGCGACCCGGGGCGGATCCCGTACAAGCCCGGCGACGACAAGCCGCAACCCGCGGAATGATCTGACGATCCTCCGAACCTCGCGGAAAAAGCGTTCGTTGCACACAGCGACGCTTGAACATTCCGCGACTTCGGGGATTGGTCCCGCAATGCGACGTTCCCCCCCAACCCGTGCGTTCGAAGCACCACCGGCGGGGCTGGTGCGCATGCGCTGGATCGCGGGCGGTCTGCTCGTGGCGATGGCCATCACCTTCTTCGTGGCGCGCACGCTTTACGATCCACGCACGTCGTTCGGCGCCTCCATGGGGTTCGTCCGCGCCTTTGCGGAGGCAGCGATGGTCGGCGGGCTGGCGGACTGGTTCGCGGTCACCGCCCTGTTCCGCCACCCCTTCGGGCTCCCCATCCCGCACACCGCGATCATACCGCGGAACAAGGATCGCATCGGCACCACACTCGCTGCGTTCCTGCGCGACAACTTCCTGATTCCGCGCGTCGTCGCGCGGCGGATGAACGGGCTCGACATCGCGGGCGCGGCAGGACGCTGGCTCGCCAATCCGCCCGGCGGCGACGGTCGCTTACGACGCGGCGCATCGCGGCTCGCGGCGCACATGCTCGAAGCGTTCGATCAGCAGCGGCTCGGCGGGATGGTCAAGGCCGGAATCGGCCAGCGCCTGCGCGCGCTCGATGCCGCACCGCTGCTCGGTCAGGCACTGACCGCGGCGATCGCGGAAGACCGCCACCTTCCGCTGCTCGACGGAATCGTCCGCTGGGCGGCGCGCGTGCTGGAAGCAAACGAGCATCTGGTGCGCGCAATGGTGAGCGAACGCTCTGGATCGATGATGCGCTGGACCGGTCTCGACGAGACGCTTGCGAACAAGATCATCGCCGGGTTGAACGGCCTGCTAACGGGCATCGCAGCGGACCCCGATCACCCGCTACGCGAAAAGGCCGAAGAAGGTCTCGCCAAGCTCGCGGATGATCTGATGCACGATCCCCGGATGCGCGAGCGCGTTGCGGCGGTGAAAAGCGAGATCATCGACAATCCCGCGATGCAACGCTGGCTCGACGGTCTTTGGGAACAGGCGCGCACCGGAATGCTCAAGCTTGCACGTGATCCCGACCGGGTTTTGGCGGGGCCAGTCGGCGATGCGCTGCGCCAGTTGGGCGGCACGCTCCAGACCGATCCGCGACTGCGCCTGACGATCAATCGGTTCGTGCGGCGCGCCGTCGTCGGCCTGGCGGCGGACTATGGCGACGGCATCGTCCGGCTGGTGTCCGAAACGGTGCAGGGGTGGGATGCGCAGACTATCACGCGGCGGCTGGAAAATGCGGTGGGCAAGGATCTGCAATATATCCGCGTCAATGGAACGCTGGTCGGCGGACTCGTCGGCCTCGCGATCCACGCGATCGACGTCACGCTGTGACGCCCGCTCGTCTCCGGGGGCGCTACCGTGTCCAGTCCTCGACCGCCCAGCCGCGCAATGCCGCCATCGCGCGAAGCGGCGGATGCGGGTTCACCGCAATCCCCACGTCCGCCCACTCCAGCGCAGGCGCGTCCGAGGCATGATCGGAATAGAAGCGGATCACCGCGTCCTCGCGGGCAATCCCCTGCTCCGCCATCCACGCCTCGATCATGCGGAGCTTGGCGGGCCCGTAGCAATTCTCCCCGTCGATCCTGGCGCGAACCCGGCCGTTCTGTCGGACCACGTTGGTCGCAATCACCGCATCGAACCCGAGTTGCTCACCAATCGCCTCGGCATAAAAGCCGTACGACGCGGTCGCCATGACGATGCGGTAGCCCGCTGCGCGGTCCGCCGCAATCTGGTCTCGCGCTCCGGCATAGATACCCGATTCGGCGACGGTAGCAGCAAAGCGACTCGCGGCGCGCTTCGCCGCGGCCTCGGTCATGTTGCCGCCAAGCAGCAGGCGTTGCGCGATTTCCTTCAGCCGCGCCCGCCCCATCAGGCGAAGTGTATAGCCCAGCCCGGCAACCGCCACGATCGGGAACAAGCCGAGCCGCCACGGCGCATTCGCGCGTGCGGTGGCGACCAGGAACGGCGTCCAGGTCGGTGCATAGGTGAGCGTTTTGTCCATATCGTAGACGGCAAGATGGTGCATGGCAGCGTTCAAACCACACCAACGCTTGCCGATCCACCCCGATTGCAGCAAGGAAGGCGCGCATGACCGATACGGCCGCCTTCTCCCAGGACAGCGACACGGTACGCTTCACCGGCAGCCTCGTGCTTGCCCGGATTGGCGACCTGCCCGAACGCCTCCGTGACTCCACCGAAAAGGTCGCGCATATCGACCTGAGTGGGGTGGAACGGATCGATACGGTCGGTGCCTGGATCGTCCACCGCTTCGCCGCGCAGCACAAGGCCGACATCATCGGGCTCGACGCGGACGGCGAACATCTTCTCGAACAGGTCGCCAACGCCGACCAACCGGTTGCAATGCGCCCTGCCCCCGTCGGCAGCTTCCAGCGAGTCGTCGGGGAACTGGGCGATTCGGTCGTCCAGGCGGGGCACACGCTCTATGGCCTGCTCGGATTCTTCGGTGCGACGCTGATCGCCTTCTGGAATGTCGCGACTCACCCGAAGCGGTTCCGCTTCAACGCGGTGGTTCAGCGGTTCGAGGTCGTAGGCGTGACCGCGCTCGGAATCATTGGCCTGATGAGCTTCCTGATCGGAATCGTCATCGCGCAACAGGGCTCGGTCCAGTTGCAGCAATTCGGGTTCGAAGTGTTCACGATCAACCTGGTCGGGCGAATCACGCTGCGCGAATTGGGCGTACTGATGACCGCGATCATGGTCGCTGGCCGCTCCGGCTCGGCCTTCGCCGCGCAATTGGGCACCATGAAGCTGACCGAGGAAATCGATGCGATGCGCACGATCGGCGTATCGCCGATGGAAGCACTAGTGCTCCCTCGCGTCATCGCATCGGTGGTGATGATGCCGTTGCTCGGCATGTACGCCTCGATCATCGCGATCGTTGGCGGCGGATTGTTGTGCTGGGTTTCGCTCGACATTCCCCCCGTGACGTTCGTCCAGCGCATCCGCGAAGTCGTGCCCGTCACCGATCTCTACGTCGGGCTGATCAAGGCACCGTTCTTCGGGTTGATCATTGCGATGGCAGGCTGCTTCCAGGGAATGCTGGTCGAGGGCGATGCCGAACAGGTCGGCACGCGCACGACCGCGGCAGTGGTTCAGGCGATTTTCCTCGTCATCGTGCTCGATGCCTTCTTCGCCGTGTTCTTCACCTCGATCGGGTGGTCGTAATGGAAACCGGTAACGCCAAGGGCAAAGAGAACGACGACGTCATCGTCGTCCGCGATCTGGTCAACGGGTTCGGCGAACAGCTGGTCCACGACGGGGTCAATCTGTCGGTCCGCCGCGGCGAGATCATCGGGGTCGTTGGCGGGTCGGGCACCGGCAAATCGGTGCTGATGCGCTCGATCATCGGACTCCAGGCACCAAAGTCGGGGTCGATCGAGGTCTTTGGCGAATCCACGCTCAATCGTGAGACGACCGAACTGTCCGACCTGACCAAGCGCTGGGGGGTGCTGTTTCAGGGCGGCGCGCTGTTCTCCACGCTGACGGTTGCCGAAAACGTGCAGGTCCCGCTGCGCGAATTCTATCCGGGGCTCGATCCTGTCCTGCTCGACGAAATTGCCGCCTACAAGGTGGTGATGAGCGGCCTTCCAGCCGACGCCGGCCCCAAGTTTCCGTCCGAACTGTCGGGCGGAATGCGCAAGCGTGCTGGCCTGTCGCGTGCGCTGGCGATGGACCCCGAGCTGCTGTTCCTCGACGAACCGACCGCAGGGCTCGACCCGATCGGGGCTGCGGCGTTCGACGAGCTTACGCGCTCGCTCCAGAAAACGCTTGGCCTGACTGTCTTCCTCATCACGCACGATCTCGACACGCTCTACGCTATCTGCGACCGGATCGCGGTGCTGGCGGACAAGAAGGTGATCGCGGTCGGGACGATCGACGAACTGCTCGCGCTGGACCATCCGTGGATCCAGGAATATTTCAAGGGACCGCGCGGCCGCGCCGCGACGGCGACACTCGAGCGCAACGAACATGCTGACGCTGCAGCGGAAGGGCAATAGCTGATGGAAACCCGCTCGAACCATGTGCTGGTCGGATCGGTCGTGCTCATCCTGCTGACGGTGATGCTGCTGTTCCTGGTGTGGATCCTCCGCTGGGGCACCGCCACCGACAAGGAATATGACATCTTCTTCAAACAGTCGGTCGACGGTTTGGCGAAGGGATCTGGCGTCGCCTTCTCAGGCGTGGTGTCGGGTCAGGTGAAGGAGATCGCGCTGTGGAAGCCCGATCCCTCGCTCGTCCGCGTCCGCATCAGCGTCAATCCCGACACGCCGATCCTGATCGGCACGACCGCGTCGTTGCAGGGCAGCTTCACCGGCACCAGCACGGTCCAGCTCGACGGCGCGGTCAAGGGTGCCCCGCCAATCACCTGCCCGGCCGAGAATCCGCTCGCGGATTGCCCCAACGGCGTACCGACGATCCCGACCAAGCCTGGCGGACTCGGCGCGCTGTTGAGTTCCGCGCCACAGCTGCTCGAGCGGATCTCGACGCTGACCGAGCGCCTGTCGGACATGCTGTCGGACAAGAACCAGCAATCGATCGCGGGCATCCTTGCCAACACCAACCGCCTGAGCGCGGCGCTGGCAGATCGCGGGCCTGAAATCGCGGCGACGCTCGCGGAAACGCGCGTCGCGATCCAGAAGGCCGGTGTCGCCGCACAGCAGATCGGACAGCTCGCGGATACGACCAACGGCGTGCTGAAGGACGACGTCAAGCCGGTGATGGCGAACCTCAACAAGACGATCGCTTCCGCACAGCACAGTGCCGAGACGCTCGATGCGGCGATCGGTGATGCGCGCCCGGGGCTCCAGGCCTTCTCCAAGCAGACGATCCCCGAAGTCGGTCAGCTCGTCCACGACCTGCGCCAGATGTCGATGGCGTTGACCTCGGTCGCCGAAAAGGTCGATCGCGGTGGTGCGGGAGCGCTGGTCGGCCAATCGAAGCTGCCTGATTACAAGCCCGGAAAGGGACAGTGACCATGATCCGTTCGACCTCCAAATCGCTGCTCGCGCTGACGGCGCTGGCGTCGCTGTCCGGCTGCATCAGCTTTGCTGCAAAGCCACCGCCGTTCCTGATGACGCTGACCTCCGCCAACACGCTGCCGGTCAACCAGACGCAGTCGTCGAGCAC
The DNA here is from genome assembly GCF_058782275.1 of Sphingomonas sp. FW306-05-A. NCBI lineage: Bacteria > Pseudomonadati > Pseudomonadota > Alphaproteobacteria > Sphingomonadales > Sphingomonadaceae > Sphingomonas > Sphingomonas sp. FW306-05-A. The sequence goes on from NZ_JBYSXN010000002.1 coordinate 645,975, forward strand.
GTCGCCGACGATCACGATCCAGGTCCCCGCCGTTGCCCAATCGCTGGCGGGCGTGCGCGTGCCGGTGCAGTCGAGCACAACGACGATCGCCTATGTCGCCAATGCGCAATGGGTAGAGCCGCCGTCGCGGATGTTCGCGCGACTGCTGTCAGATACGATCCCGCCGCGCACCGGGAAGATCGTGCTGAGCAGCGCGCAATCCTTCTCGGATCCGGGCGCGGTTCTCTCGGGCGAACTTCGCTCGTTCGGCGTGGATGCGGGCACCAACATGGCGGTCGTCGCCTTCGACGGCTCGTTGATCCGCAGCACCGGCAAGGTCGTCGAGAAGCGCCGCTTCGAAGTCCGCGTGCCTGTGAGCAAGGTCGAGGCGGGTCCAGTTGGCGCAGCGCTCAACACCGCTGCCAATCAAGTCGCGGTCGAGGTGGCGGACTGGGTCGGGCGGTAACGAAGCGCCGCCACCTTAACCGGTTGGCACGACTTTCCGTACCGGGCCCATCAGGTTGCACAGGTCCGCCGTCCCCGCTGGGACGGTAAAGAACGGCAGCCCGCGATTGGCGCGCGCTTCCAGCGTGGCGGCAAAGGCGGGCGTGCCTGGGCGCAGATACTGATAGGCGAGCTGCTCGGCGGCCGGCAGATCCGCCGCGATAACGATCCGCTTGATCGGCACGCGCATCTTCGGGTCCTCATACAGCCCAAGCCCCCCGCCGGTCCCGCGCGGCAACGCCGACAGCGCCCCCATTCCGTCGATCACGCGCCCCACCACAGCGATGTTGCGGTCGAGGTGGCGCGGCGCATGGCCGATCACGGTGTACAGGTCCCCGCCCGCCCCCGTATCCGGCGCCAGATCGCGCGCGACGCCGACCATGCCGTAGCAATGCGGCAGCCACTGCCGCTTGCCGTCCCCCGCCAGCGGCCAGCCGCTCGTGCTGAAACCTGTGCGAGACGCATAGGCGTCGCTATACGGATTGGCGACGACGGAACCGTGCGCGCCCCACGCCCACTCATATTCCGCCGGGGGCCGCATCGTGATCCCGGCGGCGGGCGGCTTCTTTTCGGTCGCATCGCCCCATTGCGTGACGTAATTGTCCTGTACGCGGTACACCGTAGCATCGCCCCACCAGCCGCTGCGCACGATGGTGCGGATGTTGGCGACGTGGACGGGCGCAAACTCGGGTGCGAGCCAGATGACGCTGCGCTGCCCGTCGGCGAAATCGATCAGCAGCAGATCCTCGGGCTTGATCGCTCCCCACGCCTCGGCGGGTGCCGCCGCGGCGATCTGTGTCGCCGTTTGCTTCGGCGGCGCAGTGGCGGGCGCGGCCTGCGCAGCGGCTAGGAGCGAGACGAGCAGCGGGATCATGGTCATTTCGACATCGTGACATGCGCGTCTGCCATGATGCAATCCCCACCTGATTTGCACGCACCGTATCGGCACGCTTGCACAGTGCCCGACGACGCTCTAGGGCCACGTTTCTGTCCAGGACATGCGGAGCGGTGGCCGAGTGGTCGAAGGCGCTCGCCTGGAAAGTGAGTATACGTCAAAAGCGTATCGAGGGTTCGAATCCCTCCCGCTCCGCCACTTGTTCGCCCCTCGCCGTCATCCGGGTCTTGGGCCAACACTACCGGACCTGTCGGATCGGCAGACATATTGTCACGAAATGTTTCTATCCATCGGCGGCTGACATCAAAGCAAACGATTCAAGCAGTTAGCACTTTTTCGCAAATTGCCAAACATTATCAGAATTTATCGGCAATCTTTGAATAACCGTTTGTTTTTAAATCAATAACCGCTCAGACCAACGGAGCAACTTAGGAAGCTTTTGGCAGGATTCGACCATTTCTCTCAAACTTTAGTATTAGGTACCTGAAAAACCGACTGTCGACCTGCTTTACGACTCCTTTCTGCTACCGGTCCCAAGGCTGACGCAACCTGCGTCTGGCATGGCTTTTGCTCGTTAACCATCGCCATCGTTGGCGTGTCGTCTGGGAAGACTGTCATCCTGTGCTGCCCGTTCGCGTTGGTCGGAGACGGATCGTCGTCTCCGTTCATTCGCATGCGCAAGACCTCGGTCCGTCATCGACATCTTGGCATGCCAAGCAGGGGATGTTCTGTCATGAAGACGCTTTACCGCTGTTTATCCGGGCTGGCTGTTGCGGCCCTCGCCACGACCCTTGGCGCGACGACGGCCAATGCCGTCGCCTTTACCGATACGATTCAGGCACCGACGGGCTTTTTCCTGCCCGCCGGGGTCGATCCGTTCGCGGCACCCTATTATCGCGAGGCGGATCAGGACTGGGGCTGGCGGCACAATCCGATCACCACGCCGTTCAGCACCGCGACGTTGAACATCAGCGCGTTCGACGTCGACTCGCCGTTCGAGATCGATACCATCTATGCCTATGACAATGGTGTTCGCACGCGGATCGGAAACCTGACCGGCCTGGACGATACCTATTCGTTCGCGAGCTTCACACTTGGCGCGACGTTCTTCGACGACATTGCGAACGGGCTGCGCGTCGAGGTCGATATCGACGCAGAGGACGACGGCTGGGTCCTGACGCTGGTCAAGTCCGCCGTCTCGGTAGACGGCGGCGCTTTGCCGCCCCCGATGCCAGGCGCAGTTCCCGAGCCGGGGACATGGGCGATGTTTCTCGGCGGGTTCGGCCTGATGGGTGCCGCCATCCGCCGCCGCAAGCGGCAAGCGCCGACCCTCCAAACGACGCTCGCCTGAGACCTGCCACCCCTGCGCCGCAGTAGAGGCGCAGGGGTGTACGCTCCGGGGCTTGTCAGGCGATCGTGGCTGCCGGGACCGTGGCGCGATCCTGCCCGAATGCCGTGAGATCGAGGATCCCTGCCCGCTTCGCGACGATCGTCGGTACCAGCGCCTGCCCCGCGACATTGACCGCGGTGCGCCCCATGTCGAGGATCGGGTCGATCGCGAGCAACAGCCCTGCCCCCTCCAGCGGCAGCCCCAGCGTCGACAGCGTCAGCGTCAGCATCACGGTCGCGCCGGTCAGCCCCGCAGTTGCCGCCGATCCGATCACCGAGACGAACGCGATCAGTCCGTAGTCCGAGGCGTGCAGCTGCAACCCGAAGAATTGCGCGACGAAGATCGCCGACAGTGCGGGATAGATCGCCGCACAGCCGTCCATCTTGGTGGTCGCGCCGAGCGGCACCGCGAAGGCGGCATAAGCGCGCGGCACGCCGAGCCCGTGTTCGGTCACTTGCTCGGTCATCGGCAGCGTGCCGACCGACGATCGCGAAACGAACCCCAACTGGATCGCGGGCCAAGCATGGCCGAAGAAGCGCAGCGGGCTGAGCCCGTTCGCGAGCAGCAGCAGCGGATAAACCACGAACAGCACCAGCGCGAGCCCAAGGTACACCGCGCCAGCGAACGATCCGAGTGCGGACAGCGAACTCCAGCCGTAACGGATCACCGCATCGCCAATCAGCGCGGCGGTACCGATCGGCGTCAGCGCGATCACCCAGCGCAGCAGCCGACGGAAGACGACGAGCGCGGAGGCGTTGAACGCGAGGAACCCCGCCCCGCCCTCACCGCTGCGCACCGCCGCCGCGCCGATCGCGATCGCCGCGACGATGATCTGGAGCACGTTGAACGACACCGAGGTCTTCGCCACGCCGTCCTCAATCGTGGTCGACGCGCCGATCCCGAAGACATTGGCGGGCACCAGGCCCTTCAGGAAATCGAGCCACGATCCGCTGCTCGACGGCAGCTTGGCGGCGGTGCGGTCGATCCCGGCGTGGAGCCCCGGTTCGATCACCAGACCGAGCACGATCCCGATCGTCACCGCGATCAGCGCGGTCAGCGCGAACCACAACAGCGTCTGCACCACCAGCTTCGCGGCATTCTCGAGATCACGCAGCGCCGCGATCGACGCGACGATCGCGGTGAACACCAATGGCGGGACGAGCGCCTTGAGCAACTGCACGAAGATCTGCCCGGTGGTGTGCAACGCTTCCCCGAGGATCGCCGCCGAGGGTCCGTCGAACGCGCGTCCGGCAAAGCCCAGCGCAAGGCCGATCGCCATGCCAAGCAAGACTTGCGCGCCAAACGGCAGGCGCAAGGCGGGGCGCGAAGCCGGCGCGGATAAGGACATGGACGAACTCCGATTGCGTAAGACGTCCCGTCGCGCGGGCGCGCAGGACGCGATCCTTGTGGACCAAGCCGGCCGTAACGTCCGCAAAGGCATGCTTGCGCCAACCGAAGCAATTCTTTCATATCATACCACCGTAGTGGGATATGATCGGGGCTGGAGGTTCCGATGACGACCCACGCCGCTTTCGCCAAGCACCCGCACCCCACCACCCCACCGTCTCCCGTTTATGCGGCGGTCGCGGATCTGCGCGCGGCGCGCGATGCGTGGCGCAGTCGCCAGGACGAGGCCCGCGACGTCGCGAGCTTTCCGTCGCGCAGCGCGCTGGAACAGGTCGTCGCGTTGCTGTCGGCGACACTGTATCCGCGGCGTCTCGGGCATTTCCGCGGGTCTGCGCTGGAGGAGGACCAGTTCGTCGTCGCGCGTCTGCTCGCCGCGCTGACCGAACTCGAACGCGAGATCGGCGCCGAACTCGGCTATTGGCAACATGAGGCAGGACCGTTCGACCCAGATCATGCTGCGACGATCACCCGGCTGTTCACCGCGACGCTGGGCGACATCCGCCGCCTGGTCGACAGCGACGTGGACGCCGCGTTCCTCGGCGACCCTGCCGCGCGCAGCGTCGACGAAATCCTCGTCTGCTATCCCGGCGCGATTGCTAGCCTGCACCACCGGATCGCGCACGAGCTCCACAATCTCGGCGCACCGATCGTCGCGCGCGTCATCTCCGAGATCGCCAACGAGCATACCGGGATCGACATCCACCCCGGCGCGACGATTGGCGAGAGCTTCTTCATCGACCACGGCACCGGCGTGGTGATCGGCGAAACCGCGATCGTCGGCGCGCGGGTGCGGCTGTACCAGCACGTCACGCTCGGCGCGCGAAGCCCGGTCGGGCTGACCCGTGACGACGTGCGCGAGCGCCATGCACGACATCCGATCATCGGGGACGACGTGGTGATCTATGCCGGGACGACGATCCTCGGCCGTGTGGAGATCGGCGCACGGTCGACCATCGGCGGCAACGTCTGGCTGTTGTCGGACGTGCCCGCGGACAGCGTCGTCGTGCAGCCCGAAGCGATCCGCCTCAATGATGCCGCCGGGCTCGACCTGCGTGACGTGCTCCAGCGGGCAGCGACGCAATGATCGACGCGCGCTTCCGGAAGTCCGCGACCCCGCCGGGCCGGACCGCCCGCCCGGTGATCGGCGTCTTGTGCTGTAATGAGACGAGCGCACGCCCGGTGCAGGCAGTCGCCACGCGCTTCATCACGCCCTTGTCGCAATATTCGGAAGCTGCGGTGGTGCTTGTCCCCGCCGTCCGCGACGACGCCAACATCGCCGCGCTTACGCTGTTGCTTGACGGATTGCTGCTGACGGGGTCGCGCTCCAACGTTGCGCCCGATTGCTATGGCGGTGCGCCTTTGCCAGCGGGCCAGCGCTGCGATCCCGACCGCGACGCGGTGGCGCTCGCACTCGCGGGGGGCATGATCGAGGCGGGCAAACCGGTGTTCGGCATCTGCAGAGGTTTACAGGAAATCAACGTGCTGTTCGGCGGAACGCTGTCCGCCGCGACCTGCGCGGAACGCCATCATCGCGGGTCTTGGGACGGATGTTATCAGGACCTGTTCGGACATTGCCACGATGTCGAGCTCGGCGCTGGCGGATTGCTCGCGGAGTCGACCGGGCGGCGGCGGATGCGCGTCAATTCGGTCCACGAACAGGGGATCGACCGGCTCGGTAACGGTCTCGCGATCGAGGCGATTGCCGCGGACGACGGGCTGATCGAGGCGGTCCGTGCGCGCCCGTGCGGTGCGGACGTGCTGGGCGTCCAGTGGCACCCCGAATGGGATGCCGATCGTTCCGCCGAAAGCCGCGCGTTCTTCGGTTTGATCGGCCAGTCGCTGCGCACCGCGGCGGCGGCACGATGACGGTTCACCACCACGAAAGGGTAATGATGCTGAAAACTGTTCTCACCGCGGCGGCGCTCGCCACCACCGCGCTCACGATCTCCGCCTGCGCCAAGCAGGACGAAGCGGCCAACACCGTGGTCATCAACGAAACCGTGCCGAACGACCCGGCGGCGACTGACGAAAACGCCACCGCGGTAGACGCCGTCGGCAACGATCTGACGGTGGCCAACGATTCCGCCACGCTCAACACCGCTGACGGTGTCGGCAACGCGCAATAGCCTTTCGACCCGACGGGTCGATCCCAACACGCTGGGTAAGCTCCCGCGTCCCCTTGGCCTGGCACCCAGCGTGCCGGGCCAATTTTTTCGAGATGGCCGCATGGGATTTCTTTGCGTCGCAATCCGTAGCGATCTGCCACGGGGCCGTCATAAACGTGGGCCAGCATACTGCGCCCGCATGGATATTCCAAAGGGACCGCTTTCATGATCACCCACCGGGCGCTGTTCGCCGTTGCCGTTTCGACGCTCGCGCTGGCGGTTTCGACCAACGCACAAGCGCAAGTCGCGACAGCACCCGCGGATGCCACCGACGCGGCAGCAGCCAGCACGCCGGACGCCCCCGCCGAGCCGACCGACATCGTCGTCACCGGCACGCGCACGATCGGGCGCTCGCGGCTTGACAGCGCGGCACCCGTCGACGTGCTCAGCGCCGCCACGCTCCAGCGGCAGGGCACGACCGAACTCGCCAGCGCGCTTGCGGCGGTCGTCCCGTCGATCGATTTCCCGCGCTCGTCCGCCGTCGACGGCACCGATTCCGTCCGCCCAGCGACGCTGCGCGGCCTGTCGCCGGACCAGACGCTGGTGCTCATCAACGGCGTGCGCGCGCATACCTCGGCGCTCATCAACACCAACGGGTCGGTCGGGCGTGGTGCCGCGGCGGTCGATCTCAACACCATCCCCTCGGTCGCACTCGACCGGATCGAAGTGCTGCGCGATGGCGCGGCGGCGCAATATGGCTCGGACGCGATCGCGGGTGTCGTCAACCTTCGCTTGCGCGAAGCGCGGCACGGCGGCGGCGCGACCGTGACCTACGGCCAGTACATCACCGACGTGATCACCGCGCGCGGCAACCGCAACGAGCGTGACGGCGAGACCGTCACGGTCGCAGGCTGGCAGGGCATTGGGCTCGGGTCGGACGGGTTCCTGACCGTGTCTGGCGAATATCTCGACCGCAACCCGACCAGCCGTGGCGACTTCGACCCGCGCAAGACTCCCGTCCGCATCCGCTCGCGCTACGGCGACCCGGACGTCCAGCAGTACAGCGGCTATATCAACGCAGGGAAACCGCTCGGCGACACCGGCTGGACGCTCTACGGCTTCGGCGGATACCAGTATCGCGACAGCACAAGCGCCGCGACTCCGCGCGTCAACGGCGGCACCGACAACAACGCCAACGCCGCCGCGCTCGCCAGCCTGTATCCCGACGGGTTCACCCCGCTGATCAACGTCGTCTCGAACGATCTGACCGCGACCGGCGGGATCCGTGGCGAACTGTCCGGCTGGAAGGTCGACTTCAATGTGTCCTACGGGCGCAACCAGCTGAACTTCGCGACCCAAAACTCGGGCAACTCCACCTATGGCGCGGCATCGCAGACCAATTTCTACGACGGCAAGCTGACCTACGACCAGCTCGTCGGCGGGATCGACGTCTCGCGCGAGCAACCGCTCGGCGCGGGCACGATCAACATCGCCTGGGGTCTTGAATATCGCCGCGAAGGCTTGAAGATCGGCGCGGGCGAGCCGACCTCGTACAACCGTGCCCCCGGCGCGAGCAGTGCGCTCGGCTCGGGCGCGCAAGGGTTCCCGGGCTTCCAGCCCTCCAACGTCGTCAACGAACATCGCGACAACGTCTCGGGCTATGTCGACCTCGAAGCCAAGCCGATCGACGGGCTGACGCTCGGCGCGGCAGTGCGCGGGGAAAGCTATTCCGACTTTGGCGAGACCGCGACCGGCAAGCTGACCGCGCGCTATGATTTCACGCCCTGGTTCGCGCTGCGCGGCACTGCCTCGACCGGCTTCCGCGCGCCGTCGCTCCAGCAGCAGTTCTTCACCACCACCTCGTCGGTCCTGACGAGCGGCGTCATCGTCGAAACCGGGCTGTTCCCCTCGACCAGTCCGGTCGGCCTCGCGCTCGGCGGCCAGGCGTTGAAGCCGGAGCGCGCGCGCAACCTGTCCGCCGGGTTCGTGGTGCGTTCGGGCGGGTTCGATCTGTCGGTCGATGCGTATCACATCAAGATCCGCGACCAGATCGCTTTGTCCGAAAACCTCAGCGGCGGGGTCGTGATCGGGCGCTTGCGCGACGAGGGGATCACCGCGGTGACGGCGGGGCGCTATTTCCTCAACGGCATCCGCTCGACCACCAAGGGGATCGACGTGGTCGCGCATTACCGCAAGGCGACCGGGGCGGCAGGCACGTTCGACCTGACCGCCGCGACCAACATCAACGACATCAAGGTCACGCGCGCGCCCGCCGCGGCGACGATCACGTCGTCGGCGGGGACGACCACGCTCCCGATCTTCAGCCGCCAGCGGATCGTCTCGTTCGAACAGGGCACCCCGCGCGAGAAGGTCGTCGGCACGATCGACTGGTCGCTCGACCAGCTCGGCGCGACCGCGCGCGCGTCTTATTACGGCGACGTCAACCAGCCGAGCAGCACCGGCTTCGCGGCGGACGACATCCACACCGGCCGCCACACGATCTTCGACCTCGAGCTGCGCTACAAGGTAATGCGCAACCTCAACCTCGCGGTGGGGGCGAACAACCTGCTCGATACCTATCCCGACTTCGTCCGGCTGGCGTCGTCGCGCGGGACAGTGCTCAACGGCAGCGGTCTGGTCGCGTTTCCCTATTACTCGCCGTTCGGGTTCAATGGCCGCTATGTTTACGGACGCGTCGGGCTGAACTGGTAACACCCCACGCTCGGTACGAGGGCACGCCGGGCCGGGCGCGTTTCGATTGACATCGTTACGCGACTGGTATGATTCACACAGAATGATCGCGCCGGTTCGCCTGTCGATGCTCTACCTCGGCGCCGCGCTGCTGTGCCTGTCCGGTGCGGCAGCGGCGCTCGTCTATCTCGCGATCGCCGATCGCCCGGATGCGCTGGCGATCGGCGACGTCCCGGCGCGACCATCGGATGGTGTGGATGTATCGGCGGCACCCGACGATCTGCCGCTCGAGACGTATCTGCCGCAACAGAAGCAAGCGCTGGGACCGGTGCAGGCGCTTGCCGAAAACTACGCGCGCGCGTTGACCCCGGTCAATCCGATGCCCCCGCCGTTCGTCGCCACCACCCTGTCCGCGACGGATCGCAGCGCGGCGGCGACCTGTCTTGCGACCGCGATCTATTATGAAGCGAACGGCGAACCGCCGTCGGGCCAGCGCGCCGTGGCGCAAGTCGTGCTCAACCGGGTGCGGAACCCGCATTACCCCAAGACGGTCTGCGGCGTGGTCTATCAAGGCGCGGAACGCCCGACCGGGTGCCAGTTCACCTTCGCCTGCGACGGATCGCTGGCCCGGCGACCGGCGGCGGCAGGACTAGCACGTGCGCGGGCGGTTGCCGATGCCGCGCTGAACGGCGTGGTCTCACCGACGGCGGGACAGGCGACGCATTATCACTCGGTATGGATCGTGCCGCGCTGGGCGGGGGAATTGGCCAAGGTCGCGATCATCGGACATCACGTCTTCTATCGTCCGCCCCGGCCCTATGGCGGCTATCCGACGACATATTCGCTGGCCACCGATCCGACGCCGATCGCCAGCATATCGCCCGAGCCTGCCACCCGTCCGGTCGATCCGGCTTCCGGCGCGGGTCCGATCCCTTCCGCCGCGACATCCCCGACCGTGACGACGATCGCCGCGCCGGAAAGCCCGTTGCACGGCACGACTCCCCCCGGCGAAGCAGTCGTCCCGCGCGCCACGCCATCCCCGCGCTCGTCACCGGTCGTCTACTTCCCCCTTCCCCGCCGCACACCGCCGGCGCTGGCGATTCCTACGCAGTAAGGGAATCGCATCGATCCTGCGGGTCAGCCATTGCCGGGCGAAGGCGATGCCGCCAAATGATGGTCGAGACATACCGCAAACAGCGTATAAATGCTGTTTTATCAGCGCCTTGGCTCTGATTTGTTTGTCGCGGGCAAATCATTGCGATACGCTAACGACATTCTTCGGCACCCCGCCCGATCGTATCCAGGGCCTTTCCTCGAAGACTGTACCGCGGACCAGCACAGACCTTGGCAACATCGGGGAGACTATGGTTCAGCTCGCTACGACCGCCGCCCCAACGATCGATTGGCCCACCATTCCGCGCGATGCGATGCGCATCCTGGATATCGTCATTACGCTTCTATTACTGATGTTCTTCGGGCCATTGTGCCTTGCGGTAGCGATCTGCATCAAGGCGACCAGCCACGGCCCCGTCATCTATCGACAACGTCGCATCGGCTATCTCGGGCAGGAATTCTACTGCCTCAAGTTCCGGACGATGCGCCACGATGCCGACGCGCGGCTGGCGGCGTTGCTGCAACACGACCTGCTCGCGCGGATACAATGGTCATACGACCACAAACTGCGCCACGATCCGCGCATCACCCCGCTCGGCAAGTTCCTGCGGCGCTCGAGCATCGACGAACTGCCGCAACTCATCAACGTGCTGCAGGGATCGATGAGCCTCGTCGGTCCACGCCCGATCGTAGCGGCAGAGATCCCGCGTTATGGTCGGCGGTTCGTGCACTACACCGCGATGCGCCCAGGGATCACCGGGCTGTGGCAGGTCAGCGGGCGCAACGACACGACCTACCGTCGCCGGATCGCGCTCGACGTCGTGTTCGCCCGCCGCCGCAGCCTCGGGCTGTACGGGCGGATCATGATGCTGACGGTGCCCGCGGTGCTGCTGCAACGTGGATCGCGCTGACACCGACCCGTGGCGACGACGTTCGCGGGTCCGATCCGCGCGCCTGTCGAACGGGCTGGCGCGCAGTCTCGCGGTGATCCTGATCCTGCCGTTCGCGCTTGGCGGTGCCAACACTGCGGTGCTGACCGCGGCTACCGCGATCGTGTATCTCGGATGGGCGGCGCTGGCCCTGGCGCTGGTGCCAAGCGACGCCCGGTTGGTCGCGCGCATGGCACCGGTCGTGCTGCCGCTGATCCTGCTGCTGGGCTGGACTGCGCTCCCGTTCCGTCCCGACCTCGCGCCGCGGCTGATCACCCCCCCGGCCGCACCGGATCTGCTCGGGGTCGCGTGGTGCCATGCCTTTTCGCTCATAGCGCTGCTGATCGGATGCGCCGTCGCCGCGCGACTTCCCGGCTTCACGCGAACGACCGCGACATGGCTGTGCCTGTGCGCCGCCGCGCTCATCACCGCGACCCTCGCGCTGCGCGCGTTCGGCACGACCGAGATGGTCCAGCGGCTCGTCGTGGATCATCGCCATCACCGCTTTGCCGGGCTGATCGGCAACGCCAACGCGGCAGGCATCTTCTACGGGATGCTCAGCCTGCTGTTGCACGGCGTCGCACGCATGCGATGGCGCGACTGGCAGACCCTTCCACGCGGGGACTTGCCGACCGGCGCGATACTCGCCGTGTTCGGCATGATCGTAACGCTCGTGCTCGTCGCCCTGTCGCAATCGCGGACCGCGGTTGCGGCGACACTGGTTGCGCACATCGCCTGCGGCATCGGCTACCGGTCGCAGCGACGCAGCGGACACGTGCTGGTCCGGTGGAGCATCCCTGCGCTGCTATTGCTCGCCACGGGCGTGGCCTTGTGGGCGTCGGCAGGGGCGGTGCTCGGCCGGTACGGCGCGCTGGGCGCAAACGGGTCGGGCCGCATCGCGATCCTACGGCACGCCATCGCCCTCGCCAGCCAGGCACCACTGACGGGTTACGGTCTGGGCGGGTTCGACACCGTCAACCAGCACCAGCTGACGCCCGATACCGTGCTGCTGGTCGGCGACTTCGGTGCGGCCCATAACGCACCGTTGCAGCTCGCGATCGAGGCCGGATGGCCCGGTCTCGCGCTGGTCGCGCTGGCCCTCGCCGCCCTGCTTTGGCGCATCGCACGCGCGCCCTCGACCCCCGCAAACCGGTCCGACACAATCGGTCGCACGATGCTGTTGGCGGTCGCGGTCGCCGCGACGGGATCGCTGGTCGACATCGCGCTCAACGTACCCGCGATCGCGGCATTAAGCGCGGCGCTGCTGGGGATCAGCTGGGGCCGCACGCTCCGCGAAAGCGCGACATACCCCGCCCGCCCCCACGCGACTCACCCCAATCCGTGGCCGACCGCCGCCATGCGCAACGCAAAGGCGACCCCCGCAGGCGTATCCCCCAGCAACCGCTCGATCGCGCCGCGCTGACCGTTGTCATAGCGGACTTGCCAGACCGCCTCCTCGATCGCCGCACGCCGCGTCGCCGGATCGAGCGCAGTCCAATACACCCGCGCAAACGCGATCCGCCAGATCGCGGCGGCGTTGTGGAACGGCCGTTCGCGGTAGCTTGCCGAAAACGCGTCGATCGCGGCGGGGGTGGGCTTCTTGTGGACCAGCAGCTCGCGCTGGGTGACCAGCAACAAGGTCGCATCCCAGCCGGGGCGGACATCCCGGAGATGGCGGATCAGCCCCTCCGCACGAACCGCATCGAGCGCGCGTAGGGCAGGGGTTGCGCCTGCGCGCGCGCCATCGAGCGCAAGTTGCGCCAACGGGGCCGCGGCGCGGACCGGAAGGTTCGCGGGCGCACGGTCACCATAGGCTTCCAGCACCGCGTCGCGCGCCGTCGCCGATCGATCAGTCGCCGCCCGGGTGATGACCACCGCCAGCCACTCGTCCTGCAGCATGTGTCCGGCAAAGACACATCCCGCCAGACACGCGGCGCTCGCCAGCATCGCAACCGGCGAGACACGCCGCCCTCCGTCGCCGTGTTGCCAATTTCGGCGCAAGCGGCGCGTCACGGGTTGTAATAGCGGCTGTACTGCGCCGAATAATATTGCCCGCCCAGTGCTTCGGAATGCGGATCGACCATCGTCAGGACCCCGCCGAGAACCACCGCGCCGTCCTGCTCCAGCCCCGCAAGGGCACTGTCGATCGCCGATACGGGGGTGGCGTTCCATTTGACCAGCAGCAGCACGCCGTCGGCGAGCTTCGCCAGCGTCCGCGCATCCGCGACGCCCAGCAACGGCGGCGTGTCGAGCAGGATATGATCATAGCGTTCGCGCGCATGATCGAGCAGCATTGCCATCGCACCGGTATCGAACAGGTCCACCGGCGTGAACGTCGGCGTCCGCACGCACAGCAGGTCGAGCCCCGGAATATCGTCCGGGACGATCGCCGCCTCGAGCGTCACGGTGCCCGCCAGCACCTCGATCGTCCCCGCGGCCGGAGTCAATCCGACACCGTCCGCCAGCCCCGCACGACGGACGTCGCAATCGATCAACAGGACGCGATCCCCCGACAGCGCCATCACCCGCGCCAGCGACAGCGCACTGGTCGTCTTGCCCTCCGACGGAAGCGTCGAGCCGATCGCGATCACCTTCACCCCGCCGGGGCGGATGACGGTACGGATCGTCCGGAATGCTTCGGAATAAGCGGAGACCGGCCGGTGCAGCAACGTGTCGGCAGGCGCGCAACGCCGTCCCGCGGGGTCGCGCAGGCGGCGCGCCGTCAATTGCGGGATCGCTGCGATGTGCGGTACCCCCAGCATCGTCTCGATCTCCTCGGGGGTGCGGATCGTGCTTTGCACCGCCTCCGCCACCGCCGCGGCACCGATTCCCAGAACGAACCCGACGAGCATTCCCGCGACGCCGATCGCAGGGCGATTGGGATAGGTCGGCCGCGCGAGCACCACCGCGCTTTCGAGAACGCGTGCCTGGGGCTGGCTGCTGCGCTGTGCCTGCGCGGCCTGTTGCACCGTCCCCGCCATGCGATTGTACGCGGTCGTCGCCGCATCCGCCTTGCGTTGTAGACCGTCGGCGCGAACCGCCGCCTGATTGTTGAGCGCGATCTCCTGTTTGAGCGCGGTGAGCTGCTGCGCGAGATCGGTTGCCTTGGCGCTGGCGGACCGGGCCTCGCTGCGCAGCCCCTCGATGATCCGCGTCTGCTCCAGCCGGATCTGCTGGTCGAGCGCCTCGATCTGCTGCTTGCTCTGGACCAGTGCGGGAAACTTCTCGCCGTAGCGCGCGGCAAGCTGCGCGCGCTGGCGCTCGGCTTCGGTCCGCTGGCGCCGCAGGTCGGTGATGACGGGGGCGGACAGGACCGCGGACACCGCATCCGATCCACCCGCGGCGATCTGCCGCTCGGCCGCGGCGACGTTCGACCGGAGCGCCGCCGCCTCCGCCTTGGCCGACGCAAGCTGTTGCGAGATCGGGCCGACCTGCTGGTCGTTGATCGTGCCGACTCCGCCGCCCTGCACGATCCCGCTGTCCGCACGATAGCGCGCGACGCTCGCCGCGGCGGCTTCGGCTTCGCGGCTCAATCGGAGCAATGCGGTCTGCCCGGTTTCGGTCTGCCGCGTGGCGGTGCTCGCCTGGAAATCCGCAGTGCTGTCGATGTAGGCGAGCGCGACCGCATTCGCGATCCGCGCCGCCTTGGCCGCGTCGCGCGCGCGGAACCCGATCGCGAGGACGTAGCTGCGTTCCTGTTGCGTCACCGTCAAACGTTGCACCACCGCCGACGTCGCGGTTTCGATCCGGTGGGCGATCGCGACCGGGCTTGCCGGTGCCGGGTTGCCCTCAGGGGTGAACTCCGGATCCCCTTGCAGGCCGAACCGCGTCACGACGCGGCGCGCGACGTCACGCGACCGGATCGTCGCGATCTCGCTGTTGACCAGCGCCTGGTCGAGCGGCTGGTCCTTCGCCGTCTCGAAATCGAGCGGGGCCAGTTTCGCAGGCGTGATCCGGACGCGCGCCACCGCATCATATTGCGGGGTGATCAGCAATGCCGCCGCAACCGCCGCCAGCACCGTCAGCAGCATCGTCGCGCCGATCACGCGCCAGCGGCGACGAAAAATGCCGCCCAGCGACGCCAGCGTGACCGGCTTGGCCCCGATGTGCCGGCTCTGGTCGAGACGACTGCTCTGGCTCCCCATGCGGGCTTCGGTCTTCATGTCCATGCGGGATCTCTCACCATGATGGCCGCTATCGCTGCACGACAAGGGACAGGACGAACCGGGTTTCGTGATAGGACGGCCCCGATCCCGTTCCCTTCGCCGACCGAAGATCGTGCAGAACCGACGCACCGATCCCGATCGCACGCGTCAGGATATAGCGCGCACCGCCGCTCGCACGGACGATGTCGAGCGTGGCGTCGGTGTTCTTGAACACGTCATGCTCGTAACCGATCTGCGCGTTGAGCAGGACGTAGCGCAGCAGTTCGTGATCCAGTCGCAATGCGACGGTGTTGTTCACGAACCCGCCGGAATTGATGAACGACGCGTCCTCGATCAGGCGTCGCCCGGTCAGCGTCACGGTCGTGATCGGCGTCGGGAAATACTCGACGCGCGCTTCCGCGGTCACCCCGCCGATCGGACGGTAGAGGGCTGCATCATACCGCCGCCGAATGTATCCCACGCCCAGCGACCCGCGCAGCAGCGTGCTGAGATCGAAGGTAGCCCCGCCCAGCGCGCGGAACGTGTCGGAACTCCGGTTGGGAATGCCCGTCGCGAGCGGCCGGGCATAGTCGATCCGGTCGTAACTCCCTTGCGCGAACATCGACGTATCCGGGCTGATCGCATATTCGACCCGGCCCGATCCACTCATCGTGTGCGAATTGCGGTTGTTCTGGCTGATGACCCCGTTGTCGAACGTCAGCACGTCATCGAACCCGAGCGCAGCGAAAGTGAATCCCCCCTGCACCCGCAGACGCCCGGGGGCGTAGCCCGCATTGAGCTGGACCTGCGTACTCTGATATTGCGACGCCGCCGCGGCGGCACTCGGATAAGCGGCAGAGGTCGGCGGCTCGGTCGCACGTGCGGTGCGGGCCGAACCCGATAGGGTCATCTGCCCGCCGATGTCGTAGCGTCCGGATCCGACCACGCGCCAGCTATCCTGGTTGCGCCGCGCCTCGGTCAGGAACCGCTTGATGTCCGCGCCCGCCTCGATCGTCAGCGAATGGCGGGACCAGTTGCTCGCGAACCGGGCGTTCGGCGCGATCGTCGCCGTCGCATCGGCCTTTCGGTCCGACGAGGTCTGGTAGACGTTATCTTCATACCCGATCGCCGTCTCGACGCGCGGAAACAGCGTGAAACCGCCGATCTTGATCCCCAATGCGTCGAATTCGGGACGCGACCGGTCGAGCACGCCGGTGTTGCGCCCGCGATCATATTCGATCGGCAAATTGGGGACGACGAAACTGTCCCCGACACTTTGCGCGGCCACCGGCGTGGCCACGACCGTCCCCGCCAGACCGATCGCCGCGCTCAGGACGATCGGGGGGACCCTTACGGACCGGGTCACGCGCCCGGCCCGCCAGCCGTCGCAGTCTGGGGCGGGGTGTAGTTCGAGCTTCCCCCCGACAGGCCAAGCGTCGTTCCCTGGTCGACGATGGTCTGCGCATTCGCGAGCGCCGCGGTACCCTCGATCTCGCAGCGTTCCAGCGCGCCCGAGATGTTCTTGAGCGCGACCGCCGCGGCATCGCTCAACTGCCCCGCCTGCGTCGCCGCCTGGGTCAATGCCGCCTTCGAATCGCCGCAGCCCGACTGTGCCTGGCTGATCAACAGCGACAATTGGGCCTCGATCTGCCCGGATTGCGTACCGCCCGCCTTCAACGCGGCGATCAGCGTCGCCGCGAGCGATTCGATCTGCCGATCGCGGTCGGGCTGTGCCGGCGGGTTAGCCGGGGCCGGCGAGTTAGTCGGGGCCGGCGTCGGTGTGGGCGCGGTCTGCGCCGCGCCGGTCGCCGCCTGCGCGGGCCTGTCCCCCGCGAGCCAGGCACCCGCGAGCGTCATCATCAAGATCCGGATCGCAGCTGAATCGATCACATTGCCCTCCACCGACGATTGTCGTCCCCAATGCCAACGCGGTTACAAATAGCGTTCCCCGACCCTGATCGTGTCGCCGGGACGGACTCTCAGATCCGGCGTGATGCGGGCTTTCGCCGACTCCGCTTCGCCCGAATGCTTGATGAAGACTTTCCGCTTGTCCGCGCGGTAGGTGTACCCCTGCGCCGTCGCCACCGCCCCATCGATGGTGAGGCCGGATGAGTAGGGATATTCACCGGGCTTGTTGACCTCGCCGAGGATGTAGAACGGCCGGAACGTCAGGATGTCGATGCTGACCCGCGGCTGAAGCACATACCCGTCCATCAGGTGCCGCCGGATCACCGCCGCGACCTCGGTGGCGGTCTGCCCGACCGCGCGCACGTCGCCGATCAGCGGCAGCGACAATGCGCCGTTCGCGTTGACCGTGAATTCGCCCGACAGCGACGGTTCGTCGAACACGATGATGCGCACCTTGTCAGCCACGCCAAGCGGGTAATCGGTGTCCGCCGGGTCCTGCTGCGCCATGGTCTGCGCCGCCACCGGTAGCGCCAGCATCCCGCCGGGCACGAACGTCGCGCCGGACCATACCAATATTGATGCAATAACTTTCCAGGCTATCCGCACGTCGCATCGCCCCATCGATCAACTGCCGTACACCATTTTACGTATATCTACTTGGCCATATCAAGTATCGTTCAAGACGATTCCGGTTATGCCGTAATATTACTACTCCTATGATGCACCAATTTCCAATGCTGTTTTTGACGCGACCTGCGGGACCGAGGCCAACATGCTCGATCGAAAGCCTGACATTCGAAAGGACGAACGCAGGCCCCTGTACCAAAAACGGTGCAGTCGTTACGGTTGCGAGCCGTTAACCAGGAATCGCAATGCACGCGCAAAGCCTAAGCCCCGGACAGAAAGAGGCCCCCTACGAGGTGAGCGGACAAGCGCCGACGCGGGCTAGCGCGCGCGACATGCGCGACCGTTCCTGCGATACGCATCCCCCTCTCCAGGACGACCGCTGGCCGCCGCTCGTCCGTGTCTGCGTGACGGTCGGATGCGGCGTGCTCGCCTGGGCCACGCTGCTCGCGCCGGCGTGGTATCTGCTCTCATACTAAAGCCTATCCTCTCGTTATTTCGCACTATTTTGCGACCAACTATAACCTTTCGCTAACACCCCCACGGCCAAGGCTCCGCGACTTTCATCGCGGAGCGGATCGTGGCGAGATTTCTTGGGGTGTTCTTGGCGTGCCTGATGGTCGGCATGCACGGTGCAGAAGCAAAGCCAGCGCAGCAGCCGTTCGTACCATCCGGCACTGCGACCGACATGCCCACCGGCCTCGCCGAGCTGTGCCGCGCACAACCGGCGACATGCGACCGGCTTGCTGCCACCCCGGCCCCAACCGTGAGCACGGCCGTCAGCACGACCGGGCCGGACTCGCCCGATGCCGACAAGACCCGGCTTCGACTGCTCAAGCGGATCGACGGCATGGTCAACGCGCGCGTACGCCAGCAAAGCGACATGCTGAGCTACGGCGTGGGCGAATTGTGGCGCCCGAGCGGCTCGGGGCGAAACGCGGTGGGCGATTGCGAGGATCTGGCGATCGAGAAGCGGCTGGAACTGATCGACGCGGGTTTCCCGCCCGAACGCCTGTTCTTCGCGGTCGTCTATCAATCCGGCATCGGGCTCCATACGGTGCTGGTCGCACGGCTGGATGGCGGCGACATGGTGCTCGACAGCCGTTCGAGTTTCGTCGAGCCATGGCAGGACACGCGGTACCAATGGCTGATCGCGGAACACCCCGGAATGCCGACCCGCTGGACCACGGCTTCCTGAATCGCGCCGTTGGGACAAGGACGCCGACCTGATCCCTCGCGCCAATCTGGACTTCATCCCCTAATTGCCGCACCAATGGCACAATTGGGGTGGAGAAGAGATTGCGTATCGCAATCGTTCATTACTGGCTGGTCGGCATGCGGGGTGGGGAACGCGTGCTCGAACATCTTTGTCAGATGTATCCGGATGCAGATATCTTTACGCATGTCGTGGACCCGGAGAGAATTTCATCGATCATCCTGCGGCACGACATCCATACGACCTTCATCGCCCGACTACCCTTCGCGAAGCGGCAGTATCAAAAATACCTTCCGCTCATGCCGCGCGCGCTCGAGCTGCTCGACCTCGAGGCCTATGATCTTGTCATCAGTTGCGAGGCGGGGCCCGCGAAAGGCGTCATCACGCGCCCCGATGCGATCCACCTGACCTATTGCCATTCACCGATGCGCTATCTGTGGGATCAATATCCGCAATATCACGCCGCCGGTGGCTTCGGCGCCCGCGTGATGATGCCGCTGTTTGCACCGTCACTACGGCAATGGGACATGACGAGCGCGGCACGCCCCGATCGGATCATGGCCAACAGTGCGTATATCAAGGCCCGCATTGCCAAGAGCTGGCGGTGCGACGCAACGGTCGTCTATCCTCCGGTCGATACCACGCTCTTCACGCCCGCCGGGGACGCAAGCGACGAATATCTGTGGGTCGGCCAGCTCGTCCCGTACAAACGACCCGATCTCGCAGTCGACGCCTTCACCCGCAGCGGACGCAAGCTGCACGTGATCGGGGAAGGCGCGATGCTCGGCCAATTGCAGGCACGTGCTGGCCCGACGATCCGGTTTACGCGCCACGCCGACTTCGCAAGCCTGCGCGCGGCCTATGCGTCCGCACGCGCGCTCGTCTTTACTGCGGAGGAAGATTTCGGGCTAATCCCGGTCGAGGTGATGGCGTCCGGCCGCCCCGTCCTCGCCTTCGCACGCGGGGGCGCGATGGAGACGGTCGTTGCCGGCGAGACCGGCCTGTTCTTTGACCACAAGACGATCGAATCGCTGCTGGACGGCCTCGACCGGTTCGAGGCGTGGCTGCCGCGGTTCGACCCGCTTGCTGCGGTCACGCGCGCGCAGGCGTTCGGCCCGAACCGCTTCCGCCGCGCCTTCACCGCCGTGCTGGACGAGGCGATCGCCGATCGCTTCTAGCGTCGTTCGCGCGCGACGTCGCGCAGCACCTCCATCAGCGAGTCGCCCGCGCGGGCCCAAGTGAAGTGGGCGGCACGCAACCGTCCCATCGCCGCATATCGCGCGCGCAGCTCGGGATCGTCCGCCATCGCGCGGATCGCGCCAATCCAGTCCGCGTGTCGGTCGGGATCGGCATAGAGCGCCGCAGCGCCACAAACCTCGGGCAGCGCGCCCCGATCGCTCACGACCGTGGGACATCCCGAGAGCATCGCCTCCAGCGGCGGCAGGCCGAAGCCCTCGGTGCGCGACGGCATCGCATAGCACAGCGCGTTTTGGGTCAGCGCGCGCAATGCACCGTCGGACACACGCCCCGCAAACACGACGTTGGGCGGAACTGCCAGCCCCGCCGCGATCGCAGCCGGTCGCCCCTCGGTGCCGAACAGCACGAGCGTGAGATCGGCGAGCCGTTCCGAAGCGAACGCTTCGAGCAGTACTTTCAGGTTCTTGTGCGCCTGCACGCTCGACAGCGCGAGGACGTAGCGTGCCGCGCCTAGCCCCAGCTTGGGCAGAACCGAAAGATCCGCGACAGTCTGCACCGCATGATCGACGCCGTTGTGGATCACGCGAATGCGATCGGCGGGGGCCACGTTCCATCGCACCAGTTGTTCGGCAGAGTAGCGGGAAACCGTGAGGATCCGCAGCGCGCGGGCACCGATCACCGGCTGCACGGTACGATAGAAGTGGACGAAGGCGCGCGAGTAGGACTGCGGACTGGTAAAGACCTGTGTGTCATGGATCATCGTGATCGACGTTGCCGACGCCACCGGGGCAAGGTTGCACAAGTTGAGCAAAAGCTTGCCGCGCGTCTTGGCGGGAAGCTCCAGCTGTTCCCACCATTGCCCCGCCAGAACGCCTTTGCGATCGATCGGCATCCGCGGCAGTCGATCGGTCAGCGCCACCGTATGTGGTGCCGCGATCGAGGCCGGCTTTCCGAACAGATCCTCGATCTCCGGCTGATGGCAGATCAGCTGTTCGACCAGGCCGAACGCCACCCGGTGCACCCCCGTCATCGCCGCCGACAGGAATTTTCCGTTGATGACGACTTCACTTCGCATGCAAACCCCGCCGATTATCGCCAACGACAAAAATCAAACGTGCACGCGCCACCGCCATTACTACGATGACCGCAATGCGACATGGGGCATACTTTACGCCACACCTTCATCTGTTCTGTATTTACAGATTACGCAACCGGGTCATATGGAGTATTGCTCTATCCATCGACGATCTTTTACCTGCTGATGTAATACTGCATATGGGGAACGACGAGCCTTGCCCGAACCGATCCGGCGACCGTGACGACACCGACGCTCCGGACCCGTCTGGTCGCGGCAGCGCCGACAACGATCCGCAGCGCATGACTTCCCGCGCGCAAAGCGACATCGCCACCCGCATTGCCGCCGGAACTGCATGGTTGGTCGCAGCGCGTCTGGCGGCGCGCGCGATCGATTTCCTCGGCCTGTTGATCCTCGCCAATCTGCTCCTGCCGGCCGACTTCGGCTTGGTCGCGGTGGCGCTGACCGTCGTGCAGATCGCCGAAGCGGTGTTCGAACTGCCGGTCGGTCAGGTTCTCGTCCGGTCCGAGATGATCACGCGCGATTTGCTCGACACGGCATTCACGGTCGGACTCCTGCGGGGCGCGCTGCTCGCGGCGCTGATGATCGCCGCCGCCGAACCGTTCGCAATCCTCTATCGTGATCCACGCCTGGCGGCGCTGCTGTGCCTGCTTGTCATTGCCCCGGCTTCGCGCGCGGTGGTCAGCCCCGCTATGACGCACTTCGCAAAGGCAATCGATTTCCGTCGTGACCTGCTGATCGAGCTCGTCGGGAAGGGGATGGCGCTCGGCTGTTCGATCTGGCTCGCGCTGGTGTCGCGCAGCTACTGGGCCATTGCGATCGGCACGATCGTCAATCCGGTGGCGATGGCTGCCGCGTCCTATGCGGTCGCTCCATACCGGCCGCGTCTGTCGCTGACGCGGTGGGGCGAGTTTGCCCATTTCGTCGGATGGTCCACCGCATCCCAGCTGATCAGCGCGATCAACTGGCAGATCGATCGCCTGCTGCTCGGCCGACTGGTCCCGTCAGCAGCCCTGGGGGCCTATGTCCTCGCGGGGGACATCGCAGCGGTGCCGGAACAGGCGTTCGTCAAACCGATCGGCCGTCCGCTGATCGCCGCCTTTACCCAGCTGAGGCAGGATCCGCCCCGCCTGATGGCGGCCTATTTGCGGACCGTGACGTCCGTCCTCACCGTGGGGATTCCGGTCATGCTCGGGCTCAGTATCCTGGCCCAGCCCGCGGTCCATCTGGCGCTCGGGCCGAAGTGGCAGTCGAGCTGGCCGATCCTGCAATGGCTCGCCGTGTCGCTGATACCACCACTGTTGACCGCGCCGCTCGGCGCGCTTGCGGTCACGCTGGGCAGGACCGACATCTTCCTCCGGCGCAACCTGATCGAATTGGCGGTGACGGTGCCGTCGATCATCGCCGGCGCGTATGTCTATGGAATTGCAGGCGTCATCGCCACGCGGCTCGGGCTTTCGCTGCTCATGGCGCTGGTCGCGGCCATCTTCGTCCGCCAGCTCCTCGGGGCTTCGATCCCGCGTCAATGCGCCGGTCTCTGGCGTCCGCTCGTTGCGGCTGCGGGATTGGCGCTGGCGCTGTTCCTGCTGCGCGGTCGCTTGCACGGTCTGGACGGTTTGCCACTGGCACTGGGGATCATCGCGTGCGCTGCGGTTGGCCTGGCCGTCTACGGTACGATCCTGCTGCTGTCATGGGAGTGGAGCGGTCGACCGAAAGGGATCGAGACGCTGCTTGCCGGATGGGTTACATCGTCATGGGCGCGGTTTCGGTCACGGGTTTGACGGCATGGAGCCTTGCTCCGACGAATGTCCTTGTCGAACCCCGCTGGTAGCGCTACCTTTCAATCAACCCGCGCCGGCGAGCGCGAGATTCGGGAGATGTTGCGATGAACAAGGGCATGTTTTTGGCCGCTGCAGGTGGCCTGGCCGCGATCGGCCTGGCGTCAGGCGCGGCGCTGATGGCGCAGGAGCATTCCGCCCCTACCCCGTCCGACCCCAAACTTTTCCTGTCGCAGCCGCTGGTCAGCTCGATCTACACCGCCGATCCTTCGGCACACGTGTTCGGCGGAAAGATCTACGTCTATCCCAGCCACGACATCCCGGCCCCGATCGCGGACGACGATCTCGGCAACCAATATGCGATGCGCGACTATCGCGTGCTGCGGATGGACAAGGTCGGCGCCAAGGTCACGATCGGCCCGGTCGCGCTCGACGTGAAGCAGGTGCCGTGGGCCTCGCAGCAGATGTGGGCACCGGATGCCGCCTATAAGAACGGCACCTACTATCTGTACTTCCCGGCGCGCGACAAGACCAAGGACAAGAACGGCCTCGGCAAGTTCATGATCGGCGTCGCGACCTCCAAGAACCCGATGGGCCCGTTCAAGGCCGACCCCAAGCCGATCGCGGGCGCGTTCTCGATGGACCCCGCCGTATTCACCGACGCGGACGGCAAGAGTTACATGTACTTCGGCGGGATCTGGGGCGGCCAGCTCCAGCGCTGGAAGGACGGCAAGTTCGACCCCAACGGCAGCGACACCGATCTGATGCAGGACACGCAGCCTGCCCTCAGCGGCAAGGTCGCGCGGATGAACCCTGACATGAAGAGCCTCGCCGAGACCCCGCGCGACGCGGTGATCCTCGATGAGAGCGGCAAGCCGGTCCTCGGCGGCGACCATGAGAAGCGCTTCTTCGAGGCGTCGTGGATGTTCACGCGCGGCGGCAAATATTATTACACCTACTCGACCGGCGACACGCATTTCCTCAACTACGCGACCGGCACCAGCCCCTACGGCCCGTTCACCTATCGCGGGCATATCCTGAAGCCGGTGCAGGGCTGGACGTCGCATCACTCGATCATCCAACATGACGGCAAGTGGTGGCTGTTCTATGCCGACACGCAGCTCAGCAACAAGAACCACTTGCGCAACGTCAAGGTGACCGAGCTCAACTTCAACGCCGACGGGACGATCAAGCTGATCGATCCGATGGTCAAGTAAGGCAGCCGATGTTTCTCGGAATCGATATCGGCACGTCGGGCGTCAAGGCCGTCGTCCTCGACACCCATGGCGCGGTCGTCGGTCAGGGCGTCGCCGCGCTCACCGTCCAGCGTCCCCAGCCCTTGTGGTCCGAACAGGACCCCGAGGACTGGTGGAAAGCCACCAGCGCAGCGGTCCTTGCGATCGACCCGAGCGTTCGCCGCGCAGTCCGCGGGATCGGACTCGCCGGGCAGATGCACGGCGCGACCTTGCTCGGCGCGGATGACAAACCCTTGCGCCCAGCGATCCTGTGGAACGACGGACGCTCCTTCGCCGAATGCGCCGCGCTGGAAGAGGCGACGGGTGACTTCCGCACCGTCGGCGGCAACATCGTGATGCCGGGCTTCACCGCCCCCAAGCTCGAATGGGTCCGCCGCCACGAGCCCGAGATCTTCGCGCAGGTCGCGACGGTGCTGTTGCCCAAGGATTACGTCCGGCTGCGGATGACCGGCGAGAAGGCGTCCGACATGTCGGATTCGGCGGGTACTTTGTGGCTCGACGTAGCGGGCCGCCGCTGGAGCGAGACGCTCCTCGCCGCCTGTGGCCTCACCGAGGCGCAGATGCCGCGGCTGGTCGAGGGCACCGACGTCGCGGGCACGCTCCGCGCCGACATCGCCGAAGCCTGGGGCATCCCGCAGGTTCCGGTTGCAGGCGGCGCTGGCGACAATGCCGGTGGCGCGGCCGGCGTCGGCGTCGTCACCGATGGCAAGGCGCTGCTGTCGCTCGGCACGTCGGGCGTTATCTTCGTCGCCAACGACGCGTTCCGGCCCAATCCGGCGCGCGCCGTCCATGCGTTCTGCCACTGCCTGCCCGACATGTGGCACCAGATGTCGGTCCACCTGAGCGCAGCCTCGTGCATCGACTGGGTCGCGCGGCTGACCGGCGCGACCGGTGCCGCCGAACTGTTCCAGCGCGCCGAGGCGGCTGGCGTCGCGAACGGTCCCGAGGGTTTCCTCCCCTATCTCTCGGGCGAACGCACGCCGCACAACGATGCGCAGGTCCGCGGCGCGTTCTACGGACTCGACAATGACACCGACGCCAACCGGCTCGCGCAGGCGGTGCTCGAAGGCGTCGCCTTCGCGCTGGCGGACGGGCTCGACGTGCTGCGTGAAGCGGGCACCGAAGTCGCCGAACTCGCGGTCATCGGCGGCGGCGCACGCTCGCGCTACTGGGGCGAGACGCTCGCGGCGGCGATGGACGTGCCGCTCGTCTACCTCCAGGGCGGCGAAGTCGGCCCCGCCCTCGGCGCAGCCCGGCTTGCGCAGATTGCGGTCGACGGCGGGACCCCGGCTGAAGTCTGCGTCGCCCCACCCGTTTCGCACCGCATCACCCCCGACGCGGAATTGACCGCACGGCTCGCACCGAAGAAAGCTGCGTTCCGGGCTGCCTATGCCGCGATTTCCCCCCTCACCGCATCCAACTGACCCTTTGAAGGAGCGCCCCAATGGCCAATGATTTCTTTGCCGACATCCCCCAGATCAGCTTCAAGGGGCCCGAGACCGACGACGAGCTGGCGTACCGCTATTACGACAAGGACCGGGTCGTCATGGGCAAGCGGATGGAAGACCATCTGCGCTTCGCCGCCTGCTTCTGGCACACCTTCTGCTGGCCGGGTTCGGACGTGTTCGGTGGCGGGACGTTCAACCGCCCGTGGCATGCCGGCGCGAACGACGCGGCAGCAGCGGCGGCAAAGCGTGAAGTCGCGTTCGACTTCTTCACCAAGCTCGACATCCCCTTCTACGCGTTCCACGACGTCGACGTGATGGCGGATGCCGCCAACATCACCGAGCATCGCCGCAACTTCGCCGAAGCCGTCGACCATCTCGAGAAGCTGCAGGCCTCGTCGGGTCGCAAGCTGCTGTGGGGCACTGCCAACCTGTTCAGCCACCCGCGCTTCGCCGCCGGTGGTGCCACCAACCCCAACCCGGAAGTGTACGCGTTCGGCGCGATGCAGGTCCGTGACGCGCTCGAAGCAACGCATCGCCTCGGCGGCGCGAACTACGTGCTGTGGGGCGGTCGCGAGGGTTACGAGACGCTGCTCAACACCGACATGAAGCGCGAACTCGACAATTTCGGGCGCTTCCTGTCGCTCGTCGTCGAGCACAAGCACAAGATCGGCTTCACCGGCACGATCCTGATCGAGCCGAAGCCGTTCGAGCCGACCAAGCACCAGTATGATTTCGACACCGCGACGGTGTACGGTTTCCTCAAGCGCTACGGCCTCGAGAATGAAGTGAAGGTCAACATCGAGGCGAACCACGCTACCCTCGCCAGCCACACGTTCGAGCATGAGATCGCGACCGCTGCCGCGCTCGGCATCTTCGGTTCGATCGACGCGAACCGCGGCGATCCGCAGAATGGCTGGGATACCGACCAGTTCCCCAATTCGGTCGAGGAACTGACGCTCGCCAATCTCGAGATCATCCGGGCTGGCGGCTTCACCACCGGCGGGTTCAACTTCGACGCCAAGGTCCGCCGCCAGTCGATGGATGCGGTCGATCTGTTCCACGGCCATGTCGGCGCGATCGACGTCGTCGCCAAGGGCCTGCTCAATGCGGCAGCACTGATCGAAGACGGTCGCCTCGATGCGATCAAGACCGAACGCTATGCCGGTTGGGATGCGGACTTCGGGCAGAAGGTCGGTGGTCTCGATCTGGCGGGGATCGCGGATCTCGCGGTCGAGCAGGGCATCGACCCGCAGCCGCGCTCGGGCCGTCAGGAGCGGATCGAGAACCTGATCAACCGCTTCATCTGATCGGTCGCTCAACGGGCAAACGAAAAGGGCCGCGAGCAAACATGCTCGCGGCCCTTTTTGTGTTTACGGTGTGCAATGCCTTCCGCGTATCGAGGTCACGTCACCGCGGATTGGAAACCATCCCGTGTGGCATGTCCGTTACCGAAATCGAATATCCACGCGCGCCGCAACGCCAGGGAGAATACCGTGATCGTCGCGATCCAGTTGACCGGCACCAAGGTCAGTTCCATCATCTGGCGACCAAACAGGGGAGCCAGATAGGCAAGCGCGAGAATGCTTTTTTCCTGAGCCAGCCACCCGCGCGTTCGAGCATCGGCAACGATAAAGCAGAGCGCACCGCCCAGAATGACCAGATCATAATCCAGGGCATAGGGCGTTGAAAGCAACGCCGCACTACACACGGCCGAACCGCGCACGCACGCACTTGCCCAGCGCGCCGTGATCGCCGCTCCAGTGATCGCAAGCACTGTCGTAACGCCCTGCACCGCATAGGCGAGGGGCACCGCTCCCCCCCACGCTCGGACCAATGCAAAGGCCGTGATGATTTTCTCCCATCCGGTCTGACCGGTTTCGATGACGATGGCGCGGGTCGGACCCAGCGATTCATAAAATCCGGCCCATACCGGCCACCCCCAGACCGCCAACGTGAGCGCAACCAACCCGCACGATGACAGCGCCGCGCCCAGAAAAACCCGGCGATCCCGCAGGACAATCAGCACCACCGGAAGCAGGACCGCAAACTGCGGTTTGTAGACGAGACATCCCAGCAGCAGCCCGGCCACCCACGGACGCCGATCGATCAGCAACAGCCCACCCGCCAGCAAGCTTGCGGTGAGAAAGGCGTTCTGGCCGTGGCCGATACAGACGAAGCTGGCCGGTGCCGCAATCACCGCAAGTGCGGACCTGCGCCCGGGTACGATCCGGCGCGCTACTGCCACCGCTGCGGCAAGCGTCGTCCCCTGCCACAGCGCCAGCGCGGCGAGATACGGAAGGGTTGCGAGTCCGCTTGCAACCAAAAGAAATGGGGGTGGGTAATGCCATCCGTAAAAAGGAACCGTGCGGGAGTGATTCAGCATCTGCTGTACCCGATAATGCTCCGGCCAGACCCACGCGGCAGCGGCGCGGCCGTGATTGGCGATCCAACCGGCGGCATAAACGTCGGAGAAGTCGGTCCCGATCGGGCGCCCCTTCCAGTCCAGCGTGCCATGACTGGTCAGCAGTAGCGCCGCATAGGAAATGATCGTAACCGCCAGCAGCGCCCCGCAGACCGATCGTATGCGCGAATCCACCCAATCGCCACTATGCCAGCTACTGTTCATGGGCGAACGGTAGCAGCGCTCGCCTAACATACCCTTCCTGTCTCCAGGGGGTGTGTTCCACATCCTGGCGAACCGCCGCCGACGCGCGCGGATGGCGTCATGCGGGCGCGATTGCCGTAGCCACCGGATCGGACGAACGGAATGACCGCTCTATGAGCTTAGGACAGAGGCAACAGGTCACTCCCTGCCCCAACCCTCACCGCAAGCTCCGCAACCGATCCAGATCCTCGGGCCGGTCCACGTCGAGCAACTCCGCTTCCGGCGCGATCACATGTCGCCCTGCCCGCACCATCGCGCGCGCGCCCTCCTCGCCCTCCAGCGTCAGCAACGCCTCGAACTGATCCGCCCCGAACACCGCGGGTGGGGTCGGATGGACGCCGTTGCTCGACGCGATCACCGCATCCCGCCCCGATGCCGCCTCCAGCAGTCGGTAGATGTGCGTTGCCGTCACGCGCGGCATGTCCGCCAGCGCGATCACCACCGCGTCGCACCCGATTTCGCGCGCAGCTGCCACGCCGAGCTTGACCGAGCCCGACATGCCGTCCCCCGGATCGTCATTGTGGATCACGCGGTAGCCGCGGCTGGCGAAATCGAGGTCCGACCCCGAGCATATCGCGAGCCGCGCCTTGAACGGCATCGCTTCCAGCGCGGTCACGACATGGAAAGCGAGCGGCTTGCCGAGGAAGTCCTGCTGGAGCTTGTCCAAATCCCCGAACCGAACCGAACGCCCCGCCGCCAGCAGGATCAGCACACAACGATCCGGGGTCAGCACCGCGCTCATCCCTTCCTGCGTTCGTCCGCGTTGAACGCGCCCACCATCGCCGCCGCGATCGACAGCGCGATTTCTGCCGGGCCGACCGCGCCGATGTCTATCCCGACGGGCGCATCGATCCGGTCAAGATCCGCCTCCGACACGCCCGCCGCGGCGAGCCGCTCGCGCCGCGCCGCATGGCTTCGGCGCGAGCCGAGCGCCCCGACATAGGCAGTCGGATGCGCGAGCGCCGCGATCAGCGCGGGATCGTCGATCTTGGTATCGTGGCTGAGCGTCACCACCGCGGTCGCGGGGCCGGGATCGAGCGCCTCGACCGCCTCGTCGGGCCAGCGATCGTCGAGCGTGACGCCGGGGAAGCGCTCCTCGGTCAGGAAGCGCGCGCGCGGATCGATCACGGTCGTCGCGATCCCCATCTCGCGCGTCAGCCCGGCGAGCGCCTGTGCGATCTGCACCGCTCCGACGATCAGCAACCGGCGCGGCGGATCGTAGCGGTTGACGAACGCCGCACCCTCCTGCGGGCGGAGCGAGCTCTGGCCCGACGCGAGATCGGTCACGACCTGCAGCGCCTTGCCGTCGTCGCGCGCTTCGGCGATCCGGTCGAACAGTTCGGGGTCGAATCCTTCCGCGGACACCGGCTGGACCAGCACCGAAATCTCGCCCCCGCACGGCAGCCCGACTTCCCACGCGGCGGCATCCGCAATGCCGTAATTCTTGAGCTGGAACGGCGCCCCCGCGATCACCTCGGCAGCGGTCGTGAGGATGTCATTCTCGACGCACCCGCCCGAGACCGATCCCTCGAACCGGCCATCGGCATGGACGAGCATATGGCTCCCGCGCGGACGCGGCGCGGAGCCCCAGGTCGACACCACGGTAGCGAGCGCGAGCGGTGCGCCCTTCCACTGGGTGGCGGCATTCAGCACGGAATCATTGTCAGCCATCTCTACTCCCTCTCCCGCTTGCGGGAGAGGGCCGGGGAGAGGGGCGTGCCTCAAACCGGCCATCACCCTAGTCACACTGCCCTCTCCCCGACCCTCTCCCCGGAAGGGGAGAGGGAGAACTACATATCCGGCAATCCGCCGAGGATCTTGTCGAGCGTCAGCGGGAAATCGCGCACCCGCACCCCGCACGCATTGTAGATCGCGTTGGTCACTGCGGCGCCTGCGCCCGAAATCGACAGTTCGCCCAGCCCCTTGACCCCGATCGGGTTGGCATGGCGGTCGATATGCTCGACGAACAGCACGTCGAGCGGCGGCACGTCGGCGTGACTCGGGATGTGATATTCGCCGAGGTCGTGGTTGACGAACGCGCCGTGCCGCTGGTCGAGCACAGCATCCTCCATCAGCGCGTAACCGATGCCCCAGATCATCCCGCCGATCGCCTGGCTCCGCGCCAGCTTGGCATTGAGGATCCGCCCCGCCTCGAACACGCCGAGCATCCGCCGGACGCGCACTTCGCCGGTGACGCTGTTCACCGCGACCTCGGCGAATTGCGCACCGTGGGCGGCCTGGCTGAAGGTCTTGGCGTTGCTCCCCTGGCTGATCTTGCCGAGCGCGACCAGCGGCTCGCTCCCGACCAGTTCGGACAACGGCACGCGGCGGTTGCCCGCGATCGCATGGCCGTCCTTGAGCGTCATGTCCTTCGGGTCCGCCTGCATCCGCTCGGCAAGCGTCGCGACGATATCCTCGCACGCGAGCGCGACCGACGATCCGGCGCTTGCCGCACCAAACGACCCGCCCGAACCCGCGCCCGGCGGCAAATCGGTATCGCCGAGGATCACATCGACACAATCCATCTGCAAACCGAGCGATTCTGCGGCAATCTGGCCTAGAATCGTGTAACTTCCGGTACCGATATCGGTCATATCGGTCTCAATTCGCGCACGTCCGTCGGGCGAAAGCGTCACGCGCGCCTGTGAATCGACCAACAGGTTGATCCGGACCGCGGCCGCCATCCCCATGCCGATCAGCCACTCGCCGTCGCGCACCTGCCCCGGCCGCGGCGACCGCTTGGCCCAGCCGAACCGCTCCGCGCCCTTGTCGAGACACTCGACCAGAGCGCGTGTCGAGAACGGCGCGCCCGTCATCGGGTCGACGGGCGGCTCGTTTAACTTCCGAAAATCAATGGGATCACGCCCGAGTGCCTCAGCCATCTCGTCGATCGCGGTCTCAAGCGCGAGCATTCCGACCGCTTCCCCCGGCGCGCGCACCGCGCCTGCCTGAACCATGTCGAGCGTGACGATCTTGTGCGTGAAGTGCCGCACGGGCGCATCGTACAAGGCGATCGACCCCAGCGCGACCGGCTCCATGAACCCGCCATCCGGCCCCTGACTCACCACGCTGTCATGCGCCAGCGCAGTCAATTTGCCATCCTTATCAGCGGCTAAGCGGATGCGCTGATGCGTATCGGTGCGGCGATAGACGTTATGGAACAGCTGGCTCCGCGCCATCGCGATCTTGACCGGCCGCCCGACCTTCTGCGCCGCGATCGCCGCAAGCACCGCTTCCGGCCCGAGCATCTTTCCCCCGAAACCGCCGCCGATATAGGGCGACAGGATCCGAACCTTGTCCGCTTCAATCCCCACCGACTTGGCCAGAATGCCCTTGGCGGCGTGAAGGATCTGCAAGCTCGAATGGAGCGTCAGCGTGTCGCCGTCCCAGATGGCGACGGATGCATGCGGCTCCATCGCGGCATGCACTTGATTTGGCGTGGTATAAACCTGATCGATCGTCACCACGGCATCCGTCATCGCGGCATCGATATCGCCCTTGGCCATATCCTGCAGGCGGCTGTCCTTGGGCGGACCACTCGCGTCGGCGACGTTCGCCATCGTGTCGAACCGGCCCTGCGCGGGCTCGATCGTCATCGTCACCGCCTTGGCGGCATCACGCGCGGCTTCGAAGCTGGTCGCGACCGCGACGCCAACAATCTGATCCCAATGGTCAATTTCGTCGTTACCGGCATGCGCCGGAACGAACGCCGCCGCCTGCCGCGGAATGCGCGGGTCATCGAGGATGACGTCGAGCACGCCGGGCAGGCTGCGCGCGGCATCGGCATCGAAGCCGCTGATCTTGCCCTTGGCGGCGGGGGCGGTGATCAGATAGCCGTAGGCCACCTCCCCCGCGACCGAATGTTCGTAGCCGTAGCGTGCCGCACCACTGACCTTGAGCGCGCCTTCGCTACGGTCGAGTGCGGCACCCAATACTCCCTGAACGCCCCGGTCCAACGCGAGACCGGAATGATCGGCGTCCATCTTGAAGTCGGCCATGATATTCCCCGCCAGGGCCTGCCCTTAGAGTGCGGGCAGGCCGTCCAACACCTTGTCGAGCGTAAATGGGTAATCGCGCACGCGAAAGCCAGTGGCGTTGTAAACGGCATTGGCGATCGCCGCACCCGCACCCGAGATCCCCAGCTCACCGATCCCCTTGGCATGCATCGGATTTGCATGGATGTCGCGTTCCTCGAGGAACTCGACTTCCAGCTGCGGCACGTCCGCGTTCACCGGCAAGTGATATTCCGCGAGGTCGCGGTTCACCAGCTTCCCGTTGCGCGGATCGTGGATCAGGTCCTCGGTCAGTGCGGTGCCGATCCCGAAGGTCATCCCGCCGAGGCACTGCGAACGTGCGGTCTTCACGTTGAGGATCCGCCCCGCCGCAAATACGCCCAGCATCCGGCGAACGCGGATTTCCCCCGTGACCGCATTGACGCCGACCTCTGCGAAATGCGCGCCATAGGAGGACTGGGTCGTTTCCTTTTCCTGCTTGCCCGGCTTGATCGACCCGACCGCGACGATCCCCTCGCCCGCCAGCTCACCAAGCGGGACGCGACGGTTGTCGGCAATCGCGTGACCGTCCTTGAGCGTCAGCGCATCGACGTCGACGCCCATCGCCTTGGCGATCTTCTCGCGGATCGCTTCCGCCGCGAGATACACCGATGTGCCGCTAGACCCTGCACCGAACGAACCGCCCGAACCCGCCGCAGTCGGGAGATTGGTATCGCCCAATTGGACCTCGACATGCTCCAGCGGAAGCCCAAGGACTTCGCCCGCGATCTGGCCGAGGATGGTGTAGGTTCCGGTGCCGATGTCGGTCATGTCAGTCTCGACCGTGGCATGACCCGTGGCCGACAGCGTCACGCGCGCTTCCGACGGCTGGAGCATGTTGGCACGCGCCGCCGCGGCCATGCCGATGCCGACGAGCCACTCGCCTTCGCGACGGGTACCCGGGGTCGCGTTGCGCTTGTCCCAGCCGAAGCTGGTCGCACCCACGTCCATGCACCGCACGAGTTCACGCGACGAATGCGGCACGCCCTTCTCAGGGTCCTTTTCCGGCTCGTTGATCTTGCGGAATTCGATCGGGTCGATCCCGAGCTTCTCCGCCAGCTCGTCCATTGCGCCTTCCAGCGCGAGCATCCCGACCGCTTCACCCGGCGCACGCATCGAGCCCGACAGAAGCCAGTCGAGCCGGACGATGTCATGATTGATTTCGCGGTTTTCCGCCGAATAGAGGAAGTGCGTCGCCTGTCCCGTCGGCTCGAAATAATCGTCGTCGGGAAGATTGGAGGTGAGCGTTTCATGCCCCAGCGCGGTCAGCTTGCCGTCTGCGGTCGCACCGAGACGGATCCGCTGCTCGGTGTTGGACCGGCGCACGGTCGCATCGAACACCTGCTGGCGGGCCATCACTGCCTTGACCGGGCGACCCAGCGCCTTGGCAGCAAGCGCCGCCGCAACCGATTCCGGCGCGATGCCGAGCTTCGAGCCGAACCCGCCGCCGACATAACGCGCGACGATGCGGACCTTGGACTTGCTGACGCCAAGCGCTGCGGCAAGCTGCTCCACGTCGTTACCCGGCATCTGGTACGAGCCGTGGAGCGTCAGCATCCCGTTGTCGTCCCATGTCGCGATGCTGGCGTGCGGCTCCATCGCCGCGCTGTTCTGGCTCGGCGTGGTGAAGGTCGAGTCAACCGTCACCGCTGCTTCCGCCATGGCCTTTTCAAGATCGCCCTGCGAATAATGCGGCGGGATGTCGCCCTTGGCGGGCTTCTCGGCCTCGCCTTTCAGCGCCTCGAAATCATAGCGGCCATCGTCCGCCGCATCGTGCTTGATCACGACCTGCTGCGCCGCATCGCGCGCCGCCTCGAAGCTCCCGGCCAGCACGATCGCGACGATTTCGCCGAAATACTGGACGTTCTCGACGCCCTGCGGTGCCTTTGGTGCCAACCCCTGCGCAGGGGCGGTGAGGAACGTGTCGAAATCGGTGACCACGTCGATCACGCCCGGCAACGCCTTGGCAACGTCCGACTCGATCCCGGTGATCTTGCCCTTGCCGAACGGCGCGCCGACCAGCACGCCATAGGCCAGATTCTCGATCTGATATTCGGCGGCATAGGTCGCCGCGCCGGAAACCTTGAGCGGGCCTTCCTTGCGGTCGAGCGGCTTGCCGATGATCCCTTGCGTGCTCGTATCGAACAGGCTGTCCGGGGTCGGCTTGTCCATCTTCAGCGAATTGGTGGTGCTCATGCGGACACTCCCGTCAGCTCGCGCAGGCTCGCAATCAGGGTGCGGCGCGTGAGCGGAATTTTGAAA
The DNA here is from genome assembly GCF_058782275.1 of Sphingomonas sp. FW306-05-A. Classification (NCBI taxonomy): domain Bacteria; kingdom Pseudomonadati; phylum Pseudomonadota; class Alphaproteobacteria; order Sphingomonadales; family Sphingomonadaceae; genus Sphingomonas; species Sphingomonas sp. FW306-05-A. The sequence goes on from NZ_JBYSXN010000002.1 coordinate 680,635, forward strand.
TCGTTGGTACCGTAGCCCTTGGCGTTCTTGAGCAACGCATCCGCCGCTGCACCGAACACCGTATCCGACGGTGCCTGACCGACCAGCGCGGCCTCGACCGCGGGGTCACGCCACGGCATCGGACCGAGCCCGCCGAACGCCAGCGACGCCGATGCGATCTTGCCGTCCTCGACCGAGACGATCCCGGCGACCGACACCAGCGCGAACGCATAGGATGCACGGTCACGGACCTTGCGGTAGATCTGTTCACCCTTGGGCGGCGTCGGCAACTCGATGTGCGTGATCAGTTCGCCCGCCTCGAGGACGTTCTCGATATGCGGCGTGTCGCCTGGGAGACGATAGAACTCACCGATCGCGATGCGACGACGATCGCCGTCTGCCTTCAGCGTCACGATCGTCGCATCGAGCGCGCGCATAGCGACCGCCATGTCGCTTGGATGCGTGGCGATGCAATGCTCGCTGGTGCCGAGGATCGCGAGGATTCGATTGACGCCACCGATCGCCGAACAACCGGTGCCCGGCTCGCGCTTGTTGCAAGCGGTCGCCTTGTCATAGAAATAGTAGCAGCGCGTCCGCTGGAGCAGATTGCCCCCGGTCGACGCCTTGTTACGCAACTGCCCGGAGGCACCTGCGAGTAGCGCACGGCTGAGCACTGGGTAACCCTCGATCACGCGCGGGTCGGCGGCAAGATCGCTGTTGGGAACGAGCGCGCCGATCGTGAGACCGCCGTCCTCGCGCTGTTCGATCTTCGCGAGATCGAGCCGGCTGATGTCGACCAGCGATTCCGGCGTTTCGATCTGGAGCTTCATCAGATCGAGCAGGTTGGTCCCGCCCGCGATGAAACGACCGCCCGCGGCAACTGCGGCTTCGGGGCTGTCCGCCCGGCTGTAAGCAAAGGTCTTCATGCGTCCGCTGCCTCTTTCTTGGCGGGCGCAAGGCCCGAAACTTCGGAGATCGCGTCGACGATGTTGGGATAGGCCGCGCAGCGGCAGAGGTTGCCACTCATCCGCTCGGAAATCTCGTCACCGCTGAGCGAGACGCTGTCGAGCTTGTCGGTGACGTGGCTGGGCCAGCCCTTCGACACTTCGTCGAGCATGCCGACCGCCGAGCAGATCTGCCCCGGCGTGCAGTAACCGCACTGATATCCGTCATGCTTGACGAACGCCGCCTGCATCGGATGCAGATTGTCCGCGCTGCCAAGCCCTTCGATCGTCAGAATGTCATCATCCTGATGCATGACCGCGAGCGTGAGACACGAATTGATCCGGCGCCCGTTCACCAGCACGGTGCACGCACCACACTGGCCGTGGTCGCAGCCCTTCTTGGTGCCGGTCAAGCCAACGTGCTCGCGCAGCACATCGAGCAGCGACGCGCGGATATCGGGTTCTACGGTACGGGTTTCGCCGTTGATGGTGAATTGCATGGGGCAGCGCCTCCTTTTCAGTACGGGTTAACGAACATGAATGATTTGGTTTCCGCAGAAACACGCGGGTTTCGGCTTTATTCTCACCCCGTCCGACGCGGCGTGCGATGCCTTGCGGCACTGTCGCTGCTGGCGGCGGTTCCGGCAATGGCGCAAGGTGCGCCGATGCCCCCGAAACAATCCCAACCGCTCTCCCCGCCAATCGTCATCGCGCACCGTGGCGCAAGCGGGTTGCGTCCCGAACATACCATCGCCTCCTACACCCTCGCGATCGAGCAGGGGGCCGATTTCATCGAGCCCGACCTGGTCCTGACCAAGGACAATGTCTTCGTTGCGCGACATGAGAATGACATCACCGGCACGACCAACGTCGCGACCCATCCCGAATTCGCCGCACGCCGCACCACCAAGCTGATCGACGGCGAGAGCCATACCGGCTGGTTCACCGAGGATTTCACGCTCGCCGAGTTGAAGACCCTTCGCGCGATCGAACGCCTGCCCAAATTGCGCCCCGACAACGCGAAATTTGACGGCCAGTTCGAGGTGCCGACGCTCGCCGAGGTGATCGCGCTCGCCAAACGCCATTCGGTCGGCGGGCGGGTCGTCGGGATCTACCCGGAGACCAAGCATCCGAGCTATTTCGCGGGCATCGGGCATCCGATGGAAGCACTGCTCGTCGCGCAACTGAAGGCAGCGGGCTGGGACAAGCCGTCCGACCCGGTGTTCATCCAGTCGTTCGAGGTCGACAATCTCAAGCGGCTGCACGGCATGACCGGGCTACGACTGATCCAGTTGATGGATGCGCGTGGCGGTCCCGCCGACCACGCTACCCCGAGCTACGCCGCGATGATCACCCCCGCCGGCCTCAAGGCGGTCGCGGCTTATGCTTACGGCATCGGCCCGGGCCTCGCGATGATCGAGGACGGCGACGCCGTGCCAACCACATTGGTGGCGGACGCGCACGCCGTCGGGCTGCGGCTCCACCCCTGGACGTTCCGCGCGGAAAACGCCTTCCTGCCCAAAAGCTTGCAGGTCGGCACCGATCCCGCGACGCACGGACACGTCGACACCGCGATGCGACGCTATCTCGCGCTTGGCGTTGACGGTTTTTTCACCGACTTTCCGGGTATTGGGGTAGAAGTGCGTAACGCCCTGAAGGAAAAACGATGAAGTACCTCCCCCTGATCGCCGCCGCGATGCTGCCGCTCGTTGCGGGTGGCTGTGTCCGGACCGCTGCCAGCATCGTGACTTTCCCGGTCAAGGCCGCAGGCAAGACGATCGACTGGACCACGACCAGCCAGTCCGAATCCGACCGGAACTACGGCCGCAAGATGCGCAAGCAGGAAGAACGCGAAGGCCGCGAGCGCCGCAAGGCGCAACGCGAGTGCCGCGAGGACCGTCGTCGCGATTGCTGATCGATCCGCCTCCCTGACGGTCGGCCTCGCGCCGCACCGTCAGGCGGCTTGCGCAGCGCTGCTTTCACCCAGAACGCGCGCAACCGCGAGCAGGACTTCGGGGCGCACCTGCACCAGCACGTGACTGCTGCGCACCTCGATCGTCCGGCCGTTCGCATCGTGGCAGATCATGCCGTTGACGAACCCGTCGCTACGGCTCCAGATCGCGGTCGACGGCACGGGCAGCGGTTCCGCCACCAGCTTGCGTTGCGCCAGCACGCCGGGCGAATCGATCCGTTCGCCGGTCAGCAGCTGGAACGTCCGCCACACGTTGGTTGCAAGCGGTGATCCCGCAAAGGGCGAGCTGATCGTGATCACTTCCGCCACCGCGTCCGGCAGGCGGTGCGCGGCGTAGCGCGCCATGATCCCGCCGAGACTGACGCCCACCAGCGTCACACGCTGCCCGGTTTCCGCATGCAGCGACCGGACTCGCTCGAGCAACAGCGCGCCCTCAAAACCGATCGCCCGAACCCCGAGGTTACGCCCCAAACCCCAGCCCTCGGCGCGATACCCGAGACGCCGCAGATAGCGCCGCAGCACGACCATAGACCGGTCGCTGTTGATCATCCCGGGCAACAACAGCACCGGCCGCCCGTCCCCGCGCGGGGCCGCGTCGAGCTTGCGCCGAGCGCCCAGCAGTGATGCGAGCCCGAAGGCAGCACGCGGCAGTTCCGCGGCCCACAACAGGCGCGATGGCGGCTTCATGCCGCAAACCAATGGAGGACGGTCGCGGAGAACGGCGTCCACGCGCCGACCCGCACCCCCGCAGCGCGCAAGCCGTCCCCGGTCCAGGCGTTGCATGTGTGGATCGCGTCGTATCGACCCGTTGCTGCGTAAAAGGCGTCGTCCATCCCGTATCCCGTGCGGTGCCAGCCTCGCGGCGCGAAGCTTGCCCGGATGAACGCGGCCAACCGGCGATATTCTCCCGGGCGCAACAGAATAACGCGCGCATCCGGCCCCGGCTTGGGCATCGCGATATGCTCGACGTGGAGGACCGTCTGCCCGCTGCCGAGCGCGGCCCACAGCATCGTCATCGGGCGCACGTCCGCCCAAGTCGGCGTCTCGACGTAGAATTTCCGATCGCCCCACCCGATCGCGACGTGATCATAGCCGGCATAGCGCGGATCGGCGAGGTCGCCCGCGGGCAGCAGGTTGCGCCAATCCACCCCGGCCGCGACCTTGGGCAGCACCAGTCCGGTGTGGACCCCGTTGCTCTCGATGATGACGGGAATGCCCTGCGCCGGGCGAACCGAGCCGGCATTGGACGGGATCAAACCGCCGACCACCCCCGCGACACCGTACGCCCCCAGCACAAGCAGCAGAAGAAAAAGGCCGATTCCGACCGAAAGACGCAACTGTCGCATTCGCTTCCTGTTTCAACCGCAACGATCGCTATGGTAGGGATGATGGATGACCGATGATACGCATGTTCTCGACGCTCCCCCGGCAGAGGCCAACGCCGACTGGACCATTCCGCAAAACTGGGACGCTTTTACGGCAGAGGAGCATCGCGTCTGGGATACCCTGTTCGAACGCCAGGCGAAATTGCTGCCGGGGCGTGCTTCGAACGCCTATCTACGCGGGCTGGATGTACTCAAGCTGTCCAAGCCCGGCATTCCCGATTTCGACGAATTGTCCGAACGGTTGATGCAATTGACCGGCTGGCAAGTCGTCGCGGTGCCGGGACTGGTGCCGGACGACGTGTTCTTCGACCATATGGCGAACCGTCGCTTCGTCGCAGGCAATTTCATCCGCCGTGCGGACCAGCTCGATTATCTGCAGGAACCCGACGTCTTCCACGACGTGTTCGGGCACGTGCCGATGCTCGCCGACCCGGTGTTCGCAGATTATCTCGCGGCCTATGGGCGCGGAGGCCAGCGTGCACAGGGACTCGATGCGCTCAAATATCTCGGGCGGCTGTATTGGTACACGGTCGAATTCGGCCTGATCGCCGAACCTGAGGGGTTGCGCATCTATGGCGCAGGGATCGTATCGAGCTTCACCGAGAGCCGCTTTGCGCTCGACGATCCGAGCCCCAACCGGATCGCGTTCGACCTGGAACGGGTGATGCGCACCGAATATCGGATCGATGATTTCCAGCAGAACTATTTCGTCATTCCGAGTTTCGAGGAGTTGTTGCGCGTAACGGTCGAGACCGATTTCGCCCCATTGTATCGCACGCTGGCGACGCAGCCCGACGTGCCGGTCGCCGAAGTGCTGCCGGGCGACACGATGATCACGAACGGAACGCAGGCCTATGCGTTGGGCAAGCGTTAACCCATTCTCTAGGAACACCGCATGATCATCGTCAGCATCCTGTACGAAGCGTCCGACCATTTCGACGAAGACTATTACATGACCCAGCACATGCCGCTGGTGCGGGACCGCTGGTCCGGCGTGCTGAGCGAAACGCGGATCCTGAAGGGGATGACAGCGCCCGACGGCACGCCGCCGCTGTACGTCATCATCGCGGAACTGTCGTTCGCGACGATGACCGATGTCGATCAGGCGATGAACGGTCCGCACGCCGCCGAGATCTTCGGCGACGTCGCCAACTTCACCGACGCCAAGCCCAAGCAGTTGATCAGCCAGACGCTCGACTGATTGGTTCGCTACAGATCCAGCGCCCAGCCATCGCGCCCCTTGGGGTCGATCGGCTGGGTCGGGACATAGCGCACTGCCCCGGCGTGCAGGCGCAGGATCGTCCAGTCGCCCCGCCGATCGGTCTCGGCAAGCGCACACCCGCAGCGTTCGAACGCTGCAACGACATCGGCACGTTGCGTGTCGAGCAACCCGGCAAGCACGATCGTCGCCCCCGGTGCCGCAATCGCGGCAATCTCGGGCGCCATCGAGACGAGCGGCCCCGCCAAAATGTTGGCGATGACCAGATCATAGGGCGCACGCGCCGTGATCCCGTCGTCCAGCGTCCCGTCCGCGACGATCAGGTCGACCCCGTCGACGCCGTTCAGTGTCGCATTCTCTTGCGTCACGATAATCGCGCGCGGATCGATGTCGGTCGCGACGATCTCCGCCTGCGGCCACAGATGTCGCGCGGCGAAGGCCAGCAGCCCGGTGCCCGTCCCGATATCGATCGCGCGCGTAAAGGACTGTTCCGCCATCCGGTCGAGCATCGCCAGACACCCCGACGTGGTCGCATGGTGCCCGGTACCGAACGCCTGCCCCGCCTCGATCAGGAACGCGCGGCCACCGGCGGGAACATCCGCCGGATGCGCGCTGGTGTGGACGACGAAGCGTCCCTCCGCGATCGGCTCGAGCCCCTGCTGACTGAGCGTTACCCAATCCTCCTCGGGCAAAGCCTCGATCTGCGGTACTGAACCTGCCGCACTGGGCACGAGCGCCTGGATCGCGGCGATCATCGCGGCGTCGGGTTCGTCCTCGAGATACGCGTCGAGCCGCCAATGCTCGCGGTCGTCCTCCTCGAGTTCGGTCGTCATCAGAACGACGCCGTCGGCGATATCCTCGGCGGCATCGATCGCTTCCGCTTCGGCGCGTGTGCAGGGGAGGCTCAATTTCCAGCTGGTCATCCCGGCGTCCTGCCCGCGCACGCCCGCACGCGCAAGCGTCCTACAAACCCTGCTTCTCTTTGTGGCTTCGTGCCTTTGTGCGAGTCCATTCTGCCTTCTTCAGAAGAAGATGGACTCGCACAAAGCCACAAAGCCACGAAGGTAGAAGAGAGAGTTGTTGCGCTGCGCGCGGCTATTCGTGGCGGAGGGCGTCGATCGGGTTGAGCGCGGCGGCGCGGCGGGCGGGGAAATAGCCGAAGACGACCCCGATCACCGCCGAAATGGCAAAGGCGATCATGTTGATCTGCGGATCGAACAGGTAATCGACCTTCATCACCCCCGTCAGGGACAACACCGCGATCTGCGCCACGACCAGCCCGATCAGTCCGCCCAGCATCGACAGCGCGATCGCCTCGACCAGGAATTGCAACAGGACCTCCCCCGCCACCGCGCCGATCGCGAGGCGGATACCGATCTCGCGCGTGCGCTCGGTCACCGAGACGAGCATGATGTTCATGATCCCGATCCCGCCCACGACGAGACTGATCCCCGCCACCGCGGTCACGATCCCGGTCAGCAACGTGGTCGATTGCGTCAGCGTCGCCGAAATCTGCGCGGTATCGAAGATGTTGAAATCATCGTCCTTGCCCCCGGTAATGTTGCGCCGTTCGCGCAGCAAATCCTCGATCGCCGCCTGCACCGATCCGGTCGAATACGCCTGGTCGACCCCGACCAGCATCAGCTTCAGGTCGGTCGACCCGGTGAAGCGGCGTTGCACCGCCTTCAACGGCATGATCACGACATCGTCCTGATCCCCGCCAAACCCCGCCTGTCCACGCGCCGACAGACGCCCGATCACGTCGCAGGAGATCCCGCCGATCCGCATCCGCGTGCCGAGCGGCGAGCCGCCGCGATACAGGTTCGTGTTGACGGTATTGCCGATGATGCAAACGGATTTGCCCGCGCCCTCTTCCGCCGGCGTGAACGTGCGGCCCTCGGTCAGTGGCCACGGCTGGACCTGGAAATAGGCGTTGGTCGTGCCATTGAGCGTGGTCGACCAGTTCGCGCCTTCGTAGATCGCGGTCGCGGTCGTACCCGCCTGCGCGGCGACCGCAGTGACGCCCGCAATCTGGTCGCGGATCGCGACTGCGTCCGCGGGCTTGAAGTCGGGCGGCCGCGGCCCGCCGCCGCCACGTCCGAACCCCTGGCCGGGCCGGACCTGCAGGATGTTGGTGCCGAGCGAGGAGATCGATTTCTGGACCGCGGCGGTGGTCGCCTTGCCGAGCGTGACCATGGTCACGACCGCCGCGACGCCGATGATGATGCCGAGCGTGGTGAGGAACGAGCGGAGCTTGTGCCGCGCGATCGAGCGGAGGGCGAGTGAGAGGGTTGTGCCGAACATTATCTTAGCCCCTCCCCTTTAGGAGTGTCGGGTCGGCCATGCCCCCGGCATGGCCTGAAGGATGCGGGGCATCCTTCACCCGACACTGGGTTGGGGTGGGGCCGTGCAGATAACACCGCGCCGGCATGCTGCACGGCCCCACCCCCAACCCCTCCCCTGAAGGGGAGGGGCTTTTTGGACATCCAACTCACGACACCACCTCGTCCTGCCGATGCTGCGTATCGATCCGCTCCACCAGCCCGTCCTTGAAATGCACGATCGTCCGCGCGAACGCAGCCATTTCGGGTTCGTGCGTCACCATGATCACTGTGATCCCGCTGTCGCGGTTCAACCCCGCGAGCAATTCCATGATCTCGACCGACCGCTCCGAATCCAGATTGCCCGTCGGCTCGTCCGCCAGCAACACCGCCGGGCTGGTGACGATCGCACGCGCGATCGCGACGCGCTGCTGCTGCCCACCCGATAGCTCGGCCGGCGTATGGTCCCACCAGTTCGCAAGGCCCACCTTGTCGAGCGCTGCCATCGCAGCGGCACGCCGCGCGGCCTTCGCGTCACCACGATACAGCAACGGCAGCTCGACATTCTCGAGCGCAGTGGTCCGCGCGAGCAGATTGAACCCCTGAAACACGAAACCCAGATACTTCCGCCGCAACAAGGCGCGCTGATCGCGGTCGAGCGTCTCGACATGGACGTTCTTGAACGCGAACGTCCCGCCGGTCGGCACGTCCAGGCACCCGAGGATGTTCATCGTCGTCGATTTGCCCGATCCGCTCGCGCCCATCACCGCGACGAAGTCACCCTGCGCGATATCGAGGTCGATCCCCTTGAGCGCGAGGAACGCGGTCGCACCGTCGCCATAGCGCTTGATGACGTTGCGCAGCGAGATGATCGGCGCGACCGCAGCCGCCTCCGATACCGCGGGGGAGGCGGGGTTACTGGCCACCGCCCTGCCCGCCCGACCGCCGCCGCTGGCCGCTTCCGCCGCCTGCGCCATTCGCATCCTTCGCGAGTTGCCCGGTAATCACCTTGTCGCCGGGCTTGAGTGCGCCGCCGAGGACCTCGGTCATCGATCCGTTGCTTTCGCCGGTGGTGATGTCGACCGACTTGGGCGTGCCTTCGGCAGTCAGCACATACACCGTCTGCGCGCCGCCACGCTTGACGGTCTCGCCCTTGCCGCTGTTCGCGCCGCCACGCCGACGCGGGCGGGGCACCAGGGCACCTGCGATCCCGCTGCTGCCGGTCGAAGCCCCGGTGTCGGTCGGCTTGAACCGCAGTGCGGCATTGGGGACGAGCAGAACGTTGGGCTTTGCGGTGGTTACGATGTCGGCGGTCGCGGTCATCCCCGGGCGCAGTTGCAGGTTGGCGTTTCCGACCGACAGCTTCGCGCTATAGGAAACGACCTGCCCCGCCGTCGTCGCGGTCGTAGTGGTCGATGTCGTCGATTGCGCACTAAGGTTCGACCCGAGATCGACCCGGGTAATCGTCGCAGGGAAGCTCTTGCCCGGGAAGGCGTCGACCGCGAAGCTCGCGGCCTGCCCTTCCTTGACCGACCCAACGTCCGCTTCGTCGATCGCGACCTCGAGCTTCATCCGGCTGAGATCCTCGGCGATGACGAACAGCGTCGGCGTGCTGAACGAGGCGGCGACGGTCTGCCCCGGTTCGATCTGGCGCGCGAGCACCACGCCGTTGACCGGCGACCGGATCACCGTCTTCACCAGCTGAGTCGCGTTCGACGACAGGGTCGCGCGCGCGGAAGCGACGTTCGCTTGTGCCGCGCGCACGTTGGCCACCGCGCGCGCGCGATCGGCCCGTGCCTGGTCGAGCTCGGTCTTGGCGGGAACCCGCCCGCCCGACAGCCGGCTGACTTCCTCGAACCGCGTGAGCGTCGCGGACGATTGCGCGAGCGTAGCCTGATTCTGCGCCACCGTCGCGACGGCGTTATCGAGCGCCGCCTGGCTCTGGTTGACCGCATCCTGGAACCGCGACGGATCGACCAGCGCGAGCGGCTGGTTCTTGGTCACGCGGTCGTTGACGTCGACGACCACCTTTGTGACGAGGCCCGACAATTCCGAACCGACCTCGACCTGATTGGTCGGTGCAAGCTTGCCCGTTGCAGATACGCTGACCGACAACGCACCGCGCTCGACCGCGGCGGTTGCATAGTCGGGCTTCTCCGCTCCGGCGAAACAGCTCTTGAGCGCGAGCAGCAACAGCACAACGCCGAGAGCGACGAGTACCCATTTCCCCCAGCGCTTCCACGCCGGAACGGGTTTGGTACCCAGAAAGGCATCGAGATCGCCGTTGGGCTGGGTCGGGGAGGTGCTGGCCATTTAGCGTTCCTGGCGGACGATGGGGTTCGACGCGGGTGCGGCGATGACGGCGGTAGGATCGGCGCTGCTGTCCCACCCGCCGCCGAGCGCGAGGAACAACTGAACCAGCGCGGTGGCGCGGTCCGATTGCGCCTGACTGAGCCCGTTGCGCGCGTTCAGCAGCGCGGTCTCGGTGGTGTTGAGCGTGAGGAAGTCGGTCAGTCCCGCGCGATACTGGCTGCGCGACAGGATCGCGCTGTTGTTAGCGGCGTCGAGCGCGATCGAGAATTGCTCGACCCGGCGCTTGGCGGAGTCGAGCGCGACCACGGCGTTCTCGACATCCTCCAGACCCTGCAGGACGGTCGACTTGTACGCCGCGAACGCGCCCTCGGCGGCGGCTTCGCTGCTGCGCACCTGCGAGCGCAACCGTCCGCCGTTGAAGATCGCCTGCGTCAGCCCGCTGAACACCTGCCCCGCGATCGTCTGGAACAGATTGGTGATCTTGGAGGCGTCAGTCGACAGGCTGCCGCTGATCGCGAACGCGGGATAAAGCTGCGCCTTTGCGACGCCGATCTGCGCGGTCGTCGCGGCAAGCGAGCGTTCGGCGGCGCGCACGTCGGGTCGCTGCCGCAAGGTGTCGATCGGAACGCCGACCCCCACGCTGTCCGGCCCGTTCGGGATCAGGCGCGGCGCGGCGAGTTCGGCTTTGAGCGCGCCGGGCGCCTGCCCCGTCAGCACGCCGATCCGCGACACCGCCGCATTGTAATTCTGTTCGATTGTCGGGATCGTCGCGGCGGTGCTCGCCCGCTGCGACCGCGCCTGCTCGACATCGACCGACGAGACCAATCCGGCCTGGACGCGGAAGCCCGCGATCTCGAGATTGTCGTCCTGCAGCCGCAGCGATTCCTGCGCATTACCGAGCTGTGCCTGATACAGTCGCGCGAGCAGATAGTTGCGCGCCGCTTCCGCTTCGGTCGACAGTGCGATCGTCGCCAGATCATAGCCCGCCGTCTCATATTGCGCCCGGCTCGCCTCGACGGTGCGGCGGATCTCGCCGAACAGCCCGACCTGATATTGCACGTCCGCGCCGAGCGACAGCGTATCGCCCGATCCGCGACCGGTGATGACGGTCGCACCACCGGGCAGCGTCGTGGTGCCGCCAAGGATGCTTTGCGACCGCGTATAGCCGCCCGATCCGTTGAGCGTCGGCAGCAGTTGTGCGCGCGACTGGACGAGCGATTCACGGGCTTGCCGCAACCGCGCGACCGATTGCGCGATGTCGAGGTTGTTGGCGCGCGCGCGCTCGACCACGCTGGTCAGCAGCGGATCGTTGAACTGCGTCCACCACGCGGTCAGGTCTCCGCGCGCCTGCGCTGGCAAGGGCACAGAATAGACGTCGGGAACCCCGAGAGCAGTCGGCGACGCCGGATGGTAATCCGGGCCGACCGTGCAGGCCGCGATCGGCAACGTCAGGGAGAGCAGCAGGATCGGGCGGAGGCGCATTCGTCCTATGTGGCTAACACACCGCGCCCGGTCCACCGAATAGTTGTCGCAATATGTCGCGACGGAGCCTCCTGACGTTATTCCATTTCGAGGATAATCGCGTCGACCGCCAGACTGTCGCCCGTCTTGGCGTTGACCGTCTTGACCGTCCCCGCCTTTTCGGCGCGCAGGATGTTCTCCATCTTCATCGCCTCGACCACGGCAAGTGGTTGTCCCGCCTCGACCTTGTCGCCGACCCCGACGTCCAGCCGCATCAGCAGGCCCGGCATCGGGCACAGCAGGAACTTCGACAGATCGGGCGGGATCTTCTCGATCAGATGCTGCGCATAGGGCGCGACATGCGCGGGCAGCACACGCGCCTCATGGCTCGCGCCGCGAGTGGTCAGCCGGAAACCGCCGCGCGTGCGGACGATCTTCACGCTGAGGTCGGCGTCGTCGATCTCGGCATGCACCATCCGGTCGCCGGGGGTGTATTCCAGCCCGATGTCCAGATCGTCGCCGTCAATGGTGACGCCGTCGGTCGAAATGTCGACGACATGCGTAGCGTCGCCGATCTTGACCGACCATTGTGCGGGCGGGCGCAGCCGCTTGCCGAGCTGGCCATCGATCCGGCGCGCACGATCTGCTTCGGCGGTCGCGGCGAAGGCGGCGATCGCGGACAGGTCGCGGATGAGGTCGTCCGACGCGGGCGCGCCGTGGAAGCCGTCGGGATATTCCTCGGCGATGAACCCTGTGGTGATGTTACCCGAGCGGAAACGCGGGTGCTGCATCAGCGCGGAGAGGAAGTCGATGTTGTTGCCGGGGCCGGTGATCTCGAACGCATCGAGCGCGGCGATCTGTTCGTCGATCGCTTCCTCGCGGGTCGGCGCCCAGGTGATCAGCTTGGCGATCATCGGGTCGTAGAAGATGCTGACCTCACCGCCTTCGCGCACGCCGTCGTCGACACGGACGTAAGCTGCTCCTTCTTGCCCCTCCCCTTCAGGGGAGGGGTAGGGGGTGGGGGCGGTCTCACCGAGCCCGACGTCGGTTGAGTCCGCTGCACGGCCCCACCCCAACCCCTCCCCTAAAGGGGAGGGGCTCAAGGTCGAATAAGGCGTCCCCACACTCTCCGGCGGCTGATACCGCACCAGCCGCCCCGTGCTCGGCAAGAACCCGCGATACGGATCCTCCGCATAAACCCGGTTCTCGATCGCCCAGCCCTTGAGCGTCACGTCGTCCTGCCCGAACGGCAACGCCTCGCCCGCCGCCACGCGGATCATCAGCTCGACCAGATCCAGCCCGGTCACCGCCTCGGTAACCGGATGCTCGACCTGGAGCCGGGTATTCATCTCGAGGAAATAGAACCCCTCCCCAGTCGTATCCGCGCCCGACACGATCAGCTCGACCGTCCCCGCCGAATAATACCCGACCGCCCGCGCCAGGGCGACCGCCTGCTCGCCCATGGCTTTCCGCATCTTGGGCGTCACGAATGGCGACGGCGCTTCCTCGACCACCTTCTGGTGGCGGCGCTGGATCGAGCATTCACGCTCGCCGAGATAGACGATGTTGCCGTGCTGATCGCCCATCACCTGGATCTCGATGTGGCGCGGCGATTCGATGAACTTTTCGATGAACACGCGGTCATCGCCGAACGACGCCAGCCCCTCGCGCTTTGTCGCCTCGAAGCCCTCGCGGACGTCCTGCTCGGAGTAAGCGAGCCGCATCCCCTTGCCGCCGCCGCCCGCGCTGGCCTTCATCATCACCGGATAACCGATGTCGCTCGCGATCCGTACCGCCTCGTCGGTGTCCGCGATCTCGCCCAGGAACCCGGGGACGACGTTGACGCCCGCCGCCTTGGCCAATTTCTTGGACTCGATCTTGTCCCCCATCGCGGCGATCGCTTTCGGGGGAGGCCCGACGAACGCGATCCCCGCATCGGCACAGGCACGCGCGAAGCTCTCGCGTTCGGACAGGAAGCCGTAGCCCGGATGAATGCAGTCCGCGCCGGTCTCCTTGGCGGCGAGCAGGATCAGGTCGGCGAGCAGATAGCTCTCGCCCGCCGGCGGCGGCCCGAGCCGGACGCTCTCGTCCGCCATCAGCACATGCGGCGCGCGCGCGTCCGCGTCCGAATAGACTGCGACCGTCGCGATCCCCATCTTCTTGGCGGTCCGCATGACGCGGCAGGCAATTTCGCCGCGGTTCGCGACCAGGATTTTCTTGAACATCACTCGCCCTAAACTGTGCCGTCTCCCCGAACGAATACCGGGTGCGGACTGATCGTTATTGGTACCAGATCATCGACTTGAGTTGTGCCGTGCGGGCCCGCGTCAGGCGTGTCCGGCACGCCGCCATCGTCATGCCCTGCGCGGAGCCGCCCGCATATTGCCCGCCCTCGATCACGCACTGCGTATCGCGGAACTGAAGCCACGCGCGCTGGCTCGCGAGCAACGACGCCGCGAAGCCGAACCCGCCACCGCGCGACGTGTCCTGCCCGTCGCGGCGCTTCATATACGCATAGGTGCGCTTCCACTGCGCGGTCATCGCCGCATCAGCGACCGCATAGCTCGAACCCGCACTGCGGTTCATGTCCGCCTGCGTCTGGACCGGCGCGGCAGTGGCGATCAGCAGCGCGATCAGCAGCATGTCTTCTCCTTCCGCATCGGTTCTTCGCCAACCATCGGGACGAGCCCGAGCTTCGCGAGCAGCGCAGCGTCCTTGTCGTCCCCGGCATTGCCCGTGGTCAGCAGCTTGTCGCCGGTGAAGATCGAATTCGCCCCCGCCATGAAGCACAAGGCCTGCGTCGCATCGGACATGCTCTCACGCCCGGCCGAAAGCCGCACCATGCTCAGCGGCATGGTGATCCGCGCGACCGCGACGGTGCGGACGAACTCGATCTCGTCGATCGCGGCGAGCGGCGTGTCCGCCAGCATGTTGCCGAGCACCGTGCCCTTGACCGGCACCAGCGCATTGACCGGCACGCTCTCGGGATGGCGCGGCAAGGTGGCGAGCGCGTGAATGAAGCCGACGCGGTCGCCGCGCGTCTCGCCCATCCCGACGATCCCGCCGCAGCACACGTTGATCCCCGCCTCGCGCACATGATCGAGCGTATCGAGCCGGTCCTGGAAAGTGCGCGTGGTGATGACTTCGGCGTATTTCTCCGGCGAAGTGTCGATGTTGTGGTTGTAATAATCGAGCCCCGCGTCGGCGAGCTGCTCGGCCTGGCTCGGCGTGAGCATGCCGAGTGTCATGCAGGTTTCCATCCCCATCTGGCGGACGCCCTGCACCATCTCGATGATCGCGGGCATGTCCTTGTCCTTGGGGTTGCGCCACGCGGCGCCCATGCAGAACCGCTGGCTCCCCGCGTCGCGCGCCTGCGCGGCGGATTGCAGCACCGCGCGGACGTCCATCAGTTTGCTCGCTTTCAGTTCGGTGTCGGCGCTGGCGGACTGGTTGCAATAGCCGCAATCCTCGGGGCAGCCGCCGGTCTTGATCGACAGCAGCGTACACAGCTGCACCTGCCCCGCGGCATGATGCGCGCGGTGCGTGGTCTGCGCGCGGAACATCAGTTCGTCGAAGGGCAAGTCGAACAGAGCGGCGATTTCAGCGCGCGTCCAGTCGTTCCTGGTCTGCCCCTCCCCTTCAGGGGAGGGGATGGGGGTGGGGGACGTCTCACCGAGCCCGACGTCGGTTAAGTCCGCTGCACGGCCCCACCCCAACCCCTCCCCCGAGGGGGAGGGGCTTTGAACGGCGGTCAGTCCATCAGTCATTCCACATTTCCCTCAACCGGGGGCATGTTATGCCCCAGCAATCGCAACACTTCGCCCGCCGCCTCGACCAGATTGGTCCCGGGCCCGAAAATCCCCTGCACGCCCGCGTCGCGCAACGTCTGATAATCCTGCGCGGGGATCACCCCGCCCGCGATCACCTTGATGTCGCCGCGCCCGGCCTCGTGCAAATGCCCGATCAGCTCGGGGATCAATGTCTTGTGCCCCGCCGCCAGCGAGGACGCGCCCACCACGTCGACATCGCGCGCGATCGCCAGCGCGGCGGCTTCGGCGGGCGTCTGGAACAACGGCCCCGGCACGACCTCGAACCCGAGATCGCCGAACGCCGACGACACGAGGTTCGCGCCGCGGTCATGCCCGTCCTGCCCCATCTTGGCGACGAGCATGCGGGGCTTGCGGCCGTTGCGCGTTTCCAGCGAGACGACGCCTTCCTTCAGCCCCTGCCACGCGGCGTCGAACTCATGCGCGCCGCCGTAGATGCCCGACACCGGCGTAGGAACGGTGTCGTAGCGCCCGAACACATCCTCCATCGCGGACGAAATCTCGCCCAATGTCGCTCGTTCCCGCGCACATTCGACCGCAAGCGCGAGAAGGTTCGACTCCATTCCTCCCCCAACGGGGGAGGTGGCAGCCGAAGGCTGACGGAGGGGTTCTGCCGCAAGCGCTGCGCCCGGATCGACCCCTCCACCGTTCGCTGACTGCTCACGGTCCCCCTCCCCGTTCCGGGGAGGATTTGCTCTGGCACCCTCGCGCAACGCATCCAGCGCCGCCTGACACTTCGCCTCGTCCCGCCCGGCCTTCGATCGCGCAATCCGCGCGATCTGCGCCTCGCGCACCGCGACGTTGTCGACGTCGAGAATGTCGATCGGATCCTGTTCGGAAAGCTTGTACTTGTTGACGCCGACGATCACGTCCTCGCCCTTGTCGACCCGCGCGGCACGTCCGGCAGACGCCTCTTCGATCATTGCCTTGGGCCAGCCCGCCGCGACCGCCTGCGCCATCCCGCCCTCGGCCTCGACGCGCTGGATGATCTCCCACGCCTTCTCGACCAGCTCCTCGGTCAGGCTCTCGATATAATAGCTGCCGCCCAGGGGATCGACGACCTTGGTCATCCCCGTCTCTTCCTGCAGCACGATCTGCGTGTTGCGCGCGATCCGCGCCGAGAAGTCGGTCGGCAAAGCGATCGCTTCGTCGAGCGCGTTGGTGTGGAGCGACTGCGTCCCCCCCAGCATCGCCGCCATCGCCTCGACCGTCGTGCGGATCACGTTGTTATACGGATCCTGCTCGGTCAGCGAGACGCCGCTCGTCTGGCAATGCGTCCGCAGCATCTTGGAGCGTTCGTCCTTCGCGCCAAGATCGGTCATCACGCGGTGCCACAGCTTCCGCGCAGCGCGCAGCTTGGCGATTTCCATGAAGAAGTTCATGCCGATCGCGAAAAAGAAGGACAGCCGCCCCGCGAACGCATCGAGATCGAGCCCCGACGCCATCGCCGCCTTGGCATATTCCCGCCCGTCCGCGATCGTGAACGCCAGCTCCTGAAGCTGCGTCGCCCCGGCTTCCTGCATGTGATAGCCGGAGATCGAGATGCTGTTGAACTTCGGCATGTGCGCCGACGTATACCCGATGATGTCCGAGATGATCCGCATGCTCGGTTCAGGCGGGTAGATATACGTGTTGCGGACCATGAACTCCTTGAGGATGTCGTTCTGGATGGTCCCGTCGAGCAGATGCTGCGGTACCCCCTGTTCCTCGCCCGCGACGATGAAGAAGGCGAGGATCGGGATCACCGCGCCGTTCATCGTCATGCTGACCGACATCTTGTCGAGCGGAATCCCGTCGAACAGGATCTTCATGTCGTCGATCGTGTCGATCGCGACCCCCGCCTTGCCGACATCGCCGGTCACGCGCGGATGGTCGCTGTCATAGCCACGATGCGTCGCCAGATCGAACGCGACCGACAGGCCCTTCTGCCCGGCGGCGAGGTTGCGGCGGTAGAACGCGTTGGACGCCTCCGCGGTCGAGAACCCAGCATATTGCCGGATCGTCCACGGCCGCCCCGCATACATCGACGCGCGCACGCCGCGCGTGAACGGCGCGAAGCCGGGGAGGCCGGGGTCGATGTCCGCCACGTCCGCCGCGGTGTAGAGCGGCTTGACGTCGATCCCTTCGGGCGTGTGCCAGGTCAGGTCCCTGCCCTTGACCTCCTTCGCCGCCGCCGCCGCCCAGGCGTCGAGCGTCGGACGCTTGCTGGGCTCGGGAAGATCGCGTGGGGCCGGCGTACTCCCGGCGTCCTCACCCGTGTTCAGTTCAATCTCTGCCATCAGGTTCCTGTGAACTGTGGCTTTCGTTTCTGCAAGAAGGCCATGCCGCCTTCCATCGAATCCGCCGTACCGCGGACATGCCGCTGGTTTTCGGCCTCCTGGAGCATCGCCGCAGCGTAATCCGTCTCATAGGCATGGCGGATCTGGCGGCGGATCAGCCCCATCGCGACGGTCGGCCCGGCGGCGAGCCGTTCCGCCAATGCGACCGCTTCGGCATCGAGCGAGTCGTCCGTGGTGACCTTGTGGATCATCCCCCAATCGAGTGCCTTTTCAGCGGGAACGCGTTCGCCCAGCAGCATCATCTCGGTCGCGCGCGCCCGACCGATCAGCCGCGGGAGCATCCACGACGCGCCGCCATCGGGGACGAGCCCGATGTTGACGAACGCCTGGAGGAAATAGGCGGTCTCGCTCGCGACGCAGAAGTCGGCGGCGAGCGCGAGGCTGCACCCGATTCCGGCGGCGGGTCCGCGCACCGCACTGACGACGGGGACGGACAGGTCGGCGATTGCGGCGATCGTCGGGTTATACGCTTCGGTCAGCGCCTTGAACGTGGCGTTGCCCGGGTCGTCGCTCCCGAGCGCGCCGCCGCCGACATCCGCGCCCGAGCAGAACCCTCGGCCGGCCGCGGCGATCAGCACCGCGCGCGCGCCGTCCAGCGTGGCAAGCGCGGTGCGGAGGTCGTCGAACATCTGCGGCGGGGCTGCATTGAGCCGGTCGGGGCGGTTGAGCGTCACGATCAGCACGTCGCCGCGCCGTTCGGTCTGGATCGAGGGGTCGGGCATGGGTCGGTCCTTGGAAACGTGCTGTGATTGGTAGCGCAAAGCGGGGGCAGGTTCCCCCCTATCGATTAGTTGAAGCAGGATTCCCGTCCCCCCTTCCGGCATTCTCGCGAAAGCAAAAGTTTTCAAAACCGTCCGTCATCCTGAACTTGTTTCAGGATCCAGCCCTCCGCGAGTCCGGACTTGGCCTGTTGCGCGGTGGATGCTGAAACAAGTTCAGCATGACGGCAGCTTGTGGGGCAAGGGGTCACGATCAAACCTTCGATTGCCTTCATTCAGCGGTCTCGCCTTCGCCTGAGGGCAGGCCGAACTACCCGCTCCCCCCTCACCCCGCCGCGAGCGCCGCAAGCAGCAGCAACGCCACGATGTTCGTAATCTTGATCATCGGATTGACCGCCGGCCCCGCCGTATCCTTATACGGATCCCCCACCGTATCCCCCGTCACCGCAGCCTTGTGCGCCTCCGATCCCTTGCCCCCGTAATTTCCGTCCTCGATGAACTTCTTGGCATTGTCCCAGGCACCACCCCCCGAGGTCATCGAGATCGCGACGAACAACCCCGACACGATCACCCCAAGCAGCATCGCGCCCAATGCCGCGAACCCCTCGGCCTGCCCCGCGACGAAGGTGATCACGAAATACACCAGGATCGGCGACAGCACTGGGAGCAGCGACGGCACGATCATCTCGCGGATCGCCGCGCGCGTCACGAGGTCGACCGTTCGCGCATAATTCGGGCGGCTGGTGCCGAGCATGATCCCCGGATTGTCGCGGAACTGCGCGCGGACTTCCTCCACGACAGCACCCGCCGCACGCCCGACCGCAGTCATCCCCATCGCACCGAACAGATAGGGCAGCAACGCGCCGAGCAACAGCCCGACGATGACATACGGGTTGGAAAGCGCGAAATTGACCGTGAGCGTCGGGAAATCGCGTGCCAGATCCGACGTATAGGCGTTGAACAGCACCAGCGCGGCAAGCGCTGCCGAACCGATCGCATACCCTTTGGTCACCGCCTTGGTGGTGTTGCCCACTGCGTCCAGTGCGTCAGTACGATGCCGCACGTCATCGGGCAGCCCCGCCATCTCGGCGATCCCGCCCGCATTGTCGGTCACCGGCCCATAAGCATCGAGCGCGACGACCATCCCCGCCTGCGCGAGCATCGCAGTCGCGGCGAAGGCGATCCCGATCACCCCCGCCAATTGATACGCCGCGATCACTGCGACGACGATGACCAGCGTCGGCAGCGCGGTCGATTCGAGGCTGATCGCGAGTCCCTGGATCACGTTGGTGCCATGCCCCGTCTCGGACGCCTTAGCGATCGAGCGGACCGGGCGGAAGTTGGTGCCGGTGTAATATTCGGTGATCCACACCAGCAGGCCGGTCACTGCCAGCCCGATCATCATGCACCAGAACAATTGCATGCCGGTGAAGCTCGTCGCCGCCATCCCCGCGATCGCCTCGGGCGTCGCACCGTCGAGAAACGCATTGCCCCCGATCCGCGCGCTCATGTCGCCGAGCGTATAGCTGGTCGCGAAATAAATCGCCGGGATCGACAGCCCGACGCTCAGCCAGAAGCCCTTGTACAGCGCCCCCATGATCGTGCCGTTCCCCAGCCGCACCGCATAGGTGCCAAGGATCGAGGTCAGGATGCACACGCCGCCGACGATCAGCGGCAGCGTCATCACGCTCAGCAGATGATCCGCATTCTTGAGCGCGAGCGCGACCGAGATCATCGTCACGCCGATCGTGACGACATAAGTCTCGAACAGATCCGCCGCCATGCCCGCGCAGTCGCCGACATTGTCGCCGACATTGTCCGCGATCGTCGCGGGGTTGCGCGGGTCGTCCTCGGGGATCCCCGCCTCGACCTTGCCGACCAGATCCGCACCGACGTCCGCCGCCTTGGTGAAGATGCCCCCGCCCAGCCGCGCGAAGATCGAGATGAGCGATGCGCCGAACGCCAGCGCGGTCAGCGCCTTGACCACGACGGGCGCACCCGCGTCGACACCGTTCGGCCCGGCGAGATACAGGAACGTGCCGGAGATGGAGAGCAACCCGAGCCCGGCGACGAGCAACCCCGTCACCGCCCCCGACCGGAACGCCATCGTCAGTCCACCCTGCAGCGAGGTCCGCGCCGCCTCTGCGGTCCGCACGTTCGCACGAACCGAGATGTTCATGCCGACATATCCCGCGACGCCGGAAAGCACCGCGCCCAGCGCGAAGCTCAGCGCGGATACGGGCGTGCGCATCCCGTCGAGGAACACCCACACCAGCAACAGGACGATGACGCCGACGATCGCGATCGTGCGATATTGCCGCCCGAGATAGGCCTTCGCCCCCTCCTGAATCGCGGCGGCGATATCCTGCATCTTTTCATTGCCCGCGGGCGCGCGGAGGACCTGCTGGCTGGTGATCGCGCCGTAGGCGACGGCGATCAGGCCACAGATGATGGCGGCATAGACGATCGTCATGCTGTTCCTTTCCCTGAAGTCCGGCAAGGATCGCGACACGCGGTCTCGTCCCCGCTCTTGGGCATCATCCTACAGGTGGAGGATGGGTTGGCAAGCGCGCGCGACGCTTACCGGTTGTGCTGGAACCCGAGATTGCCGGGAAGCGGAACGGCTTCGCCCGCGTCGGTCAGCGTCAGTCCTGATCCCGATGCGAACCAGCCGACGCGTGTCGCGGGACACGGCAAAGCAACGTCGGGCGCGGCGGCGAACAGGAGCTGGTAATCGTCCCCCGCGGTCGCCGCCGCGAGCCGCGCCGCGCGGTCATCCCCCGCGAACGCGCGATAAGCGTCGGACAACGGAATATCGGCAAGGTCGAGCGTGACCGCCAGCCCGCTCGCCGCCGCCATCCGCTGCGCATCGATCAGCAAGCCGTCGGACACGTCCATCATCGCGCTGACGACGCCCGCCAGCGCGCGCCCTTCGGCGAGCCAAGGCTGCGGGCGGCGGTACGCGGCTAGCAGCTCGGCGGGGCCTGTTTGCCCCTGCGCGATCCTCAGGCCAGCGCCCGCATCGCCGATCGTCCCGGTCACGTAGAGCGCGTCGCCCGCACGCGCGCCGGTGCGGATCGGTGCCGTCGCGTTCGAGCCAATCGCGGTGAGGGTGATGACGCGCGGAGCGTGCGCAGGAAGCGACACGGTGTCGCCACCGAGCAGCGGGGCGCTAAAGGTGGTGAGCGCGTCCGCGAAGCCTTCGAGAAACGCGGCGTCCCAGCTTTCCCCATCCCCCCCTTCTTGCTTCCCCGGCGAAGGCCGGGGCCCAGTCGAAGTGGCCGAGGTAACGTCTGGCTGCCCTTCGCCATCACCGTTTCGCAACTGGGCCCCGGCCTTCGCCGGGGAAGCGAAGTAAGGGGAAGAAGACGCCCGCAAAGGATAGTTGAGCATCACCCCGACCGGCACAGCGCCCTTGGCAGCCAGATCCGACACATTGGTCGCCACCAGCTTCCACGCCACATCCCCCGCCGAATCGTCGGAAAGATAATGCACCCCCTCCACCAGCGTATCGGTGGTGAGCACCAGATCCCCCAGCCGCGCCGCATCGTCGCGCAGGTCGAGCGCACCGGGGTGGAGCGGGAGGCGGCGCAGCGCGGCGATAAATTCGGCTTCGGTCATGCGCTGGGGTCTAGCGGGAGTGGCAGCCCTGCAGGTACGAATTTTTCGGGGTAGTCGCGCCACGCCCCGCAATCAGGGTCTCAGCCACGCAGCGACCGAGACGGTCACGCTAGAACAGGAAGAAGGCGCCTGGCGGATCGTCGCGGTAGTCATCGACTAGCGACGACGGACCGAGCGCGAGGACTCACTCCTCGCGCTTCGCACCGTCGAGCAACCGCGCCTGCCGTTCGGCCTCGACCGCCGCAGCGTCGCGCTCGGCCTTGGTCCGGCCGAACGCGGCGCGGTTGACGGCAGCACCTTCGGCGGCGACATCGCGCGCGCGGGCCTTGCGGGCGCGGCGAAGGTTGATGACCTCCGCCATGCTCAGCTGCGCACGTCCTTGGCGATCGCGTCGAGCAGCCCGTTGACGAACCCCGACTCGCGCTTGTCGAAAAAGGCGTGTGCGACGTCGACATATTCGGTGATGACCGCGCCGGTCGGCACGTCGGCACGCGCCAGCAGTTCATAGGTGCCCGCCCGCAGGATCGCACGCATCGCCTTGTCGAGCCGCGCGAGGTTCCAGCCCTTGGCGAGCTTACCCGCGATCGCGGTGTCGATCTCGGACAGCCGCGCGCTCGTGCCCTTTACCACGTCGTCGAAGAAATCGACTTCGGGCTCGGCATATTCGGCATCCTCGATCGTCGCGCCGAGGCGGTGGTTGTGGAATTCGTGGAGCAGCACCGGGATCGCGGTGGCTTCCATGTCGTGCTGGTACAGCGCCTGGACGGCGGCAAGGCGAGCGGCGGCGCGCGCCTTGGAGCGCGGGGCGGTGCGGGGGGTAAGGTGGGAAGACATTGCGCGGCCCTTAAGCGAAAAAGCCGCGAACGGGAAGCGGGCGCAACCTAAGCCCCTCCCCTTCAGGGGAGGGGTTGGGGTGGGGAAGTCCAGCAGAACTTTGCTCTCTGCGAGGCACTGCCCCACCCCCTACCCCTCCCCTGAAGGGGAGGGGCAAGAAAAACGGGTTACTTCAACCGCAACGCCACCGACCTTGCATGCGCAGGCAACCCCTCGGCCTCCGCCAGCGCCACCGCCGCCGGCCCGATCGCCGCCAGCCCCTGCGCCCCCAGCTCCAGGAAGCTCGTCCGCTTCATGAAATCGAGCACTGACAACCCGCTCGAAAACCGGGCCCGCCGGCCAGTGGGAAGCACATGGTTCGGCCCAGCAACATAATCGCCGATCGCTTCGGGCGTATGCCGTCCCAGGAACACCGACCCGGCATGCCGCACCCGGTCGAACAACGCCTGCGGATCATCACACGCCAGCTCGAGATGCTCCGGCGCAAGCCGGTCCACCAGCGGCAACGCTTCCTCGAGGCTCGCGGTCACGATGATCGCCCCATTCGCATCCCAAGCCGCCCGCGCAACCTTGGCGGTTGCGAGCGTGCCGATCTGCAAATCCACCTCCGCCGCCACCGCACGCGCGAACGCGGCATCGTCGGTGAACAGGATCGACTGGCTGGTCGGGTCATGCTCGCTCTGCGACAACAGGTCGGCGGCGATCCAGTCCGCACGGTTCTTGCCGTCCGCGACGACGACGATCTCGGACGGCCCCGCGACCATGTCGATCCCGACCACGCCGTACAATTGCCGCTTCGCCTCCGCGACCCAGGCGTTGCCCGGTCCCGTCACGACATCGACCGCGCCGATCCGCCCGGTGCCATAAGCGAGCGCGGCCACCGCCTGCGCCCCGCCGATCCGCCACATCTCGTCGACGCCAGCGACATGCGCGGCGGCGAGCACCAGCGGATTGACCTCGCCGTTGGGGGTCGGCGTCACCATCACCAGCCGGTCGACGCCAGCGACCTTGGCCGGAATCGCGTTCATCAGCACCGAGGAAGGATAGGCCGCGCGTCCGCCAGGAACATACAGCCCCGCCGCCGCCACCGCATTCCAGCGCGCGCCGAGCCGCACGCCCGCGTCGTCGGTGGTGTCGCTGTCCGCGGGCTTCTGCTTCTCGTGATACGTCCGGATCCGCGCCGCCGCGAGATCGAGCGCATCGCGCAATTCGGGCGTCAGCGCCTCATAGGCGGCGAGCCATTCGGCGCGTTCGATCCGCCAGCCGGTCTCGTTGAGATCGTGGTGGTCGAACTTGCGCGTGAACGCGTGGAGCGCGGCATCGCCCTCGTCGCGTACGCTGGAGACGATCGTGCGGACGTCGCGCGCGACATCGGCGTCGGCCTCGCGGCGTGCGTTGACGAGGGTTTCGAACGCGCGGTCGAAGCCGGGCTCGGAAGTGGAGAGACGGATCATGCTTTTCTCCCCTCCCCTTCAGGGGAGGGGCCGGGGGTGGGGCAGTGCAGCAAACTGGCCGTCGGAAGGAGGCACGGCCCCACCCCAACCCCTCCCCTAAAGGGGAGGGGCTTAAGAATAGAAACTAAATTCACGCCGCCATCTCCCGCGAAACCGCCCGCCGAAACGCCTCGACCAGCGGCACGATCTGCCCGCGCGTCTTGAACGCGGCGCGATTGACGATCAGCCGGCTGGTGACCTCGCAGATCACCTCCACCTCGACCAACCCGTTCTCCTTGAGCGTCCGCCCCGACGACACCAGATCGACGATCCGCGGCGCCAACCCCAACAGCGGCGCAAGCTCCATCGCCCCGTTCAACTTGACGCACTCCGCCGACACGCCCCGCGCGGCAAAATGCGCTTCGGTAACGTGCGGATATTTGGTCGCGATACGAACATGGCTCCACCCCCGCGGGTCGTCATGCGCCGCCAGATCCGCAGGTTCGGCGACCGACAAACGGCAATGCCCGATCCCGAGATCGACCGGCGCGTACAGTTCGGAATAGTCGAACTCCGCGAGCACGTCCGACCCCACGATCCCCAATTGCGCCGCGCCATGCGCAACAAACGTCGCGACGTCGAACGCGCGGACGCGGATCAGGTCGATCCCAGGATTGTTGGTGGTGAAGCGCAAGGCGCGCGAATCCGGGTCGCTGAACGCGGCTTCGGGAACGATTCCAGCGCGTTCCAGCAAGGGAACCGCTTCGGACAGAATACGCCCCTTGGGGACGGCAATGATGATCGGGTCGGCCATATGGGTCGGGGCTTTACTTGGGCGGGGGGGTAGGCGCAACAACGCCGGGAAACACACCAAACGCCGCGCAAAAAGGATTGGTTCAATGGCCGACGAACAGACCAACCGCGGCGCCTTCCTGATCCAGCAGCATTATTGCGACCGCAATGCCGCGCCGATCTACGCGCGAATGTGCGCGGCGGTGGCGGCGGGCCTCACGCGGGACAGCGCGATCGGCAAGCGAGTGCTCGACTGGCCGGGCGAGCCGACGCGCGACGCGCTGCCGTTGCGGCTGTTCGGCGGGCTGCATGCGCTGGTGCTGGCGGGGCAGGATGCGGGGCTGGCGGAGGTGTATGCGGGGCGCGTCACCGATCCGGGCGAGATCAGCGCAACGCTCGAACGCGTGTTCGCCGAGCATGCGGCGGCGCTCCTCCCGTGGCTCGACGGGCCGCCGCAGACCAACGAGCCGGGGCGGTCGGGCGCACTGATGCTCGGACTGATCGCTCTGGCGCAGCGGCACGGGCCGAAGATCGAACTGCTCGAGATCGGGTCGAGCGCGGGGCTCAACCTGTTGATCGACCGCTATCGCTTCGATCTCGGCGGGACGCTTTATGGCCCCGCGGACTCGCCAGTGACGATCCGACCCGCGTGGACGGGGTCCCCTGCCCTCTCCGTGCCGCTCGACATCGTGTCGGTGCGCGGCTGCGACATCAACCCGATCGACGCGACCGACCCGGCGGTCGCAACGCGGCTCGCGGCCTATGTCTGGCCCGACACCCCCGAGCGGCTCGCGCGCGTGCGCACCGCGATCGCGATGCTCGGGGCGCGCGGGGTCGATCTGGTCCGCGCGGATGCCGCCGACTGGATCGAGGCGCAACTCGCCGAACCACAGGCGGCGGGGGTGACTCGGGTGCTGATGCATTCGGTCGTGTGGCAATATCTGCCCGAGCCCGTCGCAGAGCGGATCCGCGCGGCAATGCAGGCGGCGGGTGCGCGGGCGACGGAGGAACGTCCGCTCGGCTGGGTGATGATGGAGCCGGACCGATCGGTCGGCCACCAGAATATCCGCGCGCGAAGCTGGCCGGGGGATGGGGCGTGGGAGACGGTTGCCACCGCGCATGCGCATGGCGCCTGGGTGGATAGCGGCGGGGGGAATGGGGATGCACCGTTGGTAGCGCTGCCGGAGGGTGCGAGGGTCGCGGTTTGAACCTTCTGCACGCTTCCCCTTCCTGCTTCTCACTTCTTACTTCTTCCCCGGCGAAGGCCGGGGCCCAGTCGAGAGACGACGGTAAAAGGGCGCAGCGCGCGGTAACAAGAACCTTCGCTACTGGGCCCCGGCCTTCGCCGGGGAAGCGGCCTTAAAACGGAAAGCGGCCTTATGAGAACGCGTTCGAATAAAACCGCGCTAGCGTCAGCTATCCTCCAACCACCCCCGGATCGCGGCAACCACCGCAGGCGCATTCTCCCACGGCACAAAATGCCCCGCATCGACTTGCCGCACCGTCAGGTCCGGCACCAACACGTCCAGCCCCTCGAGCTGGCTCGGCAACAACGCCACATCCTTCATCCCCCAGATCACCAGCGTCGGCTGCCGCACCGGCGGGAATGGCGCGTCGAGGAACGCGGGGCGCTCGGGGGTCTCGTCCATCTCAGGCACGATGATGGCGCTCGCGCGATACCAGTTGAGCATTGCGGTCAGCGCGCCGGGCTGGCTCCACTGGTCGAGATAGACCGGCTTCTCGTCCGCGATCTTGGCGGCATCGGCATGCTTGGCGAAGCTACTGTCGAAGAACGCCGACAGACCGATCCCCTCGACATGCTTTTCGATCTCCGGATTACGGAACGCGCGGATGTACTGGCTCGCCGCGCGCTGCGCCATGTCGTCGAACAGCGTGCACTGGAAGACGAACGGGTGCGGCGCGTTAATGATGACGAGGCGCGTGATCCGGTCGGGGTTCTGCAACGCCGCCATCCACGCGATCGCGCCGCCCCAGTCGTGCCCGACCAGCATGAACTGCGCGACCCCGAAATGGTCGGCGAGCGCGAGCAGGTCGGCGACGATCTTGTCGGGGGTATAGTCGCTGACCTCGGCGGGCTTGGACGACCGCGCGAACCCGCGCTGGTCGGGCGCGATGACGAAATGATCGCGGGCGAGCTCGGGCATCACCTCGCGCCAGGTGCGGTGCGATTCGGGGAAGCCGTGGAGCAGGATGACCGGCGGCTTGGCCGGGTCGCCCGCGGTGGCGACGTCGAGCGTCACGCCGGTGGCCAGATCGATCCGGTGCAGGTCTTCAGCCACTGTCTCTCTCCCTTTTTTGTTCTTCTAAAGCCCCTCCCCTTCAGGGGAGGGGTTGGGGTGGGGAAGTCCAGCCAAACCGGCCTCTCGATGAGATACTGCCCCACCCCCAACCCCTCCCCTGAAGGGGAGGGGCTTAAGCATTAATCACGGATAGCTAACCGTCTTCGGCACCGCCGGAATCGGAATCCACTCCTTCTCGTCCCCCGGCACCCGCGCGAACTCCCCCGCGGTCCACGCGCGCTTGGCTTCGTCGATCCGGTCGCGGCGCGAGGAAACGAAGTTCCACCACACATGCCGCGGCGTCGTGAACGCCTCGCCGCCGCACAAGGTCACGCGCCCGCCCGATGCCGACCGCAAGGTGGCCGCGATCCCCGGGCGCACGACGTACAGCGTCATCGGTTCGAGCGTCATCCCGTCGAGCGTCGCCTCCCCCATCGCGACATACAGCGCGCGCTCGTCGGCGGCTGCGTCGATCGGGACCGAACCGCCTGGATCCAGCATGATATCGGCGTAAATCGTGCTCGCATAGGTCGTGGTCGGCGCGGAAACGCCCCACAAATTGCCCATAACGACGCGTGCTTTCGCCCCCGGCGTCTCGACGACCGGCAGCTTGTCGCGCGGGACATGCTCGAACGCGGGGTCCATCTCCTCGTCCTTTTCCGGCAGCGCGATCCAGGTCTGAATCCCCGACAATTCAGGGCCGTGCGCCCGCTCGGCAGTCGGCGAACGCTCGCTGTGGACGATCCCGCTGCCCGCGGTCATCAGGTTGACCGCGCCGGGCTCGATCGTGGCCAGACTCCCGACCGAATCGCGATGATCGATCGCCCCCGCAAACAGGTAAGTGACTGTGGCAAGGTTGATATGCGGATGCGGCCGGACATCGATCCCCTCCCCCACGCTCAGCACGGCGGGCCCCATCTGGTCGAAGAAGATGAACGGCCCGACCATCGTCCGCGGTCGCGACGGCAGCGTACGATGCACCTTGAACCCGCCAAGGTCGTGCGTCACCGGGGTAATCGTCTGCAGGATCAGATCGTCATTGGTCACAGGTCGGTCTCCAGTGCCGCAAGAATGTCGCTGAGATCGCTCGGAAAATAAGGCTCGTCCAGCGCGACGAGTTCGTCGGCGGTAAACCACCGCCAGCGCGTCATCACCCGCTGTTCGAGCGCGGTATGGCCAGCGGTGTCGATCGCGTCAGCATCGGTGCGCACATGGAAATAGCGCTCGTCCGCGCTGACCGGCACGCCCTCGATGGTGATGAACTCGACGTCGCGTTGCAGCACTTCCGGCCCCGGATCGGCGTGGATCCCGGTTTCCTCGATCAGCTCGCGCCGCGCCGCGGTCGCATAATCCTCGCCCGGATCCAGCGCGCCACCGGGGGTGCACCAGAACGGCGGGCGGTCGTCGGGATCGAAGCGGAACAGCAGCACCCGGTCGGCCGCATCGCGCAACAGGATGCGCGCGGCGGGACGAAGCGCGCGCGGTCCATCGGTGTCGGTCATTCGCCGTCCAGTTCCGGATAGTGCCGAAAGATGCCCTCGGTCGTGAACGGCAAGCGCCGCTCGCTCTTGAGATAGGCGCGGATGCCGGGGAGGTCGGCCACCCGATCGTGGATTGCGATCACGTTGGGATAATCCTGCTCGATCGCCGCCATGCGTCGGGGGAACATATAGCGTAGCCCCTCGACCACCTGGAACAGCGAGGTATCGGCATAGGTCCAGCGATGATCGATCAGCCAGTCACCGCCATGCGACGTGGCTGCGCGTTCGAAATGGTCGAGGAACTTGGGCAACCGCTCGTCGCGGAATGAATCGGCGGCGGCCAGGGCTGCCGTCTTCTGGTCTTCGTAATAGGTCGCCACGTCGACCGGATGGTGGACATTGTGAACCTCGGCCACCAGGTCGCACAGCGTCAACTGGAGCTGGTTGAGCCACAGCCGCTCGGCCATCGTCGACAGGCCGATCTGATGTCGGTCGCCCAGATATTGCAGGATGTTGGCAACCTGGCCGATCACCATCCCGTCAAGTTCGAGATAGGGCGGCGCGAACGATCCGCGCTTGGCGGCGTGCTGCGCCAAGTTGGCGACGAGCGCCTCGACTCCCTCTTCGCGCGCGCAATCGACATAGTCGATCCCTGCCGCCTCCAGCGGAAGGCGGAGGAACTCGCCGCGCCCCTGGATACTTGGCCAATACCACAGCCCGTAGCGCACCGTCATTCTCCCGGCGCCGTTGCGCGGATCGCAAGGGCGTGGATGCGGTCGCGCAGCAGATCCGCCAGCGCCTGATTGACCAGCCGCTGCCGCTGCACACGGGACACGCCGGCAAAGGCGGGCGCCTCGATCGTCACCGAAAAGTGCGACTCGCCCGTACCATCGTCCCCCATGTGCCCGGCATGCTGCGCGCTGTCATTGCTGACGTCGAGACGCGTCGGGGAAAGCGCCGAATTCAGTCGGTTCTCAATCTCGACGACGAGCGGAATGGGGGCGGCGGCTGTGCTGGAAGGTTCGATCATCGCGCCTATATAGGGCGCTTTTGCATCCTCAGGGAGCCTGCGTGGCGCGCGAATCCGAAAAGAAAGACCGACCCAATGCCCGCTTCCACGGCCGCGTGGAGGGGACCGGACGGCTATGCTCCTACCCTGGCTGCCCCGAACCGGGCGAATTCCGCGCGCCGCCCGAAGAAGGCCCGGCGAACGGGTTCGAGGGACCGCGCCCCTATCGCTGGTTCTGCCTCGAGCATGTCCGTGCGTTCAATGCGCGCTACAACTTCTTCTCCGGCATGAGCCCGGACGAAATCCAGCAACAGCAACGGCCCTTTTCCGGATGGGAGCGCGAAACCCGCGCGTTCGCGCATTCGGGCGCGGATGTTCCGCCAAAATGGTCCGACTTCCACGACCCGCTCGACGCGATCGGCGCGCGATTCCGCCGCGCGGCGGAGGCGCAACGCAAGGACGGGCGTCCGTTGTCCGAAGCGGACCGGCGCTCGCTCAAGGTGCTCGGCCTCGCGACCGACGTCGACCGGCGCGCATTGCGCGAGCGCTATGCCGAGCTGGTGCGGCGCTATCATCCGGATCGCAACGGCGGCGACCGCAGTTTCGAATCCAAGCTGCAGGAGGTGATCGGCGCCTATACGCAGTTGAAGGGCGCACCGGCGTTCGCGTGACCGCGGTGCCGGGTCACGCGATCCGCCGAGCAACGACCTCCAACTGTTCGGCCACCTTGGCCCAGCCGTCGGTAAACCCCATCGCCTCATGCTGCGCGCACGCCTCCTCGGTCCAGTGGCGGGCACCAGCGGAATAGCGTGTCTTGCCTGCTTCGTCGGCGAATTCCATGAAGCCGACGATGAACGGCCCCGCCGGGATCCACCCCTTGGTGAAGGCATCGGTGAAGACGATTCGCTCCATCGGCACGATCTCCAGGAAAACCCCCTCCTGCGGCATGACCTCGCCCTCGGGCCCGTGCATGATCACCGCAGAGCGACCACCCGGACGCGCATCCTGCTCGACAATTTCGACGGTCCATGGCGCGGGGCACCACCATTCGGCAAGGTGATCGGTCCAGGCGCGCCAGACCGCCGCACGCGGCGCGTCGATCAGGCGCGTGATCCGCAGTTCATGCACCGGGGTCGGGGGAAGGGCGCAGCTCGACATGGATCATTCCTCATCCGCTCGGAAGTTTCAGTCGCGGTCCGGTGCGCCCAGCGGGAACAGCGCGCGATACGGCCGCGCGTCGTCGACGCACCGCTTGACCGACGCGCGCGCAAGCAGCCGTTCGCGATAAGCGTGTACCGTCGGAAAGCGCGGCTCGATCGGGTGAACCCAGTCGGCGTAGAACAGCGCCGGAGCGGCGGCACAATCCGCCAGCGTGAAGGCCTCGCCCACCGCCCAGGCGCGGCCTGCCAGCCGTTCGTCGAGCCAGGCATAGATCGTGTCGAGCGCGGTGGAGACCGCGGTCATAACATGGGGGTCGCGCCGCTCGAGCGGCAGCATCGCGTCGATCACCGCGCGCTGCATCACCCCCATCACATGATTGTCGAAGATCCGATCGAGCATCCGCACCTCGATCGACGCCACCGCATCGGCGGGCAGGAACCGCACGGGACCGGCATGATGCACGTCGAGATATTCGATGATCGTCGAGGATTCGACTACGGGAACGCCCGCGTCGACCAGCACGGGAAACTTGCCGATCGGCCACACTGCCTTGAGCGCGCGGCCGTTATCCCGCTGCTCCGGCCCCAGCGGGCGGAACGTGAAGGGCGTGGCATTTTCGTACAGCGGGATCAGCGCCTTCCATGTGTAGGACGAAAACGGGTGACCGTAGAGTTCCAGCGCCATCGCCTATCCCAGCACTGCGGCTTCGATCGCGGCGATATCGATCTTGCGCATCGTCATCATCGCCTCCATCCCGCGCCGCGCCGCCGCCGGATCGGGGTTTGCCATCGCCGTCATCAGCGCGCGCGGCGTGATTTGCCACGACAGGCCCCACCGGTCCTTGCACCAGCCACACATGCTCTCGCTGCCGCCGTTATCGACGATCGCGTGCCACAGCCGATCGGTCTCGGCCTGGTCATCGGTATAGACCTGGAACGACACCGCCTCGCTGTGCGGAAAACGCGGGCCGCCATTGAGCCCGAGGAACGCCATGCCGCACACGGTGAACGCCACGGTAATCACCTGCCCGGCCGCGCCATCGGGATAATCCGCGGGGCTGCGATGCACCGAGCCGACATGGCTTTCGGGGAAGGTCGCCGCATAGAAGGTGGCGGCTTCCTCCGCCGCGCCGTCATACCAGATGCAGGCAGCGATCTTCCCGGTCACGCCGGTGCGCCGGCCGCCACCACGCCAAAGACGACCCCGTGCGGATCGGTAGCGACGATGATGCGGTCCCCGTCCGGGACTTCGTGCGGCCCCAGCAGCACCGTCCCGCCGCCGTCGCGCACTGCCGCCGCCGAAGCTTCGATATCGGGTGCGCGAAAGTAGAATTGCCAGCCCAACGGCTGTTCCGGACTTTGACGCGGCATCGTCGCGCCAATCTCGCCGTCACCGGCATGGATGAAGACATAGTCGCCACGGCCATCCGGCAATACCATCCTGTTCGGGTAGCTCCAGCCGAACAACGTGGCGTAGAAGGCGTTGGCCGACGGCTGGTCCGACGTGACCAGTTCATTCCAGTGGCATTTGCCCATGTCGGTGCGGTCGAACGCGGTGCTCGCTTCATCGCTATCGCCGCGCATGATGTAGAAAGGGATTCCCTGCGGATCCGCGACCACCGCCATCCGGCCGATGCCGGGAATGCTCCACGCTGGCATCAGGACGGCGCCGCCCGCAGCGGAGATCGCCGCGGCGGTCGCATCGACATCCTCGACCCCGATATAAAACAGCCATTTCGGCGTCGCGCCGCCCGCCGCCATTTCGTCGGTCAGCCGCATAACCCCGCCAACGTTGCCGTTGCCGGTCGCGATCATGCGATAATCCATCCCCGCCGGGGACTCGGCGTCTATCTCCCAGCCAAGCACCGCGTCATAAAAGGTGCGCGAGGCACCGGGATCGGGGCTGACCAATTCATACCAGATCGGCGTGCCATAGGCGTTTGTCATCGTCGTTCCCCTCCCCAGGTCGATCAGCAGTCGAGCACCACCTGAAAGCCGCCGAAAATCATTCGCGCGCCATCGATCGGCATGTCGACGCCGGTCGGAACCATCCGCGGATCCGCGCGCACTTTTGCCATGCCGGCATCACGCGCCGCCTTGTCGGGCCATTCGATCCACGAGAACACGACCGTCTCGCCGTCGCTCGCCTGAACCGCGCGGCGAAAGTCGGTCTGCTTTCCGTCCGGCACGTCGTCCGCCCACCCTTCCACGACGCGCGTCGCGCCATGGTCCCGGAAGATCGGCGCGATCGCCTCGGCAAAGCGTGCATAGCCAGCGCTGTTGGTTCCCGCCCTGACGGGAATGACGAGGCCATCGACGTAGGTCATGCGATCCTCTCCTGATGCCAGTCGAGTCGAAGCGCGGGTCAGGCCAGTTCCATGGCAGCGTCCGTCGCCGCCTCATCCATCCATACCGGCCCGAAACCGTGGCCGTCGGGATCCTCGACCCCGCGTGAGTACATGAAGCCGTGGTCTTCCGCGCCGTGGACCTCCCGGCCACCAGCGGCGAGCGCACTTGCCGCGAAGGCATCGACCGCTTCACGCGTATCGCACGAGAGTGCAAACAGCGCGGCGCTGGTCGCGGCGACGTCGGCGATCGGTTTCGTGGTCAAAGTACCGTAGAAGTCGTGACGGGCGAGCATGAAGGTGATCGTATCCGACCAGACCATTGCCGCCGCCTGGTCGCCGGAAAAACGCGGATCGCGCGTGCAGCCGATCGCTTCGTAGAAAGCGGTCGAACGCCCCACGTCCGCAACCGGAAGGCTGATGAAGATTCCCTTGGCCACGGCGCACTCTCCCCTTTGCGACTCGTCGTTTGCAAAGTCTGCTCCGACTGGGTAGCAAAAACAACCATGAAGTTAGAAAAGATAACCAACAAGCGCTGGTATGGCGACGCCTGCGGAACCGCGCTCGCGCTCGAGTTTCTCGGCGAACGCTGGGCGCTGCTGATCGTGCGGGAGCTCCTGCTCGGCCCGCGCCGTTTTGGCGAGATTCGGGACGGGCTGCCGGGCGTGAGTGCGAACGTTCTGACACAGCGGCTCCAAACGCTCGAAGCCACCGGGGTGCTGACGCGGAAAACCACACCGCCCCCCGCGACTGTCCATGTCTATGCGCTGACGCAGTGGGGCCGCGAAGCCGAACCGATCGTCATGGCGCTCGGGCGCTGGGCGCTGCGCTCCCCGGCGCATGATCCTTCGCTGCCGTTTTCGCCCGTCTCGTTGATGCTGGCGCTGCGGATGATGCTCCTGCCCGAGCGTACCCACGGCTTCGACGCTACGATCGGGTTTCGCATGGGCAATGACGCTTATGGCGCGCGTGTCGCGAACGGCATGGTGCTGATCGAACGCGGCACGCTCGACCACGCGGATGCCATGCTTTCGGGCAAGCCCAACGCGTTCCTGCCCGCGCTGTTCGGCACCACCCCCTTGCCGGACGTCGTTGCGCAGGGGCGCCTTGCGGTCAGCGGCGATGTCGCGCTGGCCGCGCGTTTCTGCACGTTTTTCGAACTTCCGCCAAAGATCGGATGCAACTGACGGCTCGACTTGGCGCGCCGCAAACGGCTAGGGAGGGCGGACCTTCTGTAAGAGCGCCCCCCTCATGACCGATATCCCCAACACCCAGCCAGACAGCCGCGAGACGACGATCCTCGATGCGCCCGATCGCATGGTGAAAGTCCGCGACCTGTTCGGGATCGATTCGGACATGGAAGTCCCCGCCTTCAGCGAAGCCGACGAGCGCGTTCCCGATCTCGACCCGGCCTATGTGTTCGATGCGCCGACCACGCTCGCGATCTGCGCCGGCTTCGCGCACAATCGCCGCGTGATGGTCCAGGGCTATCACGGCACCGGCAAGTCGACGCACATCGAACAGGTCGCGGCGCGCCTCAAATGGCCATGCATCCGCATCAACCTCGACGCGCACATCAGCCGCATCGATCTGGTCGGCCGCGACGCGATCGTGCTGCGCGACGGCCAGCAGGTCACCGAATTCCGCGAAGGCCTGCTCCCCTGGGCGCTGCAGACCCCGACTGCACTCGTGTTCGACGAATATGACGCGGGCCGGCCCGACGTGATGTTCGTGATCCAGCGCGTGCTCGAAACCGAGGGCAAGCTGACGCTGCTCGACCAGAATCGCGTGATCCGCCCGAACCCGTATTTCCGCCTGTTCGCGACTGCCAACACGGTCGGCCTCGGCGACACGTCGGGCCTGTATCATGGCACGCAGCAGATCAACCAGGGCCAGATGGACCGCTGGAACATCGTCGTCACGCTCAACTATCTGCCCGCCGCGGTCGAGGCGCGGATCGTGCTCGCCAAGTCGGGCGAATACGACAAGCCGACCGGCAAGGCCGAGGTCGAGAACATGGTCCGCGTCGCGGATCTCACCCGCCGCGGCTTCATGAACGGCGATATCTCCACCGTGATGAGCCCGCGCACCGTCATCACTTGGGCGCAGAACACGCTGATCTTCGGCGACGTCGGCTTCGCGTTCCGCTTGTCCTTCCTCAACAAGTGCGACGAGACCGAGCGGTCGCTGGTCGCGGAATATTACCAGCGCGTGTTCGGCAAGGACTTGCCCGAGAGCGTCGTCGGCGCGGGCGTGAAGTAGGCCATGCTGCTCGCCCTGCTCCTGCAAGTCGCCGCCACGCCCCCCGTGCCGTGGCTGGTGACGACCAAGGTGGGCGCGGCGAGCACGGCGACCTCGACCTCGGTCTGGTCCGAGGACGGCAAGGCGCGGCTGGTGGTGCGGTGCGATGCCGCCAAGGAAAAGATCGTCTCGATCCAGTTCATCCCGCGCGGCGGCTTCCCCGCAGCGCAACCCCGCCCGGTGTCGATGAACATCGACGACAATGGCTGGCTCGGCGCGAACTGGCAGTTCCCCGGGAGCGGCGCGTTTACCAGTCAGGACGCGATCGTTACCACGCTCGCCGCACAGATCGCGCGCGGCAAGACGATCAAGGTCCGCGTCATCAACCCCGACAACACGCCGGTCGATGCAACCTTCGCTGGGCCCGCGACCGATGCGCCGGTCCGCCGGGTGCTCGGTGCGTGTGCGTATGAGATCGGTGTGGTCCCAGCGCGATCCGCGGTGCCTGCCGCCCTGCCCGACGCCAAGCCGACCCCGGCGTCTTCCGACGAGGAATAAGCGATGGAATTCGGCCGTCTCAACCATGTCGGCGTGGCCACGCCGTCGATCGAAAAGTCGATTGCCGTCTATCGCGACCTGATGGGCGCGACACGGATCGGGGAACCGTTCGATCTTCCCGCGCAGGGGGTGAAGGTGTGTTTCATCGATACGCCCAACACCCAGATTGAGCTGATCGAACCGTATGACGACAGTTCGCCGATTGCGGGGTTCCTGCGCAAGAACCCCGCGGGCGGGCAGCACCACGTGTGTTTCGAGGTTCCCGACATCCACGCCGCTGTCGCCGACCTGAAGGCCAAGGGCGCGACGATCCTCGGCGAACCCCGCATTGGCGCGCACGGCACGCCGATCGTTTTCATCCACCCGCGCGACATGGGCGGCGTGCTGGTCGAGCTGATGGAAACGCCGCACCGCGACCACGACTGACGGCCTGCGCCGCTCCTCTCCAATCGGCCGTCCTCCTCATCCGTCATCCTGAACTCGTTTCAGGATCCAGCCCTCCGCGAGTCCGGACCGTGCCTGTTGCGCGGTGGATGCTGAAACAAGTTGAGCATGACGGCAGCTGAGGAGGGGCTGACGATCAAACCTTCGGACAACAAGCCTCATCTCCGCCCCCCTCACCCCCGCGCTTCCCTTTTG
The DNA here is from genome assembly GCF_058782275.1 of Sphingomonas sp. FW306-05-A. Lineage (NCBI taxonomy): Bacteria > Pseudomonadati > Pseudomonadota > Alphaproteobacteria > Sphingomonadales > Sphingomonadaceae > Sphingomonas > Sphingomonas sp. FW306-05-A. The sequence continues at coordinate 717,527 of NZ_JBYSXN010000002.1, forward strand.
GCCCACCTTCGGCTAAGGGCCGCGCTCCCGTATTTCCGTAACATCGCTAGAGGTTTGTTTGGCCAAGGAAGAACTGCTCGAAATGCGTGGACAGGTGGTGGAGCTTCTCCCCAACGCCATGTTCCGCGTAAAGCTCGAAAACGACCACGAAATTCTCGGCCATACCGCCGGCAAGATGCGCAAGAACCGCATCCGCGTCCTCGTGGGCGACGAAGTGCTGGTTGAATTGACGCCGTACGATCTCACCAAGGGTCGCATCACCTATCGCTTCAAGTGATCGGTCCGCTTCCGCGGGCGCGATCCCCGGGGAAGACGCTGCAATGACCCTCGTTCTCGCCTCCGCCTCGCCGCGCCGCCGCGACCTGCTCGCGCGGCTCGGGGTGACGCCGGGTCGTGTCGCCGCGCCCGATATCGACGAGACCCCGCTCAAGGCGGAACCTGCCCGCGTTTACGTCGAGCGGATCGCTGCTGCAAAGGCGCGCGCGGTGGAGCGTGCGCCGGGCGAGGTGATCCTCGCGGGCGACACCACCATCGCACTCGGGCGCCGGATCCTCGGAAAAGCCGACGACGATGCGACGGTACGCAAGATGCTCGCCGCTTTGTCCGGCCGCCGCCACCATTGCCTGACCGCGGTGTGCGTGATCGATTCGACCGGCAAGCTGCGCGCCCGCCTGTCGGACACGATCGTCGCGTTCAAGCCGCTCTCCCCGGCCGAGATCGACGCCTATGTCGCGTGCGGCGAGGGGCTCGGCAAGGCGGGGGGCTATGCGATCCAGGGCCGCGCCGAGGCGTTCGTGCGCTTCCTGGCGGGGTCGCATTCGGGCGTGATCGGCCTGCCGCTGTTCGAGACGCGCGCGCTGCTGCTTGCGGCGGGTGTGCCGCTTGGCTGAGTGGCTCCACGAGGCCGGGATCGGCGAAACCCGTGCCGCGCTGGTGGTGGACGGCGCGATCGTCGAAGCCCGGATCGAGCTCGATCGCCCCGGCCCGCGACTCGGCGCTATCTTCCCTGCCCGTCTGATCGAAATCACCGTCAAAGGCCGCGAAGGCCGTGTCGCTTACAACGGCGGCGAGGCGATGCTGGCGCCGCTTCCCCCCGGCATCACGCAGGGGGCCGCGCTGACGGTCGAACTGACCCGCGAGGCGATCCCCGAGGGCAGGCGCACCAAGCTCCCGCGCGTCGCCCCCGCCGAAGCCCCCCCGCGCGATGGCCCCGACCTGCTCGCGCGAATCACCGCAAGCGGCATCCCCATCCGCACGCTCCACGCACACGAACCCGATGCGCTGGAGGCGGCGGGCTGGTCCGAGGTGCTCGAGGAAGCGATGACCGGCGACATCGTCTTCCACGGCGCGGTCGGCGGCGCGCTTCGCATGAGTCCGACGCCCGCGATGACGCTGTTCGACGTCGACGGTTATCCCCCGCTCGAACCGCTCGCACTTGCGGCGGCGAAGGCGGTCGCGGCGGCGATCGTACGCATGGACATCGGCGGATCGATCGGGATCGATTTTCCGACGATCACCGGCAAGGCTGCGCGCGCCGCGATAGACGCCGCGATCGACGCAGGCCTCCCGCAGCCTTTCGACCGTACCGCGATGAACGGCTTCGGCTTCGTCCAGATCATCCGCCGCCGCCCGCGCGCGTCGCTCCCTGAATTGCTCCGCGCCGATCCCGCCGCGGCGCAGGCGCGCGCGCTGCTCCGGCGAATCGAGCGCACCCCGCCCCCGGTCCCCGCGAATCACCGCGTCACTGCGCGCGTTCATGCCGCGTTGATCGCCAACCCCGACTGGTCCGCTGCGCTGGCGAGGCGCACCGGTGTCACCCCGCACTTCGAGGTCCTCTGATGGCGCGTAACAAACCCTGTCCGCTCTGCGGCAAACCCCTGTCGCAGGCGCACGCCCCCTTCTGCAGCCAGGGCTGTCGCGACCGCGACCTGCTGCAATGGCTGGGCGAAGGCTATGCGATTCCTGTGACGACTCCGCCAGGAGATGAAGAAGACGGGCTAGACAGCACGAAATCAGCCGACTAAGAGGCCGCTTCCCAGACGGCCCCAGCGGGGTCGCCCGGTGTGCCCGAGTAGCTCAGTTGGTAGAGCATGCGACTGAAAATCGCAGTGTCGGTGGTTCGAATCCGCCCTCGGGCACCATTCCTTTACAGCGCGAATGGACCCCATCCATGACCGAGACCAAGCGAACCGCCTTCATCACCGGCGGGACCGCCGGGATCGGCGCGGCGGCCGTCCACGCCTTCGCCGCCGCCGGATGGCGCGTCGTAACCACGGGACGTCGCGCGGACCGTCTCGACAAGCTGACCGAAGCGCTCGGCGCGGACACCGTCCACACGCTTGCCTTCGACATTCGCGATCAGGCTGCGCTCGAAAGCGCAATCGCCGGATTGCCCGCCGATTTCGCCGACATCGACCTGCTCATCAACAACGCCGGTCTCGCGCTCGGTACGTCGCCCGCCAACGAGGCGAAGCTCGACGACTGGCAGACGATGATCGACACCAACATCACCGCGCTGGCCACCGTCACGCGGCTGCTGCTGCCGGGGATCGTCGCGCGCAAGGGTGCGATCATCAACCTGTCGTCGGTTGCGGCGACCTACCCTTATGCCGGCGGCAACGTGTACGGCGGGACCAAGGCGTTCGTCCGCCAGTTCAGCCTGGGTCTCCGCGCCGACCTGCACGGCAAGGGCGTCCGCGTCACTTCGATCGAGCCGGGGATGGTCGAGACCGAATTTACCACCGTCCGCACCGGCGGGGATCAGGCCGCGTCGGACAAGCTGTACGGCGGCGTCAACCCGATGACCGCCGAGGATATCGCCGCCACCATGCTGTGGGTCGCCGAGCAGCCTAAGCATCTCAACATCAACACGCTCGAACTGATGCCGGTCAACCAGTCGTTCGCAGGCTTCGCGGTCGCGCGCGAAGGCTGACGCGTTACGCAGACCGGTTGCGCGCGTCGATCCGGCCACGCGCGGACAGGCTGCGGAAGGTCACCGACCAGCGCGTTTCCGCGATCGGGGCGATGCTATGCTCCCAGTCCCACCGCGCTTCGCCCGAGAGGCGGTAGATCGATCGCGGCGCCAGCGCTTGCGCCTCGCGACGATAGGTCGCGCGGCCCTCGCGCGCGCCATTCCTCAGTCGGAACCGCATCATCGCGGGTGCCCCCAGCGACAGGCCGACGACATGCTCGAACGTCGGTCGGTCGCGATGCCAGCCGATCCCCGCCCCCGGATCGTAGCGAATCAGCAGTGCCTGGACGAGCGCCTCCGGCTCGAGCCCCGCAAACGCTGCGGCGCGCGCTCGGATCGGCAGGAGCATATCGGGCATCGGGTCGGTCGGGGTGAAGCTGCCTTGCTCGAAATCGTAATGCCAGCCGAACGACGCGGTCAGGCGTTTGCCGGTCCATTGCTGGAAGCGGAACGGCGTCAGGTCCGCGGCATCGACCATTGCGATCAGCGCCTGTTCCTCGCCCGCCGAAAGGAAAGCATCCGCCGCGGTCAGTCCGGGCGGGGATGATTCCCCGAAGAGGTCGATCTGTTGCGGGGTCATGAATGCGATATAGGCACCCGCGACTCCGGTCCCAACACGCTCCTGACCCGTCGATATGCAGATCGTCCGACCGGCTTTGCGACGAACCGCCCAGGAGTCGGGACGGAAACTGCCCCAAGGCGGGATCGAACCGCCCCGATTAAGACATTGCGCCCCATTTATATGGTAAAGCAACGCTATCAACGATGAGGGACAAGTTCCAAACCGTGCAAGATCAATCACTTATGCTATCACGCCGGGCTTTTGCCGGTTCCGCACTGGCCATGCTCGGCGCTTCGACGATCGTTCCGGCGCGCGCACAGGCCCCTGTTTTCGCCGGTCCGCCGACCCCGGCAACGATCCAGCCGCTCGCTTCGACTCGCGTCGTGCGTCCCGAATTACTGCGTCACGCGCTTGCCGCGTTGCAGCGCCACGGGTCGCGAATCCCGCACCATGACCGGATCGCGATCGCCGATTTCTCGCTCTCCTCGGCGCAGCCGCGCTTCTACCTGGTCGACATGGCGAACGGCATGGCGACGACGCTGCTCGTCACCCACGGCAGCGGCAGCGACCCGTCGCACACCGGCTATCTCCAGCGCTTCTCGAACAGCGAAGGCTCGAACGCCTCGAGCGAGGGCGCGTTCGTCGCATCGGACTATTATGTCGGCAAGCATGGCCGGTCGCAGCGGCTGATCGGGTTGGACGGCACCAACTACAATGCGTTGCAGCGTGCGCTGGTGGTTCATTCGGCATGGTATGCCGACCCCGACATGGTCCGCACGCACGGCCAGCTCGGCCGCAGCCAGGGCTGCTTCGCGGTCAGCGAAGGCGATCTCGACCAGGTCTTCGCCCGGCTCGGCCAGGGCCGGATGATCTACTCCGCAAAAGTCTAAGGCTACGCCAATCGCAGGCATGACAGGAAGTTCATGCCCGCGATGACGCGCCGTCATGCGCCCGGGCGCAGGGATGGGATCCACCCGTTGTAAAGGGATCCCAATGACCAAGCTTATCGCGCCCGCACTCGCCATCTTCGCTCTGGCAACCAGCACCATCGCCCTCGACACCGCCGCATCGGCCAAGGGCTGCATCCGCGGCGCAGTCGCGGGCGGCGTCGCCGGCCATTACGCACACCACCACGCAATCGCCGGTGCGGCGGCCGGCTGCGCCATTGCGCACCACCATTACGCAAAGAAGGCCAAGGCCGCCGCAGCGCAACCCGCACGGTAAGAGCACGGCCCCTACCGTTTTCCGGCGAAAGCCGGGATCCAGGGTTCGGCAGAACACCGTCTGACGGTGCGCGCCACCCTGGATCCCTGCTTTTGCGGGAACACCGCGCGCACCACGCCACCCATCCGAAAGCCCTTCGCGATGCCCGCAAAAATCCCCCGTGTCGGCACGGCACTGCGAGTCCTTGCTGCCGCGCTGCTGGCCGTCACGACCGCGCCCGCCATCGCCGCGCCAGCGCCCGGGGGAACCGTCGCGCTGACGTTCGACGATCTGCCCGTGTTTGGCCAGAAGACATCCCCCGCCGACGGTGCCGCGATGACGACGCGACTGCTCGCCGGGCTCAAGCGCGAGCATTACACCGCCACCGGCTTCGTGAATGAGTCCCAGCTCGCCGGTCCCGATCACGCCCAGCGACTCCGGTTGCTGCAACAGTGGCTCGACGCCGGGATGGACCTCGGCAACCACAGCTATTCACACCTGTCGCTCAACGCGGTCCCGGTCGAGACGTACATCGCCGACGTCGCGCGCGGCGCGCACGACACCGGCGCACTGCTCGCCGCACGCGGACGGCGTGAACGATGGTATCGGTATCCGTATCTCGAGACCGGCAAATCACCCGAAGTACGCCACCGCTTCGAGGGCTGGCTCGCCAAGCATGGCTATCGCGTCGCCCCCGTGACGATGGAAAATGCCGACTGGCGCTTCGCCGCCCCCTATGACGACGCGGTCGCGCGCGGCGACCACGCCGAGGCGCAGCGCATCCAATCCGCCTACCTCACGTTCACCCGCCAGATCGTCGCCTGGTATCGTCAGGCGGGGCGCGAACTGCTCGGCCGCGAGCCGGCGTTCGTCTTCCTGCTCCACGCGAGCCATCTCAACGCCGCCAGCATCGACGATCTCGCCGCGATCCTGCACGACCAGCATCTGCGCGTCGTCCCGCTCGACACCGCGATGCGCGACCCCGCTTACCGGATTGCCGATACCTATGTCGGCCCGAACGGCACCGGCTGGCTCGATCGCTGGTCGCTGACCCTCCACCGTTCCCTCCCCTATGCGTCGCTCCCGACCGTGCCCAAGGCGATCATCGCCTATGACGCGCGGCTGGAAGGCGCGACCGATCCTCGAGCTGCAGCGACCTCCTGACCCATGAAGACCATCCTCCCCTGCCTCGCCCTCCTGCTGGGGGCGGTGTTGGCACCCATGCCTGTCCAGGCGTCCTCCCCATGGCCCGCGGGCGTCGCGCTCCCCGCGGGCGAACCGATCGACGAAGCCTATCGCCAGGAATTCGGCACATGCGACCGTGCGGACCGCTTCCACGGGCATAAGGTCCACGGTTGTCGCGACGATCCCAACGCGGTCACCGCGCTCCGCCGCCTGCCGGGTGGCGCGATCGCCTATGTCGCCAAGCTCGCGGTCGATCTCGACGGATCGCCGTTCGCGTGCAGCCCGGCGCATGGCGCGATGGACCAATGCCCGACGTCGCTGATGCTGCCCGACGCCAAGGGCCGCGAGACGCCGGTCGATGCCGACAAGATCCCCTATGTCGTCATCCCGTGGGAAGGCCCGCGCGACGAACAGGGCCGCTTCACCCGGATGACCGGGGTCGATGTCGGCGATTTCGGCGTGGTGATCGCGCACGGGCGAACGATTCCGGTGATCGTCGCGGACACCGGCCCGTTCGAGAAACTCGGTGAAGGCTCGCTCGCACTCCACCGCGCGCTCGGCCGCGAACTGTGCGTCGCGCGGAACAGTACGGGCACGTGCCGCCGCGTGATCGAACGGATGGAGAGCATTGGTGGCGACGTCACCACCGTGCTGTTCCCCCACACCGCGCGCAAGGGCCTCACCCCCGCGACGATCGCACAGGTCGTCCGGACCGAGGCGCTGCGGCACTGGCAGGCAATGCAAAGCCAGGGGTGACGCACGCCGTCCGAAACAATTTCCCTTTTTGTAGTACAACAGCTTGCCGTGCCGCGCTTCTCAATTAGGATGCGGGCATGATCACCCGGCGCCACATCATCGGATCGTCCCTCGCAGCATGGGCGGCAGCGGGGATTCCCGCTCCCATCCTCGCCGCCCCACCCAAAGGCAGGCTAAAGCAGTCGGTCAGCCGCTGGTGCTACCAGAAGATCCCGCTCGACCAGTTGTGCGCCGCCGCGGCAAAGATGGGGCTGCAGGGAATCGATCTGCTCGAACCTGCCGACTATGAGACGCCGCGCAAATACGGTCTGCGCTGCACGATGGGCTATGCCGCCGCCCCGATGACGATCCCCAACGGCCTCAACCGCCGCGAGAACCACGCCGCGATCGAGCAAGCGTTCCGCGTCGGCATCCCGCAGGCGGCCAAGGCAGGCGTCCCCAACGTCATCGCCTTCTCGGGCAATCGCAAGGGCATGTCGGACGAGGAAGGTGCGGCCAATGCCGTCATCGGCCTCAACCGCGTCAAGAAGATCGCCGAGGACAATGACGTCACGATCTGCATCGAGCTGCTCAACAGCAAGCGCGACCATGCCGATTACATGGCCGACCATACCGCGTGGGGCGTCAAGGTCTGCAAGGAAGTCAACTCGCCGCGGGTCAAGCTGCTCTACGACATCTACCATATGCAGATCATGGAAGGCGACCTGATCGCCACGATCCGCGAGAACATCCAGTGGCTCGGCCATTTCCACACCGGCGGCGTGCCGGGGCGCCACAACCTCGACGGGTCGCAGGAAGTGAACTGGCGTGCGGTCGCGACGAGCGTCGCGGACCTTGGCTTCAAGGGCTATTTCGCGCACGAGTTCATGCCGGTGGGCGACCCGCTGACCGCGTTGGCGGCAGCGGTCAAGACATGTACGGTCTGAGATAACGGGGAAACAACGTGGATTTCGACCGACGACAAGCGCTTACCGGCATCGGACTTACTGCTGCGGCGGTGGCCGTTGCCGGTCCCGCCAAGGCCGAAGGATCGGTCGGCGTGCGTCATCAGGTTTTCTTCTGGCTCAAGCGTCCCGGGAATGCGGACGACCGAGCCAAATTGGTGGCCGGCCTGAAAACGCTGTCTGCAGTACCGCAGGTGCGCGAGCTCCACGTCGGCGTGCCGGCGGGGACCGAACAGCGCGACGTGGTCGATGCCAGCTTCGACGTTTCGGAACTGATGCTGTTCGACACGCTCGCCGATCAGAAAGCCTATCAGGAGCATCCGACGCATCTGGCGTTCGTCGCGGCGTGCTCATCATTGTGGCGCAAGGTCGTGGTCTACGACACCGTGCCGGCCTGACCGACGACTGGAAGGACGCAGAGCTTTCTCCCCTCCCTGGAAGGGAGGGGTTGGGGGTGGGTTGGCCAGCGGCGCGCGCCACGCTCTCCCCATACGAACCACCCCCGGCCCCTCCCTTCCAGGGAGGGGAGACGGCAGGGGCCGTTACGGCGGCAGCAGCGGGCAGCACTGCAGCGTGCCGACGGAACCCTCCCGTGCTCCCGTGCGGGGCAGCAAGATGCCATCTAGCGGACCTCCACACCGGCTTCTCAGCCCACGACCACCCGCCCCCGCACATCCTGAAGCTACCGCCTCACCATTCCACACCGATCTTCCCGAAATGCCCCGCGCCCACCTCATAGCGGAACGCGTCCGCAAGCTGCTCCAGCGGGAAGCGGCGGTCGACCACCGGGCGCACGCCGCTCGCGTCGAGCGCGCGGACGAACTCCTGCTGCTCGCGGCGGCTGCCGACGATCAGCCCCTGCAACCGCGCCTGCTTGGACATCAGCGCCGCGGTCGGCACCTCGCCCGCGCCGCCGGTCAGCACGCCGATCAGCGAGATGTGCCCGCCGACCCGCACCGCCGTGATCGACTGCGCGAGCGTCCCCGGCCCGCCGACCTCGACGACGTGATCGACTCCGCGCCCACCGGTCCACTCGAGGATCGCGCTGCCCCATTCGGGCGTGTCACGGTAATTGACACAGTGGTCGGCGCCCAACGCCTTGGCACGCGCCAGCTTCTCGTCCGACGACGAGGTGATCGCCACCGTCGCGCCCATCATCTTGGCGATCTGCAACGCCCAGATCGACACGCCGCCCGTCCCGAGCAACAGCACCGTGTCGCCAGCCTTGAGCTTGCCGTCGACCACCAGCGCGCGCCACGCGGTCAGGCCCGCAGTGGTGATCGTCGCCGCCTCGACCGCGTCATAGCCCTTGGGGGCATGGGTGAAGGCGGTCGCCGGCAGCACCACCGCCTCGCGCGCGAAGCCGTCGATCCCGTCGCCCGGCGTGCGGCTGAAGTCACCGATCGTCGGCGTGCCGTCCTGCCAGTCGGGGAAGAAGCACGACACGACCATGTCCCCCACCGCGAATTCGCTGACACCGTCGCCGACCGCCTCGACCAGCCCCGCGCCATCGGCAAGCGGGATCCGGCCCGACGCCTCGCCCATCCGCCCGGTCACGACGCCGAGGTCGTGGAAGTTGAGCGAGCTGCCGTGTAGCGCCACCCGAATCTCCCCCGCGCCCGGCTGGCCCGGGTCGGCCGTTTCACCCAGCGCCAGCGTATCCAGCGTCATCGGATTGCCCACTGTGATCGTCCGCATCGTAATCTCCTGTTCGGGCCCACTGCCCGGTCTCGCGCGCTCAACGCCCGGCGGCGGCGACCGGCCCCGAAGAAGGATAATGCAAAGAAGCCCCTCCCCTTCAGGGGAGGGGTTAGGGGTGGGGCAGTCCAGCAGAACTCCGCTCTCTGCGAGGCACTGCCCCACCCCAACCCCTCCCCTGAAGGGGAGGGGCTTAGAAGCGGCAACACTTAGCGCGGCGGAACATCGGGCGATCGACGGCACAGGCGGATACGGTGCCCAGTCAAAAAGCGATGAACTCCCCACTTGGTAAGCCGTTGTGCTGCAAACCCCTGACCCGGAAAGCGAAACGCGCATGGCCTTCTCCCCCTCCCCCGTATGGCTCGTCACCGGCTGCTCGACCGGCTTCGGACGCGACCTCGCGCAGTTGATCATCGACCGCGGCTGGCGCCTGATCGCCACCGCCCGCGATGCCGACCGCGTCGCCGATCTCGCCGCAGCCGCACCAGATCGCGTCCTCGCGCTTGCGCTCGACGTCACCGAGCAGGCCCAGATCGACGGCGTCGTTGCAGCCGCAATCGAAAAGTTCGGGCGGATCGACGTGCTCGTCAACAATGCAGGCTATGGCTATCAGAGCACGATCGAGGAAGGCGTCGACGACGAGATCCGCAAGCAGTTCGACGCCAACGTGTTCGGCCTGTTCGCGATGACCCGCGCGGTGCTGCCGCACATGCGCGCGCAGAAGAGCGGGCATATCATCAACATCACCTCGGTCGCAGGGCTCGTCGGCTTTATGGGATCTGGCTATTATGCGGCGTCGAAGCATGCGGTCGAGGGCTTCTCGGATGCGTTGCTCGCCGAGGTCAAGCCGCTCGGGATCGACGTCACCTGTGTCGAGCCGGGGCCGTTCCGCACCGACTGGGCAGGCCGCTCGCTCCAGCAGACGCAGAGCACCATCGCCGATTATGCCGACACCGCGGCCAAGCGCCTTGCCGACACGCGCGGCGGGAGCGGCAAGCAGGCGGGCGACCCCGTCCGCGCGGGCGAAGCGATGATCGCGCTGACGGTCGATCCCAATCCACCGCGCCATCTGGTGCTTGGCAAATGGGGCTATGACGCGGTGACCGACAAGCTCCGCGCGCGTTCCGCCGAGATCGAGGCGCACCGTGACGCCAGCCTCGCCGCGGACTATCCGGACGCCTGATCGCATCCGCATCCCCGCCGGTCCGGACAGGACCGGCGGGGTGTAGCGGTGTTCACGCCGTCGTCAGAACGCCCTGGAACACCTGGTCGTCGAGCGCCTGCCCCGCCCCCGTCGCGACGCAGGTCAACGCGTTCTCGGCCACGATCACAGGCAATCCGGTCGCCTCCGACAGCACCGTGTCGAGCCCGGCGAGCAAGCTGCCGCCCCCGGTCATCACAATTCCGCGATCGAAGATGTCGGCGGCCAGTTCCGGCTCGGTCTTCTCCAGCGCGGACAGCACCGCCTCGATCACCTGCCCGACCAGATCGGCGAGCGCTTGCGCGATCTCCGCCTGGTTGACGGTGATCTCGCTCGGTACGCCGTTGAGCAGGTCGCGCCCGCGGACGCGCATTTCCTGGCCGACGCCATCCTCGGGGATCAGCGCGGTACCGATTGCGAACTTGATCTGCTCGGCGGTCGCTTCACCGATCATCAGATTGTGCTTGCGGCGGATGCTGGAGGCGATCGCATCGTCCATCCGGTCCCCGCCGACGCGCACCGACGTGCTGTACGCCAGCCCGCGCAGCGACAGGATCGCGACCTCGGTCGTCCCGCCGCCGATATCGACCACCATCGCGCCGATCGGCTCGGCGACGGGCAAGCCCGCCCCGATCGCGGCCGCCATCGATTCCTCGATCAGATGCACCTTGCGCGCGCCCGCGTTCATCGTCGCCTGGCGGATCGCGCGACGCTCGACCGGGGTTGCACCGGAAGGGATGCAAATCACGATCTCGGGGCCGCGCGACAGCCAGTTGCGCCCGCCGTTCACCTTCTCGATGAAATGCTTGATCATCTGTTCGGCGACATCGATGTCCGCGATCACGCCGTCGCGCATCGGGCGGATCGTGCGGATCGCATCGGGAGTCTTGCCCAGCATCAGCTTGGCCTCGGCGCCGATCGCACGGACACGCTGCACCCCGTCCAGCGTCTCGAGCGCGACGACCGAAGGTTCGTTGAGGACGATTCCCTTCTCGCGCAGATATATGACGGTGTTCACGGTGCCGAGATCGATCGCCAGGTCGCTGGAGGAAGGTGACAACAGGCGAGACAGGCGCATGGGCATACAATCTTCAAAAGTCGGGAAGTACAGGCCCCCCGGGGCGAACGGAATGCCTCTGGCCGTGGTCTTCCGCAATCGAGCGGTCAAGCCCGTCTGCGTCAAAACGACCGGTGATGACGCTCCGACGCCATGACCCGAGCACTGGCCGGGACAGACACCATGCTTCGACCACCGCCGCCTTTCATGCGGACGGGCGATCGCAATGCCGGACATCCGGCACGGTACGCCAAGTCTTGGTGGCGAATGCGACCCGCAATTAGCTCCAAACCATCAGCAAACTTGGAATTCAGGTGTGTTAGCATATTGGCACACTAATCGCATGGCGAAGGGGCGCGCCGAACAGGTCGGCGCTTTGATCGCCTGGAGTTTCGTCATGCCCCTGCTGTTTTTCATCGCGATCGCAAGCCTTGCGAGCGCACCACCGCCGCACGCCGCCCCCTCCGGCGCCACGCCGTCCGCCACGATGCGGGATCTGCCCACGATCACCGATACCTACCGCGTGCGCTACCAGGCACGCGGCAATGTCTATTGCATCCGGATCTTCGCGGATCCCGCACCAGCCGAGCCCTACCCGCGCGTCTCCGGCGATACGTGCCAGTCCCGCGCGAAATGGGCGAAGGAGGGTCTCACCATCCGCGATCCCCGGCGCGATGCGGTAGATACGGAAGCAAAGTCTTAAACTTGCCCGCATATCAACCGGCTGCCGCATCTAGCGTGGAAGACAGAGCCGTGCCCCGCCCGCTATCAATCACCGTGTTCGCCCTGATGTTCGGCTTTGCGGTAATCGTGTCGGGCGTCCTTGCGCTTTATGCCGGACGGACGCCGGATTTCGGCTTTCCGATCGCGCCCGAGGCCGCTGCGACGCTCGCCATGCGGATCAAGGCGATCCGCTTCATCGGGATCGCCTTCGCCGTGTCGATGATGCTGCTGGTGGTGTTCGGCAATTCCCCCGCCGCGCGCAACACGCTCGGCTTGCGGTGGATCCTCGGGCTCGGCACCAGCGTCGCCTTCCTTCGCGGCATCGGTGCGATCGCGCCGATGGGGGACGGCGACGTCGCCGCGATCGCGCTGTCGATCATTCAGCTTGGCGTCGAGGGGCTCGCCATCCTCCTTCTCTACGGCGACGATGCGGCCCCCTGGTTCGACCGCTACCGGAACCGCTGAACCGGCAGGACGGCGGCTACGCCTTCGCCGCCTGGATATACCGGCTGACGTTCTGCGCGAGCACGTCGAGCGGAACGTTCCCGCCATCGACCACCGCCTGATCGAAATCGCGCAAGTCGAACCGTCCGCCGAGCGCCGCCTTGGCACGATCGCGTTGCGCGACGATCTCGATCCGGCCGAGCATGTAGCCGCACGCCTGCCCCGGCCACGCACAATAGCGTTCGACTTCGCTGACCGCGTTGCTGCGCGGCAATCCCGTCGCCGCGATGAATTCGGCCAGCGCCTGGTCGCGCGTCCAGCCCATCGCGTGGATCCCCGTGTCGAGCACCAGCCGCACCGCGCGCCACGACAACCCCATCAGATACCCCAACCGCCCTGCCGGATCGCCCCGATACATCCCGAGCTCGTCGGCGAGCGTTTCGGCATAAAGCGCCCAGCCTTCGGTATAGGCGTTGAACGCGAGGATCGAGCGGATCAGCGGCAGCTTCTGCGCATATTCCCCCTGCCAGACATGGCCGGGGATCCCCTCGTGGAACACCAGATCGGGGATGGTGACCTTGTTGTGGATCGTCGGGTCGCCCAGGTTGACCCAGACTTTCCCCGGGATCGACCCGTCGAGCGACCCCGGCCCACCATAAGCCGCGGGTGCGCCGGGTTCCTCCGCCAGCGGCATCCGCCGGATCTCGAGGTTCCCCTTGACCAGCGACCGGAACGCCTGCGGCAGACGCGGACGGATCGCGTCGATCTTGCCCTGCATGTATGCGACGATCTGCGCGCGTCCGGCGTCATCGTTTGAAAACGCGATCTCAGGTCGTTTCTGCAACTGCGCCGACCGTTCCGCGACCGAGCCCTGCGTCAGACCGAAGTCCTTGAGGATCACGTCCATCTGCGCATGAAGCTCAATCAGCTGCGCCCGCCCGAGCGCATGGATATCAGCGGGCGTGCGCCGCGTCGTCGTGCCGGCGCGCAGTCCCCAGGCATACCATTCGGGGCCATGCGGCCGCGTGCCCAGCCCCGCGGCATCGGTCGCCACAGCACGCTGCGCGCGGATTTCGGCCAACTGGCGGTCGAGCGCCGGACCGATCGCTTCCCTCGCGATCGCGCTGGCACGCGCAACCCAATCGCCCGGGATCGCACCGCTCTTGCGCGCGAGCGGACCGATCAGCGGGCCGTCGGCGGCATCCACCGTCGCGCGCGTGCGGGTCAGCCCTGCGATCGTCTTGTCGAGCAGGAACGACGGCGGGACCAGTCCCTTGCCGCGCGCCGCCCGGATCCGGACCGTCTCGCCGTCCAGTTGCGCGGGCATCGCCACGAGCCGCGCGAGATACGCCTCCGCATCGGCGGCGGTCCGCACCGGCTGATTCCCGTCGAGCAGTTGCGGTACGTCGAGCCAGCTCCCGACATTCTGGATCACGCCGTACGGCGTATTGCGCCAGTTGCCGATCGTGGCGACGCCATACGGCAGCGCCATCCCGTCGAGCGCAGTACGAAACGCGCTTTCGGTGACTGCAAGGCTCGTCAGGAGCGAGGCATCGAGCCCCTGCCGCGGCACATTTGCCAGATCGCGCAGCGCATCCGACAGGAATCGCTGGCGCGCCGCGACGCCATCCGGGGAACGATCATCCAGGCGCCTGCGCAATCCCGCATGCGCGCCCGTGTCGACGCCGAGGCTGGTCGCCTGCGCCGGATCGATTTCGAGCAATCCCCACGCCAACCGATCGAGCAAAGCCGCTGCGGTGGGCGCAGCGGTCGCACCGATCGCAGGCGCGGCGGCAAGCGCCGCGCCTCCGGCGAATGTGGCAAGCGTATCGCGGCGAGAAAACATGGGCGTGGTCATTCCCGACAGATGCCGGTTGCAACCCCGCAGGTCAAACCACCGACGACGCCCTTAGGCGCCGACGGTGTCCGGCGTCATCAGAAGTTGGCGGTGAAGCCAATCGCGATGTTCCGGCCCAGGCTGTCATACCGTGCCGGGATCGTGTTGCTGCGCGCGAGGCTGATGTTGTACGAGTTCGGCAGGATCGGCGGTGCCTTGTCGAGCAGGTTGTTCGAGATCAGCCGCAGGCTGTAGCGCTTCGCGATGTTGAAGGTCAGCGCGAGATCGAAGTAGCTGACCGGCGCGATCCGCGCGAAGGTCGTCTGCGCACGATCCGGCGTGCCGCCGATCGCGGCATCCCCCGAATTGTTCGCATTGGTCAGCGAGCCCACGTAGCGCCAGTTGAACGATGCGTTGAACAGCTGGTTACGCGTCACATAGGTCGTGCGCAGCGTATGGCTCCACTCGGGCAGCAACTGCCCGCACCCGTTGCCGAAATACCCGGCGCAATTACGCTGCGGCTGGACCGGCGAATCCTGACCACCGGCAAAGGTCGTCAGCGAGCCGTTGAAGCTGAAATCCAGCCGCCCGACGGTGCCGAGGCCAAGCGCATATTGCGACTGGAAGTCCCAACCGCGCGCGATCGACGTGAAGTAATTGGTCGTGCCCGAACGGATGAACCCGCTCGTCGCGTTAGAGTTGAGCGGCGCATACAGCGTGCCGTTCGCCGCGCGGACGATCCCCGAGCAGAAGAACGGATCGCCGTTCGAGCGCAGGCACCCATCGGTATAATAGCTGTCGTCATTATAGCCGAGCGAGTTGTTGATCTTGATCCGATACCGATCGACCGAGAAGACCAGCCCCTTCACGAAGCGCGGCTTCAGGATGATCCCGTAGGTCTGGGTATAGGCCGTCTCGGGGTCCGCGGTGAACCCGCCCGAGCGTACCGTGCACTGGCTGTCCGGGCACAGCAGCAACGCGCTGCCATATTGTGCGTCGCTCAGACCCGTCGCGCGACACACTTCACGTGAAGCAAGCGGCACGGTCGTGGTGATCGTGCGCCCAGGATTGTTGGGATCGGAAACCTGCCGTGCGACCGGCGCGCAGAAGTCGTTCTGCGATCCGCCCTGGCGCGAATAGCTGATATTGCTCGCCTGGAACGCCTCGACCACGGTCGGTGCGCGCTGCGCCTTGTTGAACGATGCGCGCAGCACGATGTCGCGCACCGGCGAGTACAGCCCCTCGCCCTTCCACGTCGTGAACGTGTCCGGGTTGATGTTGTACTTGGACAGACGCACGCCGCCGTTGACCTGGATGAGTTCGGCGAACGGCTTGTGCTGGACGAGCGGGGCCTGGACCTCGACGTTGCCTTCCCAGACATGCTGGCTGCGATCGGAATCGGTCCCGCCGTAATCTGCACGGAACGCGGCATTGGCGACCGAGAACTGCCGGTCTTCGCGATATTCGACCCCCGCTGCGAAGGCGAGGCCGTCCTCGGCGAACGGCGACGCGATGCCGTATTTGCCGAGGTCACCCGTCACGTTCGCCTGCAGGTCGTACAGGATGCCGACGGTCCGCTGCTTCTCGGGATCGACCCCGCCGTAGATGTAGTCGACCAGCGACTGGTTGCTGTTCCCGGCGCTGAACGCATCGAACGGAACGCATGCGGGATCGGTGCCGTTGACGGTCGCAGTGCAGGTCGGCGTCCCGTTGACGTTGACGACGTTGAGCGCATTGTTGATCCGGCCGAAGTTCGGCAGCGTTGCGGGCATCCAGTCCTGCTGGTTGCGCGCATAGACGCCGCCGACGTCATAGGTCCACGCTTCGCCGATCTTGCCGCGGACACCGCCGGTCGCCCGGATGCCGGTGTTGACGTAGGTATCAAGCAGATACGGCGCATTGTCGAAGCGATAGCGGACGTCGATCGGCGCGGTTGCGCCGGTGCCAGCCGCCGCACCGCAGATCGCGGTCGCCTGCGATGCCGACAGGAACGGGTTGTTGCAATTCACCTGATACGGGGTCGAGCCGTAATTGCTGAACGCGAAGACGCGGGTCGGGACGCGGTTGGTCGACTTGTCGCGGAACCACAGCGCCGAGCCATAAAGCTCGAGTTCGGGCGAAATCTTGAACGAGGTGAACCCGCCCGCATTCACGCGCTCGAATGCGCGCTGATAGGAATAGCCGTCATACGGGTTGGCGGCATTGCCAGCACCGACGCCATAGGGAACGAACGTACGACCGCCCGCCGGGTTGTTGACGAAGCCCTTGCCGCTATTCACGCCGGACTGCGGCGCGATGTAGCCGCTGGGCGAATAGGTCGAGAGCGTGCAGCTGAGCGGCCCGTCCTTCTCGCTCTGGAGCAACTGGCACGCCGAGGTCGAGCGCGAGGCATATTCGACCAGATCGGCATGCTTGTAGTTGACGAAGCCCGAGACCTTGAACCGGTCGTCGAACAGCGACGTGCCCGCGGTCAGCGTGATGTCCGCGCGGCCGCCGTCATTGACCAGCCCCGTGTTGATCGGGAAGCCGTTGGCCTGCGCCGTCTGCGTGACGACGTTGGCGCGGTTCTGGTGGTTGTAGAAGTTATAGTTGCCGTCGATCCGCACGCCCTTGAAGTCGGGCTTGATCACGAAGTTGACGACACCCGCGACGGCATCGGACCCGTACACCGAAGATGCACCACCGGTCAGCACGTCGACCCGTTCGATCAGCGATACCGGAACGATACCAGCATCCTGTCCATTTTGCGTGCCGAGGCGCTTGCCGTCGATCAGCACCAGCGTGCGCTCGAACCCGAGACTGCGCAGCTTGATCCGCTGGCGACCGTCCGAGTCCTGGTAATTCTGCTGGCTGTCCGGCGCGATCTGCGGGAGGCGGTTGAGCACTTCCTCGATATTGGTCGGCGACTGCGCCTTGATGTCCTGCGCGGTCACCGAGGTGATCGGCGCGGCGGAGGCGATGTTCGGGCGCGTGATCCGCGTGCCGGTCACCATGATGTCGCCATCGCTCGAGGTCGAAACAGGCTGACCGGAAAGGACATTTGCCTTGGTGGCGGTCGAGACGTCGGGATCCGTCGCAGGCTCAGCCGCAGCGGTCGTTGCGGCACCCACGGCAGGGTCGACTTGCTGCGCCCAGGCCGGAGCAGCACACCCAAGGGCGGCACTCATGGCAGTCAGCGAAACGGCATAACGAAACGACATAGATTTCCCCCAAATCAGACCGCCTCGCCCCTGCGAGACCGGATCCCCACTAAAGGTTCCGTCCAATCGTGAATTTGGTCAATACCTATACGATACCGCTACCATCCTTTTTTTGACATTTCGTTACAGTGTGGCATGATTACACCATTCGAATGGTACCGGGGGAATCCATGACAAGTCGACGTACCTTGCTCACCGCGACGACCGGCGCGATCGGCGCGCTGGTCGCGACCAAGGGACTTGCAGCCGCAACGCCCGCGACGTCCGGGGACGCGCTGATCCTGTCGACCTGGGATTTCGGCGCAGCGGCCAACGACGCCGCCTTCGCCCGACTTACCAAGGGCGGATCGTTGATCGACGCGGTCGAGGCGGGTGCGATGGTGCCAGAGGCAGACCCCAACAACCATTCGGTCGGCTATAGCGGCTATCCCGATCGCGACGGTCACGTGACGCTCGATGCGGTGATCATGGACGACGCCGGCAACGTCGGCGCGGTCGCAGCACTCGAGAACACGATGCACGCGATTTCGGTCGCGCGCCGCGTGATGGAAAAGACCCCGCACACGCTGCTGGTCGGCGAAGGCGCAACGCGGTTCGCCCAGGCCGAGGGGTTCCCGCAACAATCGCTGCTGACCCCGGAAGCCGAGAAGGCGTGGCGCGACTGGCTCAAGACCGCGAACTATAGCCCGCAAGCCAATAGCGAGAACCGCATCACGCGGACACCGGGCGGCGCGCTCGACCATGATACGATCGGTTTGCTCGCACGCGATCGCAGCGGACGGCTCGCGGGGGCCTGCACGACGTCGGGCATGGCGTTCAAGATGCGCGGTCGCGTCGGCGACTCCCCGCAGGTCGGCAGCGGCCTGTATGTCGAGGCCGGCGTCGGTGGCGCCACCTCGACCGGCCTCGGCGAGGAAGTGACGCGGATCGCAGGGACCGCGCGTGTCGTCGCGTCGATGCGCGCGGGCAAATCCCCGCAAGCCGCGTGCGAAGAAGCGGTGCGGCACATCGCGCATCTGCGCGGCGACAAGATCCGTGGCGTCCAGGTCGGCTTCCTCGCGCTCGATCCGCGCGGCAACATCGGCGCGTTCTGCCTGTTGCCGGGCTTTACCTATGCAGTGACCGACACGGCGGGGCGCACCGTGGTCCACAAGGGAGCATCACTATTCAAGGCCTGAGCGCCCCCGCCGACTTTACGCGCCGCGCCGGCGCCGCGCTCGAGGTGTGCGTCGAATCCGTCGCCGGGCTGCACGCAGCGGTCGAGGGCGGTGCGGACCGGATCGAACTATGCGCGGCGCTGTCGGTCGGCGGGCTGACCCCGCCCGCGTCGCTGATCCGTGCCGCCGCCGCCGCACCGCTTCCGGTACACCTGCTCGCCCGGCCGAGTGCGGGAGGGTTCGTCTATGATGCGGCCGAACAGGCGCTGATCGCGGACGATATCCGAACCGCAGCCGAAGCGGGGCTCGCCGGCGTCGTGATCGGCGCAAGCACCAAGCGCCGCACGCTCGACGTGGCACTGCTGGCGCGCTGGATCGACCTTGCACGCACCCTTGGCGATGCGCGTGGGAAGCCCGTGTCGCTCACCCTGCATCGCGCCTTCGATCTGGTCCCCAATCCAATCGACGCGCTGGAGGCGAGCATCACGCTCGGGTTCGACCGGATCCTGACATCGGGCTGCATGCCGCGCGCGATCGATGGCGCGGAGACGCTCGCGATGCTCCATGCCCGTGCCGACGGCCGGATCATCATCCTGGCCGGGAGCGGGGTCAACGCGGCGACGGCCCCCGCCATCCTCGCCACCGGGGTCCGCGAGCTTCATGCCTCGTGCCGAAGCGTTCGCCCCGTGGACGAAGCGTCGCCCGAGCGGCGCTTCGGGTTCGTCGGGCCAGACGCCGGGATGACCGATCCGATCCGCGTGAACGACCTGGCGCGCATCACCCATTTGACCGCTTGAGTAGTACCAATATGTGACCTAGAACGGTCGGATATTGAATGGACGGGCCAATGCACGACACCAATCCAGATAAAACAACGCTGATGTATCAGGAGGCGGCAGAGGCGAATGCCGCGGTCGAGCGCATGCTCGCGGCGAATGCTGCGGCGTTCGTGCAGCTTGGCGAGACGCTGCGGGCGTCGCCACCCTCGGTCGTGGTCACCTGCGCCCGCGGCTCGTCCGATCATGCGGCGACCTATGCCAAATATCTGATCGAAACGCGGATCGGCATCCTGGTCGCGTCCGCTGCGCCGTCGGTTGCCTCGGTCTATGCCGCGCCCGTCGCCCCCGGCAACGCGCTGTGCATCGCAATCTCGCAAAGCGGCCGCAGCCCCGACCTGCTCGCCACGGTGACTGCGCAGAAGACGGCAGGTGCGCATGTCGTCGCGATCGTCAACGACACCACTTCCCCGCTCGCCGAGATGGCGGACACGTTGATCGCGCTTTCGGCCGGCGTCGAACGCTCGGTCGCCGCAACCAAGTCCTACATCACGTCGCTCGCCGCCATCGCGGCGCTGGTGGCCGAATGGTCGCAGGACGAATCGCTCGGCACCGCGGTTGCCGCCCTGCCCGAATTGCTCCGTCGATCCTGGGCGTTCGACTGGCAGCCGGTGGGTACCGCGTTGCAGAACGCGAACAACCTGTTCGTCATCGGCCGCGGGCTCGGCCTGGCGGTTGCACAGGAGGCCGCGCTCAAGCTCAAGGAAACCTGCGGCCTCCATGCCGAGGCGTTCAGTTCGGCGGAAGTCCGGCACGGTCCGATGGCGATCGTCGGTGACAGCTTCCCGATCATCGCCTTCGCAACCTCCGACACTGTCGGAGACGACGTACGCGCGGTCGCCGCCGAATTCGCGGGCCGCGGTGCCCATGTCTGCCTCGCCGATGCCGCGGCGGACGGTGCGACCGCTTCCGCCACCGCAGTCCCTGCGGCAAAGGCGGATCCAGCGATCGAGCCGATCCTGATGATCCAGAGTTTCTACCGCATGGCGGATGCCCTATCGCGGGCGCGTGGCTACGATCCCGACGCACCAAGCCACCTCAGCAAGGTAACCCGCACATTATGACTTCGCTCAGCTTCGTGAACGGCCATATCGTCACCGCGCACGGCGTGCAGCCGGCGGTGACGATCGACGTCGAGAACGGCGGCATCGTTTCGCTCGACGGTCGCGCCGGCGCGAATGCGGTCGATCTCGATGGCGGCTGGCTGATGCCGGGGTTCGTCGACACGCAGGTCAACGGCGGCGGCGGCGTGCTGTTCAACGACGAACTGACCGTCGCGGGCATCGCCGCGATCGGCGACGCGCATCGTCCCTATGGCACGACCAGCTATCTCCCCACGCTCATCAGCGATTCGACCGATGCGATCGCCCGCGCGCTCGACGCGACCGATGCCGCGATCGCGGCGGGGGTGCCCGGCGTGGTCGGCGCGCATATCGAAGGGCCGGTCATCAACGTCGCGCGCAAGGGCATCCACGACCCCAGGCATTTCGGGACGCTCGACGACGCGCTGATGGAGGTGCTGCTCAAGCCGCGCCGCGGCCGCGTGATGGTGACGCTCGCCCCCGAAGTCGCCGCGCTCGACCGGATCTCGGCGCTCGCACGCGCGGGCGTGCTGGTCAGCCTCGGGCATAGCGACGCGACCTATGCGCAGGCGCGCGATGGCTTCGCCGCCGGGATCACCGGCGTCACGCATCTGTTCAACGCGATGTCGCCGCTGGTCCACCGCGCGCCCGGCGTGGTCGGCGCTGCGCTGGACGACCAGCACGTCTATTGCGGGTTGATCGTCGACGGCTTCCATGTCGACGATGCGGTGCTTCGTGTCGCACTCCGCGCGCGTCCGCTCGACCGGATGATGCTGGTGTCGGATGCGATGCCCTGCGTGAACGCGGCAGTGAAGGATTTCGTGCTCCAGGGCCGCCAGATCCTCGTCGAGGGTGGCCGCTGCGTCGGCACCGACGGGACGCTCGCGGGGTCCGATCTCGACATGGCGCGCGCGGTCCGTAACACCGTCGCAAAGCTCGGCGTTGCACCCGAACAAGCGGCGGCAATGGCGGCGACCAATCCGGCTGCCTTCCTTGGCCTGTCGCAAACGCACGGCAGTCTCGCCGTCGGGCAACGCGCGGATTGGGTCGTGCTGGACGCGGGCTTCCACCCGGTATCCACGACGATCGGCGGCACCCGAAGCGAAGGCACGCGGCACGACGCCGGTCCGGCCTGAACGCACGACCGCCCCTACCCACCCCTATTAAGGAGACATCATGGCGCCGATCATCCTGGCCGCACCCCTAGAAGGTTGGGTTACGCCGCTCGAGGCGGTGCCCGATCCGGTGTTCGCAGGTCGGATGATGGGCGACGGAATCGCGATCGACCCGACCGGCGATACGCTCCATGCCCCCTGCGCCGGGCGGATCGTCGGCCTGCAGGCGACGCGCCATGCGGTCACGATCGAGACGGAGAGCGGCGCGAAGATCCTGATCCATCTCGGGATCGATACGGTCGCGCTCGACGGCAAGGGTTTCACCACGCTGGTCGCGGTGGGTGACCAGGTGGCCGCGGGCGATCCGCTGATCCGCTTCGACCTCGATCTGCTCGTGCGCGAGGCCCGCGCTGTCGTCACGCCGATCCTGCTGACCGATGCCACGGGCTTCACGCTCACAGCGTTCGCGCCCCCCGGCGCGATAACCGTCGGCGCCCCGTTGATGACCCTGCACCGCACGGCCCCGCCCCAAGAGAAGCAGCAGCAGCCGCAAGAGCCGGAACTTGAATTCGGACGCCATGACGACGACCCCACCATCGTCCGACGCACGCTCCGCATCGATCTGCCCCACGGCATTCACGCCCGCCCCGCCGCCCGGATTGCAGCACTTGCCCGCGAAACCCGCGCCGCCCTCTCAATCGAGAAGGATGGACGCAGCGCCTCCGCGCGCAGCCTTACCGGCATGCTCGGGCTTGGCATCGCGCTCGGCGACGAGATTGCGGTTGTCGCGCGCGGCGGCGATGCCGATGGCGCGGTCGATGCGCTGGTCACGCTGTTGTCGACCGGGCTCGCCGAAGCGCCCGCCCCCGTTGCGCGCGTCGCCGCCGTGGCGGATAGCGCGCCCCTGCCGCCGGGCGCACTCCGCGGTGTCCCCGCGGCCCCCGGGCTTGCGGTCGGACCCGTGCAGCATCACCGCAACAGCGACATCGACGTCCCGCGCGAAGGCCGTGGCATCGCGCTCGAACAGGCCGCGTTCGGCGATGCACGCGCCGCGCTCCGCGCCGACCTCATCGAACAATCCGCAACCCAGAAGGGCGCTGCCCGCGAGATCCTCGTCGCGCACGAGGGGTTGCTCGACGACCCCGACCTCCACGCCGCGACCGAGGCCGGGATCGCGCGCGGCGAAAGCGCGGCCTATGCGTGGCGCAGCGCGATCCGCGCGCAAGCCGATGCGCTGCGCTCGGGCGGCAACGCCCGCCTTGCCGAACGCGCGGGGGATCTGCTCGATCTCGAACGACGGCTGCTGGCAAAGCTGGTCGGCGTGACGAACGACCGGCATGCCTATCCCGCCGGGACGATCCTCGTCGCCGACGACCTGCTGCCGTCCGACCTGATCGCGATCGCCGACGGTCTTGCAGGGCTGTGCATCGCACGCGGTGGTCCCACGTCGCATGTCGCGATCCTCGCGGCGTCGATGGCGCTGCCCACGCTGGTCGCGGTCGGCGATGCCGCATTGGCGATCCCGGACGGTGCGCGCGTCGTGCTCGACGCCAGCAACGGGATGATCCTGCCTACGCCCGACACGCAACAGCTCGCGCAGGCGGAGGTGGAACAAGCCGTCACCGCACGCAAACGCGCCGACGCTTTGTCGCAGGCCGCGATCGCCTGCCACACTGCGGACGGCACCCGGATCGAAGTGTTCGCCAATCTCGGTGCCGCCGCCGAAGCCGGCCCCGCGGTCGCCAACGGCGCCGAGGGTTGCGGTCTGCTCCGCACCGAATTTCTCTTCCTCGAGCGCGACACTGCGCCGACCGTTGCCGAACAGCATCATGAGTATCAGACGATCGCCGATGCGCTCGAAGGCCGTCCGTTGATCGTGCGGCTGCTCGACATCGGCGGGGACAAACCCGCGCCGTATCTTGCGATGGCGGCCGAGGAAAACCCGGCGCTCGGGCTGCGCGGCATCCGCGTCGGACTGGCGCACACCGGCTTGCTCGAGGATCAGCTGCGCGCGATCCTCGCGGTCAAGCCGATCGGCCAGTGCCGCATCATGCTGCCGATGATCTCGCGCGTCGAGGAAGTCCGCAGCGTCCGCCTCGTGCTCGACCGGCTGCGCGACGAACTCGGGATTTCCGCCGCGATCGAACTTGGCATCATGGTCGAGACCCCCGCCGCCGCGGTCACCGCGGACACGCTCGCGCGCGAGGCGGATTTCCTGT
The DNA here is from genome assembly GCF_058782275.1 of Sphingomonas sp. FW306-05-A. NCBI lineage: Bacteria > Pseudomonadati > Pseudomonadota > Alphaproteobacteria > Sphingomonadales > Sphingomonadaceae > Sphingomonas > Sphingomonas sp. FW306-05-A. The sequence continues at coordinate 741,717 of NZ_JBYSXN010000002.1, forward strand.
CGATCGGCACCAACGACCTGACGCAATATACGCTCGCAATGGACCGCGCCAATCCGGCGGTGGCAAGCGCGCTCGACGGCCTGCACCCCGCGGTGCTCCGCCTGATCGAGCAGACCTGCCGCGGCGGCGCGATGCGCGGTCGCTGGACCGGCGTCTGCGGCAGCCTCGCGTCGGACCCGCTCGCGGTGCCGATCCTGCTCGGGCTCGGCGTCACCGAATTGTCCGCGGCCCCCGGCGTCGTGCCGACGATCAAGGCGCGCGTCCGCGAGGTTTCGCTCGATGCCTGCCGCGACCACGCGCGTGAAGCGCTGGCCTGCGCGTCCGCCACCGAAGTCCGTGCACTTGCCCGCCGCTTTGCCTCCAGGGAGATCCCGGCATGAAGACGCTCCTCGCCGGACTCCAGTCGCTCGGTCGCGCGTTGATGTTGCCGATCGCGGTGCTCCCGATCGCGGGGCTGCTGCTGCGGCTCGGCCAGCCCGATTTGCTCGGCATCCCCTTCATGGGTGCGGCAGGTCAGGCGATCTTCGACCATCTCGGGCTGCTGTTCGCGCTCGGCGTCGCGACCGGCTTCGCGCGCGACGGCAATGGCGCGGCGTGTCTCGCAGGCGTCACCTGTTTCCTGGTGACGACCGAGGCGGGCAAGACCTTGCTCGTCGTGCCCCCATCCGAACTGACGGGCTTCACCGGCCCCGCGGTCGACCTCGCCACCGCGGCGTGGAAGGCGAAGGTGATGGCGCGGCTCGACGTGCCGATCGGGATCCTCTCGGGGCTCGTCGGCGGTCTCTTCTACAACCGCTTCTCCGCGATGAAGCTGCCTGAGTATCTGGCGTTCTTCGGCGGGCGACGCTTCGTACCGATCGTCAGCGGGCTTGCCGGACTGGTACTCGCCGCGATCATCGGCTTCGCGTTCCAGGGGATCAGCGCAGGGATCGACGCGATCAGCCTCGCCGCCACCGGCGCGGGCGCGACCGGCGTATTCATGTTCGGGCTGCTCAACCGGCTGCTGCTCGTCACCGGGCTGCACCATCTGCTCAACAACATCGCGTGGTTCGTGGTCGGCGACTATCACGGCACGACGGGCGATCTGCGGCGCTTCTTCGCGGGCGACCCGACCGCCGGAAGCTTCATGGCGGGGTTCTTCCCGGTGATGATGTTCGGCCTGCCCGCCGCCTGTCTCGCCATGTATCACGCCGCAAGGCCAGAGCGGCGCAAGGCGGTCGGCGGGATGCTGTTCAGCCTCGCGCTCACCTCGATGCTGACCGGCGTGACCGAGCCGATCGAGTTCAGCTTCATGTTCCTCGCCCCCGTGCTGTTCGGCATCCACGCGGTGCTGACCGGCCTGTCTATGGCGGTGATGGACGTGCTCGGCGTCAAGATGGGGTTCGGCTTCTCGGCGGGGCTGTTCGATTACGTCCTCAACTTCGGCAAGGCGACGCGGCCGCTGATGCTGCTGCCGGTGGGCGCGGTGTATTTCGCGCTCTATTACGGGCTGTTCCGCTTCTTTATCGCACGCCTCGACTTGCAGACGCCGGGGCGCGAGCCGCTGACGGATACGCCGTTGGCGGCGGCTCCTGTTGCAGCGGGCGGGCGCGGTCAGGCGTTTACCGATGCGCTTGGCGGCGCAGGCAATCTCGCCTCGGTCGGCGCGTGCACGACGCGGTTGCGGCTGGTCGTGCGCGATCAGGCGCTGGTCGATGATGCGGCGCTCAAGGCGCTCGGCGCGCGCGGGATGATCCGCCCGTCGGCCACCGCGCTGCAAGTGGTGCTGGGTCCGGTCGCGGATATCGTCGCGGTCGAGATCCGCGATGCGATCGACGCCGGGGTTGCCGAACCGGTCGCCGCGGTCGCCGCCCCCGCCGTCGTGGAGGAAGCCCCCGCCTCGGCGCTGACCCTGGCCCCGGCGCTGGCAACGGCGTTGGGCGGTACGGACAATATCGCGGACAGCACACAGCATCACGGTCGCCTGCGCGTCACCCTCCGCGATGGCGCGCGCGTCGACGCTCCCGCGCTGGATGCGCTCGGGGTCCACGGCGTGGCGCGGCCTGCGCCGGGCGTGCTGCACTTGCTCGGGGACGAGGCGGTGCTGAATCGTCTGGTAAGCGCGTAACGCCAAACGCGCTCGCGCCGCGCGTCCGCTCACGACCACGCGTTATTTCCGGCAACCATAAACGGGGCGACGACGATCGCCGCGCAAGGTAGGCGACTTCATGGCTAACCCTATCTGGATACCGGCGACGCTGTTGGCAGCGACCTTCCAGGTCGGTCGCAATGCCCTGCAACGCAGCGTCATGACGACATCCGGCCCGTGGGGCGCAACCCTCGTGCGCTTCCTGTTCGGCCTTCCCTTTTCGGTCGTCTTTGTGCTGGTGGCGTTGCTGTTCGTGCCGAATGTCGACCTTCATTGGTCGGGCGCGTTCTGGCTTTCGGCATCGGTCGGGGCAGCAAGCCAGATTCTCGCCACCGCCGCGCTGTTGAACGCAATGCATCGTTCCGGCTTTGCGGTCGGCACGGCGCTCCAGCAAAGCTCGCTGCCGCTGGCGGCCCTGCTCGGGCTGGTCATCTATGACGATCGGATCAGCGGCATTGCGTGGCTGGGTGTGGGAATCACGACGGTCGGGCTTGCAGCGCTGAGCTGGCCTTCTCCCCGGCAGTTTGGCGCCTCGCTTTCCGGGGCGGCGTTCGGTCTGGCGTCGGGCGTGTTCTTCGGCTTTTCGCTCAACGCTTTCCGACACGCCGCCCTCGCGCTTGACGCGCAGCATCCGATCTTTGCAGCGATCGTCTGCGTCGCGGTGGTGCAGGCGATGCAGACCGCGGCAATGGTCCTGTTCCTGGCGTGGCGCGACCCGGCGACGCTTGCCAACGTGCTGCGCGCCTGGCGGCCGTCGCTGGGTGCCGGATTGTGCGGCGCCTGTGCGTCGGTCGGGTGGTTCGTGGCGCTTGCGCTCTCGCCAGCTGCACCCGTCCGCGCGCTCGGCATTATCGAGGCGCCGATCGCCGCCATCGCCGGGCACAGGTTCTTCAGCGAGACGGTGAGCGCCCGGCAGATTGTCGCAGGCACCGCGATCATCCTTGGCGTGTTGCTCACCTCCCTTTTCTAAGGGTCGGGCTTGCGACGTTCGGCGGGGTGCGCGACTGAATGCCGGCCCCCTTTGTCTCAAGCCACGGGCACACCCCGCAGACCCTACAGCGCCGACAGCGTCACTGGCCCCATCACCCCTGATGCCGAAGCCACATCCGCTTCCACCAGCAGCACGATCCGCCGTGTTCCCCCGCCGGGCGAGATCCGCGCGTCGATCGGCGCAGGCGCAGCACCCGGTTTGTCCGCGACCCGCACGCCATCGACCCACAGTTCCGCACGCCCGCCGACCGCCGCGAAGCGCAACCGCCCCCCGCCAGCACCAACCGCCCGCCACGGCACGATCGACGACCGATAGACGCGCCAGCGCCCGCCAGACCCCGAAGGGGTCGCCGTGCCGCTCGCAACGAACGCCCAGCTGTTATTGTCGCCATCGCTTGGCGCGAGCTCAGGCGACGGGCGCGCGTCGAACGGCATCGACCGCCGCCATTGCGCGATGCGTTGCTGCGCGGGCGTGACCTCCACCTTCGGCGGCGGCGCGACCGCAAGCTGGTCGATCGTGAGCCGTGCCGCGGCCAATCCGGGCGCACGCGCCTCGACCGTGATCCGCCCACGCCCCTCCCCCGCGCGCACGATCACCTGCGCCAGTCCGTTGAACAAGGAGCGCGCGCCCGATCCAGCTGCCGACTGCTCGGGCTCGTGGCTATTGGGGTCGCCATTCCCCAACCCGATGATCGCGGCCCCCGTGACCGTGAACTGCACCGGCAAGTTCGCGGTCGGCACATGCCGCCCGCGCGCGTCGACAGCATCGACCGTGATCGGCTGCGCATCCTCGCCATCCCCCGCCATCACGCTTCGCGCAGGCGTCAGGCGGAGCGCAACCGCAGCCCCCACGGTCTCGTTCGCCGCCCGCGCGACGATCCGCCCACCGCGCAACGCGACGACCTCGATCCGCCCGGGCGCATAAGGCACCGTCCAGCTGTTCCCCATCCAGCGATCCACCGCCTGCGTCCCGAGCTCGCGCCCGTTGAGCCGCAGCGCCACCTGTTCGGCATTGCTCATCACCAGCACCATGATCGGCTGCCCCTCGCGCCCCGGCCAGCTCCAGTGCGGCGCGAGGCTGACGACGGGCGCATCATCGACCCAATGCGCGCGATGGATGTCGAAGGCGGTCTTGGGGAAACCGCACAGGTCGAGGATCCCGAAAAAGCTCGCGATCGTCGGCCAGGCATAAGGCGTCGGCTCACCGTGGTAGTCGAACCCGGTCCACACGAACCCGCCCGCGACGAAGGCGCGCTCGGCGATCTTCTTCCACGTCGCTCGGTGGGTGTCGCCCCAGCTCGCATTCTCGACATCATAGGAGGAAGCGATGTGCTTCGCCGGATCGCCCGCAAACGCGCCGCGCGTCTCATAGGCGCTGGTGTCCTCCGAACTCGTCATCGCGCGCTTGGGGAATTGCGCGTGGAAGCGATCGTAATCGTTCTGGTAGTAATTGAACCCGGTGACATCGACCACGTTGGCGACCGTCACCGGATCGAAGAACGACCCGTTGAGCGCGGCGGTGATCGGGCGGCTGTCATCGAGCTTGCGCACCGCATGCGCCATCCGCCGGACCATCTCCACGCCCGCCTCGGTTGCCTGCATCGGTTCCTCGTTGAACACCGACCACAGGATGACGCTCGGATGATTGCGGTCGCGCCGGATCAGCCATTCGAGCTGCGCGAGGTAGTCGGGGGCCGGGTTGAACTGGCGGTTCTCGTCCATCACGACGAACCCCATCCGGTCCGCCAGATCGAGCAGTTCGGGCGCGGGCGCGCCATGCGAACAGCGGATCGCATTGCACCCCATCGCCTTCAGCCGTTCGAGCCGCCAGCGCAGCACCGCATCGGGCACCGCGACGCCGACGCCCGCATGATCCTGATGCAGGCAGACGCCCTTGATCTTCACATGCCGGTCGTTGAGGTGAAAGCCCTGCGCCGGATCGAACCGGATCGTGCGGAAGCCGATCGCGACGCGGCGTTCGTCCACCACCGCACCATCGCGCCGCACCGTGGCGACCAGCGTATAGAGCTGCGGCGTCTCAATCGACCATAGACCCGGTGCCGCCACGTCGAGCGTCAGCGTCGCGTCGGCATCGTCCAACGGCGTAACCGTGACCGAAGATTCGCCTCGCGCCACCGTTCGCCCTTCCGGGTCGTGCAAAACCGCCTCAAACGTGACCGAAACCGGCGCGCGATCGACACTGAACAGCGTCGCGACGACTGGAACCTGCCAGCGTCCGTCTGCTTTCCGACGCGGATCGGCGTGCAAACCGTCGCTCGCAATCGCGACCGCCGCGCGCCTGACAAGCCAGGCGTGGCGGTAGATCCCGGCGCCTTCATACCACCAGCCTTCCATCGCCTGCGCATCGACGCGGATCGCGATGACATTCTCCGCATCCCCAAACCGCGCGAACGGGGTCAGGTCGACGATGACCCCGGTATAGCCCGACCAGCTGTGCGCCGCGACGCTCCCATTGACCCAGATCGTCGCATTGGTCGCGATTCCATCGAAGTGCAGCTCGATCTTCTTACCGCGATCCGCTGGATCCAGCCGCAGCGTGCGGCGATACCAGCCGATCCCGCGCGGGCGATAGCCCTGCGAGATATTCGCTGTCTCGACAAAGGGTTGCGCCGCCGCCCAGTCGTGCGGCAGCCGCACCGCGAGCCAGTCGGAATCATCGAACGCCATCGCCGCAGCGCCCTGCGCATTGCCCGCCTTGACGCTCAGATAGGTCTGTTCGTGATTGGCGGGTGGCGGCGGGACGACATCGCCTTCATGGAACCGCCAGCCGCGTTCGAGCCGGATCCGCGCCGGATCGATCTCGGGCAGCATCGGCGGCAGCACTCGCGTCGGTTGCGGCATCGGCAGCGCGCCCGCGTCGTCCGGCGCGATCTGCCGTGGGGCGGCGGCGAGACTGCCGCTCGCGGCTCCCGCCGCGCTCGCGGCGGACGCGAGCAGGAGCTGACGACGGTTCATGGCAAAACTCCGGGGTAGGGACAGGCGCGCTGGCGATCAGAGATCCGACAATTCCGCCACGAAATCATAGGCATCGCCGCGATAATAGGACCGCGTGAATTCCGCCGCGCGCCCGTCTTTCAGGAACCCCCGCCGCTCGATCAGCAAGCCCGGATGCCCCGCATCGACCCCGAGCATCCGCGCATGTTCCGCCCCGAACGGGATCGCGCGCAGCCGCTGGAGCGCGCGAACCGGTCGGCTGCCGGCCTTGTCGAGCGCGGTGTACAGCGATTCCTCGACCGCGCCGATCGCGGGCAGGCAATAGCCCGCGATGGTCGAGAATTCGAGCGCCATCGGCTGTTCGTCGGCAAAGCGGATACGGTGGAAGCGAAACACCGGCGTCCCCGGCGACAGCCCCAGCGACATCGCTTCCTCCGGATCGACCGTCCCCGTCGTCCGGCTGATCCAGCTGCTCGACGCGGTCTTGCCGCGCGCCGCCATGTCCTCGGAAAAAGACGACAATTTGGAGAAGCTCTTCTCGACACGCCCGGTCACGAAGGTGCCCGCGCCGCGCCGCCGTGTCAGCAACCCTTCCTCGACCAGCCCGCCGATCGCCTTGCGCACCGTAATACGCGAAACATCATAATCGGTCGCCAGATCGCGTTCGGCCGGGATCGCATCGCCCTGCGCGAGCACGTCCTGACCAATGGCATCGCGGATCAGTTGCTGCAGCTGAAGGTACAATGGCGCAGGATTTCCCTCGCGGAACGTCCCGATCTGATGTGTAAAAGCCACTGCCCACCCCTTGTCGAGCGCGCGATGCCCCGCGCCCGCGCGACGTTCGTTGGAGGCGAGACTAGTCAATGTTCCGATGGTGATCAATCGGCATAGTCCGCAACCAAATTGGTATGCGGAAACGAGGGCGCCCGCCGGGATTGCCTGACGAGCGATCTGCGACGGTCGCTTGCAAGTGGACCTATATTGGTTACACCTCTTAGCAAGACGCGGGAACACTCGACGGGGCGGAGGAATGGGCTTGGCAAGATTTGCGCAGACTATTGGCTGGATGCTGGGTGCGGTCGGCGCGATCGGCGTCGCGCCAGTCGCCGAAGCGCAGCCGATGTCGCCGGCCAAGCCCTTGGCGGTGCTGCCTCTTCCAGCGAGTATAGCGGCGAAACCCGGCACTCTCGTCATTTCGTCGAAATCTGCAATCGCCACGCCGCCCGGGGATGCCGAGGCCGCTTCGGCCGCCCGCCTGTTGATCGCGCACGTCATGACGACCCGCGGGATCACGCTGCAAACGGGCAAGAACGATGCGCCGATCCGCTTCGTCCGGGACCGAACCATCACCGGACCGGAAGCGTATCGGCTCGACGTCGACGCGACCGGGATCCGCATTGCCGCCGCGTCCCGCAACGGGTTCGTGTACGGCGCAATGACGCTGGCGCAGATGCTCAGTCCCGATCAGGCGTTCGGCAAGCCTGTGACGGTCGCGGGCGTCACGATCACGGATGCCCCCCGCTTCGCCTGGCGCGGCCTGATGGTTGATGTCGCGCGGCACTTCCAGCCGATGCCGTCGCTGTACAAGATCGTCGACCAGATGGCGGCGGTGAAGCTCAATACGCTCCATCTGCATCTGACCGATGACCAGGGCTGGCGGTTCGAAGTCAAACGCTATCCGAAACTTACAGAGATCGGCGCGTTCCGGTCGCCGCCGTCCACCGGCGGCCCCGCCCCGACGACCCGGGTCGGCGGTTTCTACACCCAGGTCGAACTCCGCGCGCTGGTGCGCTACGCCGCCGATCGTGGGATCACGATCGTTCCCGAAATCGACCTGCCCGGCCATGCTCAAGCGTTGGTCGCAGCCTACCCCGAGCTGGGCGTATTGGGTGACCGGCCCGCAGTCTCGCACGACTGGGGGATCAACCCGTATCTGCTCAACCCCGGCCCCAAGGGCGTCACCTTCGTCAAGAACGTGCTCGACGAACTGATCGCCGTCTTCCCCGGCAGCTACGTCCATCTCGGTGGCGACGAGGCGATCAAGGATCAGTGGCAACGCTCGCCGCAGGTGCAGGCGCAAATGGCGTCGCTCGACATCAAGACCGAGAACGCGCTGCAAAGCTGGCTGATCGACACGTTCGGACGCTATCTCGCGAGCAAGGGTCGCCGGCTGATCGGCTGGGACGAGATCCTCGAGGGCGGCTTGCCCCCGTCCGCGTCGGTGATGTCGTGGCGCGGCGAGCAGGGCGCGGTCGATGCGGCGAATGCGGGGCACGATGTCGTCCTGTCGCCCGATCCGATGCTGTACCTCGACAATCTGCAGAGCGGCAGCGCGGACGAACCGCCGGGGCGGCTCAAGGTCCAGACCCTCGCCGCGATCTACGGCTATGATCCGATGCCCAAGGGGATCGACGCCGCGCACGCCCGACACGTGCTCGGCGCGCAGGCGAATGCGTGGAGCGAGTATCTCGTAACGCCGTACCAGATGCAGCACGCGCTGTTCCCGCGCGCGGCGGCGCTCGCCGAGACGACCTGGTCGCGTGCGCCGCGCGACTTCGCCAGTTTCGCGAACCGGCTGTCGCCGCAGGTCGCGCGCTGGCGGCGGGGCGGGATCGAAGTCGCGGACAGCGCCTTCGCGGTCGGCTACACGCTGCAAAGCACGCGCGGCGACGCACTCCGCACCGGCAAGACGACGGTCGCGCTGGCGACGCAAGTGCCGGTCGGCACCATCCGCTACACGCTCGACGGTAGCGCGCCGACCCCGCGGTCCGCCGCTTATGCTACCCCGCTGACCGTCGCGCCCGGCGTCACGATCAAAGCCGCCGCGTTCGATGCCGACGGAATCGCCACCGCGAAGGTCCGGGACTTCGCCACGAGCCGCGCCGCCTTGCTATCACGCACGCCGTCCGATCTCGTCGCCTGCCCGGGGCGGTCGTTCGGGTTGCGGATGCCGATGACCGCGGATGCCGAGACCAACGGTCCCGCGGTCAACATCGGCGTGTTCGACACGTGCAGCGTCTATCCCGCCGCCCCGCTCGACGTCGCGGGCGGCTTCACCGTCGACGTCGCACGGATCGCGCGCAACTTCGGGCTGGCGCACGATACTGCGGACGTGCGCCAGCATTTCCGCGTCACGCCTTACGGCGAACTGCTCGTTTCGCTCGGGTGCCGCGACACGAGCGGTCGCGCGGCCGCCAAGGACGCGCCGCCGACCAAGGTGATCGCAAGCTTTCCGCTCCCCGATCCCGCGACCGCGCCGACACGCATGACCTTTTCCGCTACGCTTCCACGAATGACGGGTGACCACGACCTATGCTTCCAATTCACGTCGCCAGCCGAGGGGCCCAATTACGCGCCGCTGTCCGTCCAGCTGACCGAGCGCCGCTGATGCGCCGGGCTTTGCGCAGCGCCTTCGCCCTGACGTTGCTCGCCTCGGTCGCCGCACCGCTCGCTGCCGCGCCGCGTTCGGCGATCCAGCTCGACGACGGCTGGCAGGCGCGGATCGCGCCGTCGGACGGTGCTGCGATCGCCGCGCACCGTCCCGAGGCGCGCTGGTTCCCCGCGCGCGTGCCCGGCAGTATCCAGCAGGACCTGATCGCGCGCCACCGCGTGCCCGACCCGTTCCTCGCCACCAACGAAGCCGCGATCCAGTGGGTCGGGCGGGCCGACTGGCAATATCGCCGGACGCTCGCGGTGACGCCCGCGCTGCTCGCGCGCGATCATCTCGATCTGGTGTTTGACGGGCTCGACACCTTCGCGACCGTGACGATCAACGGGCATGCGGTGCTGACCGCCGACAACGCGCATCGCCGCTGGCGGATCGCCGCGAAACCGTTCCTTAAAGTCGGCGCGAACGAGATCCTCGTCACCTTCGCCGCGCCGATCAAGACGTTGCAGCCGATGGTGATGGCGCAAAAGGCGTCGCTTCCGGGCGAATATGATTCCGCGTTCGGCGACGAGCCCAAGGGCCGCCAGACCTCGCCCTACATCCGCAAGCCAAAGTATAACTACAGCTGGGACTGGGGCCCGCGCATTCTCAACGTCGGGCCGTGGCGCCCGGTGCGGCTCGAGGCGTGGGACAGCGCACGGATCGATACGCTGCGGGTCGAGCAGGATGCACTGTCCGATGCCGAAGCACGATTGCTCGCGAAAACCACGATCCAGGCCGATCGCCCCGGCCCCGCGCAGATCCGCGTCACGCTGACCGGCCCCGGCGGCACCAACCAGACCGTCACGCAAGCAGTGACACTCGCCGCAGGATCGAACGCCGTCTCGCTGCCGATCACGGTCGCGCACCCGCAACGCTGGCAGCCCGTCGGTTACGGCGCGCAGGCCCTGTACAGCGTGTCCGCCGCGCTCGAACAGGACGGGGCCGCAACCGACACCGCGGACCGCCGCATCGGGCTGCGCACGGTCGAGCTGATCCGCGACAATGGCGCGATGGGGTTCCGCGTCAACGGCATCCCGATTTTCGCCAAGGGCGCGAACGTCATTCCGTTCGACAGCTTCCCGACCCGCGTCACGCCCGCATCGATGCGCCTGCTGGTGACCGCCGCGCGCGACGCGAACATGAACATGCTGCGCATCTGGGGCGGCGGCTATTATCTCGACGACGCCTTTTACGACATGGCGGACGAGATGGGCCTGATGGTGTGGCAGGACTTCATGTTCGGCGGATCGGTCACCCCGCCCGATGCCGCCTTCCGCAAGAACGTCCAGATCGAGGCGGAGGAACAGGTCGAGCGGCTCGGCAACCATCCCTCGATCGTCCTGTGGGCGGGCGGCAACGAAATTTTGTCGGGCTGGGAAAACTGGAGCGATCGCAAGGCGTTCAAGAAAATCGTCGGCGCGGACGAGCAGGAGCGGATCGGCGTCGGCATGGCGGTGCTGTTCGATCGCGTGTTGCGCGATGCGGTGCTGACCCGCTCGCCGGGCACGCCCTATTGGCCGGGCTCGCCCTCGAACGACTATGACGGCCCGGCCGATACCGACAAAGCGGGCGACCGGCATTTCTGGGACGTCTGGTCGGGCTCCAAGCCGGTCGAACGCTATCTCGACGCCTGCCCGCGCTTCATGTCGGAATATGGCTTTCAGGCCATGCCCGACATGGCGACGGTGCGCGGCTTCGCGGGCAACGGCCCGCTCCAGCCGACCAGCCCGGTGCTCAAGGCGCACCAGAAGTTCCTCGCCGGCGAAGGCAATGACCGCCTGTTGCTCTACATGCGCGACCGGCTGGGCGAGCCCAAGGACATCGCCGACTTCGTCTATCTGAGCCAGGTCAACCAGGCCGAGGCGATTGCGCTGGCGGCGCTTCACCATCGCTCCTGCCGCCCGGTGACGATGGGGTCGCTCTACTGGCAGCTCAACGACGTCTGGCCGTCGATTTCCTGGTCGAGCATCGATTACGACGGGCGCTGGAAACTGCTCCATTATGCCGCGCGCCGCTTCTTCGCGCCGCAGGTGATCGTCGCCGAGCATAAGGACAATGCGACCCGGATCGCATTGGTCTCGGATGCGACCACCCCGATCGCCGCGCGCTGGCGCGTCCGCGCGTTCGATATGACGGGCAAGCCGCTCGCCGAGCAAGGCGCGGAAACCACGCTCCCCGCGCTGTCCGCCACCGACGTCGCCAAGCTCGACGATGCGGCGCTGTTCGCCGGAGCCGACCCCGCGACGAGCTATGCGGTCGCCGAACTGATGATCGGCGATGCGGTCGTCAGCCGCACGATCATCGAACGCGGCGTCCCCAAGACGATGCGCTACCCCGACCCTGGCCTGACCGCGACTTGGTCCGGCGACACGGTCACCGTGCGCGCAACCGCGCTCGCGCGCGCGGTGATGCTCGATTTCGGCAGCATCGGCGCGCACCCGTCCGACGACGGGTTCGACCTGTTGCCTGGCGAAAGCCGCACGATCACCGTCACGTCCAAGGCCACGCCAAAGGCGCTTGCCGCCGCCCTCACCCTCCGTTCGCTGGGATCCCGCCGATGATCTGGTTGTTGCTCGCCGCCGAGGCCGCGCAAGTCTCGCCCAACCTCGCCACCATGACCCCCCAGCAGAAAGCGGCGCAACTCCAGAGCAGCGCGCCCGCCGACCCCGCCGCCGGGCTGCCCGCCTATGACTGGTGGAGCGAGGGCCTCCACGGGATCGCGCGCAACGGCTATGCGACGGTCTTCCCGCAAGCGATCGGCATGGCCGCAACGTGGGACGCGCCGCTGCTCAAGCGGATCGGCGACGTCGTCGCGACCGAGGCGCGCGCCAAGTTCAATGCGCAGCCGGTGAATGCGGATCGCAAGATCTACGAAGGGCTGACGATCTGGTCGCCCAACATCAACATCTTCCGCGATCCGCGCTGGGGCCGCGGGCAGGAAACCTATGGCGAGGATCCGTATCTGACCGGGCGGCTCGGCGTCGCCTTTGTCACAGGTCTGCAGGGTCCCGACCCCGCGCACCCCAAGGTCATCGCCACGCCCAAGCATTTCGCGGTCCACAGCGGCCCCGAGGCGGGCCGCGACAGCTTCGACGTCGATCCGTCGCCGCAGGATCTGGAAGCGACCTATCTCCCCGCGTTCCGCCTCGCAGTGACCGAGGGCAAGGCGCAGTCGCTGATGTGCGCGTACAACTCGATCCTCGGCGTCCCCGCATGCGCCAACGCGCCGTTGATGATCGATCGGCTGCGGCGCGACTGGGGCTTCAAGGGCTTTACCGTGTCCGATTGCGATGCGGTCGCCAACGTCCACATGTACCACCATTACCGGCTCGATGCCGCGGGTGCCGCCGCGGCTTCGCTCAAGGGCGGGACCGACCTCAACTGCGGCAACACCTATGCCGCGCTGCCCGAGGCCCTGAAGCGCGGGCTGGTCACGCAGCAGGAGATCGACACCTCGCTGCAACGCGCGCTCGACGCCCGCCGCGCGCTCGGCATCGCTTACGGCGCGACCAGCCCGTGGTCGAAGATTTCGCCCAAGGAGATCGGCACGCCCGACCATCATGCGGTCGCGCTGGAGGCCGCGCGCAAGGCGATCGTCCTGCTCAAGAACGACGCCAACCGCTTGCCGCTCAAGGCCGGCACCCGGATCGCGCTGATCGGTGCGGACGCCGATGACGTCGGTGTGCTCCAGGGCAATTACCACGGCACCGCGATCACGCCGGTCACGCCGCTGGAAGGGATCCGCCGCGAATTCGGCGCGGCCAACGTCCGCTATGCGCAAGGCTCGCTGCTAGCCGACGGCTCGGCCGTACCGATCCCCGAGACCGCACTCCGCTCGAATGGCGCGCCCGGCTTGCAGGCCGAATATTTCGCCACCCCCGGCGCGACCGGCACCCCCGTCGCGACGCGGCGCGAGCGCCACATCGATCATGACACCAACCGCGCCGCCCCCGCCCCCGGCCTCGGCGCACAATGGAGCGCGCGCTGGACCGGCGAGCTCGTGCCACCGGGGCCGGGCAATTATCGCCTGATCGTCGATGCCCCCGCCTGCTGGAAATATTGCAAGTCGCACGATGCCGCGCGGCTGTGGATCGACGGCAAGCCGCTGTCGCAAGGCGAGATCAAGAAGGGCCGGATCGACGTTCCGTTCACAAGCGATGGCCGCCCAGTCGCGTTCAAACTAGAGTTCGACCATGTCAGCGACGACGAAGGCGTTCGCCTGCTGTGGCTCCCCCCCGCCGAACCGCTGATCGCCGAGGCAGTCGCCGCAGCGAACGCGTCCGACGTCGTGGTCGTGTCGGTCGGCCTGTCGCCCGATCTCGAAGGCGAGGCGCTGTCGGTCAGCGTTCCCGGTTTCGTCGGCGGTGACCGCACCGACATTGCGCTGCCGTTCGCACAGCAGCGCCTGATCGCGGCGCTCAAGGCGACGGGCAAGCCGATCGTGCTGGTGCTCACCAGCGGCAGTGCGGTCGCGCTCGACCCCGCCAATGCCGATGCGATCCTCGCCGCCTGGTATCCCGGAGAATCGGGCGGCACCGCGATTGCCGACACGCTCGCCGGACGCAACAATCCGTCGGGTCGCTTGCCGGTCACTTTCTACGCCAACACGACCGACCTGCCCGCCTTCGTCGATTACGGGATGAAGGAGCGGACCTATCGCTACTTCACCGGCACGCCGACCTGGGGCTTCGGTCACGGCCTGAGCTACACCAGCTACGGCTATACCGCGCCGGTCGCGCGCGTCAGCGTCGCCGCGGGGCAAAGCGCCACGGTACAGGTCCGCGTCGCCAATACCGGTGGCCGCGATGGCGAGGAAGTCGTCCAGGCATATCTCGTCCCGACCACCACCGCCGCAGGGGGCGGGACCACCCCGGTCCTCCAGCGTCAGCTCGTTGGCTTCACCCGCCTCGCGGTGCCGCGCGGTAAGACCCGCACCGCCAGCTTCACGCTCGATCCACGCAGCCTCAGCCTCGTCGCGCGCGACGGCACGCGCACGGTCGAGCCGGGCGCGTATCGCGTTTTCGTCGGCGGCGGTCAGCCCGGCACCGCGCCGGGCGCGTGGATCGACCTCACGATCACCGGCACCCGGCAGGAGCTCCCGAAATGATCGTGACACGCCGCGAAGCCATCCTCGGGGGCGTGGCGGGGGCTACGCTCGCCGCAACGCCCGCGCTCGGTGCGACCCCGCTACCGAGCAAGCGCCCCGCGGTCGACGCGCGCCGCTTCACCAGCCGCGCGGTCGAGCGCGAGATCGCGCGGGTCTCGGCGAAGATCGGCGATCCCAAGCTGCGCTGGATGTTCGCCAATTGCTATCCGAACACGCTCGATACCACCGTCAGACTGAGCACGGTCGATGGCGGCCCCGATGCGTTCGTCATTACCGGCGATATTCCGTGTCTGTGGCTGCGTGATTCCTCCGCGCAGATGACCCCCTATCTCCATCTCGCACGCGCGGATGCGCCGCTGCGGCAAGTCTTCCACGGTCTGATCGCGCGCCAGGCGCGCTCGATCCTGATCGACCCCTATGCCAATGCGTTCATGGAAGATCCGTCCGCCAAGACCGACCTGAGCTGGTCGCTGTCCGACAAGACCGACATGAAACCCGGCGTCGCCGAGCGCAAATGGGAGATCGATTCGCTCTGCTACCCGATGCGGCTCGCGCACGGCTATTGGCAGGCGACCCGCGACCGCGCGCCGTTCGACGCACGCTGGGCCGAAGCCGCGCGGCTGAGCATCGCGACCTTCCGCGTGCAACAACGCAAAGACGGTCCCGGGCCGTACAGCTTCCTGCGCAAATCGGATCGCAATATCGAGACGATGCCGCTCGACGGCTACGGCAACCCGTCGCGACCGGTCGGGCTGATCCATTGCGGGTTCCGCCCGTCGGACGATGCGTGCCTCTATCCCTTCCTGATTCCGTCCAACCTGTTCGCGGTCACCGCGCTTCGCGAACTCGCGGTCGTCGCACAGGGCGCGCGCGGGGACTCGGCGCTCGCGCAGGACGCCACCGCGCTCGCCGATGAAGTCGCGCGTGCGCTGGTCGAACATGGCCGGATGCGGCTGCGCGATGGCAGCGAAGTGTGGGCCTATGAGGTCGACGGCTTCGGCAATGCGATCTTCATGGACGACGCCAACGTCCCCTCGCTGTCGGGTCTCGGCTATCTCGGCTGCGTCCCCGCGAACGACCCGCTGTGGCTGCGCACCCAGGCCGCGGCGTGGAGCCCCGCCAATCCCTATTTCTTCCGGGGGAAAGCGGGCGAAGGGATCGGCGGCCCGCATGTCGGCCTGCGCCAGATCTGGCCGATGTCGCTCATCATCCGCGGCCTTTCCAGCGACGACCCCGCGACGATCCGCGCCTGCCTCAAGACCCTGCGCGATACCGACGCGGGCACCGGCTTCATGCACGAAACCTTCGACCAGGATGATCCCGCGCAATTCACCCGCTCGTGGTTCGCCTGGGCCAACGGCCTGTTCGGCGAGCTGATCGTCCGTGTCGCCAACACCCGCCCCGCTTTGCTGGAAGGCACCTTGTGAGCATCGACCGTCGTACCCTGATCGGCAGTTCCGCCATCGCCCTTCTCGCCAGCGCAATGCCACTCCGCGCCGCCACGCGCCCTGCCGCCACCGCGCCCAATTTGTTCGTCGGCACCGGCGGCGACGGGCATACCTACCCCGGCCCGACCCTGCCGTTCGGGATGGTCCAGCTCAGCCCCGATACCGACGTCACGCGCTGGGATACGTGCTCGGGCTACCACCACGGCGATAGCTCGATCATGGGGTTCAGCCACACCCATTTGTCGGGCACCGGGATCGGCGACATGCTCGACGTGCTGGTCGTGCCGACGACGGGTCCGGTGCAGTTGCTCCCCGGGCCGATCGACAATCCCGACGCGGGCTACCGGCAGCGCTATTCAAACGAAGTCGCCGAGCCGGGCTCGTACCGTGTCCAGCTCGAATCGGGGGTGCGTGCCGAACTCACCACGACCGAGCGGACCGGCTGGCATCGCTACACCTTCCCGCACGGCGCCGGGCATGTGCTGATCGACCTGTCGCATCTCGTCCACGACACCTCCGACAAGGCCCCGTTGATCGACGATGCGACGCTCGCGATCGACGCCGACGGGACGATCACCGGCGGTCGCCGCGTGTTCCGCTGGGCGAAGGGCCGCCGAATTCACTTCGCGCTGCAATGCTCGCGCCGCCCCGACCGCGTGACCTTCTATGGCGACGGCGATGTCGAGCAGCCCGCCGGCACCCGGCAAGTCGCAGGCAAGCGGCTCAAGCTCGCGCTTCACTTCGACGATGCGGGGGCGGCACCGCTGCTGCTGCGCTGTGGTATTTCGGGTGTCGATGTCGCGGGCGCGCGCGCCAACCTTGCGGCGGAAGCGTCGCATTGGGACTTCGACCGCACCTTGCGTGCCGCGCGCAAAAGCTGGGCCGACACATTGGGCGCGGTCCAGGTCGAGGGCGGGACTGCCGACCAGCGCACGATCCTCGCCTCGGCGCTGTATCACGCGCAGCTTGCCCCCACGCTGTTCTCGGACGTCGACGGGCGGTACGTCGGGCTCGATGGGCAGACGCACACGGTCCCGCGCGGCGGGGCCGCCTACAGCAGCTGGTCGCTGTGGGACACGTATCGCGCGCTCCACCCGCTGCTCACACTGATCGCGCCCGTGCGCACCAAGAGCCTGATCGACGACCTGATCCGCCAGACGCAGCAATCCCCTTATGGCCCGCTGGTGTGGCCGTTGCAGGGCAAGGAAACCGGCACGATGATCGGCTGGCACGGCGTCGTCCCGCTCGCCGAAGCCCGCGCGAAAGGCATTCCCGCCGACTACGCCGCCGCCTGGCCCGCAATCGCCAAGCGCAGCTTCGATTTCGCCGCCCCCGACAAGGACAACAGCCTCGGGCGCGACCTGTACGACCGGCTCGGCTATGTCCCCGCGGACAAGGTGTTCGAAAGCGTCAGCCGCACGCAGGAATATGCCTATGACGACTGGGCGTCGGCGCAGATCGCCCGCGCCGCCGGTGCGACCACCGACGCCGATCGCCTGCTCAAGCGCTCGGGCAACTGGCGCAACGTGATCGACCGCGAGACGGGCTTCGCGCGCCCCCGCTTCGCCGACGGCACATGGTGGACGCCGTACGATCCGATCCAGCTCGGCCACATGCCGCGCCCCGGCTGGCGTGACTATACCGAGGCGAACGGCTGGCAGGCGACCTTCCTCAACCAGCACGATATCTACAGCCGGATCGCCCACGTCGGCGGCGACACGGCGTTCGCGGCCAAGCTCGACGCGATGTTCTCCGCGCCCTCGACACTCCCCGCCAATGCGCCGCCCGATATCTCGGGGATGCTCGGCCAATATGCGCACGGCAACGAACCCGACCAGCATACCGCATACCTCTACGCCTATGCCGGCCAGCCGTGGAAGGCGCAGGCGATGGTCCGGCGGCTATGCACCGAAATGTACCGCAACGCGCCCGACGGCATCATCGGCAACGACGATTGCGGGCAGATGAGCGCGTGGTTCGTCTTCTCGGCGCTCGGCTTCTACCCGGTCGATCCGGTCGAGGCGGTCTATGTTTTCGGCTCCCCCCTGTTCGAACGCGCGGACGTGCGCGTCGGCGACCGCCGCACGTTGACGATCGACGCACCCGGCAACCGCGCCGATACGCCCTATGTCACTGCAATCACCTGGAACGGCAAACCCTGGACCAAGAGCTGGATCGACCACGCCACGCTCAGCGCCGGTGGCACGCTCCGCTTCACCATGTCGGCCAAGCCCAACCCCGGCTTCGGTGCGGCACGCGGCGATCGTCCCCCATCCTTCGGCCATTCGGCATGACCCTGGAGACTTCCATGACCAGCTTCTCACGCCGCTCGGTAATCGCCTCCGGGCTCGCCGCCACCGCCGCCACCGCCGTCCCCGCGCTGACGCCCCCCGCGCTCGGCAAGTCCCCTGTCGGCGCGCCCAAGCCTTGGGGTGCGACCCCGTCGCCCCGCCAGCTCGCGTGGCACAAGCGCCAGCAATATGCCTTCATCCACTTCTCGATCAACACCTTCACCGACAAGGAATGGGGCTACGGCGACGAGGACCCGAAGCTGTTCGACCCGACCGACTTCTCCCCCGACCAGATCGTCGCGGCGGCCAAGGCGGGCGGGATGACCGGGATCATCCTGACCGCCAAGCATCACGACGGTTTCTGCCTGTGGCCGACGCTGCTGACCGAACGCTGCATCCGCAACACGCCCTACAAGAACGGCAAGGGCGACATCGTCGGCGAGATGGCGGCGGCAACCCGCCGCGCCGGGCTCGACTTCGGGCTCTATCTGTCGCCGTGGGACCGGCATCACCCCGAATACGGCCGCCCAGCCTATGTCGACTATTTCCGCAAGCAGATCGTCGAACTTTGCACCCGCTACGGGACGCTGTTCGAATTCTGGTTCGATGGCGCGAATGGCGGCGACGGCTATTACGGCGGCGCGCGCGAGACGCGGAAGATCGATGCCCCCGCTTATTACGACTGGAAGACGACGGTTGCGCTCGTTCACCAGCATCAGCCGATGGCGTGCACGTTCGATCCGCTCGGCGCGGATATCCGCTGGGTCGGGAATGAGGACGGCGTCGCGGGCGACCCCTGCTGGCCGACCATGCCCAATCACCCCTATGTCCAGAGCGAGGGCAATAGCGGGGTGCGCGGCGCGGAATTGTGGTGGCCCGCCGAGACCGACGTGTCGATCCGCCCCGGCTGGTTCTATCACGCGGACGAGGACGGCAAGGTCAAGCTGCCCGACCGTCTGCTCAAGCTGTACGACGAATCGGTCGGGCGCGGCACCAACCTCAATCTCAACCTGCCGCCCGACCGGCGCGGGCGCATCGCCGACACCGACGCGGCGGTGCTCGCGTCGTTCGGCGCGGCGCAGGCGGCGACCTACCGCACCGATCTCGCGCAAGGCGCGGTCGCGCACGCCAGCGCCGAACGCGGCGCGGCCTTCAGCGCAGCGCGCGTGCTCGACGGGCGCGACGACAGTTACTGGTCGACCCCCGACGCCGACCACAATCCCGCGCTGACGCTCGACCTGCCGCCGGGGCGCAGCTTCGACCTGATCCGGTTGCGCGAATATCTGCCGCTCGGCCTCCGCGTGACGCGCTTCGCGGTCGATGCCGAGGTGGACGGCGTGTGGAAGACGCTCGCCGAGCATGAGGCGATCGGCGCGCAACGTATCATCCGCTTGCCCCAAGCGATCACCGCGCGGCGGCTTCGACTGCGCATCCTCGACGCGCCCGCCTGCCCCGCGATCAGCGAGATCGCGCTGTTCCGCCAGGTCGCGCCCGTCGCAGTCGCCCCCAGCACGCGCAAGGACCCGACGGTCCTGTCGACCGCGGGCTGGCGGATCGTATCGGCCTCGTCGCCCGGCGCGGAAGCGTTGCTCGACGACGATGCCGCGACCCGCTGGACCACCCCCGCGCCGACGCCCGGTACGCCCGCCACCGTCACCATCGACATGGGCAAACTGGTCCGCCTCGCGGGCGTGAGCATCACCCCGTCGCGCACGCTCGCCAAGGACGTCTCGCCGCCGCGCGGCTATCGCTGCGAAACCAGCGTCGACGGCAAACGGTGGGAGCCCGCGGGCGCGGGCGAACTCGCCAACATCGCTTATGCGCTCGCGACGCAGCGGCTGCCGTTCGCCAAGGCGCGCGACGCACGGTGGTTGCGACTGTCGTTCGACGCGACCGCGCTTCCGGCGGCGTCGCTTGCGCTCGCGGGGATCGGCGGGTTCATCGCGGCGGGTTAGCGGTGCATCCGGTGGTGGGGAGGCGGGATCGCCCCCCCACCGTTCGTTTCGAGCGTAGTCGAGAAACCCGCGCTGTGCCCGGTTTCTCGACTACGCTCGAAACGAACGGGAGGAGTGAAGCCCCAAATCCTACGGTGGATCGCGCTCGAATCCCCCCACCGTTCGTTTCGAGCGAAGTCGAGAAACCTGCGCTGTGCCCGGTTTCTCGACTACGCTCGAAACGAACGGGAGGGTTGGGGCACCCCCATCCCGT
This sequence comes from Sphingomonas sp. FW306-05-A, assembly GCF_058782275.1. NCBI lineage: Bacteria > Pseudomonadati > Pseudomonadota > Alphaproteobacteria > Sphingomonadales > Sphingomonadaceae > Sphingomonas > Sphingomonas sp. FW306-05-A. The sequence continues at coordinate 762,274 of NZ_JBYSXN010000002.1, forward strand.
TCGGGCTGAGCGAAGTCGAAGCCCCCTCTCCCCACAAACCGCGGTCCGTTTAACAAAGGACCCTTCGACTTCGCTCAGGGCAAACGGTGGTGAGAGCAAACCTGGAGCCGTGGCCTCAGCGCCGCCCGCCCTTCCCCGGCATGAACGCAAACAGCTGCGTCCTCAGCGAAGCCGGCGCCCCCGGCTTGAACCAGTTGGTGTCCTGAATGTGGCTCGCGGTCACATAGATCCGCCCGTCCGGCCCTTCGGAAAACGTGTCCGGCCAGCGCAACCGCCGATCGTTCAACACCGGCTCGACGTGATCGCCCGCGAGCCGGGTGATCGCATTGTCGGTCGGCGAGGTCAGGTACAGCGTCCCCGCCTTGCTCATCCACAGCCCGTCCGCGACGTGCGTCTGCGCGACCGTCTTCACGCCCGCCGCGCGCGCCGTCTCGGCCACACCCTCGCGCAACAGCGCGGTGTCGATCGCATACAAAGTCTTGCCGGTCAGCGCCTGATAATAAAGCGTCTTGCCGTCGTTCGAGATCGCGATCCCGTCCGCCGAGAAAGCGGGCTGGCGACCATCGGGGCGCACCAGCGGCTTGCCGTCGGTGGTCACCTTGACGGTCTTGTCGATCTGCGTCGAGACATGTCCGTCGAGCGCACGGAAGCCCTTGCCGCTTTCGAGGTCGATCACGATAATCGCGCCGCGCGTCCCGCTGTCGGTGATATAGCCGGTCTTGCCGTCGGGCGAGAAGCGGATGTCGTTAAGATAGGTCCCCTGCAACGCGACGTCGCCCGGCACCAGGATCGTCTTCACGACGCGATTGGTGGCGAGGTCAATCTTGACCAGCTTGGGCGCGCCTTCGAGGATCTTCTCATTGCCCGGCGCGCCGGGGTCGAGCACCCAGAGATTGCCGTGGCCATCGGGCACGATCGACTGGACGCAGACGAAATATTCGCTGACCGGCAGCTCGGTCGCGCGCGCGTTGCGCCAGCTGTTCCACTTGGCGTCGGGATAGGGCTTGAGCGACCCGTCGGCCATCACTTCGGCGACCGAAATCGGCGCATCGTCGGTCCAGCGCGGGAAGTTGACGAAGCGGCGGCCGTCGGCGGTCACCGCGACGCCCGTCACCTGATGGTCGAACGTCGCCACTTCGCTCAGCGCGTTGGTCGCGGGGCGAGTTTGCGCTTGCGCCACGCCGAACGCGGCGGCGGCGATCAGGCCCGCGGCGGCGATGCCGGCGAGGAGGGGCTTGGTCTTGGACATATAAAAACTCCGGTCATGCGTGTCGGCGAGGGTCTGGGGGTCGCCAGTAAAAAGATGGATGAGGTGTCGCGCCACCGCTTGCGGGTGCTCGCGCTGCGGAAAATGGCCAACGCCTGAAATCCGGATATAGCCGAACGGTCCGGTAAACTTGTCCGGCACGCCCGCGCTGGCGGACGGCGGATTGACGCCATCGGCGTCGCCCTGGATGTAGATCGCGGGCAGTGCGAGCGAGCGCGTCGCCTTGACCTTGTCCTCGAGCCACTGGCTGCGCGGATCGGGCTCGGCCTCGTCCCAGCGCGCGCGATAGCTGTGGAGCGTCACGTCGACCCAGTCCGGATTCTCGAAGGACTGCGCGACGCGGTCGAACGTAGCCTCGTCGAACCAGCCGCGCGGTGCCCAATTGACCCAGTGGATATGCGCGAAGCCCTTGGGATCAGCGCGCACGGCTTCCGCGCCACGCGCGGTCGCCATGAACCAGTGATACCAGGTCCGCTGCGCCTGTTCGAACGGCGGGGTCGGTGCGCCGCCCATCCGCGGCATCGACGACAGCAGCGCGATCCGCTCGACCCGCTCGGGCCAGCCGATCGCGAGTGCCTCGGCGGTGGTCGATCCCCAGTCATGCCCCGCGACCATGAACCGCTCGATCCCGAGCCCGTCCATCAGCGCGATCGCGTCCATCGCGAGGATCGCGCTGTTGCCGGTGCGTGGCCCGTCGCCCAGCCGCGTTTCCCCGAACCCGCGCAGCGTCGGCACGATCACGCGCAAACCCGCCTCGGCCAGAGCGGGAGCGACCGCGTCCCAGGTCGAGGCGTCATCGGGCCAGCCGTGGATCAGCAGCACCGGCTGGCCGGCGGGGTCGCCGTGCTCGGTGTAGGCAATCGAAAGATGTTCAGTGACGAGGTGCGGCATTGGGCGGGGTGGCCTGTATCGTTGACCACCCCACAACCCGGTCCGCCGCCGCGCGTTCCGCCGGGATGTTGCCAACCCAGCTCGCGAACCCGTCCCGTGCTCCTGCGCCTTACGCCTTCGCCACCTGACTGTCCGCCACCAGTGCATCGACCACGCTCGGGTCCGCCAGCGTGGACGTATCCCCCAATGCCCCGGTATCGCCCTCGGCGATTTTGCGTAGGATGCGGCGCATGATTTTGCCCGAGCGCGTCTTGGGCAGACCGGGCGCGAACTGGATCGCATCGGGTGTCGCGATCGGGCCGATCTCGTGCCGGACCCAGTCGCGCAACGCCTTGCGCAGCGTCTCGTCCGGCTCGACCCCGGCGTTGAGCGTGACATAGGCGTAAATGCCCTGCCCCTTCACGTCATGCGGGAAGCCGACCACCGCGGCTTCGGCGACATCGGCATGGAGCACCAGTGCGCTCTCGACCTCGGCGGTGCCCATGCGGTGCCCGGACACGTTGATGACGTCGTCGACCCGGCCCGTGATCCACCAATAGCCATCGGCATCACGCCGCGCGCCGTCGCCGGTCGTGTAGACCCCCGGATACAGGCTGAAATACGCCTCGAAGAAGCGCGCCGGATCGCCCCACAATCCGCGCATCTGCCCCGGCCAGGATTTCGCGATCACCAGATTGCCCTCGGCCGCGCCTTCCAGCCGCTGGCCCTCGGCGTCGAGCAACTGCGGATCGACCCCGTAGAAGGGCAAGCTCGCCGACCCCGGCTTGGGCGGCGTGCCGGGCAGCGGCGTGATCATGTGCCCGCCGGTCTCGGTCTGCCACCACGTGTCCATCACCGGGCACCGCCCTTCGCCGACGACGTCGTGATACCAGCGCCACGCCTCGGGATTGATCGGCTCGCCGACCGAGCCGAGCACCTTCAAAGACGCGCGGCTTGTACCGGTGACGAAGGAATCGCCCTCCTTCATCAATGCGCGGAGCGCCGTCGGGGCGGTGTAGAGCGTCGTCACCTGATGCCGGTCGACGACTTCCCACATCCGCGCCGCGGTCGGCCAGGTCGGGACGCCCTCGAACATCAGCGTCGTCGCGCCATTGGCGAGCGGACCGTAGACGATGTAGCTGTGCCCGGTGACCCAGCCAATATCCGCGGCGCACCAATAGACCTCGGGCGCGGCATAATCGAACACGGTCGCATGCGTCATCGCCGCCCACAGCAGATAGCCGCCGGTGGTGTGGACGACCCCCTTGGGCTTGCCGGTCGATCCGCTGGTGTAGAGGATGAACAACGGGTCTTCCGCCGCCATCGGCTCGGGCGGGCAATCGTCACCGACCGTCGCGACCGCTTCGTCATACCAGACGTCGCGCCCCGCGGTCATCGCGACCTCGGCCCCGCTTGCGCGGACGACGAGGACATGGTCGACCTTGCCCGCGATCTTGATCGCTTCGTCGACGCACGCCTTGAGCGGCACCGCGCGCCCGCCGCGACGGCCTTCGTCCGCGGTGATGACGATGTGGCTGTCGCAATCCTCGATCCGCCCGGCAAGCGCCTCGGCGGAGAAGCCTGCGAACACCACCGAATGCACCGCGCCGATCCGCGCGCAGGCGAGCATTGCGACCGCCGCCTCGGGGATCATCGGCATGTACAGCGTGATCCGGTCGCCCTTCTTCGCGCCCAGCCCCTTCAGCACATTGGCGAAGCGCGACACTTCGCGGTGCAGTTCGGCATAAGGGATCGCGCGCGGTTCGGTCGCGGGGTCGTCGCCCTCCCACAGGATCGCGACCTGGTCCCCACGCGTCGCGAGATGCCGGTCGATGCAATTGACCGAGACGTTGAGCACGCCGTCGTCGAACCACTTGATCCGGAAGTCGTCCTTGTCGAACGACCAGTCGCCCGCGCGCGTCGGCGGCGTCATCCAGTTGAGCCGCTCGGCCGCTTCCAGCCAGAAACCGTCGGGATCGGCCAAAGACCGCGCGTGCACGGCTTCGCGATGCGCGAGCGGATGGGTGTCGGACATGGGGGGACTCTCCTTTACGATTTTTTCAGCCGATCCCGTCGTGGTCGGCAATATAGCGGTCGAGGGCGCTCGCCGCATTGAGCATGTGCGCGCGCATCCGTCGTGCGGCGGTCTCGCCGTCGCCTTCGGCGATCGCGGTCATCACGCCGTCATGCTCCTCGCGCGAGCGGACGATGCGACGGCCCTGCCGCAATTGCGTCCGCCGGAAGGCGTTGAGCCGAGTCCGCGTGGCGATCGCCTGTTCGGCGAGGAAGGCGTTGTGCGTCGCATGATAGAGGGTCTCGTGGAACGCACGGTTGAACGCGTCATAAGCATCGACGTCGTTCGCCTCAACCATCGCCAGCGAGCTTTCGTGCAGCTGGATCAACCGGCTGCGCTCCAGCGGGGTCATCCGGTTGGTGGCGAGCCGAACACACATCGCCTCGATCTCGGCCATCGCCTCGAACATGTCCATGATCCGCTCGGGCGTCAGTCGCGTGACCACCACGCCACGGCGCGGGCGCATCTCCGCCAGCCCGCTTACCGCCAGTTGCCGCAGCGCCTCGCGCACCGGCGTCCGCGATGCACCGAACCGGTCGGCAAGCTGCTGCTCGTCGAGCTGCGTCCCCGCCTTGAGCGTGCCGCTCGCGATTTCGTCGGTCAGCGCGTTGCGGATGCGCACCGACAGCAAGGTCCGGTCGTCGCTCAGATCCTCGGGCTCGATATCCGCCACGTTACCCTCCCACCGTCGCCCGCACCGCAAGGTACAGGATCGACGGCGCCACGAGACAGCCCAAGCCCGTGTGGAAGGTCGCGGTCAAGGCCCCATAGGGCACCAGCCGCCGATCGGTCGCGGCCAGCCCGCCCGAAACCCCGCTCACCGTCCCCATCAACCCGCCGAACACCATCGCGCTGCGCGGATTGTTGAGCCCGATGAAGCGCGCGACCAGCGGCGTGCCGATCATCACCAGCACCGCTTTCAGCACCCCGGTCGCGATCGACAGCGCGATCACCGCCGAACTCGCGCCCAGCGCAGCGCCCGTCACGGGCCCGACGATATAGGTCACCGCGCCCGCACCGATCGTCGTCATCGACACCGCATCGGTATAGCCGAACGCCGCTGCGACGAGCGCGCCGAACACGAACGGCACCACCGTCCCCAGCCCGAGCGCGATCGCGCCGATCAGCCCGGCCTTCTTGGCCTGCACCACGTCGACCTCGAACGCGGTCGCGACGATCGCGAAATCGCGCAGCATCGCGCCACCCATCAGCCCGATCCCGGCGAGCACCGGAATATCCGCGACGCCCTTCTCGCCCCCGGTCCACACGCCGCCGAAGAAGGCGGCGGCAAGCCCGATGATGATCGCGATCGCCGAGCCATGGACTCGCCCCCGCGTCAGATATTTCGAAATTGCGTTGGAGAGCCACATCACCAGCCCGACGACGGCGAAAGCGGTCAGCAGCGCGTTGGCGGTGAACACATGGATGATCATCTCGCTCATGCCGGATCCCCCTTGGCGACCCGCGCCGCTTCGGCCGCGACCAGGCTTTTCGCCTCGATCTCGTCCATCGTCTCGCTGGTGCCGCCCAACCGGCTGAGCAACGCGACCAGACCGAAGCACAGCAGCAGCGCGCCGACCGCGGCGATGACGACGACCGGGCCGCCTTCCATCGCGGCGACGACATTCTGCTGCGCCGCCATCGCGACGACGATCGGGATGTAAAGCGCGCCCCAGAATTCGACGCCCAGTTTCAGGCCGTGGCTCATCAACCCGCGTTTGCCGAGCCACAGCCGCGACGCGATCAGCAGGATCATCGCGATCCCGACTCCGCCGACATTGGCCTTAACCCCGAGCCCGACCCCGAGCAGGTCGCCGAGGTAAACCCCCAGCAACGTGCAGATGGCGAGCAGCGCCACGCCGGAAATGGTCATGCCGCCCACCGCGGTACTCGAGCCGTGGGGCTCAGCGTATGCATCATCACGCGTTGCATCCTTCCGTGTACACCGATCTACCGCCGATACGCCTTACTGTATGCACAGGCTTGCATTAACCGCAATAGCCAATACAAGGATCGCATTCGAAGCAATGTTTGGATACGATCAGGCGATGCGCGACTGGAACAGCAAACAAGCCGCACGGACGGCGCGGATCGAAGCGGGCAGCCGCTTCGCCACGGGCAAGCTCGTCGACCCCGCCGACCTGACGTCCTTCCTTGAGGCGATCCTCAACCCCGGCGACCGCGTCTGTCTCGAAGGCGACAACCAGAAACAGGCCGACGTGCTCGCCCGGGCACTCGCCGCGGTCGATCCGGCGCAAGTGCATGATCTGCACATGGTGCAATCGGGCGTCGTCCTCCCCGAACATCTCGACCTGTTCGACAGCGGAATCGCGAAGCGACTCGATTTCTCCTATTCCGGTCCGCAGTCCGCACGGATCGCCAGGATGCTGTTCGGCGGCAATATCGAGCTTGGCGCGGTCCACACCTATCTCGAACTGTTCGCGCGCTATTTCATCGATCTGACCCCGCAGGTCGCGCTGATCGCGGCGGTCAGCGCGGATCGCGACGGCAATCTCTACACCGGCCCCAATACCGAGGACACGCCGACCGTGGTCGAGGCGACCAGCTTCGGCAACGGCCTCGTCGTCGCGCAGGTCGGCGAGATCGTCGACAAGGTCCCGCGCGTCGACATCCCCGGCGATCAGGTCCATTTCCTCGTCGACGCGGCCAAGCCCTTCTATGTCGAACCGCTGTTCACGCGCGATCCCGCCGCGATCACCGAGACGCAGATCCTCACCGCGATGCTCGCGATCAAGGGGCTGTACCAGCCGTACGGGATCCGCCGACTCAACCACGGGATCGGCTTCAACACCGCGGCGATCGAGCTTCTCTTGCCGACCTACGGCGAACGGCTCGGGCTGAAGGGCAAGGTCTGCACCCATTGGGCGCTCAACCCGCATCCCACGCTGATTCCCGCGATCGAGGCGGGCTGGGTCGAGCAGGTCCATTGCTTCGGGTCGGAAGTCGGGATGGAGGACTACCTCCGCGCACGCCCCGACATCTTCTTCACTGGCCCCGACGGGTCGCTCCGCTCCAACCGCGCCTTCTGCCAGACCGCCGGGCTGTACGCGTGCGACATGTTCATCGGCTCGACGCTCCAGATCGATCTCGCCGGACATAGCTCGACCGTTACGACCAACCGCATCGCCGGGTTCGGCGGCGCGCCCAACATGGGGTCGGACGCACGCGGGCGACGTCATCCGAGCGAACCGTGGCTGCGTGCAGGGGCCGAGGCCGACCCCGACGGCCCCGCCCCGCTGCGCCGAGGCCGCAAGCTCGTCGTCCAGATCGGCGAGACCTTCGGCGACGGCAACACGCCAATGTTCGTCGAGCGGCTCGCCGCGCTCGACCTCGCCGAGAAGCTCGATCTCGATCTCGCGCCGGTGATGGTCTACGGCGACGACGTCACGCACATCGTCACCGAAGAAGGCATCGCCAACCTGTTGCTGTGCCGCACCAGGGACGAGCGCGAACAGGCGATCCGCGGGGTCGCGGGCTATACCGAGGTCGGTCGCGGGCGTGACAAGGCGATGGTCGAGACGCTTCGCGCGCGGAAGATCATCCAGCGCCCGCAGGATCTCGGGATCGATCCGCTCGATGCGGATCGAAGCCTGCTCGCCGCGCATTCGATCAAGGACCTGATGCTCGCATCGGGCGGATTGTACCGGCCACCGAGCCGCTTCCGGAACTGGTAAGGGACAGCGCCGATATGCAAACGCTTCGCTATGACATTGCCGCCCCGCGCGCGGCGGGCGGCACCCGGCCGATCGCGCTCGTGGGCGTCGTCGCCTCGGGCAATCTTGAGGTGCTGCTCGAACGCGGCGGCCCCGCCGACCGCTGCACGATCGAAATCGCGACCACCGCGCAGGGGTTCGACGACCTGTGGGCCGCCGTCACCGCCGATGTCGTCGCCGCGCGCGGCGGCGGGGGCTTGCGGATCGCGATCAACGACGGCGGCGCACGCCCCGACACCGTCGCGCTGCGGCTCGCGCAGGGCATTCGCCTGATCGAGGAGCCCGTCGCATGAGCAGCAATCCCATCCGCCAGAGCTGGTATGAAGCGAGCGCCCGCGCGCGGATCGCCGCGCTGGTCGATCCCGACAGCTTCGCCGAATTCATCGGCCCGGAAGCGCGCGAGACGAGCCCGCATCTCCCGATCTTCGACCTGCCCCGCCAGTTCGACGACGGCATTGCGGTCGGCGCAGCGACGATGGACGGCACGCCGGTGCTCGTCGCCGCACAGGAAGGCCGCTTCATGGGTGGCGCTTTCGGCGAGGTTCACGGCGCGAAACTGACCGGGCTGCTCCGCGCCGCCGCGACGCTGAAACGCGACGTGGTGATCGCCTTCGATACCGGCGGCGTGCGACTGCAAGAGGCCAATGCCGGCGAACTCGCGATTGCCGAGATCATGCGCGCGGTGCTCGACGCGCGCACCGCCGGGGTCCGCGTGATCGGGCTGATCGGCGGGCGCGCGGGATGTTACGGCGGCGGCAGCCTGATCGCGGGCTGTTGCTCGACGCTGGTCATCTCCGAACAGGGGCGATTGAGCGTCTCCGGCCCCGAAGTGATCGAGACCAATCGCGGCGTCGAGGAATTCGACTCCCGCGACCGCGCGCTGGTGTGGCGGACGATGGGGGGCAAGCACCGCTATCTGATCGGCGGGGTCGACGCCTATGTCGACGATGACGCCGCCGCCTTCCGCGCCGCCACGCTCGCCGCATTCGCGCGTCCGGCAACGCTCGACCAATCCGTCCTGGCCGCGGAACAGGCACGTCTCGAAACGCGGCTGGCGCGGTTCGGGGATGCGGTCGACGGGCGCGACGTGTGGGCTACGCTCGGCATTACCGATGCCGCCACGATCCCCGATCTCGCCACCGCCGATTTCCTTGCCGCCGCCACCCACCGGGAGAGCGCCGATGACGCCCGCTGATATCCTGACCTCGCTGTTCCCTGCGGGGCATGACGTGACCACCTCGGGCGCGTTGCTCCGCGGCACAGCGCAGATGGACGGGGGCGGTGTCGTGCACGTTCTCGGCATCGTCGACGGCGCCTTTCCCGGCGTCGACGAAGCCGTCGAGATCGCAGGCGATGTCCTCGCGATCGCCGCCCGCGACGACGCCAGCCCGATCCTGTTCCTGCTCGATTCGGGCAGCCAGCGGATGAGCCGTCGCGACGAATTGCTGGGGTTGAGCGAAACCCTCGTGCATCTCGCCAAGGCGCTCCACCACGCGACGAACAGCGGGCATCGCACGATCGCCTTGCTGTACGGTGGCACCGCGGCGGGCGCATTCATCGCGACGGCGCTCGCGTGCGACACGCTGGTCGCGCTCCCCGGCGCGCATCCGGCGGTGATGGACCTGCCCTCGATGGCACGCGTCACCAAGCTGCCGCTCGCGGTATTGGAGGCCAAGGCCGAAACCACCCCGGTGTTCGCGCCCGGCCTCGACAATATCGTCGCGACCGGCGGGATCGTCGCTGTGTGGGATCCGGATCAGCCGCTGGCCGAACCCTTCTCCGCGCTGCTTGCCGCGCCCCCCGCCGGGGATTCGCGCGCGGTTCTCGGTGCGACGCGCGGTGGCCGCCCCAAGGCCGCCGCCATCGCTGCGGAGGTTGAACGGCTGGCGCTCGCACATGGCTGATCTTGCGCGCCATACGCTCGTCTACCTCGCACCCGAGACATGGGCACCGCTGATCGCGCCCGACGAGCCTGACCTCTTGCGCAACTGGGCCGCCGATGGCCGCCCGGCGATCGCACGGCGCATCCTGTGCGACGATGGCGATGCGATAGCGCTCGGCGTCCCGCTCCCGCCCGCGCTCGGCAAGCGCCGCGTTGCGCTCCGCTGCGCGCCCGAAGCGGTCGTCCGCACCACGCCACCGCCGCTGCTCCGCGACGCCGCCGCCGCCGCACCGCGCGCCTGGCAGATGACGATCGCCGCGCTGTTGCTTTGCGACCCCAAAATGCGCTGTTTCGGCAGTCTGGCGTGGCAGCATCTGACCGGTCTCGACTATCTCACCGACACCTCCGACATCGACCTGATCCTCGAATGTGCCGCCCCCGCGATCGCCGATGCGCGAGCCGCGAAGATCGAAAGCGTCGATGCTGCCGCACCGATGCGGATCGATGCCGAACTCGTCGCGCCGGACGGAGCCGCCGTGCAGTGGCGCGAATGGCGGTCCGACGCCGATCAGCTCCTTGCCAAATCCCCCGCCGCCGCGCGGCTGGTGGATCGCACGGCGCTGTTCGCATGATCGCCGCTTGCGCTTCCCCTGCGCCGGATGACGCCGCCGGCGCGATCGGTGCACTCGCCGCCGATTGCCTGATCCGCGAGGTCGAAACCTGGCCCAAGCCCGGCCTCGTCAGCCATGTCGACAGCGGCGCGCATGACGACATGGACGTCGACACGCTCCGCCGCAGCGCACGCGTGCTCGCCCCCTACTTCGCCGATCTCGCAGATGCCGGGGCACACGGCGCGGGGATGGACCGGCTCCGCGCGATCGGGATCGCGGCGGAGGCGGCGATGCGGCGCGAGACCGGCGGCGTGAACACCCACCGCGGCGCGATCTTCGGCCTCGGGTTGCTCGCCGCAGCGGCGGGATTCCGTGCGCGCTACGGCGTCGCCGCCGCGCTTGGCGGGATCGTCACAGCGCGCTGGGGCGCGGCGATCATCGGCGGCCCTATCGACCTCCATAGCCACGGCAGCATGGTCGCGCGGCGCTACCAAGCGGGCGGCGCACGCGTAGAAGCCGCAGCGGGGTTCCCATCCATCTATGCCGTCGCGCTCCCCGCGCTCGCGGAAGGACGGCGGCTGGCGCGCGACGAGGAGGCCGCGCGCGTCCACACCTGCATGACGCTGATCGCGGCGGTCGAGGACAGCAACCTGCTTTATCGCGGCGGCCCCGCCGGGCTTGCCTACGCGCAACGCGCGGCGCGCACGTTCCTCGCAGCGGGCGGGGTCGGCGCATCGGACTGGCGCGCGCGTGCGGCGGAAATGCACGACGGCTTCGTTGCCCGACACCTCAGCCCTGGCGGCTGCGCCGACCTGCTCGCGATGGCGCTGTTCGTCGAGGCGATCGGGGGGTGACCCTCGCATTGCTCTGCTCGGGTCAGGGGCGGCAGGACCCCGCGCTGTTCCGGCTGTTCGAGGGCCGAGCAGCCCCGATCCTCGACGCCGCGTCGGTCACGCTCGGTACCGACATCCACGCCTTCGTCGCGCACACATCGGAGGCGGACCTCTACGCCAATCGCGCCAGCCAGATCCTGTGCGTGGCGCGCGCGCTGGCGACCGCGGACGCGCTGTTTCCCGGTGGCGCACCGCCCGCCACGCTGGTGGCGGGGTATAGCGTCGGCGAAGTCGCCGCCTGGGGGGTCGCGGGCGTCTGGTCCCCGGCGGATACGCTCGCGCTCGTCGATGCCCGCGCCCGTGCGATGGACGCGGCGAGCGGTCCCGACGACGGCCTCGGCTATGTCCGCGGATTGTCGCGCGAAACCGTCGCCACGCTGGCTGCAGCGTTCGATTGCGCGGTCGCGATCGTCAACCCGGATCGGCTGATCGTCGTTGGCGGCACCCGCGCTGCGGTGGCTGCACTCTGCACCGCGGCACTCGCGCAGGGGGCACTCCGTGCGGGCGCGATGCCGGTGCATGTCGCCTCGCACACCCCGCGCCTGACCGACGCCGTCGCCCCGTTCGCGCACGCGCTGGCGGAGATCGACCCCCTCCGCCCGAAACTCCGGCTGATCAGCGCGACCGATCAGGGCATCGTCGGCATCCCCGCACGCGCCACTGCCGGTCTTGCCGCGCAGGTGGCGACGACGATCGACTGGGCGGCGCTGCTCGAGGCGCTGGCGGAACGCGATGTCACGCATGTCCTCGAACTCGGGCCGGGATCGGCGCTCGCCGAGATGGCGCGCCCCGTGCTGCCCAATGCGCAAGTCCGCGCGGTCGATGATTTCCGCACGCTGGAAGGCGTGCAGGACTGGCTAGGGCGCTAGCGCGCTTACTTCTTCGGCGTGATTTCCGCGATGACGTCCTTCGCGGTAAAGATCTGCGGCGCGGTCGTCTGCCCGCGCAGCAGCGTCTCGCGGTCCGCCGCCATCTGCACCAGCAGCACCGTCTGGTTGACCTGCCGCGGCGTCCAGCGTTCGAGCATCTGATACGGAACGTCGCCGCCACCGAACCCGCCCGTGCTCGGACCGGTCGGGACCGACGGACTGCTCACCCCCGGTGTCCCGCCCGATTGATCCCCCTGACTGCCCGTTCCCGCCGAGACCGACCCGCCCGTCAGATTGGGGCCGCCGCGCGACGAAAGGCTGCTCGTCCGGCTCGATTCGACCTGTCGGGTCTGTGTCTCGAGCACCGCGAACAGCGGCTGCCCCGCCGCGACGGTCAATTCCGCCGCGCGCAGGAAGGCGAAGCGCGCGACCTGTTCCGTCGACATGTTCTCGGCCCCGGTATAAGTCACCGTGGTCCGCCCGTCGGCGGCGGGCGCGGCATAATAGCCGACCGCGCCGGGTCCGGCGGCGGCCTGATAGGATGGGCCGGTGGTGGCACAGCCGGATACGCTGAGGGCTACGGCGAACAGGACAAACGCTTTCATCGCATGATCCTTTCTGGCCCGGGCCAAAGGCGGTTGGTCAGCGTATGGCCATGCCGGGCGGTGGCCGTTCCGCCCGGCATCGTGCGCTACATCTGGAAGATCGCGCCGATCACGACGCGGCGGTCGTTGAGGAAGCTGAAGCGGTCGTACATCTGGCCGCTCTGGTCGATATAGGCGCGCGCCTTGCTCTTGGTGTCGAGGATGTTGGCGATCGAGCTGCGGATCTGGACCCGCCCGAGCGTATATTTCAGCGACGCATCGAGGAAGCCCGCCGCGGAATTGTAGATCGGGTTGCCCGTCACATAGTCACGGTAGGTGGTCAGATATTCCGACCGCCAGTTATAGGCGAGACGCGCTTCGAGCCGCTTGTCCTGATAGATCGCGACCGCGTTGGCGATATGCTTGGACTGGCCGAGCAGATCGCTCACGCCCCAGCGGAACACCGTCGTCAGATCGTCGGGAACGCCGTCCCCGTCACTGTCCACGCCATTGCCAGGCGGCGTGGTCGAGGCGTCGATATACGTATAGTTGCCCTGCACGCCGAGATATTTAAGCGGCCCCGGCAGGAAATCGAAGAACTGCTGATAGCCGATCTCGATGCCCTTCACCTTGGCCTTGGCTTGGTTGACCGGGCCATTGTAGATGATCCGCGTCCGCGTCCCGTCCAGCGTCACATCGCCGAGCACGAGGTCGCCGTTGGTGATGATGTTCGACAGGTCCTTGTAGAAGCCCGCGACCGACAGATACCCGCCCTTGAAATACCATTCATACGACAAGTCGAAGCTGTTCGCGGTGGTCGGTTTGAGGAACGGGTTGCCGCGGCTGACCCGGACTTCGCCGACGCGGATACTTTGCGCGCCGCGATCGATGCCGCGGAGCGGATCGTTGATGTCGGTGATCGGCGGGAACGCCGTGCGTTCGGTCGTCACGACATATTCCTGCGATGCGCGCAGGTCCTGCACGTTCGGGCGGCTCAATCCCTTGCTGAAACCGAAGCGGATCAGCATCTCGCGGTTGAGGTTCCACTTGACGTTGAACGACGGCAACCACCGTTCGTCGACCAGATCGACCTTGGTCGGAATCGCCGCCTGCGCCGCGTAAGCAATCGATTCCGGCAGGAAATCCGCCGGATCGTCGCGGCTTTCGGCATCGTCGGTACGAGTCCGAACGCCGGTCGTCGGGTCGATCGCCGGCGTCTGGATGTCCGCCACGAACGGCCGGAACGCCCGGAACCCCGACGATGTCAGGTCCGTCCGCACGTAGCGCAGGCCCACGTTGCCGTCGATCGACATGCCGTTGCCGAAGGCCTGTTTGAAATCGACACGGAGATACGCGTTCTTGGTCTTCTCGGTGATGTCCGACGTGTCTTCGGGCCGGAACACCGCGCTGCCGAAGCTCGATCCGTCCGCCACCCCGCGCGGCACCCAGCCATAGCGATCGGCGAGTTGCGGCTCGCTGTTGATGTAGTTCCGGAACTTGGTGTAATCCGACAACAGCGATTCATTGACGAAGACGAACGAATTGTTCGTGCCGCCGACGACGCCGCCGCGGAAGAATTTGCTGAAATCGACCGACTGGAACCCCGCCGCCGGATCCTTGAACGTCCCCGCCACGGCGAAGCCGCCGCGACCATCCCATGCCGGGGCGATCGACCCCCAGTTGAGCGCCATTTCCGAATTGACCTGGCTCCGTTCCGAGAAGCGCGCACCGAACTTGATGCTGTCGAACCAGCTCGCCAGCCCGTCGCCGCCCGACACGTCATACGCGAGATCCCCGCGCAACGCGTAGAGATCCCCCGTACCGACCTGGAAGCGGTCGGCGGCGAACTGCCAGTTGGCGCCGTTCAGATCGCCGCTGTTGGTCGGGTGCGGAATATACACCGCAGGGTTGCCGTTCGCCGCATCGGCGTCTCCGGTAAAGCGGGTCTGGCCCGGATTGAACCGATGCGCCGGGTCGATCACGAAATCGATCGTGGGATGGTCGAGGTTCTGCTTGATGTTCCAGTTGAGGTAGGTGTTCATCCCGCCCCAGATCTCACGCTGCTTCGCGCTGGCCTTGGTATATTGGCCGTCCAGCGTCAGGCTCAGCCGATTGCTCACCTTCCACTTGAAGTTGAGCGTGAAATCCTGCGTGCGCGAGCGCTCCTGCTTGCCGATGCCGAGCGACCCGACCGGTGCGCCGCGCGCCCCGGTCCAGGAATCGGCGTTGTTGGTGACGAACCCCGATTCCATCAGGCCGCCCTTGACCGGAATGAGCGTTTCGCAATCCCCCGGGTTAGCCGGGAAACCGCCCGGGCCGCTGCACATCGGAAGCCCTGCCGAGCTGAAATTGGGGTTCAGCTTGATGTTGCTGACTCCCATGGTGGTGCCCGTGTCGTGCTCGGGGAACCATTCCAGCGTGCGCTCGACGCTGTCGATGTCGAGATCGACGCGAATGTACTTCGCGGTCAGCTGCATGCTGTCGTTCTTCCACTGACCGGCAAGGTAGTAGCTCTTGCGGTCGCGGTCGACGTCGTTGGTGCGCATCTGGAACCCCGGCGTCGCACCGATGATCTGCGAAGGATCGACCCCGGTGAACTCGCCCAGCTTGTTCGCGCCGGTCAGCGAGGTTTCGGGGATATTGCCGCTCGCGTCGAGAACGCGCGGCATCGGCGCATTCTGCTGCCACCCGTTGATCCGCGAGTTGAGAATGGACTGCGAGAAGGACCCGATGATGCCGAATTCGCCGATGCCCGTCTTCCAGCGGTTCCCGATGGTTACGCTACCAGCGGGAGACCATTTTTTACGAAGATCCGAATAGGTGGTGTCGAACGCGACGGCGAAGACGCCGGCCTTGCGATCGAACGGCTCGAGCGTGCGCAGGTTGATCGTGCCGCCAATGCCGCCTTCGATTAGATCGGCGCTCTGGTTCTTGTACACGTCGACGCCGCCGACCAGTTCGGGCGGGATGCTCGAGAAGTCGAGCGCACGTCCGCCGTTCGCGCTGAACGCATCGCGGCCGTTGAATTCCGACCGCACGAAGCCGAGACCGCGGACGAGGTTGCCGCGGCCTTCGGGCGACGGGAAATCGGGGCTGGCACCACCGGTCGGGAAGCGCGAGATGGTGACGCCCGGAATACGCCCGATCGCTTCCGCGACCGACAGATCCGGCAGCGTCGCGATATCCGACGCACTGATCGAGTCCACGAACGTGCTCGCGCGGCGCTTGATTTCCTTGGCCGAGTTGAGCGCGCCGCGAATACCCGTCACGACGATATCGCTATCACCCGCAGGCAAATTGTTGCGCGGGAGGGTGGCGGTCGGGCTCGCTGAGTCGATCTGCTTATTGTCCTGCAGCGGCACTTCGGTCTGTTCTGGTGGAACGATGTCGGTGCGCGGACGCGACGTCTGCGCCGACGCTACTGCCGGCAAGGAAAGCAGCGTAATTGCCGATGTGGCGAGCAGGATGCTCTTCGCCGAACATGGCATGGCCGTACGCGCAGAAAACCGCATGATGGTATCCCCTCCAAACCGGACTGCTCCGGCAACTCCCAGTTTCCACCCTGTCGGTCCGCTGGTTGTTGGTGCGTGGCCATTTTGGCCATCACACCGCGGATCCCGAGTGAATGGAACTTTTATACTCTGACTTAATCACGCCGCAATGGGGCTTTTGAAATAATTCCGAATCGGCCCGAAAACCGCTCAAAACTGCGCCTTTGACCGTATTCCGAGAACACCAATCATGACAAAATGTTACAGAAATTGAACTCTCGGTATTGGACACGCCCGTGGGCGATGCTACCCCGACTGGGGGAGTAGAGATGCCAGCCAAGCCGTCCGACGGTGCGCGCGCACGCGCATCCGAAATCACCAGCATCTGCATCGTCGGCGGCGGCACCGCCGGCTGGATGACCGCGGCCGCGCTGGCCAACAAGCTCAAGGGCTTGCCCGTCACGATCACGCTGATCGAATCCGCCGAGATCGGCACCGTCGGGGTCGGCGAGGCGACCTTGCCGCACATCCGCGCCTTCAACGTGGCGTTGGGCATCGACGAGGCGGAGTTGATGCGCGCGACCGAGGCGACGTTCAAGCTTGGCATCGAGTTCTGCGACTGGGGCCGAATCGGCGATCGCTACATCCATCCGTTCGGTGATTTCGGCCCGGCAATCGATGGCGTTCCCTTCTACCACTATTGGCTGCGGTTGCAGGCGGCGGGTGCCACCGGACGGCTGGCCGACTATTCCTTTCCGATCGTCGCGGCCGAACACAGCCGTTTTCAGCACCCCTCGCCCGACCTAGATCGTGTCGAGTCGACGTTTGGGTATGCTTATCAGTTCGATGCGTCGCTCTACGCCGCGTTTCTCCGTCGCTACGCCGAAAAGCACGGCGTCGAGCGCCATGAGGGCAAGGTCGTGGACACGGTTCTGGACGGTCAAACGGGCTTTATCGACACGATCACGCTGACCGACGGGCGCGCGGTCAAGGCCGATCTGTTCGTCGATTGTTCCGGGTTCCGCGGTCTCCTGATCGAAGGCGCGCTTGCGTCGGGCTATGACGACTGGAGCAACTGGCTGCCGTGCAACCGCGCGGTCGCGGTGCCGACGCAAAGCCGTGGTCCGCTCGGGCCCTTCACCCGCGCGACCGCGCGGACCGCGGGATGGCAATGGCGGATCCCGCTCCAGCATCGCGTCGGCAACGGCCATGTCTATTGCAACAGCTTCATCTCGGACGATGACGCCGAACGCCAGCTGGTCGAGAACCTCGACGCGCCGATGCAGGCGACCCCGCGGCGGCTGTCCTTCACCACCGGGCGTCGACGCGATTTCTGGAAACGCAACGTCGTCGCGATCGGGCTGGCGGGCGGCTTCCTCGAACCGCTCGAATCGACCTCGATCCACTTGATCCAGGACGGCATTACCGAATTGCTCGCGCTGTTCCCGGATCGCGGGTTCGATGCCCCGAGCATCGCCGAATACAACCGGCGGATGGGGCTCCACTATGAACGCGTCCGCGATTTCCTGCTGCTCCATTATGTCGCCACCCAGCGTGACGACAGCCCCTTCTGGCGCCATTTCCGTGCGCTAAAGCTGCCCGACAGCTTGCAGCAGAAGATCGACGCGTGGACGACGCGCGGCTACGTCATCCCCTATGAATTCGGCCTGTTCCTGCCACCCAGTTGGGTCGCGGTGATGATGGGACAGAATCTGATGCCGACAGGGCATGATCCGCGCGCCCATGCGATCGGCGACGCAGCGCTCACCGCGCGCGCCGCCGCGATCCGCGATTCGGTCGCTGGCGCGGTCCGCGCGACCCCCGATCATGCCGACTATATCCGGCGGATGGGCGGCGCGGGCAGCCTCTCGCGCGCGGCGACGGCGGCGTAACCGCGATCGTGTCCGCTTCCGCCAACCGGTCGCCATCACCGATCGCGCATATCCTCGTTTGCGGGGGCGGCCTTGCCGCCTGGATGACGGTCGCCAGCCTCGCGCGGCAACTTGCCCCGGCGATCCGTATCACGTTCGTCGATATCGGCGGTACGGCCGAGAGCGACCTGTTCTACGGCAACGTCACGTCGCCGTCCGCCTATGCGTTCAACCTTGCCGCAGGCGTCGCCGAACCCGCACTGACTCTCGACAGCGACACCGCCTTTTCGTGGGGGACGCGCTACGATCACTGGGCGGGCGGGAAACGGTCGTGGACGCAATGTTTCGCGCTGCCGTTCCCGGTCGTCGACGGCGTTCTGCTGCATCAATATCTGGCGGCGGTCGGGATCGACCGGCTTGAACCCTATCTCGTCGCGGCAATGGCGGCGAAGCGCGGTGCCTTCGCGCATCCGCCCCGCGACCCCGCCAAGGCGACGCAGCATCCGCTGTCGCGCGCGGACTATGGCTATCAGTTCGATCCCGCATCCTACGCGCGTCTGTTCGAGACCGCAGTCGCCGACGCACCGGGCCGGGTCATTCGCATCGCAGACGCGCTGGCATCGGTCGAGATCGACGCGGATGCCATCGCCGGAGTCCGGCTGAGCGATGGCCGCGCGCTGAGCGCCGACCTGTACGTCGATTGCAGCGGCCCAGCGGCGGTTCTGCTGTCGCACCTCGTCCCTGACGGTGAGGCCGGGCGCCGGATCGGCATCGCCGCAAGCGACGCCCCTGCCGCCCGCCCGGGACGTCCGGTTCGTACCGTCACGCCGACTCCGTACGGCTGGCGCAGCGACGTTCCCCTGCGCGGTCGAACCCGCCGCGTCACGGTGTACGACCCCGCGGATCGCGACGCGGGGCTCGCCGCGCACGGCTCCGCGCCCGCGCTTGCCGGCGAGGCCACGCTCCACCGCCGCCCCCATGCCTGGGCCGCCAATTGCGTCGGGATCGGCCATGCGGCCTATGTCCTCGAACCGCTCACGCCCGCACCGATGATACTGCTCGAACGTGACCTGGAACGCCTGCTGTCGCTCATTCCCAACACCGGGAGCATGGCGGTCGAGCGCGGTGAATATAACCGCCGATATCAAGAGGATACGCAGAATGCTGCGCTGTTCGCCTGTGCGATGTTCGCCACGAACGGACTCCCCGACACGCCCTATTGGCGCGCGGCGCAAGGGGAGCCACAGCCCGATGCACTGGTGCGCAAGCTCGAGATGTTCGAGACCCGCGGGCTGCTGGTCGCCTACGACCTCGAGCCGTTCCACCCCGAGGACTGGACGATCCTCCATCTCGGCATGGGGCGTCGCCCGACGCGCCACGATCGCCTCGCGGACCGCGCAAACCCGGCGCAAGTGACCGCATTCCTGGCCAATCTCGAGCGCAGCGTGGCGCAAAGCGTCTCAACCCTGCCCGATTGCGACACGTATCGGCTGCAACTCGAGCACTATCTGCTCCGAAACCGGCGATGATCATGCAGCAATATCTCAAGAATATCGTCATCGTCGGCGGCGGAACCGCAGGCTGGATGACCGCCGCCGCGCTCTCCAGCCTGCTCGAACCGCGCGACGTGACGATCACCGTGGTCGAATCCGACACGATCGGAACGGTCGGCGTCGGCGAGGCGACGATCCCGGATATCCTTGCTTTCAATCAGATGTTGGGAATCGACGAGGCCGAATTCATGGCCGCGACCGACGCGACCTTCAAACTCGGGATCGAATTCGTCGGCTGGGGGCGCGCCGACAGCCGCTATTTCCACCCCTTCGGCCAGCACGGCGCGGACATGCGCGGGATCGATTTCCACCAATATTGGATGCGCAGCCGCCTCGACGGAAACCCTGCGCCGATCGATGCTTACAGCCTGTGCGCGGTCGCCGCCCAGGCCGACCGCTTCGCCCTGCCCGACCCCAATCCGCGGTCGGTCCGGTCGCAACTGCGCTACGCCTATCATTTCGACGCGACGCGCTACGCGCGCTTCCTGCGCCACTATGCCGAGGCACGCGGCGTGCGCCGGGTCGAAGGCATCGTCCGAAACGTGCGCCAGGCGACCGATGCCGAGGCAATCGCTGGTCTCGACCTGGTCGATGGCCGCGCGGTCGACGGGGACTTCTTCTTCGATTGCACCGGCTTCCGCGCGCTGTTGACCGCGGATACCCTCGGGATCGGCTATGACGACTGGAGCCGCTGGCTTCCCTGCGACCGCGCGCTCGCAGTGCCCAGCGCGCATACCGGCCCGCTTCCCCCTTACACCCGCTCCACCGCGCGTACCGCCGGGTGGCAATGGCGGATCCCGACGCAGCGCCGCGTCGGCAACGGCCATATCTATTCGAGCGCCTTCCTGTCGGATGATGCCGCGGCGGATATCCTGCTCGCCGGGATCGAGGGACCGGCCCTTGGCGATCCGCGCCAGCTCCGCTTCACCGCCGGATGTCGGCAGCGGTTCTGGACGGGCAATTGCATCGCGATCGGGCTCGCCGCAGGATTCCTCGAACCGCTCGAATCGACGTCGATCTATCTGATCCAGGAAGGCATCAGCCGCTTCATCTCGCTATTCCCCGCCGCCCCCATTCCGGACATCGTTCGCACCGAATACAACCGCCACATGCGCACCGAATTCGAACAGGTCCGCGACTTCATCATCCTGCATTATTGCGCGACCGAACGCGACGACAGCGCTTTCTGGAACCACTGCCGCACGATGCCGCTGCCCGATACGCTCAACCACAAGATCGCCCTGTTCCGCGAAACCGGACGCATCTTCCGCTACGAAGAGGAACTGTTCGCCCGGCCGAGCTGGGTCGCGGTGATGCTCGGCCAGGGCATCGTCCCTACGACCTGCGACCCGATCGTCGCGACCCTCCCGAGCGGCGACGTCGCGCACAGCCTGCTGTCGATGCAGCGCGCGATCCACACGGCGGCAGAGCAGATGCCGACGCATCAGCAGTTCATCGCGCACTATTGCGCGGCGCAGGCGGCGTGACCGCGGTGGAGAACGCGCGCATCCGCAAGGTCGTGATCGTCGGCGGCGGCACCGCCGGATGGATGGCCGCCGCAGCGCTCTCGCGCGTGCTGGCGGGCGGCAACATCGACATCCGCGTGATCGAGTCCGAAGCGATCGGCACGGTCGGTGTCGGCGAGGCGACGATTCCGCATATCCAATATTTCAACCGACTGCTTGGGATCGATGAGAACGACTTCGTCCGGCGCACCGCGGCGACGTTCAAGCTCGGGATCGAATTCGTCGACTGGGGGCGGATCGGCCAGCGCTATATTCATCCCTTCGGCAGCTATGGCCAGGAGATGGAAGGCATTCACTTCCACCACTTCTGGTATCGGCAGTCGCAGGCGGGGGGCGCACTCCCGCTCGATCGCTTCAGTATTGGGGTCGGCGCGGCGCGCGCGAACAAGTTCCAGCGGCCCGATCCGTCGCTCGTCAACTCGCCACTCGCGACGATCGCTTATGCGTTCCAGTTCGATGCTGCGCTCTATGCGCGCTATCTGCGCGAACTGGCGGAAGCGGCGGGCGCGCAGCGGACCGAGGGCAGGATCGTCGATGTCCGGCTCGACGGCGAGACCGGGCATGTCGATACCTTGCTGCTGGAAGATGGAAGCGTCGTCGCAGGCGACCTGTTCATCGATTGCTCCGGCTTCCGGGGGCTGCTGATCGAGGGTGCGCTTGGCACCGGCTATGACGACTGGAGCCACTATCTGCCATGCGACCGTGCGGTGGCGCGCGCGTGCGAGCGCGTCGGCGACCCGCTGTCCTACACGCGCGCGACCGCCAAGGCGGCGGGGTGGCAATGGCGAATCCCGCTCCAGGCGCGGACCGGCAACGGCTACGTCTATTGCTCGGACCACATCGACGATGCGGAGGCGTTGCGCACGCTCGACGCAGGGCTCGACGGCAAGCCCGTCACCGATCCGAACTTTCTGCGGTTTACGGCGGGCGTCCGGCGCAAGGCCTGGAACAGAAACGTCGTTTCGCTGGGCCTTGCATCCGGGTTTCTCGAGCCGCTCGAGTCCACGTCGATCCATTTGATCCAGTCGGGGATCGCACGGTTGCTCACCAACTTCCCCGACAGAAACTTCAACGCGCCTGACATTGATTACTACAACCGCCGCACGCGCCTGGAATACGAACAGATCCGCGATTTCCTGATCCTCCATTACAAGGCGACCGAGCGCGATGACACTGCGTTCTGGGATCGCTGCCGGACGATGCCGATCCCCGCCTCACTGGAGGAGCGGATCGCTATTTTCCGGGAGAATGCGCGGCTGTACCGGCATGACAACGAATTGTTCAGCGAGACGAGTTGGCTTGCCGTGCTCCACGGCCAAAACATCGTGCCCAAAAGCCATCATCCGATCGCAGATTTCCTATCGGAAGACGAATTGGCCGCGCGGATGACGCGGATCGCTGCAGCGATGGACGGCAGCGTCGCGCGGATGCCCAGCCATCAGGCCTTCATCGACCATTATTGCGCGATCGACCGCCGGTAAGACTCTTCGTACCGCCTCAGCGGCGCAGTTCGTCCATTAGATACTGTTTGACCGCCGCAACCCGCTCGGGCGTCATTTCGCCAAGCGCGCCGCGCCCACCTGCCGGAAGATGCGCAACCGCATCATGCGCTTGACCGAATACGTAGTGATCGAACCACGCATGCCAGATATCACGCTCGCGTTCGGGCAGATCGCGGATCGTCATGATCGCATGCATCAGCGTCTTGAACGGCGAGCCCGGCCAAGCGCGCTCTCCGATGTTCCACCAGTAATTGACCAGCACATTCACCGCATCCAGCGCCTCGACCTGATGCCACCACATGTACGGCACATAGACCGCATCCCCCGGCTCCAGATCGGCTTCCTCCGCCGTCGCCATCGCCTCGGCATAGCGCGGGTACCGCTTCAGATCGGGCGCGCGCAGATCCACCATGCTGACCGGTGGCCCTGCAAAGGTGAAGTCGAACGGACCGACGTACAGGTTGCGCACCTGCTCGGGCGGAAAAAACGTGAAACGCCGCCGCCCGCCGACGACCACCGCGATGTTTTCGGACATGTCGAAATGCGTCGAGACCGTCGCGCGATTGCCGATCCATAGCCGCGGACTCGCCCCCTCCCCGACGATGTCGGTGGCGTTGTCGCGGGCAAAGGTGGGGCAGTTCTCCGCCACCGGGATCGCCCCCGCATAAAAGGCAGGCGGCTCAGCCTCTTCACGCACACTTAGCAACACGTCGAGCAATTCCCCGATCGGCGCGATGCGTTGTTGATAATTCAGGCCGCGCAAATCATCGCGATACCAGAATCGCCCCTTGATCTGGGGCGGTCCAAGGAACGCGGGCACCGGTTTGCCAAGGTCGGCGGCCCGGATGTGATCGCACAGTGCTTCCGGCGACTGCAGCGACGCCTGCACCGCCGGCCAGTCCTTCGCCAACCCGCGCAGGATCGCGGGCCGGCGCAACGGGACGATTTCCGACCGGAACCGTGCACGGTCGACACCGTGCCACTCTCGCACTTTGAAAAAGCCGTCTGTCATGCGCGCTCATGTTTCGAGCAAAAGCTGCAAAACATCAATCGCTACGGTGACGGGGCGGTCCGGACGTCGCAGCCTGTTCGATCCGCGCCCCCCCTGCGGTCAGGACGCCACCCGAATATCGTACACATTTCCCCGGATGCGTATTGCCAAGCCGTAAAAAGAATGAAACATTCCAGATCAAGCAACGGAGTAAGTAGATCTTTTAAACTATATAGATGTGGGCGTTATACACCTAGATGGCGATGACCATCGGGATGTGGAGACGATGTCTAGAGGGCAACCATAATGGGGGGCCATCTATGAGAATCTCGACAGGTATATCACGTATCGCTCTGGCGATTTCGTTGCCAATTGCTGCACAACCGGTTTTTGCGCAAGTTACCTTGCAACCCGTCTCTGCCGTCGCTCCAACCGACCCGGACGACGCCGGGCAAGCGGACGAGTCCATCATCGTTACTGGTACGCGCACGACGGGGATGCGTGCCGCCGACAGTCCGGCACCGATCCAGTTGCTCGGTTCGGAAGCGCTACAGCGCACGGGCTCGCCCGATCTGCTGACCAGCCTCGCGCAGAACCTTCCGTCGATCCAGGCGCAGGCTTTTGGCAGTGATCTTCAGGCGCACAACCTCCAGCTGAAGCTGCGCGGCCTCAGCCCGAACCATACGCTCATCCTGGTCAACGGAAAACGCCGCCACGGCACCGCAAACGTCTCGGTTGCTGGCGGTCCGTACGGCGGCAGCGCGGCGCCCGACATCAGCTTCATCGTGCCCGATTCGATCGATCACGTCGAAGTCCTGCAAGACGGCGCCGCCGCACAATATGGCACCGATGCGATCGCAGGCGTGATCAACTTCATCCAGAAAAAGACCGATCACGGGATCAGCGCCAACGCGACGGGCGGCCAATATTACGACGAGGGAGGGGAAACCTACGCCATCGGTGCCAACATCGGCCTGGCACCATTCGACGGTGCCTTTCTCAACATTTCCGCACAGAAAAAGCGCAAGGGGTTCAGCTTCCGCGGCGATATCAACCCGCAAGCGGTCAACCTGCTGCAGAAATACCCGGAGATCGGCAAATTGCCGGGGTACCCCTACACCAACCGGATCATCGGCGACCCGAAGATCGATCAGACTGTCGTCAACTACAATGCCGGATACGAGATCGGCGGCTTCGAACTCTACAGCTCTGGCAGCTATGGCCACAAGACGGCGACGGCTTACGAAAACACGCGTCCGCCGACGACCGTGGTCAGCGGCGCCGGCACCAAGGCCGCGGGCGGTGTTGCGGGCGTGCCCTTCTACCCCGGAGGCTTCCAACCGCAGGAGAATATCCAGGAAACGGATTATTCCTTTACCGGCGGCATCAAGGGCAGCATCGGCAAGATCGGCTTCGACCTCGCCTCCACCTACGGAAAGGATTTCGTCGAGGTCAACGTCCTCAATTCGGCGAACGCGCAGCTGTATCGCGATACCGGCTTCACGCCGACGAACTTCCACAATGGGGACTTCTTCGCAACGCAGTGGAGCAATACGCTCGACCTGACGCACGAACTCGACATCGGGCTGTCCGCCCCGGTCAATATCGCGGGCGGGTTGGAATTCCGGCACGAAACCTACGGCATCAAGGAGGGCGATCCGGCGTCTTATTATGGCGGCGGCGCGCAATCCTTCTTCGGCTACAGTCCAAACGACGCGGGCACGTACAAGCGCGACAACTTCTCCCAATATCTCGACGTCAGTGCCCGCCCGGTGGTCGACCTGCTGGTCGATGCGGCAGTCCGTCACGAACATTACAGCGACTTCGGCGACACCACGGTCTTCAAGCTGACCAGCCGCTACGATTTCTCCAAGGCGTTCGCGCTGCGCGGCACGGTCAGTACGGGGTTCCGCGCCCCGACTCTCGCCGAAGGCGGCTATTCGGGGATCAATGTCGGGCCAAGCTCGGTCAGCGGGGTTCTTCCACCGGCATCGGAGGCAGCCGGTGCATTAGGCTTTGGCGGCCTGAAGCCCGAAAAGTCGACCAACTTCAGCGTTGGCATGGTGTTCAATCCGGTTCGCCGCCTGACGCTGACGATCGATGCGTATCAAATCACGATCCGCGACCGCATCATGATCTCGTCGAGCTTCAGCGGCTTCACCGGCAACCGCTGCCCTGCGGGCTATGCCGGCAGCAACGCTGGCGCCTGTCTTCCGTACGACGACGATCGCTACAAGATCTACAATCAGTTGGCGGTGCTGGGAGCGGTCAACGGCGCGCTCGGGGGCAGTACCAGCATTGGGTCGCTCGCCGATGCCACGAGCATTCCCAGCTACGTCCTGTTCGATGGCGCAAACCGCGCCACCGACGGCAGCGTCGCAGTGCAGAGCTTCGTCAACGGCGTGAAGATGCGGACCCGCGGCGTCGATCTTATGGCCAATTACTCCGCTGGGCTGGGCAGCATGGGGGATGTCGACCTGACCTTCACCGCCAATTACAATGCGAACAAGGTATTGAGCATCAATGCCCTGCCCTCTGCCTTATACTCCAGCACGGCCAACCCGGGCCTGACTGGATTGATCGACACGGGTAGCGTCGTCGAACTGGAACATAGCACGCCGCGGTTCCGGGGGACGTTCAACGCCTTCTGGTCGTGGAACAAGTTCAGCATCAATGCGCGCGAAAGCTTCTACTCCGAGGTCTATTCGTTAGAGACAGCACGCAGCGGTCCGGACGCGGGCAAGTTGATCAAGGTACCGGTCAAGAGCGCATTCCTCACCGACCTCGAAATTGGATATCAGATCTTCGCTCCGCTCAAGATCTCGATCGGCGCGAACAATCTGTTCAACCAGTATCCGACGGAGCGGTCCAAGGAGTTCATCCGCAACGCGCAGTTGACCAACGGAGAGCGCGGATATTCTACCAGCAAGTATCCGACCATATCGCCTTACGGCATCAACGGCGGCTATTACTACGCACGCCTGAACTTCAAGCTTTGATCATGGCGGACAGGCGTCTGGGGCGACGCCTGTCCGCCTTTGTATGCGTCAACGACAATCAACAAGGGGTGTCTGATGAACGACTTGGATATGGGTATGGCGTTGAGTGGCCAGACCCGGCGTTATTTTCTTGAGAAGCTGGCAAAAGCCGGCGGTACGGCGATGTTGCTTGCGGGCATGGATGCACTTGGCTTCGGCATCGGCTCGGCCATGGCGGCCCCGCCGTCGCTCGCCGGAACGCCCAAAAAGAACCGAGTCATCGTGCTCGGGGCAGGCAATGCCGGCCTCGCCTCCGCGTATGAACTCACCAAGGCGGGCTATGCCGTGACTGTTGTGGAGGCGCGCGCCTTCGCGGGTGGCCGCGCACAGACCGCGCGCAAGGGATTTCAACTGACCGAACTCGGTGGCCAGCCGCAGACGTGCGACTTCGACGAAGGGCTGTACGTCAACATCGGCCCGTGGCGGATCCCCTATCATCACCATTCGACACTGCATTACACCAAACTGTTCAACGTGCCGCTCGAGCTGTTCAACAACGACAATGACGCCAGTTTCCTCTACATGGAGAAGGCGCCCGGGCCGCTGGGCGGCAAGCCGATCCGCAAGGGCCAGGTCGCGGCTGACTTGCTCGGCTACACGTCGGAAATTCTCGCCAAGCTGTCGCAACAGGGGGCTCTGGATGCGCAGATGAGCGGCGCCGACAAGGAACGCTTCATCGAGTTCCTGGTGAGCTTCGGGTATCTGTCCAAGAAGGACTTCAATTATACCGGCACGGCAGGGCGCGGCTTTCTCGTCGAGCCTGGCGCCGGGATCAATCCGGGCCCGGGCAAGCCCTCTTCGCCGTACGCCATCACCGATGTCCTTAACAGCGGCATGGGCAAGCTGCTTCACAGCGTCTCCGACTGGGAACAGCAACGCACGATGTTCCAGCCGGTGCAGGGGATGGAGCAGATCCCCAAGGCGATCGCACGCCACCTGCCCGACGGAATGATTCGTTTCTCGACCGAGGTGCAACGCATCCGGCAGAACGGCAACGGCGTCACGATCGACGTTGTCAAGGAAGGGCAGGCCGAAACGCTTACTGCCGACTGGTGTATCTGCACGATTCCCCTGTCGGTGCTGAAGACGATCGACCACGGCCTGTCCCCGCGCTTCAAGACCGCCATGGAAAAGAGCAGCTATGCGCTCGTCGGCAAGATGGGGTTGCAGATGAAACGGCGCTTCTGGGAAGAGGATCATTCGATCTACGGCGGCCATGTCTATTGCGACAATCCCGAGATCAACAGCATCTCGCTGCCCTCGACCGGCTGGCAGAGCCAGAAGGGCGTCCTGCTCGGCTATTACAATTTCGGCGCGGCTGCGGCGAAGGTGTCGGGTAGGTCCGCCGCCGATCGCGTGGCGACCGCGGTGGATTACGGGCAGAAGATTTTCCCGGCCTATAAGGAAAGCTTCGAGACCGGATTTTCGGTCGCGTGGCACCGGGTGAAGTACAACCTCGGCGGTTGGGGCGTATGGAGCGAGGATGCACGCGCGACGGCCTATCCGGTCCTGACCGAACCGGATGACCGCATCTACCTTGCCGGCGAACATCTGAGCTATCTTGGCGGCTGGCAGGCGGGCGCATTCGAGTCCGCGTGGCAGCAGGTCGAACGCCTCCATGCGCGTGCAATGAAGGGGTGAGCGCAATGCGGTACACGATTCCTGTAGCCTTCACCGCCGCCACGCTGGCGGTGGCAGGCATCGCCCAGACCACCCACACCCCGCCATTGGCGGGCGGGGCATCCCCGGCACCGTCCGCGCTGCAAACCTTCACGGACAATTGCGCCGCCTGTCATCAGCCCGACGGCAAGGGAATCCGCGGGGCATTCCCGGCGCTTGCGGGCAGCGCGCTGGTTACGGGCAAACCAGCAAACGCGATCCTTGTCGTCCTCAACGGCCGTGGCGGCATGCCCGCGTTCAAGGGGGATCTGACCAACGCACAGATTGCAACGGCGTTGACCTACGCCCGCGCGTCCTGGGGCAATGCGGCAACGCCGGTCACCCCTGCCCAGGTGGCCGCACTCCGCACCGGCGACGCACCGGACCCGTCGAGCAAGAAACCGATCCAGGCCAATTGATCCGCTGAAGGAAATCATTCGTATGAAGCACATCATCGCGACCGCACTGGCGGCCCTCACCCTCGCCTCAACCGCCCACGCAGCCCCCGCGCAGGTCGATCGCATCGTCAGCCCCGGCCCCGACGGCAAGCCCGGCATGATCCTCAAGGGCGTGATCGTGCCGGCGGGACATGAGACTTTCTATCTGTCGGGTCAGCTGGCGGACCCGATCGACCCCGCGAAGAAAGCGGTGGTCGACGACTTTGGCGACACCAAGACCCAGACCGTCAGCGTCCTTACCAAGATCGAGGCGCTGCTCAAGTCCAAGGGCTATGTGATGGCCGACGTCATCAAGATGCAGGCGTTCCTCGCGGCAGACCCGAAACTGGGCAAGATCGATTTCGCGGGCTTCAACGCAGGCTTCCAGACGTTCTTTGGCTCGGCGGCGAACCCCAACACCGTGGCACGATCGACCTTCCAAGTCGCCAATCTCGTCGCCCCGATGTATCTGGTCGAACTGGAAGTGACCGCGGTCAAACTGCCGAAAAAGTAGCTCAGCGCAGAATCTGCATCAGCGTCGGCAAATCCAGGATCGGGGTGAACTGGAAACCGATGTCCCCATCGCGCGCCCACCGAACAAAGCCGGCGCGCGGTGCGATCCGGTCGATGATCAGCGACGCGGCGGTGTCGATCCGCGGTGCGCCCGCGCCACGCAACCGGGCGCCGCCTGCGCTGAGATCGACCAGTTCGACCGCGACCGTCGATCCACCGATCCGCAACTGCGCCAGCCGATCGGTCGCGAAGCGCGGCGCACGGGCACAATAGCCCTGACGTGTCCCGCGATCCGAGATCGCGCCAAGATCCTGCGGGCTATCGAACGCCAGCCCGACGAGATGCTCCCGATTCCACACCACCCGCGCCGAGCACGGCCCGAGCCCGCGCATCTCGAAGACAAGCTGCTGCCCGATCACGGGCACGGTCAGCGTCTCGATCTTGGCACCGCGTGTGGAGAGGTCACGGACGAAGCAGAACATCTCGCAATCACCCAGGATCAGCTTGCCCGTGGCGAGGACGCGACGATACCGCTCGTCCTCGCGGCGCTCGGTCAATTGGCGCTGTGGGACGATGGGAGCCATGTAGGTCATCGGATCTTTACCCTGTAGCGGATCTGGAAGGAGCCGTTGGTTGTGAAGGTCGTAACCGGCTTGACCCGGATCGCACGGACCCGCGCGTCGTAGCCGTCGGCATCGGGGGTCGGCACGTAGGTCCAGCTCGTGCCGTCGAAGAAGTCGATGCAGTCGGTCGTGCTGGCATAGGACGTGAAACCGCACGTCAGCCCGCTGCCCAGCAATCCGAGCCCGAGCAGACTGCCGTCGAGGAACTCGACCGGCCCCTTCCCCGCCGCCGCAAGATCCGCGACCCGCAGCACGACGCGCGTCGGCAACACGTCCTCGACACTGATATTGCGCACCGGGGTCAGCAGATTACCGGTCGGGTTGGTAAACAACACACGATAATCGACCGTCGCCCCCGGGAGCGCCTTAGGCGCGGCAAGGTTGACCTGATCCGCGACGACGAGCGCGTTCTTGGTCACGGTCAGTGGATCCGCCCTGCCCGCCTGCGGAAGCACCGTGATTCCCAGCCCCACCACCACAAGGATTGCCCGCCACATCACTTCACGCCCCCGAAGATCGTGCGGCCGGCACGCCCGAGCGACCATTGGTCGAACTTGAGCCGCGCGGTGACGTACGCGCCCGAGCGGGTGTAGCGATCCGCCTCGAAGTCGCGGTCGCGATAACCCGTGATGTTGTAACCGACCGAGATCCACACGTTCTGCGCAGGCGATACGCCGGCGGACGGGCCGCCGCTGAACGCCACACTGCCGCGGCCCCAGGCGTGCTGCACCGAACCCTGCACTCCGATGTCGAACCGCCGACCGACATCGCGGCGCAGATCGAAGCCGATCACGTCGATATAGCCAGTGTAATCATCGTCGCCGAACGATCCCCGCACCCACTTTGCGCCATAATAGACCGTTGCCTCGAACCCATGACCCGCGCCTTCCGGCCCGGTGCGGTAATTGACCGCGACGTTGTTGATCAGCCGCAGCGTCGACTGAAAGCCGCCGCCAAACGCGGGCACGCCGATGACGTTGGTGCCGGTGATCCCGGCATCGGCCTGTTCGTTGCGAACCTGCAGACGTTCGAGCAGCGACCAGCGGCTGTCCTGCGGACGCAGCGCAAGCGCGAGGTCGGCGGTACCGAAGGCGGCGCGCGCGCCACGTGTGTCGGTCAGGTCCGAATAGCGCACGCTTGCCGCCAGCGTCCGGCCCTGCCCGAGCGAGCGCAGCGCGTCGGTGTTGATCGTCCAGCGATTGCTCTGGTCCGACCGGCGATATTCGACGCGGCCGTTCCACGACCAGCGCTCGGCGCGATAGCCCGCACCGATCGTCGCCGCGACATAATCGCCGTCATTGCCGTACTGCCCGGCAATCGGGGTGTTCGCGGTACTCGCGAAGGCGTTGACCAACGCGCCGGTCGGTACCCGCCCACGCAGTGTGCTGTTAGCGTCAAGCGTCAGGTCCATGTTCCAGCGCTTGCCGAACTTGATCGACTGGTTGAGGCCATATTGCGCATAGGTCCGCTGGCCGTTCTCGCCGCCGGTCGACGCAGTGTTGCCGACCGGGAGCTCCGCCTGGCTTGCCGCTTGCTGGTTGAGCGTACTCATCAGCTTGGCACCCGACCAGGGGGCGACGTCAAACCCGACGCGTGCGGTGTTTGCGGTGAAATCACGGCCTTGCGAAATCTCATAGCCCGCGAGCAGGCGAATGCCCTCGCGCACGCGCAGCGCAGCGGTAAGTTGCTGGCGCAGCGGGAAGTCGACGCTTTCCTTGTCGCCGCCCGGGGCCACCTGCGCCTGCGCACCGAGCACCAGCTTGCCGTCGAACAAGTCCTGCGTCCCGCCGAGCGTCAGCAGCCGCGAATGCCGTGCCTGCCCGTCGATCCCGCGGTCATCCGCATAGGTGCCGCCGACGAACAGCGTGCCGTGCGTCCGGCGATATTCGAGCCGCGTCTCGGCAGCGGTGCGTGCGCCAGGGGCGTCGAGCTGCGCCGCGGTCCACGCGGTCAGCGTCATCGCAAGCTTGTCAGCGAGTGCGACGCGCCCGTCGATGCCGAACTTGCGTGTCCCCGCCTCGACGACGTTCTGCTGCCCCAGGCCGAACCCGCGATCCTGGCTGCGGCCGTAAACCAGCACGTCGGCGCGGCGGATATGCACTTCGCCCTCGGCGAGCCACGCGCGACCGCTGCC
The DNA here is from genome assembly GCF_058782275.1 of Sphingomonas sp. FW306-05-A. NCBI lineage: Bacteria > Pseudomonadati > Pseudomonadota > Alphaproteobacteria > Sphingomonadales > Sphingomonadaceae > Sphingomonas > Sphingomonas sp. FW306-05-A. The sequence goes on from NZ_JBYSXN010000002.1 coordinate 794,396, forward strand.
GATCCCGAGCCTGCCACCGGTCGCGACTTCGCCGCGGATTTCGCTGTTGGCGGTCGGCTTGGCCTTGAGGTCGATCCCGGCGACCGTGCCATTGCCCGCGGTTTCGTCGCGCAGTACGCTCGCGCCGAGCTGCGCGCGGCCCTTGGCCAGCCGGATTGCGGCGCGGCCTCCGGTTGCGAGCTGGCGGGTGCGGCCTTCCGTCTCATAATCCACGACGATGAACACCGGGTTGTTCGCGCCGTCGCGCCCCAGCACGGGTTCGCGGAAGCGGATCGTGCCCGCGCTCGCGTCGATGTCGTAATCGATGTGGCGGGTCATCTGCTTGGCCGACAGGATCAGCTCGGGCCGAATCCGGTCGCGAGTCTCGAGCCGGAGCTTGTCGCTGTTGGGGACGATGTCGCGCCCCGACAGGCGGTACGGGCCGGACAGGCCGTTGCCTTGGATTTCGTCGCGCGCATACAGTTGATCGGTGTTCGCCGCGAACGCGCTGAACAGGATGCGATTGCCCTGATATTCGGCCTTCACGCCGTTAAGCGTGCGGCTGTAGCGCGTGAGCTGCGTGTCGGTCAGCCCGGTCTCGAAATCGCCGAGCATTGCGTAGAGGTTGCGGCGTTCCAGTCGCAGGTACAGCTTGCGCTGGGTCGCGGCGTCATAGCCCTGCTGCGAGCCGTCGCCATAGACGGTGTAATAGCGATCCGGGTCGATCGTGCCGAGCAGTCCGCGGCTCCGGTCGATCGTGCGGTCGCTGTCATAGGCGATCGTCGCGAGCCACGAGCCCTTGATCCGCCCCTTGGCATAGAAAGCGAGCTGCCCGTCGCTGACGACACCACCACGCATCCCGCGGGGAAGCGTGCGGCTGTGCGTCTTGAGCGTGTCGTAGCCGAGCGTCCCCGCCCCGAAGCCGACCACCATCCAGTCACGCGCCGCGCCCGCCAGCCAGGCGCGGATGTCGCTGGTGTGGGTCTGGTCCTTTTCGGCCAGCGTGACCGAGACATGCACCGCCCCTGCCTGCGTCGTCGGTTCGAGCGCGATGAACGCGAGCCCGTCGTCGCCGGTGACGCGCGCGGTCGCGGCAGCTCGGCCACGGCCTTCGAGCGGGCGCTGCTGCGCGAGTTCAACGTCGATCGCGGCGCCGTACGGCTGGTCGACCGTGAACGGCACCAGCGTGCCGTCGCGCACCGGGCGGCCGTCGCGATCGGTCACGCGCACCGCGATCAGCGGACGCGTCAGCCCGTCAGCAACCAGTCGGCTCTGCTCGGCGGCATAGGTCGCGCGGATCGCTGCGGTCGACGAATGGACCGTGCGTTCCAGCGTGGTGACGAGCCGCCCCGAGTCATCGAGCACGCGCGCCACGATCCGGTTGTCGCCGTCCTTGAGCCCGATCCCCGACCAGCGCGACACCGCGACGGTCTTGTCGGGGCTGGTCTCGGTCGTGTCGAAATTGAGGACTTCGGCGAGTGTCCCGTTGACGCTCAGCGCAACGCGCTGACCGGGAAGGTGCTTGATCGCGACACGCGTCACCGGCGCACGCGGGTTGGTGTCCGCGGTCGGGAACAGGATCTCGGTCCCCACGGTCTGGCCGGTCACCCAGTCGCGGTCGCCCGCCGCGACGCTGTCGCTCGCCACCGTGATCGGGAGCACATCGGCGGCGGTGGCCTTCACGCCCGTAGGGCGCAGCTGGAAATCGACGCGCTTGAGCAATCCGCCCTCGGCCTCGACGAAGCGGGAGATCGCGCTGCCAGCGGTGCGCGTGTCGCTGTCGCAGGCGACGGGCTCGTGCGAGGCCGGCAGGCTGTTGGTGTCGATCTGGACGACATGCCGGCCCGGGCGAATGCCTTCGACGTGATAATAACCGTCCTTGTCGGTGACGACGAAGGTGCCGTCCTCGAGCACCAGCCGGATGCCGCGAATGCCGATACGCCCGCTGTCGGGATCCCCGCATCCGCCCTCGGTCACGCGCCCGATCAGCATAAAGCCACTGGTGAACAGCAACGGCGTGATCCGCACCGAAGCGGCAGCCTCGTTGCTCGTCGCGCCGGCACTGCCGGACGCGAGGACCCGGTTGAGCGCCTCTCCGGTGGGTGCGCCCGGCGCGATCGAAACGACGTAGCGGATGTCGACGCGCTGCCCGACGGGGATCGGCGGGACCGTGAAGTCGAGCGTGCGACCATCGGCGGCAGGCACGGCCTCGCTTGCGCCGCGCGTCGACCCGCGTTCGTAGCGCAGGCCGGGGGGTAGGATATCAGTCAGGTGGACGTTGCGCGCGGTGTCGGTGCCACGGTTGGTCACGCTCACCAGATATTGCACGAAATCCCCCGGCGACGCCTCGCGCACCGAGGCGGTCTTGGCGAGCAGCAGCTTGCTAGCCCCGGCGCTGTCTAGCGGAATGTCGGAATAGAAGGGGTTGGGCGTGTCGATCGTGAAGCGTTTGCCGAACGAGGCATCGTTGAGGATGAACGGCACGCCCGAGGGGTCGCGCAAGGCGGTCAGATCAGTCAGCGACCGCGTCGTCGGCGCGGTATAATCGCCCGGGGGCACGATCCGCAGGTGGAACACGCCCGGCGCGACGAACGGGAAGCGATAATTCCCCTGCGGAAAATCATAGACGCGCCCGCTGGCGTCGGTCGTCTCCCCGCCGCTGACGACGGTCGACGGATACCGGCTGACCCCGTCGTCGCCGAACACCTCTGCAGGCTGGTCATTGTCGTCGAGCAGCGAGACGATCGCGCCGTCGACCAGTGCACCCGTACCCGAATCGAATACATAGCCTGCCGGGTCGACCAGGATCGACGCGGTGGACGGCAGGCTGAACTCATCCTCGGTGAACGACAGCGTGAAATTTGCGCCGCGCCCGCGCGTCACATCGCATGCCGCGGTTTCGTCGGTGCCGCCACCGCGTTCGGGGACCCCGCCCGCGAACACGCCGGTGTCGACCCCGGTTTCAAGCAGATCGATCTCGCCTCGCGTGGTCGATGTCGTAACCGCGATATGCGAAGTCTCGCGGACTTTGGGGTCGCGGTTCCCACCCACATTATCGAGCACCAGGATCAACGGCGAGGTCACGTCGATCGCAGCCACTTTCGGCGCACTCGCCAAGGTCGCAGCGTCGATTGATGCGGGCGTGAACTTGATCGGGTTCGTCTCGCACTTCAGCCCGGTCAACTGATACCCCACGGGCAACAGGCGGAAACTGAGCGTCGTCGGGCGCTTGGTGCGGGTGACGTCGAGCGTCACGGTATTGGAGGAAACCGATTGTCGGCCGCTCGAGGCATCGAAGCCGAGCGTCGCCGTATTGGCAATGCGCGTCACCTCCGCCGCAACGCCGGGGGCCGCCGTCATGGAGACGGCGGCGGCAAGCCCGACGAGGGCGCCAAGATGCGCGATATGCCTGAATCTGGACATGGCGGGGCGTTCCCCGGCGCGCGGGTTTCGCGCGCCGGAGGGACACTTCTCCTGTAGTGGTGGGCGCGAGGGCGGCTAGTTGATCGTCACCTTGAACGCGACCGCAGTCACCCCGCCGCCGCCGACGGTGCCGAGGATGGCGTTCATGTTGCGGTTGGTGCTGTTGAACGACGCGGTGACGCCGTCGGTCTCGGTCGCGTCGTCGGCATCGTCATCTTCGGTCGAGCCGAGCAGCACGCAACTTCCGCCCGGCGCGCCGATCGTGATCGAGCCGGGCACATAGGTGGTGTTCGCGGGGACCACGTCGTTCAGTTGGACGCCGTTTGCCGATGCAGTAAGCGTGGCGTTGCGGACGAGCAGGCAATATTGCACCGTCGCGCCGGGCAGCGACTTGGGGTTGAGCGTGTTCACGCCGTCCGACAGGACAAGCGCGGACTTCGTTACCGTCAGCGCGACGTTGCGCGTACCGATCTCATACGATGCATAGGCACGACCCTGGCCGTTGCGCGGCAGATCGACGCCGATCCCGTCATTGTCATCGTCGGCGAAAACGATGTCGACCGTATTGTCGGCGTTGGCGAGATTGAGGTCGGTCGGCAACAGGATCTCACCACGCGTGTTGGCCTGTCCGCCCGCCGCCGCGATCACCTGCAGGTTGACGTTCGCCTGGCTCAGTGTTCCCGAACCGGGGACGTTGCCGACGATAAACACCGCAATCGACGCGTCCGGCGCGAGTTCATCGATATAGGCCCTGGTATCGACGCCAGGATCATAGACGCCATTGTTGTTCGAATCGACGAACACCCGCAGGTTGCCCATGTCGAAATCGTCGATTCCGGTCACCAGCCCGTCGGCGATCAACGACTGGCCCGGATCGAGGAAGAAATCCTGGATGCCGTTGGTCGTGTTGGTCACCTTGAACTTGGTGACGGCATCGGTCTGGCCAAGATTGACCTGCGTCTTGGTCCCGCCCTGGTCGGCGATGACGGTGAAGTTGACCTTGCGATCGACCACGAAGGTCGCCGTCGTCGAATTGGTCGTCTGCGCGGTGCCGTTGACGGTATAGGTTACCGACGCGGTGTTGCTGATGCTCGTTCCCGCCGTCGTATTCTGCGCGGCGGTCTGCGCCTGTGCGGTCCCGATGCTGGCGACGGCGGCCGATCCCGTCAGCAGCAAGGTTCGAACCCTGTTCCGAAACATGTTATATACTCCCTGGTTACACGGTGTTTTCTGGTGATGGTCGATCATCGCAGGACGGCATCGAAGGCGAGTTGGCCCTGCGCACCGGCCGTGATCGGACGCTCGAGCCGCCACCGGACGTGGGTGACATCGTTCGGGGTCGCGGCGCGCGTCGTGCCGGTCGCGGTGGCGACGCGCAGGCTCGCGAGCGGCCCATAAGTCTTGCCGTCGACCGAGAGGTCGGGCGCGGCGGAGGTGGCGGCGGGCGCACGATATGCGATCCCCTTGGGAACCGGGTTATCGAGCACGACATTGCCGATCGGCTGCGTGCCAGTGTTGCGATAGGCGAGTACAAAGGTAACGCGGTCGCCGGGGACGATCCGGCGCGCCGGCACGAGCGCAACGCGGACCGTGCCGTCTGGCGCGCGCGTCTTCTGTTCGGTCAGGACGCGCGATTCGACCTGCAACGGTCCCGCCGCGAGCGCGGGGGAAGCGTGGATCGCTGCGGCCACGACGACCACGCATAGGCATTTGTACATCGGTATGTTCCTCACTGTATTTTCACGCTGAACTGGATGCTGCGGCTGCCCGCTGTCGCGACGTCGTCGAGCGCGACGCGGATCGCGGTGGTGGTCGCGCTGCCGGCGTCGTCGTTGCTCGCGTCGGACAACACTGCATCGTCGAGCCGCAAGCTGCCGGGGACATAAGCGGTGCCCGTCGGAACGGGGTCGTCGATCACCACGCCCCGCGTCGCACCGGGGAAGCTTGCGACGAGCCGGTACGTCACGATCGCGCCGGGGATGGCGCGCGCGCTGCCATCCGGCGCGAGCACGCTTTGCGTCTTGGCGAGCGTGGGGACGCCCGCGGTCAAGGCAAGCTGCGTTGTCGCAGTCGCGGTCGCCCCGGTCGAGCCGACGACGGCATCGCCGCCCCCGTCGCCGCCATTCGGGTAAGCCGTTCCCGCGGCGCCGCTACCGGTGCGCGCGGTGGCAACTGCCGTGATGGCGGTCGCCGCCGTGACCTGCGCGCCGTCGAGCAGCGCGAACACGCGGATCGTCTGACCGGGCGCGAGCGGCACCGCAGCACCCGGCGCAAGCGTCTGGTCGGTCGCGGCGGAATAGACCCCGTCGCCGTCGCTATCGATCGCGAGACGGTCGAGCGAGAGACCGGCCGTGCCGCTGCCGATGGTGACGAGATAGTCTTCCTGCCCGTTGCCGGTATTGGTCAGGACGAAGCCTATCGCCACGGTCTCGCCGTTCCGCGCCGTTGCCGTTGCCCGGTCGGCCGCGATCGTCACGTCGAGGATTTCGGCAGTGGTCAACGTGACGGTGTTGGAAGCGAGTGCCTCCACACCGCCATCGGTGGTGCGGGTCATCGTGGCGGTGTTGGCGATCGGCGTGCCCGCCGGTGTCGCGGCAATCGCAGGCGACGCAGCGAACAAGGCGACAGCCGCGGTGGCGCAACGCGACCCCTTGCGCCCAATCCCACCGTTGCTGCCATTCCCTGCTTGCACGCTTCTTACCCACCGTTGCGGTGAAGCCACTCAAGCCGGGTGGGGTTAACGGGATGCTACTTGCGGATGATGGCCATATCGATCTGCGACCAAAGTCTAAGGGGTTGGAGCGGTTTGGTATTCCTTTCGATCACGATGTCTTGTCCGGACAGGCCCAAGCTTTCGTCAGCCGGTAAGGGTTTAGTAAACGCCGCGCGCGTGCGCTGCCCGGGCGAGCGCGTAGATCGCGACGCGTGCTTCACGGCGCGCGGCCTCGCACATCGTCCCATCACCTTCCGATACCGCCAGCCAGCTTTGACCGAGGCGCGCGAACCCCAGGGTTCCGGCAATCCCGGCGATCCGATGCGCAGCACTTCGATCCAGGGCAGTATCCAGCGCGGCGACCGCATCCACCAGTTGCACCTGGAAGCGCCCGGCGAGTGCGTCGATCTCGCTCGCCCCGAACATCTCGGCAAGGCGGGTGATGCCCGCCAGCAATCCGACCGGGCTCCACGCCACGATCGCCGCCGTGACAGCGGCCAAATCAGCAAGGTCCGGCAACACAGCATCGATCAAGCTGTCGTGATCGGTCGTCATGGGTGCGGATGCCAATACAGGGACAAGCCTTGCCGGCGGAGACAACCTGCGGAGGGCCTCGATGACCGGGGACGGGCTGCCCTGCAACGTCAGATCGACGACCACGAGATCGGGCAGGTGCCGTGCATGCGCAAGCGCCTCCGCCATAGTGTCGGCACAGTATACGATATGTCCGATCGTGGACAGTTCCGCCATGATCGACGTCAGCCCGGACATCGGTTCGAAGACGCCCAGAATAGTGAAACCGCGTTCGGAAATTTGCGAGGCTCCCGCTCGAAACCGTTGATCTTGATACAGGACTTTCATACGCATGTAGCCCCAGACGGCACAAGCTGCGCAGAAACGAGACATCATCCGGGAGGCGCGCTACAGAATGACGGCAGGACATGTACTGATCGCGGATGATCATCCACTGACGCGCGAGGGGCTGATCCTGGCGGTCAAGCTCGCGATTCCCGGTGTTGCGATTGATACTGCCGGTTCGATCGATGAAGCCGATCGCGTGATTGCGCTTCGCCGCAAAGGCTACCGTCTCGTTCTGCTGGACTTCGTACTCCCCGATTCCCGCGGATTTTCAGGCCTTTTGCGATTACAGCACGTTCTCGGCCAGACCCCGATCGCCTTTGTCTCGTCCATTCGCGATCCGTCAGTGATCGACGCCGCACAAGTGCTCGGCGCGGTCGGGTTTCTGTCAAAAAGCTGGCCACTCGATCAGCTTACCGCCGGCCTTCGCGACATCATCGTCGGCAAACCGGTATTTCCGTCGATCGACAAGAGCCATTGGCCCACCCATTCGGCGCGCGACTTGCTCGCGACGCTGTCGGGGGCGCAACTGAAGGTCATGCTCGCGCTAGCGGACGGACGGTTGAACAAGCAGATCGCAGGCGACCTCGGTATTACCGAAGCGACCGTAAAGGCGCACATGTCCGCGATCTTCCGCAAGCTCGGCGTCACCAACCGTGCGCAGGCATTGCTGGCAATGCAGCCACTGCTCGGCACGGCGGGGGCAGCGGACAAGCCATGACCGCACGGTGGCCTTCGTTGCTACGACAGGAGCCGGCGGTTGAGCGTTATTGTGTGTTCGAGAAGCGATGCCTGAGTTGCCTTGAGGAAATTTCACCAAGCGAATTTTTCGTGTGATAACGCACTTTACGCGTTTCCCGCAGTCTGCGTTTAGTCGCGCGCCTCGCGTATTGCCTCCAACTCTGCCAGGCGCTTGGGATCGTCAGCCGCCAGTTGTTCTTCGAGGTAGTAGTGATAGGGAATATCCCGCACCAAATGTTCCGCTACGCCTGAAAATTCAGGAGCGATGATCGCGAACGCATCAATCACTTCGCGCAAGAATGCCTTATCCAACGCTTGAAGGTCCGCGCCCAGCATTTCCATCATTTGGACAGCCTCGTCAGGATCGAGCGTGTCGTCATCCGTGAGGTCAAGAAAAAGTGAGAAATGAGCGATGATGCGCGCGACCTGAATAGCAATCATGGTTCCACCATCCTTGCCCTGATATTGCCGACCCTTAGTTTCCTCAGTAGCCTCCTGGCTGCGACTAGCTGCTTCTTGTCGGGAACCTCCCACACAGCGACAAGATTATGCTGTGATAAAACCTCGGACTGCCGAAATATTTGCGCTTTCGCCCGCGGCATCGAACAGACGGACCGTTTCCTGTCGATCAGGGTATCGCCTTGCACACCGTCGAATTTGACTGATCGCTTCGAGCCGTCCAGAAGGGTTCGTGTCAACGTTGGTACTAGGCCGGGCCGTGCGCCCGTGGTGGTGGCGTTATAGGCTTTCCAAGGCTTTTCAGACACAAAGGTCTCCTTTACCCAGCCTATCTGGGACGGTTCCTAGGGCACGAGCGCTTGAAGCGCGCGCAATTGGCGCAAGGTGGGAATTTTGTCAGCGTTGCCCCAAGTACCGCAGTCAACCCGATATTGCCCCCGATCGATCCGGCAGCACGCCCTAAGATCACGCGGAGGCGCTTGGTTAATCGCATCAACCCACGAGCGATATAGATCAGTGTGGGCGTATTTCTCCGTTACAAGAACCTAGTTGATCGTTTCGGCAATCCGGCAATGGTGACGGTCGGCCATATCCCGGTCCGCAGCCAACTCAAAAAGCTCGTCGTCACTCGACATCGAATATGTAAATCCTGCCGCCCCTGCTTTCTGTGCGGCGAGGACAACTGTATATAGTTTGCCAAAAATCCAATATCTTCAAATGTTTACGGTTTGTATACAGTTACCACTTCAAGTATTTAAAGCTTTTATAAATGATATTACCTTACAGCAACGGTTATATGGCGATAATACTATTCATGGATGAGCATTTATTATGCCTAATCAACCAGCGTGTCATTATACATCAGTCCAGTACCCCGTCCTCAGGTGGCCAGGGTGGATAGACGATCGGCTTTTCGCCAAAACGCCGTTGAACCGCACGCGCGCGACGCTCGACGACATCCTCGTCGGGATCAATCTCTTCAGGATAGATATACACAACCTCAAACCTGCCGTCGCGATACAGATACTCCAACTCCATCCAACGTTCATCGCCCTCCTGGGCTTCCCACAGTTCAAGCAGCGCAAAAGGCAGTCGCCTGTTTATTGGCCGACGATACAGGATTTGATTGCCCAGTTCCTTGAAGATTGATTCTCCGACCATGTTGTCATCGAGCTGAGCATAAAGCAGTGTGGGTTCTAATGGATATGCGCGGTCTGCCGCCAACAATTGTCCAATCTCGTCGAGCAGAGCATTGACCTCATCATTTGCCACGATTTCTCTCCGATTGTCTGTTGGGGAATTTCGCACTCTTCTCTTTACCGTCGACTCTCCACCACACATCGATCACCGATGGGCGCACTGATCCGCCATCGAATTGCGGAACGATTCTGACCGTCACGGTTCGCCCGGTGCGCTTGTCTCTCGCCCATTCATCCTCGAGCACACGATAACCGCCGCGATTGAAATTGGCATTCTGCGCGAAGTGATTGAACGCCTCGGTTGGCCCATTGAATCGCGCAGCGACATAATGGCCACCATCATCCGTAGGCTTCCGTTCGACACCGCCCGCCTGCGCCTGCGCCGTGCGGGACCGCACCTGCTTGCCGGCCAGTACAAGTGCACCGGAAACGTTGCGCGTTCGCCCTTTGTCATCGATCTGATATTCGTAACCGTTGCGAACTTCGCTATGCATTTGCGGCGCGCTATTGGAAAAGCCGGACCGTTCTTCAAGGCGTGTCTTTGATTCTGCTGTTTGCTGCTTGCCGGCTGCTATGGTGCTGTCTGACACCTGCAGCTGTTTTTCAGGATCATCAATCCAGGGCTCGCTCGATGAGGCCCCGCCACCTCCCGAAGCGACCGCCGCCACCACCTGTGAATCCCGCACCAGTCGGGCCATTCTTCGGCTTGGGGTTTGGCTTGGCAGCTCTCGGCGATGTCGCCGCTGGACGTGAAATCTTGCTTTGGGGATAGGGCGCCGGAACTGCGCGTGGCTTATGGCGATCTTCCGGATTTCGAGATTGCGGTGCCCCTGCCGATCGTGCCGCAGGACTGCCGCCGCTGCCGGACATCCCGCCGCCAGAAGACCCATTCCCATCGCTTCGCCCGTAAGCGCGCCCCGAACCCGCGAACGTAAAACGGCCATCTGCCGGATCATGCCAATGACTGAATTTGAACTCGACGACGTCCGGGTTCGAGATGCGTGGCAGTCTGCCTGTTCGCAACTACCGAGAAAACGCTGTCTGTCGCTCGTGATTTGCAGACTGTATCATGCCGCCTCGCCCCCATCGATACGACGAGAACATTTGAGCAACATTTTCCAACATGTCAAGATTAACGCCATGGCACCCCTATCGGATACCATAGATCGTCCTGTACGAGATGGAGTAGTCTAAAGACTGGTGCCCGGAAGAGGACTCGAACCTCCACGACCTTGCGATCGCCAGCACCTGAAGCTGGTGCGTCTACCAATTCCGCCATCCGGGCACTGGGTAGGTGGCGGGCCTTAGGGGAGCGTCGTTGGTCTTGTCAACACGCACGATGCTAGGCAGAGGACAGATCGACATTCGAGAAGGCGCTTTCGATGAACAACAAGCTGGTGACTTTGATCGGCGGCGGGGGTTTCCTCGGCCGCTATGTGGCGCAGGCGCTGCTGGAACGTGGTGCGCGCGTGCGGATTGCGCAGCGCGATCCGCGGCAGGCATTTTTCCTCAAGACGCAGGGTGGGCTTGGCCAGACGCAATTCGTCGCAGTCGACATCACCAAGCCCGAATCGATCGCCCGCGCGGTTGCCGACGCGGATGCGGTGGTGAACCTCGTCGGGATCCTTGCCGGCGATTTTCAGAAAATTCAGGTGGATGGCGCGCGAATCGTCGCTGAGGCTGCGGCGCATGCCGGGGTGGAGACGCTCGTCCACATGTCCGCGATCGGTGCGGACAGCGCATCCGAATCGGAATATGGCCGGTCCAAGGGCGATGGCGAGGCCGCGGTCCGCGCCGCCTTCCCCGCTGCGACGATCCTGCGTCCCTCGATCGTGTTCGGGCGCGAGGACCAGTTCCTCAACCGCTTCGCCGCGATGATCGGCAGCGCGCCGATCGTTCCGGTGTTGCGGACCGGCACCAAGTTCCAGCCGGTCTATGTCGGCGATGTCGCACAGGCCGTCGTGCAGGCGATCGACGAGCCCACGATCGCCGCGGGCAAGACGTTCGAACTCGGCGGACCCGATACGATCACGATGGGCGCGCTGGTGCGCTGGATCGCCAAGACGACCGGGCACAAGCGTCGGATTGTCGACCTGCCGGACGCGATCGGCGCGGCGATCGCGGGGCTCGGATTCCTGCCCGGCGCGCCGATCACCAAGGACCAGTGGCGGATGCTGGCGCATGACAATGTCGTGGCCCAAGGCGCTAACGGTCTTGAAGCGCTGAGCATCACGCCCACGCCGCTCGACGCGGTCGCACCGAACTGGCTGGTGCGGTATCGCAAGGGGGGACGCTTCTCTATGGCGGCCGCGGCCTGAGGCACTCGCGGCGGTCAACGCGGTCATCGCGGTAATCGCGCCCGGGGGGACAGACCTGGGGGCGGCAGAAGGGAACGTACGTGAACGAGATCATCAGCATCATCCTGCTCGGCATCGTCGAGGGGGTCACCGAGTTCCTGCCTGTCTCCTCGACCGGCCATCTCATCCTGGCGACCAAGCTGCTCGGCTATGACGCCGCACGCTGGGGCGCGTTCAACGTGATCATTCAGCTGGGCGCGATCCTCGCGATCGTTGCGCTTTACTGGCGGACGTTCTGGGCGGTCGGCATGGGCGTGATGAAGCGCGAACCCAAATCGCTGCTGTTCATCCGCAACCTGCTGGTCGCGTTCATACCCGCCGCCGTGATCGGGCTGGCGATCCACAAGCAGATCGAAGCGTTACTCGGCAACGCCGAGGTGGTTGCAGTCGCGCTGATCGTCGGTGGGCTCGCGATCATCGCGGTCGAGCGGCTTGCCCCCAAGAGCGACATCGTCGGAGTCGCCGATATTCCACTACCAAAGGTGATCGGGATCGGCTTCCTGCAGTGCCTGGCGATGGTCCCCGGCGTCAGTCGCTCGGGTGCTACGATCCTCGGCGCGCTCGCGCTCGGCGTCGAGCGGCGGACCGCGGCGGAGTTCAGCTTCTTCCTCGCGATTCCGACGATGCTGGGGGCAACCGCGCTCGAGCTGGTCAAGAACCGCCATGAGATGATGAGCGGCGAAGGCGTCGGGCTCGGCGCGATCGCATTGGGTTTCGCAGTGTCGTTTGTCGTCGCCTTGCTCGTGGTGAAGTGGTTCATCGGCGTGGTGACGCGCTATGGGTTCGTTCCGTTTGCGGTGTACCGTATCATCGCTGGCGCGATCGCCCTGGCATGTCTTTCAACGTTATAGGTCCACATTGGTACTTTTAAACGTTTCAGAACCTCGTTCCGGCCGGACCCAAATGCCAATTGACTTTTTATAGGTCAGTGTTACTGTCACATATGCCACTTTTGCGGTGACAGCGACATAATAGTACGATAAGCGCCGCATTCTCGAAAGGATGCGTGCATGGCCGACTCTTTGCTGCTCAAGTTCGTCGATCGCGATCAGGCCTATCCGGCCAAGCGCGACCCGGAACTGCGGGCTGAGGATTTTCAGGAAATCGCGGATCGCTATGCGGTCCCCGATGCCGAGCAACAGGCCGGGCGCTGCTCGCAATGCGGCGTGCCCTATTGCTCAGTGCATTGCCCGCTCCACAATCACATCCCCGACTGGCTCCGCCTGACCGCAGAGGGGCGTCTGCGCGAAGCCTATGAACTGAGCAACGCAACCTCGACCATGCCCGAGATCTGCGGCCGGATCTGTCCGCAGGACCGGCTGTGCGAAGGCAATTGCGTGATCGAATTCTCCGGTCACGGCGCGGTGACGATCGGCGCGGTCGAGAAGTTCATCACTGACACCGCCTGGGAAGAAGGCTGGGTCGAGCCGCTCGTCGTCGGCCCCGCACGCGGCCAGTCGGTCGGCGTGATCGGTGCTGGCCCGGCAGGCCTGTCCGCGGCGGAGTATCTGCGCGGCAACGGCTATGACGTTCACGTCTACGACCGCTATGATCGCGCGGGCGGATTGCTGACCTATGGCATCCCCGGTTTCAAGCTCGAGAAGCCCGTCGTTACCCGCCGCGTCGAGCGGCTCAAGGCGGGCGGGATCGTGTTCCACGAAAGCTTCGAGGTCGGTCGCGATGCGACGCTCGACGAATTGCGCCAGCGCCACGACGCGCTGCTGATCGCGACCGGCGTGTACAAGGCGCGCGCGATCAAGGCGCCTGGCGTCGAGCGTGACGGCGTGGTCGATGCACTCGACTTCCTCACCGCCTCCAACCGCAAGAATTTCGGCGATGCCGTCCCCGCTTATGACGACGGCAGCCTCAATGCGGCAGGCAAGCATGTCGTCGTGATCGGCGGCGGCGATACCGCGATGGATTGTGTGCGCACCGCGATCCGTCAGGATGCCGCGTCGGTGAAGTGCCTCTACCGCCGCGACCGCGCCAACATGCCGGGCTCGCAGCGCGAAGTGAACAATGCCGAGGAAGAAGGCGTCGAATTCGTCTGGCTTTCCGCGCCCGAAAGCTTCGTCGGCGAAGACCGCGTGGCGGGCGTGAAGGCGAGCGCGATGCGGCTCGGCGCCCCCGATGCGAGCGGTCGGCGTGCGCCCGAGATCGACCCCGAGGGCGGGTTCGATCTGCAGGCCGACCTCGTCATCAAGGCGCTCGGCTTCGACGCCGAGGATCTGCCGCGGCTGTTCGACGCGCCGGAGCTTGGCGTGACGCGCTGGGGCACGGTGCTGGTCGACAACAAGACGCTGATGACCTCGCTCGACGGCGTGTTCGCGGCGGGCGACATCGTGCGCGGCGCGTCGCTGGTGGTGTGGGCGATCCGCGACGGACGTGACGTTGCGGCGACCATGCATAACTTCCTGAAGGCGAAGGCGCGGACCGCGAAGGTTGCAGCGTGAGATACGCCTGTGTGGTCGCGGGCGCGCTGGCCCTGGTCGGGCCATCCGCCTTTGCCCAGGGCGCGCCGACATCCGTCGCTCAAACTGCCGCACAACCCGGCGCGCCGACGGATCCCGCCCGGCTGGCGGTAGCGCGGCGCGTCGCTGCACGGCTCCTGCCCCCCGGCGTCTACAAGCAGCTCATGTCGGGCTCGATGGACGCGATCATGGGAAGCGTGGGCGGTGCCATGAAAGCCATGCCGCTCGGCCAGATCGCGCAAATGGGCGGGATGAAGGTCGAGGATGCGCAAAAACTCGACAAGGTCGATCTCACCCAGATCATGGCGATCTACGACCCCCGTTGGGAGGAGCGTCAGCAACTCACGATGCACGCGATGCTCGGGGCGATGGGCGACTTCTTCACGACGATGGAGCCCGAGCTTCGCGACGGGATGGCGCATGCCTATGCCAATCGTTTCTCACTCGCCGAGTTGACCGATCTGGATCGTTATTTCGGAACGCCGACCGGGGCGAAATATGCGGCGACCGTCACCACGATCATGACCGATCCTGCGGTCATGAATACGATGAAGGACATGATGCCCAGGATGATGCAGCAAATGCCGCATTTCATGGAGGCGGCCACGAGAGCGACCGCCGCGCTGCCGCCGCCGCGACGGATGGAAGACCTGACCCCGGCTGAGAAAGCGCGCCTTGCGAAGGCGATGGGTACCGAAGAGAACAAGCTGCAAGACCCCAAGGGCACATCATGACCAACATGGACTCCGAACGCCTCCGCCTCGCCGAACACGGCATGTATCGCCCCGAATTCGAGGGCGACGCCTGCGGCGTCGGCCTGGTCGCCGCGGCCGATGGCACGCCGTCGCGCCGGGTCGTGCAATCCGCGATCGATGCGCTGAAGGCGGTGTGGCACCGCGGCGCGGTCGATGCGGATGGCAAGACCGGCGATGGCGCTGGCCTCCACATCGATCTCCCGCTCAAATTCTTCGACGATGCGGTCGCCGCTTCGGGCCATCGCCAGATGCCCAACCGCCTCGCGGTCGGCATGATCTTCCTGCCGCGCACCGATCTCGGCGCGCAGGAGGCGTGCCGCACGATCGTCGAAAGCGCGATCATCGAGGAAGGCTATACCATCTACGGCTGGCGCCAGGTGCCGGTCGACGTGTCGGTGATCGGCCAGAAGGCGCAGGCGACTCGTCCCGAGATCGAGCAGATCATGATCGCGGGCCCCCTGCCCGACCAACAGACCGCCGCCGAGTTCGAGAAGAACCTCTACCTCGTCCGCCGCCGGATCGAGAAGCGCGTGATCGCGGCGCAAATCCAGGGCTTCTACGTCTGCTCGATGTCGTGCCGGTCGATCATCTACAAGGGCCTGTTCCTCGCGGAATCGCTGTCGGTGTTCTACCCCGACCTGCGCGACCCGCGGTTCGAGAGCCGCGTCGCGATCTTCCATCAGCGCTATTCGACCAACACCTTCCCGCAATGGTGGCTGGCGCAGCCGTTCCGCTGCCTCGCGCACAATGGCGAGATCAACACGATCCGCGGCAACAAGAACTGGATGCTCAGCCACGAGATCAAGATGGCGAGCCTGTCGTTCGGCGATCAGTCCGAGGACATCAAGCCCGTCATCCCGGCGGGCGCGTCCGACACCGCCGCGCTCGATGCGGTGTTCGAGGCGATCTGCCGCTCGGGTCGCGATGCGCCGACCGCCAAGCTGATGCTGGTGCCCGAGGCGATGGCGGATTCGATCGACATGCCCGCCGATCATCTCTCCATGTACCAGTATCTCGCATCGGTGATGGAGCCGTGGGACGGCCCCGCCGCGCTCGCGATGACCGATGGCCGCTGGGCGGTCGCCGGGATGGACCGCAATGCGCTCCGCCCGCTGCGCTATGTCCGCACGGTCGACGGGATCGTCATCGTCGGGTCGGAAAGCGGGATGGTCGTCGTGCCTGAATCGACGATCATCGAAAAGGGTCGGCTCGGGCCGGGCCAGATGCTCGCGATCGATCTCGACGAGGGCGTGCTGTACCACGATCGCGCGATCAAGGATCAGATCGCGGGCGAAGCCGATTACGCCGCGATGATCGGTGCGTTCAAGCGGATCGAGGCGCTGCCGCAGCCCGCCGAGGACGCGATCATGCGCTTCGATCGTGCCGACCTCACCCGCCGTCAGGTCGCGGCCGGGCAGACGCTCGAGGACATGGAGCTGATCCTGTCGCCGATGGTCGAGGGTGCGAAGGAAGCGATCGGATCGATGGGCGACGACACGCCGCTCGCGGTGATCTCGGACAAGCCGCGGCTGATCAGCCAGTTCTTCCGCCAGAATTTCAGCCAGGTCACCAACCCGCCAATCGACCCGTTGCGCGAACGCCATGTGATGTCGCTCAAGACGCGGTTCGGCAATCTCGCCAACATCCTCGACACCGAGGATCGGCGCGACGGCGTGCTGGTGCTGCAATCGCCGGTGCTCGATGGCACCGCCTGGGCGCAGCTCAAGGCGCATTTCGGCGCGCAGGCGGCAGAGATCGACTGCACCTTCGAGGCAGGCGGCGGGCCGGAGACGCTCCGTGCCGCGATCGCCCGCATCCGTGCCGAAGCGGTGACGGCGGTGCGCCAGGGCAAGAGCGAACTGTTCCTGACCGACATGGCGATCGGCGTCGACCGGATCGGCATCGCGGGCGTGCTCGCGGCGGCGGCGGTGCATACGCATCTCGTGCGGATGGGGCTGCGCTCCTATGCGAGCATTAACATCCAGACCGCCGAATGCCTCGACACGCATTATTATGCGGTGCTGATCGGCGTCGGCGCGACCACCGTCCATGCCTATCTGGCCGCAGCGTCGATTGCGGATCGCCAGGCGCGTGGTCTGTTCGGCGAGCTGACCCTGGCCGAATGTCTCAGGCGGCACCGCACGGCGGTCGACGAGGGCCTGCTCAAGATCATGTCGAAGATGGGGATCGCTGTGATCTCCAGCTATCGCGGTGGTTACAACTTCGAGGCGGTCGGCCTCAGCCGTGCGCTCGTCAACGACCTGTTCCCGGGGATGCCCGCGAAGATCTCGGGCGAAGGCTATGCCTCGCTCCATCTCAACGCACAGCTTCGCCACGACAAGGCGTTCGACGAGGGCGTCGCCACGCTGCCGATCGGTGGTTTCTATCGCCAGCGCCACACCGGCGAGACGCACGCTTACTCGGCGCAGTTGATGCACTTGCTGCAGAACTCGGTCGCGAACGACAGCTATTCGACCTATCTGCAATTCGCCCGCGGGGTGGAGGCACTGCCCCCGGTCTATCTGCGTGATTTGCTTCAGTTCAAATATCCTGACGAGGGCATCCCGGTCGACCAGGTCGAGGCGATCACCGAGATTCGCAAGCGCTTCGTGACGCCGGGCATGTCGCTCGGCGCGCTCAGCCCCGAGGCGCATGAGACGCTCGCGATCGCGATGAACCGGATCGGCGCGAAGGCGGTGTCGGGCGAAGGCGGCGAAGATCGCACACGCTATCAACCCTACGCCAATGGCGACAATGCCAACTCAGGCGTCAAGCAGATCGCCAGCGGGCGATTTGGCGTTACGGCAGAGTACCTTAACGCCTGCGAGGAGATCGAGATCAAGGTCGCGCAGGGTGCCAAGCCCGGCGAAGGCGGGCAGCTGCCCGGCTTCAAGGTGACAGAGTTCATCGCCAAGCTGCGCCATGCGACACCGGGCGTAACGCTCATCTCGCCGCCGCCGCATCACGACATCTACTCGATCGAGGATCTCGCGCAGCTCATCTACGACTGCAAGCAAATCAATCCGACCGCGCGCGTGTGTGTCAAGCTCGTCTCGTCCGCCGGGATCGGCACGGTCGCGGCGGGCGTGGCCAAGGCGCATGCCGACGTCATCCTGATCGCAGGGCATGTCGGCGGCACCGGGGCCTCCCCGCAGACCAGCATCAAATATGCCGGCACGCCGTGGGAAATGGGGCTGTCCGAGGTCAACCAGACGCTGACGCTCAACGGCCTGCGCGGGCGGATCAAGCTGCGCACCGATGGCGGCCTCAAGACCGGGCGCGATATCGTCATCGCGGCGATCCTCGGCGCCGAGGAATTCGGGATCGGCACGCTGTCGCTCGTCGCAATGGGCTGCATCATGGTGCGGCAGTGCCATTCGAACACTTGCCCGGTCGGCGTCTGCACGCAGGACCAGAAGCTGCGCGACAAGTTCACCGGTACGCCCGAAAAGGTCATCAATCTCATGACCTTCATCGCCGAGGAAGTCCGCGACATCCTGGCACGGTTGGGGTTCCGCAGCCTCGACGAAGTGATCGGCCGGACCGAGCTTCTCCGCCAGGTCAGCCGCGGTGCGGAGCATCTCGACGATCTCGATCTCAACCCGATCCTCGCCAAGGTCGATGCGCCCGACGACCAGCGCCGCTTCAGCCTGACCGGTCGGCGCAACGAAGTCCCCGACAGCCTGGACGCGCAGATCATCAAGGATGCGGGCGCGGTGTTCAGCCGGCGCGAGAAAATGCAGCTGACCTATTCGGTGCGCAACACGCACCGCGCGGTCGGCACGCGGCTGTCGAGCGAGATCACGCGGACCTTCGGCATGTCGGCACTCGCAGACGGGCACGTCCACGTCCGGCTGCGTGGGTCGGCGGGCCAGAGCCTCGGCGCGTTCCTGTGCAAGGGGATCACACTCGAAGTATTTGGCGACGCAAACGATTATGTCGGCAAGGGTCTGTCGGGCGGCATCATCGCGGTGCGCCCGGTGGTGAGTTCGCCGCTCGCGTCGCAGGACAATACGATCATCGGCAACACCGTGCTCTACGGCGCAACCTCGGGTAGCCTCTATGCGGCTGGCCAGGCGGGCGAACGCTTCGCCGTCCGCAACTCGGGCGCGAACGTCGTGGTCGAGGGCTGTGGGGCGAACGGGTGCGAATATATGACCGGCGGGACTGCGGTCGTGCTCGGACCGGTCGGCGCGAACTTCGGTGCGGGGATGACCGGCGGGATGGCGTTCATCTACGACGCCGACGGCAGCTTCGCGCGGCGTGCCAACCCCGACAACATCACGTGGAACCGGCTGTCGTCGCTGCATTGGGAAGCGGTGCTGCTTGGCATGATCCGCGCGCATCATGCGGCAACCGATAGCAAATGGTCGGGTGCGCTGCTCGACGACTGGGGCCGCGTGGTGGATCGGTTCTGGCAGGTGGTGCCCAAGGAAATGCTGACCCGGTTGAGCCATCCGCTCGACGATCGGGTGGAGCAGGTGGCGGCGGAGTAAGGCGGCTTCTTGCGTTCGTTCTGCCGTCCTCCCGCGAAAGCCGGAATCCAAGGTTTTGCAAAACAACGTCTGCTGGCGTTTGCGACCCTGGACTCCCGCCTTCGCGGGAGCACGAGCCGGCCAGCTAATCGACGCGCGCCCTAAAAGCTGCTATAAGCGCCGCCTGACCGCACACCAAAAAGGTACGCTATGCGCCTGTATCTCCTGGGTTTGTTCGCCCTCACCGCCGCCACCCCGGCGTTCGCGCGGGAGCCTGCTCCCCGCCCCGCGCCGCAGATCGATGCGGCACAGGTCGGCGCGCTGCTGTCGAATCCGTTGATCCAGGAAGGGCTTGCCGCGGTCGTCGACCAATATGCGGGGGCCTTGCTCCAGACTCGCGTGGGGCCGGTTGCCAAACTGGCAGGTCCGGACACGGGCATCCGTCAGGAGGACACGCTGGGTGACGTGATCGGGCGGCAGGACCCGCAGTATGCGGACCATATCCATAAGGGTGCGAAGGGCGCGGTCGCCGCGACCGGGCAGGCCGCGAAGGATCTCGCCAGCATGTCCGCCGAGCTCCAGCGCACCGCAGAACGGCTTCGT
Source organism: Sphingomonas sp. FW306-05-A (assembly GCF_058782275.1). Lineage (NCBI taxonomy): Bacteria > Pseudomonadati > Pseudomonadota > Alphaproteobacteria > Sphingomonadales > Sphingomonadaceae > Sphingomonas > Sphingomonas sp. FW306-05-A. The sequence goes on from NZ_JBYSXN010000002.1 coordinate 814,429, forward strand.
ACTGTGCTGGGAAGCACCAATCTGGGTCTAGATTCGGCACGTAATTAGCGCGCGCGCGACGGGTTTTACGCCATTCGCGCCAGTTTTTTCGCACTGCTTTTGCACCACGCTTTCCCGGCGAAGGCCGGGACCCAGTGGCGATGGCCGGAGTAACGTAGCGCGGCCGATTTTCTCCTCCGTTGCGCTCCTGGGCCCCGGCCTTTGCCGGGGAAGGTTGGAGGAGTGTTCAGGAGGCGGTCCAGCGCCGCATCATCCCGCTTCGTCGGTCGCCCGACCGATAATTCCTGCGCGCCATCTTCCCCCTGCGCCGCACACCTCCTACCACCACGGGCATGTGGCAACTTTATCAATTCCCGCTCTGCCCGTTCTCGCGCAAGGTCCGGCTTCTGCTCGGCGAAAAGGGCATCGGCTATGAACTCGTCCGCGAAAGCCCGTGGGATCGGCGGGATGAATTCCTCGACATGAACCCGGCGGGGCAAGTCCCCGTGCTGGCGGACCAGACGCGCGGGATCCTGCTGATGGATTCCATGGCGATCTGCGAATATCTCGAGGAAACGGTCGAGAAGGCCGCGATGATCAACGGCACCGCGACCAGCCGCGCGGAAATTCGCCGCCTCGTCGCGTGGTTCGACACGCAGTTCTTCGCCGATATCGTCGCGCCGCTGCTGCATGAGCGGATGGAAAAGCGCCTGGTCACGAAGGAGCCGCCCGATTCGAAGCGGCTTCGCGACGCGATGAAAGCGGCGGTCCGCCATCTCGATTATACCGATTACCTGCTCGACCATCACAACTGGATGGCGGGCGCGACGATGAGCCTTGCCGATCTCGCCGCCGCGGCGCAGATTTCGGTCGCGGACTATCTCGGCGGGATCGACTGGAAGAATCACGAACAGACCGCGAAATGGTATCGCGGGTTCAAGAGCCGCCCGAGCTTCCGCCCGTTGCTGTCCGAGCGGATGGAGGGAATCATGGCGCCGAAACATTATGACGATGTCGACTTCTGAGCCTACTCCCCGGATCGACTTCGGGGATTTCCTGAAGGTCGACATTCGCGTCGGCACGATCGTCGAAGCGCTCCCCTTCCCGCAGGCGCGCAAGCCCGCCTACCGGCTGGTGATCGACTTCGGGCCCGAGGTCGGGACCAAGCGATCGTCGGCGCAGATCACGGTGCACTATACGCTGGACGAGCTGGTCGGGCGGCAAGTCGCGGCGGTCGTCAACTTCCCGCCGCGCCAGATCGGGCCGGTGATGTCCGAAGTGCTCACCCTCGGCTTCCCGGACGAAGCGGGCGAAGTCGTGCTGATCGCGCCGGACCAGCCGGTCCCGAACGGCAGCCGTCTATTCTGACAGCCTGCGTTCCGCACGCTGCGTCTGCCACACGATCAAGCCGAGCAGCGGCAGCGCGATGTCGAGATAGAGCGCAAAGCCGAACCACGCGTTCCAGCCCCAGAACAGATTGGGGAGCGTCTCGAGCTTGCCAGTCAGGAACAGGCCGAGAAAATTCCGCGTCCACACCGGCACCGCCATCGTCTCCGCCGCGAAGATGTCGGTGCTGGCGATGATCAGGTTGATGACGATCGACACCGCCAGCAGTGCAGCCGCCGCATACCGCGCCCGATCGCTGGAAAGCGATGCCCAGAACGGTGCGAGCCCGAGGCCAAGGAACGCGATCGCCGGAACCGAATGCCGAGGCCCCACCGAGGCCCCACCGTCCCAGTAGAAATAGGACGCATTGACCGACACGACGATCGCGACCACCGCCACCGCGAGCCAGCCGAGATCGCGCGTAGCGGGACGGCGGATCATGCGGGCCAACCCGACGCCGCCGACGATTAGCACGGGCGACACCCACAACAGTCCGCGTCGCAACCCGAACACGATCCCCCACATCGCTACCGGCTTGGGATAGGTCAGTCCGAACAGCCCCTGGTTCATCCCGTCGAAACCGACGACACCCTGATATCCCAGCATGAACGGCGTGCCGAAGGCGATCATGTTATACGCCACTACCGGCACGATCGCCGCCCCCGCACAGATCACCGTAATGCCATAGATCCGGCCACGAACCCGCGCCACGGCACTGCGCGTGCGCCACAGCGCCCAAACGCCGATCGCGATGCCGCTGAGCGCCGCCTGAAACTCGACCGCCACCGCCCAGCCGAGCGCAAGCCCCGCCAGTACCGGATAGCGCCAACGCGTGAGCGCGCGTGGCCCCGACGTCCCGCGCCAGATCGCCCAGGTCGCAATCACCAGCAGCGCCGCCACCGGCGCATGGCCGAACAGGCTGGTCGACCAGCCCCAGACGATTGACCCCAGTGCATATCCTAGCGCGGCGAACAGCCCCGCCGCGGGACTGCCGGTGATCCCCGTCCCGAGATCGAGTAACAGCACGGCGGCACATGCAGTGAGCAGCGCGACGCTGGACGCAACGACTGCGGCAAGGCGGATACCAAGGAACTTCATCAGTCGTGGATTGGCGATGTCGATGACCTGATCGCTAGCCTTCGCACCGGACAAGCGGTCGGCTGCCCAGACGGCGGGGACCGCCATCAGCGTCATGCCGGGGGCCTTGTCCATATAGTAATGGCGTGCGCTACCCTCGCCAAACTGCGCCTTGTCGATCGTCAGCGACTGGTAGTGATCGATCCGCGCGTCGCCCTGCTCGACCAGCGCAAGCGCCGCGAACAACCGCGTCGCGTTATTGGGGTTGAACGCATAGGAGCCGAACCAGACGCACGACAACCAGACCAGCGCGAACAGCATTGCCGCGACCGCAGGCGGGCCGCGGACCGCATCTGGCCGCGACATTCGGTTGTCTGCGGTCATCCTAAAGCGCGGGTCAGCAGCGGTCCGCACCGACCCGCTATTCGAGCGCCCGGTCGACCGCGCGCTGGTCTTTCTTGGTGGCCTGGCGCTCGCGCTTATACTGCTGACCGCGCTGCGCGAGGCACCCCATCGAGCCGCCCGCACCGACCGTCGAGCAGGTGCCGATTCCCTCGACCCCGACCTTGTCGTTCGCTTCTGCCTTGGCCGCCCAGCTCTGGTTCTCGGGTGTCACTTCCAGTTCGCGCAATTCCTTGGGGATGCGGAACTGCTCACCCGGGGCACGCCGCACGCACACGACGATCTCGTTGCCGTTGGTGTCGGTCGGGCATTTCTGGTTGCCGTAGATCGTCATCGTCGGGGTCGGCACGTTCTGCGCGGCAAGCGGTGCCGACACGAACAAGCCGGAACCTGCCGCCGCCAGTGCAGCGGCAGTGATCGTCAGCCGGGGGAACAAGGAACGGGTCATCAAGTCTCTCCGTCAAATACGCTTGGCTGTCGCGATCGCGACCTTGCAGCCGAGCCGGATCAGCCCGCTCAATACCGGATAGCCGACTGCGCTTTCGGCACCCGCGGCCAGCGCGGTTTCGCGGTGCTCGACCTCTTCGGCCTGGAAGTCCCGGATCGCGTCGGTCAGCTCTGGATCGCTGTCACCCAAGGCGACGAGCTGATCCTCATAATGCTTGTCGATCTCGGTTTCGACCGCGGCGGTACACGCCATCGCGGCTTCGGGGCTGATCGCCGCGGTCACCGCACCCAGCGCGAAGCCCGCGACGTTCCAGATCGGCTCGAGCAAGGTCGGGCGAACCCCGCGACGCGCCATCATCGCGTCGAAGAATGCGCGGTGGCGCTCCTCCTGATTGGCCATGCCCGCAATCGCGCGCGCCGCCGGGCTGCGATCCCCAAGCACCGCCAATTGCCCTGCGTAGATCCGCGTCGCGCCGAACTCCCCGGCCTGATCGACCCGGATCATCGATCGGCTCGCGCGGCGCGCGTCACCCGGTTTCCAGCTCATGCTCATTTCCTCCGCAATGCCCAGAAGATGGCGATTGCCCCCGCGATCGAAAAGACCGCGTTGAACCCGGCGAGCGAAATGCCGCCCAGCGTCCACTGCGCAACGTCACAGCGCACGATCGGTGCCTTCATGATCGACTCGAGCGTGACCGGCCCGGTCATCGTCGAGGTGCATTCGGTGAAGCCCTGCCACCAGTGATATTCGACCCCGGCGTGAAACACGCCGATCGCGCCGCTGACCAGAACCGCGACCGCGGCGAGCACAACGAGCAGGCGCTGCGTCCCCCGCCCCGGCACGACGAAGGCAAGCACCGCGAGGACGAGCGCGACGATATGCGGATAGCGCTGGAACCAGCACAATTCGCACGGATACAGCCCGCCGACATATTGCGACGCGAGCGCGCCGCCGAGCAGTGCCCCGGGCACGATCAGCGCCAGCAGGCGCGCGAGCGGAAAGCGATCGGTTGTCATGTTATTTGGAGGCCGTCGCCGACCGCGGCGCCACGGTGCCGAGACGACCGATCGTCTGGAGCGCGTAGCTCATCTGGAAATCCTCGATGCCCTTGGCCTTCAGCTGTTCGGGCGTTGCCGCGAAGCGTGGGTCGGTCTTGGTGTCTTCCTCGATCGCGGCATTGTCCGCCTTGACCTCGTTGATCAGGTGGCGGCGCAAATCATCCTCACGGAAGACGGGGCGCGATTTGTAATCCGGATCGGAAATCTGCGGCACTGCGATGTCGGGCTCGATCCCGCCTTCCTGCACCGACCGGCCCGACGGCGTGTAATAGCGCGACGTCGTCAGCCGCAACGCAGCGTTCGCGCCGAGGTCGATCACGGTCTGCACCGAGCCCTTGCCGAACGAGCGTTCGCCCATGACGAGCGCGCGGTGATGATCCTGCAACGCGCCCGCAACGATTTCCGATGCCGAGGCCGTGCCCGCGTTGGTCAGCACGACGATCGGTACCCCGTGCGTAAGGTCGCCCTTCACATAGCTTTCGGCATAGAAAGGTTCGATATCCGCCTTGTCGCGGCCGCGCTGCGACACGATCTCACCGCTGCTGAGGAAATTGTCCGCGACCGCGATCGATTCGTCACGCAAGCCGCCGCCATTGTCGCGCAAGTCGATGATATAGCCGAGCGGATCATGCCCCAGCTGCTTCTGGACGCCCTTGATCGCGGCGGTCACCGCGTCGCCGGTGTGTTCCGAAAACGTATTGATGTTGATGACACCGACACCGTCCTTGACGCTCCACTTGACCGGCTTCTGGACGATCTTCTCGCGGATCAGCGCAACCACCATCGGCTTGTCGCGGCCCGGGCGCAGCAGGGTGAGGCTGACCTTCGACCCCGGCGGCCCGCGCATCTGCGTGATCGCCTCGTCGAGCGACTGGCCGAAGATCAGCTTGCCGTCGATATGCGTGATGTAATCGCCCGACTTGATCCCGGCACGCCCGCCCGGCGTGTCTTCCTGCGGCGCGATGACCTTGATTGCGCCATCCTGCATCGTCACCGTCAGGCCAAGCCCGCCGTAGCTGCCGAGCGTCTGGATCCGCAGATTGTCGTAATCGAGCCCGGTTTCATAGGCGCTATGCGGATCGAGCGCCGCGAGCATCCCGTCGATCGCGCCCTTCACCAGCGTCTTGTCGTCGACCTTGTCGACATATTCTGCCTTCACGCGATTGTAGACGTCGAGAAACACCGACATCTCGCGATAGGTGCCGGTATCGATTGCAGCCATCGCACTGGTCCCCACCGGCACGATCGCCAGCACTGCCGCGATCGCGGTAGCTTGCAGCAGGGACGTTGAGAAACGCGACATTGGCGGAATACTCGAGCGGCAGGAGGGCAGATCATACCCTAGCCGGGTTTATGGGTTGATCAAAGCACATGGCGCATGAACGCAAGTGGAACAAGGCGGTGCGGTGATCATCCCAGCAGCGGGGTGAAATCGATCGCGCGGTCGCGCCGCCGCAGCTCCACCGTTACGCGCGGCGACTCCGCCGCGGGGCCCGCCTCGGGGGTTGTCCCGATCGGGCTTCCCTGGCCTATGCGCTGCCCGACCGAGAGCGGCGTCGCCCCCAGCCCGAAGACGAGCGAGGTCCATCCCCCGCCATGATCGAGGATGACGATCGTGCCATAGCCGCGAAACGGACCCGCGAACGCGACGCGCCCGGCCGCCGGGGCGACGACCGCGGCACTGCTGCCGGGTGCGAACGTCATCCCGCGCGACCGTACGCCCGCGTCAGAGAGTTCGCCGAAACCGGTCACGAGCTTGCCCGTCGTCGGCAAGCGATACGGTGCGCCGTCCGGCCAGCGGGGTATGGCCGTCGTTCCGGTGACCCCCGCGCGCGCCGGACGAGGACCGGGACCCGGCAGGGCTGCCAACGCCCGTTCCGTGGCAGACTGGGAGTCGGCCTGATCCATCAAGTCGACGATCTCGCGCGCGGATTCCCCCAGCGCAATCGCGCGATCCGATTCGAACAATGCATTGCGTCCCAGCGACCGCGCGCGCAGACGGTGTGCCAGTTCGAGACGGTTGAGCGCGAGCCGCTGTCCCTCCAGCCGCGACCGGCTCTCGGCGAGCGCCCGCCCCGCCAGCGCGCTCTGCGTCTGGAGCTGCCGCGCACGCGCTAGCTCCTTGCGGACGCGTTGGGTTCGCGCCCGCAGCACCGGCAATGCTCCGGCAAGCACCGCGCGAACATGGACCAGATCGTCGAGCGATCCGGGCTGCACCACGCTCAGCACCGCAGGGCGGCGCGCCAGCGACTGCAACGCCGCAAGCAGACGCGCGACGGGACGTTGCTGCGCAGCCAGTTGGGCGCGTTGCGCTGCCATCAAACCGGCGACGATCGAAACCTGCGCCTGGCTCGCAACGATATCGGCTTCCGCCTGCTCGATCCGCGCGGCCACCGCCGCTTCACGCGCGAGCGCCTGTCGCGCCTGATCCCGCTCCACGTTCGCACGCTGCTCAAGCGCCGCCGACCGTTCGGCCGCCGCGCGCGAGTCCGCCCTAGCCCGTGACAATTGCGTGCGCCGATCGAGCGAGGGTTGCGCCGGCGCCATGCTTGTCGCGCACAGCGATCCTGCCGCGACCAGCGTCAGCAGCGTGCGTGCGCGCATTCAGCCTTCACGGTGGTACGGATGGTTGGCGAGGATACTGGTTGCGCGCCACAATTGCTCCGCGAGCATCGCGCGTGCGAGCAAGTGCGGCCAGGTCGCCCGGCCGAAACTCAACAGCAGATCCGCCTCCGCCCGCGCGGCATCGTCGAAACCGTCCGCCGCCCCGATCAGGAAGCGGACTTCGCGTACGCCGGAATCACGCCATTTCTCGAGCGTGTCGGCAATCTCGCGCGAAGGGAGCACAACACCTGTCTCGTCGAGCAGCACGATCCGCGTGCCCGGATCGACCACGGGCATCTTGCCCCCGGTGTCGGGCAACTCGGTCAGCTTGTACGGCCAGTTCAGCCGTTTGACATAGCGATCGACCAGTTCGGACTCGGGCCCACGCCCGATCCGCCCGCGCGCAACGATATGCAGCAGCATTGGTCCCCACCTGTCCGTCCGCCCGCGCCGTGGCGCGGACGGATCGCCTTATGCTTCGCCGCCGAACGGGTCGGGCGTGGCGGGCGGGGTCGGCGCGTCGCCGAAGGCCCACATCCGCTCGAGATTGTAGAAGCTGCGAACCTCGGGGCGGAACAGATGGACGATCACGTCGCCTGCATCGATCAACACCCAATCGGCGGTGGGCAGGCCCTCGATCCGGGTCGACCGGCGGAGTTCGCCCTTGATCTTCTCGGACAGTTTCTGCGCCATCGACGCGACCTGACGAGTCGAGCGACCGCTTGCGATCACCATATAGTCCGCGATCGTCGATTTGCCCGCGAGCGGAATCGAGATGGTATCGACCGCCTGATCGTCGTCGAGCGACGCGAGCACGAGCCGATGCAGCGCCTCGACCTCATCGGGTTCGGACGCGCGATACACAGGAGAAGATGAAGCCAAGGCGATTCCTATTCTATAGGGGAAGTGACAGCATCTGGCAGGAAATGCCGCTGCCAGGCGGGGTCTGCAGCACGAAGCTGCGTCGCGGAGCGCGGGTCGGGGCGGAAGCGCAACAGCACGAGGGCCGGCAATCTCCACTGCGTCCAGTTCTTCGCCTGGTGTGCGGGCCGACGAGCGCGCCGCAACCAACCCATCGCGGGAGCCGCGAGAGCATCGCTGTCATACCCCGGACGCGCGATTACCGCAATCGGAACCTCACGCGCGATTCTGCGCCACCCTTTCCACTGGTCGAACTGCGCGAGATTGTCCGCCCCCATCAGCCAGATGAAGTGCTTCTTGGGGTAAAGGCGGCGCAATTTGGTGACGGTATCGACGGTGTAGCGTGTGCCCAGGCGCTGTTCGATCGTGCTGACGCGGATCGGTGCGCGGCGGGCCATCCGCGTCGCGGACGCAACGCGTGCGGCGAACGGCGCCATGTCGCTGCGGGTCTGCTTGAGCGGGTTGCCCGGCGAGACCAGCCACCATACTTCGTCCAGGCCCAGCGCCTTGATCGCGGCAAGGCTGATCGCGCGGTGCCCAGCATGCGCGGGATTGAACGACCCGCCGAGGATGCCGATGCGAGTCATTCGAACGTCCAGTTCTCGCGTCCGTGACGGATGCGAAGGATCTGGATCCGGTCATCAAGCACCCGGTAGATCAGGATATAGGGCGACGCGGGGATCCGCCATTTTCGCGCGTCCTCCCGCCGCAGGACGGGTCCTGCGCGCGGCATGGTTCCAAGGAAGGCCGCAGCCGCCTGAATCCGATCCGCCATGCGCTCGGCTGCGTCATTCGAATATGCCGACCAGTAATCGTCGATATCGTACAGATCCGCGATGGCGGGTCCGGTCCACTCGATCCTGTTCACCGCAGGATCAAGCGACGCCGCGCTGTTGCCTGCGCGTCTTGAGATCCTCGAAGACCTGATCCTGACCGGTCAATTCGCCACGATCCGCCGAATCGATGCCAGCCTGAACGAACGCCTCAAATTCCGCTTCCGCTTCGACCGTCCGCCGAATGGCCTCCGCCGCAAACCAGGCGCGGCTACGCCCCTGCGCCGCGGCGATACGGTCGACAGATGCGAGTGTCTCCGCGTCGAGCCGCGTCGTGATGACCGATGTCTTGCTCATGCACCAGATGTATACAAGCGGTGCAGACGGTCAACCCCGCACCTGGCCAGTCCCGTAGCCAACCCATTTATACGTTGTCAGCCCTTCCAGTGCGACCGGACCACGGGCGTGCAGCCGCCCGGTCGCGATGCCGATTTCCGCGCCGAGCCCGAACTCGCCGCCATCGGCGAATTGCGTCGAGGCGTTCCACAGCACGATCGCACTGTCGACCTGTGTGAGGAAACGGTCGGCAATCACCGAGTCCGAGGCGATGATTGCGTCAGTATGGTGCGACCCGTGACGCGCAATGTGGGCGATCGCTCCGTCCACCCCGTCGACCAGCGCGGCGGAGGCGATGGCATCGAGATATTCGGTATCCCAATCGGCGTCGCTCGCGTGCGGCAAATCGGGAAAGTGCCGCGCCAATGTGGCGTCGACGCGGACCTCGCACCCGGCGTCGGATAAGGCTGCGACCAGCGCCGAAGCCTGCGGATAATCGCGGTCGATCAGCAGCGTCTCCATCGCGCCACACACACCGGTGCGGCGAAGCTTGGCGTCACGGACGATCGCCTGTGCCATCGCCGGATCGGCGGAGGCATCGACATAGACGTGGTTGATCCCGTCGAGATGCGCGAGCACCGGTACGCGCGCCTCCGCCTGGACGCGCGCGACGAGGCCCTTGCCGCCGCGCGGGATGATCAGATCGATCGCCGCGCCGCCGCTCGATCCGTCCGCAGTGAGCATCGCGCCGACCGCAGCGCGATCGATGGTCGGCACGAGTTGGGCTGCGTCAGCGGGGACACCGTGCGCGGCGAAGCCATCGATCAGCGCGGCGTGGATCGCGCGGTTGCTTTCGATCGCCTCCGACCCGCCGCGCAGGATCACGGCGTTGCCCGCCATCACGCCAAGCGCCGCTGCGTCGGCGGTGACGTTGGGCCGGCTTTCGTAGATGATCCCGATCACCCCGATGGGCACGCGAACCCGGCGCAGCACCAGCCCGTTGGGGCGCACCCGCTCATCGATCAAAGCGCCGATGGGGTCGGACAGGCTTGCGACCGCGGCAACGCCGTCCGCCATCGCACCCACGCGCGCGCCGTCGAGCCGCAGGCGATCGAGCAACGCGTCGGAAAGCCCGGCGGCGGTTGCCTTGGCCATATCGACCGCATTGGCGGCAACGATCGCCCCTTCGGCCGCGCGCAACGCATCCGCCGCGGCGCGCAGCGCGCTCGCCTTCGTCGCGGTCGGCAAGGTGGCGAGCGTTCGTGCGGCGGCGCGCGCAGCGCGCGTCAGGTCGGCAACAAGGGCGGTTGCATCGGTCATTACGGGCTCGCTATCATGACCCCGGGGATTGCGGCAAAGCCTATCTGCGCCGCGCATCAGGGGAAAAGCGCATGAGCGAACTGTCGGCGGCGGGGGATGCAGCGACGGGGGTACTCGTGGCGCACGCAATCGACCCCTATCGAGATCAGGCGGCTCAAGGGCATACGACCGCTGGCTTGTGCCTGAATTGCGGGACACGGCTTTCGGGCGATTTCTGTTACCGGTGCGGCCAGGCAGCGCATGTCCATCGCACGCTGGCCTCGATCGGGCATGACCTGTTGCACGGCGTCTTCCATTTCGAGGGCAAGATCTGGCGAACGCTCCCCATGCTGTTCACCCGCCCCGGCGCACTGACCCGGCGCTATATTGCGGGCGAACGCGTACGGTTCGTATCGCCGCTGGCGCTGTTCCTGTTCTCGGTGTTCCTGATGGTCGCGACGTTCGAAACGGTGGGCGGCCCGATTGGCGGCACCAGTGTGGCCGAACGGCAGGGCGCGAAAATGACGCCTGCAAAGCTGCAAGCCGAAATCGACGACACCCAGGTCCGGATCGCCGCGCTCGAGCAACGCCGCAATCAGGCGGGTAACACCGCCGAAATCGCAATCGAACTGAAGGCATTGCGCAAGACCGCGGAGGGGCTGCAATCGGCCAAGGCGCTGACCCGCGGCGATTTTAGCAAACCGATCACCGTGGGCGAGATCAACACCGGCAGCGCGGTGCTGGATGAACGGATCGCGCACGCCTTCGCCGAACCCAAGCTGTTCCTCTACAAGCTGCAATCGACCGCATATAAGTTCAGCTGGGCGCTGATTCCGATCTCGCTGCCGTTCATCTGGCTGCTGTTCGCGTTCCGACGCGATGTCGGACCGTATGATCACGCGATTTTCGCGATCTACTCGTTGTCGGCGATGACGATGGGGACGGTGTTCCTCACGATCCTGCTCGCGATCGGGGTTCCCGGCAAACTGATCGCGACGATCTTCGTGCTGGGACCACCGCTGCACATGTATCGTCAGCTCAAGGGCGCGTATCGGCTCAGCCGGTTGGGCGCAGCGTGGCGGACGGTGGCGCTGGTGTGCTCGGCGTATCTGGCGGGCTTGCTGTTCTTCGTCGGGGTGCTGGGGATGATCGCCGAATAGGCGCGACAGCTATCGGTAAAGTGTTGGCCACAGGATGGTCAGCGGGGACGTGAGAATAGTCGGGTCGCATCGATACCAGGCCATCTCATGACGGTGCCCGATACGAAAAAAGGCGCCGTCCCGGTCGGGACGACGCCTTGTTCCGAACTCCTGTGTGGCTCAGGCCCCGGCTGGTGCCGGGCTACCGAACGGGCCACCACCCTTGGGTCGCCGCGTCTTGGGGATCGACGTGCCCGCGCCGGGGACGGTCGGGCTTTTCGGCCCATCGTCCCGCGACATGCTGCCGTCCGCGATCAGTGACTTGATCTCGTCGCCCGAGAGCGTCTCATATTCGAGCAACGCCCCTGCGAGCAGGTGCAACTGATCGATATGATGCGTCAGCAGATGCTTGGCGCGGTCGAGGCCACCCTGGACGATCGTCTTGATCTCGTCGTCGATCAGCTGCGCGGTCTGGTTCGACATGCGAACCGGCTGCGAGCTGGAATAGCCGAGGAACGACTCGCCTTCCGGCTGGGCATATTCGACCGGGCCAACCTTGTCCGACATGCCCCATTTGGTGACCATGTCGCGAGCCAGACCCGTCGCATATTGGATGTCCGAAGACGCCCCCGACGAAACCTTGTCGTACCCGAAGATCACTTCCTCGGCGACACGACCGCCCATGGCGACCGCAAGGTTCGCGTACATCTTGTCGCGGTGATAGCTGTAGGAGTCCCGCTCCGGCAGACGCATCACCATACCCAGAGCGCGGCCACGCGGGATGATCGTTGCCTTGTGGATCGGGTCCGATGCCGCCTCGTGGATCGAAACAATCGCATGGCCAGCCTCGTGATAGGCGGTCATCCGCTTCTCGTCCTCGGTCATGACCATCGAGCGCCGTTCGGCACCCATCATGACCTTGTCCTTGGCTTCCTCGAATTCGGCCATGGCAACCAGACGTTTGCCCTTGCGCGCCGCGGTCAGCGCCGCCTCGTTGACGAGGTTGGCAAGATCGGCACCCGAGAAGCCCGGCGTACCGCGCGCAATGACACGTGCGTCGACGTCGGGCGCAAGCGGCACTTTCTTCATATGCACTTCGACGATCTTGATGCGACCCTCGATGTCGGGCCGAGGCACGACGACCTGACGATCAAACCGGCCCGGACGCAGCAGCGCAGGGTCAAGCACGTCGGGACGGTTGGTTGCGGCGATGATGATGATGCCTTCGTTCGCCTCGAACCCGTCCATTTCGACCAGCAGCTGGTTGAGCGTCTGCTCGCGCTCGTCATTGCCATTGCCAAGCCCGGCACCGCGATGACGACCGACCGCGTCGATTTCGTCAATGAAGACGATGCACGGCGCAGACTTCTTGGCCTGCTCGAACATGTCGCGGACGCGGCTTGCACCGACACCAACGAACATCTCGACGAAGTCCGAACCCGAGATGGTGAAGAACGGAACACCTGCTTCACCCGCGATCGCGCGGGCAAGCAACGTCTTGCCGGTACCCGGCGAGCCGACCAGCAACGCGCCCTTAGGGATCTTGCCGCCGAGACGCGCGAACTTGGTCGGGTCCTTGAGGAACTCGACGATCTCCTCCAGTTCCTCGCGGGCCTCGTCGATGCCAGCGACATCGGCGAAGGTGACCTTGCCTTCCTTCTGCGTGAGCATCTTTGCGCGGCTCTTGCCGAAGCCCATCGCGCCCGACCCACTGTTCTTCTGCATCTGGCGAAGCACAAAGTAGCCAAGGCCAAGGAACAGGAAGAACGGCAGCGACTGCATCAACAGGATCTGCCAGATCGGCGCGCCATCTTCAGGCTTGGCGCTGATCACGACGCCCTTTTCACGCAGGCGGTCGGTCAGACGCGGGTCCTGCGGGGCGAAGGTGCGGAATTTGGTGTTGTCGGTATAGGTGCCGGTGACGACCTCGCCTGCGATATTGACGTCGCGCACCGTGCCGCCCTCGACCTTGTCGAGGAAGGCGGAGTAGGCGATCTGGTTCGCACCGGTCGTCGCGGTCCGCGTGTCGATCAACGTTACGAAGAGCGCGAGTGCTACCAGGATACCGACCCAGATAAGCAGCGACTTCATCCAGGGGTTCGGCCCTTCGGGCGGCTTTTCGTTATCGTTCATGGGTGGGTCGTACCTTTCTCGAACCCTGAAGATAAGCACAGAAGGATTAATGGCAATGGAACGTCACAGGGGAATCGTCGATCAGCGTGATCGGCGCGGCGGTTCTGTGTCGAATCGCCACATTCCGGCGTCTGCAGACCCCATCACGCCGCCTTGCGTTGCCGAAATGCCGGCCTGAAGGGCGGTCAGCAATGGCTCGATGTTGCTGGAATGATCGAACGCGGGGCGGGTGATTCGCGCGGACTGACGAATATCGAGAATGGCCCTGCGCACCAGCATCCGCTGCACCGCGCGCGGCAAGTCCGCGATGCGCAGCTTGATACCCTCCAAACCGACCGGGACGAGCCGCTCGCTCCACAGCCATTCGGCGATCTCTTCGAGCGCCGAATGCGCCTCGCCCACATGCTGCGCAGTGCGGGCAAGCCCCACCGGGTCGAGCCACGGCGTTTCCGCAAGCAAGCGCCGAACCCGGACGCGTTCGAACTGCTGATCGGCGTTGCTCGGGTCATCGACGAACGGCACGTCGGCGGAAACCACCACCGCGCGAAGATCAGCACGTCGCCATCCGAGCAGGGGTCGAACGATCGCAAACCCGGTCGGGGTCTCTCCCCCTTGAAACGCAATTCGGTGAGACCGAATACCGGCCAGCCCCGCCGGACCGCTCCCGCGGACCGCACGCATCAGCACCGTCTCGGCCTGATCCTCGACATGATGCGCAGTCGCTAGCGCAACCGCCCCCATCTCGGCGACCCAGCGTCCGAGCAGATCGTAGCGCAGCGCGCGCGCCGTCTCCTGAATCCTGCTGGGGCCGATCGCATCGCGCAACTCCAATGTTTGGTGCGGCACGCCCGCGGCGGCACACCAGCGTGCCACCATCGCCGCTTCGTCGACCGCCGCCGGGCGCAAGCCATGATCCACCGTCGCGGCACGGATCTGCCCCGGAAACGCGGCCGTCGCCAAAGCAAGCATCGCCATGCTGTCGGGTCCGCCCGACACGGCGAGCGCGAGCGATGCACCTTGCGGTAACGGCCCGCCCAACGTCTGCGTGAGATCCACGCCGAACCGCGCCACCTGCGCGGGATCAAGCCCCGGAACGGGGCGCGTCATCTCACGAACAGTTCGACGCCGCGCGCCCCTTGGCGACGCCGGCCTTCATGCGCGCGTCGGCGTCGACCTTGGCGCCATAGGTCCGTTGAAGCTCGGTATAGACCTTGCACACCTGCGCCGCGGGTTTGTCGAGTTTCACCAGCGCCTGCGCGAGGTAGAACAGGCTCTCGGGTGCGCGGTCGCCGTCCGGCCAGTTCTTGTAGCTATCGTAAAAGGCGAGACTGGCGAGCGACGGCTTGTCGTCATCGAGATACGATCGGCCCAGCAGGTTTTGCGCATAGCTTGCGCGCTTGTGCTTGGGATATTTGCTGACGACGGTTTTGAACTGCGTCTCGGCCTGGGCATATTGCTTGGCCGTCCACAGCCGGTAACCGTAGAGATAGGTATCCTCGACGGGATCGCCGGTCTCGGGCCGCTCGACGCTGGTCGTGGCCGCGGCGTTCGTTACCGCAGGCGCTCCGCGCGTGGGATCGCCCATCGTCGGGGCCTCCAGCGTACCGCCGCCACGCCCCGGCCCGACACCGCCCGATGGCGACCGCGTCGGAGCGGGCCGATCGGCGGGACGCTCCATCGCCGGCTGATCGGCGGGTGAATCGCCGAACCCGCCAGACGAGCTGCTCGGGGGCGGGGCGGCGGCGCGTGCCGCGGCTGCGTCCGCTTCCAGCGTCTTCAGACGCCCCTCGAGCACATCGACCCGGTGCTGATTGGTCTCGATCTCGCCCGTCATCTGGCGAAGCTGCGATTCGAGTGAGTCGACGCGCGCAGTGAGGTCCGCCACCGGGCTTGCGGCAGGCGTCCCTGGGATCACGGTCTGTGGCTGCGCTGCGACATTGTCGGGTTCGACATAGGCGTTGCCACCCGGGAACACCTTGCGCTGGACTGCGCGCATCTCGCTCTCAAGCCGCCCGACGCGGCCTTCAACGTTGGACTGGGCAACCGCGGGTGTGCTGCCAAGCGCGGACGCCGCGAGCAGGATCGTAACGATTGGAAAACGGCGCATCATGCACCCCCCGGTGCGAGGTAAGGACAAATCACGGCGATCGCTTCAGGCATCACGGCGTGGGACGATTGCTGCCGCCAGCGGCGCCAGGTTCAGGCGAGGTCGGCGCGGCGATATTGAGCGCATTAGCTGCAGCGGGGGCCGGACGCTGATCGCCTTGCGATGTCGCGGCGGCATCGGTCGGGGTGGCCGCAGGCTGTCCGCGCGCGATCAGCGCAGCGGGGTCGACCTTGACGTCCTTGATCGCACGCTTGCCGTCGCCCAGCGGTGCAATCGGCTGCCCGCCGACCGTGACGCGCAGCTTGTCGGGACGTCCCACGTTGATCATCGGGCCGACCGCATCCTCGGGAACGGTGTACGCCTCACCCGGTGCCAGCGTCCCGATGTAGAGCGTCTTGTTCGCCGAATCGTACACTTTCAGCCATACCTCGTCGGTTGCGGTCAGCACGACCGGGCCGTCCTTCGGCGTGGGGATCGGTGCGCTCGCGGGCGGGGCAACCGGAACCGTGCTGGCAACCGGCGCCGTGCCGGCGGGGATATTTTCCTCGCTCCGGAACAGGCCAGTGCCATACCACAATCCGGCACCGATCAGCAGGATCACCGCCGCAAGCATGGCGCCGAACGCGAGCCCGCGGGTCGGGCCACGCGATGGCTCGACGATTTCATACGCCTGATATTCGACCCGGCGCGGAGTGCTTGGTTTGTCGACCGCACCGCGAATGTCGCGTCCGATCGACACTTCGTCGACGCCGACCGCACGGGCATAGGCCTTCGCAAAACCGACCGAATAGGTGATCGACGGCAAGGCCGCGAAATTGGATTCCTCAATCGCCTCGAGCTGACGCACGGGAATACGCGTCCGCGCAGCCACTTCGGCGAGCGAAAGCCCCATTGCGTCGCGCGCGTCGCGCAGCCGCTCCCCTGCTGTCTTTGGGAACAGCGTCGCCTCTTCAGGCGGTGTCGGATCGGTCATGCAGTCCTCCGGTCGAACGGTTGCGCCCCAGGTGCGTCCGGCCCTCGCCCCCGTGTCTCACAAAGCGAGCGGGACAAGTCAACGCCTTGCGCGTCCGCTACGCGTGCTTCACGCCAGTTCGACGCCGTGTTGCCGCGCCCATTCGGCCAGCGCGCCGCGCATGTCGCGCGGGGGCGCCTTGAGCAATGTCGCCATATATTCCGTCAGCGCTGCACGGTCGAGCGTGCGGACCATCGCCTTGATCGGACCCACCGCGGCGGGAGTGATCGACAGCCGTTCGATCCCCAGCCCGATCAGCGCCATCGCCTCGAGTGGCCGTCCGCCCATTTCCCCGCAGACGGTGAGCTGCACCCCGGCCGCCCGGGTCGGGTCGACCAGTTTAGCGAGAAAGCGCAGGATCGCCCCGCTCAGCCAGTCATAGCGCTCGGCGAGCTTCGGGTTTGCACGATCGGCAGCGAACAGGAATTGGGTCAGGTCGTTGGTGCCGACCGACAGGAACGATATGTTGGGGAGCAGCAGATCAAGCTGTTCCGCAAGCGCCGGGACCTCGAGCATCGCGCCGTAGCGGATTTCGGACGGCAGCTTCTTGTTGCGTGCCGATAGCCAGTCACGCTGCGCCTCGAACAAGGCGCGCGCCTCGTCGAATTCCCACGGCTCGCTGACCATCGGGAACATCACGTTGAGCGTCCGCCCCGCCGCCGCCTCGAGCAAGGCGCGTGCCTGGACCTTCATCAGCCCGCCGCGTTCGAGCGCGAGCCGGAGCGCACGCCAGCCCATCGCCGGGTTTTCCTCGTCGGCGTCGGTCTTGTTGAGATAGGGCAGCGCCTTGTCCCCGCCGATATCGACGGTGCGGAACACCACCGGGCGATCACCTGCCACCTCAAGCACGTCTCGGTACAGCCGCTGCTGGCGTTCGCGGGATGGCAACGTCGCCGAGACGAGGAACTGGAATTCGGTGCGGAACAGTCCGATCCCGTCCGCGCCAGTCATGTCGAGCGCGGCGACGTCGTCGCGTAGCCCGGCGTTGACCATCAGCGTCAAGCGGTGGCCGTCCTTTGTGACGGGGGCAACATTCTTGAGTGACGCAAACACCGCGCGGCGTTTCTGGCGGACCTGGAGCGCCGTATCGAACGCTTCCTCCATCGCGGACGACGGCCGCGCGAAGACGTTGCCTGCGGTTACGTCGAGCAACAGCATGTCCCCCTCCCCGACCAGCCGCCGGATATCACGCACCCGACCGAGCACCGGAACGCCCATCGCCCGCGCGACGATCGTAACATGTGCGGTGAGCGAGCCCTCCTCGAGGATCACGCCCTTCAGCCGGCGACGGTCATATTCAAGCAGTTCGGCTGGTCCGAGGTTGCGTGCGATCAGGATCGTGTCCTGCCGCAGCCCCATTTGCGCGGCGGTGCCCATTTGTCCCGAGACGATCCGGAGCAGCCGGTTCGACAGATCTTCGAGATCGTGCATCCGGTCCGCGAGCAACGGGTCGTCGATCTGCCGCATCCGCATCCGAGTCCGTTGCTGGACGCGCTCGATCGCAGCCTCGGCGGTCAGGCCGCTGTCGATCGCCTCGTTGATGCGACGGCTCCAGCCCTCGTCATAGGCGAACATCTTGTAGGTCTCGAGCACTTCCTCATGCTCGCCGCCACCACCGAATTCGGCTTGGCTGGCGAGCCGCTCGATCTGATCGCGCATCTTGTCGAACGCGGCATAGACCCGGTGACGCTCGGCCTCGGCGTCCTCGGCGACAGTGTGCTCGACGTGGACGCGTGGCTGGTGGAACACCGCGCAACCGCTCGCCATGCCGTCGACGAGCTTCAGCCCGGCAATCCGCATCGGCGCGGTCGATTGCGGACGCATCGTCGCGGCACCGCTTGCGTCGACCAGCTCAGCATTGGCGATCAGTTCGCTCAGCACCATCGCGACGGTCTGCAGCGCCTCGATCTCGACATCGGCGTAGCGGCGCGATTCGACATGCTGGACGCACAACACTCCGACCGCGCGTTCGCGCCGGATGATCGGCACCCCCGCGAAACTGTGGAAGCGATCCTCGCCGGTTTCGGGGCGATAGGCGAAATCGGGGTGCGACGCGGCTTCGTCGAGATTGAGCGTCTCGACCTGTTCGGCGATCGTCCCGACCAGCCCCTCGCCCAGCGCCATCTTGGTAACATGCACCGCTTCCTGCGCGAGACCGCGGGTCGCGAACAGTTCGAGCACGCCTTCGCGCAACAGGTAGATCGAGCAGACCTCGCTCGCCATCGCTTCGCCGACGATCCCGACGACCGCGTTGAGCTTGGCTTGTGCAGGCGTTCGCGACGCCATCACATCATGAAGACGGACGAGAATTTCGCGGGCGGAGGCGGCGGCAGATGGCATGCTATGGCGCTAACAGATTGCTTGGCTGCGTTCCATCTTGCGGCGCACAACGAAATGTTGCCGGCAACTCAGCCGTCGAACAGGCTTTCCTGGCTTCCGGCGGGCGGATTGAGCCCGAGATGCTTCCACCCGCCTGCATTCAGGCACCGCCCGCGCGCGGTGCGCGCGATCAGGCCTAGCTGGATCAGATATGGCTCGATCACTTCCTCGACCGTGTCGCGCGGTTCGCTGAGGCCCGCCGCGAGCGTTTCGACCCCGACCGGTCCACCGCGATAAATGTCCGCGATCATCATCAGGTAGCGCCGGTCCATCGCGTCCAGCCCGAGCTTGTCCACCTCGAGCCGGTTGAGCGCACGGTCGGCCTCGGTCGCATCGACGCTTTCCCGTCCGGCGGCATGCGCGAAATCACGAACGCGGCGCAGGAGCCGACCGGCGATCCGCGGCGTCCCACGCGAGCGGCGCGCGACTTCGGTCGCGCCCTTGGGGGTGATCGCGAGGCCGAGCAGCCCCGCCGCGCGCGTCACGACCCGCGTCAATTCCTCGACCGTGTAGAAGGACAGCCGCACCGGGATGCCGAAACGGTCGCGCAGTGGCGTAGTGAGCAGCCCCTGCCGCGTCGTCGCGCCAACCAAAGTAAAGCGCGGAAGGTCGATCCGGACGCTGCGCGCACTCGGCCCCTCGCCGATCATCAGGTCGAGCGCGCGGTCCTCCATTGCGGGATACAGCACTTCCTCGACCGCAGGCTGCAAGCGGTGGATCTCGTCGATGAACAGCACGTCGCCATCCTCGAGATTCGTCAGCAGCGCCGCGAGATCGCCCGACTTGGCGATCACCGGACCCGACGTCGCGCGGAAGCCGACGCCCATTTCACGCGCGATGATCTGCGCGAGCGTGGTCTTGCCGAGCCCCGGCGGCCCGAAGAACAGCACATGGTCGAGCGCATCACCCCGCGCACGCGCCGCCGCGATGAAGACGCGCAGATTCTCGCGCGCGGCCTTTTGCCCGACGAAATCGTCGAGCGACTTGGGGCGCAGCGCGGCATCGACGTCCTCGGGCGTGCGGGTAGCATTGAGGATGCGGTCTTCGGTCATCGTGTCGCGATAGCGCGCGGTGGCTGGGCGGGGCAAGGCACAGCGGGTAAGGTGTGGCGATGGCTGACCTTCCCGATCTGTATCTCATCGCCGACATGGCCCCCGATCTGGTCGCGGCGCTCGAGCAGCGCTTCACGGTGCATCGAGGCGATCCGCCCGCCACGACGCGCGCAATCTGCGGCGGCGGGAGCAGCGTGATCGACGCCGCGCTGATCGAGCGGTTGCCGGCGTTGGAGATCATTGCGATCAACGGCGTTGGCTATGACGGCGTCGACCTGGACGCAGCCAAAACGCGCGGGGTTCGCGTGACCAACACCCCCGACGTGCTGACCGATGACGTCGCCGATCTTGCGATCGGTCTATGGCTCGCGGTCGAGCGGCGGATCGCCGCGAACGACGCCATAGTGCGCGACGGCGGCTGGAATGTCCCGCTCGCCCGGCGCGCGAGCGGGCGGAAGATCGGGATTTTCGGGCTGGGCCGGATCGGGCAGGCGATCGCACGGCGGTCAGAGCCGTTCGGTGGCGCCATCCTTTACACCGCGCGTAGCGAGAAACCGGTTGCGTGGCAGTTCGTGCGGGACGTCACTGCGCTGGCCGCCGCATGCGACGTGCTGATCCTTGCTGCTCCCGGGGGTGCAGATACGCAGGGCATCGTCGATACGGCGGTGCTGGCGGCGCTGGGCAGCAATGGCGTGCTCATCAACGTGGCGCGCGGCAGCCTAGTCGATCAACGCGCGTTGGTCGCAGCGCTGGAAGCGCGCGGGATCGCAGGCGCCGGGCTAGACGTCTTCGCGGACGAACCCGCCGTGCCGGATGCGCTCAAGACGATGCCGAACGTTGTCCTATCGCCGCATCAAGGGAGCGCCACGGTCGAGACCCGCGCGGCGATGGCGGCGCTGGTGCTTGCCAATCTCGATGCGCATCTTGCAGGCGAGCCGTTGCCGAGCGCGGTTGCGGAGCGCTAGCGCGTTACGTCGACAATCACTTCATCGCCTCAAGCAGTTCGTCGACCGTGACATCAGCCTGAGCGAGAATGCCGGAGAGTGTGCCAAGTTTCAGCTCACTGCGCTCGGGCACTACACAGGTCAACGAACCACGCCGGAGAACGATATGACTGCCCTTCTGGCGAACCCGGACAAAACCGAGTCGCTCCAACGCCCGGATCGCGTCGCGACTGCTAAGCCGCGGCAGACGAGGCATTATCGTTCACAGTGATGGTACTGAGAAGGATATTGCCGCGAACACGCAAAGGCGCTTCTTCGAGATAGAGCTCAACTGCTTCTCTGAGGTTTGCCAAAGCTTCTTCTATCGTCTCACCATCGGTGGTCGTCATGGTTTCCGGATTGTGAGCGACGTATCCGCCCTCTTCGGCAGGGGTCAGGACAGCGGATAGTTGCATGATCATCTCCTCAATCCTTGTTACCGCGCCGCCTTGCGCAGCGCCAGCCGGACCAGCGCGTCGAGCGTTGCACCTGTGCCAAGTTCTTCCTCCGCCGCCGCGACTGCGCTGCTCGCCTCCGCTGGGCGGAAGCCGAGGTTGAGCAGCGCTGATACCGCATCCGCGCCCGCACCGACCGGAGCGACCATCCCGCTCCCGCCGCTGCCGAGCGCGATGCCGCCGGTCTTGTCCTTGAGTTCGCGGACGATCCGTTCGGCGAGCTTGGGGCCGACGCCGTTGGCGCGCGCGACCATCGCCTTGTCCTGCGCGGCGATCGCGCGGACGAGGTCGGTCGGTTCGAGCGCGGACAGGATCGCGAGCGCGACGCGCGCGCCGACGCCCTGGACGCCGGTCAGCAGGCGGAACCAGTCGCGTTCCGAGGCACTTGCGAAACCGACGAGACGGATAAAGTCCTCGGCGACCAGCATCTCGGTGTGGAGCATCACCGGCTCGCCGACCGGGCCGATTGCCGAGAGCGTGCGCGAGGAGGCCCCGACGAGGTAGCCGACCCCACCGACGTCGATCACCGCATGATCGAGATCGGTCGCGCTGAGGACGCCGCGTAAGTGAGCAATCATCGCACAGGCGCCAAACGAGGCATTAGCGTAAGTCCTTGTAAACAGTGCAATTAGTCAGACGGGCCAATATCCACCAATCGCGTGGCGGCGGTACCGATGCGTAACCGGAACGGGCGGCGCGGGGAAAGCGAAATCAGGGAATGCGCCGCGCGCTCGCCATATGGTGCGCATGGCAGATCGCGACCGCGAGCGCATCCGCCGCATCCGCGCCGTGGATCTTCACGCCCGGAAGGAGGCGCGAAACCATCGCATGCACCTGCGCTTTGTCCGCGTTTCCGACACCGACGACCGCCTTTTTGACCAGGGTTGCGGCATATTCTCCCACTTCCAGCCCGACTCGCGCACCCGCGCACAGCACGACGCCGCGCGCCTGGCCGAGTTTGAGCGTGCTTTGCGGGTTGGAATTGACGAACACTTCCTCGACCGCGCAGGCGTCGGGCTGGAGATCGACGATCAGCGCGGCGAGCATTGCGTCGAGATGCGCCAGCCGCCGCGGGAGCGGGGCGGCGGTGTCGGTCTTAAGGCGGCCGTTGGCGACGTGGCTCAGGCGGTTGCCTTCGGCTCGGATCAGGCCCCAGCCGGTGGTGCCTAGGCCTGGGTCCAGGCCGAGGATCAGCATTTCTGGCCGGGCGAAGGGGGTTTCACGCAAAGGCGCGAAGCCGCGAAGGAAGAAGGTGTTGGGACTGTCATTGGTTTGGCCAAGTTGAGGAAGGGGTTCTCGCACGAAGGCACGAAGGCACGAAGATTGAAGGCAGGGAGGTGATTTGCCCGGCGTGCCGGGAGACATAAACTTCTTCTCTTCGTGGCTTTGCGGCTTTGCGTGATGAATCCTTACTTGAGCCCTTCTCGGTGAGACACTGCCCCACCCCAACCCCTCCCCTGAAGGGGAGGGGCTTTTAGGGAAGGGTTAGCCTAGCTTTTCGAGGATCGCGTCGGATACTTCGTAATTGCCCCAGACCGTCTGTACGTCGTCATCGTCGTCGAGCACGTCGATCAGCTTGAACAGCGTCGCGGCATCGTCCTCGCCGACTTCGACCATCGTCTGCGGACGCCACGCGAGCTTCGCGCCCTCGGGCTCACCGAGCACCGGGGTCAGCGCCGTCACGACTTCGTGGAGCGACTCGTTCGAGGTCCAGATCTCGTGACCCTCGTCGCTCGACTGGACGTCCTCGGCCCCTGCTTCCAGCGCCGCCTCGAACACCTTCTCCGAATCGCCCGCCGACGCGGGATAGGAAATCAGCCCCATCCGGTCGAACGCATGACTGACGGAGCCCGACGCGCCCAAGTTGCCGCCGTTCTTGGCCATGCCGGTGCGGACGTTGGTCGCGGTGCGGTTGCGGTTGTCGGTGAGCGCCTCGATGATCAGCGAGACACCGCCGGGACCGAAGCCCTCGTAGCGGATTTCCTCGTAATTCTCGGTATCGCCCTTCGATGCCTTGTCGACCGCGCGCTGGATGTTGTCCTTGGGCATCGACTGCGCCTTGGCGGCGTTGATCGCCATGCGCAGGCGCGGGTTCATGTCCGGATCGGGCAGGCCCATCTTCGCCGCGACGGTGATTTCGCGGCTGAGCTTGGAGAACATGCCCGAGCGCTTCTTATCCTGCGCGCCCTTGCGGTACATGATGTTCTTGTATTTGGAATGGCCTGCCATGGGTCTCTCTGCTTTGCCTGCGCGTCACCCCGGCGCTTGGCCGGGATCCGTCCTGTGCCCCATCGCATACCGTCCGGGGCGAAGTGGATGCTGGAACAAGTCCGGCATGACGGCAAGAGTGTAGGTCGGTCGGCGCTTACGCCAGGCCGAGCGCCTGCTTGTAGGTCTCGAGCAGCATTTCCGCCTCGTCGCGGTGATGCTTTTCCATCTTGCGCAGGCGCACGATGGTGCGGATCGTCTTGACGTCGAACCCGGTCGACTTGGCTTCGCCGTAGACATCCTTGATGTCGTCCGCGATGCCCTTTTTCTCTTCCTCGAGCCGCTCGATGCGCTCGATGAGAAGGCGTAGCTGGTCGGCGGCGATGGTCTCGCTCATGAAAAGTCCCCTGCAAACAGATCGTGGACCATCCGTCCCGAACAGGGGCCGGGCAGCGTCTGGGCGTATCGGAGGCGACACGCGGAGAAGCGGGCGCTTGGCGATACGCCGGATCGACACGCTCGGTGGCGGTTCAGGGCGAATGGCGGTGGACGCGGGCCTTACCCATCCGCGCGCCCCGCGTCACCCCCCTAGCCCGCCACGGCTCATGCATTCTTGGCGACGCTGTCCTTCATCCGCTGCAATTGCTCAGGCGTCGCGTCGCCCTGGTGATGCGTCTTCCACTCGGAATACGGCATGCCGTAGATCGTCTCGCGTGCCGCATCCTTGTCGAGCGTGCCGTGCGATGCTTCCTGCACCCAATCCGACAGGCAGTTGCGGCAGAAGCCGGCCAGACCCATCAGGTCGACGTTCTGGGCATCGTCGCGGTGGCGCAGATGCCGTACAAGCCGGCGGAACGCATCGGCCGCCACCGAATCGTCTAGGTCATTCAAATCGGTCATCGATGCGCTCCAAAGGTTGATCGTGCGGAGATAGGGGTTAGAGCGGCACGCGCAACGCCACTCCCCAGGGCAAGGACATTCCATGACAAAGGCCATCAGCCCCCGCGCGCGCAAAGTCCGCATTCTCGCGACGCTCGGTCCCGCAAGCAACTCCCCCGAAATGATCGCCACGCTGTTCGAGGCGGGCGCCGACGCCTTCCGCGTCAACATGAGCCACGGTGACCAGCAGTCGAAGGTCGCGGTGATCCAGGCGATCCGCGCGCTCGAGAAGACCTACAACCGGCCCTCGACGATCCTGGCGGATCTGCAGGGGCCGAAACTGCGCGTCGGCAAGTTCGAAGGCGGACGCGTTGAGCTCGTCACCGGCAGCAGCTTCACGCTCGACCGCGATTCGACCCCCGGCGATGCGACTCGCGTCGAACTGCCGCACCGCGAGATCTTTGAGGCGATCGAGCCGGGCGCGCGCCTGCTGCTCGACGACGGCAAGCTCGTGCTGCGCGTGACCAGCCACACCGAGACGACGATCGTCACCGACGTCGTCGTCGGCGGCGCGCTGTCGAACAACAAGGGGCTCAACGTTCCCGACGTCGTGCTGCCGATGGCCGCGCTGACCGAGAAGGATCGCAGCGATCTCGCCTTCGCGGTCGACCAAGGCGTCGACTGGATCGCGCTCTCCTTCGTCCAGCGGCCCGAGGATTTGGCCGAGGCGCGCAAGCTGATCGGCGGCAAGACCGCGCTGCTCGCCAAGATCGAGAAGCCCTCCGCAATCGAGCGGCTCGAGGAAATCGTCGAGGCATGTGACGGCGTGATGGTCGCGCGCGGCGATCTCGGCGTCGAATTGCCGCCGGAGAGCGTTCCGCCGCTGCAGAAGCGAATCATCGAAGTCTCGCGCCGGCTCGGCCGTCCGGTGGTGGTCGCGACGCAGATGCTCGAATCGATGATTTCGTCGCCCTCGCCGACTCGCGCCGAAGTCTCCGACGTCGCGACCGCGATCTATGACGGTGCGGATGCGATCATGCTGTCGGCGGAAAGTGCCGCGGGCGCATGGCCGACCGAATCGGTCGCGATGATGAATGCGATCGGCGAAGCGGTCGAAAAGGACCCGACGCATGGCGACCGGATTCATTTCACGCAGATCCATTCGGACCCGACCACGGCGGACGCCTTGTCGGAAGCCGCCAAGAACATCGCGCATACCGTCGATGCCGCGGCGATCATCTGCTTCACCGCTTCGGGCTCGACCGCACGTCGTGTCGCACGCGAGCGGCCGGGCGTGCCGCTGATGGTGCTGACCCCCAATATCGAGACCGCGCGGCGTGCAGGTCTGCTGTGGGGCGCCTATGCGGTCCACACCAAGGACGTCGATTCGTTCGAGGCGATGGTCGCCAAGGCCAAGCGCATGGCGCTGCGCCACCGGATCGCCAAGGCCGGTGACCGCCTGATCATCATCGCGGGCGTCCCGTTCAAGACTCCGGGGTCGACCAACGTGCTCCACGTGGTGCGGATCGTCGGCGATGAGTTGAAGGATTACGGCTGATTTCGGTAACCCCGGGCTTTGTCCCGGGGTTCACCCTGGCGCGCTTACGTGCTGCGCTCGTGTTCGTGCACGGACAGGAGTTCAGAGTGGCGAAGCGCCACGCCCGTGACCCTGGGCTCCTGCCTGCGCAGGAGCACAACGTTTCAGATCAACTGAGAATTCCGTAGTTCACCAGATCGGCGCGTAGCGTCTCGGCATCGGTGAACAGCACAGCGGGCATACCAACGCTGTGCGCACCGGCAACATTGTCTTCGCGATCATCGACGAACAATGCGTCCTCTGCCGCCAGCCCGAACCGATCGAGCGCGAGGCGGTAGATTGCCGCATCGGGCTTGGTCAGCAACTCGTCGCCCGACACCACGATATCGGCAAAGCGATCGAACAGCTCCGCCTCACGATCGCGGAACGGCGGCCAGAACTCGGCGGAAAAGTTGGTGATCGCGTACAGCGGCACCCCCGCCGCCTCGATATCGAGGATAAGCGCGTGCATTCCCGGAAGCATCCCCCCGAGTTGCTCGACGAACCTTGGACCCCATGCAGCGATTAGATGGGCATGATCCGGATGCGCGGCCGCAAGCTCCGCCGAGGTTTCGGCGAAGGGGCGGCCAGCGTCATGCTGGAAGTGCCAGTCCTTGGTCGCGACATCCCGCAGAAACGCATCGAGCGCCCGATCATCATCGATCAGGCGCTCATAGAGGAACCGCGGGTTCCAGTCGTACAGGACGTTGCCGACGTCGAAGACGACGGCACGCGTCCGGGCACGCATCGGGTGATTAACCCTGGCGCGCCTTGAAGCGACGGTTGGTCTTGTTGATGACGTACGTGCGCCCACGACGACGGATCACGCGGTTATCGCGATGACGACCCTTGAGCGACTTCAGGGAATTGCGGATCTTCATGATCGATTCGCTTTGCAAATTCTGGAATGTGGAAAAGAGGCGCTCGCATATGGGCCGCGGGAAGCTTAGTCAAGATCGGGTTGCCGCGGAACCCCAACCGGGCATCGAAGCGTTACCTCATCGCAACAAGTTCTCTTAAAGGCGCAAGCGCATGAAAATCGGTTTGGGATTGGCATTGGTGGCGGCCTCTTCGCTCACGGCGTGCGCAACGACGCCGCGGAGTGGCCCGGTGGAAGTGACCCGCTTCCATCTCGGCGCTCCGCTCGAAACGGGCACGATCGCGGTCGAGCCGATGCAGCGCGGGACGGTCGGGCGCTATGGCACCTATGGCTCCAACGTCGGCGTCGAGCCCTCGCCGCAGAACCCGCAGCAGCGAGTCCCGATCGAGACCGGCCTCGAGTTCCGGAATTACGCGAATGCGGTTCAGGACGAGGCACTGCGGCATGGCTTCACGACCGCCAGCACGCCGATGTCGTCGCAATATCTCGCGGTCGTCGGCTATAGCCGGCAGTTCCGCGAGACCACGCCACAGAGCAGCGGCGTGCAGGTCGGCCTCGGCGGCGGTGGCGGTGGCGGCGGGTATCGCGGCGGCGGGCTGGGGCTCGGCGGCGGGATCTCCTTCCCGATCGGACGGCCCAAGTATCGCGCCATCGCGCTGACCGACATGCAGGTGCAGATCCGCCGCCGCAGCGACCAGACGATCATCTGGGAAGGCCGTGCGCAGACCAGCGCGGACGAGCGGGCTCGCGATGCACAGCCCGACGCGGTCGCGCGGAAATTGGCCGCGGCGCTGTTCCAGGGCTTCCCCGGGGAATCGGGGCGCACTATCACGGTGAAATGATCGCCCTCACCAACACCATCGCCATCACCGCCGCATTCGACAGCGGCAACATCCAACTGGTCGGGATCGAAGCGGGGGGCAGCCATGCCGCCCGCATCGATCTCAACATCGCGCATGATCGCCAGTCGGATTTCTATCAGTGGTTCCACTTCCGCGCCTCGGGCGTGAAGGGCACCACCTGCACTTTCCGCATCCTCAATGCCGGCGGCTCGGCCTATCCGTTCGGCTGGCCGGGCTACAAGGTGCGCGTCAGCACCGACCGGATCCACTGGCGGATGATCCCGACGCGCTATGTCGACGGGGTGCTCGAATTCGAATGGACCGGGACCGGCGACCTCGCGTGGTTCGCCTATTTCCAGCCCTATACGATGGAACGCCACGACGATCTCGTCGCACGCATCGCGCTCGCGCCGGGGGTGACGCATCGGGAACTCGGGCAAACGCT
Organism: Sphingomonas sp. FW306-05-A; assembly: GCF_058782275.1. Taxonomy (NCBI): domain Bacteria; kingdom Pseudomonadati; phylum Pseudomonadota; class Alphaproteobacteria; order Sphingomonadales; family Sphingomonadaceae; genus Sphingomonas; species Sphingomonas sp. FW306-05-A. The sequence goes on from NZ_JBYSXN010000002.1 coordinate 842,802, forward strand.
GGACGGGCGCGCGATCGATTGCCTTGCGGTCGGCACGGGGGCGAAGCCGGTGTGGTTCTATGCGCGGCAGCATCCGGGCGAGAGCATGGCCGAATGGTTCATGGAGGGGCTGCTCGAACGGCTGACCGACACGGCTGCCCCGGGCGTGGCCGCGCTGCTGGAGAAGGCGACCTTCTACTGCGTGCCCAACATGAACCCCGACGGGTCGTTCCGCGGGCATCTGCGCACCAATGCGGCAGGGGTGAACCTCAACCGCGAATGGCTTACCCCGACGGCGGAGAAAAGCCCCGAGGTGCTGTGCGTGCTCGCCGCGATGGACCGGACCGGGGTGGATTTTGCGATGGACGTCCACGGCGACGAGGCGATCCCGGCGAACTTCTTTGCAGGGTTCGAGGGGATCCCGTCATGGACCGAAGCGCAGGGCGCTAAATATACCGATTTCGGGAAGCGGCTCGAGGCGGTGACGCCCGATTTCCAGACCGCCAAGGGGTATGACAAGGCGGCACCGGGGCGCGCGAACCTGTCGATGTCGACCAACCAGGTGGCGGAACGGTTCGGGGCGGTGTCGATGACGCTGGAGATGCCGTTCAAGGATCATGATCCCAACCCCGATGCCGAATTCGGCTGGTCGGGCGAGCGGTCCAAGGCATTGGCGCATGCGTGCCTGGACGTGCTGGCCGGGATGATCGACGAGATCTGAGCCCCGCTCTCCCCGTTCGTTTCGAGCGACGTCGAGAAACGGCCCTTCGCGCCCGCGGTCGATCAGCCCGTTGCCGGAAGCAAGGCGGCGGCGGTCGGCTGTTCGGGCGTTGCGAACGGACCATGAGCGACGGGCAGCAGCGTGCTGCGCGCATCATCCTTGAAGTCGCGCACGATCAGTTCCTTGCCGAGCCTCAGCCGTGGACCCGGCGCGGCGGGGGAGGACTGAACGACTTTGTACAGCCCGCCGACTGCAAGGTCCGAGGCTTGCGCTCCGGCAACGGCAAAGCTGTTGTAATAAGCGATCAGCGGAAGAATGCCGTCCGGATCCAGACGGTTGGCCCTGGCGATGAACCGCCTGGCCTCCTCGAGCCGAAGCGGACGCTCTCCGGCGGGCGCGCGCCCGGCCAATCCGGCAAGTGCCGTCCCCTTCCACACGAGCGCGCGCGTGTCCGTCGGTGCCTGCGCGATCACGCGGTCGGCGGCGGCGAGACATGGATCCGGATTGTCACTCCGGCATTCGGCTTCGGCCAGCAGCAACTGGTTTTCGATCAGGTCGGGAAATCGGGTCGCATTGCCGCGCAGCCGCGCGAGCCAGGCTGCACGCCGGGCAAGCGCCGTCGAACGGTCGCGGCCTTCCTCCTCAGGGACTTCGATCCGCGCGCCCAGTTCGAGCCGGCCCCGGATGAGCCCGGCCTCCGCGCGCGTCAGCCGGAGGACGGTCGGGGCCGGCGTGCGCGCGACCGGAAAGGTCATCCGCTCGGCCTGCACCGCGCGGCCCCGGTAGGCGTTGACGGCGCGCTGGAGCTCGACCGGACTGCCCAGGGCATCAGCCGCGGTTTTCAAGTCTGCACCCCCCGCCAGGGCGCTGAGGTACTTTTGCAACCGCGGCTTCCACGTGTCCGAGAAATACAGCAGGTGCACCAGCCGCCACGCCTGATAGGGCGTCCAGATGCGCCCCTTGCCCGAGAGATAGCGGCCATCCAGGATATTCCTCACCGGATAGTCGCCGTACTGCTTCATCACCTGGAAAAAGCCGGTCGGAAGCTGGCCATATTCGACGAAATCCTTGTCGGCGACCATCGTCGCGAACATCTCCCCGAACCCCTGCAGGAACCAGCGCGGGTAGGCCGCGGGGAAATAGGTCATCAGGTAATTCTGGGCAAAGCCTGCGTAGAGGCGCGAGTCGGCCGACTGGCAGAAGGCGATCTCGTTAACCGGAAGAAGGGCAACGATCCCGCCCCAGCTCTCCGATCCATCGGGATTGGATGTGGGCGCAAAGCTTACGCTCACCAACCCCGTATCGCCGTCGCTTTGACAATCCCGGCGCGACGGACGGCCGATGGACGGCTGAAGGACCAGGTTCGAGCCCGCTTGCGTCGCCGCGAGAACTGGCCCCTCCTCCCGGGGGTCGTAGTAAATGGTTTTGGAGAAAGGCGTCGGAAAGGGGCCATATTGCCAGCGCAGGTCGGTCAGCCGAAGCTGCTCGAACTCTGCGGCAGCCCCAATCATCGTCACCGCGATCTTGATCGTTTCGTCGGGCTTGTCCACCCGCCCGGTCAGGGCCGACAGCAGGAAGTGCAGCTTCTCGAGGTTGTGCGCGGTATCCCGCAAAGCCTTCTCGTCGTCCTGGCTGAACACCACGACGTGCGGCGTTTCCGCCATGCGCCAGTTGCTCATCTCAACTTTGGTCTTGGGAATTCGGGTACCCGTGACCGTGATGGTCAGATCCCCATTCTTCACCGGCGCAGTCAGTTGCGCCTGCGCCGGGAGGCTAAAGATCATACCGACGATGACAAGCCACCACCGCATCCTGTGAAGCTCCACGTTCCGCAAAGGCCTTCAAGGCAACATTAAGCGCCCGATTGGGCCAAAAATCGAGTCCTTAATGGTATACCCTCGTTGCAGACTCGCTGATGGCGACATTCACTTGGAAGCGCAGTCTGTATAGTAGCTAGTTTTAGTTACCGCGTAGCACAGTTTGCGGCAGCAAGGCGGCTGCCGTCGGCTGTTCAGGCGTTGCGAACGGACCATAAGCGACCGGCAACAGCGTGCTGCGAGCATCATCCTTGAAATCGCGCCCGATCAGTTCTTGCCCGAGCTTCAGCCGTGGACCGGGCGCGGCGGGGGAGGACTGAACGACTTTGTAGAGCCCTCCTACGGCGAGGTCCGAGGCTTCCGTACCGGCAACGGCAAAGCTGTTGTAATAAGCGATGAGCGGAAGGATGCCTTCCGGATCCGCGCGGTTGGCTTTGGCGATGAACCCTCTGGCTTGCTTTAGCCGAGGCTGACGCTCGACGATGGGCGCGCGCCCAGCCAATGCGGCAAGCGCCGTGCCCTTCCACACGAGCGCGCGCGTGTCCGTCGGGGCCTGTGCCATCACCCGATCAGCGGCGGCAAGACAGTCTTGCGGATTGCCGCTGCGACATTCGGCCTCGGCCAACAGCAGCTGGTTTTCGATCAGGTCGGGGAAGCGGCTCGCGTTGCCGCGCAGCCGCGCGAGCCATGCCGCGCGCCGGGCAAGCGCCGTCGAACGGTCGCGGCCTTCCTCGGCAGGGACGTCGATCCGCGCGCCAAGCTCGAGCCGGCCCCGGATCAGACCCGCCTCCGCCCGCGTCAGACGGCGGACGGTCGGGGCCGGGGTGCGCGCGACAGGAAAGGTCATGCGCTCGGCCTGCACCGCGCGGCCCCGGTAGGCGTTGACGGCGCGCTGAAGCTCGGCCGGACTGCCCAATGCGCTCGCGGCGCTTTTCGGGTAGGCCCCGTTCGCCACGGCGTCGAGATAGGTCCGCAAACGCGGCTTCAACGTGTCCGAAAAATACAGGAGATGGACCAGCCGCCACGCGTGATAGGGGGTCCAGGCCCGGCCCTCGCCCGAGAGATAGCGGCCGCTCAGGATGTCCGTTACCGGATAATCGCCATAATGCTCCATGACTTTGAAGAAACCGGGCGGGAGCTGGCCGTATTCCACATGGTCGTCGCTAGCGACCATCGTGGCGAATATTTCCCCAAAGCCCTGCAGAAACCAGCGCGGGTATGCCGCGGGGGAATAGGTCATCAGGTAATTCTGCGCGAAGCCAGCGTAGAGCCGGGAGTCGGCGGTCTGGCAGAAGGCAATCTCGTTCTTCGTAAGCTGAGGGGCGATGTCTGCTGTTGTCGGATCGAGCCTGGAGACGTCACCGGGAACGATGCTACCACCTGTGAAGCTGAATACGACGAATTGATCCATGGGATAACCGCCGTCATCGCGAAAGCAATTGCGGTTCGTTGGACGGCCGTCCGATGGCCGGAGAACGACATTTACCCCGGTCCCGGTGGTTGCAAGCACCGACCCTTCTTCGCGCGGATCGTAATAGACGGTCTTTGCGAAAGCCTTCGGAAACGGCCCATATTGCCAGCGGAGGTCGGTCAACCGAAGCTGCTCGAACGTCGCCACATCGCCAATCATCGTGACGGCGAGCTTGATCGTCTCGTCCGGCGCGTCCACCCGTCCGGTCAGCGCCGAGAGCAGGAAGTGGAGCTTTTCGAGATTGTGCGCGGTACGGCGCAAATCCTTCTCGTCGTTTTCGCTGAACACGACGACGTGCGGCGTTTCCGCCATGCGCCAGTTGCTCATCTCGACCTTGGTCTTGGGGATACGGGTGCCCGTGACCGTGATGGTCAGGTCACCGTTCTTCACCGGCGCGGTCAGTTGCGCGTGGGCCGGGAGGGTGGCGACCATGCCGACGACGAAAAGCCACCACCGCATCATTTGAAGCCCTTCCTTCAGCCAAAGCCTTCGGATTGACATCAAGCGCCCGATCGCGTCCGAAATCGAGTCCTTTCGATGCGAGGGTCGTTGCTCCAGACCCGCCGAAGGCGACGTTTGCACACACCGAAACCGTCCGCACCCCCAACCCCGAGGTTGATCGCGCCCGCCCCAGACGATACCCCGGCGCGCAACTGGGTCCCCGGCCGTCCGTCGGGGAAGGAGACCATCGCACATGCCAACGCTCGTCCTGATCCGCCACGGCCAGTCCAGCTGGAACCTCGAGAATCGTTTCACCGGCTGGTGGGACGTCGACGTCACCGAAAAGGGGATCGAGGAAGCGCGCGCAGCAGGGCGATTGATGGCGGAGAAGGGGCTGGATTTCGACCAGTGCTTCACCTCGCTCCAGACCCGCGCGATCAAGACGCTCAACCTCGCGCTCGAGGAAATGCACCGGCTGTGGCTGCCGGTGGAGAAGGACTGGCGGCTTAACGAGCGGCATTATGGTGGGCTGACCGGGCTCAACAAGGCGGAGACCGCGGAGAAGCACGGCGAGGCGCAGGTCCATATCTGGCGGCGCAGCTTCGACGTGCCGCCGCCCCCGATGGAGGCAGGCAGCGCCTATGACATGACGCAGGACCGGCGCTACGCGGGGATCGAAATCCCCGCGACCGAAAGCCTGAAAGATACGATCGCGCGCGTGCTGCCGTATTGGGAGTCGCGGATCGTGCCGGCGTTGAAGGATGGGCAGCGCGTGCTGATCTCTGCGCACGGCAACTCGCTGCGCGCTTTGGTCAAGCATCTGTCGAATATTCCCGACGACGAGATCACCACGCTCGAGATCCCGACCGGCCAGCCGATCGTCTACGAGCTCGACGATGCGCTGAACGCAACCGACCGCTATTATCTGAACGAACGCTGAGGCGGGGGCCGTCACCCTGGCACGAGGCTGGGTGACGGCGGTACGCGATACTCGGTACGCTTTACTGTGGAACACATTCTGTCGTCCGGGCACGAAGCCCAAATCCACCAGCAGCATTACGCCAACGCTACTATTACCCGCCGATGGTGGATGCCCGGGGGGGAGGCAGCCGTCACGACGTGTTACGCGGAATGTATTCGGTACAAACTCGCCAACGACGCGGCAGAGCCTCGCGCCGTCAATACGCGCCATACACTCCCAACGGGTGAGAGGACCGGCGATACATTCGACCGGAGGCTTTGACGGACGCCGCTACTAAACACGTATCGGCTGAGTAATGGCGTAACTCGCGTGACCGCGAGTGGTTCCCTCGCGCCATTCGCTGACGGACGATACGGACGGTTGCTCTTCGCGCAGGCCGCCGCTACCTCCGGGCGATGGAACCCTCGGTCGGCATCATCATGGGCAGCACCTCCGATTGGGAGACGATGCACCACGCGGCGGATCTCCTTGAGGAACTGGGCATTTCGCACGAGGCCAAGGTCGTCTCGGCACATCGTACCCCCAAGCGGCTGTACGATTATGCCGACAGTGCGGCAGGCCGCGGGATCAAGATCATCATTGCGGGCGCAGGCGGTGCGGCGCATCTTCCGGGCATGGCGGCGGCGCTGACGCATCTGCCGGTGCTCGGCGTGCCGGTCGAGAGCAAGGCGCTCAAGGGCGTCGACAGCCTCTACTCGATCGTCCAGATGCCCGCGGGAATCCCTGTGGGCACGCTCGCGATCGGCAAGGCGGGCGCGAAGAACGCGGCATTGCTCGCAGCGGCGATCCTGGCGCTGTCGGACGCGGATTTGAGCGCCCGATTGCAGGCGTGGCGCGCGGCGCAGACCGATGGCGTGGCGACCGACCCTGCATGAAGCACGACGGGCGATCCCTCGCTCCTCCCCTCCCTGAAAGGGAGGGGTTGGGGGTGGGTCGGCCTAGGGCAGGCGTCCGGCCGAACAACGGACCCACCCACCCCCGGCCCCTCCCTTGCAGGGCGGGGAGACCCGCTACTATGCCCCCCCCTCACCCGACGGACTCACGCGCATGACCCCCCTCCCCCCCGGATCGACCATCGGCATCCTCGGCGGCGGGCAGCTCGGGCGGATGCTCGCGGTGGCCGCGGCGCAGCTTGGCTATCACGTCCGCATCCTCGCGCCCGACGAGGAAGCGGTCGCCGCACAGACCGCGTCGAGCTTTACGCGCGCGGATTATCACAGCCGGATCGTGCTCGATGAATTCGCCGCCGCGGCGGATGTCGTGACCTATGAATTCGAGAATATCGCGCTCGATCCGGTGCGCTATCTCGCGGCGAAGGTGCCGGTCCACCCTGCGCCCGCCGCGCTCGGCATCGCGCAGGATCGTGCCGCGGAAAAGGCGTTCGTCGGCGAGATCGGCGGCCGCACTGCGCCCTGGGCCAAGGTCGAGACGCTCGCCGAGCTGGAAGCCGCGGTCGCAGAGATCGGTTGCCCCGCGATCCTCAAGACGCTGCGCATGGGCTATGACGGCAAGGGTCAGGTGCGGATCACCAGTCCTGACGCGGTTGCCGACGCGTGGGACGCGATCGGCGGACGGCCCGCGGTGCTCGAAGGGTTCGTGACGTTCAGCCACGAATTCTCGATCCTGCTGGTGCGCCGCGCCGACGGGCAGATGGTCAGCTATCCGCCGCCGTGGAACGAGCATGTCGACGGCATCCTGGCGCGCTCGACATTGCCTGCGCCACCGGAGATCGCCTCGCAATGGGGCGAGGCGGCGGCGCTGGCGGGGCGGATCGCGGACCGGCTCGACTATGTCGGCGTGCTCGCGTGCGAGTTCTTCGCCTCGCCGGATGGCCCGGTGTTCAACGAAATGGCGCCGCGGGTCCACAATTCGGGACATTGGACGATCGAGGGCGCGGTGTGTTCGCAGTTCGAGAACCACATCCGCGCGATCTGCGGGCTGCCGCTGGGGGATACCGCGCTGACTGCGCCGAGTGTGGCGATGGAGAATCTGATCGGGCATGCCGCCGACCGCTGGGCGGAGATCCTCGCGGAGCCGGGGGCGCACCTGCACCTGTACGGCAAGGAAACGCGGCCGGGGCGCAAGATGGGGCATGTGACGCGATTGGGGCGGTGATTCTTCTCCCTCTCCCCGCTTGCGGGGAGAGGGCCGGGGAGAGGGGCAGTCCAGCAGCGCTGCGCTATGATACTGCCCCTCTCCCCTGAAGGGGAGAGGGAGAAGAAGGCTAATGAAAAACGGCCCGCGCTCGGGGGGAACGCAGGCCGTCTTTCAGCGCAACCGTACAGGCGTTACGCCTGGCGCGTGCCCGTCATCGGGAAGCTGCCGAACGCGCCTGCGCCGACCGAACCCGTCAGCGTGTCGCCTTCGGCGGTCGCACTGCAATCGAGGCTCATCGGCATCGGGACGGTGATCGACATCGTCCACTTGATCGTGTCGCCCTCGACCGTGCCGTCCTTGATGTCGACCGCGCCCATCGCGCCGACCTGGCTTCCGGTCCAGCTGTTGCCGTCGGTCTTGACGGTCAGCACTGCCTTCTGGTCGCCCAGCGGCGACTTGACGATCGTATCCCAGCTTCCATCGACAGCAGCCATCGTATCTCTCCTGAATCAGCTCAACGCACGTCCGCTACGGACGCCGCGGGGACCACCTCGACCGGTAGCCCGATGCTGTCAAGCTGGCCGCGGACCTTGCTTGCGTCGCCCACCACGACCCAGACGAACTTCGACGGGTCGAGCGCCTTGCGTGCCGCAGCGTCAAGCTCGGCTGCGGTCATCGCGCGATATTTTTGCGGGAGGGTCGCGAAATAGTCGTCCGGGCGGCGATAGAGCTCGTTCGACTGCATCGCCCCCAGCACCGCGCCCGATGTCTCGAAATTGCCCGGAAGCGAGCGGACGGAGTCGGTGATCGTCCGGTCGAACTCGGCGGGAGTGATCCCCTTGGTGGTGAGGAACGCCTTGATGTCGCCCTGCAGCGCCTTGATCGAATCCCCGGTGCGGTCCGCCTGGACGGGGGCCGACAGGACATACGGTGTTTGATACTCCGCGCGCCGGAAGCCGCCGTTGACGCCGTAGGACCAGTGCTTGTCCTCGCGCAGATCCATGTTGATCCGCGACGTGAAGTCGCCGCCAAGCGTATCGTTCGCGGTGGTGACACCCAGCAGATCATCCGTCCCGACCAGCGCGGTCGGGGCCGCGCCGACGATCAGCGACTGGGGCGAATCGGGCCGATCGACCAGCACGATCCGCGGGGTCGCGGGGGTGGCGGCGGCGGTGAAGTCCTTGGTCCCGCGTGGGCCGGTCGGGGTCCAGTCGCCGAAGCGCGCGTCGAGCGCCGCGGTGATCTCGGCGAGCGGACGGTCGCTGACGACGAAGATCTTTGCGGTATCGGGGCGGATCCAGCGGCGCTGGAACGCGATCAGATCGTCGCGTCCGAGCGTCGCGACCGCTTTGGCGTCCCCGCTCCCGATCGCCTTGGCGTAGGGCGAGCCCGCGCCGTAGACCAATTTGGGATAGATCCGCGTCGCCAGCCCGTTCGGGCTGGTGAACTCGGCGGCGATCCGCGACAGTTGCTGGTTCTTGAGCCGCGCGACTTCGGCGGGGTCGAACTTCGGGTTGCGGACGATGTCGGCGAACAGCTCGGTCGAGGCGGCGAGGTTCGCACTTGGCGTGAACATCGAGAGGAAGGTGCGATCCGCGCTCGACCCGGCGGAAACATTCGCGCCCAGCCGTTCCTTCGCCTCGGCCAGCGCGATCGAGTCGCGCGTGGTCGTGCCTTCGCTCATCATCGCGAGCGTCAGTTGCTGCGTGCCGAGCTTGCCCGGCACGTCCGCCGCGACGCCTGCATCGAAGCTCATCACCGCCTGGGTGATCGGCACAGCGTTGCGATAGGCATAGACCAGCTCGATCCCGTTGCGCAGCTTGGCGCGCTCGATCTTCGGGTAGACCAGCTCGCCGAGCGTGCCGACCGCGGGCAGGCCGCCGCGCGTGCCCTTGACCACGGGTTCGGGCGCGGTGACGACCTTGGCGGGCGGGGTCGATTCGACATAGGCATCGCGCGCACCGGGAACGACCGTGAGGCCGTACACCGGGCGCGACAGCCACTTGGCGGTAGCCGCCTTGACCTTTGCGGGCGTTTCCGCGGCGAGCGTGGCAAGCTGCTTCTTGTAAAAGCCAGGATCGTCCGAATAGAGCGCGCCCTGCGCGAGCGCGACTGCCTTGCCGCCGAAGCCGCCGGTCGACTCAAGCCCGGCAATCGTGCGCGCGGCGTCGCGTGTCGCGACCCGCTGGACTTCGTCCGCAGTCGGGCCGTTGGCGATGAACTCGGCGATGATCTCGTCGAGCCGCTTGGCGACCAGCGCGGGATCGACACCGGGGCGGACGTCCGCGCTGATCGTGAACATGCCGACCTGCGAGAAGGACTCATTGCTCGCCGACACCGAGACCGCGAGCTTTTCCTTGCGGACCAGCGCATTGTCGAGCCGGCTGCTCGACAGACCACCGAGCGCCCCCGCCGCGACATCGAGCGCGACCGAGTCGGTATCGTTCAACCCCGGCACCGCCCACATCCGGTGGATCCGCGTGTTGGCGACGCGATCCTTCATCGTCTCGAACTTGGCGACCGGGAGCGTCGGCACGGGTGCGGCGGGCGCAACGCTCTGCGGGCCCCGCGGGATCGCACCGAAATATTTGGTGACGAGCGTCTTCGCTTGCGCCGCGTCGACATCGCCCGACAGCACCAGCACCGCATTGTTGGGGCCATAATGCCCGCGGAACCAATTCTTGACGTCCTCGACGCTGGCGGAGTCGAGATCGGCCATCGAGCCAATCGTCGAATGGCCATAGGGATGCGACGCGGGGAACAGCGTCTCGACCTGCTTATACTCGACCAGACCGTAGGGCTGATTGTCGCCCTGCCGTTTCTCGTTCTGGACGACGCCGCGCTGCTCATCGACCACTGCGGGGGTCAGCGCGCCGAGCAGATAGCCCATGCGGTCGCTCTCCAGAAACAGCGTGCGCTCGAGCGCGGCGGCGGGGACGGTCTCGAAATAGTTGGTGCGATCGAAATAGGTCGTGCCGTTGAGGTCGGTCGCGCCGATCGCCTTGGTGTAATCGAAATAATCGCCCGGCGCATTTTCACTGCCGTTGAACATGAGATGTTCGAACAGATGCGCGAAGCCGGTCTTGCCCTTTGGCTCGAACTTGGAGCCGACGTTGTACCAGACACTGACCGCCACGACCGGCGCCTTGCGGTCGGTGTTGACGATGACGCGCAGGCCGTTGGGGAGGCGGAACTCGCTATAGGGAATGTCGACCTGGCGGACGAGATCCGCGACCGGGGCGGGCTTGGGAAGAGCGGTCTGCGCGAAAGCGGGCGTGGCGAACGTCGCCACCGCAACGCCGGAGAGCGCGATAAGCTTGACGGTCATGCTGGTGTGTTCCCCGGAATAAACGGTCTGGGCAGACCACTGTGCTATCCGGGTATAGCAATGGGGTTTGGCGTTGCAATCGGCCTTGCGCAGGGTCGGCATCGGCGATGCCTGATCGCCGAACGGATCAGTCCAGCGCGAAGCGGCCGATTGCAGGCATGTCATTCCGCACCTCGGCCGAGGCGTCATTCGTCTCGACCAGCGATACGGTGACCTTGGGAAACGAAATCCGCGCCGGATTGCCGACCGCGGTCGCGCCCTTGGGTACGTCGGTGATGACTACCGCATTCGCGCCGATCAAGGCATGCGCGCCGATCGTCACCGCGCCGATGATCTTTGCGCCGGCACCGATATCGACCTGGCCACCGATCGTCGGCACGCCGCCCTTTGCCGCGCCGATCGTGACTTGCTGGAAGATCAGGCAATTCGGGCCGATCTCCGCATCGGGATGGATGACGATGCCATTGGGGTGCGGCAGCAGCAATCCGCCGCCCAGCCGGGCGTTGAGCGGGATGTCTGCCCCCGTCATCATCGTCCAGAAGCGGTGGCGCAGGATCGCGACCCGTTTCTGCACCGCCGGGATCAGCCCAGGCGTGCCACGGGCCCGCTGATACGCACGGATCGACGCCAGCAACGACTTGGACGGCACCCATCCGGTCCGACGCTCGCGCTCCCAATCGGGGATCTCGCTGGAAATCATGGACAATACGCCTTTATATCCCAGGCGCACACCAACCCGCCTGCGGCTCGTTTTCGTACAGACACATGATTACTCAACCGACCATCATAGATGGTAAACGCATGCTTGCGAACGCGGGGTTTCCACCGTCGACACGAGGTTCAGGGCCGATACACCCGCTCTACGCTACGCCGCAGGTCATCTCGCCAGAACAACACCGGCTTCAGCCGATGCGCCGCGAACAACGGCGCCTGGTCCGCATAATGTGGTGACTCCGGTCGTGTCGTCGCAGCACCGAACGGCTGGATCGAGCGGGATTCCACCCGACCCGCCCGGTCCCACGTCATCAGCATGATGAAGCTGTCCCCGTGATTGACGACGAGCCGGCCATCGGGGGCTTCGGTCCACGTCGACGCCGCGCGCAGCACGTCGGGTGCGCCGTCGAGCGGTAGGTCGACTTTGCCATGCCGCAGCCGCAACACCGTGCCGAGCGGGGGATCGAGCGTGCCAAAATGCGTCTGGAGATACGCCGCCGCCTTCGCCAGCGCATCGCGCGGATCGAGTTCGGGGCGGCGCTGGTAATGCCATTTCTGCCCGGTCCGCAGCAGGATCGCGGCGAGTGCCTGCCCGCTGTGCTGCCCGTCGAAGTTGCGGTTCCAGCGTTGCAGCACGCCGAGCGCGGCGCGGAGTTGCGGATCGCCGCGCGGGTCGACCCGTGCGATGTCGCGATACCACCGCGCAGCCCAGCTGTAGCGGCTGATCCCGGTGTCGAACTTGATCCGCAACAGCTCCGCCTCGCCGATCCGCGGGGTCTGGCCCATCAGCTCGAGCGCGCGGGTGCCGCGGTTGGTGGTGTCGGTTTCGATCCCGAGCAGCGGGCTGTAATCCTGCGGGCGAAGCTCGGACCCCTGCCCCGCCGCCTGATACGGCGTGTTGTTGGCGTTGATGAGGAATCTCGACGCGGGGTTCACGTTGCGCGGCACCTGCGCGAATGGCACCGTCCCCGGCATCAGCGCGCGCGACGTGTCGCCGGGCAGCAGATGCTGGTAATCATAGCCCGGCCGCCGGTTGGGGAAGCTCGCGTTATAGACATAGGCAATGGTCCCGCGCGCATCGCCATAGAGGAAGTTGGTCGCTGGAACGCCCTGGATCGCGAGCGCCTGCTGCCATTCGCCGAAATTGCGCGCGCGCGTCAGGCGGTAATATTCCTCGATCATGCGGAGCTGGTCCGCACCCGCATAGCGGATCGCAAAGGCACCGCTCTTGTTGACGATCACCGGCCCCTGCACCGCGCGGTAAACCATCTTGGGGATCGGCAGCACGAACGGACCGAACCGCACGCCGAGCCATACGCGCTGCGCCTCAAGCGGCCGCCACGCGCCGTCGAAGCGATAGCGGGTGTGGTCGGCATCGGTGACGAGTTTGTAGACATCGGTCAGGTCGGGGCGGTTGACCGTGTTGGTCCAGCCGAGATGCTCGTTATGCCCCATCACCGGGAACGGCACGCCAGGGAAGGTCGCGCCCGAGAAATGCCAGCCGGTCCCCGATTGCACCGACAGCTCATACCACGCGACCGGCCCCTTCCACGGCTGGTGCGCATTGGAGAGAACGCGGGTTGCGCCGTCGGTCGATCGCCCAGGCGCAACGACGAACGCGTTGGAGCCGTTGGGCATCCGCTCGCCGGTTGCCGGCAGCGTGGCAGGATCGGGCGCATCGGGGGTCGCGCCAGCGCTTTCGCGCGGAAGCGGCCGGTCGCCGGACAGTGCGCCCAGCACGGCGTCCAGCCCGAAGAAGAAGGGCGTGCGCAGGACGAAGCCGGTCGCGATGTCCTCGCCGTTGACCGGGAACAGCCGCGCCAGTCGCACCTCCCCCGGATGCCGTCGCGCAAAGACGTTGAGCCCGGTCGCATAGGCATCGAGCAACGCGCGGACATCGGCGGGTTGCTTGCGATAATCGCAATGCGCGGTCTCGCGCGCGCCGAGCAGCGCGAGCGTGTAATCGACCTTTGCCCCGTCCGCCCCGGTCATCGCACCGAGCCGTCCGCGCGCCATCGCCACCGCTTCCTGCAGCGTCGCGAAATCGTCCTCGGCATGCGCATAGGCGACGCCATACGCGACGTCAGGATCGGTCTTGCCGAAGATGTGGGGTACGCCGAAACGGTCGCGCGCGATGACGCTGTCGTAGCGGTGCGCGGGCGGCGGGGTCGCGCTGGTCGACGCGATCGGCTCCCACAGTGCAAGGCCAGCGGCAGTGACGACCAGCAGCCCGGCGAGCCCAAGCCCGAGTGTTCGCAGCATCCATTCCCCCTGTGGCTCTGGTCTTGGCCAGTGCCATCGCTATCTTGGCCTACGGGGCGTATTTGTCACGCAATCCGTAGTCTCACGACTTGTGTTGTATATTTGCAACACCATATCGGCGCGAAAGCAACTGTGAGGGTGGTGAATGAACATCGAGAAATTTACCGATCGCGCCAAGGGTTTCCTGCAGTCGGCCCAGACCGTCGCGATCCGCATGAGCCATCAGCGGATCGCGCCCGAGCATATCCTGAAAGCGCTGCTTGAGGATGAGCAGGGCATGGCGTCCGGGCTGATCAGCGCGGCGGGCGGCGATCCGAAGCGCGCTGCGAGCGAGACCGATCTGCTGCTGGCGAAGATCCCGGCGGTATCGGGGAGCGGCGCGCAACAGACGCCGGGGCTCGACAATGACGCGGTGCGCGTGCTCGACCAGGCCGAGCAGATCGCGACCAAGTCGGGCGACAGCTTCGTGACCGTCGAGCGGCTGCTCGTCGCGCTCGCCTTGTCGCTCAATACGGCTGCGGGCAAGGCGCTCAAGACCGCGGGCGTCACGCCCGAGGCGCTCAATGCGGCGATCGAGAAGGTGCGCAACGGTCGCGTCGCGGACAGCGCGGGGGCCGAGGACAAGTTCGACGCGCTCAAAAAGTTTGCGCGCGACCTGACGCAGGCGGCGCGCGACGGCAAGCTCGACCCCGTGATCGGTCGCGACGAGGAAATCCGCCGCACGATCCAGATCCTCGCGCGCCGCACCAAGAACAACCCGGTGCTGATCGGCGAACCCGGCGTCGGCAAGACCGCGATCGCCGAGGGGCTCGCGTTGCGCATCGCGAATGGCGATGTCCCGGATACGCTCAAGGACCGCAAGCTGATGTCGCTCGACATGGGCTCGCTGATCGCGGGTGCCAAATATCGCGGCGAGTTCGAGGAGCGGTTGAAGGGCGTGCTCGACGAGGTGAAGGCCGCCGAGGGCGACATCGTCCTGTTCATCGACGAGATGCACCAGCTGATCGGCGCGGGCAAATCCGAGGGCGCGATGGATGCGGGTAACCTGCTGAAACCGGCGCTCGCGCGTGGTGAGCTGCATTGCGTCGGCGCGACCACGCTCGATGAATATCGCAAATATGTCGAGAAGGACGCAGCGCTCCAGCGCCGCTTCCAGCCGGTGTTCGTGGGGGAGCCGACGGTGCCCGACACGATCTCGATTCTGCGCGGACTGAAGGAGAAGTACGAGCTCCACCACGGCGTGCGGATCACCGATGCGGCAATCGTCGCGGCGGCGACCTTGTCCAACCGCTACATCACCGACCGCTTCCTCCCCGACAAGGCGATCGACCTGATGGACGAGGCCGCGTCGCGCATCCGCATGGAGGTCGAGAGCAAGCCCGAGGAAATCGAGATCCTCGACCGGCGGATCATCCAGCTCAAGATCGAGCGTGAGGCGTTGAAGCGCGAGAGCGACGCGGCGTCACAGGACCGGCTGGTCAAGCTCGACGGCGAACTCGCCAATCTCGAGCAGCAGTCGAGCGAGCTGACGACGCGCTGGCAGGGCGAGAAGGACAAGATCTCCGCCGAGGCAAAGCTCAAGGAGCAGATCGATGCCGCGCGGCTCGAACTCGAGCAGGCGCAGCGTGCGGGTGATCTGGCGAAGGCGGGCGAGCTGTCCTACGGGCGCATCCCCGACCTTCAGCGCCAGTTGGATGCCGCGGCGGGTGCGACCAAGGGCGCGATGCTGCGCGAGGAAGTGACGGGCGAGGATATCGCGGGCGTCGTCGCGCGTTGGACCGGGATTCCGGTCGAGCGAATGCTCGAGGGCGAGCGCGACAAGTTGCTCCAGATGGAGGCGACGATCGGCAAGCGCGTGATCGGCCAGCAGAACGCGATCCGCGCGGTGTCGACTGCGGTGCGGCGTGCGCGTGCGGGATTGCAGGATCCCAACCGGCCGCTGGGGTCGTTCCTGTTCCTCGGGCCGACGGGCGTCGGCAAGACCGAGCTGACCAAGGCACTCGCGGAATTCCTGTTCGATGATCCAACCGCGATGGTCCGCATCGACATGAGCGAGTTCATGGAAAAGCATGCGGTCGCCCGGCTGATCGGCGCGCCTCCGGGCTACGTCGGTTACGAGGAAGGCGGCGTGCTGACCGAGGCGGTGCGGCGGCGGCCGTATCAGGTCGTGCTGTTCGACGAGGTCGAGAAGGCGCATGGCGACGTCTTCAACATCCTGTTGCAAGTGCTCGACGACGGGCGGCTGACCGACGGCCAGGGTCGCACGGTCGACTTCACCAACACGATCATCGTGCTGACCTCGAACCTTGGCAGCCAGGTGCTGACGACGCTGGGCGAAGGCGAGGATGTCGCGAGCGTCGAACCGCAGGTGATGGAGATCGTCCGCGGGCATTTCCGGCCCGAGTTCCTCAACCGGCTCGACGAGATCGTGCTGTTCCACCGGCTCGGCCAGGCGGAAATGGCGCCGATCGTCGACATCCAGGTCAAGCGGATCGCGACGTTGCTGGGCGAACGCAAGGTGACGCTCGACCTGACCGATGCGGCGCGGCTGTGGCTCGGGCGGGTCGGTTATGATCCGGTGTACGGCGCGCGGCCGCTGAAGCGTGCGGTGCAACGCTATCTGCAGGATCCGCTCGCTGACCTGATCCTGCGCGGGAGCGTCAAGGATGGCGCGACGGTACGGGTCGATGAGGGCGACGGGAAGCTGGAGCTGGTGGTGGAGTGATGGGCTTCCCTGCCTGAGGCGGGCGGCTTGGTGTTGGGCGCTGCCCCCACCTCATACCGACCCACCCCCGGCCCCTCCCTTCCAGGGAGGAAAGGAGGCTGCGGTACCCCTCGGATTAGTCCACCAATACCGTGAGAGTGCGAGCCAGTGCTTGCAGACCAGCGTAACGGGCTCCCCTCCCTGGAAGGGAGGGGTTGGGGGTGGGTTGGCCCGTTGTATAACGCTGCGCCAGCCTCATACTCCCCCAACCTTTCCAGGGATGGGACGCAGACAAAAAAAGGGGGCGGTTCCTGTCCAGGAACCGCCCCCCTTTTCGATACCCCAGCCTTACAGCTTGAACTTCGCCCCTGCCAGGAAGCGACGGCCATAGATGCCCTCGCCGGTCTGGACCGGGTTGTAGAGATACGCGCCATAGGTGACCGGATCGATCGGCGGCAGGCGATCGAACAGGTTGATCGCGTTGACGTAGAAGGTCAGCCCGTCGGTAACCCGCACGCTCGTGTTGAGATCGAACGTGATGTAGCTCTTCACGCGGCAACCGGTGTACGCCGGCGACGGTGCCAAGCCGCAATCGCGGTAGCCCGTGCCCTGGTCCTCGGCCGACAGATCGTAGCCCGACACGTAATTGACCGTCCCCGTCAGCGACATCGGCCCCTTCTGGAAGGTGTTCTGCCAGTTGCCGCGCCAGCGGTACGTGCCCGAGCCGGCGGTCAGGTTGAAGTTGCCGAGCGTGTCGACATACGTCTCCTTGTGGCCGTCCGGGAAGCTCGTGCTGAGTTCGAGCTGCAACGTCGCGTCGAGGTTGCTGGTCCACGTCACGCCGGCGATGTTGACGCGGCTGTTGATGCCGAAATCGATGCCCGACGACTGGATCGTGTTCGCATTGACCAGTGCCGAGGCGACATACAGCACACGCGGCGTCGCATTGGGGAAGGCAGCGTCGGGCGCGTCCGGGGTGATCGTGAAGCCGTTGGGGATCGCCGCGCCCGAATAATAAGCATTCAGCGCGTCGCCAGACGTCAGCGAGGTGATCGCATTGGTCTTCTTGATGTTGAAGTAATCGACCGTGAACGCGACGTTGCGGATCGGTTCGAACACCACACCACCGGTGAAGCTGCGCGACCGCTCAGGCTTGAGGTTGGGCGAGGCGAGCGTCGTCGCGCCGTAGCTTCCCGAGCGCAGGTACGTCGGGCAAGCGGTGCTGAACGTTGCGACCGAGCAGCCATATTGCGCAAGATACGTATCGTTGAACAGGCCGGCGGAGTTGGTGACATAGCCCGTCGTCGGCAACGCATTGGCTTCCGCAAAGCTCGGGATGCGATAGCCGCGCGACCAGGTGCCGCGGATCGTCAGTTCCTTGATCGGCGAAAACTTCGCGCCAACCTTGGGCGAGAACGCGCCCTGCCCGGTCGAATAATGATCGTAGCGGCCCGACGCATTGACAGACAGCTGGTCGATGATCGGCGCATTCAATTCGCCGAACGCCGAGGTAACGGTACGGTGCCCGCTGGTGCCGAAGGCGTTGATCGTGAAGTACCGCTGCGTCGCGCCATTGATGTCCGAATTCGCGCTCGGCGAGTCGATCCCTTCATAATAGACCGATGCACCCGCACCGAGCTGAAGCGGGCCGCCCGGCAGCTGGAACAGCGATTTGCTGACGGTCGCCTGTGCCTGGTACAGATCCGAGCTCGAGTCCGTGATGTTCTCAGGCGTCAGATAGTTCATCGTCGCCGCACTGGTCGCCGACGGGTTGACGAAATTGTACGAACCGTCCGCGATCACATCGAGCAGATGCTGGATGTAGACATAGCCGTTCTGCTGGCGACGCAGGTCGGTGTGCATCGCGGTCAAGTCGACGCGATAATCCCAATCGCCCAGGAACGTACCGTTGATCCCGGCGGCCGCACGATAGACGCGGTAGCGGGTTTCGTCGCGCGTGACCGAATTGGGCAACGTGCCGACGATCTCCGCGGTCTGGCCTGCTGCGGCATACGGGTTGTTGGGGTTGAGCGTCCCGTTGGTCGCGTTGCAGTTCGCGCGCGCGGCGCAGACATAGACCGGGAGCGTCAACGCCCCCGAACCGGGCGCGTAGGACGCGGCATTCGACCGCGTCGAATACGGCTGAAAGTAGATGCCCGCCGGGGCGTTCGCGTAGATCCCCGAGGGATCGCCGGTGTAGCTGCTGCGCGTCTGGAGGAAGTTGAACTGCGCATAGGCTTCCGAGCTGTCACCGATCTTAGCGGTGAACTTGGCGGTGCCGCCGAACCGCTCGATCGTGGGAGCAACGACGCCGTAGCGGTTGACCGAATCCTGCGAGCAGACGACCGACGGGACGACGCCGCCAGCGGTGTTGGTCGTCGGCTGGCCGTTGACGCACCCGCCGTTGAGCAGCGAATATTGCGTGCCGCCGGTCGGCCGCGCGTAGATGTTGGCACCCGCATTGGTCGCGCCGAAATTGTCGCCGCTGAGGATGTTGTTGGGTCCGCCGATCCCGCTCTGGTCCGACGAATTGTACGGCGCGGGCAGATCGTTGTTGGTGACGCCGCCCGAGCGATAATAGAAGCCGCTGATATAGGCGTTATAGCCCTTCTCATCCAAGCTGCCGGTACCCGCGGTCAGCGTCAGGCGCTGGCTCGGTGCGATGCCGCCCTCCGAGATGCCGGCTTCCGCACGACCAGACACGCCCTGGATGCTGCGCTTGGTGATGATGTTGACCACGCCACCGATCGCGTCCGCGCCGTAGCTCGACGATGCGCCGTCCTTCAGGACTTCGATCCGGTCGACGACGTCGTCGGGGATGGTGTTGAGATCGACGAAGTTGCGCGTCGCGTCATCGGCGAGCGGGTAATAGGCCGCGCGCAGGCCGTCGATCAGGACGAGGGTCGAGCTGCTCGACAGGCCGCGCAGCGACACCGCCGAGGCGCCACCCGCGAACGCGCCGTTCGCGCTGAACGAGTTGGTCAGTGCCGCGCCGTTGTTCGACGAAAGCCGCTGGATGCCTTCCTGCACCGTCGGAATACCGCGGCGGTCGAGCGATTCGGTCGACAGCGTCGTCACCGGCGACGGGGTGACGGTCGCGCGGAACAGCGAGCCGGTGACGACGATGTCCTGGCCCTGTTCGGCGGTCTGCGGGACGGGGGCGGCAGCGGGCGCATCGACAGGAGCTGCCGGGGCGGTCTGGTCCTGTGCAAATGCGGGCAGTGCGACGAGCGAGAGGGCTGCCGACGTCGTCAGGAGCCAAGGCTTCGAGATGAGGGAGGAATTCCGGGGCACGACTGGTTCCTTACAAAACGCGCACCCGAAACGGGGTGCCGGAGTTGGGTGATGATGAGCAAACCAGCGGACGTCTCCGCTTGATGGCGCCAAAGATCACGTGCCGACCGTGTCTGTAAAGCGCGACGCAGCAACGCCATGTTGGATTTGAGAAACGCCGTAGCAAAATTGCAACACCACACGCGCTTGGGGCCGGATCGGCCAAGTATCAGCGTCGTAACGCTGTGTTACCCTTTGCTACTAACCTTTGCTTTGGAGCAACATTATCATCATATTACTTCGGTCCGATTCGGCCTTAACCAACAGCTGGATATCGGATACTTGAGTATACCAAAGAATAGATTTGCTTCTTTGAAGTGCCGCTGAGGAGTCCCGCAAGACAAGGCAAAAAAAAGGGGCGGTGGATCGCATGATCCACCGCCCCCAGATGCTTCGATTAAGAAGCCATATTTTACATGTCGATCGTCAGACCCACGAACAGATACCGACCGTTGGCGTCGAAGATGCCCGGGTAGGTGTTACCGTTGCCGAGCGAGCCGATCGGCGAGGCCGCCTGGCTGAGGATCGGCGGCTGGCGGTCGAGCAGGTTGTTGGCACCGATGCGGAACGTGAACTTGTCCGCCGCACGAACCGTTGCTGCCAGATCGAAGTAGCTCTGAACCGGGATGCGTGCGTCCAGCGGCGAGAACGAACCCGCGAGATCGGCATCGCCGCTCGTGCGCTCATACTTGGTCGCCGACAGGTAGCGCCAGCGTGCCGACAGACCGATGCCCTGCGGCGAGGTGTAGGTCACGCGTGCCGAATGCCGCCACTTGGACTGCGGGTACCCGCACTGTGCGCCATAGAAGCCTGCGCAATCGAACTCGGCGCCGACCTTGTTCGACGTGAATTCGTCCACATAGGTGCCGTTGAACGACAAAGCGAAGGTCCCGACCGAACGCGTGCGCAGCGTGTAGCCAGCAGCGACGTCGATGCCGCGCGTCTTGAGCGAGCCTGCATTGACGTTGGTGTCGACGATGTAGCCGGTGTTGCCCTGGAACAGCGTGCCGTTGGCGTCACGGTTGATCGCACCGCACAGCGCGGGGTCGGCGGTCGCGATGCACTGCGCGATGATCGTGTCGGCGCCGATGACGCCGATCCGGTCCTGCAGCTTGATCGAGAAGGCGTCGACCGACAGGTTGAAGCCGCGCAGGAAGCTCGGCTGGAGCAGGACGCCAACCGTGAACGTGTCCGCCTTTTCAGGGCGAAGGTTCGGGTTGCCGCCGAGCAGGCCGTTATACTGCTCCGACGGGTTCGCTGCGATCAGGCCGAAGCGGTTGGCCGGAACGCCCGCACGGGCGCAGGCTGCGGCATTGTTGCCGTTGACCAGGCCGTTGACGGCCGGACCCGCGCACGGATCGGTCGCGCCGTCGAGCTGGACCGACTGCTGCGCGAACAGCTCCTGCGTGTTCGGCGCACGAACCGCACGGTTGTAACCGCCACGGAAGCGGATGTCCGAAACCGGTGCCCAGACGATCTCGCCCTTGTACGACGAAACGCCGCCCGAGGTGCTGTAGTCCGAATAGCGGAAGCCGCCGTTGATCGTCAGTTCCTTGAAGAAGCGACGGTCGGTGACCAGCGGAACCTGGACTTCGGTGAACACTTCCTTGACGTTGAACGAGCCGTCGATCGGCAGCGTCGCACCGCCCTGCCCGGCGAGATCGCCGGTGAGGAAGCCGTTGTCGACTTCGAGCGTCAGCGATTCCTCGCGATACTCGCCGCCGATGTTGATGCCGATGCCCTGCGTCGAGAACGGCGACTGGAAGCCGTACTTGCCGCCTTCGAACGTGACCGAGCCGCTGACGACCTTTTCCTGGGTGGTGCCCGTCTGGAAGCCCGGGGTCTGGACGTAGTTCAGTGCACCCGCGGAAATGTTGCCCGCACCGAAGATGTTGAGCGGGACGCAGTTCGGATCGGTACCGTCGACGACCGAGCGGCAAACGGTCTGCCCCTGGGTTGCCGAACCGGCGCGCGTATCGGTGATCGCATCGAGCGCGCGCGTGGTGCGCGAGACCGAGAATTCATTGCGATAGACCTGGTTGAAGATCGTCGTGCCGTACTGGCCATAGACGTCGTACGAAACGCCATCGGCGATGTCGCCACGGGCGCCCGCAACGAAGCGGTATGCGGTGTGACGAAGATCGGCCTGACGACCGCCGCCCTCGACGTTACGACGCCCGATCTGGACCATGCCCTGCTGGTACTGCGACCCATCCGGGTTGGTCAGGTTGACGACATTGCCGTTTCCGTCCCGAACGAGGTTCGTGTTGCGGAAGAAGACATCGCGCTGTGCCTGCGACAGGAACGGGTTGTTGCTGTTCAGCACCGTGGTGTTGCTGAAGTCACCCGACGGCGCGATCTGTGCAACCGAGCGATCGTCCATGAACATGAACTCGGCGTACGGCTTGAAGCTGTCGCTCACGTCGTAATGCGCGAGGAAGCCGGCCGTGTAGCGCGTGTCCGGGCGCTGGTAATAGTTGAGCGGGTTGGCGTTGTAGAGCGTCCGGCCAGGGACGAGAGCGCCCGCGCCGTTCAGCGTGTAGAGCTGCTGAAGATTGGTCGCCGCGCCGTTGAAGACGGCGTCGCTCGTGGTGAAGTTCGCCGGGAATGCCGTAGCCGAACCGCCGCAGACATATTCCGCGCCGCTCGCCGGAGCATTCAGGCCGCACGACGAATAGTCGCGATCGCCCTGGAGGATCGCGCCGATCTTGCGATAGCCCATGTAGCCGACGACATGGCCGCGGCCGTCGCTGGTGCCAGCACCCATCTTCAGGTTGACGTCGAACTGCGTGCCGTCGAACGCCTGGCCGTCACGGGCGGGGTAGCCTGCCCGTGCCGAGATGTCCTGGAACCGCTGGCTGCGGTTGTCATGGTTGTAGATGCCGCCCGATGCATCGAGGCTGACGCCTTCGTAGTTGGTGTCGAGCACGAAGTTGACGACGCCGGCAACCGCGTCCGAACCATAGACCGAGCCTGCGCCGCCCGTGAGGACGTCGACGCGCTTGATCAGCGCCTGCGGGATGACGTTGAGATCGCCAGCCGCGGGTGCGGTGCTGCTCGACGAGGGGTTGCCCGGCATCAGGCGACGGCCGTTGACGAGGACGAGCGTACGCGACTCACCGAGGTTGCGCAGGTTGGCGGTCGCGGTCCCGTTCGATCCGTTCGACACCGACGAGCTCTGCGCCGCAAACGACTGCGGCAGGCTGTTGAGCACGTCCTCGATGCGGGTCGCGCCCTGGAGCTTGATCTCGGCTGCGTTGACGACCGTGATCGGGCTTGCCGAGGTCAGGTTGGGGTTCGAGATGCGCGAGCCCGTGACGACGATGTCGCCTGCGTCCGCGCCGGGGGTGTTCGACGCAGCGGGCGTGGTGCCGGCGATGCTGTCGTCACCCGGGGTGGCGCTGGTCGGGGCCTGCTCCTGCGGTGCGGCGGGCGCGGCTGCATCCTGCGCGAGCGCGGGGAACGCGCCGAACACACCGGCGATCATCGTGGACGCGAGCAAGGAGTCGCGCAAAACTCGGTTCTGCATGTAGGATTGGTCCCTTTGGTACGCACCGCTTTTGGAACGGCGTCATGTCAAAGACAGTCATTATCTGGCTGCCGATGCGGCGGTTCTTTACTGTGGGGCCACGCTTCCAAAAGTAAAAAAACATGAACGTACGCAATTGGCGTCATATTGTTCCAAGGATGTAGCCAAATTGACACACTCGACATGTGGCGCGCTTGCCGCTGCGAGAACGCCACCGTATCGCGCGACCGAGCCCCGAACCGAGGACCGCCCGTTGCGCCACAATCCGACCATTCCGACCCTTATCGCGATCGTCTCGGCCGTGGCCGCGATCGTCCTTCCGACCGCGATCGCCGCCGCCGAACCCCGCAAGGAGGTGCGATCCAAGGCGCTGAGCGACGTCGTGCGGTGCCGTCAGATCCAGGACACGACGGCGCGGCTGGCGTGTTTCGACGCATCGGTCGCGGTGCTCGATTCGGCGGAGCAGCGACGCGACGTCGTCGTGGTCGATTCGCAGCAAGTACGGCAGGCGCGGCGCTCGCTGTTCGGGATCGGGGTTCCGAGCCTGTCGATCTTCAGCGGATCGCCCGAGATCGATTCGATCGACACGACCGTGACCGATGCGCAGGTCGATGGTGCCGGACGCTGGACCGTGCGAATGGCGGACGGCGCCCGCTGGGCGCAGACCGACGACAATGTCCTCGGCCGCAGCCCGCGCGCGGGCGACAAGGTCCGCATCAAGCGCGCCGCGCTCGGCAGTTTCCAGATGATCATCGGCGGGCAGCCCGGCGTGAAGGCACGGCGCCTCAACTGAGGCCCGCGCAAACCCATATCGTCCATGCGCCCGGCACGATAAGAGACGGCATGCCGCAGGACCGCCAGGCGTTGCACTTACTGACCATCGCGGCGTCGCATCTCCGCGCGGGCGACATGGCGCAGGCCATCGCCGCGTTCGAAGCAAGCCTCGCGATCGATCCGCATCAGCGTGACGCGTGGTTCAACCTCGGTTGGGCCCAACGGGCCATGCGGCAATTCGACGCGGCGTTGCAGTCCTATGCCCGCGCGATCGCGGAAGGCGATCCGCACCCCGAACAGGCGCTGCTCAACCGCGCGACGATCCTGTCGGACCATCTGTTTCGCCCCGACGCGGCCAGGGCAGAGCTCGAACAGGCGTTGCGCGCCAGCCCCGGTTTTCTTCCAGCGTGGCTCAACCTCGGCAATCTCCACGAGGACCTTGGCGACCCCGCGTCGGCGCGTCAGGCTTATGACGCGGTTCTGGCGCGCGCGCCCGACAATGCCCGCGCCCATGCGCGGCTCGCGGCGATCGATGTCGCGACCGGTGCGGCAGGGTCGGCGATCGCACGGCTCAAGGCGGTGGTTCCGCAGGCGACCGACGTAACCGATCGCGCAGAGCTGCTGTTCGCGCTGGGCAATGCGCTGGATGCGGTGGGGGAGACGACCGATGCGTTCCAGGCGATCGAGGCGGCCAACTGGATCGCACGTTCGATCGCGCCACACCGCTACGACGCGCCTGCACAGGAGCGGCTCGTCGACGCGCTGATCGCGGGCTACCCGGTGCGCGGCGAGACACGCGCTGCGACGGGTCCGGTAGCGGCCAAGACGCCGATCTTCATTTGCGGGATGTTCCGATCGGGATCGACGCTGGCGGAGACGATCCTCGGGCGGCACCGCGAGATCACCCCCGGCGGCGAACTGGAGACGATCCCCGCGATCGTACAGGCGCTGCGCCCCTACCCCGCCGCCGCACTCGCGCTGTCGCCCGATGCGATCGCGCAGCTCCGCGCCCGCTATCTCGCGGACCTGCCCGGCGACGGGTGGGTCACCGACAAGCGCTGCGACAATTTCCTCCACATCGGGCTGATCAAGACGCTGTTTCCCGACGCGCGGATCATCCACACCCGGCGCAACGCGGCTGACACCCTGCTGTCGACCTATTTCCTGCACTTTGGCGACGGCGTCGTTTACGGCAGCGATCTGCTCGAGGCGGCGCATTACTACGTCCAATATGCGCGGCTGATGGCGCATTGGCGGGCGTTGTACGGGGCGGACATCATCGACCTCGATTACGACACGCTGGTGGTCGATCCGCATGCGGCAGTGTCCGCAGTCCTGGATGCGCTCGGGTTGCCGTGGGACGCAGCATGCCTTGGCGAGCCGAACGCTCCGCTCGCCGTCCGCACCGCAAGCGCTTGGCAAGTGCGCCGTCCGATCCACCGCCGCTCGCTCCACCGCTGGCAACGGTATCGCGCGCAGCTTGGCGACGCGATCGCCTTGCTCGAACGACACGGGATCGGCGTTACGCCCTAGGCGCGGTCAGCCCCCGGTCAGTCACCGCGAACAACCGCGCAAGATCCTCCTGTTCGCCCTGCGTGAGGTGCGGATTCCATACGTCGAAGATCAGCACGATCCGCACCTGGTCGCTGCGATTCCACGCCTCATGCTCGATCGTGTCGTCGAACGCGAACGCCTCGCCTTCGCGCCACGCGCGCGTTTCGCCGCCCACCCGGAAACCGCATCCCTCGGGCACCACCAGCGGGAGGTGGATGATCGCGCGAGTGTTGGTAACGCCGGTGTGCGGCGGGATCGCCGCGCCACCCTTGAGGATCGAGAAGAAGGCGGACGGTGCCTTCCCCGGCAAATGCGTCTGCGGCACCCGCGCGAGCGCTGCGGCGGTTTCGGGGCAGAGGTCGCAAACCGCAGCGTTGCGCTGGCCATATTCCCACAGGAAACACGCGCTCCAGTCGCGCGAATCGTCGAGCTTGCTCCACGGCGTATCGGGCGTGCCCTTGTCGAGCCGGACATAGGGGCGGATCGCAGCGCCACCCCCCGCCAGCATCGCGAGCGCCTCCGGGCGGATCGCCGGCGTCGCCGCCTCGAGCTCGGCAAACCAGGGGAAGAGCGCACGATCGAAGAATTCGTCCGCGGGGAGGAACGGAAAATGCACGCCCGCACACTGGTTGGTGTAGATCCGCCGCCGCCCGAGCAGCGTATCCGCGCACGCCTGGAACCGCCGCGATGCCGTGGCGACCTGCCCCGCCTTGTCGAACTCCTGCGACAGTGCGTCGGCAAACGCAGCGTTATGCGCCTCCAGAAACGCGCGCGCGCGCGCTTCCGCATCGATCAGCGCGGGGGGCCGGTCCGTCGCATTGCCCGCAAGCTGGACCACCGCGCTCCAGTGCGGCGCCGCCTCGGACAGAAGCCCCTGGCGTTGCAGCAATTCGCCCATCCGCAAATGCGCGAGGAAATGCAGCTGATCGAGGTCGAGCACCGACTGGAGCGCCTGCCGTTCGCCCGCGTTGTCGCCCGCCGCGCGGTGGGCCGCTGCGAGATTGAGCCGCAACGCGGGCTCGCCCGGATCGAGCGCGACGGCGCGCGCGAAGCTGGTTGCGGCGGTCGGGAAATCTCGATCCGCCAACGCACGCATTCCCCGCGCGTTGAATGCCTCGGGCCGCGGCGGGACGATCGCGATCGCGCGGTCGAGGACCCTGCGCTCGCCCTCGCCGTCGCCGCGTTGGCGCAGCGCCGCCGCTTCGCGCAGCAACGTTCCAACGGCACCGGCAGGATCGACCATGGCCTGTGAAAGCATAGTCCCCCGCGCCATGCAAGCGACCGGGGGACGACGCGTTCCTTAGCGAGCCAGACGGTCGGATTAGGATCGCCCGACGCGACGATTCACAAGCTAAAGTTGCTTCCCCGACGAAGGCCGGGGCCCAGTAGCGCACCGGACAGAGTCGGTCGCTGCGCGCCATTGCGGCTACCATCTCTACTGGGCCCCGGCCTTCGCCGGGGAGGTGCTCAAGGAACCGAGGCGCTGGCGGCATCAAATGTTCGAACCGGGTCGCGCCGGTAAACAACACCAAGCGCGCATTCTCGTCGGCTTCCCCGATCCGCAGCGCCTCGCGATACAAGCGCGGCTTGATCCCGCGCGCGACGTCCGCGAAGATCGGCGGCATGTCGATCCCGGAACCGCCCGTCGCCCCTGCCCCCGAATGGCTGGCCCATCGGTACGATCCGGGGATCGACGCGTTCCAGTTCGTCTCCGCGCCCCGCGATGTACGGCACCGCGTCCCGTTCCTGACCGACGAACATCTCGGATCCTCAGGCGCGCCCGTCGTGATCCCGCGCGGTCGGTGCGATCGATCGGCGGCGACGGGGCGGATCAATTTCGTCTTCCATTCCGCCTATTGCTGCTCGACCCTGCTCGCGAACGCGTACGACCGGCCGGGGCGGGCGTTCAGCCTGAAGGAACCGATGCTGCTCAACGACCTGGTCGGCTGGCGGCATCGCGGGGGTGATCCGCGGCAGATCCTCGCGGTGCTCGGCGACGGTCTCGCGATGCTCGCCCGACCGTTCGCGGCGGGCGAAGTATGCGTGATCAAGCCGTCCAACATCGTCAACGGCCTCACCACCGCGATGCTGGCCGCGCGGCCCGAGGCGGGGGCCGTGTTGCTATACGCGCCGCTCGGACCCTATCTGGGGTCGATCGCGAGCAAGCGGTTATGGGGGCGGTTGTGGGTGCGCGAGTTGCTCGCGAGCTTCCTCAAGGAAGGACTGGTCGACATGGGGCTCGACGCGGAGGCCATCTTCCGCCTGTCGGACCTCCAGGTTGCCGCGGTCGGATGGCTTGCGCAGCACGCGCTGTTCGCGAAACTTGTACAACGGTGGCCGGAGCGGGTACGCACCCTCGACAGCGAAGTCCTGCTCGCGCGTCCCAACGCCGCGCTCGCGGCGATCGACGCGCTGTTCGGGATGACCGCAACCGACGATGAGCGCGACGGGATCGTCCAGTCGGTGTTCCGGCAGCATGCCAAGTTCGGCGGTGCGTTCGACGCCGAGGCGCGCAAGGCGGACCAGCAGTCCGCGTCGGCGCTTCATGCCGAGGAAATCGCGATGGTGCTCGGCTGGGCCGCCAAGGTCGCGGAGGGTGCAGGGATCGCGCTGACGCTGCCGGGCGCGCTGCTCCCGCCATCGGCCTGACGCAAAAAAAGAGGCGACCCGAAGGCCGCCTCTCGAAGATACGAACCGGGCGGACGCGCCGCCCGGGATCGGTCAGAACCGGAACCGCACCGCCGCGCTGAACGCACGACCCAGCGGATCGTAGGTCGACGGGAAGGTGTTGCCGCTGTTGGCGGCGGTCGTCCCCGCCTGACCGCCGACGACGGGCGGCTGCGCGTTGAGCAGGTTCTGCACGCCAAGCGTCAGCTGATATTGTTTGGCGACATCGAACTGCAGCGTCAGGTCCAGATAGTTATACGCCGGGATGCGGTTGAAGTTACGCGTCTGGCCCGCGAGCTCCGAGCTGACGCCAGCGCCGTTGCGGATGACGCCCGAGTAGAGCGCGGGCAGGCCCGGCTCGTACCGCACCTTGTTGATGTGCCGCCACAACAGCGACGCGGTCGCGCCATACGCACCCAGTGTGGTGCGCTGCTGCCACGAGAACTTCGGCATGATCTGCCCAAGGCTCGGGCCGCAGTTCGCGCTGTAATAGCCGACGCAATCGCGGTTGGGCGAGCTTGGGGACGCCTGGAATCGCAGGTGATCCGTCCAGTTGCCGACGAAGTTGAGGTCGAGGGCGAGATCCCCGAACTTGCGGTTGTAGTTGACCGTCAGGTCGATCCCGTCCGTCGCATAGCGCCCGTTGTTGGTCAGCGGCGTCGGCAAACCGAAGGTCGTCGAGGTCGGGCCGCTGAGACGCCCGTTCGCCGGGTTGCGCCGGATGATGGTGCACGCGGACGATGCCGCCGACGCTGCGGTAATGTTGGCGAAACATGCGTCCATCACGTCGCTCGGCAGCGCCGAGGTGATCGCGTCGTTGATCTTGATGTCGTAATAATCGACCGACACCGTCAGGTTGGGAATGATCCCGCGCGGAACGATGACGAGCCCGGCCGTGAACGTATCCGCCTTCTCGGGCCGGATGTTGGGATTGCCGCCGCCGGTTTGGTTCGCCTGCCCTGCCGATGGGTTCTGGATCGAACCGATCGAGGCAGCGGGCGCGCCCTGGGCGATACACACCGCCCGCAAATTGGCGTTGCTCGTGACCGCCGCGCCGGCGCACGGATCGGTGCCGAGCGAGGTCAGCCCGGTGACGGTCGGCGCGAACAGCTCGCCGATGTTGGGCGCGCGGACGGCACGCTGATAGGTACCGCGCAGGCGGATACCGTCGACCGGCTCCCACGTCGCGCCACCCTTGTAGGTGGTGGTGTCAAAGCTCGGGTTGCTCGGCGCATCGATGTTATACGACGAGTAGCGCACACCGGCCTCGAGCGTCAGCTGCTTGAAGAACGCCTTGTCCGCGACGAGCGGGACGAGCAATTCGCCGAACGCTTCCTTGACGTCGTAGCCGCCCGAGAAGGGAAGGATAGCGCCGCCAGCCCCGCCCAGCGCGGACGGATCCTGCGCAAAGGCGTCAGGGATGCGGTCATACTTGTACTTGCGATATTCGGCACCGATCGCATAGCTGATCGCCTTGTCCGACGTCGGCAGGAAGGTGCCCACGTCGCCCGTCAGCAGCGCGCGCGCCTGGTACAGTTCGGTGTTGATGCGGACCGTGCTCTGCGCCTGCAGGAAGGCGACCTGCGCCGGCGAGATGCTGCCCGCCTGGCCGAACAGATTGACGGGTACGCAACCGCCGGTCGTCACGGTGCAGGTCGTCGTGTTGGTCGCGTTGAGCGCCTGCTGCACGCGCTGCGTGATGACATAGCCCGACTGCGTCAGCGACTGTTCGGCGCGGCCGTACGATCCCGAGATGTCGAGCTGGGTCGATTTCGCGATGTCGACCTTCAGGCCCGCGCGGACGTCATAGACCGTGTTTTCCCAGTTGCTGATACGCGGCCCGAGTTCGACGAGGCGACGGTAGACGCCGGGGAGCGGCAATGCTGCGTTGGTGTTGCAGGTTGCCCCAAGCGCGATCCCGTTCGCGGTGCAGATCTGGTCGCGGATCGTCGTGTTGAGATACGGGTTGTTCGCCGGGATCGTCAGTTCGTTCCCGAACACGCCCGACGGAGCGATGATCTGCTCGATCGTGTTCTGCGTGAACATGCCGCGGGCATAGAATTCGACCCCGTCCGCGACGTCGTAATGCGTCGCCGCATAGACGCTCTTGCGGATCATCGGCGTCTGGAAAATATTGTACGGGTTAAAGTTGAACCCCTGATATTGCGGCACCAGCGATGCGCCCGACTGCGAGACCTGCAGATCGGACGTCGGGAAGGAGATCGTCGTCGGCACCGACGTGAAGGACGAACCCGAGGCCACGCCACCGCTCGCGTTGTTGGTGCTGGTGATGCCGAACAGCGAGAAGGGCTGGGTCTGATAGACCGGGTCGATCTTGGTATAACCGAAGCTCAGCACCGCGTTGCCGCGATCGTCGGCGAAGTTCGAACCGACCGTGATGTCACCGCGGAACGAATAGCCGTCGCCGGACTGCAGGATCTTGTTCTGGAAGTTGACTTCGAGGCCGGTGAAATCGCGCTTGGTGATGAAGTTGACGACACCCGACACCGCGTCCGCGCCGTAAGTCGTCGAAGCGCCGCCGGTCAGCACCTCGGCGCGTGCGACGAGTGCGAGTGGGATGTTGTTGAGATCGGTCGCTCCATTGGCGAGCGCCGGAACGACGCGCGCGCCGTCGAGCAGCACCAGGTTGCGCTGCACGCCGAGACCGCGAAGGTCGACCGTGTTGGTGCCGTTCGCACCGTTGTTGACCTGGCTGCCGATGCCCGGCGAAACGCCGGGAAGCGCGCGGAGGAGTTCCTCGACCGTGTTCGGTGCGCGCTTGGTGATTTCGGCATCGCTGATGACCGAAACGGGCGATGCGGACGTCAGGTTGGGATTGCGGATCAGCGTGCCGGTGACGATGATGTCCGAACTCGTCGGTTCGACGGCGGCTGCGTCAGTCACGCCGGGTTCGATCGGGGCCGTTTGTGCCGTTGCAGCAGGAGCAAAACTCGCAGTCGCAATAACCGACAAGGCCGATCCGATTCCGAGCTTACGCGCAAACCTATTGTTCTTCATGAAAGTTTCCCCTTTATTACCGTCACATACGAAATGTGCGGAAATGTACGTCATTCAAAAGAATGACGTCCGATCAGCATCTTTTGTGTGCTTGGGGAAAAGATGCAGTTACATCGGGCTACTGTAAAGTGGCCGCCGTGGACCTTTTTGTGTTTTTGCTGCGATGTAGCAATTTTGCAACAACGTTACGGGAAGGCAATCATTCGTTCGAAGTACGGCCGATCAGGTCCCGTCGGAACGCCGCGTGAAACTGGCATCACCCCAACGCAAGCGAGGCGGAAATTGCTTTCCGCCTCGCTCTGGTAGGTCATGATCCCCGGGTGAACCCGGCCGGATCGTTCAGAACTTGAACGATGCCCCGGCGCGGAACGTCCGCCCGATGACGCCGGCATAATGCCAGGTCGGCAGGTAGTTGATCCCCGAGTAGGATGCCGGTGCGATCGGTGCCTTCTCGTTGGTGAAGTTGCCCACGTTGACGCTGAACGTGAACTTGTCGTTGACCTGCGCCGCCAGGTTGAGATCCGCGTAGATGAAGCGACGGATGTAGCAGAAGTTGTTCCCCTCACCGGTCGGCGAGGAATACAGGTTGTTCGCGCACGACAGGTCGATGTTACCATTGTCGTCCGGTGCGATTTCGTCGGCAGCGACCGACTTGATCCGCGAGACGTAATAGGTCGTCGCCGACAGCGAGACCGGGCCCATTTCCAGCGTGTTCTGCCAGTTGCCGCGGATCCGCGGGGTGCCTGCACCCGACGACAGCTCATATGGCCCAAGCGTCCCGACGAACTTTTGGATCACGCCGTCGCCGTTGTCCTGATTGTATTTCAGGATCGCGGTGACATCGAGCCGGCTCGAGAAGCGCGCCCCGCCGCCGAGCGGGATGGAAGCCTGCGCACCGAAGTCGAGACCCTCGGTCGCGATGTTGGCCGCGTTGACGTACGGCACGTTGATCACGAGCACGCGTGGCAGCGCGTTCGGGAACAGCGGGTCGACCGCGTCGACCGCCGAGACGGTGTAGCCGGCCGGGAGCGGCAGCCCCGCGAAGTAGTTGTTCCGCGCGGTCGATGCCTGCGGGCCGGTCACGATCACGTCGCTCTTCTTGACGTTGTAATAATCGACCGTGAAGCTGACCTGCGGGATCGGCTGGATCACCGTACCTGCGGTGAAGCTGCGCGACTTCTCGGGCTTCAGATTGGGGTTGCCGGTGCTGCCGCCGCCAACGCTGTACGAGTTGTTGTACGGGTTGCCGCCGCCGGTGCACGACTGAAGCGTACCGGTGCCGCCATGCGCCAGGACGAAGTTGCACGGCGGGTTGAAGGACACGAAGCCGGCGAAGCTGCTGCGCGGGTTGCTCTCGGCGAAGGTCGGGGCGCGGAAGCCCTGCGAATAGGTTCCGCGGATCGCGATCTGCTTGATCGGCGTGAACTTGGCGCCGATCTTGGGCGAGAAGCGTCCGAACCCTTCCGAATAGTGATCGTAGCGGCCCGAAGCGTTGATTTCGAGCGTATCGAGCACGGGTGCCTGCAGTTCGACATAGCCCGCCGAAACCGTATGCTGGCCGAACGCCGCCGAAGTGTTGCCGTAATTCTCGAGGTTCGGGTTGAGGCTGTTGTTGTTGGCAACCTCACGACGGACCTGCCCGCCGACCGCGACCTGCAACGGACCACCCGGCAGTTCGAACAGCGACTTGCTGACCGACGCGTCGAGCGACACCATCGAGGTGTAGGACGGTACGCTCAGCGTCGGCGAGATCAACTGGCGGACTGCAGCGCTGTTCAACTCGGGGTTGACGAAGTTGTACGCCCCCGTGTTCACCGCCTGGCGCAAGCCCGCGATGTTGATCGTGCCGTTGGACACGATGTTGAAATTGTCGCGCGCGCCGACCGCATCGACTCGCCAGTCGAACCCGCCGCCGAAGCTGCCGTGCAGGCCAGCGGCCCCGCGGATGACTTCGTTGGTACGGTTGGTCGAGGCGGGAATGTCGCCGAACAGATAGTAGATGCGCGCTGCGCCGTTGGCGGGATCAGCCGCATAAGCCGCCGCATACGGGTTGTTCGGGTTGAGGCGACGATCCGCTGCGATCGAGCAGTTGGTGCCCGCTGCGCAGACATAGACCGGGAGCACAATACCGGGTGCGCTCGATGCCTGGGTCGGCGCGGCGCCGTAAGGCTGGCGCTGACGGATGGCGGGTGCCGCGGTACGGATCAGCACCTGGCTGTGCGAGTAGCTGCCGGTGATATAGCCTTCGACATTGTCGCTGACGCGCAGGCTCAACCGGCCCGTGAATGAGTAGCGGGTCTGCTGCGGCTGGATCTGCGAATATTCGTAGGTGTTGTTATGCTTGCAGCCGACGCCGCCGGCTGCACCGGCGACCGTGTAGGTGCCGCCCGCGCAATTGGTCAGGTTCAGCGTGGTGTACTGGCCCGTTGCGACAGTGCCGCCGGTGAACGGATCGTTGAGGTTGGTCTGGTTCGTACGACGAACGACGGCGTTGACCGTCGCGGTCGTCAGCGCGCTATCCGCGGTGTTAAGATCGCTTCCGCCGATCGAGCTCAGATCGGTGGTGTTGAACGGAAAGCCGCGGTCCTGCACCGAAATTGCGCTGTCGCGCTGATATTCGCCGTTGACGTAGAAGTTGAAGCCCTGGCGTTCGTAATCGCCGATACCGGCGGTCAGATTGGCACGATAGCGCGATCCGTCGCCCTTTTCGGAAACGCCGCCCTCGGCAGTCCCGCTGACGCCGACGACGTTCTTCTTCATGATGATGTTGACGACGCCGCCGATCGCATCCGCGCCGTACGTCGACGAAGCGCCGTCCTTGAGGACTTCGACCCGGTCGACCGCGCTGAACGGGATCGAGTTGAGATCGACATAGGCGTTATGGCCATCGTCGTTGAGCGGGAAGTTGGTCGAGCGCAGACCGTCGATCAGCACCAGCGTCGACGAAACGCCGAGGCCACGCAGCGAAACCGCAGCGCCACCAGCGGAGAAGCCACCCTGGAAGCCGGTCGAGATCGAGCCGGCGCCATCGGCCGAGACCGAGCGGATCGCGTCGTTGATGTTGGTGATGCCGGCGCGTGCCAGCGATTCACTGGTTATGACGGTGACGGGCGAAGGCGTTTCGGTATTGGTGCGACGGAACAGCGACCCGGTGACGACGATGTCCTGGTCGGGTGCGGCGGTTTCCGGGCTGGTCGGCAACGGTGCCTGCACCGATGCAGGTGCGGTCTGCTCGGACGGCGTCGTCGCCGGGGCGGTTTGCGCCCAGACAGGCGCGGCCGCAAATGCCATGGCGAGCGCCACCGGCGCCGCGCTCTGACGCAGACGAGACAGAGTCATGCTGTTCGTTGGATTCATGTTCGATATTCCCCCTGATGCACCCCCCTGGCGCACCGTTAAGATCCGGCCTTTCGGCCTGACCTGATGAGGCGAGACTGTATCCTGCCCCTTATGATGTAAACGGGCACATCCAAATAACTGTATACTGTTACAATCGTGCAACAGACCAATCACATACCCATTGGTCGCGTATTATTATTGCGCAGGCATCGGCCCAGCAACCAGCAACGGATCGATCTTGGCATCCCGCCAGCGCAGGCTCCAGTGCAGATGCGGCCCCGTCGCACGCCCGGTCGCACCCGACAGCGCGATCGGCTGGCCACGCCGGACATGGTCGCCGACATGCACCTGGATTGCCGACAGATGCAGGAACGCGCTGTTCAGCCCCATGCCGTGGTCGATCATCAGCAGATTCCCCTCGAGCGTGAAGGGATGATCCGCCGCGAGGATCACCACCCCGTCGGCAGGGGCGACGATCACCGACCCGGTCGGCTTGGCGACGTCGAGCCCGGAGTGATAGGACCCCGCCTCGCCGTTGCGGTAGATCCGCTGCGATCCGAACAGCGTCGAGATCCGCCCGGTCGTCGGCCAGAGAAACGCCTGCCGCCACCCCTGCGCATCGCTCTGGATTCGCCGCGCGGCGACGATCTGCGCGAGTTCGGTGGGACGGACTGCGTCGAACTCGGGTTGCGGCAGCGGGATCTTGGGGAGCGTCGACAGCCGGGAGATATCCCAGGCGCGTGGCGCGATACTGAGCGTATCGCGGATCACCACGCCATCGTCGCGCGTCGCCGCCAGTGTGGCGCTCGGCCCGGCATCGCGGTCGAACGCGATGACGAAGCGACCGTCCGCCGCCACGGGGACGGCAACGCCATTGAACAGCAACTGCCGCGTGTGATCGGGTGCGGTGCCCAGCAGCAATCCGCCCTGCATCCGGCTGCCTGCATAGTCGAAGCCGGTGCTTGCCGAGGGGCGGGCTGGCTGCGGCAGCGCCGGGCGCACCGTCGTGGGAGCGCCTACCGGAGGAGTGCGGTCGCCCTGCGGTGCCGAGGGCACGACCGCGCAGCCGCCGAGCAGGACGACAAGAAGCCCCGTCGCAATGCCCCGAACCGGGCCAGCGCCCGGGGTCGGCTTATGCGGCAGCGTCGCCGCCCATCGCCTGCGTCGCGAGCGCCGCGGTCGCATAGGCTTCCTGCCGCGCGACGCTCCAGTAGCGCAGGTCGTCGAGCGCGATCCGCGACCCCGACACCGCGCAGACGACGTGATCCCCCGGATTCAGCACGCGAAAGCCGTTTGCCATGAAATGGAGGCGTGCCGCGCGATCGCTGTTGGACATGAGCATCGACTGGGGGCTTTCGGGCAAGAGCGGTTACAACAGGGTCGGCTGGTCGCCGGGTTTGCCAGCATAGGCCTTGCCGCCGCCGCGCTCAACCTTGGCGTCGACCTCGCCGTCGCGGAAGTGGAGCGTCACGGCCCCGGCAGTGCGCGCCGCCGCCGCAGAACCGACAACCTCCCCGCCTGCCGCGGCCCTGGTCGAGACGAACGCATAGCCACGGTCGAGGATGCTGTTGGGCCCCAGCGACTGGACCAGCCGCCACGCCGCCGCGGTGCGATCGCGTGCGCGTTCCAGCTGGCGTTCGAGCGTCGACAGCCGCAGCGCCCCCGCCGAACGATCGAGGTGCCCGCGCGCCACCGTCACGCGGCGTTCGAGCCCGCGGTCGAGCCGTGCGCCGACATCGTCCGCGCGCTGGCGTTGCGGCCCTAGCAACGCGTCGCGCTTGGGCAGCACGCGGACCAAAGCGGTCAGTTGCTCGCGCCCGCGGTCGTGATAGCGGCGCGCGCATTTGCCGGTGCGCTGGCCATAGCCCGCGATCGTCAGGCGCAGGTCTTCGAGGACCGGGACCGCGATCTCGGCGGCGGCGGTCGGCGTCGGGGCGCGCCGGTCGGCGGCGAAATCGGCG
This sequence comes from Sphingomonas sp. FW306-05-A, assembly GCF_058782275.1. Taxonomy (NCBI): domain Bacteria; kingdom Pseudomonadati; phylum Pseudomonadota; class Alphaproteobacteria; order Sphingomonadales; family Sphingomonadaceae; genus Sphingomonas; species Sphingomonas sp. FW306-05-A. The sequence continues at coordinate 879,493 of NZ_JBYSXN010000002.1, forward strand.
AGCGTGGTGTCGGTCTCGTGCCCGATCGCGGAGATCGTCGGGATGGTGCACGCCGCGAGCGCGCGGACGACGACTTCCTCGTTAAACGCCCACAGATCCTCGATCGACCCGCCGCCGCGCGCGACGATGACGAGGTCGGGGCGCGTCTCGGGCGGCATCGCATCGAACCCGCGGATCGCTTTGGCGACTTCCTCCGCCGCGCCAGCGCCCTGCACCTTGACCGGCCACACCAGCACATGCGTCGGGCAGCGATCCTCGAGCCGGTGGAGGATATCGCGGATCACCGCGCCGGTCGGCGATGTGACCACGCCAATCGTCCGCGGCATGAACGGCAGCAATTGCTTGCGGTCGGCGGAGAACAACCCTTCGGCGGCGAGCTTCGCCTTCAGCTTCTCGAGCAGCGCCATCAGCGCGCCCTCGCCCGCCAGTTCCATCCGGTCGATGATGATCTGATATTTGGAACGCCCCGGATAGGTCGTGATCCGGCCCGAGACGATCACCTCCGCGCCATCCTGCGGCTGGAACCCGAGCGCGGCGACCTGGCCCTTCCAGATTACGCCATCGAGCACCGCGCTGTCGTCCTTGAGGCTCAGATACGCATGGCCCGAGGCCACGCGCTTATAGCCCGAGATTTCGCCACGCAGCCGCACGCTGCCGAACTCGCTTTCGACCGTGCGCTTGAGCTTGCCCGCGAATTCGCCGACGCTCATCACCGAATTGCCTGGTGGGCCACCCGCTGCGGGGCCGTTGTCGGCAGGACCGTCCCCCGCTAGGAGGCGGGCCGCGGCGTCAAAAAGAGGGTCCGACATGAATATCCTACTGATCGGATCGGGTGGGCGCGAACACGCGCTGGCGTGGAAGCTCGCGCAGTCTCCGCTGTGCGATACGCTGTTTGCCGCGCCGGGCAACCCGGGGATTGCGGAACATGCGACGCTCGTGGCGCTCGACGTGCGCGATCATGCGGCGACCACTGGCTTTTGCACGACCAACGCGATCGGCCTCGTGGTGATCGGGCCGGAAGCGCCGCTGGTCGACGGGCTCGGCGATTCGTTGCGGGCGGCGGGGTTTGCGGTGTTCGGGCCGGACAAGGCGGCGGCCCAGCTCGAGGGATCGAAGGCGTTCACCAAGGCGCTGTGCGATGGCGCGCAGATCCCGACCGCGCGCTACGCGCATGTGACGTCGCTCGACGCCGGGCTCGGTGCGCTTGCGCGCTTCGGGGTGCCGGTGGTGGTCAAGGCGGACGGCCTCGCCGCGGGCAAGGGCGTGACGGTCGCCACCACGCACGACGAGGCCGAAGCGGCGCTGCGCGACCTGTTCACGGACGCGGGCGGTGAAGCAGTGATCGAGGAATTCCTCGAGGGCGAGGAAGCCAGCCTGTTCGTGCTGACTGATGGCAAAGCGATCCTGCCGTTCGGTTCGGCGCAGGACCACAAGCGCGTCGGCGAAGGCGACACCGGCCCCAACACCGGCGGGATGGGTGCGTACAGCCCGGCACGCGTCCTGACGCCCGAACTCGAGCGCCGCGCGCTCGACGAGATCGTGCGGCCGACCGTGGCCGCGATGGCGGCGGCGGGGACGTCGTTCTCGGGCGTGCTCTATGCCGGGCTGATGCTGACCGCCGACGGCCCCAAGCTGATCGAATATAATGCGCGCTTCGGTGATCCCGAATGCCAGGTGCTGATGGCGCGGCTCGATTGCGACCTGGTGCCGATCCTGCTCGCGGTCGCGCGCGGTACGCTCGCCGATCATGGCGCGGCACAGTGGCGCGATGCGGTGGCGCTGACGGTGGTGCTCGCGGCGAACGGCTATCCGGGCACACCCGAGGCGGGCGGCGCGATCGACGGGATCGCCGACGCTGAGGCGACCGGCGCGATCGTGTTCCAGGCGGGCACGCGCGCGACCGATAGCGGGATCGTCGCGGCGGGCGGACGCGTGCTCGCGGTGACTGGGCTCGGCGACACGATCGGCACCGCGCGCGATGCGGCGTATCGCGGGGTGGATGCAATCCGCTTCCCGAGCGGCTTCTGCCGTCGCGACATCGGCTGGCGCGAAATCGCGCGCGCGGGCGACTGAGCAGGCGTTTTCGCGCGACGGCGGCGGATGGCGTGCGCTAGGACAACCCGACTTATGTAGGAGTATCCGATGGCCGCCTCGCCCGAAAACCCCAACCAGGCGATCGACTTCATGATGCCGATCACGACGGTCCACGTCGCGTTGATGGTCGTGCTGGCCGTGCTGGCCGTGGCGACGATCGTGTGGGGCAGCACGCTCGCGCGACGCCGCAGGAACGCCGCGAAACAGGTCGAACGCAATTTCGAGATCGCCGAGGCGAACGGCGCGACCCAGGAGCCGAGCGTCTCCCCGGACGGTACCCAGGTCGCGACCCCGTCGGAGGACGTGCCCGAACGGCCCGCGCCCGCACCGGCGCCCGCACCTGCCGAGCGCACGGCGGCACCTGCCCCCGCGCCGACACCACCCCACACGATGTCCCCGGTAGCAGCCCGGATCCCGGTCCCGAGTCCCGCGCCCATGCCTGCGCCGGCCCCGGCTAGCGATGCGGCACCGACCCCTGCGCCGGTGCCCCAGCCGACCACCGCCGCTCCGGCCGCAAGCGGGCTCACGCAGATCAAGGGTCTCGGCCCAAAGCTCGCCACGACGCTCGCCGATTTCGGGATCACGCAGGTCGACCAGATCGCCGCGCTCAGCCCGGCCGATGCCGAAGCCCTCGACGCCAAGCTCGGGGTATTTCGCGGGCGGATGGCACGCGACCGGTGGATCGAACAGGCCAAGCTGCTCACCGCAGGCGACCGCGCAGGGTATGAGGCGCAGTTCGGAAAACTGGGTGGGTAGGCGCGCCGCCTCGAACCGATGAAGCCGACGCACTCCTGACATGCCCTTCCCCGGCGAAGGCCGGGGCCCAAGCGCGACGTCCAGCGTCATCGAGCGCACCGCGCCGTTACCGTCGTTCCGCGACTGGGCCCCGGCCTCCGCCGGGGAAGCGGAAGGGCGCGTGGCGTATCGCGCCTTACCCGACTTCGCTGACCAGCAGCTTGTCGATCCGGCGGCCGTCGAGATCGACCACCTCGAACTTCCAGCCCTGCTCGACGAAGCTCTCGCCCTCGCCCGGCAAATGGCGGAATACCGCGAGCGCGAGACCCGCAACCGTCGCATAATCGCGGTCCTCGGGCAGATCGATGCCGAGCCGTTCCGCCAGCGCATCCGCTGCCATCTGTCCGGCGACCAGCAGCGACCCGTCGTCGCGCGTGACGACCGAAGGGGCTTCCTCGGGGTCCGAATCCGACGCGAACTCGCCCGCGATCGCGGCGAGCAGGTCAGCGGGGGTCACGATCCCCTCGAAATGCCCGTATTCGTCGTGGATCAGCGCCATCGGCACCTCGGCCTGACGCAGCGCGTCGAGCGCATCCATCGCGTCGATCTGGTCGAGCACGACCGGTGCCTGGCGCATCAGCGCGCGGACGTCGAGCGGCTGCCCCTTGAACAGCGCCACCGCGATGTCGCGCGCCTGGACCACGCCGATCACCGTATCGACCGATCCTTCGGTCACCGGCAGGCGGCTGTGCGATGCGGTCATCAGCGCGGCGCGGATGCCCATCTCGTCGAGCGTCGCGTCGATCCATTCGATGTCGGTGCGCGGCGTCATCACTTCGCGCACCGGGCGGTCCGCGAGCCGGACGACACCCGAGATGATCGAGCGTTCATGTTCCTCGATCACCCCCGATTTGGAGGCCTCGGCGACGATCAGGTGGAGTTCCTCGGCGGTAACATGCTCTTCGGTCTCGCGCTTCATCCGCATCAGGCGAAACAGCAGGCCCGAGGACGAATCGAGCAGCCACACCACCGGCGCGGTCGCCCAGGCGAGCCCCAGCAGCGGCCCCGCCATCACCGCGGCGATCGGCTCGGGGGCGCGGAGCGCGATCTGCTTGGGGACAAGTTCGCCGATCACCAGCGAGGCATAGGTCGTGATGCCGATGACCAGCGCAAAGCCGATCGTCTGCGTCAGCTCGGTGCCGAGCCCCAGAAACTGAAGCCGCGCGCCGACTGGGCCGCCGAGGCTCGCGCCCGAATAGGCACCCGACAGGATGCCGATCAGCGTAATCCCGATCTGCGTGGTCGAAAGGAACTTGCCGGGGTCCGCCGCCAGCGTCAGCGCAACGCGCGCGCCACGCTTTCCGCTGCGCGCCATCGCATCGAGCCGCGCCTTGCGCGCGGAAACGATGGCAAGTTCGGACATGGCGAAAACGCCGTTGAGCAGGATGAGCGCGAAGATGATCGCGACGTCGATCCAGGGAAAGGGGGGAAGTGGGTGCATGGCGCAAGACGTCCTTCGCGCGATTCGCCGGATTTCACAACAGTTCTGCTGCACCGCGCCGCGTTTCACGACGCGTTGGCGCCGCGATCAGCGCCGGTTTGCGAAGAAACCGCGCAGCATTGCGGCGGATTCGGTTTCGCCGATGCCCGGGAAGATTTCGGGCCGGTGGTGGATAGTAGCTTGCGTGAAGATCCGCGGACCATGTTCGATCGCGCCGCCTTTGGGGTCGCTCGCGCCATAGTAGAGCCGGGCGATTCGGGCGTGCGCAATAGCGCCCGCACACATCGCGCACGGCTCGAGCGTCACCCACAGGTCGCACTCGTCGAGCCGGTCGTTTCGGATCGCGTGCGCCGCGGCACGAATCGCGAGGATCTCGGCATGGGCGGTCGGATCGTGCAGCGTGCGTGGCGCATTGGCGGCGGTGGCGATCACTTCGCCGCGCCGCATTACGACCGCGCCTACCGGTACCTCCCCCGCCGTCGCAGCTGACGCCGCGGCGTCGAGCGCGGCGCGCATCGCGGGAGGCAGCAGGAGCGCGGCGATCGACATCAGCGCGTCATGCCCGATGCGATCGCCGCTAACCAGTGCGGACGGCGCTTACTGCGTGGTGACGGTGTTGCCAGTCGCATCGGCCGGCTTGTTGACGCGCAGCGTGGGGACCGCGATCGTCTTGGTGGTCGTGCCGACCGTCGGTACTTCGACCGACTTGTTCGCGGTGCCGAATTCGACCGTCGCCATCTTCGCCTCGACCTCAGGCGCCTTGCCGCCGGCGACGCTGACCGACGGCAGCTGTCCGGCGAACCCGTCGATCTTCAACATGCCGAGCGACACCAATGCCACGACGACCAGCGCCGCAATCCCGACCAAAGCCAATAAAAAGCGCATCCCACTCTCCCCTGATACCGTCTGATCGAATCGTTACCGAAACCAAACGCCGTGTGTTTGCGGAAGGTTGCATCCGCACCGGCGCGTCGCGGCAATGGCACGTGCGGACCACGGATGTTACAGCAAAAAGGCTGAATCGGTTGACGCGCCCCGGCGTGTTCGGTAAGCGCGCCCCCTTCTAGGGGTTCGCCACGGGCCCCACCGGACATTCAGGAATTTACGATGTCGCGTATTTGCGAACTGACCGGCAAGGGCCGGATGGTGGGTAACAACGTTTCCCACGCCAACAACAAGACCAAGCGCACGTTCCTGCCGAATCTGCAGAACGTCACGCTGATGTCGGACGCGCTGGGCACCAGCGTGAAGCTGCGTGTCTCGGCACACGGTCTGCGCTCGGTCGAGCACGTCGGTGGTCTCGACAACTGGCTGGTCAAGACGACCAACGACAAGCTGTCGCTGCGCTGCCGTCGCCTCAAGCGCGACGTCTCCAAGAAGCTCGTCGCTGCACAGGCTCCTGCGGCGTAAGCCTCAGTTCCGGTCGCCTTGTGCGACCGGATCCAGTCTGAACTTCAGCAGCAGGCTGCGCTGCACCGGCAACTGGTTATCGTCCGAGACGAGCCAGATGACGGTGGCGCGGCCTTCTTGCGTTGCGGTCACACCCTCGAAATTGTCGTGGATCAGCGGTGCCTCCAGCGTCGCGATCTCGCGTCCGCGGACCTGTGCGCCCGGTTTGACCTCGGCGGTGTCGACGATCGTCAGCACGTTCGAGAAGCGGAACCATGCAAAGCGTCGGTTGAGAATCAGCCAGCGCCCGTCGGGCAGCAACGTCATGTCGCTCGGGCTGCTGTTCACAGGCGGGATATAGTCGAAGCGGAAGCCGCGCCGCGGGTCGACCGTCGGGTCGCCCGCGAAGACGATCCCTGCCCGCCCCTTGTGCCCGCGCCACGGCTTGACCTCGCCGATCGTCACCATCCCGCCCCGGGGAAGCAGCATCATCGCTTCCGGCCCCATGTTGACGGGCCACCCCTGCATCGCAGGCGGCGCGACGTGCGCCTCGGCACGGGCAAAGCTCGGATCGTAGCGCCAGAACGCATTGTAATTCTCGAACCCGACCCAGATCGCGCCGGTATTGGGGTCGACGCTCATCGATTCACTGTCGCGGTCGCGCTTTTCCCATCCGGTACTGGGGCCGTCGGGGAGTTCGGCGAAGCTCTGGTCGTGGACCTGCCACTGCGAATCGAGCCTGAAGCGGACGATGTCGCCGCTGTCGCTGAGCAGCGTGAAGCGATCCCCCGCCAGCGTCAGCGCCGAAAATCCCCCGAATTGCGGATCGCGGCTCTTGAGCCGGACCCCGCCCAAATAGACGAGATCACCGACTCGCCGCCGTTGCGGGTCCCGCGGGTCGAGCGCCACGGGTTCGACCGTGAAGCTCGGATCAGGTCCGAGCAGCGGGATACGCGCTGGTCCGCTCCATTCGGGGACGAACAGCAGGAAGAGCAAGGCACAGATCATCAATCGCACCGATAGCCCCTGCGGGAGGGTCCCGCACGACGCAACCGGCTTTCGCGCATGAACGGTTGCTAACAACCGCATTCAGGCTCGTCTCAGCGCGACTCGGTCATAACCGCAGCATCGGAACACACCACGCCGACAAGGGAGACGACGATGTTCAAGAAGCTCATGCTCGCCACGACGACGATCGCAATCGCCGTCTCCGGCCTTGCAGCCACCCCCGCCAGCGCGCAGCGTTATCATGATCGCGGTGGCGATGGCTACGCTTATGACCGCGCGTACAGCGACGGGTACAATCGCGACGATGGCTACCGCGGTGGCTACCGCGACGACCGGCGCGGCTATCGCGATGACCGGCGCGGCTATTACGACAATGGCTACAATGACCGGCGCTATTATAATACGTCGCGCAACCGCTGCCGCAGCGGCGACAGCGGCACGATCATCGGCGCGATCGCGGGTGGCTTGCTCGGCAACGTCGTTGCCGGACGCGGCGACCGGACGCTGGGCACGGTGCTCGGTGCGGGCGGCGGTGCACTGGCAGGACGCGCGATCGATCGCGACGGGCGTCCGGGCTATTGCCGCTGATCCGCTGACGGTTTCACCAGTTTCCCCCGTGTAGCGTATCGGGGGATACGGGGCCGGCTCTGCCCTAGAGGGGCCGGCCCCGGACTTTTTTGATTTCCCTACTTGCTGCCCCCTCGTGCTGCGGCCGCCTGCTGTCTCCACTTCCTGCACTTCCCCGGCGAAGGCCGGGGCCCAGTAGCGGGCCGGTCATCAGCAGGCGTTGCGCCCCGATACCATCGACCTTCGCTACTGGGCCCCGGCCTTCGCCGGGGAAGTGCAAAAGGAGTAGCGGCGCTATCGCCGATCCCCCGCACCTTCGTTGCGCCGGAGCGTGAGCACCTTGACCCCGGTGGCGGTCACCGCGACGGAATGTTCGCATTGCGCGGACAGTTACCGGTCGCGGCAACCGTGCGCTTCCCCGGCGAAAGCCCGGCCCCAGCAGCGGGCCGGTCATAAGCGGGCGTTGCGCCCCGATACCATCGACCTTCGCTACTGGGCCCCGGCCTTCGCCGGGGAAGCGCAGACAGAAGGGAAGGCGCTAGCGCCGAACCCCCGCAACCTCGTCCCGCCGCAGCGTCAGCACCTCGACCCCGGTAGCCGTCACCGCAACGGTATGTTCGCTTTGCGCGGACAATTTGCCGTCGTCGGTCACGACGGTCCACCCGTCCTCCTCGGTCGAGACTTTGCGCGTCCCCTGGTTGAGCATCGGCTCGATCGTGAAGGTCATCCCCTCGCGCAACACCATGCCGGTGCCCGCCCGCCCAAAGTGGAGGACGGTCGGCTCCTCATGCATTTGGCGGCCGATCCCGTGGCCCGCATAATCGCGCACCACCGCATAGCCGTGCTTCTTGGCATGCCGCTCGATCGCAAAGCCGATGTCGCCGAGCCGCGCGCCGGGGCGGACCGCGCCGATGCCCTTCCACATCGCCTCCTGCGTCACGCGCACCAGCCGCCGCGCGGCGGGGGATGCAGTGCCGACGACGTAGGTCTTGCTCGAATCCGCGATGAACCCGTTCTTCTCGAGCGTGATGTCGAGATTGATGATGTCGCCGTCCGCGATGATGTCATCCGCGCTCGGCACGCCGTGGCAGACGACGTGGTTGATCGAACTGTTGAGCACGTACTGGAAGCCATATTGCCCCTTGCTCGCGGGGCGGGCGGCGAGGTCCTCGGTGATGAACCGCTCGACCAGATCGTTGACTTGCAACGTCGACCGGCCCGCAAGGTCCTGCGTGTCGAGCATCTCGAACACCGCCGCGAGCAATTTGCCCGACTGGCGCATCAGGGCGAGGTCTTCCGGAGTCTTGACCATCTCAGGCGGAGGCGTCGGCGGGGAGATGCACCTTGGCGGACGCAAGCTGCGCCGCGACGATATCGTTGAACGAGAGCGTCGGATGCGCCTCGGCCAGCATCCCGATCTTCATCCAGAACTCGGCCTGCGCGTTGATCGAGCGGCACATCACCGTGCTCGCGCGGCGCGCCTCCTCGTGGAGCACGTCGTCGATCTTCACGATACCCATATGTGCGCTCCAGCCGCCCTGACCATATGGTTCGTATATGTTTCGTATAGCGACGCGTCAACGCGGACCGTTCCACGGGCCGCCGCGAACCATCACGCCATTCGCTCGTGCCGCGCCAGTTCGACCCGGACACGCAGTTCGACATCACGTGCAATTTCGGCGGCTTGCGGATCATCAGGCGGCACGAACTGCTCCACCCAGTCGCTCAGTTCGGCGAGCACCGCGGGCGTAACCGGCCCGGTCGCGGACACGGCGTGCAGCCGCTCGAGCAGGCCCAGCCCGCGATCGACCTCCGCCACCACGCGACGCCGCCGCTCGCGCGGGGGTTCGGTCGCGGCGAGTGCGACGAGCATCTGGACCGACGTCGCCGCCTGCAACGGACGTGGCGGCGGGGGCAACTCGGTCGCGGGCGCGGCGACGTCGCTCGCACGAAACGCCCCGGTCGCGCGCGGCAGCGCCGCGAGCAACGCCTGTACCGGCAGGGATACGCCTTCGACCCGCAAAACCTCGCCTCCGCGGCGAACCGACGTCGCCTTCCCTTTCTATAAGAGAAGCGAACGGCCTTTGGTGGCCGGGGGGAAGGGAAATATGCGCATCGCCGCAAAGCTTCACGATATCCTGTCGCCGACGCTGTGCGCTGCGCTGGCGCTGGTGGCGGCGACCCCGGCTTGGGGCAGCGGTCGGATCAAGGACGTGGTCGACGTCGAGAACGTCCGCTCGAACCAGCTGGTCGGCTACGGCATCGTCGTTGGGCTCGCGGGCACCGGCGACCGTACCCGCAACGCGCCTTTCACCGAGGAATCGCTCCAGGCGATGCTCGAGCGGATGGGGGTCAACGTCCGCGGCTCCCCGCTCAAGACGCAGAACGTGGCCGCGGTCTCGATCACCGCGACGATGCCGCCGTTTGCGCGCGCGGGCTCGCGGATCGACGTCACCGTGTCGGCGATCGGCGATGCGACCAGCCTGCAGGGCGGCACGCTGATCGTCTCCTCGCTGCGCGCGCTCGACGGCGAGATCTACGCGGTCGCGCAAGGGCCGCTCGCGGTCTCCGGCTTCAAGGCGCAGGGGGCCGGCGCGAGCGTCAGCCGCGGCGTCGCCACCTCTGCGCGGATCGCCGACGGCGCGATCATCGAACGCGAAGTGCCCTATGCGCTGCGCTCCGCGACGACGCTCAAGCTCGCCCTCAAGAACCCTGATTTCACGACCGCCAACACGATCGCCGCGGCGGTCAACGGCCGGTTCGCGGGCACCGCGACGGTGCTCGACCCCGCCACGGTCGAGCTCCATTCGGGCAGCGGCTTCGGCGGATCGATGGTCGATCTGGTAGGCGCGATCGAGAATCTGCCGATCAAGGTCGATCAGCCCGCACGTGTCGTCATCAACGAAGCGTCGGGAACGGTCGTAATGGGCGCGGACGTGCGGATCAGCCCGGTCGCGATCGCGCAAGGCGGCCTGACGATCAGCGTCACCGAAAGCCCGGTCGTGTCGCAACCGGCACCGCTGTCGAACGGCCAGACGACGACCGTCCCGCGCACCGCGATCACCGTCAACGACGGCAACAACGCCTCGCTCGGGCTGGTCGGCGGCGAGCCGACGCTCGCCGCGCTGGTCAGCGGGCTCAACACGCTCGGCGTCAGCCCGCGCGACCTGATCACGATCCTCCAGGCGGTGAAGAGCGCAGGCGCGCTCCAGGCCGATATCCAGGTGCAATGATGGACCCGATCACGCCCGCCCGCGCTACGCCCCCGCCGACGATCACCCCGAAGGACCGCGCGACCGCGCAGTCGTTCGAGGCGGTGTTCCTCGGCCAGATGACGCAGCTGATGATGGAAAGCGTCGACACCGGCACCTTCTCCGGCGGCCACGGCGAGGAAGTGTTCCGCGGCGTGCTCGCGGAAAAGCTCGGCACCGCGATGGCGGCGCGCGGCGGGCTCGGCCTCGCGCCCGCGGTGCTCGACCAGATCCTCCGGCTCAAGCAAGGAACCCCCGATGCGCAATGACCTGCTCGACCTCGTCCAGTCGCTGCTATCGCTGATCGAAGAGGAAAGCGCTTTGCTCGGCCAGCCCGGCGGCTATCGCCGGATCGGCGAGCTGGCGACCGCCAAAGGTCGCGTCGTGGCGCAGCTCGAGACGCGGCTGGCGCAATATGCACGCGAGACGCCCGGATGGCAGTATCGGCTCGACCCCGCCGATCGCGCGGCGCTGGCGACGGCATCCGAAGCGTTGATGGAAGCGGCCCGCGCCAATGCCGCGGTGCTCGCGCGGCAGATTTCGCTGTCGGACGAACTCCTCGCGGCGATCGCGCAGGAAGCGCAACGCAAGACCGGCGCGACCGCGACCGCTTATGGCGCGGGCGGCCTATTGTGGAGCACCGAACAAGCCGCACCGATCGCGATCAACGCGAGTTTGTAAGTGGCCCCACCCCGTTCGCCCTGAGCGAAGTCGATGGGCCCGCGCTGTGCCGGGGGCTTCGACTGCGCTCAGCCCGAACGGACGGGGACATCACCCGCCATGCTTGCCCAGCGCGGTCTGGAGCAGCGCTTGCTGCTTGCGGTAGATCGTGGTGACCGCGGCGAAATCGGCCTGGATCTGGCCCATCTTGAGCAACTGATCTTCCAGCGTCACGGTGTTGCCGTCGGGCTTGGTCTCGAACGTGTCGGGGTCCGTGACGATGCCGGGATTGACCCCGGTCCGTGCGCCCAAAGCGACCATCCCCGTGGTCGCCGCCACGCGCGGCGCGGCGATCCGCGTGGTGCCGCTGGCCCCGAGCAGATCGGCGAAATCGGGCGCAGTCACGTCCTGCGCCTTGAACCCCGGCGTCTCGCTGTTGGCAATGTTCTGCGCCACGACGCGCTGGCGTTGGCTGAGGAAATGCATCTGCCGCGCGGCACCCGCCATCAGGTCTGTCATGTCCTGCGTTTCCATCCCCGTCGATTGCTGGGTCGCGTGCCCGAATGGCCGTGCCGCGCCTCTATAATAGACGGGTCGCGCGCCTCCCGGCCGCGTTAACGATGTCGCTGGAGCTGCACCGCCATGCTGATGGCCCCCGTCGCCGAACCCGTCGAGCTGAAGCGTTTCTCGCAACGCGAACGCGCCGCCGCGCTGATGCTCGCGCTCGGGCAGGATTATGGCGCACCGATCTGGGAGCAACTGTCGGTCGAGGAAATGAAGGAGCTGTCCGCGGCCATGTCGCAGCTCGGCCGCGTGCCGGCGGCGGTGGTCGAGCATCTGCTGCTGCAATTCACCACCGAAATCTCAAGCCTCGCGTCGTGCCACGGCTCGTTCGAGTCGACCGAGCGGCTGCTGGCGGGGATGATGCCGCCCGAAAAGGTCCGCGACATCATGGAGGACATCCGTGGGCCGTCGGGCCGGACGATGTGGGACAAATTGTCGAACGTCAGCGAAGGCGTGCTCGCGAGCTATCTCAAGAACGAATATCCGCAAACGATCGCGGTGATCCTGTCGAAGCTCAAGTCGGACCATGCCGCGCGCGTGCTCGCCGCGCTGCCGCGCGACCTCGCGGTCGACGTGGTGCAGCGGATGCTGCGGATGGACACGGTGCAGAAGGAAGTGCTCGCCCAGGTCGAGGCGACGCTCAAGAACGAGTTCATGGCCAATTTTGCGCGGTCGCAACGGCGCGACCCGCATGAGGCGATGGCCGAGCTATTCAACGCGATGGACCGTTCAACCGAGGAAGCGATGCTCGAGGCGCTCGACGCCAAGGCACCCGAATCGGCGGAGCGAATCCGCGCGCTGATGTTCACCTTCGAGGATCTCGCCAACCTGCTCCCCGCCGCGATCGCGGTGATCGTCCGCCAGGCGGACAAGCGGCAGATGGCGCTCGCGCTGAAAGGTGCGCCGGAAGTGATCAAGCAGCTGTTCTTCTCGACCATGACCGAACGCTCGGCCAAGCTGCTGCGCGAGGACATGGCCGGCATGGGGCCGATCCGCGCGCGCGACTGCGAGGAAGCGCAGAACGCGCTCGTCCGGCTCGCCAAATCGCTCGCCGAACAGGGGGAGATCGTGCTGGTCGACCCCAAGAGCGACGATACGATGATCCTGTGAGCGAGAGGTAGAATCGATGGACCTGTCGTTCCAGGCGCGCCCGTTCGCGTTCGACCGCATTTTCACCGCGCCCCCCGCGCCACGCCCCGGTTGCGCCCCCGAACGCGACGCCACGTCGCTCGCAATCGAGGTCGAGCTGCTGCAAGGCGAGCTGGCGCGGCAGGCGGAGGCGCATCGGGCGGAACTCGTGCGCGCGCGCGCCGACGGGTTCGAGGCGGGGCTGGTCCATGCCCGCGCGGACCGCGAAACGGCATTGCTCGCGGCGATCGATGCGCTCCAAGACGGGGTCGAGGCGATCACGGAAACGGTCGATGTGACCCGTGCGCAGCTGGTGCAGGACGCCGCCGCGCTTGCGCGTTCCGCGGCCACGCATCTGGCCGCACATACGCTCGCGCTCGATCCCGCCGCGCCGATCGACGCCGCCATCGGGCGCGCGCTCGCGCAGGTCGCACGCGGGACCGAACTCGTCGTTCGAGTGCATTCCGACCTTGTGCCCGCAATCGAGCAACGCATCGCGACCCGCCAGGCGCATGATCGCCGAAAGCTACGGCTGCATGTCGAAGCCGATCAGATGCTTGCGGTTGGTGACGCGCGGATCGACTGGGATGAGGGCGGATCCTGCCTCGATCACGCAGCGCGCGAAGCCGTGGTCAGCAACGAATTCGCAACTTTATTGGCTCATTAATCAGGCCGTCCATAAGGGTTTGCAGGTCCATGAAAGGTGTCATCTTCAACCTCCTGGAGGATGCCGTCGCGATCGAGCACGGGCCGGACACCTGGACCGACCTGATCGACGCGGCAGGAATTGACGGCGCGTTCACTTCACTCGGCAGCTACCCTGACGAGACACTGCTCGCGCTGGTCGACACGGCAGCCGTGGCGACCAATGCGACGCCCGCCGACGTGCTGCGCTGGTTCGGCACCGCCGCGATCCCGCTGCTGGCCGAGCGCTACGGCGTGTTCTTTGAGGGGCATCCCGGCGCGCGCAGCTTTATCCTCAGCGTCAACGAGATCATTCATCCCGAAGTCCGCAAACTCTATTCGGGCGCGGGCTGCCCGCATTTCCAGTTCAGCACCGCGCCAGAGGGTGATCTGATCATCGGCTATCAGTCCCCAAGGCGGCTGTGCGCGCTGGCGGAGGGCTTTATCCAGGGGGCTGCAACCTATTATGGGGAACGGGTGACGATCTCGCATCTTGCCTGCATGCTCGACAACAGCCCCCTGTGCCGCATCCGGGTGCGGTGGGACGAATGATACACGCCCTGGTGGCGGAACCACCATCGGTCGAGACGCGCCTCGCGCGCGCCGAACGCACCGCACACCGCGAGCGCACCGCTCGGCTCGAAGCCGAACGGATCGCCGAGCATGGCCTGCGTACGCTGTACGACAGCAAGCAGCGGCTGCAATTGCTCCAGCACATCACCGGCGTCGCAAACCGTGCACGCACGATTCCCGAGGCGTTGGCGGCGGCGCTGGAGGCGATCTGCGAGCGGATGAACTGGACGATCGGCAACGTCCTGATGGTGTCGGAAGACCGCAGCTACGTCGAGGGCTGCGACATCTGGCGGGCGACCGACGCAAGCGGCGTCATGGCCTTCATCGAGGCGTCGCGCCGGGCGCGCTTTACGACCGGCGAGGGGCTGCCGGGTCGCGTCCTTGCGAAAGGCCGGTCGGAATGGATCGCCGATCTCGGCAACTCATCGATGTTCGTCCGCGCGGCGGAAGCGCTGCACTGCGACCTGGGGACAGGATGTGCGTTCCCCGTGCTGGCGGGGGATGAGGTTGTCGCCATCCTCGAATTCTACATGCGGCAAACGGTTACCGAGGATCCCGAGATCGTCGAGATCCTCGAACAGGCGGGCGTGCAACTGGGCCGTGTGTTCGAACGCGACCGTGCGCAACGCGCGCTGATCCACGATGCGCTCCACGATCCGCTGACCAGCCTGCCGAACCGTGCGCTGTTCAACGACCGGTTGCAGGAAAGCTTTGAGCGCCTTGCCCCCGCGCGCCGTCATGCGCTTGCGGTGCTGGTGCTCGATCTCGACGGGTTCAAGCTCGTCAACGATACGCTCGGTCATCATGCCGGAGACCGCGTCCTGATCCGCGTCGCGCGAGCGTTGCGCGACGCGCTGGCGCGGCTGGAAACGACAGGGGGGTGTGGCCTTGGTGGCGTGCGCTTCTCCTCGGCGCGCATGGGGGGCGATGAATTCACGATCCTCGTCGAGGACCTCGCCGGCGAGAACCTCGCAACGCGCGGCGTGATCGACATGATCGCCGCCGCGCTTCACCGCGCGCTCGACGAAAACCTCGGCTCGACCAGCGAATCCGCGCACGTCGGCGCGTCGATCGGCTATGCGATCGGCTCCGCCGCACACGTCAACGTCGACCAGTTGCTGCGGGACGCGGATCTCGCGATGTACGAGGCGAAGGCGGGCGGGCGTGGCCGGACCGTCGGATTCACCGACGCGCTCGGCGAAACGCTGCGGGACCGGGCGCGGCTGACCAACGAATTGCGCGACGCGATCGAACGCGAAGAGTTCGAACTCGATTACCAGCCGATCGTGACGCTCGATGCAACCGAGGCCGTTCGCGGGTTCGAAGCCTTGATTCGCTGGAACCATCCGCTTCGGGGTCGACTGCTACCAGCCGACTTCATCGACGTTGCGGAGAGCAGCGGCCTGATCCTGTTCCTTGGCGATTGGGTGCTGCGCGAAGCATGCGCCACCGCCGCCAGCTGGCCAGCGACCGGTGGGCAAGCCCCGTTCATCAGCATCAACATCGCCGCCCGCCAGTTCGCGCAACCAGGGTTTGCGGCGCGAGTCCGCCAGATCGTCCTGGAAACGGGGGTCGAACCGACGCGGATCCGGCTGGAACTGACCGAAAGCACCGCAATCGTCGATATCGAGCATACGTGCGCGGTGATCCAGGAGATCCGCAAATGGGGCGTACAAACCAGCCTCGATGATTTCGGCACGGGCTTCTCGTCGCTGTCCTCGCTGCACCGGCTGCCGTTCGACGTGCTCAAGATCGACCGCAGCTTCGTCATGGCGATGGACGGCCAGGGCAAGGGCGACGGGATCGTCCGCGCAATCGTCGCGCTGGCGCGGACGATCGGGATGACGATCGTCGCGGAAGGGATCGAGACCCCGGCGCAGGCGCAGTTGCTGATCGAACTGGGA
Source organism: Sphingomonas sp. FW306-05-A (assembly GCF_058782275.1). NCBI lineage: Bacteria > Pseudomonadati > Pseudomonadota > Alphaproteobacteria > Sphingomonadales > Sphingomonadaceae > Sphingomonas > Sphingomonas sp. FW306-05-A. Next base: position 895,551 of record NZ_JBYSXN010000002.1, read on the forward strand.
TGCGAACTCGGCCAGGGTTATCATTTCGGCCGCCCCGCCCTTGCGAGCCACGCCGCGGCGCTGCTCGAACGCTGATCGCCGAGCCGGGTCCGACCCGGCAAGTTTTTCCCCCCGGCAAGACCTGCCGCCCTGCATCCTGCCTATAATTTGCCAAAGCGGGGCCACTGCCTCGTAAAGCAACGGGGTCGGGGTTGGAGCAGGTCCGCAATCTGATGGCCCAATTGGGGCCCAAACGCCTGATCATCATGGGCGTGGTCGCCGCGGCACTGCTCGCGGTGCTGGGCGCGGTCGCCCTGCGGGGCGAGGATCGCACGATGGCGTTCCTGTACACCGACCTCGACCCCTCCGCCGCCGCCGCGATCGGCGAGAAGCTGCGCGCACAGAACATCCCGTTCCAATTGTCCGCCGACGGCAGCGCGGTGATGGCACCACAGGACAAGGTCGCGGCACTCCGCATGACGCTCGCCGGGGACCGGCTGGGCGGCAAGATCGGCTATGATGTGCTGGATGCCGAACAGCCGTTCGGCGTGTCCGCGTCGCGCGCGAAGATGGACGAGACCCGCGCGATCGAGGGCGAACTCGCGCGATCGATCCAGAGCATCGACGCAGTGACGCATGCGCGTGTTCATCTCGTCATGCCCGAGCGCCAGATGTTCGCCGCCGAGGCGCGGCGCGCGTCCGCGGCGGTCACGGTCAAGACGCGCGGGCGCCTTCCCGGCGAGACGATCCAGTCAATCCGCTATCTGGTCGCGTCCGCGGTTCCCGAACTGTCCCCCGAAGCGGTGTCGATCGTCGATCAGACCGGCGCGCTGCTCGCGCGGGCGGGCGAGGCGAACGCGGGGGGCGGCGCGGATGCCGACACCCGTCAGGCGCAGGTCGAGGCGAAACTGCGCGACCAGATCATCGCCTTGCTCGAGCCGATCGTTGGCCAGGGCAAGGTCCGCGCCGAAGTGTCGGCGCAGATCGAGCGCGACCAGACGCGCGAGGATTCGACCGTGTTCGATCCCGACAAGCAAGTCATCGCGCATCAGGTGACGGTCGACAGCGACAACCAGGATCGCGAGCTGCAGGGCACCGGCGCGGCGAGCGTCGCGACGCAGCTGCCCGAAGCGCAGGGCCAACCCCCGGCGACCGGCGGCAGCGACACGCGCCAGACCGCACACAAGGAGACATCCGAGGACACGACCTATTCGAACAGCGCGACCCACAGCGTGGTCGTCCGCGCGCCCGGCAAGGTCAACCGACTGTCGGTGGCGGTGATGGTCGACGGCGGGGCGAAGGGACTGCCCGCGCCACAGATCCAGCGGCTGACGCGGCTGGTCGAGAATACCGTCGGGCTGGACGCGCAACGCGGCGACAGCGTGGTCATCGAAAGCATGGCGTTCGCCGCGGACGATGCGCTAGCCGACGGCAAGAGCGCATGGTGGTCGGTGGTGACGTCGGATCAGGTGATCGGGCTGATCAAGCTGCTGGTCATCGCCGGGGTCGGGCTGATCGCGCTGCGGATGATCCGCGCACGACGCGAGCCGGTTCCGGCGGAAGACCCCGAAGCCGCGCAAGCCGCGCTCGCGGACCAGCAAGCTGAGATGCTCGCGATCGCCGAACAGGCGGCGGGCGGCGATCCCGAGGCGCTGCGCCAGCTCGAAGCCTTGCAGGCGTCGCAAAGCGACCAGCCGTTGCTCGACCATGAAATTACCGTCGCGCAAGTCGATGGCCGCGTGAAGGCGTCGGTTCTCAAGAAGATCGGCGACAGCGTGGCGGCAAGTCCGCCCGAAGCCGCGGCGGTGCTCAGGCAGTGGATGAACGCATGATGGGGATGAACGCATGATGGAGCAAAGCATGTCCGACCAGCCCTTTCCCGAAGGCGATCCGGTGTCGCACGATCTTGCGATGCTGGGCGGCGGCGGGGACGATGCGATGGCGTCGGTCTTCCAGGAACTCGATGATCTCCCCGCGAGCCCGCATCACGCCGGACCGACCGGGCTGGAGGCGGTGCACGAAGTTCCGGTCAAGGTTCAAGCGGTGCTCGGGCGGGCGCAGATGCCCGTCGGGGATCTGCTCGGCCTGTCGACGGGCATGGTGTTCGAACTCGATCGCCGCGTCGGCGAACCGGTCGACGTGTTCGTCAACGACCGGCTGGTCGCGCGCGGCGAAGTCGTGCTGGTCGATCATGCGCTGGGCGTGACGCTCACCGAAATCGTCCGGGCGGGGCGCTGAGCGCGTGGCGGGATCGATCGTCCGGATGCTGCTCGTCGGCCCTGCCGGTGGCGCGTTTCACGTTGCCGCCGGGATGGCGCGCGACGCAGGCGCCGAAGTCGCGACCGCAACCACGGTCGAGGCGGCGCTTGCGTGCCTGCGCGAACAGGGTGCTGCGCTGGTGATGATCGACATCGCGGCCGACGTCTGCGGGTTCCTCGCGGATCTTGCCGCCGAGCGGTTCGCGGTTCCCGTCATCGCGTGCGGGATCGATGCCTCGGCGGCGCGCGCGGTCGCCGCGATCCGCGCGGGCGCGCGGGATTATGTGCCCCTGCCCCCCGATCGCGAGCTGATCGCCGCGGCGATCCGCGAGATCGCCGCCCTTCCGGTCGGGCCGCTGATCGGCGAGCATCCCGCCTTCCGGCGCGCGCTCGACTTTGCCCGCGCGATGGGCGCGAGCCACGCCCCGATCCTGCTGACCGGCGAACGCGGCACTGGCAAGGAACGTGTCGCACAGGCGATTCACCAGGCCGGGCGCGGCGGCGGGACGTTCGTGACGATCGAATGCGCCGGGGTCGCCCCCGACATTCTCGAATACGAACTGTTCGGCCATGACGGCACCGCCTTCCCCACCGCCCGCGCACAACGGCGTGGCGCGATGACGACCGCGCGCGGCGGCACGGTGTTCCTGCGCGATATCGAGGTGTTGCCCGCCGCCTTGCAGGCGCGCCTGCTGAACGCAATCGACGAGCCGGGCGCGCCGCGCATGATCGCAAGCGCCCGCCGCGCGCTCGACACGCTGGTCGATGCCGGACGGTTTCGCGCGGACCTGCTTGCGCGCTTCGCGCTGGCGACGATCGTGCTCCCGCCGCTCCGCGCGCGCGGGGGCGATATCGTGTTGCTCGCGCGCAGCTTCGCGTCGAGCTTCGCGGCTTCGGAAGGCCATCCCGACCCGTCGCTGGCGGACCAGACGTGTCGCCTGCTCGGCGGCTATGATTGGCCGGGCAATGTCGCCGAACTGCAAGACGTCATGCACCGCGCGGTGTTGCTGAGCACCGGCCCCGACATTCTGCCCAACGCTTTGGTCTTGGCGGACGGTTCCTGCATCGCCGCAAGCGCCGCGAGCGGGAACGGACCGGCCGAGATGGGCGCGCTGGTCGGCCGCACGGTCGAGGACGTCGAACGCGACCTGATCCTGCTGACGCTGGAACGCTGCCGCGGCAACCGCACATCGGCCTCGCAGATCCTCGGCATTTCGGTGCGGACGATGCGCAACAAGCTCAAGACCTTCGTCGAGGCGGGAATCGCCGTGACCCCGGCGCTGTAAGCGATGCCCGCGCTCAACCAGATGCTCGCGCGGATCGGCGCGAACCGCGACATGGCGCTCGCAATCGGCGTCGTCGCGATCATCGCGATGCTCATCCTGCCGATGCCCGCGTGGCTGCTCGACCTCGGGCTTGCGCTGTCGATCACGCTGTCGGTGATGATCCTGATGACCGCGCTTTTCATCGAAAAGCCGCTGCAACTGTCCGCCTTCCCGACGATCCTGTTGATCGCGACGATGCTGCGACTGGGGCTCAACCTCGCTTCGACGCGGTTGATCCTCGCGCATGGCCATGAAGGCGCACAGGCGGCGGGCGGGGTGATCGGCGCGTTCGGCGAATTCCTGATCGGCGGGGAGACCGTGATCGGGCTCACCATCTTCGCGATCCTCGTCGTCATCAACTTCGTCGTCATCACAAAGGGCGCAGGCCGCATCGCCGAAGTCGCGGCGCGGTTCAGCCTGGATGCGATGCCCGGCAAGCAGATGGCGATCGACGCGGATCTGTCCGCCGGCATGATCACCGAGCAACAGGCGCGCGACCGCCGCAGCGAGGTCGAGGCCGAAAGCGGCTTCTACGGCGCGATGGACGGTGCCTCCAAGTTCGTGAAGGGCGACGCGATCGCTGCGTTGCTGATCACTGCGATCAACGTGGTCGTCGGGCTGATCATCGGCGTCGCGATCCACGGCGTGCCGTTCGGCGAAGCCTTCCACACTTATACGTTGCTGACGATCGGCGACGGGCTGGTCAGCCAGATCCCCGCGCTGATCGTGTCGATGGCGGCGGGGCTGCTCGTCTCCAAGGGCGGGATCGCGGGCAAGACCGGTGCCGCGCTCGGCGAGCAGCTCGGGCGCTATCCCAAGGCGTTCGGCATGGTGTCCGCGCTGATGGGCGCGCTCGCGCTGCTGCCAGGCTTGCCGTTCGTGCCGTTCGCACTGTTCTCCGGATTGGCAGGCTATGCTGCCTGGTCGCTGTCGCGCGCCGCCACCGTCAATGCCGCACGCGCCGCCGCCGCCAGTGCGGCTGCCGAGGCGGCGGAGTCCGCGAACACCGAGGAACCGATCTCGCGCACGCTCGCGATCGACGCGGTGCGGATCGAGATCGGCTACGGCCTGCTCCCGATCATCAACGACGCCGCGCGCGAGCCGCGGCTCGACGATCAGGTCCGCGCGCTTCGACGGCAGATGGCGACCGAGTTCGGCTTCGTGCTGCCCGCGGTGCGGATCATCGACAATCTCGCGCTCAAGCCCGACGAATATCTCGTCACGATCAAGGAAACCGAGGCCGCGCGCGGCGAGATCCGGCTCGACCGGCTGCTCGTCATCAACCCCGGCGGCGGCCAGGTCGGCATCCCGGGCGAAGCGACGCGCGAACCCGTCTTCAACCTGCCCGCTTTGTGGATCGACCGCGACCTGCGCGAGGAGGCGGGGTTCCGCGGGCTGACCGTGGTCGATGCGGGGACGATCATCACGACGCATCTGACCGAGCTGGTGAAGGGCAGCATCGCCGATTTGCTGAGCTATACCGAAGTGCAGAAGCTGCTCGGCGAAATCCATCCGGATTCGGCCAAGCTGGTCGCGGAGATCGTGCCGTCGCGGATTTCGGTCTCGGGGGTGCAGCGGATCCTGCAGAATCTCTTGTCCGAAGGCGTGTCGATCCGCGACATTCCGACGATCCTCGAGGGCATCGCCGAGGCCGCGCCGATCACCGCCAATCTGACGCAGATGACCGAACATGTCCGTGCCCGCCTCGCGCGGCAGATATCGGCGCAACAGGCAATGGATGGCGCGATCCCGATCGTCACTTTGTCCCCCGACTGGGACATGGCGTTCGCCGAGAGCATCATCGGCCAGGGCGACGAGCGCCAGCTGGCGATGGCCCCCTCCGCTTTGCAGGGGTTCATCGCCGCGGTGCGCGAGACGTTCGACCGGCTGGCGGGCGAAGGCGAGATCCCGTGCCTGCTGACCAACCCTTCGATCCGCCCGTTCGTCCGCTCGGTGATCGAACGTGTCCGCCCGGCGACCGTGGTCCTGTCGCAGAACGAAATCCACGCGCGCGCGCGGGTGCGTGCGCTCGGGAGTATCGGCTGATTAAAGCGCGCCCGAAACGGCGCTGCTGCGCGGTAGAGAAGATCGGTCACGCGAAGATATCGTCCCATCATTGCAACGTCTTGTTGCCATGTCGTTGCAGCGCGCGCGTTGAAGGTTCAGAAGCCGGGAATGACACCACCCCAGCCAGCCATCCCGACCGATGGAACAACCGCCAACCTCAGTACGGCGGGACGCGCGCGCGCGATCGTTGCCGGATCGATGGGCAATCTGATCGAATGGTATGACTTCTACGTCTATGCCTTCACTGCCCTGTATTTCTCGAGCGAGTTTTTCCCGAGTGGCGATCGTACCGCGCAGTTGCTTGGAACATCCGGCATTTTCGCGGTCGGCTTCCTGCTGCGTCCGCTTGGCGGATGGTATTTCGGGCGATTTGCCGACCAGCATGGACGCCGTCGTGCGATGGTCGTGTCGATCCTGCTGATGGGGGTCGGTTCCGCACTGATCGCCTCCCTGCCGACCTACGCCACGATCGGCGCGTTCGCGCCCGCTCTGCTGCTGCTCGGCCGCATGATCCAGGGCTTCTCGACCGGCGGGCAATATGGCACCGCGGCGACCTATTTGAGCGAAATCGCCTTTACCGGGCGTCGTGGCTTCTTCGCATCCTTCCAATATGTCACGCTGATCGGCGGACAGCTGCTCGCGCTGGCGGTGATCCTGATCCTGCAACAAGTGCTCGACGTCGAGCAGATGAAGGCGTTCGGCTGGCGTATCCCCTTCGCGATCGGCGCGGTCGCCGCGCTGACGATTCTCCTCTTCCGGCACGTGCTGCATGAGACCACCAATACCGACGCCAAGCACCCCGATGCAGGGACACTGCGCGGGCTGCTGCCGCACTGGCGCGCGTTCCTCACCGTGCTCGGGCTGACCGCGGGCGGATCGCTGATGTTCTATGTCTTCTCGACCTACATGCAGAAATATCTGGTCAATACGGCGCAGATGGACGCGAAGACCGCCAATTGGGTGATGACCGCGGTGCTCATCCCGTTCGCGCTGCTCCAGCCGGTGTTCGGCATCCTGTCGGACAAGATCGGGCGCCGTACCAACATGCTGCTGTTCGGCGCGCTGGGTACGCTGGCCACCGTCCCGCTGCTGTCGCTGCTCGCCAACGTGCAAAGCGCGAGCGCTGCGTTCGCGCTGGTGCTGGCGGGTCTGGCGATCAACAGCCTGTACACGTCGATCAGCGGGCTGTTCAAAGCCGAGCTGTTCCCGGTCCATGTCCGCGCGCTGGGGGTGAGCCTGGCGTACGGCATCGGCAACGCGCTGTTCGGGGGCTCGGCGGAATATGTCGCCTTGTCGTTCAAGAAGGCAGGAAACGAGTCGGGCTTTTACTGGTACGTCACGGCGATTTGCGCGGTGGCATTCGTGACCGCGCTGTTGATGCGCAATACGCGCGACACGGACCCGCTGGACGATGCCCGATGACACGGCGAAGTCCGCGGGCGCGATCGGTTTCCCGTCGGATTTTGCGCGAACGGGCGACTATGATACGTTTGATCGCAATTCCTGACCCAGTCGGAACCCAAGGGTGAACGCGAGGTTTAACGATCATGTTGTGCGACCGATATATGGACGAACTGATCGATGCCTTCGAGGCGGGATTTGGTGCCGTGAACGCGACACCTGCCGCCTGCCCGTTCGATCGGGCCGATGGCGTCCGGCATACTGCCTGGGTCGACGGAACGCAGTACCGCACCGCGACCTTCGCGCAGCACCTGCATTGCCGCGAATCGATCGCGCCGACGGTGCCCTATGTCGCGCTGGTGTCGCACTTTCGGCATGACCATCCTTTTGTACGAACCGCCGTTTCCTTTAATAGCGCGAGCAAGTAGTGGCGTCGCGTTAACCTTACAAACAGCACGTTTGACCGACCACATCGTTCAAAAGCCTAGCGTTTGTTAACCCCGTTGGGCAATTCCGGATCGTCTGGATAGGCGATCCGTAAACAGTATCTTATGGACCCAGCCCCCAGATCGATCGGCATGCGTGCTGAATTTTGGGGGTTTGCGATGTCTGTGCAACCAGAGGCGTTTTTTTCGACGAGAGCGATGGGCTCGCTAGGGTCACGATCAACGGATCGTGGCACGACCGTGCAGCGGGCCCGACTTGCCGCCGGCGCATTTGACACCGCGATCGATATCGAGCTTGCGGATACGACCGATCGTCGGGAAGATGCCTGCTCGCTGATCAACCGCCGCTACGCGTGGCGGGGATATGGCAGCCATCACACGCTCCCCGCGCACCGCGCGAGCGCGACCTTCACCGCATCCGACGCAGCGCGCGTGCTGGGGACCGTGACCCTGGTGGTGGATTCGGATGCCGGGCTCGCCGCGGACAAGATCTTCGCTGACGAACTCAACCCGTTCCGTGAAACCCCGGGACGCAAGATCTGCGAACTCAGCCGCCTCGCGTTCGAAACGGGTCTTCCGTCCAAGCCGCTGCTGGCGGCGCTGTTCCACATCGTGTTCATCTACGGCTATCACCACCATCGCTGCACCGACCTGTTCATCGAGGTCAATCCGCGGCATCGCCGGTTCTATGAGGCAATGCTGGGGTTCAAGCCGATCGGCGCGCCGCGCACCAACGCCAGCGTCGGTGCGCCGTCGCAACTGATGTGGCTGGAAATCTCGAGCATTCGCCGGCGGATCGACGCCGCGATGGGCGATCTGTCGTCCGATGCGACGCCGCGATCGCTGTATGCGCTGTTCTTCTCGCGCGACGATGCGCTGGAACTGGCGGACGAGCTGACGTCGGAAGGTTCGGTGCATCGTGCCCGGAACGGCAACGCGCTGGTGAAGGTCTTCCTGCCCGATCTTTGACGGACAAAAAAAAGGCCGCCGGTTTTCACCGGCGGCCTTTCCTAGCTTAGCGCGATTAGGCGAAAGCGACGGTCGAGCTGCGACGACGATAGCGCAGGCCTGCACCCATCATGCCGAAGCCGGCGAGCATCATCATCCACGTTGCGGTCTCGGGAACTGCCGACGGAATGAAGGTCAGGTTGCCGCCGTACGAAGCGCCGCCCTGCGACGTGCCCGAAACGAGCAGCGTGTTCAGCTGGCCAGCGACAACCGGGAGAGCGTCGCCACCAGCGAACACCAGGTTGCCGTTCGAACCGATTGCGAGGTCGATACCGTTGAACTTCACCGACGAGAAGGTCAGCGAGGTAACGCCGTTCATCAGGACGGTCGAGCTGATCACCGAACCGCTACCGAAGCCGGAGGTCGGCAGCGTGAACGTGAACGTGTCGCTGAACGTGCCAGCGCCGATGGCGATACGCGAGATCGCGCCGTTGTACGTGCCGTTCGGGCCTTCTGCTGCCTGGAACGAACCAACGCCCGGGGTAACGGTGCCGACGGGGAACACTGCTGCCGAAGCCGGTGCAACGTTTGCGATCGCGACAACTGCGACGGCGGCGACGGCGGAAAGGAACTTGGTACGCATTAACATCACTCCAACTGATTGACGAAACCTTACTCGCAAAGAGCGTGCCAATGCCGGTTTTGTGGGAAACGCCGATAAACCCTTAGAGCGATGTGTAAAAATTGCTGACAGGGGGGTCAGTCGCCCCCACTTTTACCCTCTGACGCGACACGCTTGAGCACGCTTTTCGATCCGTCGCGGTGAGAATATTTATCGATGCCCGCTCGTCGAGAACGGGCGCTCCGAAGGAGCGCTCGCCCAGCGCTTGTTCGGCGTGGCCTGCATCCGGAAGCGCAATTCGCCACCCGCAAGGATCTGGTCGTGGCGCAGATACGCCTTGGTCACGGGTTTCCCGTCCAGCGTCACGCCGCCGACATAGGGGTGCGCCGGGTCGAGGCCCTCAGCGATGATCGTCAACCGTTTGCCGCCCGGCAGCGCGAGCACCGCGCGATCGACGAACGGACGCCCGATGACATATTCGAGGCTGCCCGGAGTCACCGGATAAAAGCCCAGTGCGGTGAAGACGAGCCACGCCGACATCTGCCCGAGGTCGTCGTTCCCGGCCAAGCCGTCGGGGGTCGGGTGGTACTGGCTGTCGACGATTTGCTTGAGCCGCGCCTGAGTCCGCCACGGTGAGCCGGCGTAGCTGTAAAGATAGGCGACATGGTGGCTCGGTTCGTTGCCGTGGATGTACTGGCCGATCAGCCCGGCAATGTCCTCGGCATGGCTGTAGTCCAGTTTCGAATTGTCGTAGTCGAACATCGCGTCGAGCTTGGTGACGGTCGCCGCGTCGCCGCCGAGCGCGCTGACCAGCGCGGCCTGATCCTGGGGCACGAACCAGCTATATTGCCACGCATTGCCCTCGGTATAATCCGATCCGTAGTTGATCGCGGTCGGATCGAAGGGGACACGGAACGCGCCGTCGCTCTTGCGCGCGCGGACGAACCCACTTTTGGGATCGAAGCTGTTGCGCCAATTCCCGGCGCGTCCGGCGAAGGTCGCCGCGACGTCCTTGCGCCCCATCGCGGCGGCCATGCGCGATATCGTCCAGTCGTCGAACGCATATTCGACGGTCTTGGACGCCGCCTCGGGTTCGCGGTCGATCGGGACGTAGCCGAGCTTCCGATAGTCGCCGAGCCCGCCGTACGCGTCGTAGGAAGCACTGGCGACCATCGCGTCGAGCGCGGCGTTGGCGTCGAAGCCGCGAATGCCCTTCAGATAGGCGTCGGCAATTACCGGGACCGCATGATAGCCGATCATCGTCCACGTCTCGCGCCCCTGGAATTGCCAGACGGGGAGGATGCCATCGGGACTGTCCACGCGGCTGGCGATCAGCGACTGGACGATTTCGCTCGTCGTCTTCGCGGGCTGGACCAATGTGAGCAACGGATGCTCGGCGCGGAACGTATCCCACAAGGAGAAGGTCGAGCGGAAAGTATAGCCCTTCGCCAGATGGACCTGGTTATCGGGCCCGCGATACCGCCCGTCCGTGTCCCCTGCGACCGAGGGCGCGATCAGGCTGTGGTATAGCGCAGTCGCGACATTGCGCTGCATCGGTGCGGGTGCCTGCAACGTGAGGACGTCGAGCGCCTTGTGCCACGCCGCCACCGTCCGTGCGCGGACCGTATCGAAATCGCCTGGCTCGCTCGCGAGATTGGCAATCGCCCCCGCCTCGTCGACCGACGAGATCGCGACCCGGACTTCAAGCGGTCGCGTCAGTTGCCCGAAGTCGAGCCGCGCGACCAGCGCCCGCCCCGTGCGTTCCGCCAGCGCATCGCTCCCGCGCCCCGGCCCCTGGAAGCCTTTGTAGGGCACGTCGCGCTCGGTGCTGACGAACGCATGATCGGTCAGTGGTGCGGAGAAGCGCATCGCGAAGAACAAGTGCCGATCGGGCGCCCAGCCCCGCGTCTGGCGAGAACCAACGATCGTCCCGTCGGGCAGCAGGCGGACCGACGACCACAGGACCTTGCCGGGATAGGTATAGAGCGAACTGCGCAGGTCGAGCACGAGATGCGCCGCCTTACCCGTGGGAAAGGCATAGCGATGCACCCCGACCCGCGTCCCCGCGGTCATTTCGGCGCGCACCCCGGCGTCGCGAAGCGTCACGGCATAATAGCCGGGTGCCGCGACCTCACTGCGATGGTCGAACCGCGAGCGATAACCCGATCCCGGCTTGGCCACGTCACCGGGTTCGAGCGACACCCTATCGCCCGCCACCGGCATCACCAGGAAATCGCCGAGATCGGAATGACCCGCGCCCGAGAAATGCGTGTGCGAGAAGCCCTGGATCGTCGGATCGTCATAGCGATAGCCCGCCGCCCATTTGTAGCTGTCGCGCACGACATGGGTGGTGTCGGTATCGGGGCTGAGCTGGACCATCCCGAACGGGGCGACCGCACCGGGGAAGGTATGGCCCTCCCCGCCAGTGCCGATCATCGGATCGACCTGATCATAGGTCGATTGCGCCGCGAGCGGAGCGGCAATGGCGACCGCGGACGACAGGGCGAGTGCGGTGAGACTGCGGGCAATGGTCATGGAAACGGTAGAGCAAACGGTAGCGCTGTTGGAAAGGGGGTCGGTTCGCTGTTGCGTTTGACTCGTTTCGTCCCCTAAATCCCTCAGATGGGCGACGAATCAAATGAATGGTTGCTTGAAAGCCGCCAAGGTCTGCCTGCCACGATCGCGTATTTGCGCGAGGCCTATCCTGCACCGCAGTGGCGGGATCACCACAATTTCGGCGAACTCGCCGACTTCTGGCTGCAGGTTCATGCCAGTTTGCGCCAGCAGGGCGACCAGTTGCAGCAGATCACGCAGTCATTTCGGGAAGGTGGACTCGACGCAAATGCGTTCCAGCAGGCTTTCGTGCCGCGGTTCAATCATTTCCTGCAGCATCTCGAGGGGCACCATCAGATCGAGGACGCGGTCTATTTCCCCAAGTTCCGCCAGCTTGATCCGCGGATGCAGCAAGGGTTCGACCTGCTCGAAAACGATCACGAACTGATCCACAGTGCCCTGGTGACATCGCTCGACGCCGCGCGCCAGCTGGTCGTCGCACTGCCGCGCGGTGCGCGTGCGGCGCAGACCGCGAACGACGGATATGCCGATGCGACCGATCGGTTGATCCAACTGCTCGCGCGCCATCTGGCGGACGAGGAAGACCTCGTCATCCCGGCAATGCTGGAACACGGTGAACGCAGCGTCGGCTAGCCCGGGCGCTTCAACGGCCCCAGTTCGATCCCGAGCCGTTTGACGCGGTAGTAAAAGGTCTTGCGCGGAATGCCGAGACGGTCGATCGCCGCGCCGACCTCGCCGCTCGCCGCCGCCATCGCCGCGACGATCGTTGCCCGTTCGAAGGCATCGAGTTGTTCGGGCAAGCTGGCCGGACGCACCTCGGCGACATCCGCGACCGTGTCGAGCCCAAGCACGAAACGCTCGGCATAATGCGCGAGTTCGCGAACGTTGCCAGGCCAGTCGTGCGTCGCGAGATGATGTTGCGCCGCCGCCGTCATCGCCGGCACCGCCTGTCCGATCCGTCGCGCCGCCTCCGCCACGAAATGCGCGAACAACGGAACCACATCCTCGCGGCGTTCGCGCAGCGGCGGCATCCTGAGGCGGACCCCGGCGACGCGGTACAACAAGGCCGGGGCGATCGCATCCTCGGCACGCGCGCCCGGTTCGTCCGCAGTGGCGATCACGCGCAGGTCGATCGGCACCGCATCGCGCGCCCCCGGCGTAACCAGCGCGCGCGCCTCGACCAGGGCGGTCAGCCGCGCCTGCAACGCACGCGACGCCTGATCGAGATCGTCGAGCAACAGCGTCCCGCGGCTCGCCGCCACCACGCTTCCCGTGCCGACGCGCGCGAACAGATCGGTGTCGAGCAGTGCGTCGGGATAGGCCGCGCAGGCGACACCGAGCAGCCTGTGCCGCCGCCGCTTGCCCGCCGCATGGATCCGCCGCGCGAGCAGCGCCTTGCCGGTCCCCGTCTCCCCCTCGATCAGCAAGTCGATATCCGCGTCGGCCAGCATCGGGATCATCGCGCGGAGCCGCTCGATCGCGGGGGAGCGTCCGATCAGGCCGTCGCCGGCATCGTCCTCCGACGCCCCCGCTGCCGCCGCCCGCAACCGCCGATTGTCGAGTTCCAGCGTCCGCGCGGTCGACGCGCGCGCGACCGCAGCCAGCAGCACGTCGGGATCGAACGGCTTGGTCAGGAAGTCCCACGCCCCCGCCTTCAACGCGGATACCGCCATCGCCACGTCGCCATGCCCGGTGATCAGGATGACCGGCAGGCTCGGATCGCGCGCCCGCAACAGTTCGAACACCTCGGTACCCGAAATGTGCGGCAGCCGCACGTCGGTGACGACGACGCCCGCGAAATCGGGCTGGATCGCCTCGAGCGCAGGGGCTGCGTCCGGATAGGCGTCGACCGCAAAGCCGGCGAGCGACAGCAATTGCGTGGTCGACACACGGAGATCCGGATCATCCTCGATCAACGCGACGCGGGGTGTTGCGGCGGTCATGACGCCCGCTGCAACACGATCTCGAAACACGCGCCCCCTGGCCCTGGAACAAGTCGCAAGGTGCCGCCGAGATCCTCCATGATGTCCTTGGCAATCACCAGCCCGAGCCCGAGCCCCGCGGTCCGGCTCGTCGCGAACGGGGTGAACAGCCGTTCCGATATGTCGGGAGCGATGCCGGGGCCGTTGTCGCGGATGCGCACCACGACGCGTTCGGATTGCGGGTCGACCGTCACGACGATCGCGCCGTCCCGATGGGTCAGAAGCGCCTCGGTCGCATTCTGCAGCACGTTGACGAACACCTGTTCGAGCCGGATCCGCCCCGCGATCACGCGCAGGTCCGCGGCGACCGCGGGCCAGTCGACATATATGCGCGATAGCGGTTCGCGCAGGATGAGTTGCGCGCCCTCGATCACTTCGCTGAGCGGCACCGGGCCGATTTCACCGCTCGCCTTGCGCGAGAAGCCCCGCAGTTGTGCGGTGACCGCGCCGATCCGTTCGGTCAGGCGCGCGATCGCCCGCAGGTTCGCGCGAACGTCTTCGGTCGCGCCGCGGTCGAGCAGCGTCTCGCCGGTCGCGGCATAGGTGCGGATCGCGGCGACCGGCTGCGCGGTCTCGTGCGCAACGCTCGCGGTGATCTGCCCGAGCGTCGCCAGCCGGTTGGCCTGGCGCAAGGCTTCGCGAAGCGTGGCCGCGCGCGTTTCGAGCTGGGTGCGTTCCTCGATCTCGTGGCGAAGCGCGGCGGTGCGCTCGGCGACCGCCTGTTCGAGCTGGCTGGTCCGGTCGGCGCGACGGCGCGCCATCGACCGGGCGGCATTGGCCAGCCACAGCAGCACGAACACCAGCAGCCCGGCGACGATTCCGCCCGCACGGGCGACGTCGTCCACTGCCGCGCGCGTCGGCTGCGCGAGCGTGACGCGCCACCCGGCGGGATCGGCTGCGGTCCGCGCGACGAGCAAGGTGCCTTTCTCGCCCGGTACGCGGATCCGATCGGCATTCGTGGTTTGGAAAGGCACCGGCAGCAGCGCCGCCGCACCACTGACCCGCAAGGCGCTGGCACGTTCGGCGGGGGACAAGGGGCGTGTCATCGCGAAACGCCACGTCTGGCGGCTCGCGATGAGGATCAGTCCGGCGGGATCGGTGACATAGGTGATGCCGCCAGCCGCCGCCCACTGGCGCTCGATCGACGCGAAGTCGAGCTTAACGACGACGACGCCCCCCGCCGCCGTACGGCGTGCGAAATAGAGGCCGGGGCGGTTGCTGACCGTGCCAAGCGCGAACTGGCGCGCCTCGCCGCCGCGACGTGCCTGCTGGAAATACGGCCGGAAACGATAATCGCTCCCGACGAAGCTCCTGGTCGTATTCCAGTTGCTTGCCGCGATCGCATGGCCGTCGGGCGCGATGACGTACATCGCGTCGGCACCGGTCTCGGCGGCAAGATGTTCGAGCTTGCGATCGAGGGCCGCAGTCGCGCCCTTCTGTTTGGCCAGCGCCGCGACGACATCGCGATCGTCCGCGAGCGCAAGCGGCAGCAAGCGGAACCGCGCAACCTCGCTCGCGAGCAGCGACGCGCGCAACCGGGCGTCTGCCGCGACCGATGTCGCCAGGCGCTCCCGTGCAGCGTGCGCGATCACGCTACCAACCGCCCAGCCGACCGCGAGCGCGATCAGCGCGACCACGACCGCAAGACCGACTCGTCGCAAGGGAAAGGCGCGGAGCATGGGCGCTTCTAGCAAGCCCCCCGACATGTGCAACTTTCGGCACATAGCCGCTTATCGGCACGCAGATATTGGCGCGCACTTTATTGCCAAATGCTTCCAGAAGCCTGCAAACGCGGCTTTTTCGGCGTTTTTCGAAAGTACAACTGGCCCCACGTCCGACAGGGCGATACTCACCACAACAGGTATCGCCGCAGAGCAGAACCTCGTGTTCAGAGGATGAAGGCCCCATGTCCATTTCGATTCCCGCCGCCGGCGAACAGCCGCCAGCCGCCCCCAAGCGGTGGTACGCGCAACTCTATTTCCAGGTGCTTCTTGCGATCGTCGCGGGCGTGCTGCTCGGCCATTTCGCCCCCCAGACGGGCGAAGCGATGAAGCCGATCGGCGATGCCTTCATCAAGGCGGTGAAGATGGTGATCGCACCGGTCATCTTCCTGACGATCGTGACCGGCATCGCCGGGATGCGCGATCTCGCCTCGGTCGGCCGCGTCGCGGGCAAGGCATTCGCCTATTTCCTGTTCTTCTCCACACTCGCGCTGATCATCGGGATGATCGTCGCCAACGTCGTGCGGCCGGGCGCGGGGCTCAACATCGATCCCGCCTCGCTCGATACGTCCAAGATCAGCGAATATGCCGAAAAGGCGCATGAGACGACGCTGACCGGCTTCCTGACCGGCATCATTCCCGACACCTTCCTGTCGGCGATGACGCAGGGGAACATCCTCCAGGTCCTCTTCATCTCGATCCTGTTCGGGATCGCGCTCGCGCTGATCGGCGATCGCGGCACCAAGGTGCTCGACCTGCTCAACGACGTGTCGATCGCCTTCTTCAAGCTGGTCGGCATCGTGATGCGCGCTGCCCCGATCGGTGCGTTCGGCGCGATGGCGTTCACGATCGGCAAATATGGCGTCGGCACGCTCGCCAATCTGGCGACGCTGGTCGGGACCTTCTACGCGACGTCGCTGCTGTTCGTGCTGGTCGTGCTCGGCCTGGTCGCGAAGCTGACCGGCTTCTCGATCATCAAGCTGATCCTCTACCTCAAGGCTGAACTGCTGCTGGTGCTCGGCACCTCGTCGTCGGAAAGCGCGCTGCCCTCGCTGATCGAGAAGATGGAGCGCGCAGGCTGCCCCAAGTCGATCGTCGGGCTGGTCGTGCCGACCGGCTACAGCTTCAACCTCGACGGCACCAACATCTACATGACGCTGGCCGCATTGTTCATTGCGCAGGCGTGCAACGTCGACCTGACGCTGGGGCAGCAGTTGCTACTGCTGAGCGTCGCGATGCTGTCGTCCAAGGGTGCTGCAGGCGTGACCGGCGCGGGGTTCATCACCCTCGCCGCAACGCTGTCGATCGTGCCGTCGGTGCCGGTTGCGGGGATGGCGCTGATCCTCGGGGTCGATCGCTTCATGTCGGAGTGCCGCAGCCTGACCAACTTCATCGGCAATGCGGTCGCGACGGTCGTCGTGTCGAAGTGGGAAGGCAAGCTCGACATCGAGCAACTCAACGCCGCCCTCTCCGGCAAGACGACGGTTGCCTCGCCCGGGCCGACCAGCCCGGTTGCCGTGACGCTCAGCGTCGCGAACTGACTTTCAAGGGACGTTTGCCATGATGATGGGTTCGCGACTGCGTGTCGCCACGGCGTTGATCGCGCCATATGCCGCCCTCGCCGCCTCCGGCGCGCACGCGCAGGTAAGTGCCGGCGAAAAGGCCCCGGCGACGGAAATTGCCACCAGCTACCCCGCTGCCGGCGGGGGCGAAGGCGCCAACACCAACGGCTATAACCTGTCGCGCTGGGCCGAGGACTGGCGCGGGATGGCCGATCCCGCGAAGCGCAACGATCCGCTCGACCGGCTCAAGTTCCTGCCGCTCGATTCCAACGGCGACGTCTATTTGACGCTGTCGGGCGAGTTGCGACTGCGGATGAACCACACGACCAACCCCAATCTGCGCGAGAGCAAGGCGCAGCGGCAGGACATCACCCGCATCGTCGGCGGTGCGGACCTGCATGTCGGGCCGCATCTGCGCGGCTACGTCGAACTGGCGCACGGCGGCATTTCGGGGGTGGAACTCGGCGTCCCCGCGACCAACCTCCGCAATGACCTGGTCGTCCAACAGGCGTTCGTCGAAGGTGACGTCAACGTCGGCTCTGTCCAGCTCGGTGCGCGCTATGGGCGTCAGGAATTCACCGACGGGCCCAACCTGCTCGTGTCGCAACGCGACAACAACACGATCCGCTATACGCTCAACGGCATCCGGCTGTGGGCCAAGGGCAAGACCGTCCGCGCCGACCTGTTCGATCTCAAGCCCACGGCGTACGGCGATCTCGGCACCGACGACGATGTGACCGATCCGGCGCGGCGTTTCTCAGGCGTGTCGCTTGGTTTTGCGGTGCCCAAGACCGCGTTCGGCGGGTCGAGCCTGTTCGTCGATCCGTTCTTCTGGCGGCGAAAGAATTCGGTCGGCGCGTGGGGCGGGCGGATCGGGCCGGCGGAACGCTTCTTCGCGGGCGTTCATGCTTACGGCGACGCGGGCCCGGTGACGATCGACTGGACCGCCAACCACCAGTTCGGCACCTATATCGACCAGCGGATCGATGCCTGGCAGTTCTTCGTGGCGCAGACCTACCGCGTCGGAAAGGCCAAGACCGCGCCGCGCGTCGGCGTCCATTTCGACTATTCGAGCGGCGGCGGCGGCTATGGCGGTCGGACATTGGCCAACGCCTATGCGCCGTTCGGAAACAACATCTATTACAGCTATCAATTGTTCCTGACGCCGTCGAACCTCGTCACGGTCGCCCCCAACGTGACCGTGGCTCCGGCCAAGTCGCTACGCGTGACCGCGGAATATGCGCTCAACTGGCGCGCCAACGTCACCGACGCAGTGTACCGCGCGAGCGGTGCGCCGTTTGCGGGAACGCAGAACTTCCGCGCCGCGCGGATCGCCAACGTCTCGCGCTTGCAGGCGGTCTGGGCGGTGACGCCGCGCGTGTCGCTGACCGGGCGCTACGAGCATCTCGACGCCGGCCCCGCGCTGCACGACGCGGGCTACAAGAGCTCGGACTTCCTCGCGGGCTGGATCAGCCTGCGCTTCTGAAAGGACCCTTCTCATCGCTCCCGCCTACTACGCCGCCGCACGCGCGCTGCTCGCCGATCCGCTGACCAACAAGGGGACGGCGTTTACCGAGACCGAGCGCGACACGTTCGGGCTGCATGGCTTGCTCCCGCCGCATATCGGCACGCTCGACAGCCAGATCGAACGGCGGATGCGCGCGCTCGACGGGATGGCGGACGATTTCCATCGCTACGCCTTCCTGCGCGAGCTGCAGGATTCGAACGAGATCCTGTTCCACGCGCTCGTCCAGCGCGACCTGCCACGGATGCTGCCGCTGATCTACACCCCGACCGTCGGCGAAGGGTGCGAGCGGTTCAGCGAAATCTGGCATCGCCCGCGCGGGCTGTTCCTGAGCTATCCCAATCAGGACCGGATCGCGGACATTCTCGCCGACCCGGCGTTCGACCGGGTCAAGGTGATCGTCGTCAGCGACGGCGAGCGGATCCTCGGGCTCGGCGACCAGGGCGCGGGCGGCATGGGCATCCCGATCGGCAAGCTCGCGCTCTATACGGCATGCGCAGGGCTGCATCCGGCGGAAGTGCTGCCGATCCTGCTCGACGTCGGGACCGACAATGCCGCTAGGCGCGATGATCCGCTGTACGTCGGCTGGCGCCATGCCCGCGTGCGCGGTGAAGACTATGACGGCTTCCTGGAAAGCTTCGTCACCGCCGTCGCCGAGCGGTGGCCCGGCGTGTTGCTCCAATGGGAGGATTTCGCGGGCCACAATGCGCATCGGCTGCTCGATCGCTATCGTGACCGGCTGCTGAGCTTCAACGACGATATCCAGGGGACCGCGGCGACCGCGCTCGGCACGTTGCTTTCCGCGATCCGGCGGACCGGCGGCGCGCTTGCGGACCAGCGGATCGTGCTGTTCGGCGCGGGCGCGGCGGGTTGCGGGATCGGCGAACTGCTCGTCCGCGCGATGGTTGCGAACGGCTTGAGCGATGCCGAGGCGCGTACGCGGATCTGGGCGGTCGACCGCGACGGGCTGATCGTCGACGACATGCCGGGGCTGACCGAATCGCAGATGGCGCTTGCCCGCCACGACAGCCCGCGCGACCTGTTCAACCCGCACGGGCATGACTTGCTCGCCACCATCGAGCTGGTTGCGCCGACAGTGCTGGTCGGCACGTCGGGGCAAAGCGGCGGGTTCAGCGAAGCCGCGGTGCGCGCAATGGCGGCGCGTGTCGAACACCCGATCATCTTCCCGCTGTCCAACCCAATCTCGCGCGCGGAAGCGCATCCGACCGACCTGTTCGACTGGACCGGCGGCCGCGCGATCGTCGGCACCGGCAGCCCGTTCGGGGTCGCCGGCGTGACACAGGTCAACAACGTCTTCATCTTCCCCGGCGTCGGGCTCGGCGCGCTGTCGGTCGGCGCGCGCTGCGTGACCGAGGGCATGTTCATGGCAGCGGCACGCGAGCTCGCGACGATGGACGGCGAAGGCGGCACGTTGCTCCCCCCGATCACGCATCTGCGCGACATCGCGCTCAGGATCGCGACCGCGGTTGCGCGGCAGGCGATCGCCGAGGGCGTTGCGCAAGCCGAATGCCGGGTCGTCCAGGAAAACGATATCGGCGGCGCGATGTGGGCGGCACGCTACGATTGATCGCGGGAGACCAGCGCAGCCAAAGCGCCTGTTTCCGCGTTGGCTGCGCTGATGGTTGTATCGATCGCTCTTCGCTGGTTGCGCCGGATCGTCGTCCTCGCGCTATGTGCCGCGGTGGCGCTGGTCGCGTTCGCACTGTTTCGCCCTGCCCCGCAGGACCTGCCGTGGACGCCGCTACGGCTGGACCAGCCGCCGGGGGTGTTCACCGGGCGCAAGATTGCTGCGCTCGGGCGTGATCCTGCAGCGTGCGCCACGCTGCTGAAGAATGCCGGGCTGCGTTTCACGGCAGTCCCCGCACGCGGCCCGACGCAATGTCGCGCGCCCGACAGCATCCGCACTGCCGCGCGCCAGGACATGCTGGCGCTCAGCCCCGTGGTGACGACCGCCTGCCCCGTCACGGCCGGGCTGGTCGCGTGGCAAGCGCATGTCATCCAACCCGCCGCGCAACGCCTGTTCGGCACCACGGTCGCGCGGATCGAGCATTTCGGCAGCTATTCGTGTCGCCGCATGTACGGGCGCGAGGAAGGGAGCTGGAGCGAACATTCGACCGGCAACGCGATCGACGTCAGCGCCTTCGTCCTGACCGATGGCCGCCGCATATCGGTGCTCCGCGACTGGTCGCGCGACGATCCGCGCGGACGTTTCCTGCATGCGGTGCGCGACGGTGGATGCGGCATGTTCGCGACGGTCCTGTCCCCCGATTACAATGCTGCGCACCGCGATCACCTGCATCTCGACCAGGCGGATCGTGGCGACATGGGGTGGCGCGCCTGCCGCTGATCGGGCGTAGCGGACCCGGCCCTATCACCGTCGCCGATGCCCGCGCCCCCTTGCGCCATGTGGCACACAGGTTAAGTCCGGCACCGTTGAACACCGCCGCGGGCCTTATTGTGAACACAGGTCGGAAGCAGGAGATCTGATGCTTTTCAGAGCGATGCCGAAATCCGTACTGCGCCGCGCGCGATCGTTACCGCTCGTTCTGGCGGTCTCGATGGCGGCCCTGTGCGCCACGTCGCCAACGCTGGGCGCGTCCTCGTCGTTCGATCTGGTCGGTCCCAATGTCGTCGTCACGGTCAAGCACGGCGATATCACGCTTCCACTCGAGTCCGTCCCCAACCTCGTCGAAGGCGACGTGGTGTCGATCAAGCTCGACCTGCCCGCGAACCAGACCGAGGGCTTCCGGATCGTTGCGGGCTTCCTGCGCGGTGCGATCGACCGGCCGTCGAAGGACTGGTTCCATGAAGCGCGCAGCTGGAAGGGTAAGGGCGCGGACTTCTCGCTGACCGTCCCCAAGGGCGCGCAGCAAATGGCGCTGCTCGTCATTCCCGAAAGCGGCGGTGGCGCGAATGCGGTGATCAGCACGGTGCGCAAGCGCCCGGGCGCGTTCGTTCGGGCGGTGCAGGAACTTAACCAGGCGACGCTCGATCGGGCGCGGCTCGATGCGTTCCTGCGCGAAACGTTGAAGGTCGAGCGCGAGAATCCCGAAGCCGTCTCTGCCGCATCGCAGAATTTGACGCGCAGCCTGTCGATCAAACTCAAGGCTGAGTGCCTCCAGCAGCCCGCCGAATTGCAGGCGGCATGCCTCACCGGTGACCGCGAGACGCTTCTCCTCGCGGATACGCACAGTTCGCAGCTGGCATCGACGCTCGCGGGCGCGCCGACCGATCTCGCGTTCCAGCTGAGCGCGACGCCGGCGGGCGGCTACGGTTCGTACAGCTCCTACATCGGCGTGGTGCGCGACATGTTCCGCTTGCTCGGCGCGTTCCAGTCGACGCAATTGCAGTTTATTCCGGCGCTGTCGCAGATCAGCAACGGCCGGACGACCTTGCTGCTCAACACGCCCCTGTCCTTTTCCAAGCCTACGTCGGTGATGGTCGTCGCGATGCCCGCTGTGGAAGCGGCCAAGCCACCCCCGCTGCGGGCGTCCACGCCCGATATCGCATTGTGCGCATCGCCCGGCATGACCCTGCCGGTCGAAGGCGCGCCGCTGATCTATGCAACGCAATATGCGCGCGAAATGGCCTTGCGATTGAAGCGCCCGGACGGGACGCTGGTCGACGTGCCGATCCATGCCGATGCGCGGCGCGGCGGCTATGTCCTTGACAAGGCGATTCCGGAAGGTCCGTTCGGTGGCGCGATCCCGGCGCAGATCCACGGGCTATGGGGCTTCACCCCGTTCGAGGGCCCAAGCTTTGCTTTGTCTAACCCGCAGCAGAACAATTGGAAGACCGCCGACGGCACCTCGCTGGTCGTCGGGCGCGCCAATGACGTGCAGGTGCTTGGCGGCGGCGCAGGCTGTGTGACGCAGGTTTCGCTTCGTCGCGGTGACGGCGCGGCCAAGCCCGTCACGTGGAAGCAGGCGGGCACGCGCGGGATCGTCGCGACGCTCCCGCTCGACAAGATGGCACCGGGACCGGTGTCGATCGTGATCGAGGGCGCATCGGGCACCACCCCCGCGGTCGTGACGCTGGCCGCGTTGCAGGAAGCGGGCAGCGTCGACGACCTGATCTTCCATGCCGGCGACAGCGAGGCGATCCTGACGGGCGCGCGGCTCGACCAGGTGAAGGGCATGACGCTGGGGCAATTGTCGTTCCACCCCGGCGGATTGACGCGAGTCGATAATCAGGACCGACTGACGCTGCTCGCGGACGATCCGACCAAGGCGCAGACGATCGGGGCGGGAACCAGCCTGAGCGCGGAAGTGGCGTTCAGCGGCGGGCGCAAGAAGACCGTACCAGTGACGATCGCGGGCCGACGCACGGGCGCGACGCTGGTCCACATCGCCGGACAGGTGCCGACGCACGAAGGCATGGTGCCGGTCGTGATGCGCAGCGACGACGTCTTCGCACAGGACGCGCGGATCAGCTTCGCCTTCCACAAGGATGCGATGGAAACGCTCGACGGTCAGGAATCGATCGAGATCGCGACCGCCGACGGGCGCGCATCGGGGATCATCAAGGCCGGCAAGGGCTATGACCTGCAGGACGCGAGCACCGGTATCGTCGCCTTCTCGCCGATCGAAGCGCTCGGCGCGCTCGCTTATGGTCCGGTCCGGTTCCGCGTGATCGAGGGCGACGGCGCTTCCAACTGGACCTCGCTCGCGACGATCGTTCGGCTGCCCGACATTCGATCGGTCAGCTGCCAGGCGCGCGACAAATGCCAGATCGCAGGGGATCGCCTGTTCCTCGTCAAGGCAGCCGGCGCGAGCGAACAGCCCGATGCGATGCAGCAGATTCCGGACGGGTTCGTCGCGCCCAAGATCACCACGACCGCCAGCCGCGACGGACGGATCTTCCTGCAATTGCGCGATGCCCCGCAGGCATTCGCGACGGTCGCAACGTCATCGCGATAAACCGTTCGGGCAAAGCGCGTTCCGGTCTGGACAGCCGGGACGCGCCGCCGGTATCGCCGCACGGATGAGCATTACCGCAACGATCATGAACACGGCCACCGGCCAGCCCATCCAGAAAATGGTTTTCGGCCGGATGCCCAAGCCGTGGGTATCCTTCAATCTTGAGACGGGCGAGCTCGTCACCGCCGACCGCGTCGAAGTCGGCAAGCCCGCGCCGGGCAAGTTCGCGGTGCCGGTGGCGGTGTGGGTCACGCCCAAGGGCTGATTCGCCCGTCCAAGTCATGGCATCAGGACGCATCTCGCGGTAAGGGCCGGCGATGTTGCGCATTACCGAACTGGCCCTTCCGCTCCATCATCCCGATGAGGCGATCCCCGCTGCGATCTGCAAGCGGCTCAAGATCAGCCCACGCGACCTGATCCGCTTCAAGATCGCGCGCCGGGCGCATGATGCGCGCGACAAGATGGCGATCCTTTTGGTCTATTCGCTCGACGTCGCGGTGAAGAACGAAGCGACCGTGCTCGCCAAGTTCCGCAAGGACCGCAACGTCGGCACCACCCCCGACACGCGCTACAAATTCACCGCGCAGGCCCCCGCGGTGCAGAGCGAGATCCGCCCGGTCGTGATCGGCGCTGGCCCGTGCGGGCTGTTCGCCGGGCTGATCCTCGCGCAGATGGGGTTCCGCCCGATCATCCTCGATCGCGGCAAGGTCGTGCGCGAGCGGACCAAGGACACCTGGGGGCTGTGGCGCAAGAGCGTGCTCAACCCCGAATCGAACGTTCAGTTCGGCGAGGGGGGTGCGGGCACCTTCTCCGACGGCAAGCTCTACAGCCGGATCAAGGATCCGCGCCACCTCGACCGCAAGGTGCTGACCGAATTCGTGAAAGCAGGTGCGCCCGAGGAGATCCTGACCGAAGCGCATCCGCATATCGGCACGTTCCGGCTGGTGACGATGGTCGAGAGCATGCGCGAGAGCGTCGAGGCGCTCGGCGGCGAATATCGCTTCCAGCAGCGCGTCGAGGGGATCGACATCGAGACGCGCGGGGACGGCACGCGCCATGTGCGCGGACTCCACATCCACGACGGCAGCTATCTGCGCGCGGATCATGTCGTGCTCGCGATCGGGCACAGCGCGCGCGATACCTTCGCGATGCTTCACGAGGCGGGGGTCTATGTCGAGGCCAAGCCCTTCTCGCTCGGCGTGCGGATCGAGCATCCGCAATCGTGGATCGACACCGCGCGGTTCGGGCCAAGTGCTGGCAACCCGATCCTCGGCGCGGCGGATTACAGCCTATCGCATCACTGCAAGAACGGGCGGACGGTCTACAGCTTCTGCATGTGCCCGGGCGGCACCGTCGTCGCCGCGACCTCGGAGGAGGGCCGCGTCGCGACCAACGGCATGAGCCAATATTCGCGCAACGAGCGCAACGCCAATTCGGGGCTGGTCGTCGGCATCGACCCCGAGCGCGACTATCCGGGCGATCCGCTCGCAGGGATCGCATTCCAGCGACACTGGGAATCGCTCGCCTATGTCGCGGGCGGATCGAGCTACAAGGCGCCCGCGCAACGGCTGGGCGATCTGCTCGAGGGCAAGCCGTCGTCCGCGCTCGGGCAAGTCGTGCCGTCCTATCGCCCGGGCGTGACGATGGGTGACCTGTCCGAATGCCTTCCCGAATTCGCGATCACCGCGATGCGCGAGGCGCTCCCGGTGTTCGGGCGGCAGATCCCGGGGTACGACCATCCCGACGTGCTGTTGACCGGAGTCGAGACGCGCACCTCCTCGCCGGTCCGCTTCAAGCGCGGCGACGATCTGCAGAGCCTCAACACGCGCGGACTGTATCCGGCGGGCGAAGGGGCTGGGTACGCGGGGGGTATTCTTTCGGCGGCGGTCGACGGGATCAAGATCGCCGAAGCGGTTGCCGCGAGCCTCACGCAGACGGCGATGCCGCTGCCGGAGTGAACCGAACGGTTCAACCTTTGTTGTGCACTGCAACACAAAGGGAGATTGATGATGGCCAACACGGCCAAACCCCTCACCGCCGAGCGCGCGATCCTGATCCTTGGGTGGGTCGCGACCGCGACGGCGGTGATGATGTATGTTTCGTACATCTCGCAGATCCAGCTCAACCTTGCGGGGCACAAGGGCTCGGTGATCCAGCCGCTGGCGACCGCGGTGAATTGTACCTTGTGGGTGGCGTACGGGCTGCTCAAACCGCAGCGCGACTGGCCGGTGGCGCTGGCGAATGCGCCGGGGGTGGCGCTCGGCGCGATCACGTTCGCGACCGCGTTGTAACTCTATAGCCCCTCCCCTTCAGGGGAGGGGTTGGGGTGGGGCAGTCCCGCAGAACTCCGCTCTCTGCGAGGCACAGCCCCACCCCCAACCCCTCCCCTGAAGGGGAGGGGCGAAGAGACGGCACTACGCCAGCGTCATCAAACTCGCATTCCCGCCCGCCGCCGTGGTGTTGATCGAAACCGAAACCTCCTCGCACAACAGATCGAGCGGATACGCATCCGCCCGTTCCACCACGTCCGCGCTCGAAGCACCATGCAGCGACACGATCGCCCCCTCCCGCGCCGCCAGCGCCCGCGACGCAGCGGCGACGTCCGCCGCATCCCCCTCGACCAGCGCGCCCGCCAACGCATCGACCTCGGCCAGCCCCTGCGTCGGCCAGACGATCCGCGCCGCAACCACAGCGGGCAACCCCGCCGGTGCCACCGCCAGCGGCCCGCCCGGAATCACCACCGCATGGTTCCCCGTCGCGAGCACCGCGCCGATCTGCCGCCACAACCCATGCGCAGTCCGCGCGATCACCGCGATCCGCCCGCGTGGATGGAGCGCGTAGCGATTGATCTCGCCGACCGGACCCGCCAGCTCGATTTCATAGCCAAGCCGCGACCGGTCCGCGATCGCGCCGACCGCCGCCGCCATCTCGGGCTCGCCCTGCGTCCCAAGCCACGTCGCCAGCACCCTAGCGACCGGATCACCGCCCGTTGCCGAAACCGCCGCCGTTTGCGCGGCATGGACCAGCCGCGTCAGATACATCGGCCCACCCGCCTTGGGGCCAGTGCCCGAAAGCCCGCGCCCGCCGAACGGCTGGACCCCGACGACCGCGCCGATCGTGTTGCGATTGACGTAGACATTCCCCGCCCCGATCGCGCGCGTGACGCGATCGATCGTCGCGTCGAGCCGGGTGTGGAGCCCGAAGGTCAGCCCATAGCCGGTCGCGTTGATCGACTCGACCAGCGCATCCATCGCCCCGCTGCGGAACCGCAGCACGTGCAGCACCGGCCCGAACACTTCGCGTTCGATCTGCGCGATGTCGTCGATCTCGATGATCGTAGGCGGAACGAACGTGCCGTACCCCGTCGCGGCGGGCAAAGCGGCCTGCTCGACCCGGTGCCCCGCCGCCCGCATCCGCGCGATATGCGCGTCGATCCCGTCGCGCGCCTGCGCGGTAATGACCGGGCCGACGTCGATCGCGAGCCGGTCGGTGCGGCCGATCGTCAGTTCCGCCACCGCGCCGCGCAGCATCGCGAGCGTGCGGTCCGCAACCTCTTCCTGCAGGCACAAAACGCGGAGCGCCGAACACCGCTGCCCCGCGCTGTCGAACGCAGACGCTAGCACGTCGCCCACGACCTGTTCGGCCAGCGCGGAGGAATCGACGATCATCGCATTCTGCCCGCCGGTCTCGGCGATCAGCGGGATCGGCTTGCCCTCTGCGCTCACGCGCCCGGCGAGTTGACGCTGGATCGTCCGCGCGACCCCGGTCGATCCGGTGAAGATCACCCCCGCCGTCGCCGCCGCGCCGACCAGCGCCGCGCCGACTGCACCGTCGCCCAGCACCAGTTGCACGACGTTCTCGGGCACGCCCGCGCGGTGCAAAACGCGCACCGCTTCCGCCGCGATCAGCGGGGTCGGTTGCGCGGGCTTGGCGACGACCGGGTTGCCCGCGACCAACGCAGCGGCGATCTGCCCGGTGAAGATCGCGAGCGGAAAATTCCACGGGCTGATGCACACGACCGGGCCGAGCGGCGTCGCGCCGTCCAGCGTGGTCCGCGCCTGCGCCGCATAATAGCGCAGGAAATCGACCGCTTCGCGCACTTCGGCGATTGCATTGGCGGCGGATTTGCCCGCTTCGCGCATGATCAACCCGAGCAGTGTCGGCATCGCCGCTTCGAGCATGTCGCCCGCGCGGTCGAGGCAATCGGCGCGCTCGGCAACGGGCGTCGCCGCCCACCGCGCCGCCGCCCCGACCGCGCGATCGACCGCCGCTTGCGCCGCGGCTTCGTCCGCTTCGAAGACATGGCCGACGATGTCGCGGTGGTCCGCCGGGTTGCGGATCACGACCGCGGGCCGCGCGCCCGTGTCCACGCCGCCGGTCCATTCGGACGCGGCACTCGCCACCAGCGTTTGCGACAGCATCGCAAGCGTCGCTTCATCGCTGAGGTCGAGCCCCTGCGAATTGCGCCGCGCGCCATAGATCGACGCGGGCAGCGCGATCTCGTCATGCGGTGCGCCGGGGACCGGCATCGCGCGGACGATCTCGACCGGGTCGGCGATCAGATCCTCGATCGGCACTGCGGGATCGCCGATCCGGTTGACGAACGACGAGTTCGCCCCGTTCTCGAGCAAGCGGCGGACGAGATACGCCAGCAACGTCTCGTGCGTGCCGACCGGGGCATAGACCCGACATGGGCGCGCAAGGCCGTTCGCGCCGACGACCTGATCGTAGAGCGGCTCGCCCATGCCGTGGAGGCACTGGAACTCGTAATCGCCGACGACGAAATCCTCGCCCGCCAGCTGGTAGATCGTCGACAATGTCTGCGCATTGTGCGTGGCGAATTGCGGGAACACCGCGTCGCGCGCCGCCAGCAGCTTCCGCGCGCAGGCGATGTACGCGACGTCGGTGTAGATCTTGCGCGTATAGACCGGGTATCCGGAAAGCCCGTCGACCTGCGCGCGCTTGATCTCGGCATCCCAATAGGCGCCCTTAACCAGCCGGATCATGATCCGCCGCCCGGTCCGCCGCGCGAGCGCGATGACGAAATCGATCACCAGCGGGCAGCGCTTGCCGTAAGCCTGGATAACGAAACCAAGCCCCTTCCAGCCGTCGAGCTCGGGATCCTCGGCGAGCGACTGGAGCAGGTCGAGCGACAGTTCGAGCAGGTCGGCTTCCTCGGCATCGATGTTGAAGCCGATGTCATAGCCCTTGGCGAGCAACGCCAGCCCGCGCACGACCGGCAGCAGCTCGCCCATCACCCGCCCCGCCTGCGCACGGCTGTAGCGCGGGTGAAGCGCGGACAGCTTGATCGAGATGCCCGGGCCGCCGTAAACGCCGCGCCCGTCCGACGCCTTGCCGATCGCGTGGATCGCCTGTTCGTAATCCTTCAGATAGCGCGCCGCGTCCGCCGCGGTCGTCGCGGCCTCGCCCAGCATGTCGTACGAAAACCCATAACCCCGCGCCTCGCGGTCCTTTGCGTGGCGCAGCGCCTCGTCGATCGTCTGGCCGGTGACGAACTGTTCGCCCATCATCCGCATCGCCAGATCGACCCCGCGCCGGATCACGGGCTCGCCCACCCGCGCGACCAGCCGCGTCAGCGCGGTGGCGAGACCGCGGTCGTCCGCACTCGCCGCCAGCTTGCCGGTGACGACCAGCCCCCAGGTCGCAGCATTGACGAACAACGAGCGCCCGTCGCCGATATGCGCCGCCCAGTCGCCGCCCGCGATCTTGTCGCGGATCAGCGCATCGCGCGTCGCGGTGTCGGGAATGCGGAGCAACGCTTCGGCGAGGCACATCAACGCGACGCCTTCCTGGCTCGACAGCGCATATTCCTGCACCAGCGCCTGCACCCCGCCCCGCGCCTTCGACCCGCGCAACCCTTCGATCAGCGCGCGCGCGGTCCCTGCGGCAGCGCGACGAACGGTGTCGGGAACGGTTGCCGCCTCGACCAATGGCGGCACGCAGATCGGCTCGGGCGTCCGCATCGCCGCGGTGATTGCCGCGCGCATCGGATCGGGGGTGCGCACCGTCGGAGCAAAGCACGCAAATGGCATGGACGATTCGGTGGTCATGGCGATCCTCTGAGTAGATCTTCGCCATACGCGCCTATCCCGGAGGGAATCTTCCCGTTCAAACTTGACGAACAACAGATCTCGACCGCATTTCGGGGCCATGAAAGACAAATCGCCTGCACACCCGCCCTCTGACAGCGAATTGGACCGGTTCGACCGCGCGATCATCGATCTGTTGGCGCAGGATGGGCGAATGTCCGTCACCGACCTTGCCGCGCAGATCGGGCTGTCCAAGACGCCGACGCAGGTGCGGCTCAAGCGGCTGGTCGACCAGGGCTATATCCTCGGCTTCCGTGCGGTGACCAATCTCGCCAAGCTGGGGCTCGACCACGTTGCCTTCACCGAGGTGAAACTGTCCGACACGCGCGAGAATGCGCTGCGCGATTTTAACGCGGCGGTGCGGCGAATTCCCGAAATCGAGGAATGCCATCTGATCGCGAGCAGCTTCGACTATCTGCTCAAGGTGCGTACCACCGACATCCGCCGCTACCGCTATGTGCTGGGGGAGAAGATCTCCAGCCTGCCGCATGTCGCGAGCACGTCGACCTTCGTCGCGATGGAGACGATCCTCGACCACGATCGCTGACCGGGTCGAGCATCACCACCCTTACTTGGGCGGTGCCATCGTCACCGTATTCGGCGTCTGCACGACCGGGCGCATCGTCCCGTCCTTGTTATATGTCAGCGGATAGACCGTCACCGCACGCCGTCCGATCGCCCCGCGCTGGTCGTCGATCGCAAGATCGGCGTTGTGAAGGAACAGGTACGATTTGCCCTTGAAATCGGCGATCCCCGGATGGATCGTAAAGCTGTACTTGCCCGACCCGGTCAGCAGCCCGTGCGGTGTCCACGGCCCGCGTGGCGACGATGCAGTCGCATAGGAGACATGCTCATCGCGCTGCGTCTTTCGATCCAGCGAGGCATAGGTCAGATAATAGGTCTTGCCGCGCTTGTGCAGCCACGGCCCTTCCTCGAAATGCGGCGGCGTGATCTCGGTGATCGGGCCGTCGATCTCGATCATGTTGGGCTTGAGCTTGGCGATATAGCATTGCCGATTGCCCCACGCGATCCAGGTGGTGCCGTCGTCATCGGTCATCACGGTGGGATCAATGTCTTCCCAGCTGTGCGTGCCCTTGGGCGTCATTTCGTTGGTGATCAGCGCGGAACCCTTGGCATCGCGGAACGGCCCGGTGGGCGTGTCGGCAACGGCCACCGCAATTGCCTTGCCGGGGTGCGTGGCATCGTGCTCGACCGCGGCGTAGAACCAGACCTTGCCGTTTTTCTGGATCGCCTGCGAGGCCCAGGCGTCTTGCTTGGCCCATTTGAAATCGGCGACGTTCATGATCGGCCCATGATCGGTCCAGCGCTTCATGTCCTTGGTCGAATAGACCATCCATTCGCGCATGTTGAACATCTCGTCGCGCTGCGCAACGTCATGGCCGACGTAGAGGTACAGCGTATCCCCCACGACCATCGGCGCAGGATCGGCGGTGAACTTGTCCCGGATGATCGGGTTGGAAATCTTTGGCGCGGGATCTGCCGCGCCGACCGACACTGCGGTTGCGGCGAGCACCAGTCCGCCAATTGCCAATCCACCGAAAATCCGCATCCCACTCTCCCCGCCTGTCTTTCGCAACGCGCAAGGCGGAGGATACGAGGCGATGCTAACGCTAACAAGCGATCAATTGTTGGACTGATGGCCTAAAACACGACCCGGTTCAAAGGGCGGGATCATCGATGGGAAATGGTGGGCGATGACGGGCTCGAACCGCCGACATTCTCGGTGTAAACGAGACGCTCTACCAACTGAGCTAATCGCCCGCGCGAGCGCTTTGGGAAGCGCGATCGGCGTGGGGCGCGCAATGCCACCGCTCGCCGCGCAGGGCAAGCCCGAACGTGCTTATCCTATCGTGGCGCCTACGTGCCGCGCCGCCGCGACGTAGTTGCGCATCCCGAGACTTGCGTGCGATGACAGCGCTATGAAGGCGCGTCGGCGATCGAACGGGTCGGGATGCCGTTCGAACAATCCCGCGTCGGTCATCCGGGCGATCCAGCGCAATGCCGTAGTCGGTGCGACCGCAGCCGCAATGCACAGACTCGATACCGACACCTGCACGCGCTCCAGTTCGGCCGCGAACAGGTCGAGCAGCATGTCCCACGCCGGATCCTCGAACAGGCCGGGGCCGAAGAACTGGTCGCGCAGCCGACGCGCGCGGATCGCGTTGCGCACGTCGCGCACGCGAATGTCCGGGCGTTCGAGCAATGGTCCCGCGCGATAGGTCAGTCCGGGATCGGATACCGATGTCGGCCGGGACATCTCGTCCTCACCGCGCGTCAGCCAGGTAAGCGTTTCCGCGATCCGCGCGATCTCCTCGTTGAGCCGCATCAGGCGCACAGAATCGGGCGTTCCGCCGATATCGTGCAGCCGCTGTGCAGTGGGGGCCAGCGCGAGGTACAGGCTCGCAACGCGCTCGGTCGTGGTCGGGGAGCATAGCAATTCGATCGGCGCGGAACCGATCGATCCGGCAACGCAGTCGATCTGGGCGGGATCGAACACGATTATGGCGCTGGCATCCCCCGCATCGACCAGGTCGGCGATCAACGGGAGCACGCGTTCCAGTACGGCATCGGGCACACCCGACGCCTCGGCGAGGATCGCACGGCACAGGCCCTGGTGCTGCAGCCGCATCTCGGCCTCCGTCCAGGCGACGGGACCGAGCAAGCGCGCATGGCAGGCCTGGATCGCATCTGCCCCCGCCGAACGCTCTTCCGCGATCAGCAGAACGGATGGACGGTCGAGCGACGCCGGACCGTGCGCGGATCGCCCAACGTCGTCGAAGGCCGACGGTTCGGTCATGCGTGCGCTCCCCCAAGCCGAAGGCTTCTCGGCCCCTGCTTTACGTAAAATACGCATTACACCACAATGGAACAGCAAAATCCGCGCCATTTCGGCGGTCGTCACGCGATCAAAGACGCAGCGGAGCGTTATTAGCACCGAAGTGGAGCAAGTTTCAGCGTCAGTTAGCCGTCAACAGTTGGTGCCACCCGTCGGGAATTTGGTGACAAGACGCCATCAGTCGAGCGACTTGACGATTTCCTCGACCATCTTCTTGGCGTCACCCAGCAGCATCATCGTGTTGTCCATATAGAACACATCGTTGTCGACCCCGGCATAGCCGACCCCGCCCATCGAGCGCTTGATGAACAGCACGGTCTTGGCCTTTTCGACGTCGAGCACCGGCATGCCGTAGATCGGCGAGGTCTTGTCGGTCTTGGCCGCCGGGTTGGTCACGTCGTTCGCGCCGATCACGAAGGCGATGTCGGTCTGCGAGAATTCACTGTTGATGTCCTCGAGCTCGAAAACGTCGTCATACGGCACGTTGGCTTCGGCAAGCAGCACGTTCATGTGCCCGGGCATCCGGCCAGCGACCGGATGGATCGCGTATTTCACGCGGACGCCGTGTTCCTTGAGCTTGTCGCCCATCTCGCGCAGCGCGTGCTGCGCCTGGCTGACCGCCATGCCGTAGCCGGGAACGATGATGACCTGTTCCGCCTGCCCCAACAGGAACGCCGCGTCGTCGGCCGAGCCGCGCTTCCACGGGCGCTGCTCCTTCGCCTCGCCGCCCGCCGCCGCGCTGTCGCCGCCGAAGCCGCCCGCGATGACGCTGATGAAGCTGCGGTTCATCGCCTTGCACATGATGTAGCTGAGGATCGCGCCGGACGAGCCGACCAGTGCGCCGGTGATGATCATCGCGCTGTTATGGAGCGTGAACCCCATCGCCGCCGCTGCCCAGCCCGAATAGCTGTTGAGCATCGACACGACGACCGGCATGTCCGCGCCGCCGATCGGCACGATCAGCAGGAAGCCGATGACGAAGCTCAAAGCGGTAATCGTCCAGAACACCCAGGCGCTCTGGTCCTGCGTGAAATAGCCGACGAGGCCGAGGATCGCGGCGAGCACCGCAATGTTGATGATATGCCGTCCAGGCAACATGATCGGCTTGCCCGACATGTTGCCGTTGAGCTTGAGGAACGCGATCACCGAGCCGGAGAAGGTGATCGCACCGATCGCGATGCCGAGCCCCATCTCGATCCGCGAGACGGTCAGGATCTGCCCGTCGTCACCCAGAATCCCGAACGCGCCGGGGTTGAGATACGCCGCCGCCGCGACCAGTACCGCCGCCATGCCGACGAGCGAATGGAACGCCGCGACGAGCTGCGGCATGTCGGTCATCGCGATCCGCCGTGCGGTGACGATCCCGATCGCGGCACCGATCGCCATCGCGATCCCGATCTCGAACGGCGAGGCAAGGTGATGCGCGAACAGCGTCGTGCCGACCGCGAGCGCCATGCCGATCATGCCGAGCCGGTTGCCACGCTGCGCGGTCGCGGGCGACGACAGCCCGCGCAGCGCGAGGATGAAGCACACCCCCGCGACGAGATACGCCAGCGCAACCCAGGGATTTACCGGTGCCGTATGTTCCATCGCTTAACCCCCTACCCGCCCGCTATGCCGTCCATGCCGCGTCACTTCGCGACCGGCCGTTCCTTTTTCTTGTACATCGCAAGCATCCGCTGCGTCACCGCGAACCCGCCGAAGATGTTGACGCTCGCCAGCACCACCGCGAGCAGCCCGAGCCATTTCGACCAGACCGACCCTTCCGCCGCCGACGCGATCAACGCGCCGACGATGATGACCGAGGAAATCGCGTTGGTCACCGCCATCAGCGGCGTGTGGAGCGCGGGCGTGACCGACCAGACGACATAATAGCCGACGAAGCAGGCCATGACGAAAATCGACAGGATCGAGATGAAGTCCATGACGTACGTGTCTCCCGTTCAGGCCGCGGCGCGGCGGGGTTGCGGAACCGGACGCCCCATTTCCTGCGCCGCCTCGATCCAGCACCCGATGGCATCGTAGATATTGTCGAGCGCTTCCTGCGGCGTATCGCCGTCGGAACGACACCCCGGCAGTTCGGGCGCCACAGCCGTGAACCCCCCGCCGTCTTCGACCGACAGCGGCAGGATGTCGACTTCGTAATCGAACGGATTCATGATGTCCCTTCCCGAACGGCATCGACGAACCGTACCAGCGCCCGGATATACACAGGCTTGATCGGCCGGTGCGCGGGGACGGTCAGGATCTCGGCCATATCGATATGCTTCACCTTGAAATGTGATCCCTTGCGCGGTGGTGTGCAAGCGATGTCGAACCCATTGCATAGCGCTTCGACATCCCCGATCCGCCAATCGCGCGGATTGACGCGCATTTGCTCGAGCAAGGCCTCAGCGGAAGCCAACCGCTAGCTCAGCAACCGCGCGTTCGCCACCTTGCCGCCCTGCGTCAGCCGGATCGCGTCGCCGATCTCTTCGTCGAGCACCGGCTTGCCCTGTTCCTTGTCCCAGAAGGCGCTCAGGAAATTGAACAGGTTGCGCGAGAACAATGCAGAGGCATCCGCCGCCAGCCGCGACGCGACATTGCGATAGCCGACGATCGTCACGCCCGAAACGACGACCGCCTCGCCCGCGACCGAACCCTCGACGTTACCGCCGCTCTCGACCGCGAGATCGACGATCACCGAGCCCGGCCGCATGCTCGCGACCTGCACCGCCGAGATCAGCCGCGGCGCGGGGCGCCCCGGGATCAGCGCGGTCGTGATGACGATGTCCTGCTTGGCGATATGGCCCGACACGAGTTCGGCCTGCGCCGCCTGATATTCGGGGCTCATCTCGCCGGCATAGCCGCCCGAGCCCTCGCCCTCGATCCCGGCGACATTCTCGACGAAGATCGGTTTCGCGCCAAGGCTCTGGATCTGCTCGCGCGTCGCCGATCGGACGTCGGTCGCGGACACTTGCGCGCCAAGACGCCGCGCGGTGGCGATCGCCTGGAGCCCCGCAACGCCGACCCCCATCACGAACACGCGCGCCGCCGAGACGGTGCCCGCCGCGGTCATCATCATCGGAAACGCGCGGCCATAAGCCGCCGCCGCATCCAGCACCGCCTTGTATCCCGCAAGGTTCGACTGAGACGACAGGATGTCCATCGACTGCGCGCGCGTGATCCGCGGCATGAACTCCATCGCCAGCGCCTCGAGTCCCGCGGCGGCATAGCCGTCGATCCGCCCGCGATCCGCAAACGGGTTGAGCGCGGCGACCAGCCAGGCCCCCTGCGTGACCCCTGCGAGCGACGCCGCATCCGGACCCTGGACCGCAAGCACGATATCCGCGCCCGCCAGCGTCGCGTCGCGATCCGCGACGGTGGCGCCGGCCGCGGCATAATCGGCATCGGCGATCGACGCGGTGCTGCCCGCGCCTGCCTCGATCGCGACGGTCGCGCCGAGACCGATGAATTTCTTGACCGTTTCCGGGGTGGCGGCGACGCGGCGCTCGCCTTCGGCGGTTTCGCGGAGAACGGCGATCTTCACCGCTACTTGCCCGAGATCAGCCACACCACCGCAAACGCGATGATGAAGCAGGCAACCGCTCCATATTTGAGGACCCCGATGACCTTGGTGTAAGTCGCGCGGTGGACTTGCAGATCGCCCTCGTTCGCCATCGGTTCGTTCCTCACCTTTTTGTTCTTCCCGTGCTTAGCTCGCGCCACGCAACCCCTCAACCCCCGCAATTATTCGGCACGGCCTGTCTCGTTCGTCCCGGGCTGGGTCGTTTAAGGCGGCTTTTACATCTTGCCGTTACAGAATCGCTCCAAACAGAGTGAATTCGGGGAAGAGCATGACGCGAAACGGCCAACGCCTGCTGATGCTGATCGACGACGAACCCGCGCAGCGCAGGCTGATCGCGGCGATCGCCGCGCGGCGCGGATGGCGTGCGATCTTCGCCAATGACGGTGAGACCGCGATCGCGATGCTGGGCTCACCGGAGGGCTTGCAGCTCGATGCGATCCTGATGGACCATTGGGCGCCGGAGGCGGACCCGACCGCGCTGATCGCCGAATTTCGCACCCGTCGCCCTGCGCTACCGCTGTTGCTGCTGACCGCGAACGGGTCGGTCGCACAGGCCGTCCATGCGATGCGCTCGGGCGCGACCGACTTCCTGGTCAAGCCGCTCGCGCCCGAACGCCTGCTCGCCGCGCTCGATGCCGCGGTCGCCGACAAGGTCGCGGGCGAATTGCGCCCGTTGACCGAGAAGATTCCGGCACTGCTGGCGTTCGACGAGATCGTCGGCTCCGCCCCCGATTTCCGCGCAGCACTTGCGATCGCCGCCAAGGCCGCGCGCGCACGCGTGCCGGTTCTGCTCGAGGGTGAAAGCGGCGTCGGCAAGGAAGTCGTCGCCGAGGCGATCCACGCCGCCTCGCCGCGCGGCAAGAAACCGATGATCGCGGTCAATTGCGGTGCGATTCCGGCCAATCTCGTCGAGAGCGAATTGTTCGGCCACGAAAAGGGCGCGTTTACCGGCGCATTCGAACGCAAGACGGGTCGTTTCCAGGAGGCTGACGGCGGGACGCTGTTCCTCGACGAAATTGGCGAAATGCCGATCGAAGCGCAGGTGAAGCTGTTGCGCGTGCTCCAGTCGGGCGAAATCCAGCCACTTGGCGCACGGCAGGTGCGCGAAGTCGACGTCCGCGTCATCGCCGCGACCAACAAGCGGCTGACCGACGAAGTCGAGGCCGGACGCTTCCGCGAAGACCTTTATTACCGGCTTAACGTCGTCCAGGTGACGATCCCGCCGCTGCGCGAACGCACCGGCGACATCCCCGCGCTCGCGCGGCACCTGATGGCACGGATCGCGCAACAGCCGGGGTTGCGTCAGCTCGGCATCACCGACGACGCGCTCGCGCTGCTCGGTCGCTATGACTGGCCGGGGAACGTACGCCAGTTGCAGAACGCGCTCTTCCGCGCAGCCGTGCTGTGTGATGGCGACGCACTGACCCAGGCCGATTTTCCGCAGATCGCGGCGCTCGGCGGCAAACGTCCCGCATCACCCTCGCAAGCTCCGCTCGGCACGTCGGGCGGAATCACGCTGTTCCATGCAGACGGCAATCTGCGCGCGCTCGATGACATCGAGGCGGACGTCATCCGCCTCGCGATCGGCCATTATCGCGGGCGGATGACCGAGGTTGCCCGGCGGCTCGGGATCGGGCGGTCGACGCTGTATCGCAAGCTGGGCGAGCTCGGGATCGACAACGCCGCCGCCTGATCGCGTCTTACCAGAGGATGCCCTTGACCGGTTTGACCGGCTCGGGCGCTGGTTCGCCGAGGGCCTGCAGCAAGTCGATCTCGACCGTGGTGCACATCGCGGTCAGCGGCACGTCGTGAACGGTGTCGGCGAACGGATCGACCAGATCGTCGCCGATCTTGAGGACCGCGAGGAACATCAGGCCAGCGACCGTCGATCCTATCGGCGTCGCGAACCCCAGCGTCTCGACCAGTCCGATCGGGAGCAGGATGCAGAACAGCCGCGCGAAGAATTCAGGGAAGAAACGATACTGGTTGGGCAGCGGCGTGTTCTTCAGCCGCTCCATCCCGCCCTGGGCATTGGCGATGTCGACCAACACGCGCTCGATCGACGCCTGCTGGATCGTGTCGATCCACCCCTTCTGCCGCGCCTGATCGACCCGGCGGCCGGTGCCGTCGAGGATGCCGTTGGCGACGTTGTTGCGCGCAAGCGGGGGCTTGGCCTCGTCAGGCGACAGGAAGCGCAGCGCTTCCGCCCGCGTGTCCTGCTTGCGCAACTGGCAACGGAGCACATGGACATAGGTGATCTGGCGCAGGATGATCGCACGCTGCAGGTCGCGCCCTTCTTCATCGGGCAGGTAGCTGCGCGCCGCACGCGACAGACTGCGCGATGCGTTGATCATCCGCCCCCACAGTTCACGCCCTTCCCACCAGCGTTCATACGCCGAGGTGCTACGGAACCCGAGGAACAGCGCAAGCGCCGAACCGAACAGCGTCAGCGGCAGCGACGGCGCCTTGAACGGCAAGATGTAATAAGTGACCGTGACGATCACGTCCCACACGAACAGCGCGAGCAGCGGCCGCCACACTTCGGCGACGATCTGCCGATATCGCGGGACTGCGTCGATGATCATGAATTTCCTCCAGGCGTTGCGATGTTGCAGTGCGATACGAACGCGCTGCGATTAGGTTCAGAACGGAAGCACTGCGCCAACGGCACGTCCTCCGCGCGCTGCCGGTAGGCGGCATCGCATGTCGAACGTATAACGATTGTGTTATTTTCCGCTACGGATCGTCGCGCGGGACGAACGGATCGATACGGTCGACCAGACGCTTAGCGGGCCACCAGTGCCTGATCGCGCAGTCCACGCCACACGCGCACTGCCTGGACCGTTTCGGCCACGTCGTGGACGCGGAGCAGTTGCGCGCCCGCCTCGACGCCCTTCAGCGCGAGCGCGATCGAGCCCCCAAGCCGCGCATCCGCCGCCGCTTCGTTCGATAGCGCGCCGATCATTCGCTTGCGGCTCGCGCCAAGCAGGATCGGGCACCCCAGGCCGTGGAAGATCGCCAGCCCATTGAGCAAGGCGAGGTTCTCCGCGAGCGTCTTGCCGAACCCGATACCGGGATCGACGATGATCCGCGCACGATCGACGCCGCCTGCCACCACCGCATCGATCCGCGCCTCCAGCCAGTCGAACACGTCGGTCAGCACGTCGCGATAGCCTTGCGCACCGTGGCCCCCGCTTCTGGGATCAGGCGAATGCATCAGGACAACCGGGCACCCGGCGCGGGCTACCACCTCCAGCGCGCGATCGTCCCACAGGAGTGCAGCGACATCGTTGACGATCGCAGCGCCTGCCGCGAGCGCGGCTTCCATCACTCCGGCCTTGCGCGTGTCGATCGATACCAGCGTCCCGCTCCGCGCGAGCCGTTCGATCACCGGCACGACGCGCGTGATCTCGTCGCCTTCCCACACGACCGGCGCACCGGGCCGCGTCGATTCGCCGCCGACGTCGATGATCGCCGCGCCCGCCGCGGCCATCGCGACCCCAGCCGACGCCGCCTCAGCCGGGTCTCCGCCATGCGTGCCGCCGTCGGAGAAGCTGTCGGGCGTGACGTTGAGGATCGCGGCGACCGACGGCTGATCGAACCGCAGTATCCGCTCCCCGAGCGTCAGCGCGGCGCGCGGTGCAGTGATTCGGGCGTGGAGACGGGCCGCGCGATCGTCCTGTAGTAGATCGGCCAGCGCGGTGATCGGCACGGTGCGACGGCGACCGCCTTCGATCACCTCATACGCCGCGAACCACAGCATTCCGCCCGCGAGCCGAGCGACCTCGCCATCACGGCCGACGGGGGTGTCGACAAATTGGACCGGGCGGAGGTGGAGGGGATCGCGCATCGAACCCTATGTCGTCGTTTGCGGGACAGATGCTACCCGAAAAGCCGCCCCGACCGCTTCATTCCGCCGCGAGCAACGTCTCCGCCGCGCTCAGATCGACCGAGACCAGCCGGCTGACCCCCTGTTCGATCATCGTCACGCCGAACAGCCGGTGCATCCGGCTCATCGTCACCGCATTGTGCGTGACGATCAGGTAGCGCGTCTCGGTCTCGCGCGTCATGACGTCGAGCAGGTCGCAAAACCGCTCAATGTTGGCGTCATCCAGCGGCGCATCGACTTCATCCAGGACACAAATGGGTGCAGGGTTGGTCAAAAACAGGCCAAAAATGAGTGCAACGGCGGTCAACGCCTGCTCGCCGCCCGACAGCAGCGTGAGCGATTGGAGCTTCTTTCCCGGCGGCTGCGCCATGATTTCGAGCCCCGCCTCAAGCGGGTCGTCCGAGTCGACCAGCTCCAGATGCGCCGCGCCGCCGTTGAACAACGTCGTGAAAAGCCGCCGGAAATGCCCGTCGACCGCCTCGAACGCGGCGAGCAGCCGCTGCCGCCCCTCGCGGTTCAGCGTCCCGATCGACCCGCGCAACCGGTTGACCGCCAGCCCCAGCTCCTCGCGCTCGGCAGCATTGCCCTGCGACGCCGACTCCAGTTCGGCGAGTTCGGTTTCGGCGATCAGATTGACCGGCCCGATCCGCTCGCGGTCGACGGTAAGTTTCTCATGTACCGCGGATTCTTCCGCGGGGGCGCGCACCGACGCACCGTCGAAACCGACACGTTCGGGGAGCAGCACCGACGGACATTGGAAGCGTTCGCTTGCGAGCCGGTTCGTCTCGACCCGGCGCATTTCCTGATTCTCCGCCCGCGCCGCCGCACCCGCGCGCGCCTCGCGCGCCTGGGCGAGCGTTTCGGCAGCGGCGGCGGCGGTCGCCTCGGCGGCGCGGAGCGCAATATCCGCCGTGCGTTCAGCGGCTTGCGCGGCATCCGCATCGGCGCGTGCGGTGGCATGGGTCGCTTCCAGCGCAACGACTTCGGCGGCGAGTGCCTCCGGCCGACCCGCCAACGCCTCCGCCTCCAGCGCGAGCGCGGCGTCGCGCTTGTCCATGTCCGCGATCCGCTTGGCCGCCTCGCCCGCGCGCGTGCGCCAGCCCTTCGCCTCCGCCACCATCGCCGCGAGCCGGTCGCGCGCGCTGCCGAGGTCGCGGTCGACCCCGGCGCGATCGGCGCGCGCGGTGGCGATCTCGGCGCGACGATGCTCCGCCGCGCGCGACAGTTCGGCGACGCGCGCACGGGTCGCGCTGCCGTCGGGAAGCGCGGCGTGCGCCTCGGTCGCGCGAGTCACTTCGGCGGCGGCTTCGGCGTGATCCGCCTCGATCCGCGCGCGTCGGCCCGCGAGATCGCTGCGTTGCGCCTCGATCCGCTCGATCGCGGCGGTCGCGCGATCCTCGGCACGCGCCGCCTCGCGCACGCGTGTTTCGGCGCTTTCGAGCAACCGCCGTGCCGCCACCGCCGCGCTTCGCGCTTCTGCGATCGCAGCGTCGATCCGCGCGAGGTCTGCATCGGCGGATTCGACCGCGCGAACCGCGGCGGGGCGCTGATCCTCGATCGCGCGCAACCGGTTCATCCGTTCGAGCCGCTCCGCTGCCGCCGCCCCGCCCGATTTCGCGACATAACCGTCCCACCGTCGCACGCTTCCGCGTAGCGTCACCAGCCGCTGCCCGACTGCGAGCGCGACGCCATCGTCGGCATCGACCACGAAGATCTGCGACAGCCGTCGCGCCAGCGCAGGTGGCGCAACGACATGGCTGGCGAGCGGCACCGTGCCAGACGGCGCGGGCGGATCTTCGGGGAGCACGTCGGCGCCAGCCCAATAACGCTCGCCCGCTGGATCGAGCCCCGCCTCCAGATCATCCCCCAGCGCCGCCGCGAGCGCGCGTTCATAGCCCGGATCGGGCCGCATCCGGTCGAGCACGCGGTCGCGCCCGTCGCGTCTGGTCGCGCGGGTCAGCGCCGCCGCCTCGCTGTCGAGCGCTGCCAGATCGGCATGCGCGCCCGATCGCGCCGCCTGCGCCCGGTCGCGCTGGTCGCGCGCGCCGCGCTCGTCGGCATCGGCGCGCGCCAGCCCGGCGCGCGCATCCTCCCCATGTTGCAATGCCTGCGCGCGTGCCTCCTGCGCAGCAGTGCGGTCCTTGAGCAATGGCGCTGCATCACCCAGCGCCGCCGCTTCCGCCGTCACCCGCGCGAGATCGCGCGCGCTGCGGTCCGCCCGCGCGCGCGCCGCGGCGAGCGCTGCTTCGGCAACGCGCGCATCCGCCGCTTCGGTCGCCTGCGCGGCCAGCCCCTGCGCGAGCGCGACCTCGGCATCGCGCCCGGCGCGCTCCGCTTCAGCCTGTCGCGCTTCGAGCGCGGGAACGCGCGCGGTCATCTCGGCCAGCCGCGCCTCGGTCGTCCGCGTTTCCTCGGTCAATCGCGCAATCGCCTCCGCGGCGTCGTGCGCGAGCGCGCCCTCGCGCAAGCGGTCCTCCGTCAACCGGGTGCGCGCCGAGGCCAGTTCGTCACGTCGCCGCACCGCCGCCGCCTGCTCGCCGCGCAAGGTCGCCAGTCGATGCGCCGCTTCGCTCGCTGCATCACGCAGCGCCTGAGCCACGGCACGCGCGGTCGCCAGCGCCTCGGTCGCGGCGAGCGCATAGGCAGCCGCCGCACGCTGCGCCTCGGCGGCATCTGCGACGCGCGCCTCGCAGGTCACCGCCTCGGCCTTCGCCGCATCCGCCGCCGCTTGTGCATCGCGCCAGCGCGCGTAGATCATCCGTGCCTCGGCCACGCGAATCTGGTCGGACAGCATCCGATAGCGTTCGGCCTGTTTCGCCTGCCGCCGAAGCGATGCCGCCCGCGCATCCTGATCGGAAATCAGTTCGTCGAGCCGCGCGAGATTGGCCTCGGTCGCGCGGAGTTTCTGCTCGGCATCGCGGCGGCGGACGTGGAGGCCCGCGATCCCGGCGGCTTCCTCAAGCATCGCGCGGCGCTCGGCGGGCTTGGCGGCGATGATCGCGCCGATCCGCCCCTGGCTGACCAAAGCGGGGGAATGCGCACCCGTCGCCGAATCCGCGAACAGCAGCGCCACGTCCTTGGCGCGCACGTCGCGCCCGTCGATCCGGTAAGCGGAACCCGTCCCGCGCTCGATCCGGCGGACGACTTCGCTTTCCTCAGGCCCGGACGATCCAGGCGTTTCGATCAGCATCGAGACTTCGGCGAAATCGCGCGCTGGCCGCGTCGACGTGCCCGCGAAGATCACGTCGTCCATTCCCGCCCCGCGCAGCG
The DNA here is from genome assembly GCF_058782275.1 of Sphingomonas sp. FW306-05-A. NCBI lineage: Bacteria > Pseudomonadati > Pseudomonadota > Alphaproteobacteria > Sphingomonadales > Sphingomonadaceae > Sphingomonas > Sphingomonas sp. FW306-05-A. Next base: position 938,595 of record NZ_JBYSXN010000002.1, read on the forward strand.
ACCGCGCCGAGGTCTCCCCCATCGTCCAGCGCAATGCTTCGAGCAGATTGGACTTGCCGCAGCCGTTGGGCCCGACGATTCCGGTCAGCCCGGGTTCGATCCGCAGATCGGCGGCGTCGACGAAGCTCTTGAACCCCGACAGCCTGAGCCGCTTGATCTGCATCCCCCCGGACCTGTCCGGGTCAGCCGCCGGCGCGCTTGAGCGCCTGTTCGAGCTGCGGCCAGGCACCACCGGTCGGCTCGAGCGCAACCGCCTCGTTGTTGATCAGGAAGGTCGGCGTGCTCGTCACGTTGTGATCGGCGTTGGCTTTGGCGGTCGCCTTGGTCAGCGCATCAAGTTGGGTCGAATCCGCAAGGCAGGCGCGCGCCTTGGCATCGGGCACACCGCGCTGCTTGACGAAATCGAGATAGCCCAGATCCTGCGCGAAGGTCGCCGCGATCGTCTGTGGCGATGCGCCCTGCATTCCCTGCACCTTCTGCGCGACTTCCTGCTCCTTGGCGAGCAGCGTCTGCTGGTTCGCCATCATCGCCTCGAGCAGCGGGAAGAACGCGGCATCGTCGACGCAATGGCCAAGCAGGATCGGCGCGATGTCGAGCGCGCCGTGGATCGGGTAATCACGGAACTCGTACGAGACCTTGCCGCTCGCGATGTACTGCGACTTGAGCAGCGGGAAGCCTTCCGCCTCGAACTGTGCGCAGAACGGGCAGGCGCGCGAGCCATATTCGACCAGCTTGATCGGCGCATCGGGGTTGCCCATGCGATAGCCATAGTCGGCGGTCTTGACGACCGTGTCGGTCCAGCTCTGGCCAGCGGGTGCGGCCTTGCCTGCGACGGGGGCACTGGCAGCGGTGGTGGTGCCGGTGCCCTTGCTGTTGTCGCCACAGCCGGCAATGAGCAGAGCGGGCAGCGCAAGCGCCAGGATACGGTTGGTCATCTCAAGCTAGCTCCTAGGTATCGGATATTATTTAGCGGCAAGCGCGGTCTTCAGCACAGGCTCGAGCGTGTCCCAGGCGAACACGTTCGGGATGACCTTGCCGTCAAGAATGAAGCTCGGCGTCCCGCTGATCTTGTAGGTCGACTGGCCGATGTTGGCGCGCGAGACGATCGTGTCGATCGCCTTGGGGTCCGCCAGACACGCCGCAGCGCGCGGCCGCGGCAGGCCCATCTTCACGACCAGATCAGTATAGCCATAAAAATCCGCCAGATAGGCCGCGACGACGTTGGGGGTGGCTTTCTCAAGCTCCTTGCCCTTCGCCTCGGGAACCTCGGCGGGCCGGCCGACCAGGCTCTTCTGCTGCGCCATCATCGCTTCCATCACGCGGAAGAAGTGCGGCAGCGGTACGCAATCGCCCAGCAGGATCGGACCGAGGTCGAGCGCGCCATGCACCGGGTAATCGCGATATTCGTAGCTGACGCGCCCGTTCGCGACATAGCCCGCGACCAGCTTGGGTTCCCCCTCGACCGCGAATTGCGCGCAGGTCGGGCAAGTGCGTGCGCCATATTCGATCAGTTTGACCTTGGCGTCGGGGTTGCCCATCCGCACGCCGCCTTCGGGCGTCCGCACCAGCGTGCGAGTCCAGTCGACCGCCCCGGGCCGTGGCGCGGGCTTGCGCTGTACCGGCGCAGCACCCGCCGGCGCGACCAGCGCCGCGCTCGCCACGAGCGCGACCAACCCCAGGCTCCGCATCATGCTTTCCGTTCCCCGATCACCGGCACGCCACGCGATGCGGCCACCCCTGCGGCAAGCGCTTCAAGCACCGCCTTCAATTCCGGATCCGCGATCGTCCGCAGGCTCTCGCCCAGTTCGGGCGGGGCGGGCGGGAGCGCGGGCGGCGGCGTGCGCTTGGCCCGCGCGATCACGTCGCCTTGCCGGATCTGCACCTTGGCAATCGCGGCATAGCCGAAGAAGCGATTGACCCGCTCGATGATCTCGGGCGCGATATGCTGCATCATCGTCGCATGCGCGCCGCGCACGACCAGGTTGAGCGTGCCGCCGGTGCGCTCGCCGTGCGGGAACTTGATCGATTCGGGTGCCGATACATTGGCATAGCGCGGGCCGACGATCTCGCCCCAGCGCGTCACGACCGCGCTCTGGACGAAGCCGAAACGGCGGAATGCCGCGCGTCCGGCATCGGGCAGGAGTTCGGCGACCGAACGCGCGCGACCGCCGCGGCGATGCTCGGGCTGCGCGGGGGGTAACTTGGTCTTGGGGGGGGCTTTGGTGCCGCTGGTGCTCATCCCGCCGTCCATGCCATAGCGATGCCGTGTCCGCCAAGCGTCCTTCCCAAATCGCCACCCATTTGCTCAGCTGGTACGATGCGCATGCGCGCACGTTGCCCTGGCGTGCCGCCCCCGGGAGTAATGCGCCCGACCCGTATCGCGTCTGGTTGTCCGAGATCATGCTCCAGCAGACGACCGTCGCGGCGGTCACCCCGCGCTTCGCGGAGTTTATCGCGCGCTGGCCGAGCGTCGAGGCGCTTGCCGCCGCGCCCGAGGCCGATCTGATGGCGGCGTGGGCGGGGCTCGGCTATTATGCGCGGGCGCGCAACCTCCATGCCTGCGCGCGGGCGGTGGTTGCGGCGGGCGGGTTTCCGACCACCGAGGCGGGTCTGCTCACGCTGCCCGGGGTCGGTGCCTATACCGCCGCCGCGATCGCCGCGATCGCGTTCGGGGAGCGCGCGGTCGTAATCGATGCAAACGTTGCACGCGTCGTCGCGCGGCTGTTTGCGATAGAAACTCCACTTCCCAATGGCTTGGCCAAAATCCGCACCGCGACCGACACGATCACGCCGGACACGCGATCGGGCGATTTCGCGCAGGCGATGATGGACCTCGGATCGAGCGTCTGTACCCCGCGCACCCCACGCTGCCTCGCCTGCCCGCTGTCCGCCGACTGCGTGGCCTACGCGCAAGGCAACCCCGAGGGTTTCCCGATCAAGCTGGCCAAGCCGGTCAAGCCGCAGCGCTACGGCACGATCTTCTGGCTCGAACGGGACGACCGCGTGCTGCTCGTCCGCCGTCCGCCGCGCGGGTTGCTCGGCGGGATGCGCGCGCTGCCGACGGGGGCGTGGGCGGATGCGCCGCCAGGGCTCGCCGATCCGCCGGTTGCCGCCGACTGGACCCCGCTGCCGCAGACGGTCGCGCACGTCTTCACGCACTTCCGGCTCGAACTGTCGCTTGCCGTGGCGCACGGCGGTGGGCATGGCGATTCGGGTGAATGGTGGCCCATCGCCGAGCTCGACTCAGCGGGGCTGCCGACGGTCTTCGCCAAGGCGGCGACGGCGGTTCGGGTGGCAAACAGGAGAAGATGATGAAACGGTATCTGATTTTGGGAAGCGCCCTCGCCGCTCTCACCGCAGGCGTCGTGGTTGCACAGCAGCCGGCACCGCGCATGGCGCCCCAGATGGCCGCACAGCCGCAGACCGGCACGCCGTCGCTCCCCGCCACGCAGAAGCTGTTCGCCGACTATATCGCCGCCAACAAGATGCCCGGCATCGTCGGTGTGATCGGGCATGGCGATGCACCCCCCGCAGTGATCGCCAACGGCAAGCTCGGTGACGAACCCGGCGCGGCAATGACCGACGCCGACAGCCTGTGGCGCGTCTATTCGATGACCAAGCCGATCACCGCGATGGCGGCGATGATGCTGATCGAGGACGGCAAGATCGGCCTCGACCAGAAGGTCAGCGATTTCATCCCCGCGTTCAAATACATGAAGGTCCAGGTCAGCCCGGATTCGATGACTTCGCTGCCCGCGACGCACGCGATCACGGTTCGCCAGCTGCTGACCCACACCGCCGGGCTCGGCTATACGATCATCACCAAGGGGCCATTGCTCAAGGCGTATGAGGAGGCAGGGATCACCCCCTTCACCGCCGACGTAAAGAGTGAGGCGCAGATGCGGCTCAAGCGCCCGGCGACGCTGGAGGCCTTCGCCAACAAGGTCGCGACGCTGCCGCTGATCGCGGAACCCGGCACGCGCTGGAGCTATTCGATCGGGCTCGACGTGATGGGCCGCGTGATCGAGGTCGCAAGCAAGATGCCGTTCGACCGCTTCCTCCAGACGCGGATCTTCAAGCCGCTCAAGATGAACTCGACCTATTTCACCGTGCCGCAATCGGAAGTCCGCCGTCTCGCGACGGGCTATGCGATCGTCGGTGACAACCGCGTTCCGCTCGATCCGGCGGCGACCTCGGTCTATCTCCAGAAGCCGAGCTTCCCTTACGGTGGGGCCGGGCTGGTAATGTCGGCGCGCGATTACGATCGCTTCCTCCACATGCTCCAGAACGGCGGCACGCTCGATGGCAAGCGCGTCCTCAAGCCCGCGACGGTCCAGCTCGCCATGTCCGATCTGCTCCCGCTGGGCGTGGTCTATCCGGGGTCGGTCTCGGCGACGGGCGGCACGACCAATGCGCAGGGGTTCGGCGCGGGCGGTTCGGTGACGTTGTACGATACGCCGGGCGGTCCGGGTAAGGGCACGTATAGCTGGGGCGGGGCCGCGGGCACGATCGCCTGGGTCGATCCGACCAACAAGGTCCGCGCGACCGTCATGGTCAATTACCTGCCGAGCGACAAATACCCGCTCCGCACCGATTCGACCAAGTCGATCTACGCCGACCTCGCACCGGTCCTGACCAAGCGGTGATTGCTCCGGGCTTTACCGGCGGGACGCTCGACCGGGCGGACGCGCTGCGCCACGACGAAGCGGGGCTTGCCGCGCTGGCGAATGACTGGCGCTCGCGGCTGCTCCGGCTCGACGGGTTCGACCCCGTGCTGATGGGCGACGGGACGCTGGGGTGGACGACGCTTGCCGACGTGCCGGACGGGGCCGAGCTGGTGCTGCTCGGGCTCGACGAGAACGGGCGCGGGCATTTCGCGGCCTATGTGCCGGGGATGCGCGCGCCGCCGGGGCGCTCGCCCCGGCTGTTCGGGTTGCTCGGGCAATTCGCGCCGGGCGAGGCAGCGACTTATGCCGCCGCGCGCAGCGTGCTCGACTGGCACAGCCGGCACCAGTTCTGCGCGAATTGCGGGCACCAGACCGAGATGTTCCGCGCGGGCTGGGGGCGACGCTGCCCGAGTTGCAAGGCCGAGCATTTCCCGCGCGTTGATCCCGTCGTCATCATGATCGCCGAACATGACGGCCGCGCGTTGCTCGGGCGGCAACCGGCGTTTCCGCCCGGTCGCTATTCGGCGCTCGCGGGGTTCCTCGAACCCGGCGAATCGATCGAGGAAGCGGTCGCGCGCGAGATCATGGAGGAAGCGGGCGTACGGGTACGCGATGTGCGCTACATCGCCAGCCAGCCATGGCCGTTCCCGTCGTCGCTGATGGTGGCGTGCGTCGGGATCGCGGACCATGACACGATCACGCTCGATACCAACGAGTTGGAAGATGCGATCTGGGTCTCGCGCGAGGATGTGCGCGCGGTGCTGGCCGGGGGTGACGGGCCGTTCCTGCCGCCGCCCGCTTATGCGATCGCGTTCACATTGCTGACGGCCTGGGCCGAAGGGTAACTTCTCCTCCCCTCCCTGGAAGGGAGGGGGCGGGGGTGGGTTGGTCCGTTCTTCGGATGTCGCCAGCCCCGGAGAGCGACCCACCCCCCGCCCCTCCCTTCCAGGGAGGGGAGCAAGGCGCGCCTCCTACCCGCGCGCACGCGCCTGTCGATACGTCCCCAGCACGCGCACCCATTTCGAATGGAACGCGAGTTCCGCGAGCGCACGCCCCAGCCCCGGGTCGCCCGGACGGCCCTCGACATCGGCGTAGAATTCGGTCGCCGCGAAGCTGCCGCCGCGCTGGTAGCTTTCGAGCTTGGTCATGTTCACGCCGTTGGTCGCGAAGCCGCCCATTGCCTTGTAGAGCGCTGCCGGAACGTTGTTCACCTCGAAGATCAGCGTCGTCATCCACGGCCCGTCACCGATCGGCTCATGCCCCTCGCGGGCGAGCACGACGAAGCGGGTGGTGTTGTGCTCGGCGTCGGCAATGTCGCTCGCGAGCGTCTCCAGCCCGTACAGCGCCGCCGCGCCGGGGGGCGCGAGCGCCGCCAGCGTCGGGTCGGCACGCTCCGCCGCTACCGCCGCGGCCCCCGCGGTATCGGGATAAGCGACCGGCAGGATGCCCCGGTCGCGCAACCACAGGCGGCATTGCCCGAGCGCCTGCGGATGGCTCATCGCCTCGCGCACTTCGGACAGCGGCCCCGTCCCCATCAGCGCGTAGCGGATCGCGAGGAAATGCTCGCCGGTGATGATCAGCCCCGATTCCGGCAGCAGGAAATGCATGTCGGCAACGCGCCCGTGGAGCGAATTCTCGATCGGGATGATCGCGCAGTCCGCGCGGAAATCGCGCACCGCGTCGATCGCGTCGGCGAAGTCGAAACACGGCAGCGGCAGCCCTTCCGGAAACGCCTGAAGCGCCGCGATATGCGAGTTCGCCCCCGGTGCGCCCTGGAAGGCGACCGCGCGGGACGGCTGGGCGGCGGCGGCGTTGGTCATCTGTTCGACGAGCGCGCGGGCGGGGGCGGCAAAATTGTCCATACGGCCCCGGCGCGTACCCGGCTCGCATCGGAACAGCAAGCGGTGGAAAACGCGCGGCTTGCGATGCGCGTCCGGCGAATCTATGCACGGTAGGATTATCGCGGCTCCACTGAGGGCCGAACATCGGCAGGGGTAGCGGCACGACATGGACAACCGGACCAATACGATCGCGGGCTGGGTGCTCGGCACGATGGGCCTGGCGCTCGCGCTGACGATCGGCGGCAACATGCTGGTCAAGCCGATCGCCTCTGAAAAGGAAGGCTATCCGATCGAAGCCCCCGCCGAGGGCGGCGAAGGCGGTGCCGCCGCTGCCGAGGAACCGATTGCCGCGCTGCTTGCCAAGGCCGACGCCGCGCACGGGGCCGAAGTGTTCAAGAAGTGCACCGCCTGCCACTCGGTCGCGCAGGGCGGCGCGAATGGTATCGGGCCGAACCTGTATGGCACGGTCGGCGAAGCCATCGCGCAGGGCAAGGGCGGCTACGCCTTCTCGGATGCGCTCAAGAAGGCGGGTGCGGGCAAGAAGTGGGACTTCGAGGAGCTCAACAAGTGGCTCACCTCGCCGCGTGGCTATGCCGCCGGGACCAAGATGACCTTCGCCGGGCTGACCGCGGGCAAGGATCGCGCCGACGTGATCCTGTATCTCAACCAGCAGGGCTCGAACGTGCCGTTGCCGCCGCCCCCCGCGGGCGCACCGACCGCAACCGATGCCAAGACCCCGCCCGCTGCGGGTGAGGCCGATCCGGGTGGCAAGGCGTCGCCGAGCGTCGAGGGGCTTGGCAACACCACGGTTCCCGCAGCCGCGGGGAAGTAATCCGCTTACGCCCCCCTCCCCCGTTCTCGCGAAACGAACGGGCGGAGGGGACGGCATCACCCGCTAGAGCGCGCGCGGTTCACCCTCGGCGAGGAAGTGCGTGCAGAGCTGCGCCTCGGGCGTATCCCCTGCCTCCAGCGCAGCAACCGTGACCCAGCCCGCCGCACGCATCTGCGCCGCCACTGCGGGATCGGTCCCCATCGGCACGAACAGCCGTCGCCGGTCGACCTCGGCGAGCCCAGCCGCGACGATCGCATCGGCGTAAAGCGAGAATCCGACCGCGGACTCCTCGGCACCACCTTCGTGCATGATCGTATAGGTGCCGCCACGCCCGATCTCGCCGCGCACGCCGCCCGCGAAGATCGAGAAACCCAGCCAGCTCTGATATTCGAAGCCGTGGCGTTCGGTCGGGTCGAGCGTGAGCGCGACGCGGCCCTTCAATCCGTCCGCGATCTTCCACAGCGCATCGAGCCGCGAGGTGAGCGCGCCGCGCGCGTCGAACGCGCACAGCCGGTCGTGCGCGGTCTCGAACGGGCCGGCGGCTTCGATCAGCGGGAGGTAGGCGGGCGCGATCGCCGCGACCCCGCCCGCGTCCTTGGCATCGAGCCGGTCGCGCAACGCATCGATCTGCGCCGCGTCGATCGGGAACGGCCCGCCTGCGAGCACGTCGATCAGGTCGGGGAGCGTGAAGTCGATCGAGATATTGGTGACGCCAGCCGCCTCTAGCGCGGCGACCGCGACCTCGACCACTTCGCGCGCCGCCGCGACCGTATCGAGCCCGATCAGCTCGCAACCGATCTGGCGGAGTTCACGCTCGGGCGCGAGCTGCGAGGCGCGCAGCTTGAGCACCGGGCCGGCGTAGGACAGCCGCACCGGGCGCGGGTGATGCGCCATGCGGGTGGCGGCGATCCGGCCGATCTGCGCGGTCATGTCGGGGCGGATCGCGAGCGTCGCCTGGCTGACCGGATCGACGAAGCGCACCGCATCCTGCGCGCGCGCGGACTTGAGGCGACCGGCGAGGCCAGCCTCGAACTCGGCGAGCGCGGGATCGGCGCGTTCGTAACCGTACGCATAGGCCGCGGCGAGCGCGGCGGCCTCGAGCCGGGCGGCGGCGTCGGCGAAGGGAGGGAGCCGGTCACGAAAGCCGGTCGGGAGGAGCGCGGTGGTCATCAAATGTCCTTCTCCCTCTCCCCTGCGGGGAGAGGGCCGGGGAGAGGGGCAGCCGCAAGCGCAGCGCCGATCGTCTCGAGCACGCCGTCGAGATTTCCCATCACATCGGCATTGTCGAAGCGGATCACGCGATACCCTTGTCGTTCGAGCCACGCGGTGCGGCGGGCGTCGGCGCTCTCGTCGTCGGCGTGGGTGTCGCCGTCAAGCTCGATCACGAATTTTCGGGAGCGCGCGACGAAGTCGGCGATGAATGGGCCGATCACGACCTGGTGGGTGAACTTGACCGCCGCGAATCGTTTGGCGCGGAGATTGTACCAGAGGCGTGCTTCTGCGGGGGTTGGGTTGCTGCGCATTGCTTTTGCACGCGCCAGCAACAGCTTGTCGGTTTGCGGCACGGCCCCTCTCCCCGGCCCTCTCCCCGGAGGGGAGAGGGAGAAGAAGAGGGTACCGTTTGCCAGTTAGAACGCCAGACCCATCGCGGTCACCACGCCCGGCAGCGCGCGGACTTGCGCCAGCAATTCCGGCGTCAGCGCCTCGTCGATCGACAGCAGCAGCACCGCCTCGCCACCCGCCGAGCGGCGACCGAGGTGGAACGTCCCGATGTTGACCCCGCCCGTGCCGAGCAGCGTCCCGAGGCGCCCGATGAACCCAGGCGCATCCTCGTTGACGACGTACAGCATGTGGCCCGCGAGATCGGCCTCGACCTTGATCCCGAACAGTTCGACCAGCCGCGGCGCGGCATCGCCGAACAGCGTGCCCGCGACCGAGCGCTCGCCCGCATCGGTCTTGACCGAGACGCGCAGCAGCGTGTGGTAATCGCCCTCGCGCTCGGTGCGGACTTCGCGGACTTCCATTCCGCGTTCCTTGGCGAGCAATGGCGCGTTGACCATGTTGACCGTGTCGGTCTGCGTCCGCAGGAACCCGGCGAGCACCGCCGACACCATCGGCTTCTGGTTGAGCTCGGCCGCGGCACCCTCGCTGTGGATCGAGATCCGCGCGATCGCGCCGTGCGTGAGCTGGCCGACCAGCGACCCGAGCTTCTCGGCAAGCGCCATGTACGGCTTGAGGCGCGGCGCTTCCTCGGCGGAGAGCGACGGCACGTTGAGCGCGTTGGTGATGCCGCCCGACATCAGATAATCCGACATCTGCTCGGCGACCTGGATCGCGACATTGACCTGCGCTTCGTCGGTCGAGGCGCCGAGATGCGGCGTCGAGACGAAGTTGGGCGTGCCGAACAAAGGCGAGTCCTTGGCGGGCTCGGTCACGAACACGTCGAGCGCCGCGCCGCCGATGTGACCCGAATCGAGCCCGGCCTTGAGCGCCGCCTCGTCGATCAGGCCGCCGCGCGCGCAGTTGATGATGCGCACGCCCTTCTTCGTCTTGGCGAGATTCTCCGCTGATAGGATGTTGCGCGTCTGGTCGGTGAGCGGGGTGTGGAGCGTGATGAAGTCGGCGCGCGCGAGCAACTCGTCGAGCTCGACCTTCTCGACGCCGAGTTCGACCGCGCGTTCGGGCGAGAGGAACGGATCATAAGCGACGACCTTCATCCGCAGGCCGAGCGCGCGATCCGCGACGATCCCGCCGATGTTGCCCGCGCCGATCAGGCCGAGCGTCTTGGCGGTCAGCTCGACCCCCATGAAGCGGTTCTTCTCCCACTTGCCCGCCTGCGTGCTGGCGTCCGCTTCGGGAAGCTGGCGCGCGAGTGCGAACATCAGTGCGATGGCGTGCTCGGCGGTGGTGATCGAATTGCCGAACGGCGTGTTCATCACCACGACGCCCTGCGCCGACGCAGCGGGGATATCGACATTGTCGACGCCGATCCCGGCGCGGCCGATGACCTTGAGGTTGGTCGCGGCAGCGAGAATCGCCTTGGTCACCTTGGTCGAGCTGCGGATCGCGAGGCCGTCATACTCGCCGATGATCGCGATGACTTCTTCCGGGGTCTTGCCGGTGATCTCGTCGACTTCGACGCCGCGTTCACGGAAGATCTGCGCGGCTTTGGGGTCCATTTTGTCGGAAATGAGGACTTTTGGCATGATTTTTCCTTCTGCTCCCTCTCCCCTTCAGGGGAGAGGGTCGGGGAGAGGGGAAGTGGGCAATTCGGGGGAGGTGGCGTGCTGGACTGCCCCTCTCCCCGGCCCTCTCCCCGCAAGCGGGGAGAGGGAGAAGCGGTTACGCGGCCTTCACGCTCGCATAGGCCCAGTCGAGCCACGGCCCGAGCGCGACGATGTCCGCGGTGTCGACGGTCGCGCCGCACCAGATCCGCAGGCCCGGCGGTGCATCGCGGTAGCCCGCGATGTCATACGCCGCCTTTTCCTTCTCGAGCAGCCCGGCGAACGCCTTGATGAACGCCTCGTCCGCGCCCTCGACCGTCAGGCAGACGCTGGTCTTCGACCGCGTCGCTTCGGCCGCCGCGAGATGCCCGAGCCACGGCCGGTCCGCGACGATCTGGTCGAGTGCCGCCGCATTGGCGTCGCTGCGCGCGATCAGCCCGTCCGCGCCGCCGACCGTCTTCGCCCATTCGAGCGCTGCGATACAGTCCTCGACCGCGAGCATCGACGGCGTGTTGATCGTCTCGCCCTTGAACACGCCTTCGGTCAGCTTGCCCTTGGAGACCAAGCGGAACACCTTCGGCAGCGGCCAGGCGGGGGTGTAGCTCTCGAGCCGCTCGACCGCGCGCGGCCCGAGGATCAGCACGCCGTGCCCGCCCTCGCCGCCGAGCACTTTCTGCCAGGAGAAGGTCGCGACATCGATCTTGTCCCAGTCGATGTCATAAGCGAACACCGCGCTGGTCGCGTCGGCGAAGGAGAGGCCTTCGCGGTCGGCGGGGATCCAGTCGGCATTCGGCACGCGGACGCCAGAGGTGGTGCCGTTCCAGGTGAACAACACGTCGTTCGACCAGTCGACTGCGTTCAGATCGGGCAACTGGCCATAATCGGCGCGGACGACGGTGGGATCGATCTTGAGCTGCTTGACCGCGTCGGTCACCCAGCCTTCGCCGAAGCTTTCCCAGGCGAGCGCGGTGACGGGTTTAGCCCCCAGCATCGTCCACATCGCCATTTCGTAAGCACCGGTGTCGGAGCCGGGGACGATCCCGATGCGATGCGTATCGGGGAGCTTCAACAGCTCGCGCATCAGGTCGATCGAATATTGCAGCCGCGTCTTGCCGATCTTCGAGCGGTGCGAGCGCCCCAGCGATTCGGTCGCGAGATTGGCGGGGTTCCAGCCCGGAGGCTTGGCGCATGGCCCTGAGGAAAAATACGGGCGTGCAGGCAGTTGCGCAGGACGCGCAGGCAGTTCAGTCATGTAGTCTCTCCTTACAGAGAGCACGCGCGGCGTTGGGACCGCGTGGCCCGTCGCCGCTCCTAAGCCCGTGCCGCGCAACGTCAAGTCGTTTCGGTCGACACGCACGCAACGATCGTTCAGGATACGAGTCTTACCGGGGGGTAATCACATGAAGATCATCGATCCGCGCGAACCCGCTGCGGTGTATTCCATCGTCTTGTGGCTTGTCACGGATCTGGGGGTTGCAGTGTCCGGCGCACTGCTCATCGTCAGCCTCGGGGGTTTCGGCGACATCTGGTCCCCGCCCGCGCTGGACTTCGTCAAGCGCTTTAGCATCGCGACCAACATCTGTTCGATGACAGCGTTTGCTTTGTCCGTGGTATGCTTCGCACGCTGGATCCACAACGCAAGCTTACGGGCACACTTGTTTTCCGGCGGGATGACGATCTCGCCGGGCTGGGCAATCGGTTCTTATTTCATACCGATCGTCAACCTGTTCAAACCGTTCCAGGCGATGCGCGAGATCTGGCAGGCCAGTATCGCGCCGAATGCCACCGGTATCGTACCCGTGCCGGTCGGGATGCGAATCTGGTGGGGCCTGTGGCTGGTACGCGTCGGTCTGAGCAATGCCAATTACCAGGTCATCGCCAACGTCAGGAACCTCCTCGACATCGGGATCAGCGGAGCGCTCAACATCCTGACGTTCGTGATCGACGTGCCGATGGCGGTGCTGCTGATCGTCCTGATCCGTCGGCTCGGCGCAAATCACCGTGCGCGCGTCGAAGCACAGATTTTTGGATAGCGATCCGGGCACGGGAAGACGCTAACGGTCTGGCATGTTTCGTAGCCTTGCCGTTGTTCTGCTGACGCTTTCGCTCGCCGCCTGCGCATCGGGAGACCGACGTAACGCGCAAGCGCCGCAGCGCCCGACAGGGTCGCGCCCGATCACCCTCGACCTGCCGACCAGCCGCGAGACCAAGGCGTGCTTTGCCGACCTGTCGCGCGCCGAGGTGCGCTACTCCCCCCTGCCCGACCGCGATTATGGCGGCGGATGCCAGATCGTCGGCGCGCTGCAACTGCTCGACATCGGGATCCCGGTCACCAACCTGCGCGCGATGCGGTGCGGGCTCGCGAAGAGTTTCTCGGGCTGGGTCGAACATGCGGTCGTCCCCGCCGCGCATCAGATGCTCGGCAGCGACCTGGTGCGGATCGAGAGCATGGGCACCTACGCCTGCCGCAACGTCGTCGGCACCAAGGCGGCCTATGCTGCGCGCCGGTCCGGCCATGCCACCGCCAATGCGGTCGATATCTCGGGGTTCGTGCTCCAGGACGGGCGGCGGATCACGATCCAGGGGGGATGGAACAACCCGGATCCCAACATCCGCGCGTTCCTGCGGACGATCCGCGCGTCGGCGTGCCGGCGGTTCGGCACGGTGTTGAGCCCGGATTACAATGCCGCGCACTACAACCACCTCCATATCGAGGACGATCGCGCGGGGTTCTGCCGGTGACGGTGGCACGTCTTGCCTTCAAATCCGCCACCGAAAGGCCTATTTGGCGCAGATGAGTCAGTCCCCCAAGCACGACACGCACGTTCCCTCGCGCGTATTCCCCGCCGCCCGCACCGATGCCGAACAGGCCAAGACCGGTGTCAGCACCCCGCAGACCGAAACCCCGGCGTATCGCCTCGCCTTCCAGGACATGGATTTCCTGCTGCGCGAGGATCTCCGCCCGATCCGTTTCCAGCTCGAATTGCTCAAGCCCCAACTCATCATGGACGAGGCCAACATCGCCTCGACCTTCGTGATGTACGGCTCCGCGCGCATCCCCGAGCCCGCCAAGGCGCAAGCCGTTCTCGACATTGCCCATGCCGCGGTCGACAATCGCGAGCAGGCGATCCGCATCGCCGAGCGGCTGGTTGAGAAGTCCAAATATTACGACGTCGCACGCGAACTAGCGCAACTTGCAAGCGGATTTCCGCTCGATACCGAAGGCAAGCGCCACTTCGTCGTGTGCTCGGGCGGCGGCCCTTCGATCATGGAAGCCGCCAATCGCGGTGCCGCGGAAAGCGGGCATGAATCGATCGGGCTCAACATCGTACTCCCGCACGAACAGGCCCCCAATCCGTACGTCACCCCGGCGCTGTCGATGCAGTTCCACTATTTCGCGCTGCGCAAGATGCACTTCCTGCTCCACGCGCGCGCGCTTGCGGCGTTCCCGGGCGGGTTCGGGACGTTCGACGAACTGTTCGAGCTGCTGACGCTGATCCAGACCGGCAAGATCGCGCCGATCCCGGTGCTGCTCTACGGCCGCGACTTTTGGAACCGGGTCGTCAATTTCGACGCCTTGGTCGAGGAAGGCGTGGTCAGTGCCAAGGATCTGTCGATCTTCACCTTCGTCGAGACCGCGGAAGAAGGCTGGGACGTCGTCCAGGAGTTCTACCGCGACCGCGACTGATGCCGGCCGGCTCGGGCGGTGTCGATGCACCGCCCGAGCCGCAACCCCTTACAGCGCCGGTTCGCGCAGCAACGGCGCGTGCCGGTCGACCAGCGTCGCACTCGCGGCGTTAAGCCCGATCACCTCCACCGCGATGTCATGCCGCCGCATCTTGGACACGACGTCCTCGAGCGCGCCGACCGCGGTAATGTCCCACAGATGCGCACGCGTGAGATCGATCCGGGCGTTGCGCGCGGTATCCGCCACGTCGAACCGGTCCGCGAAGATGTCGGCGCTGGCGAAGAACACCTGCCCCGTTACGTCGTACAGTCGGGTGTCGCTCGCTTCGTCGTAAGCGACCGCGACATCCATCAGCCGCGTGACCTTGAACGCGAAGAACACCCCGCTGAGCAAGACCCCGACGACAACCCCCATCGACAGGTCGTGCGTCAGCACCGTGACCACGACGGTCGCGAGCATCACCACGCCCGACACCTTGGGATGCCGCGCGAGATCGCGCAGCGAGCCCCAGGAGAAAGTGCTGATCGACACCATGATCATGATCGCCACCAGCGCCGCGACCGGCACTTGCGCGATCCACGGCCGCAGCGGCACCATCACCACCAGCAGGAACACGCCCGCCGCCAGCGTCGACAGCCGCCCGCGCCCGCCATAGCGGACGTTGCCGACGGTCTGCCCGACCATCCCGCACCCGGCGATCCCGCCGAACAACCCCGCCGCGAAGTTGGCGAGCCCGAGCCCGGTCGATTCACGCGCCTTGTCGCTCTTGGTTTCGGTCAGATCGTCGACCACGGTTGCGGTCATCATCGATTCGAGCAACCCGACCGCCGCCATCGCCACCGCGTAGGGCGCGATGATCGTCAGCGTGTCCCAAGTGAACGGCAGATTGGGGAGCGCAAACGTCGGCAGCGATGCGGGCAGTTTGCCGAGATCCGCCACGACATGGACCGGCATCGGAAACGCGATGCTCACCGCGGTCAGCACGACGATGCAGATCAGCGGCGACGGGATCGCGGTCGTGACCCGCGGGACGAGGTAGATGATCGCCAGCCCCAGCGCGATCATCGCATAGGTATGCCAGCTGACGCCCAGCATCTGCGGCACCTGCGCCGAGAAGATCAGGATCGCGAGCGCGTTGACGAACCCGGTCCGCACCGAGCGCGAGACGAAGCGCATCAGCACGTCGAGCTTCAACAGCCCGAACACGATTTGCAGCACGCCTGCGAGCAACGTCGCGGCGAGGAGATATTGCAGGCCATGCGCATGGACGAGCGCGGCGGCGACCAGCGCGACCGACCCCGCCGCGCCCGAGATCATCGCCGGACGCCCGCCCGCGAATGCGATGACGATGCCGATGACGAAGGAGGCGAACAACCCGACTTGCGGGTCGATGCCGGCGACGAAGGAGAAAGCGATGACTTCGGGAATAAGCGCGAACGTCCCCACCATGCCGGCGAGGACATCGCGCCGCGCGCCGGTAAGATCGGTGAACCATTCGGCGCGGTAGCGCGAAAGAGACAGTGTATTCATGAAAATGAGGTCCGCATTGACCGCCGACACGCGTCGCTTCCTTGCGACACGCGGATGTTTGAATTGGCGGATTGCGTTGTCCGGCGGATCGGCGGCCGGAATAGCCACCCGGGTTTTCACCGGGTCCTTACGAATGCAGCGCTGCTAGGCGAGAATGCGCGGCGGCGCAACCACCTTGGGCGACGGCCCGGCAGCCGTTCCGCGCGCTCCGCTCCTTTACCTGCGGTCACCAAGGTGCAGCACGCCGCATGGCATGGTACGCCAAGATCGAGTGACCACCGCAGCAATGGGTCATCATGACATGATTGTCATGCAAATGTGGTCTTGTCGATCACCTGCGTTTGTCATTTACTGCTTATCATTGCCTTGGGCCTTGTTATAGCGAGATTTCCCCGCCTGGCATTTCGGACTGATATGAAATCGATCTATGCAAACGCACGCATGGCTGTTGCTTTTCTTGAAGTTCACGATCTCGAACCGCGGGGAGAAACGTTCGAGATCGCGTATGATATCACCGCCAATCCGATGACGGATTTTGCCCGCGCGATCGCGGACGAGATCGACGCCGGCGTGCGATTGACTCCGGATATCCTGGCAAAGCTTCACACGCGGTTCGACCGCGCGCATCGTGCCACCGACGTCGCGACGCGCGAACGCTCGGTCGAGCGGCGGGCATCGCGGCTCAATACGCTGACGTCGGACGCGCAGGACATCACCCGCACGCTCGGGCATGACGTAACCGCGCTGGCGAAACAGGCGGACAACTGGCCCAGCACCGAGGATCTCGTCGTTCGGCTGTCGGATGCCGAGCGCGATCTGTCCGAGTTGCGAGCCGAATTCGCGAAATTGCGCGACGATGTCGTCGCGACGCCGGGTGGCGAGGAAGACCTCGACCATGACAGCCTGACTCGCCTCCTGAACCGCAACGGCGGTGGCCCGGTGCTGGACAAGCTGGCAAGCGAAGGCCCCTTCATCCTCGTGATGTTCGGGATCGACACGCTCGATCCGATCAACGCTCGCTATGGCCGCGCGGTGGGGGACAATATCCTCAACGCACTCGCCACCACGCTCCGCCAGACCTTCGCCAGCAGCGATGTCATCCGCTGGAGCGGCAACCGGTTCATCGTCGCGACGGCGGACTTGTCCTTCGCTGCGGCGCGGCTGGTGGCCGAGGATGTGCTGTCGTCGTTTTCGGCGCGACGGTTCAAATTGCGCGGGACCGGTGAATGGATCGGAATCGTGACCGCATCCGCGGGGATCGCGATGGGAGCACCGGGGGCAATCGACGCGACGCTCGAACTCGCCCGGCACAACATGCAGACCGCGCTGGAGAATGGCGGGAACGCCGCCGAGTCGTAAAATCCGCCACGCATTACAGATGGACCCCCCGCCCCGCCCGCATTAGGGCTGCACGCTTTGTCACAGACGATGTGTGGAACAGGCCGTGGGAAACGTAGCAGTAATCGGCGCTCAATGGGGCGATGAGGGCAAGGGCAAGATCGTCGACTGGCTCGCCGAGCGCGCCGATGTCGTCGTGCGCTTCCAGGGCGGGCACAATGCCGGCCATACGCTCGTCGTGGGCGAGAGCGTCTACAAGCTGTCGCTGCTCCCCTCGGGGATCGTGCGCGGCACGCCGTCCGTCATCGGCAATGGCGTGGTGCTCGATCCGTGGGCGCTGAAGGCCGAGGTCGAGAAGCTCCGCGGCCAGGGCGTGACGATCACCCCCGACACGCTGATGCTCGCGGACACCTGCGCGCTGATCCTGCCGTTCCACCGTGATCTCGACGCGCTGCGTGAGGATGCGAGCGGTGCGGGCAAGATTGGCACGACCCGGCGCGGGATCGGCCCTGCCTATGAGGACAAGGTCGGCCGCCGCGCGATCCGTGTGTGCGACCTCGCGCATCTCGATTCGCTCGATGCGCAGCTCGACCGGCTGACCGCGCATCATGACGCGCTGCGGGCAGGCTTCGGCGAGCCGCCGATCGATCGCGAAGCCTTGGTGCAGGAACTGCGCGAGATCGCCGATTTCGTCCTGTCGTTCGCCAAACCGACGTGGCGCGTGCTCAATGACGCGCGCGCGAACGGCAAGCGGATCCTGTTCGAGGGCGCGCAGGGCGTGCTGCTCGACGTCGACCACGGCACCTATCCGTTCGTCACCTCGTCGAACACGATCTCGGGCACCGCAGCGGGCGGCTCTGGCCTCGGCCCGAGCGCGGTCGGCTTCGTGCTGGGGATCGCCAAGGCGTACACCACGCGCGTCGGCTCGGGCCCGTTCCCGACCGAGCTCGAGGACGAGACCGGTGCACGGCTCGGCGAGCGCGGGCATGAGTTTGGCACCGTCACCGGGCGCAAGCGTCGCTGTGGCTGGTTCGATTCGGTGCTGGTGCGGCAGTCCGCCGCGGTCGGCGGCATCACCGGAATCGCGCTCACCAAGATCGACGTGCTCGACGGGTTCGACGAGGTGAAGATCTGCACCGGCTACCGCCTGCGTGGTGAAACGCTCGATTATTTCCCCGCGCACGCCGCGGATCAGGCCGAAGTCGAGCCGGTTTATGAGAGCATGCCCGGCTGGCAGGAAACCACCGCAGGCGCGCGCAGCTGGGCGGATTTGCCCGCGCAGGCGATCAAGTACATTCGCCGGATCGAGGAACTGATCAAATGCCCGGTCGCATTGGTCTCGACCAGCCCCGAGCGTGACGACACGATCCTCGTTCGCGACCCCTTCTCGGACTGACACGCAAAAGGCCCCGATTGCTTTCGCAACCGGGGCCTTTGCTATCTACCTTGACGGCAGGATGATTACATCGGGCGCTTCTTGGTGCGCTTCGACTTAGTCGTCGTCGTGGTGTCCGTGGAGCTACCGGTGGTCATCGCCGAATCGGTCGACGTCGCGGGATCCGCAGTCGTCGGGGCAGTCGGCGTGCTTGGCTGCATCGACGGATCGGCCTGTGCCGAGCCTGCTGGTGCGCCCGGCATTGCAGACGGATCACCCGGCATCGTCGACGGTGCGCCTGGCATCGAACCGGGGGCACCCGTCTGCGCGCCGCCGGGGGCTGGCGTCATCTGCGAGACGGCTGCGGTGGAAAGTCCAAGTGCGGCAATTGCTGCCAAAGTTGCGATACGCATGGGTCTGGTCCTCTTCTGTGACATGACCTTCGAATGGGTCGGGGTAATAACGCCCGACTTGCGTTTTGGTCCCTCTTTCCGTCGCCGATTTTAACCAACCTATCAGTTTATTAACCGTTTTTGGCCCCGCATTGCGCCATGTGCAGCAGTTTTTGGTCAGCCAGCACGAGCGCCACCATCGCCGCCACCACGGGTACGCCCCGAATGCCCACGCACGGATCGTGGCGCCCCTTGGTGGCGATTTCGGCGGCTTCCCCGTCGGGCGAAATCGTCGCCACCGGGGTCAGGATCGAACTCGTCGGCTTGAACGCAACGCGCAGCGTCACGGGCTGGCCGGTGGCGATCCCGCCCGCGATGCCCCCGGCATGGTTGGCGAGGAACTTGGGGCCATCCGTCCCCGGACGCATCGGGTCCGCATTGTCCTCCCCGCGCAAGGTCGCAGCAGCAAAGCCGTCGCCGATCTCGACGCCCTTCACCGCATTGATCCCCATGCACGCCGACGCTAGTTCGGCATCGAGCTTGGCATACAGTGGCGCACCCCAGCCAGCGGGCACGCCTGTCGCCGCACACGCCACGACCGCGCCGAGCGACGAGCCCGACTTGCGCGCAGCATCGACCAGCGCTTCCCAGCGCGCCGCCGCCTGCGCATCGGGGCAGAAGAACGGGTTGCGGTCGATCTCGTCCACGTCGAAATTGACCGGATCGATTGCGTCGCCACCGATCGCCTCGACCCAGGCAGTGATCGTCACTTCGCTGACGACCAGCCGCGCCACCGCCCCCGCCGCGACCCGTGACGCAGTCTCGCGCGCAGACGACCGCCCGCCGCCGCGAAAATCGCGGAAGCCGTATTTCGCGTCATAGGCATAATCGGCATGGCCGGGGCGATACGCCTTGGCGACCTCGGAATAGTCCTTCGAACGCTGGTCGACATTCTCGATCATCAGGCTGATCGGCGTTCCCGTCGTGCGCCCCTCGAACACACCCGAGAGGATGCGGACCTGATCGGGCTCCTGCCGCTGCGTGGTGAAGCGCGACGTGCCCGGGCGGCGCTGGTCGAGCCACGGTTGGATGTCCGCCTCGGTCAACGGGATCCCCGGCGGGCACCCGTCGACGACCGCGCCAATCGCGGGACCGTGGGATTCGCCCCAGGTGGTGAAGCGGAAGACGTGGCCAAAAGTGTTGAAGCTCATCCCCTCCCTGTCATCCGCCTGTGCGTGCGGGTCAAGCCATCGGGCATGATCAGCCCTGCGTCCGATCGCCGATCAGTTCAGGCGAATTTGCAATTTTGGTGGGCGGCTTCGACCACCGGGGTTGGGATAGCGTGCATTCGCCTGGCAAACAAAGACGCGGGCGGAGCGCTGCACGTGAGGGCAACCGGCGGAAAATCTTTGGTAGAAGCAATCGTCCTGTCAAATATGACGTCTAGATCTACCTGCCATGTCCTGGTCCGCGCTGCTGATACCCGCACTGGTCGCAATCGCTCTCGCAGCAGCGATCACCATCAGCGTGCAAAACTGGAACCGCTTGGAACCGGCGTTGGCAATGTGGGGTTGGCTCGGCACATTGCTTGTCGCAATCCTGCAACTCTGGATGGCATACGATGGCTGGACCCGTGGCGACAGCATAAGGACGGCGGTATTCGGAATCGGTGCCGTCGTTCTGTCGATGGTAGGTATCGCAGAATATCGGCGGACGCGTCGGCAAACTGGCCACTGAGCGGCGCGCGTCCCTGACGAAGGTCCGCCTTCAACGTGGTGAAGCACGATGTCCCCGGGCGGCAATGATCGAGCCGAAGATGGATATCGGTTTCGAGTCAGCGAAATATCCGGCGGGCACTCGTCGACCACCGTGCGATCGCGGGACCGCGGGACCGCGAGATGCTCCCTGGCGGCGAAGCGGAAGACGTGGCCAAGGAAAGTTGGTATTCCAAGAACGTCTGGTTGGGTAGGCAAAAAGTCTCTGAAGCGATCGAGATTGCCTTGCTGAGTTAGGATCGTGCCCCTGCACAACGAGTATCAAAGCCGCGCCAAACCGGAAGGGGGGTGGCCTTCGTGATCTGCACGCGATTCACCATCAGTCATCAGCTCTGAAATAACTCAAAGTAATACCAATATCATTCGATTAGTTTCATTAGAGTGATTATTTGTTCGTTTTCTCAAGAATTATATTTACTTCAATAGAGGTCTTCATACACTACCATTATGCTCACATGCGATGTAAGTACGCCATCTGAGATTAGCTGAATCGTTTCCACTCTCGCAGACATCATGTTCATATCACGAGATTTTAAAAGCGAAGTATGTCTGTAATGTCCTTCTTCAACCGCGCATGTCCGGTCTGTGCTTCCGCTTCCTCACATGCCGAGATGTCCTCTGATCAGCGCGCCGAGGAACTCTCGCTTGATCAACTCCGCCCCTATTGGAGCGGCCTGTTCAAGGAAAAGATATTCTTCTCCTACGATCGGTGCGCGATGTGTGGCGTTTTGTTCGCACCGACGTATTTTTCAGATGAACAACTCGGGCAGCTTTATGCCGACATGGCGCCGAACATGGAAATGGTGCCGACCGCCGCGCTTGAAGCGACGCAGCGCGGATATTGGGATGTCGCGGCCAAGACGGCGCCGCTTGACGGTGGATATCTCGAAATCGGCCCCGACGTCGGCTATATCGTTCGCCATGCAGTCTTCGAAGCGCGGTTTGACCACTATTGGCTGTTCGAGCCGAATGGTGCGGTCCATGGCGCGCTAGCGGAAGCGACAGGGGATAAGCCGCACGATATAGCGTTCGAGATGAACGATCTGTCCATGGTACCCGACAGCTCGGTCGGCCTCGCTGTGATGGTCCATGTGCTTGACCACTTGCTCGATCCGCGAGCGATGCTAGAGCGTATCCGGGTCAAGCTCAAGCCTGGCGGTCTCGTGATGATCGTTACCCACAATGAGGCGTCGTTGCTGCGCAAGGTGATGGCTTCGCGCTGGCCGCCTTTCTGCCTCCAGCACCCCGAAATCTACAGCCCGGCCTCGATAAAGAACCTCGTCCGCCGTGCTGATTATCAGAAGGTCGAGGTGCAGAGGTCCGTCAATTATTTCCCGATCGACTTCATGATACGGCAAGCCGCCTACACGGTAGGGATCAACTTGGGCAAAACCCCCTTACCCAAGACGGCCTTGGGCTTGAAGCTTGGCAATATGATCACGCTAGCGCACGTCTGAGATTGCGTTCCCGGTTCGGGGTGGTTTTGGAAGCGACTTGGGAGGGGTTAACGGCCGCGTCTGGGCCTGACCGGGACTAATCAGCACATCGAGGACTCGGAAAGTTCGTCGAATTCTAGCGCCACTTCCGGCTGAGTAGAATCGCTCATCTGCGATCCATACTCAGCCGCGGATGGGCGTTACTGACCATCCGCTCCGACCAGCCGAACATACAATAACGAACAATGCGCGCAGCCGCGGCTCACCCCAGCTGGATCAGTTCCAGTCGGTTGCCAAACGGATCCTCGGTAAAGAACCGAATGCGCCCCGGGATCGGCACGTCCTCGCCGATCGGACACCCCGCATCCTCCAACCGTCCGCGCAGCGCGCCAAGATCGTCGGTCGTCAGCGCGACATGCGCCTTGCGTGCAGGGTGGAAATCCGCGTCCGCGCCGAGATGAAGCTGGTGGAGGCCGAGATCGTACCAGCACCCGCTCCGCCCCGCCAGACTCGCGGGACGGTCGAGTTCGCGCAGGCCGAGCAGCGTACCGTAAAAGGCACGCGCCACGTTCTCGCTACCCGGCGGGATCGCGATCTGCACATGGTCCAGCGCGAACGCCATTACGCCAGCGCGATGTCCGGCGCATCCTCGGCCTTCATCCCGATCACGTGATAGCCCGCATCGACATGATGCGTCTCGCCGGTCACGCCGCTGGCGAGGTCGCTCAACAGGTACAACCCGGCCCCGCCGACGTCCTCGATCGTGACGTTGCGCTTGAGCGGCGAGTTGAGCTCGTTCCACTTGAGGATCAGGCGGAAGTCGCCGATCCCCGAGGCGGCGAGCGTCTTGATCGGCCCGGCCGAGATCGCGTTGACGCGGATATTGTCACGCCCGAGGTCGACCGCGAGATATTGCACGCTCGTCTCGAGCGCAGCCTTGGCGACGCCCATCACGTTGTAATGCGGGATGACCTTCTCAGCGCCATAATAGCTGAGCGTCAGCAGCGATCCGCCGTTGGGCATCATCGCCGCCGCGCGCTTGGCGACCGCGACGAACGAATAGACTGAGATGTTCATCGTCATCAGGAAGTTGTCGAGCGACGTATCGACATAGCCGCCACGCAGTTCGTTCTTGTCCGAAAAGCCGATCGCGTGAACGACGAAATCGATCGTCGGCCATTCCTTCGCGAGATCGGCGAAGGTCGCGTCGAGCGCGTCCATGTCCGACACATCGCAGTTGAACAGCCGCGCCACACCGAGCTGCTCCGCCAGCGGCCGCACGCGTTTTTCCATCGCTTCGCCCTGATAGCTGAATGCGATTTCCGCACCAGCTTCGCTCAGCTTCTTGGCAATTCCCCAAGCAAGCGAACGATCATTGGCCAAACCCATGATCAAACCGCGTTTGCCCGCCATCAATTCCGTCACGCCGCTACCGCCTCCTGTTGGTCTGCTCCGCTCTCTACCCCGTGTTCGGTCGGTTCCGCCAGTGCTGCATTGAGATGCGCGCCAAACACGATCCCCAAACCGACCAGAAAGAAGAACAACAAGGCAACGATCACACCCGCGAGACTGCCGTAGGTAAGGTCATAACTGCCCAGCTGCGACAGCACGAGCGGGAGCAGCGCGGTGATGCTGATCCACCAGACGGTGGTGAACATCGCGCCGGGCCATTTGGGGCATTTGCTCAGGCGGTATTTGGAAGGCGTTACCGACAGGAACAGCATGTACAGCGCACCAAACATGACGACACCCGGTACGGCCCGCGATAGGCCGACCCAGCCCGCGATGTCCTCGGCGAACGGCAACAGCGCATAGATGAAACGCTCCGCCGCGGTCAGTACGCCCTGAATCAGGAACGACAGCAATGCGAGCACGACCGACGCGATGATCACCAGCATCGAGCTCAACCGATAATGCCAGAACGGCTTGCTCGATTTGACGCCGTACGCGCGGCGGAAGATGTCGCGGATCGTCTCGACGAAACTCCCGACCGACCACAAGGCGACCAGCGCACCGATCCACAGCAGCGAGCCGGTCCGCGCGAGCAGCACGTCGTGAATCGGCTTCTCTAGCAGTTCGGCAACATTGCGCGGCAGCACGTGGAGGAACGAGGCGACCGCACGCTGCGTCTCTTCGCTCTGGCCGATCAGCGAGGCGATCGCGGCGGCCAGGATAAAGAAGGGGAAGACCGTCAGCAGTGCAAGATAGGCGAGGTTGCCCGCGTGGATGAAGCCGTCGGTGAAAACGCCGATCAACGCCCGCTTGGTCACCTCCCACGCGCGGGCCAGGATATTGGCGCGTCCCGCTGCGGTTTTGAGGTGGTTGCCCGCCCCTCCACGCAGCGCACGCTCTTCGGGGGAGGCGGGGGAAACGTCACTCATTCGGCGTTAGACGCCCATGTCACCCCGAGGGTTCCCTAAGTCGCGGTCTTTCCAGCCTTGTACGAACTCGATCAGCGCGTCGTCGCCGACCGGCAAATCGACCATCAGCGTCACCAGCTGGTCCCCGCGCGTGCCGTCCTTGCGGTGAAATCCCCGCCCACGCAGCCGCAGCATCTTGCCCGAGGAAGAGCCCTTGGGGACCGTCAGCATCACCGCGCCTTCGACGGTGGGCACGCGGACGCTCGCGCCCAGTACCGCTTCCGACAGGCTGATCGGCAGGTCGAGGAGGACGTTGTCGCCATCGCGTTCGAAGAAGCGATGCGGCTGGATTTCGATCGTGACGATCCCGTCGCCATTGCCCCCCGGCCCCGGCTGTCCCTTGCCCGCAAGCCGCATCTGCGCGCCGCTTTCGAGTCCCGCCGGAATCTTGAGGTCGATCGTCTTGCCATCGGCGAGCGTGATCCGCTGCGGCTTGGCGGCGGCGGCATCGGCAAACGACACGTCGAGCTTGTAGAGGACGTTCGCGCCCTTGGGCTGCTCGCGCCCACGGCCGAAGCCACCGAATCCGCCCGAGAAGCCGCCCCCGCGCCCGCCACCCGAGAACATGCCCTCGAAAATGTCGCTGAGATCGGGGCCATCCGCCTGAAACCCCTGCCCGCCCGGACCGGGGCGGAACCCGCCGCCCCCGCCGCCCGGACCACCGAAACCGAACGGCGACGCGGGATTGCCCTCACCGTCGATCTCGCCGCGGTCGAAGCGCGCGCGCTTGTCCTTGTCGTTCAGGATGTCATAGGCTTGCGTCACCTTGCCGAAGCGGTCGCTGGCCTTGGGATTGTCCTTGTTGCGATCGGGATGAAGTTCCTTCGCAAGCTTGCGATACGCCTTCTTGATGTCCGCTTCGCTCGCGGTGCGTTCGACGCCCAATGTCGTGTACGGATCGGCCACTTCTATCCCCGGTGTTGGTCTTTCCCCATAGTTGGGGAGTCATTACGCCCAGCGCAAATACCGGCCGCAAATCTCAGGTGACGGGTTCTAGCACAGGTGCGACGTCGACGCTGACATCCATCTTCTGCGCGCTCGACCCCAGCACGACCCCATCGATCGGCGCGATCTCGCCGTAGTCGCGTCCGATCGCCATGACGATGTGGTCGCCCGCCATCCAGATCCCGTTGGTCGGATCGACCCCGACCCAGCCGAGCTCCGGCCCGCACCACAGCAGCACCCACGCATGCGTCGCATCCGCGCCGACCAGCCGCGGCTGGCCCGGTGGCGGGAGCGTGCGAATATAGCCCGAGGCATAGGCCGCGGGCAGCCCCGCCGCGCGCAACCCCGTGATCATGATCTGCGCGAAATCCTGGCAAACGCCGCCGCGCTTGACGAACGCCTCGTGCGGGGGCGTGTCGACCAGTGTCGCATGCGGATCGAACGCGAAGTCGTTCTGGATGCGCTGTGCAAGCGCGATCGCGGCATCGAGCGCGGGGCGATCGGGGTCGAGATCGATCGCGCAATAGTCCGCAATGTCGCGATCGAGCGGGATCAATGGCGACGGGAAGAGATAGCTCGCCGGCCCCGCCGGCGACGCATCGCGGCTGGCGCGCGCCGCTGCGGCGATGTCGTGCAGCCGGGGCGACCCGTCCGACGGCATCGGGATCGGGCGGTCGATGTCGATCCGCGAGATGCTCTCGATCACCAGATGCCGGACGGGCTCGTCGACCACCAGCCGGACGACGTTGGCGAGCCCCGCTTCGGCGCGCGCGGGGGCAATGCGGCCCGCGGGGGAAATGCGCAGGTCGTAATCGAGCAGCGTCTGGCCCGACCAGTGGATCGGCTTCAGCCGCAGGTTGCACCGCGCGAACTTGACGTTCCCGCCGTAGTCGAACCGCGTGATGTGGCGAATGTCGTAGATCACGCGAGCACCATCCCCGCCGCGCGCAGCGGCTCCGCGCCTTGCAGGAAATAGCGCCGCGCGATCGCCTCGGACAATTGGAACAGCCGCCGCTCGACATCGCCTAGGATATCGTCATCGAGCGCGGCCGCGGTCGCGGTCGTGATGATCGCCTGCAACACGGTGCCCTGCGCCTGTTGCGGTTCTTCCATCCCGTCGTCCTCAAGCACGGGTAAGTCCTTCAGATGCTCGCAGATCCGAACGATCTGATACGCCAGCGAGCGCGGATTGTTGGGGTCGAGCGCGACCAGGTCCACCACCGGCACGCGCGCGAGGCCCGTCAGATAGCGCTGGCGATAGCTGATCTGGCTGTCGGCGAGATCGAGCAGCGTCGACAGATCGTCCCCGCTCGCGCGCGCCAGTCCGAACGCGCGGACCGCGCGCGTCATGCCCGTCGCCCGTTCGAGCCGCCGCCCGAGATCATGGAACCGCCACGATGCGGTGCGCCCCATATGCTCGGCGGACAGCCCCGACAGCGCCGCATACCTGCGTTGAAGCGAGCCCGCGCGGTCGAGCATTCCGCCCCGGCTCGGGAAGGGCGCGTCGAGCAAGCGGATCACGTCGGCGGCAAGCCGGTCACGCGACCCCTGCCCGATCCCGCGCGCGAGCCGGTTGATCGTGCGGACGCTGTGCCAGTCGCCATCCTCGAGCGCGGTGCGCGCGAAGGCGGACAGGTCCGCGCGGCGCAGCGTCGGGGGCTGCGGTGCGCCACCGCCGTTGACGACCAGCGACACCAGCCCGCCGACCGTTTCCGCCCCCAGCGCCGCACCCGCATCGGCGTCAATCGAATTGCCCAGCATCACGCGGATGATCCCGAGCAACGCCTCGCCGCGCTCGAGATAGCGCCCGAGCCAGAAGAAATTGTCCGCAACGCGGCTGGGGAGCGTCCCCGGATTGCGCCGCACATGGATCGTATCGGCAGGTTGTAGCAGCGACACCGGCGGCACCGTCTCACCGCCGTGGACGACCACGTCGGCGGACCATGTCCCCTGCCCCATCACCGACGCGCGCGGATCGGGATGCTCCGCGATCCGCGCGAAACCGCCGGGAAGCACCGTCCAGCCGCCATCCCCGCCGCGCGCGGCAAAGACACGCACCGTGAACGGGCGCGCAGCCAGCCCGCTGTCGGTGACGACCGGCATGGTCGACAGGCGGACGATTTCCTGCCCGACATAATCCTGCGGGCGCCGTTCCATATCCGCGAGCAGCGCGGTGCGTTCGGGGCCGGTGATCTCCGACCCCGGCCGGGCGATCCCGTCGGGCAAGCCGAGCGGTGCGACCCCGAACGCCGAGCCGATCAGCATCGTGTCGAAATCCTCGGTCACGCAGGCGCGCGCGGCGTCCTGCCCGCACCACCAGGTCGCGATATTGGGGAGGATCAGGTCGCGCCCGGTCTCGCGCGCGGCGATCCGCGGCAGAAATGCGCCGAACGCGGGCGATTCGAGCACACCCGCACCGGGGGCGTTGGCAATGACGAGATTCCCCGCCGCCGCCGCATCGATCAGCCCCGCGACTCCGATCCGCGAATGCGAATCGAACGCGAGCGGATCGAGCAACCGCGGGTCGACCCGGTTCCACAGCGCATCGACGCGTTTGAGGCCGCCGATCGTGCGGACGTACAGCTTGTCCTCGAGCGCCGCGAGATCCGCCCCCTCGACCAGCAGGAACCCGAGATAACGCGCGAGATGCGCCTGTTCGGCATAGCTCGCGCTATACCGCCCCGGCGTGAGCAGCCCGATCCGCGGCTCGACCCGGCGACATGCCGCCGCCAGTCCGTCGCGGAAGGCGGCGAAGAACGGCGCGTGCCGCTGGACGTTGAGCCGCGCCTGCAACCCGCCGAGCGTCCGCGCGATCGCGAGCCGGTTTTCAAGCGCATAGCCAGCACCCGCGGGCGCGCGCAGATGATCCGCCAGCACGCGCCATTCACCCGTCGGTCCACGCCCCAGATCGATCGCAACGAAATGCAGGTGATGCCCGCCCGGCGGGACCAGCCCTGCCATCGGGCGCAGAAAATGCGGCGATCCGCCGACCAGCGCGGCGGGCAGAAGCCCGCGCGTGACGAGGCTGGCGTCGCCGTAAAGGTCCGCCGTGATCGATTCGAGCAGATCGGCACGCTGGACGATCCCCGCCTCGATATGCCGCCATTCGTCATGATCGATCAGCAGCGGCACCGGGGAAAGCGGCCACGGCCGTTCCTCGCTTTCGCCGATGATGCGGAAGCCTGTGCCGATGTCCTCGGCATGGCGCTGCACCCGGTCGCGCGCCTGGCCGAGATCGTCGCCCGCGATTGCGGCGAGTTCCTCGAACATCCCGCTCCACGCGGGATCGGGCTGCGCGCACAGCACATCGCCCGACGTCGCGCGCGCGCGATATTCCGCGATCCAGCGCGCGGCGTGCGTTCCGGCGTCGAGCAGCGAGGGGGCTGGGGCGGTTGCCATCAGTTCGCTCGCTGTTCGGTTGTACGACCGTGCCGACGCGGCCCCGCGCAGTCGACGCGAGCGGCTGCCCGGCGCTGTGCGCCCGCCGACGCATGGGTGCGGCAGAAGAATGGCGTGACGATCACTCGGGCCCCTTTGATCCCCGGAGGACTTGGCCACAAGTCGCTCGCATGTGCAACACGCCAATCAAAGATCGGGAAGAACCTGATTCGCAATTCCCCAACCGGCAAGATCGGGGGAGGCCGCGCGGACGATCAATTCGTCCGCATCCCCAACGCTCCAGCGGTTCGCTCGATCCAGGTCGCGCAGTTCCGTCCAGGATACGGGCGCGGCAACGGGCGCCCCGATCCGCGCGCGTGCGACATAGGGCATCACCGCGGTCGCGCCGCGCTGGTTGCGCAGCCAGTCTATAAAGATCCGCCCTTTCCGCTTCGCCTTGGACATGGTCGCGACGAAGCGCGCGGGCTCCGCCTCGCCGAGCGCGCGCGCGAAGCGGTCCGCAAAGTCCTTGACCGCGGGCCATTCGGCCTCTGGCGTCAGCGGCACGACGACATGGACGCCCTTGCCCCCCGAAAGGAGCGCGAAGCTGACCAGCCCGAGTTCGGCGAGATGCTCCTTCAAATCCTCGGCGGCCTTCTTGACCACGTCGAACCCCAGATCCTCATCGGGGTCGAGGTCGAACACCAGCCGGTCGGGCTTTTCGAGCGTGGCGATCGACGATCCCCAGCCGTGGAATTCGATCGTCCCCATCTGGACGCAGGCGACCAGTCCATCGGCATCGTCGACGTAGAGATATTCCTCGGTCGACCCGTCCTTCTCGAGGATCGGCACCTTGTGGACCTGATCCTCCTTGAAGCTGCCCGCGTCATGTTTCTGGAAGAAGCATTGTTTCGCGCGCCCCTGCGGACAGCGCACCAGGCTGATCGGCCGGTTCCCCGCGAAGGGCAGCATGATCCCGGCGACCTTGGCGTAATAGTCCGCGAGTTGGCCCTTGGTGACGTTCGATTCGGGAAAAATCACGCGATCGCGGTTGCTGACCTTCACGTTGGTCTTGGGGACTTCGCCGGTTTCGACGGGGGTTTCGACGGGCTTTTCCGCGACGACTTCGGATGCCTTCTTGTCCTCGCGTAGCCCCAGGAAGCTCGAATGGCGCAGCACGCCGTCGGGCGTTGTCTCGGCGAAGGCAACCTCGGCAACGAGCTTGGGAGTGACCCAATGCGCGCCCTTCACCGCCGCGCGCGGCGCCTCGACCGTCGGGGTCTTGCGCTCGATCTTCTCCAGCCGCTCGCGCAGGTCGAGCATCGTCGCGGTATCGAAGCCGGTCCCGACCTTGCCCGCATAGACCATTCCGTCCGGACCGTTGACGCCCAGCAGCAACGACGCGAACCCGCGCGTCTTGGCGCTCGGGGTCCAGCCGACGATGACGAACTCCTGCCGCTGGATGCATTTGATCTTGAGCCACGCCTGCGTGCGCTTGCCGCGATACGGCGCGTCCGCGCGTTTCGACACGACGCCTTCATAGCCTTCGCGACACATCGTCTCGAACAGCGCCTCGCCCTGCCCGATGACATGATCCGAATATTGGATCCGCGCGTCTTTGCCATCGATCAGCGGCTGAAGCCGGTCCTTCCGCGCGCTGTTGGCGAGCCCGGTCAGGTCCTCCCCGTTGAGGGCGAGCAGATCGAACGCGAAGAAGGTCATATCGCCGCCCGCCGAGATCGCGTTCTTCAAGGTCGAGAAATCCGGCTTGCCGTCCTTGAACGCGACGATTTCGCCGTCGAGCAGTGCGGTGTCGACAGGGAGCCTGGCGGCGGCATCCGCTATCTTCTGGAACTTGTCGGTCCAGTCGAGGCCGGAGCGGGTGAACACCTTGGCCTTGCCTTTGGCGACGGCGATCAGCGCACGATAGCCGTCGTATTTGACCTCATGCAGCCACTGGTTCCCGGTCGGCACCGAATCGACCAAGGTGCAGAGCTGCGGATCCTGAAACTCCAATTCCTCCCCGGCACGGGGAGGGGGACCGCCCGGCTTCTTCAGCCGGGTGGTGGAGGGGGCCTTCCCCGAGCGCGACGCTGCCTTCCCGCCCCCTCCACCATCTGCTGAAGAAGCAGATGGTCCCCCTCCCCGTGCCGGGGAGGATTTGGTTGGCTTTTTCCCCTCGGCGATCTCCACCATCGTCCTGCCGGTCGAAACACTTGTCAGCGCGGTCTCGACCAGTACGTCGGTCCCGCCCGCTTCGGCATCGCCGACCTTGCGGAGCAGCCAGTTCTCGCCCTTCTCCTTGCCGCGCGGTTTTAGGCGGATCAGCATCCACTCGCCCTTCATCCGCTCGCCATTGAGGACGAAGTGGAGGTGGCCGTGCTCGAGATCCTTCGCGCTCTTGCCCGCGATCGGTGACCAGGTGCCGCTGTCCCACAGCATCACCGTGCCGCCGCCATATTCGCCCTTGGGAATCGTCCCCTCGAATTCAGCGTAGGACATCGGATGATCCTCGGTCCTGACCGCAAGCCGCTTCTGGTCGGGATCGATGCTGGGGCCCCGCGTGACCGCCCAGCTCTTGAGCACGCCGTCGACCTCGATCCGGAAGTCCCAGTGGAGGCGGCTGGCGTCGTGCTTCTGCACGATGAAGCGGTTGCCGTTTCCGGGCGCGAGCGTTCCGGCGGGCTCCGCGGTTTTGGCGAAGTCGCGCTTGGCGTTATATTTCTCAAGCGGATCAAGGGGCATTTCTACTCCCCTCCCTGGAAGGGAGGGGTTGGGGGTGGGTCGCTCTGGAACGGGCGATCGGTGCCTCTGCGGGCCGACCCACCCCCTGCCCCCTCCCTTCCAGGGAGGGGAGAATGACACACGTTACGCACGCTTCTTCGCCGGTGCGCGCTTGGCGGGGGCCTTCTTCGTCGCCGGCTTGTCCTCGGTCTTGGCGCCGCTCGCCCCCATCGACTTCTTGAGCGCCGCCATCAAGTCGACCACGTTCGACCCCTTGGCCGATGCGTCGTCGTCCTTCTCCTCGATGATCTTGCGCCCCTTCGACTTGCGCTTGCGCTCGATCAGGTCACGCAACGCATCGACATAGCGATCGTGGAAGTCCTGCGGATGGAACGCCCCGCTCTTCTTCTCGATCAGCGCTTCGGCCAGATCCATCAGGTCGGCGTCGGGCTCGTCGTCGGGAATGTCGCGGAAATAGCCCTGCGCCTTGTTGACCTCGTCCGCATAGCGCAGCGTCTCGAGCACCATCCCGCGCCCGCATGGCTTCAAGCTCACGACATATTCCCGCCCGCGCATCGCAAGTTGTCCCAGCCCGACCTTCTTGGTCCGCCGCAGCGCCTCGCGCAGCACGATGAACGCCTCCTCCGCCAGATCGTCGGCGGGCACCACGAAATACGGCTTTTCGTAATAGAGCACGTCGATCTCGCTCGCATCGACGAACTGCGTCAGCTCGAGCGTCTTCTTCGATTCGAGCTTTACCGCGTCGATCTCGTCCTGTTCGAGCAGGACATAGGAGCCCTTTTCATATTCGAAGCCCTTCATGATCTCGTCGGTGTCAACCGGGCCGACCCCGGTGACGACCTTGTCGTAATGGATCGGCTTGCCGCTCGGCTCATGGATCTGCTTGAAACTGACCTGCGCGCCCGATTTGGTCGCGCTGTAGATCTCGACCGGGATCGACACCAAAGCCAGCCGGATCTGTCCTTGCCAATAGGCGCGTGCGGCCATTGCGATCGGTCCCTTCGTTGCGAGACCGATTCAATTCTTGGCGCGCAGAGTCGTTCCGGTCATCCTAACGAAAGCGCTGGTGATCACGCGCGCCATGCCAAATTGAAACGATGAATACCTTCGCGTGAACACGATAAAGAATAAGATACTGCTCGAAAGTCCGCTTCCGCAGGGTGCGGCTGCCGGGCAAGAAGGGATACATTCGCGGGTTCGCGCCAAGCTCTTCACAGGCGCGACGCAATTCGGCGACAAAACTGATCGCGCGGCCCGGATTGTCTCGCGCTATCCAGTCGCCGATCGCTTCCAGATCGGCATCCGCACGCTGCGAGAAAACGACGATCAACGCTTTTCGGCCATCGCCGTATATTTCGCGGTCAACCGGTCGAACACCTCGTCTGCCGGGATCACCCGTCCCGCTACGATATCGGCAAGCCCTTGTTCAACAGCGGCACGATGGTCCGGGGACAGGCTGTCGAGATCGACCTCTTCGTCTTCCCAATCGTCCAGCCGCCAGATCGCCGCCTCGACCGCCTGCTCGAGCGACTCATAACGTCCGCTCGACACCAGCGCCTCGGCGTGCGCCTTGGCCGCCGCGCTGATCACCACCGATATCGTCATGGGCCAACCTCCACACCGATCATACGCGCGAAGCGGTGGCGATTGAAGCGGGTTTGTCCTAAAGCGCACCCATGTCCAGCGACCCCTTCCCCCTGTTCGACGCCTGGTATGCCGAGGCGCGCTCGAGCGAGATCAACGACTCGAACGCAATGACGCTGTCCACCGCCGATGCGGCCGGGCGGCCGTCGTCGCGGATGGTGCTGCTCAAGGGGCATGGCCGCGACGGCTTCGTCTTCTACACCAACCGCGAAAGCCGCAAGGCGCGTGCGATCGCGGAGAACCCGCAGGTCGCGCTGCTCTTCCACTGGAAATCGCTGCGCCGCCAGATTCGCATCGAAGGCGCGCTCGCACCTGTCAGCGACGCCGAGTCCGACGCCTATTTCGCCTCTCGCGGTCGAGATTCACAACTCGGCGCGTGGGCAAGCGAGCAATCGCGCCCGCTCGACACGCGCGACACGTTCGAGGCCGCGTTTACCGCAATGACCGAACGGTTCGCGGGCGGCGATGTCCCGCGCCCGCCGCATTGGGGCGGGTACCGCGTCGCCCCCGACCGCATCGAATTCTGGCAGGACCGCGCGCACCGGCTCCACGAACGCCGCCTGTTCACCCCCGACGCCGACGGCAACTGGTCGGAAGGACTGCTTTTCCCATGACCGAGGAACAACGTCTCGCAATCCCGCATACCGTCCGCGCAGCCCTCGCGAGCGTGGCGATGGCGTGCGGGCTGATCGCGCTCAAGACCTATGCCGCCTGGACGACCGGATCGGTCGCGATGCTCGGCAGCCTCGCGGATTCGGGGCTCGACCTGCTCGCCAGCCTCGTCACGCTGTACGGCGTGCGGCTGGCGGCGCAGCCCGCCGATCACGACCACCGCTTCGGCCACGGCAAGGCGGAGGCGCTCGCCGCTTTGTTCCAGGTCATGCTGATCACCGCATCCGCCGCCGGGATCGGCTGGCGCGCGGTGCTCGCGTTCGGGAGCAACGAGCCGACCAAGGGGGCCGAATTCGGCATCGGCGTCTCCATTATCGCGATCGTCGCGACGATGGGCCTGCTCGCCTATCAGCGCTCCGTCATCCGCCAGACCGGGTCGGTCGCGATCGTCGCGGACAACGTCCATTACCAGTCCGATGTGCTGCTGAACGGCTCGGTCATCATCGCGCTCGTGCTCGACCAGTATCTCGGCTGGCGCAGCGCGGATCCGATCTTCGGCATCGTGATCGCGCTATGGCTCGCCTATGGCGCGTTCCGCGCCTCGTCCAACGCGATCGATCAGCTGATGGACAAGGAATGGCCCGAGGACATGCGCCGCGACTTCATCGAAGTTGCCGCGCGCCAGCCCGGCATCAAGGGCATCCACGATTTTCGTACGCGGCATTCGGGCGCGCATGACTTCGCGCAATTCCACATGGAAGTCGCGCGCGACATGACCGTCGCCGAGGCCCATCACGTGGTCGAGAATGTCGAGGTCGCCCTTCGCCGCGCCTTCCCCAAGGTCGAAGTGCTGATCCATCTCGACCCCGAAGGCCATGTCGATACCGACAACCCGCTGGTCGAAGCCGACGTCACCCCGCACTGGTTTGGAAAACGGGTATGAAGCTCCCCATCGCACAGATCGATGCGTTCGCGACGAAGCCATTCGAGGGCAATCCCGCAGCGGTCATGCCGCTGACCGAATGGCTCGACGACGCGGCGCTCCAGGCGATCGCCGCCGAAAACAACCTCAGCGAGACCGCCTTCATCGTTCCCGACACGACCGGCGTGAGCGAGTTCGAACTTCGCTGGTTCACTCCGACGTCGGAGGTCGTGCTGTGCGGCCATGCGACGCTGGCGAGCGGGCATCATGTCCTGAGCAGCGACCCTGCCCTCACGACGGTGCGGTTCCGCACGCGCAAGGCGGGGATCCTGTCGGTGACGCGGGCGGGCGACGGCTATGAACTCGCGCTCCCCGCCTGGGCCGCCGAACCCAGCCCGCTGCCGCACATCGTCGCTGCGCTGGGCCTGAGCTCAGCGGTCGAGACCTTGTGGCACCCGCATCGCTATGCACTGATCGTCCTCGAGAATGCCGCGCAGATCCGCGCCTTGGACCCCGACTTCCGCGCGCTCGGCCGCCCGTCGGAAGCGGACCCTACGGTTTCGGGCAGCGCCGAACCCGACGTGCTGACGATCGTCACCGCACCCGGCGACGACACCGACATCATCAGCCGGGTCTTTGCCCCCGGCGCGGGGATCGACGAGGACCCGGTGACGGGGTCGGCGCATGCGGTGATGACCCCCTATTGGACGCAGCGGCTGGGCCGCGACCGTTTCACCGCCTATCAGGCTAGCGTGCGCGGCGGGCATCTGACGTGTCGGCTCGATGGCGACCGGGTCGTGCTCGGTGGCCGGTGCGTGACGGTGCTGGAGGGCGTCTTCTTCCTCTAGCGCGATACCGCGGCGGGCGCGTCGTCCCGTCCTATCCGCGACAGAAGGCCGACCGTGCGATTGTTTCGAAACCCCTTCAAGACCGAGCGCATCCCGCCGACCACGCCACCCGACAGCCGCGTCTATGCGGTCGGCGACGTGCACGGGCGGCTCGACCTGCTGCTGGACCTGCTGGCCCGGATCGAAGCGGATCGTTGCGCACGCCCCTGTGCGAACGAGCGGGTCATCTTCCTCGGCGACCTGATCGATCGCGGTCCGCATTCCTGTGGCGTCCTGCAACTGCTGGCGCGCAATCAGGCCCATCTCCCCGATCCAGTGTTCCTGATGGGCAATCACGAGGAAATGCTGCTGCGCGTGCTTGGGACCGATCAGGAGAGCATTTTCGACTGGCTGAGCTTCGGCGGGTATGAATTCGCCGAAAGCTATGGGATCGATGTCGATGCGTTCGAGACCGCGGACGCCGCGACCGTGGCGCGCATGATCCGCGCGGTCGTGCCCGAACGCGACCTCGCCTTCGTCGCACGCTTCGAGGACTCGTTCCGCTTCGGGGATTATCTGTTCGTCCACGCCGGGATCAAGCCGGGCATTGCGCTGGAAGACCAGAAAGCCGTGGACATGCGCTGGATCCGCGAGGCGTTTCTGGACAGCCGAGTGCAGCATCCGGCGTTCGTCATCCACGGGCACACGATCAGCGCTACACCGGACGAGCGCGACAATCGGATTGGGATCGACACCGGTGCCTATGCCAGCGGCATCTTGACCGCAATCTGTCTGGAGGGGACCCAGCGCCGCTATATCACCGCACAGCGGCCCGCCTGAACGACAGGGGCAGTGCCACGCCGGCAGCGGCCGACCGGCGTTCCGTTCAAGCGCTTCCCTAAGGCCTTTCCCCGGCGAAGGCCGGGGCCAAGGAGCGAGCCGATCGTAATCCGCGCGCTACGTATCGTTACATCGGCCATCACGACTGGGCCCCGGCCTTCGCCGGGGAAGCCGGCGGTACAGAGCAATCGGCGTCTCGCCTCAACTACCCCGTACCGCCCGCTCGGCTTATTTCAGCAGGTCGACCGCGAAGATGCGGACCGTCTCGGCGATCTCGGGCCGGGTCAGCGCGACCGCAAGGTTGGCGGTCATATAGCCCGCCTTGTCGCCGCAATCGTACCGCTTGCCCTGGAAGGTCAGCCCGTGGAACGGCTGGTCGCCGATCATCCGCGCCATCGCGTCGGTCAGCTGGATCTCGCCGCCGGCGCCCTTGCCCTGCGTCTCGAGGATGCGCATCACTTCCGGCTGAAGAATGTAACGCCCAATCACCGCCAGGTTCGACGGCGAGGTGCCCGCGGCGGGCTTCTCGACCAGGCCCTTGACCTCGGTCAGCGCGCCGTCGCGCGTGCCCGGGGTGATGACGCCGTACATGTGCGTCATGTCGTCGGGGACTTCCTGCGCACAGATGATGTTGCCGCCGGTCTTTTCATAAGCAGCGACCATCTGCTTGAGGCACCCCGGCTCGCCGACCATGAAATCGTCTGCGAGCAGCACGGCGAACGGCTCGTCGCCGATGATGTCGCGCGCGCACCACACCGCATGGCCAAGCCCCATCGGCTCCTGCTGGCGGACATAAGCCACCGCGCCGGGTGCAAGGCGGGTCTGCTCGAGCAGCTTGAGCGACTTGCCGCGGGCGGACATCGTCGCTTCGAGCTCATAGGCGATGTCGAAATGGTCCTCGATCGCGGACTTGCCGCGACCGGTGACGAAGATCATTTGCTCGATGCCGGCTTCGATCGCTTCGTCGACCGCGTACTGGATCAGCGGACGATCGACGACCGGGAGCATTTCCTTCGGCACGGCCTTGGTCGCCGGAAGGAATCGCGTCCCCAGTCCGCCAACCGGGAAAACAGCCTTGCGCAGAGGTTTAATGGCCATCGCAATATTCCTTCGAGAACGTATCAATTCCCGAAGGCGTTACCGCGCCGCAACACGAATTTAAAGGGCGTTGACCCCGACAATATGCCGGTCCGGCTGCTTATACGGTAAAACTCTCGCCACACCCGCATGCGCCCTTGGCATTCGGGTTGTTGAAGACGAACCCGGCGGTAAAGTCGTCTTCCACCCAATTCATTGTTGACCCAATAAGATACAATATCGAGCCACCGTCGACGAACAATGTCCCGCCGGCGGTATCAATCCGTTCGTCGAACGGTTTCGCCTCGCTCACATAATCGACCGAATAAGCGAGGCCCGAGCAGCCACGCTTGGGGGTCGACAGCTTTACGCCGATCGCATCCGCCGGCGCGCGCTGCATCAGGTCCGCGATGCGCGCTTCGGCCGTAGGGGTCAGGTTGAGCGCGGCAGGCCGCGGGCGGGCGATCGTCGCCATTACAGCATCCCCAGTTCGAGTTTCGCGTCGTCCGACATCTTGGCGGGATCCCATGGCGGATCCCAGATGAGGTTGACCTCGGCCGAGCCAACCCCGGGGACCGACCCGACACGAAGTTCGACTTCGCCCGGCATCGATTCCGCGACCGGGCAGTTCGGCGTGGTGAGCGTCATCATCACGACGGCGTGTCCGGCCTCGGTTACTTCGACGCCGTAGATGAGGCCCAGGTCGTAGATGTTGACCGGGATCTCCGGGTCGTAAATGTCCTTGAGCGCTTCGATCACGCCTTCGTACACCGCGCCGCCGGGCGCACCCGCCGCTTCGACCTGCGGCTTTTGCGTCAGGAAGCCCTCGAGATAATCGCGCTTGCGCTCGAACGTCTCGGTTGCGGCTTCGACGCGGGCGCGCGGGGGCTGCTCGACGCCCGTCACCTCTTCGATCTCGATCCGGTCACTCATGTGAAAGTCCTACCCAAAAATTCGCGTCACGCGCTCGATCCCACGGACCAGCGCCTCGACGTCTGCGGCGGTGTTGTAGACACCGAAGCTCGCTCTAGCCGTCGCATCGACGCCGAGCGATGCCATCAGCGGCTGCGCGCAGTGGTGGCCGGCACGGACCGCCACCTTCGCTTCGTCCAAGATGGTGCCGATGTCGTGCGGATGCA
Source organism: Sphingomonas sp. FW306-05-A (assembly GCF_058782275.1). Taxonomy (NCBI): domain Bacteria; kingdom Pseudomonadati; phylum Pseudomonadota; class Alphaproteobacteria; order Sphingomonadales; family Sphingomonadaceae; genus Sphingomonas; species Sphingomonas sp. FW306-05-A. Next base: position 977,242 of record NZ_JBYSXN010000002.1, read on the forward strand.
CCCCCTGAATCGAAAAGCTAACGATTCCAGCAGAATCCTCAGGCCCGAACAGCGTCAGCGAGTTGATCTGCGACAGCGCCTCGCGCGTCATCGTGACGAGCGCGGTTTCGTGCGCGTGGATCCGGTCGAGCCCGATCGATTCGACATAGTCGATCGCGGCATGGAGCCCCAAAGCGCCGACGATGTGCGGCGTTCCCGCCTCGAACCTACCCGGGGGCGGCGCGTAGGTCGTGCGTTCGAAGCTGACACTGTCGATCATCGATCCGCCACCCTGATAGGGCGGCATGACGTCGAGCAATTCGGGCCGCGCCCACAACACGCCGATCCCGGTCGGGCCGTACAGCTTGTGCGCGGAGAAGACGAAGAAATCGCAATCGAGCGCGGCCATGTCGACGCGCATCCGCGGGACCGACTGGCACCCGTCGAGCAGGATCTTCGCGCCTACCGAATGCGCGATCTCCGCCGCGCGCTTGCCGTCGAGCACTGAGCCGAGCACGTTCGAGACATGCGCCAGCGCGACGAGCTTGTGCTGCGGCGTGATCATCGCCGCCATCGCGTCGAGATCGATCCGGTGATCCGCGGTCAGCGGGAGCACGTCGATGTGCGCACCGACGCGCTCGGCGACCATCTGCCACGGCACGATGTTGCTATGATGCTCGAGCTGCGACAGCAGGATGCGGTCACCCGCCTTGAGCTGCGTCCCCGCCCAGCTGTGCGCGACGAGGTTGATCCCCTCGGTCGCGCCGCGGACGAAGACGATCTCGTCCGCGCTGCCCGCGCCCAGGAAGCTCGCGACTTTTCGCCGCGCAGCCTCATAGGCGAGCGTCATGTCGGCGGAGCGCTGGTAGACGCCGCGGTGGACGGTTGCGTAGGACGAGTCATAGGCGCGGGTGATTGCATCGATCACCGGCTGCGGTTTCTGTGCGGTGGCTGCGGTATCGAGATACGCCCAGCCGGCGGGGATCGCGGGAAAATCCGCGACATGGTCCAGCGCGGCGGTCCGGGTTTCAGTCATCACGTTCACACCAAACTCCCGTCATCCTGAACTCGTTTCAGGATCCAGCCCTCAACGAGTCCGGCCAGCCGGTGCGGCGCAGTGGATGCTGAAACAAGTTCAGCATGACGCTGCTGGTGGGAGGGCACCCCCCTCACAACAACCGCTCCAACGCCGCCTGCGCCGCCGCCTCGACCCGCACACGCTCGGCCGGATCGTCGATCCCGTCGAACACCGACCCGATGAATGCCCCCAGCAGCATCACCTTGGCCTGCGCCGGCGCAATCCCGCGCGACGCGAGATAGAACAGCGCATTCGCATCCAGCTCGCCCACGGTCGCGCCATGGGCGCACTTCACGTCGTCGGCATAGATTTCGAGCTCGGGCTTGGCATTCGCGGTCGCGGTGCGGCTGAGCAGCATCGCCTTCACGCTCTGCGACGCATCGGTCTTCTGCGCATGCCGCGCGACCGCGACCTTGCCGAGATACGACCCCGTCGCGCGCCCGCCAAGCACTGTACGCACCACCTGGTTGGAAGTGGCGTTGGGCTCGATATGATTGAGCGTGGTGACGATCTCGAGCGTCTGCTCCCCCGTCCCCAGCATCGCGCCGCCAAGTTCGAAATGCGAGCCCGAGTGGCATGTCACATCGATCGCAATGCGCCCGAAGCTCCCGCCGGTATTGAGCACATGAAACGTCGCGGTCGCGCCTTCGCGCAGGATCACGCGGTAATCGCGGATCGCAACGGTGTCGGTCGCGGCATCCTGCACGATGACGCGCGCGATCGATGTGCCGGCGGGCACATCGATCACTTCGGTCTGGACGGGCCAGACCGAGGCGACGGCCTCGAGGTTGCTATAATGCCACGTCTCGTCGCGACGGGTTGGGACGGCGAACACGCTCATCTCCCCTCCCCTTCAGGGGAGGGGCTGGGGGTGGGGAAGTGTCTCACGGAGAGCAGCGCTTGTGACAGCTCCACCCCAACCCCTCCCCCGAGGGGGAGGGGCTTGCTGATGCGCAAGCGGCTCACGCAACCACCCCGGCATAGCCTTCGCGCTCCAGCTCGGTCGCCAGCTCCGGCCCGCCCGAGCGGATGATGCGCCCGGCCGACAAAACATGGACGAAATCGGGCGCAACATAGCTCAAAAGACGCTCGTAATGGGTAATGAGGATCACCGCTTTGTCTGGTTTCCGCATGATTCTGTTGATGCCGTCGCCAACGATCCGCAGTGCATCGATGTCGAGCCCGCTGTCAGTCTCGTCGAGAATCGCGAGCTTGGGATCAACGATTCCCATCTGGACCATCTCGTTGCGCTTCTTCTCGCCGCCGGAAAAACCGACGTTTACAGGGCGCTTGAGCATTTCGGCATCCATCGACAACGCCGCCGCCTGCTCGCGGGCGAGCTTGAGGAACTCGGCACCAGACAACGGCTTTTCGTCACGACCACGGCGCTGGGCGTTCAAGGCTTCGCGCAGGAACTGGACGTTGGAAACACCGGGAATTTCAACCGGATACTGGAAGCCGAGGAACAGCCCCGCCGCAGCACGCTGGTGCGGTTCCATCTCAAGCAGATCCTGCCCGGCGAATTCCACCGAACCCGATGTCACTTCATAGCCAGGCCGTCCGCCGAGGACATAGCCGAGCGTCGACTTGCCCGCGCCGTTCGGGCCCATGATCGCATGGACTTCGCCAGCGTTCACTTCGAGGCTGAGCCCCTTGAGGATTTCCTTGCCGTCGATTTCGGCGTGGAGGTCGGTGATTTTAAGCATCTGTCTTCCGCAAATTCGTTTGAACTATAGTCCGTCCTTCACCCTGAACTTGTTTCAGGGTCCACCGCGCCACACGTCCGGTCCGTGCCAGTTGCACGGTGGATGCTGAAACGAGTTCAGCATGACGGCAGTTTGGGCCGGCGTTTACCCCACAGAACCCTCAAGGCTGATCCCGAGCAACTTCTGCGCTTCCACCGCGAATTCCATCGGCAGCTGCTGCAGCACTTCCTTGGCGAACCCGTTGACGATCAATGCCACCGCACTCTCCGAACCGAGCCCGCGCTGCATCGCGTAAAACATCTGGTCGTCCGAGATCTTCGAGGTGGTCGCCTCATGCTCGATCTGCGCCGACGGGTTGCGCACCTCGATATACGGCACAGTATGCGCGCCGCACTGGTCGCCCAGCAGCAGCGAGTCACATTGGGTGAAGTTGCGCACGCCCTCCGCACCCGGCGCGACGCGCACCAGCCCGCGATAGGTGTTGTCCGAACGCCCCGCCGAAATCCCCTTCGACACGATCGTCGAGCGCGATCCCTTGCCGTTGTGGATCATCTTGGTGCCGGTATCCGCCTGCTGGCGATTGTTGGTGACCGCCACCGAATAGAATTCGCCGACCGAATTCTCGCCATTGAGCACGCACGACGGATATTTCCACGTGATCGCGCTGCCGGTCTCGACCTGCGTCCACGACACCTTCGAGTTTTTGCCCTGGCACAGCGCGCGCTTGGTGACGAAATTGTAGATCCCGCCCTTGCCGTTCTCGTCGCCCGGATACCAATTCTGGACGGTCGAGTATTTGATCTCGGCATCGTCCAGAGCGACCAGCTCGACCACCGCGGCGTGGAGCTGGTTCTCGTCGCGCATCGGGGCGGTGCAGCCCTCGAGATAGGAGACGTACGACCCCTTGTCGGCGACGATCAGCGTGCGCTCGAACTGGCCGGTATTCTCGGCGTTGATACGGAAATAGGTCGACAGCTCCATCGGGCAGCGGACGCCCTCGGGGATGTAGACGAAGGTCCCGTCGCTGAACACCGCGGCGTTGAGCGTGGCGAAGTAATTGTCGGTCATCGGCACGACACGCCCGAGCCACTTGCGGACGAGCTCGGGATATTCCTTGATCGCCTCGGAGATGCTGCGGAAGATGACGCCCGCGGCCTCGAGCTCCTTGCGGAAGGTCGTCGCGACCGAGACCGAGTCGAACACGGCATCCACCGCGACACGCCGCTTGGGCTGGCCGTCTTCACCGAGCTCCTCGACGCCCGCGAGCATCTTCTGCTCGGCGATTGGGATGCCGAGCTTTTCATAAACCCGCAGGATCTCGGGATCGACTTCGTCGAGCGAACCGAGCTTTGGTTTCGGCTTGGGCTCGGCGTAGTAGAACGCGTCCTGGTAATCGATCGGTTCGAGATTGAGCTTCGCCCAGTCGGGCGATTCCAGCGTCTGCCACAGGCGGAATGCCTTGAGCCGCCAGTCGAGCATCCACTGCGGTTCGCCCTTCTTGGCGGAGATGAACCGGACGGTATCTTCGCTCAGCCCCTTGGGCGCGAAGTCCTGTTCGATGTCGGAGTGGAAGCCCCACTCATAGGTCTTGTTGACGGCCTCATAGGCCTGCGCATTCTTGGTAGCCATCGTCAAATCCTCGCCGCGCAGCGGCTTGCAGAAACTCTAAAACTTTTCGCGGCTTTGCGTCTTTGCGTGAGAAAGTCTGACTCACGCAAAGGCGCAAAGCCGCAAAGGAAGAAGGGGGTTGAAGGCGCTTTGCGCTGAGCGGTCATGCCGGCGCCCTCGACAGGCTGGCCAGCGAAACACCGTCGAGCGCACCGCGGACCGCGCCGTTGACGACGTTCCAGTGCGGCTTGACCCGGCAATCGCCTTCCAGCGCGCAATCGTGACGGCCCTCGTCGACACAGGTCGTCATCGCGATCGGCCCTTCCACCGCCTCGATGATCTCGGCCAGCGAGATAGCCGCGGCGGGGCGCGCGAGGCGAAAACCACCACCGGTGCCGCGCGTACTCTCGATCAGCCCGCCCGCGGATAGGCGGCTGACGAGCTTCTGTACGGTCGGCAATGGTAGTCCCGTCTCCTCGGCGAGTTGCGTCGCGTTCAGCCGACCCGACGAACCGCAATGTCGCGCGGCGGCGGACATCATCACGACGGCATAGTCGGCAAGGCTGGAAAGACGCATAAGCTCCAATCGGACTGATCTGGTAGGATTGCAAATGGGGGTGCGGGGTGAGTCGGTCAACCCCTGTGGGTGACAACGCCGCCGCTCATTTTTCGGTCACCCTGAACGCGGTTCAGGGTCCACTGTGCAGCAGGCACGGACCGGACTTGCGGCGCAGTGGACCCTGAAACAAGTTTAGGGTGACGGAGAAGGGCGCTTTGACGCAGGCCAGCACCAGTGTCATCAGGCGCCATGCTCTTCCCCCTCCTCCGCCCCGCGCTGTTCGCGCTCGATGCCGAACAGGCACACGGCCTGACGATCAAGTTGCTGGCGCGCTTCCCAGGCTCCGCGCCAAAAAGCGCTCCGATCCTGCGGACCACCGTCGCCGGGCTCGATTTCGCCAACCCGCTCGGACTCGCCGCCGGGGTCGACAAGAATGGCGAGGCGATCGACGGCTTTTTCGGGCTGGGCTTCGGCAGCGTCGAGATCGGCACGCTGACCCCGCTCCCGCAAGTCGGCAACCCGCGCCCGCGGCTGTTCCGGCTGGTCGAGGACGAAGCCGTCATCAACCGCATGGGCTTCAACAACGGCGGGATCCACGCGGCCCTCCCCCGCGCGAAAGCGGCGAAGCGGCGCGGGGTGCTCGGCATCAACGTCGGGGCGAACAAGGATGCGCCCGACCGGATCGCGGATTACGCCCACGGCGTCGCGGCGGCGGCACCGATCGCGGATTATGTTACGGTCAACATCTCGTCCCCCAACACGCCTGGCCTACGCGATCTCCAGCATGGCCGCGAACTGACCGACCTGCTCGCCGCCGCAGACGATGCGCGCCGGATCGGCAAGACACCGCGCCTGTTCCTCAAGGTCGCGCCCGATCTCGACGCGTCCGCGATCGACGCGATCGCGCGTGCGGCGAACGACCATCATGTCGATGCGCTGATCGTCAGCAACACGACGATCTCGCGCCCCGACCTGCGCTCGGCAAATGCGGTCGAGACGGGCGGCCTGTCGGGTGCGCCGCTCGCGCCGCTCGCACGCCAGCGATTGCGCGATTTCCGCAAGGCCACCGGGGGCACGATGCCGCTGATCTCGGCGGGCGGGATCGACAGCGCGGACGAAGCCTATGCCCGCATCCGTGCAGGTGCGAGCCTGGTCCAACTGTACAGCGCGCTGGTCTATCGCGGGCCGGGCCTGGCACGAAGGATCACGCATGGCCTGGCAACGACGCTCGAGCGCGACGGCTTCACAAATGTGGCGACTGCGGTTGGCGTCGACGGCTGATCGACGCCGCTGCCATCCGCTTGAATTCTGGCTCGAACCCACCGATGCGCTGGCGTGACCCCAGCCCGATGGATAGGGCGCGTTGATCCGCTTCGAAGGAATGGTCCGATGTCTGCACCCGAACTCATCCACATCGCCACGCCGCATCTGTCCGCCGCGATCAATCCGATCGGCGCGGAACTGACGCATCTCCACGATGCGGATGGCCGCGAATTGATGACCAACGCCGATCCAGCCTTCTGGGCGGGCCATGCGCCGTTGCTGTTCCCGGTCGTCGGGCGGCTGAACGGCGACGTGCTGCATGTCGACGGCACCGCTTATCCGATGAAGCAACATGGCTTCGCTCGCCGCAGCCTTTTCACGCTGATCGAGCACGATGCGAGCCGCGCGGTGTTCCTGCTGGAAGACACTGCGGAAACCCGCGCCGCCTATCCCTTCGCCTTTGCTTTGCGCGTGACCTACACGATCACCGACGCGACGCTGGCGATTTCGGTGGAGATCGAGAACCGCAACGACACCAGCCTCCCCGCGAGCTTCGGCTTCCACCCCGCCTTCGCCTGGCCGCTGCCTTACGGCTTGCCGCGCAGCGAGCACCGGATCGTCTTCGCTCAAGATGAACCCGACGCCCTGCGCGAACTCGCGGACAACGCGATCATCGAAAAACGCCGTCCATCCCCGCTAGACGGCCGTACGCTCGCGCTCGATGACGCGCTGTTCGACCGCGATGCGCTGATCTGGGATTCGGTCCGCTCGCGCAGCGTGCGCTATGGCGCGCCGACCGGGCCGCAGCTTCGCGTCGATTTCCCCGACATGCCGATGCTCGGGATCTGGACCAAGCCGGGTGCCGCGTTCATCTGTATCGAGCCGTGGCACGGCATCGCCGACCCGGCGGGCTTCGCGGGCGATATCCGCGAGAAACCGGGCATCGTCGAGATCGCGCCGGGTGCGACGCTGGCGTGCGCGATGCAGGTGACGTTGGAGGGCTGAGGCGCTACAGCGCAGCGATGAATCACACGTCCGACCGCCGCACCTTCGCGATCATCTCCCATCCTGACGCCGGCAAGACCACGCTGACCGAAAAGCTGCTGCTGTTCGGCGGCGCGATCCATCTCGCCGGCGAGGTCAAGGCGCGCGGGCAGAACCGGCGTGCGCGCTCGGACTGGATGAAGATCGAGCAGCAGCGCGGCATCTCGGTGACGTCGTCGGTGATGACGTTCGAGCGAAACGGGCTGACCTTCAACCTGCTCGATACGCCGGGCCACGAGGACTTTTCCGAGGACACCTATCGCACGCTGACCGCGGTCGACTCCGCGGTGATGGTGATCGACGCCGCGCGCGGGATCGAGGCGCAGACGCGCAAGCTGTTCGAAGTCTGCCGGTTGCGTTCGGTGCCGATCATCACCTTCGTCAACAAGGTCGACCGTGAGGGGCGCCCCCCGTTCGAGCTGCTCGACGAGATTGCCGAAATGCTCCAGCTCGACGTCACGCCGATGAGCTGGCCGGTCGGGATGGGGAGCGATTTCGAGGGGGTGTACGATCTCCACAATAACAGCCTGAGCCAGCCCGAGGGGCCGAGCCGCGAGTTCCTCGGCAAGGCGCTGAACTTCACCGGGCTTGACGACCCCGCGCTCGCCACAACGCTGAGCCCGGCGGGGCTGCAGTTGCTTCAGGACGAGTCCGAGCTCGCACTCGGCGGTTATGGCGCGTTCGATGTCGAGGCGTATCGCGGCGGCGACCAGACCCCGGTCTATTTCGGATCGGCGTTGAAGGAGTTCGGCGTCGCCGAGCTGATCGACGCTCTCGGCCGCCATGCGCCGGGTCCGCGCCCGCAGCCCGCCGAGCCCGAGCAGGTGCTGCCCGAACGTGCCGACGTCACCGGCTTCGTGTTCAAGGTCCAGGCGAACATGGACCCCAACCACCGCGATCGCATCGCGTTCATGCGGCTATGTTCGGGCACCTTCAAGCGCGGCATGAAGCTGACGCCTACCGGCCACGGCAAGCCGATCGCGATCCACTCGCCGATCCTGTTCTTCGCGCGTGAACGCGAGCTGGCGGACGAGGCGTTTCCGGGTGACATCATCGGCATCCCCAACCACGGCACGCTGCGGGTGGGGGATACTTTGTCCGAGCGCGCGGACGTGCGCTTTACCGGGCTGCCCAATTTCGCGCCCGAAATCCTGCGCCGCGTCGCATTGAAGGACCCGACCAAGACCAAGCAGTTGCGGAAAGCACTCGACGACATGGCCGAAGAGGGCGTGACGCAGGTGTTCTATCCCGAGATCGGGTCGAACTGGATCATCGGCGTGGTCGGGCAGCTTCAGCTCGAAGTGCTGCTATCGCGGCTCGAGGCGGAGTATAAGGTCGATGCGGGGCTCGAAATGGCGCCGTATGACACCGCGCGCTGGGTCTCGGCGGCGGATCCGGCGGACCTCAAGGCGTTCATGGACTTGAACCGCACGTCGATGGCGAAGGATCGCGACAACAACCCGGTCTATATGGCGAAGACCGCGTGGGACGTCGGCTATGTCGCGGATCGCTACCCCAAGGTGACGTTCGCGGCGACGCGCGAACGCTGAAGCGGGTACCTTCTTCCCGAACGGGAGGGGGTGTTCCAGCCTGCGTCCCGCCGCCCCCGTTCGGGCTGAGCGAAGTCGAAGCCCCATGCGCAACGCAAGGGCCTTCGACTTCGCTCAGCCCGAACGGATGGGGTTGGTACTTAGATGCCCCCCTTATGCCGCCGCGTCCTGCTCCAACGCCTCGGCCAGCGCCTCGCGCACCGCGAGGATCGTGCCATAGCTTGCGGCTGGCAACGGCGCGCTGGCGACGGGGCGCTTGCGCTCTGCCATCAACGCCTGCTGCACCCCGCGAATGGTATAACCATCCTCGTTGAGCATCTTTGCGATGCGCTGCACCAGCGCCACGTCGGCCGGTCGGTAATAACGCCGGTTACCGGCGCGTTGCAGCGGCCTTAGTTGCGGGAAACGCGTTTCCCAATAGCGCAGGATGTGCTGCGGCAATCCCGTATCGCGCGACAGTTCCCCGATCGTGCGATAGGCGCCTTCCGCCTTGACGGGCGGTGTCGGTAGTGTTGCCATGGTGCTGCTCAGTCGGCTTCGACGATGCGGTCACGCATCATCTGGCTTGCCCGGAACGTGAGCACACGGCGCGGCGCGATCGGAACCTCGATCCCGGTCTTGGGGTTGCGCCCGACGCGCTCTCCCTTGTCGCGGAGAACGAAGGTGCCGAACCCCGAAATCTTCACATTGTCGCCCTTCGCGAGCGAGCCGCACATGTGCGACAAAATCTGTTCGACCAGTCGCGACGAGTCCGCGCGGGACAGTCCGACCTGATGATGTAGTGCTTCGGCAAGATCTGCCCGTGTCAACGTTCCTGCAGGTGCCATTCCGGTATCCCTCCCCAAGCGGCAAGACGTTGGTCTAACACACAGAAGGCGATAACGGAAAGTGCTAGTTACAGAAGCGTAACAATGGTTGCCCTAAAAGCGGACAACTGCGGCGCCCCAAGTGAAACCACCACCCATTGCTTCGAGCACGATGAGGTCGCCGCGCTTGATCCGGCCGTCCTTTACTGCGGTGTCGAGCGCGAGTGGAACCGATGCCGCGGAAGTATTGGCGTGTTGATCGACGGTCACGACGACCTTGTCCGGGGACAGGCCCAACTTGCGCGCGGTCGCATCGAGGATGCGGGCATTGGCCTGATGCGGGACGACCCAATCGACGTCTTCCGCCGACAGCCCGCTGGCCGCCAGCGTTTCGGTCATCACACCCGCCAAATTGACGACGGCGTGGCGGAACACCTCGCGGCCCTTCATGCGAACCTTGCCCACCGTGCCCGTGGTGGAGGGGCCGCCATCGACATACAGCAGCTCGTTGTGGCGACCGTCGGCGTGCAGGCGAGTCGACAGGATCCCCCGCCCCTCCGCGCCGGTGTCGTTATTTTCCTGGCCTTCCAGAACGATGGCACCGGCACCGTCGCCGAACAGGACGCAGGTAGTGCGGTCCTCCCAATCGAGGATGCGGCTGAACGTCTCCGACCCGATCACCAGCGCACGGCGCGCGGACCCGGCGCGGATCATGCTGTCGGCGACCTGCAAGGCATAGAGGAAGCCCGAGCATACCGCAGCCACATCGAACGCGACGCAGTCGTTGATCCCGAGGCTCGCCTGGACCTTGGTCGCGCTCGACGGGAAGGTCTGGTCGGGCGTCGCGGTCGCAAGCACGATCAGGTCGATGTCCTGCGCCGACAGGCCCGCCGAACCAAGCGCAGCGCGGCACGCGTCAGCCGCAAGCGTCGCGGTCGTCTCGTCGGGGGCTGCGATGTGGCGAAAGCGGATACCGGTGCGTTCGACGATCCATTCGTCCGTCGTATCGACGGTCTCGGCCAGTTCGGCATTCGATACGCGTCGCGCTGGGAGTGCCGACCCAGTGCCGACGATTACCGAACGAATCATGCTGCCTTCGCCTCGAATTCACGCAGATCCTCGGCGATTCGCCGAGTCAGGTCATCCCGCACCATCTTCGCAGCGGCAGCGATCGCGGTCGCCACGCCGATCGCATTGGCACTGCCGTGGCTTTTCACCACCAGCCCGTTGAGGCCGAGAAAGACCGCGCCGTTATGATTGTTGGGGTCGAGATGATGCCGCAACAGATCGGTCGCGGGCTTTGAAATGAGGAAGCCGATCTTCGAGCGCGTCGAGGATCGAAATGCGCGCTTGAGCAGATCCGCGACGAATCGTGCGGTGCCCTCGGCGGTCTTGAGCGCGATGTTGCCCGAGAAGCCGTCGCAGACGATCACGTCGACATCGCCGCGCGACAATTTGTCGCCTTCGATGAAGCCGGTAAACTGCAGCGGCAGATGCGACGCGTGACGCAACGCCGCGGCTGCGTCGCGAATCACATCGGTGCCCTTCTGGTCTTCGCTGCCGATGTTGAGCAGCGCGACTCGCGGGCGCGCAAGCTCGAGCGTGGTGCGCGCGTAGGCAGCGCCCATCACCGCGAACTGGATCAGGTTGCGCGCATCGCACTCGGTATTGGCACCGAGGTCGAGCACGACCGTATCGTTGTCCCCGAGCGTCGGCATCAAGCCGGCGAGCGCGGGACGATCGATTCCGGGGATCATCCGCAGCGACAGCTTCGCCATCGCCATCATCGCGCCGGTATTCCCGGCGGAGACGCACGCGGCAGCGCGACCCTGCTTCACCATATCGATCGCGATGCCCATCGACGTCTTCTTCGATCGGCGAATCGCCTGGGTAGGCTTTTCGCTCGATCCGACGACTTCGGGGGCATGAACGATCTCGGCGTGCGGGATCAGGTCCGGATGCCGCTTGAGTTCGGCAGCGATTGCATCCTCGTCGCCGACGAGGATGAACTGCATGTCCGTGAATCGTTGCCGCGCACGGGCGACTCCGGCCAGCACTACTGCCAGCCCTTCATCGCCACCCATCGCGTCGACCGCGATACGGGAGCTGTTCGTCACGCTGGCCGCTCCCTGTACACGCCCGATGGCACGATCCGCTGCCGATCCCTTGAGGATCAGCCTTCGACCGAGACGATCTCGCGGCCGTTATAGTGGCCGCACGACGTGCAGAGGTTGTGCGGACGCTTCAGTTCGCCACAGTTCGGGCATTCCTGGAACGACGCAACGGTCAGCGAGTCGTGCGCACGACGCATGCCGCGCTTGGAAGGCGTGGTTTTTCTTTTTGGGACGGCCATTTCGGCGAAACCTTATACTTGTCTAAACCGGTGCGATAAGCCCGAACCAGTTACGACGCAATCGACACAAGGTCGACCGCGCAAGCGGCACCGGCAGCCAGACATCTCGCGAAGATGGCGGGCTATAGCGATTCTGCGCGGCGTTGCAAGCATTGCGCGCCCGTGCGACGGGGTCGATCAACGAATAAAGGGACGATTTTCGATGATAACCGGTTCTGACATGGCAATCTCGCTCGCAACCGCGGGTGCGGCGGCGATCATCAATCTGTGGCTGGCAATTCGGATCGGCGCCGTTCGAACCAAGGCCAAGATTCTGGTCGGCGACGGCGGCAATGAAATGCTGATTCGCCGGATGCGCGCGCATGCCAATTTCGTCGAATATGCCCCCTTCATCCTGATCCTGATCGCGCTGATAGAATTCACGAGCGGAAGCTCGTGGTGGCTGTGGGGCGCGAGCGCCGCGTTTGTCGTCGCGCGCATCCTGCACGCCCTGGGGATGGACGGCTTCAAGATCGGGCGAATGGTCGGCACGATCCTGACCTTCGTGCTACTGCTCGGGCTTGGCGGTTACGCCATTGTGGTGCCGTTGCTCGGGCATTCCACGGCGGGCGTCGTCGCGCCGAGCGTTGCGCCAGCGGGCTGATGAGGTTCTGCCCGATCCAATTACCGCACTGTTCCGACTGAGCGAAGTCGAAGCCCCGTCTCACCGTCGACGATGATCGGTGAGACGGGCTGGCCTCAGCGCCGCTTACGCAGCCAGCGCCGAGTCGCTGACGAACATGTTGGTCGCGCGCTCGTGCGCGAAGGTGCTTGCCGGACCGTGGCCGGGGAGGAAGGTCGTGTCGTCGCCCAGCGGCCATAATTTGGTGACGATCGAATCGATCAGTTGCGGGTGGTTACCCCGCGGAAAATCGGTCCGGCCAACCGACCCGGCGAACAGCACGTCGCCGACGATCGCCAGTTTGGACGGCGCATGGTGGAAGATGACGTGGCCCGGGGTGTGCCCCGGGGTTTCATAGACGTCGAGCACGAGATCGCCGACGGTCACGGTGTCGCCCTCGACCAGCCAGCGGTCGGGTTCGAAATTGACCCCCGGAATGCCATATTGCGCGCCGCTCTCGGACAGGGTGGAGGTGAGGAAGCGGTCCTCCTCGTGCGGCCCCTCGATCTGCACGCCATAGTCGTCGGCAAGCGGCTTCGCCTCGCCGCAATGGTCGATATGGCCGTGCGTGAGGATGATCTTCTCGATCGTCACGCCGTGCTGCGCCGCCGCCGCGCGCAATTTGGGAAGGTCGCCACCGGGATCGACGAACGCACCGCGCATCGTCACGGTACACCATAGCAAGGTGCAATTCTGTTGCAGCGGCGTCACCGGGATAATTGCGGCGCGAAGGGGCGGTATGCTCATACGCCTTGGATAGAATGCCACGGCGGGTCGGGCAAGGATCGGGTTTCGCGGTGCAAATGGACACTGCGGGGTTGCCCCGGGGGCCTCAAGCGGGGCATCTGACCGCCAGTGATGCTCAGCAACCAGACCAAGCCGTTCGTCCTGCTGGACGATGCCCGCGCGGACGGAGCGTCCGCACGCTTGTATCTCGATCCGGTCCGCATCCTGACCGCGCATACGATCGGCGAGATCGATGCGGTGCTGGCAGCGGTGCGCGCCGGGCGCGATGCCGGGCACGATGTGGTCGGCTATCTTGCGTACGACGCCGCCGCCGCGTTCGAGCCTGCACTTGGGCACGCCGCTCCAGACATCGACGAACACGCACAGCCGGATGCAGCTCCTTCGCTACCGCTGGCTTGGTTCGGCCTGTTTGCGGGCTATCGCACAATCGCGCCGGGCGATGTTCCCGCCCTGCTGCCCAGTCCCGCAGGTGCGTGGAACGCCGCGCCCGAACCCGATATCGCGCTCTCGACCTACGACACGCAATTCGCCGCCGTGCAGGCGGAGATCGTCGCGGGCGGACTGTATCAGGCAAACCTGACCTATCGCGCGCAGATGAAGGTGCACGGCGATCCGCTGTCGCTTTATGCCCGACTGCGCACACAGGCGGGCGCAGGATTTGGCGCGTTGATCGATACCGGCGACGCGACGATCCTGTCGCTGTCCCCCGAACTGTTCTTCGCGCTGGACGGCGATCGGCTGACCTGTCGCCCGATGAAGGGTACGGCCCGCCGAGACCCCGATCCGGTGGCGGATGCGGCCGCGGTTGCCACACTTGCGCAGGACCCAAAGCAGCGCGCCGAGAATCTGATGATCGTCGACCTGATGCGGAACGACCTTGCACGCGTCGCCCGCGCCGGATCGGTCGCGGTGCCGGGCCTGTTCGCGGTCGAAAGCTATCCGACGGTGCATCAGATGGTATCCACCGTCACCGCCGACCTCGCCCCCGGACTGGACGCGATCGACGTGCTCACCGCACTGTTTCCGTGCGGGTCGATCACAGGCGCACCCAAGATCGCCGCGATGCAGGCGATCGCACGGATCGAAACCAGCCACCGCGCGCTCTATACCGGCACGATCGCGCGGTTCGATGCGAACGGCGACGCGATGGCGAATGTCGCGATCCGGACGCTGGTCTGGCCGAAGGACACCGAGACGGCGTGGCTCGGCGCAGGCGGCGGGATCGTCGCAGATTCGGACCCGGCGGCGGAATGGGACGAAGCGAAGGCCAAGCTTGCGTTCCTGACGCATGACGTGCGTCGCTTCGATCTGATCGAGACGATGGCGTTCGACCCCCACCACGGCCTCCTGCTGCTCGAGACACACATTGCGCGATTGTCCGCCAGCGCACAGGCGTTCGACTTCGTGTTCGACCGCCACACCGTCCGCAACGAACTCCAGGCCGCGACCTTCCGCTTGCGAACCGCGGCGCGCGTGCGGCTGTTGCTCGCGCCGAGCGGGGCGGTCGCGGTCGAAATCGGGGAAATGCCCGCGCCTTCTACCGAACCGGTAGAGGTGGGGATCGTGCCGCTGCCGGTCACCGCTGCCGACATCCGGCTGCGCCACAAGACGAGCGACCGGACCTTTTACAATAAAGCGCGACAGGGATCGGGGTGTTTCGAAGTCGTGTTCGAACGCCCTGACGGCCGGTTGACCGAAGGCAGCTTCACGTCGCTGTTCGTACCGCGCGGCGATATGCTGATAACACCCCCGATAACCGACGGATTGTTGCCCGGCGTGTTGCGCGCAGACCTGCTGGCAAGCGGGCGCGCAGTCGAAGGACATCTCACCGAAGCGGACCTTGCGCACGAATTTTTCATCGGCAATGCGCTTCGCGGATTGATTCGTGCGCGACGGGCGGTTGCGGCGTCGCCCGTCGCACGATAAGCGCTCGCGCGTCCATTCGTCATCCGACCAAGGCTCTTCACTATGAACCCCTCCGCCGCGCTCAACCGTATCAAGCCGTCGCCGACGCTTGCCATCACGTCGCGGGTCCAGGAGCTGAAGCGCGCGGGCGTCGACGTGATCGGGCTGGGCGCGGGCGAACCCGATTTCGATACGCCCGATTTCGTCAAGGAAGCCGCGATCAAGGCGATCCGCGACGGCCAGACCAAATATACCAACGTCGACGGCACGCCCGAACTGAAGGCGGCGATCGCCGCCAAGTTCACGCGCGACAACGGCCTGACCTATGCGGCGGACCAGATCAGCGTGAACGTCGGCGGCAAGCACACGCTGTTCAACGCAATGGTCGCGACGGTCGAGGCGGGCGATGAAGTGATCGTGCCCGCGCCGTATTGGGTCAGCTACCCCGACGTCGTGCTGTTCGCTGGCGGCACGCCGGTGTTCGTCGCCGCCGGCCCCGAGCAGGGCTACAAGCTGCTCCCAGAGCAGCTCGAGGCAGCGATCACGCCAAAGACCAAGTGGGTGATCCTCAATTCGCCGTCCAACCCGACCGGTGCCGCCTATACTGCCGCCGAGCTGAAGGCATTGGGCGACGTGCTCGAGCGGCATCCGCACGTGTGGATCTTCTCGGACGATATGTACGAGCACATCCTGTACGACGGCTTCGAATTCGCGACGATCGCGCAGGTCTGCCCGTCGCTCTACGAGCGCACGCTGACCGTCAACGGCTGCTCCAAGGCCTATGCGATGACCGGCTGGCGGATCGGCTTTGCGGGCGGCGCGTCGTGGCTGATCAAGGCGATGGCCAAGCTCCAGTCGCAATCGACCAGCAACCCCTGCTCGATCGCGCAGGCGGCGTCGGTCGCGGCGCTCAACGGTGACCAGTCGTTCCTCAAGGATCGCGCGGCGGCGTTCCAGGTGCGGCGCGACCTGGTGGTCGGGATGCTCAACGCGGCGGAGGGCATCACCTGCCCCAAGCCCGACGGCGCATTCTACGTCTATCCGGAGTTTTCCGCGCTGATCGGCAAGTCGACCCCGTCGGGCAAGCTGATCGACTCGGACGAGGCGATGGTCGCCTATCTGCTCGACGACGCGAAGGTCGCGGCGGTCCAGGGCGCTGCGTTCGGCCTATCGCCGGCGATGCGCATCTCCTATGCGACGTCGGATGCTTTGCTGACGTCGGCGTGCACGCGGATCCAAGAGGCGTGCGCCGCGCTTCGCTGAACCGGAGCCGAAACGATCGTTCAGCTTTTGGCAACGCAGAGTTTGCGAAATGTCTCTTGCCGCAGCGCACAATCAGGACGATTGGCGCTACGGCATTTGGCATTCCTGCCAGGGCAAAGAGGTATCGTGATGCGTCGCATCTTCAAATCGGATTTCGTCTGGCAGTTCGTTGGCGGCTTCGCGCTGGGCGCGATTGCACTGGTGACGCTGCATCCGGTCGAAGGCGCGCATGCGGCTACCCGCCCACAGATCGAGGCGACGCGCTGAGGCGGCACTCTGCCCGCTAACTGCTAACCGCTTCCCCGGCGAAGGCCCGGGCCCAGTCGTGATGGCCGAGGTAACAGCGCGTAGCGGCTTGCCGCGACCCGGTGCCCCCCTGGGCCCCGGCCTTCGCCGGGGAAGCGCAGCAGCCCGCCTTCCCTACCCTTCCAAACTCCGCGACGCCTGTTCGAACATGTCCTTCGACAGCCCCGGCGTCGCCACGATCCGCTCCAGCTCCGCGCGCATCAACCCCGCCCGCACCGAATCGAATCGCCGCCAGCGCCCGAGCGGCGGGATCAGCTTCGCCGCGGTCTGCGGGTTGAGCTTGTCGAGTGCGATCAGCTGGTCCGCAAGGAAGCGATACCCCGCCCCCGACACCGCATTGAACGCGCGCTGGTTGACCCCGAACGCGCCGACCAGCGCGCGTGCGCGGTTGGGGTTGGACAAGGTGAAATCGCGGTGCCGCGACAGCGCCTCGACCGCGGCGCCGGTATCGTCGCGTGGGGCCATCGCCTGCACCGAGAACCATTTGTCGAGCACCAGCGCATTGTCGCTGTAGCGCTTGTAGAACATGTCGAGCGCGGGCTCGCGCTGTGGCGCGTCCCCGCCGACCAGCGTCGCAAGCGCGCTTTGACGGTCGGTCATGTTGTCCGCCGCCTCGAACTGCGCGAATGCGAGATCACCCGCATCCGCCGCGCCCGATGCGGCGATATAGCCCAAGGCGACCGCCTTGAGCCGGCGCTGGCCCTTGGCGTCGGGCGAATAGACATAGCCGCCGTCGGTATTCGCGCGCGCGCGATCATAGGCCGAACGCCATTCGCTCTCGAGCGCGCGCCCGATGTCGCGCCGGAGCGACTCGCGCGCGCGGAAGATCGCCTCGGGGTCGACGATCGCGAGCTGGTCGCCGATGAAACTCTCCGACGGAAGCAGCACCGCTTCGGCGATGAACGCCGCGTCGAGCTTTGCGTCGGCAAGCGTGCCCTTGATCGCAGCAACCACCGCGGCATGATCCGCCTGACCCTGCGACGCGCCCTGAACGAGCGTGTCGAGCATCAGCTGCTGGAGCGCTTCGTACCGCGCGAACGGATCGTCGTCCTGCGCGCCGAGGAAGGCGAGGTCCTCCGCGGTCCGGTCGGTCGCGATGATCGCAGGCGCGGAGAAGCCGCGGTTGATCGACAGGACGGGCCGCTCGGTGACGGTCTCGAATACGATCGTCTGCTCGGTATCGGTCAGCAGGATCGTCTGTTCGTCGGTCAGCGCATGGCCGGTTTCCGCGCCGAACAGCTTGATCTTGAGCGGGAGCACCACCGGAAGCTTGTCCGGCTGCCCCGGCGTCGGCGGCGTGCGCTGCGTCAGCACCAGTTCCGCACGCGCCGACCCCAGATGATGCGTCAGCGATGCCGTTACGCGCGGCGTCCCCGCCTGACCGTACCAGCGACGGAACTGCTTGAGATCGACGCCGCTCGCCTCCTCGAGGCTCGCGACGAAATCCTCGCACGTTGCCGCCGTCCCGTCGAACCGGTCGAAATACAGATCGGTGCCCGAACGGAACCGCTCCGCGCCCAGCATCGTCGCCAGCATGCGGATGATCTCGGCGCCCTTGTTGTAGATGGTGGCGGTGTAGAAGTTCGAGATTTCCTGATAGGCGTCAGGCCGGATCGGGTGTGCGAGCGGCCCGGCATCCTCCGGAAACTGCGCCGCGCGAAGCCCACGCACGTCCTCGATCCGCTTGACCGCGGCAGAACCTTGGTCGGCGGAGAAGGTCTGGTCGCGATAGACCGTGAACCCTTCCTTCAGCGACAGCTGGAACCAGTCGCGGCAGGTGACTCGGTTGCCCGACCAGTTGTGGAAATATTCGTGCGCAACCACCGCTGCGATCGCGTCATAATCATAATCGGTCGCGGTGTCGGGGTCCGCCAGGATATAGCGGCTGTTGAAGATGTTCAGCCCCTTGTTCTCCATCGCGCCGAAGTTGAAATCATCCACCGCGACGATGTTGAACACGTCGAGGTCATATTCGCGGCCATAGACCCGCTCGTCCCACGCCATCGAGGTCTTGAGCGCGTCGAGCGCATGGTGCGTGCGCTCCAGATCGCCCTCGCGAACCCAGATGCCGAGTTCGACCGTCCGGCCCGAGGCGGTGACGAACGTGCCGCGGTTGACCGACAGATCACCCGCGACCAGCGCAAACAGATAGCTCGGCTTGGGGAACGGATCGTTCCATTCCGCCCAATGCCGCCCGTCGCCCGCATCGCCCTGCGCAACCGGATCGCCGTTCGCGAGCAGCACCGGGTAGCGCGCCTTGTCGGCGGTCATTCGCACGCTGTAGCGGCTCAGCACGTCGGGCCGGTCAGGGAAGAAGGTGATGCGACGAAACCCTTCCGCCTCGCACTGGGTGCAGAGGTTTCCGCCCGAAGCGTACAGCCCCATCAACTGCGTGTTGCGGTCGGGCGCGATCTCGACGACCGTCTCGACGACATGCGACGATCCGGTGAGCGGCAGCACCAGCGCGCCGTCCTCGATCACCCACTCGTTGATCGCCACGCCATCGACCTTGAGCGAAACCAGCGTCTGCCCTTCACCGTCCAGCCGCAGCGGGCGATGATGGGCATCCCCGCGCACGACCTGCAAGCGCGCGCTGACGCGGGTGCACGCCGGGTCCAGATCGAAATCGAGTGCGATCTCCGGCACCTGCCAGTCCGGAGCGGTGTAATCTGCACGACGGGTGACGTGCGGCTGGGCGAGGCTGGTCTGGATATCGAGCATGACGAAGATGTAGGCAGCGTGGTGCCGCCATGCCACCGAAATCGCCGCGGAGCGTGCAACCGACTTGCCTCGCGTAGCCTCGCTGCTACCCGGGGTGAATGATGCACAAAGCCCTTCTCGCGGTCCTCGCCACGCTGGCCCTCGCTCCCGCCACGCATGCACAAACCGCACCCGCCGCCTTGCCCGACGACCAGGCGCAAATGAAGGCGCACGTCCTGTTTCTCGCGTCCGACGCGATGCGCGGGCGCGAGGCGGCGAGCCCCGAATATCGAATCGCGGCGGAATATGTCGCGGCGCAATTCTTCGCGGCGGGGCTGGTGCCCGCCGGACAGGACGGCGGCTATCTCCAGAAGGTCCCGCTCGTCGCCTATCGCGCCGCCGACCACGGCGATGTCGTGCTGACGCGCAAGGGGGCCGGGCCACAACCGCTGCTGTTCGGCGAGGATTTCACCCCCGGCGCGGTCGCGGGCGCGGCGCGGACCACGCTCGACGCGCCGATCGTGTTCGTCGGGCACGGGATCGTCGCGCCGCGCTACAAGCGGGACGATTATGCGGGCGTCGACGTACGCGGCAAGATCGTCGCCTTTTTCGCTGGCGCGCCCGCAAGCTTCCAGAGCGAGGAACGCGCGCATTTCCAGAGCGGCGCGACAAAGGCCGCGATTGCCGCTGCACACGGGGCGGTCGGCACGATCCTGCTGACGCGCGGCGTGCTGCCACCCGAGGGCGGCGCCTGGGACCGCGCGCGGACGGCCTGGGCGAAGGCGGACGGCACCGGCGACATGGCGGGCGCGCCGCAACTGGCGACGCTCAGCGCGACCGGCGCGGCCAAGCTGTTCGCTGGCGCGAAGGTGCCGTGGAAGGCGATCCTCGCCAAAGGCACCGACGCCGAAGCACGCTTCACCGCCGAACCACTCGGTGCGCGCCTCGCGGTTGCGCTGCGGACCAGCTTCGAGCCCGGCACCAGCGCTAACGTCGCGGGCATGATCCACGGCAGCGACCCTGTGCTCGGTAAGGAAGTCGTCGTCTTGTCGGCGCATCTCGACCATCTCGGGGTCAAGGCCGAGGGCAAGGGCGACCTGATCTACAATGGCGCAGAGGACAATGCGGTCGGCATCGCCGCACTGATCGAGGAAGCCAAACGCTTCAAGGCCTCGCGCAAGCCGCCGCGCCGCTCGATCCTGTTCCTCGCGGTCACCGCGGAGGAAAAGGGCCTGGTCGGCTCGGACTATTTCGCGCGGCACCCGACCGTGCCGATCAAGAGCATCGTTGCGGACGTCAATCTCGACATGCCGATCCTGTCCTATGCGTTCGAAGACATGACCGTGTTCGGCGCGGATCGCTCGACGCTGGGACCGATCGTCGCAAAGGCAGTCGGGACGCTGGGCGTGACGATGTCGCCCGATCCCGATCCCGCGCAGGGCATCTTCGTCCGGTCGGACCATTATCGCTTCGTCCAGCAGGGGGTGCCCTCGGTGTTCCTGTGGCCGGGGCAAAAGGGACCGGGCAAGGCGGCAACCGCAGAGTTCTTCGCGCACCGCTACCACCAGGTGTCGGACGACCTGTCGCAGCCGATCGACTGGGCGCAGGGCATCCGCTTCGTGAATGCCAATTACGCGATTGCGCGCGAGATCGCCGATGGCGACGCGCGGCCGCGGTGGAACAAGGGCGACTTCTTCGGGCTGCTGTACAACGGATACGGCGCGAAGTGACGCGCCGCACCAGGCCAGCCGCTAGCTGTTGATGCCCTGCCCCCTGCCCGCTCGAACCGAACGGGACGACGGGGATTAGCGCCCCGACGCGGTGCTAGCCCGCGCGATCCTGCAACAACGCATCTGCGCTGCTTGTCGGCGCGAGCGCGCTGCGCGCGGAGACCGTGAGCGTCACCGCCAGGTCCATCACGACATTGCCCATCGTGCGGAAGATATCGGGGATCGTCTCGACAGCGACGAGCAAGCCGAGCGGCGCGACCGGCACCCCCAGCGTGACCGCGATCGGCGCGATCGCGCCGATGAAGCTGATCTGTCCGGGCAGGCTGACCGACCCGAGCGAGGTCAGCACCGCAATCGCGGTAGCCGCGCACAGCGTGGCGAAGCTTACGTGCACCCCGAACCAGTTCGCCACATAGATCGCGACCGCAAGGTTCATCGCTGGGCCGGTCGCGCGCAACATCGCCACCGCGATCGGCAGGACAACGCCCGAGGTCGCCACCGGCACACCCATGTCCTCCGAACTCCGCAACATCGCGGGCAGGCTGGCGAGCGAGGATTGCGTGCTCATCGCCACCGCCAGCACGGGGGCTGCACCGCGCACGAACCGGGTCAGCGCGATGCGCCCGCCCAATACCGCGAGCGGAAAGGCGAACAGCGACACCACCACGCCGACGCTCGACACCGTGACGATGTAATGCAGCAGTGCGCCGACCGCGGCGGTTCCGGTCTTGGCGGCAACCGTGATCGCCAGCGCGAACACCCCGATCGGCGCGATCCAGATGATCCAGCCGATCACCACCAGCATCGTGTCGCGGATCGCGGAGAAGAAAGTGATTAGCAACGCGCGTGGTTCGGGTGCGATTTGCGCAAGCGCGAAGGCGAATACCAGCGCGAACAGGATTAGCGACAGGAACCCGCCGTTCGCCGCCGCCGCGACGACGTTGCTCGGCACCATGCCGACCAGGAATTCACCAAGCGGCTGGACCGGCCCCGCCGGGGCAGCCCCCGCCAACGCGGCCCGCAGCGCGATGCCCGAAGCCGCAGGCATCGGTGCGAGACTGAGGAACAGCGGCGTCAGGATGGCTGCCATCACTGCGCTGAACACCATCACCGACACGATCATCGCGATCGCGCGCGCCGCCACTGCACCGCTGCGCGCAGCCTCGGCGGTCGCGGCGATCCCGGTGACGAGCAGCGAGAAGACCAGCGGCAACACCGTCATCTGCAACGCGTTGAGCCACGCAGTCCCGATCGGTCCGGCAATCTCGACCGTCACCGGCACCGCCCCCGGCGCCCAGCCCGCCAAGGCGGCACCGACGGCAAGCCCGAGGACGAGCGACAACAGGATACGACTGGATTGCGACATGCAGGCCCTTTTGCAGATGCACGGCCCGTTTTGGCCGCTTATGAGTGCAACGCACATAACCGAACGGATGCGCGCGTAATGGCAAGAAAATATTTCGGTACCGACGGGATTCGCGGCCTGACCAATACCGCACCGATGACCGCGGCGATGGCAATGCAGGTCGGCATGGCGGCAGGCGCGCACTTTCATCGCGGCGAACACCGCCACCGCGTCGTGATCGGCAAGGACACCCGGCTGTCGGGCTATATGCTCGAATCCGCGATGGTTGCAGGCTTCACCAGCGTCGGCATGGACGTGGTGCTGCTCGGCCCGATGCCGACGCCTGCGGTCGCGATGCTGACCCAGTCGATGCGCGCCGACCTCGGCGTGATGATTTCCGCAAGCCACAACCCCTACGCCGACAACGGCATCAAATTGTTCGGCCCCGACGGCTACAAGCTGTCCGATGCCGACGAAACCGCGATCGAGGCGCTGATTGACGGCGACATCGCGCTCAGCCCCGCCCCCGAAATCGGCCGTGCGCGGCGCGTCGACGATGCGCAGGGGCGCTACATCCATTTTGCCAAATCGACCTTCCCGGAGAACCTGCGGCTCGACGGGATGAAGATCGTGGTCGATTGCGCGAACGGTGCTGCCTATCGCGTCGCGCCGACCGCGCTTTGGGAACTCGGCGCGAACGTGGTGTCGATTGGCGTCAGTCCCGACGGCAAGAACATCAACGACGGCGTCGGCTCGACCGCGCCCAAGGCGCTGTGCGAGACGGTGGTCGAGACCGGCGCGCAGCTTGGCATCGCGCTCGATGGCGACGCCGACCGGCTGATCGTGGTCGATGAAAAGGGCCATGTCGTCGACGGCGACCAGCTGATGGCGACGATCGCGAGCAGCTGGGCGCGCGCGGGGCGGCTCAAGGGTGGCGGGCTGGTCGCGACGGTCATGTCCAACCTCGGGCTGGAACGCCATCTCGCGACGCAGGGGATCGGGCTGATCCGCACCAAGGTCGGCGACCGGCACGTGCTCGAGGCGATGCGCGCGCAGGGCTATAATGTCGGCGGCGAGCAGTCAGGGCACATCATCCTGTCGGATTACGCCACGACCGGCGACGGCTTGGTCGCAGCGCTCCAGATCCTCGCCGAACTCGCGCGCTCGGGGGTTCCGGCGAGCGAATTGCTCCACCGTTTCGAGCCGCTCCCGCAATTGCTCAAGAACGTGCGCTTCGCGGGCGGCAAGCCGCTCGAGGCGGAGTCGGTCAAGGCGGTGATCGCCGACGCCGAGGCCGAATTGAAGGGCAAGGGCCGCCTCGTCATCCGCCCGTCGGGCACCGAACCCGTCATCCGCGTGATGGCCGAGGGCGACGATGCCGCGCAAGTCGAGGCGGTGGTCGACCGCATCTGCGACGCGGTGCGGACGGCTGCGGGGTAATCTGCTATACCCTGCCCGCCGGGCTCGACTCCGAGTCCGCCTGGGGGCAGGGATATGGACACGATCGATCCGCGGGCGAATTCGCGCGGTGGAAACACGCGCGAGTTGGTCGGCGAAGCGCTGGACGCTGCGATCGCGGCGCATCCCGCTCTGGCGGCGGTGCTGGCTGCTTCCGACGCGGTCGACCGTGCGATCGTGACTGGCGACAAGGCGACGTTCCTCGCGACACTGGCGGACGATTGCGTCGTCAACACGCCCGGCAATGGGGTCGCGGGCAAGGCGCAGATTGCCGACTTCTTCGAGCGCGGGCAGATCGATTACGCGTATTACCACAAGCGCATCGAGCATCTCGAACCCTATGGCCCGAATGTGCTCGTGATGGGCGAGGAGACCTATGTCCCCCGCGACGGAACGTCCTCGCCGCCGACCGTCTCACGGCGTTTCACCGATCTGTGGCGCACCGACGGCGACCGCTGGGTGATCGCGATCCGCCAGGCGACGATCTTCCGTATCTCGCCCGGCGGAACCGACTGACGGCGCGCCAATCCCCGTCTTCCTGCGAAGGCATGGCCGCGAAACCACAACTGTTCTCCCGCGAAGGCGGGAGTCCAGGAGTCGCGAGAACTGTAAGTCGTTGTTCTGCTTGGCTCTGGACTCCCGCCTTCGCGGGAGAACGAAAGCGCCTGCCCCCCATTGATCGTGCCGCGACCGTACATCCCCGGGGTGACGTCCTACCAAACCCTCGCTAAACTGCCGTCATGCTCGAAATGCGCCCTGACTGCGAACGCTGCGGTACCGATCTCCCCGCCGACGAAGCGGGGGCGTTCATCTGCTCGTTCGAATGCACCTATTGCGCGCCGTGCGCCGAGGCGCTCGACGATCGCTGCCCCAATTGCGGCGGCGAGCTGATGGACCGCCCCGCCCGCGTTGACGAGGCGCTCGCGCGGCATCCGGCGTCGACCGTGCGGTGGTACAAGCCGCGCGCATGACGCCGCGCATCCTGGTCATCGCGGGGTCGGACTCGGGCGGTGGCGCAGGGATCCAGGCGGACATCAAGACCGTCACGATGCTTGGCGGCCACGCGATGACCGCGATCACCGCAATCACCGCGCAGAATACGCTCGGCGTTCAGGCGGTGCTGCCCGTGCCGACCGACATGGTGCTCGCGCAGATTGACTCCTGCCTGTCCGACATCGGCGTGGATGCGGTGAAGATCGGGATGATCGGGTCGGCCGAGACGGCTGACGCGGTCGCCGACCGGCTCGAAACGCTCGACGTGCCGGTGGTGTTCGATCCGGTGATGGTGGCGACCAGCGGCGCGACGCTCGCCGACCCGGCGACGATTTCGGCGTTCGCGCGGCTGATGCGGATCGCCACGGTGGTCACGCCCAACACGCCCGAACTCGCGGCGCTGGGTGGCGAAACCGCGATCCTCACGCATGGCTGCCGATTGCTCGCCAAGGGCGGCCACGTCGAAGGGGCCGACGTCGTCGACCGCCTGATCGGACCGGACGGAGAGATCGCGCACTGGTCCGCCCCCCGGATCGAGACGACGAGCACGCATGGCACCGGCTGCACGCTCGCCTCGGCGATCGCCACCCTGCTCGGGCAAGGACGATCGCTACCACAAGCGGTCGGGGCGGCGCGCACCTTCGTGCGGCTGGCGTTGCGCGATGCGCCGGGGCTCGGGCGCGGGCACGGTCCGATGGGACATCAGGCGGTCCGGCTCGACCTCGGCGCGGATCTGCGGCTCAACCAGGTTACCGTGGGCAGCACCGATCACGCAGCATCGCGCGCCTTCTATGCGGCTCTCGGGCTTCGCCAGATCGTGGACAGTACCAACCATTATGCTCGGTTCGAGACGGCGGGCGGCGCGACGGTGTCGATCGAGCGGGCAGCGGAAACAACGCTGTTCCTCGAATGCGACGACCTCGATGCCACCGTCGCGCGATTGCAGACGGCCGGAATCGTCTTCGATCAGCTCCCCACCGACCAGAGCTGGCTCTGGCGCGAGGCGCGGCTGCGGGATCCTGCGGGCAATAGGGTCTGTCTCTACCATGCTGGCGAGAACCGCCGCTATCCGCCATGGCGGTTGCCTGATGCCTAGTCTCAAACACGAAAAGCTCTGCCTCGCCCCCGTCGCGGGTGTCGACGAAGCGGGCCGCGGTCCGCTTGCCGGGCCGGTCGTCGCCGCTGCGGTGATCCTGCCCCCCAAGGGCATCCCGCGCGGGATCAACGATTCGAAGAAGCTCTCCGCCGCCGAGCGGTTGCGGCTGCACGACCGGCTGCAAGATTGCGCAACGGTCGGGATCGGGATCGTCGAGGCGGATGAGATCGACGTGCTCAACATCTACTGGGCGACGATGAAGGCGATGACGCTCGCGGTCGAGGCTTTGGGCGTCGTACCCGGGCATGTGCTGGTCGACGGCAACCGCTTGCCGCGCTGGACGCACGCCGCGACACCGCTGGTTTCGGGCGACGCGATCAGCACGTCGATCGCCGCAGCGTCGATCATCGCCAAGCACACCCGCGACACGATCATGCTCGCCCATGCCGAATCGCATCCGCAGTACGGATGGCACTCGAACAAGGGCTATGGATGCGCTGCGCATCTGGCGGCTTTGCGCGAACATGGGCCAACCCCGCTCCACCGGCGCACATTTCGTCCCGTCGCCGACGCGTATCTTCTGCTCTGAGTCTTTTGCGTCACACACTATCGCTTGAGTCCGCCGATCACGACGGACTCAACATCTAGCTCGCGTCCCGGGAATGTTCCGGACGGCCAACGAATCTGCGACGAATCCGGTTAACGCATCGCCCCTTGACGCGAGTCCCCAGATTCGCAGGGATGCGCGCGACAGTGAATCAGGGGCGGCGGTTATGGGCGTTTTGGAAAAGATAAAGGTCGGCAAGCGCCCGACCATCACGCCGATGGCGGAGCTTCCGCTCGACCAGATCTTGCGCTCGGACTGCATCGCGGCGATGCGTGCTTTACCCGCCAAGTCGGTCGACATGATCTTCGCCGACCCGCCCTACAATCTCCAGCTCGGCGGCGACCTCGCGCGGCCCGACGGCAGCCATGTCGACGCAGTGACCGACGCGTGGGACAAGTTCGACAGCCTCGACGCCTATGACGCGTTCACCCGCGCGTGGCTGGCGGAGGCCAAAAGGATCCTCAAGGACAATGGCGCGATCTGGGTGATCGGCAGCTATCACAACATCTTCAAGGTCGGCGCCGCGATCCAGGATCTGGGCTACTGGATCCTCAACGATATTGTCTGGCGCAAGTCGAACCCGATGCCCAATTTCAAGGGCACGCGCTTCACCAACGCGCATGAGACGCTGATCTGGGCGTCGATGGGCGAGAAGGCGCGCTACACCTTTAACTATCGCAGCATGAAGACGCTCAACGACGAGCTTCAGATGCGCAGCGACTGGGAATTTCCGGTCTGTGGCGGGCCCGAGCGGCTGAAGAAGGACGGGATCAAAGTCCACCCGACGCAGAAGCCAGAGGCTTTGCTGTACCGCATCCTGTTGGCGTGCACGAAGCCCGGCGACGTGGTGCTCGACCCGTTCTTCGGCACCGGCACGACCGGCGCGGTCGCCAAGCGGCTCGGCCGGCGCTGGATCGGGATCGAGCGCGAGCCCGATTACATCGCCGCCGCCGAGGAGCGGATCGCCGCGGCGCTCCCGCTCGACGAGAGCCTGCTCAAGACGATGCAGAGCCCCAAGGCCGCGCCCAAGGTCGCGTTCGGCGTGCTGGTCGAGAACGGCTTCCTCACCCCCGGGCGGTTCGTGGTCGACGCCAGGCGCAAGCACCGCGCGATGATCCGCGCCGACGGCAGCCTCGAGAGCCTGTGCGGCGCGACGGGGTCGATCCACAAGCTCGGCGCGACGCTGCAAAACGCGCCGTCGTGCAACGGCTGGACCTATTGGCATTTCGAGACCGGCGAGGGGCTGAAGCCGATCGATTCCCTACGACAGGAGTATCTGCTCGCAACGCAGCCGTAAGGCTGCGATCGCGACGTCACGCGACCTTGCCTGCCCGACAAAGGCCGCTACGGTCGCAACGATGCACAAGCCGTTCGTCACTTTAGCTCTCCTCCTGCTCACCCCGACCGCGCTCGACGCGCGGAGGACCGATCCGAAGCCTGTCGCCGCCCAGGCCGGCACCGGCATGGTCAGCGCCGCCGACCCGCGCGCCGCCGCGGCTGGCGTCGAGATCCTCAAAGCCGGCGGCAGCGCGACCGACGCCGCGATCGCAACGATGCTCGCGCTCAACGTGGTCGAGCCGCAGAATTCGGGGATCGGCGGCGGCAGCTTCATGATCCATCACGACGCCGCCGCCAATGCGACGACCAGCTTCGACGGCCGCGAAGCCGCCCCCGCCGCCGCCGATGCGCGCTGGTTCTATGGCAAGGACGGCCAGCCCCTCCCCTTCACGCAAGCCGTGCCGGGCGGGCGCAGCGTCGGCGTGCCGGGCAACTTGCGGATGATGGCGCTCGCGCACAAGCGCTACGGGGTGCTCCCCTGGGCACGATTGTTCGCGCCCGCGATCAAACTCGCGCAGCTCGGCTTCACGG
This sequence comes from Sphingomonas sp. FW306-05-A, assembly GCF_058782275.1. Lineage (NCBI taxonomy): Bacteria > Pseudomonadati > Pseudomonadota > Alphaproteobacteria > Sphingomonadales > Sphingomonadaceae > Sphingomonas > Sphingomonas sp. FW306-05-A. The sequence goes on from NZ_JBYSXN010000002.1 coordinate 1,005,868, forward strand.
TCACGCCGCGGCTCCACAACGGGCTCGCCAATTTCGGCGACCGGCTCGATCCCGCCGCGCACGCGCGCTTCTTCCCCGTCGGCAACGAACCCGTCGCGGTCGGCACGATCTTCCGCAATCCCGCGCAAGCCGCGCTGTTCACGAAGATCGCGCAGCAGGGGCCCGACGCCTTCTACAAGGGCGCGGTCGCGCAGCGGATCGTGAAGGCGGTCAACACCTCGCCGCGCAACCCCTCGAAAATGACGCTCGCCGACCTCGCCGGTTATCGCGCAAAGGAACGCGCGCCGATCTGCGGCACGTACCGTGTCTACAAGATCTGCGGCATGGGCCCGCCGGGATCTGGCGGGATCGGCGTGCTGATGATCCTCAAGCAGCTCGAACGCTTCGACATGGCCGGCCTCGGCAAGACCAGCCCGGTCGCGTGGCATCTGTTCGCCGAATCCGAACGCCTCGCTTATGCCGATCGGGATATGTATCTCGGCGATCCCGACAAGGTCGACGTTCCCGCCAAGGGCTTGCTCGACCCCGCCTATCTCGCGCAGCGCTCCGCGCTGATCGCGCCCGACCGCACGATGCAGAGCGTCAGCGCGGGCACGCCCCCCGGCGCTCCGGCGCGCCAGCTTGCCCCCAACGCCGACGTCCCCGGCACGAGCGATCTCGTCACGGTCGACCGGCGCGGCAACGTCGCCGAAGTCACCACCACGATCGAAAGCTATTTCGGCTCAGGCCTCTCGGTCGATGGCGTGCAGCTCAATAACGAGCTGACCGACTTCGATTTCGTGCCGGAAAAGAACGGCAACCTCGTCGCCAACCGCGTCGCCGGGGGCAAGCGCCCGCGCAGTTCGATGTCGCCGACGATCGTCTACAACCCCGACGGTTCGGTCCGCATCGCGATCGGCGCGGCGGGCGGCTCGACGATCATCGCGCAGGTGTCCAAGGCGCTGATCGCGGTGCTCGACTGGAAGATGTCGGCACAGGATGCGATCGGCCTCGGTTTGCTATATGCTCCGGGCCAGACCGCGGCGGCGGAAAAGGGCACGCAGCTCGACGCGATGATCCCGGCGCTCCGCGCACTGGGCGAACGCGTGGTTAGCGCGCCGCTGGGGCTGAAGGCGAATGCGATCGAACGCGTGGATGGCCGCTGGGTCGGTGCGGCCGATCCGCGCAGCGAAGGCGTCGCGATCGGCGAGGACGGGCGGATGACCGAGATCGTCCGGGTCGGCGCGCTCGCCAACCGCCCGCCCGAATAAGCCGCCCGAAGTATCACGCGCAGTCGAACACGACGCGCCAAAGGGAGAGACCGATGCGTACTCTTGAAACCTTCCCGAACCTCGTTGCGATGTTCCTCGCGCGCGTGACTGAGCAAGGCGATGCGCCGTTCCTGTGGCACAAGGCGGGCGGCGCCTGGCGCTCGCGCAGTTGGACGCAGACCGCGCGCGAAGTCGCCAGCCTTTCGGCGGCGCTGAAGGCGATCGGGCTGGTCCCCGGCGACCGCGTCATGCTGGTCAGCGAGAACCGCCCCGAATGGTGCATCGCCGATCTTGCGATCATGGCGGCGGGGTGCATCACCGTGCCGACCTACACGACCAATACCGAGCGCGACCACACCCACATCATTGAGAATTCGGGCGCGAAGGCGGTGATCGTCTCGACCGCGAAACTTGCCAAAACGCTGCTCCCGGCCGCGATCCGCGCATCGACCGCCAAGATCGTGATCAGCATCGAGGATCTGCGCAGCGGCCAGCAGGGCGCGCTCGAATTCCACCATTGGGACACGTTGCTCGCGGACCATGCCGCCGAACCGTCGACGATCCGCACCACTGCGACGCGCGACGATACCGCGTGCATCATCTACACCAGCGGCACCGGCGGTGCGCCGCGCGGGGTGATGCAGCATCACGGCGCGATCCTCCACAATGTATTCGGCTGCTGCACGATCATCTCGGAGGATTTCGGCTGGGACGACGAGATCTTCCTGTCGTTCTTGCCGCTGAGCCACGCCTATGAACATAGCGGCGGGCAGTTCTTCCCGATCGCGCTGGGCTCGCAGATCTATTATTCCGAAAGCCTCGACAAGCTCGCCTCGAATATCGAGGAAGTCCGCCCGACGATGATGGTGGTGGTGCCGCGGCTGTTCGAATTGCTCCGCGCGCGCATTTCCAAGGCGGTCGAGAAACAGGGCAAGCTCTCGACCTATTTGCTCGGGCGCGCCGAGGCACTCGGGAGCAAGCGAGCGGCGGGCAAGGCCGGGCTGCTCGACAAGCCGATGGATTTGTTGCTCGCAGCGACGCTCCGCCCCAAGATCCAGAAGCGCTTCGGCGGACGGATCAAGGCGATGGTCTCGGGCGGCGCGCCGCTGACGCCCGAGGTCGGCACCTTCTTCGACGCAATCGGGATCACCGTGCTGCAGGGCTATGGCCAGACCGAGTCCGCGCCGGTTATCTCGTGCAACCGCCCCAAGGTCGGGATCAAGATGGACACGGTCGGCCCCCCGCTTCCCAACACCGAGGTGCGCATTGCGGAGGATGGCGAGATCCTGGTGCGCGGCGAGCTGGTGATGAAGGGCTATTGGCGCAACGACGCCGAGACCGCGCGCGTGTTGAAAGACGGATGGCTTCACACCGGCGACATCGGGGTGATCGATACCAAGGGCAGGATTCAGATCACCGACCGCAAGAAGGACATCATCGTCAACGATAAGGGCGAGAATGTCGCGCCGCAGAAGGTCGAGGGGATGCTGACGCTGCAACCCGAGATTTCGCAGGCGATGCTGTTCGGCGATCGGCGGCCCTATATGGTCGCGGTGATCGTCCCCGATCCCGAATGGACCCAGCAATGGTGCGCGCGGAACGGCGATGCGTGTAACTTCGCGCGACTGGCCGAAAACAGCGAATATCGCACAGCGCTCGGTCACGCGGTCGAACGCGTCAATGCCGAACTATCGCTGACCGAACGGATCCGGCGTTTCGTGCTGGCGGACGAACCGTTCGGGATCGAGAACGAGCAGCTGACCCCGTCGCTCAAGATCCGGCGGCACGTGCTGAAACAGGTATATGGCGCTCGGCTGGAGGGACTGTACAAGTCCTAACCTATTGATGCGTTGACGTTTTAATCTGGACACCGGTGGTGGCTGGACGTGCGTCGAGGCGGATGCGAGGATGCCGCCACCATCCGCCATATCCGGACATCGCCCATCGTGTCGTATCAGCCTTCCCTGCCCGGCCCCGTCGAACGCGCGCCGAACTGCCCCACCCGCCGTACGATGATCGGCGGCATGGCCGCGCTCGCCACGATCCCCGTCTGGTCGGGCACGGCGGCAGCCGCGACGACCGAACCGACACTCGAACGGCTGTCCCCGCTTGCAGACCGCTTTCTCGCGCCGAGCACCAGGATCGAGACGATCGCGAGCGGGATTCGCTGGGCCGAAGGTCCGGTGTGGATTCCCGCGAGCAACGCGCTGTTGTTCTCCGACCCTCCCGCCAACCTGATCCGTCGCTGGACCCGTGCAGGCGGTGTCACCCCATTCCTGACGCCCTCGGGCCTCGCCAATCCCGACCCCAAGCTGTTCCGCGAGGCAGGATCGAACGGGCTTGCGCTCGGCCGCGACGGCGCGCTGGTCATCGCCGACAGCGGCAACCGCGCGGTGATGCGCTACGACTTCGCCAGCAAGAAGCGCGCGGCGCTGGTCGATCGCTATCAGGGCAAACGGTTCAACAGCCCGAACGACCTCCACATCGCGCGGAACGGCGCGATCTATTTTACCGATCCGCCTTATGGCCTCATCGACGGCGCGACCTCGCCGCTGCGCGAACTGCCGCACAACGGCGTGTATCGCTGGACGCCGGGCGGCGAAGTCGTGCTGATCGACGGCACGCTGAGCTATCCCAACGGGGTCGCGCTCTCACCCGATGAGCGCAAGCTTTACGTGTCGGTGTCGGATGACAAGGCACCGCGGATCATGGTCTATGATCTCGATGCGCGCGGACTGCCGCTCAAGCGGCGGGTGTTCCTCGATGCGTCGACCCTCAAGGGACCCGGCCTGCCCGACGGAATGAAGGTCGCCGCGGACGGGACACTGTTCTGCAGCGCACCCGGCGGCTTCTACCTGATGACCCCCGAAGCCGAGCCGATCGCCCGCTTCGCGCACGGCGGCCCGATTGCCAATGGTGCGTTTGGCGAGGGCGGAAAGACATTGTTCCTGACCGGGAACGACCGCGTCATGCGCGTGCCGCTGGCAAAGTCGGCGACGGCGCGGGGGTAGCGGCCCGACTATTCGTTTAGCGCAGTCCAAGATTCTACCATCGTCACCCTGAACTTGTTTCAGGGTCCACCGCGCAACCAGTCCGGCCGGTGCCCGTTGCGCGGTGGATGCTGAAACGAGTTCAGCATGACGGGGGGAAAGGGAGCAGCGTCACTTCCCCTTCGGCACCACCTGCATCGTCCAGTCACGCTCGGGCCGAAGATATTTCGCCGCGGTTTCCTGCAACTGCGCAGCGGTCATCGACGAAATGTCGCTGTACAAATGCGTCAACGCGATGATCCGCGCCGGATCGTAGGTCGCGCCATCGAGCTGGTTCATCCAGAACTGGTTGCCCGTCGACTGACGCATGATCGATTGCTGCATCGGCCCGATCGTGCGCTTCAGCTCGTCCTCGTCGATCGGCTTGGACACCAGTTCGGCGGCGATTTCGCGCGACAGCTTGAAGAACAACGGGACGTTCGACGGTGCGACCTGCCCGATCGCGAGGATGCGCCCGCCGCCCGGCTGACCCACCGGCCAGCTGCTCGACACGTTAGGGCTGTAGCTTGCGCCTGCCTGTGAGCGCAGCCGGTCGAACAGACGGTCGCTGAAGATCGCGGCGAGCACGTCGAGCCGCCGCGCATCGGTCAAACCGGCGACGCCGCTGCCGGTCGGCCAGGCGATCACCGCCGCCGCCTGGTTTTCCGGGCCGTCATGGGTGCGGACCACCGGAGTCTGGTTGTGCGCGGGGAAGCGGACCGGCGGCGCGACGAAATTGGGCGTGGCGGGACGCGGCGGGAGCGACCCCAGCGTCTTCTGCACCGCGGCGACCGCGACGTCGGCCTTGATGTCGCCGAACACCATCACCTCGACTGGCCCGGTCTTGAGCAACGGCTCCCACAAGGCGCGGAAGTTGGCAGGAGTCGTTCCCTGGATCGCGGCGAGGCTGGGGGTTCCCCAGCGAGGGTCGCCATCGTGGAGCAGCCGTTCCAAATCGCGCTGCAAAACGCCGTCCGGCGACGAACTATATCCGGGATAGGCGGAGACCGCGACGCTGCGCGCGCGCGCGACCGGTGCGGGGTCCCAGCCCGGTGCCGAGATCGCGGCCGCCATGATCCGCAACTGATCGGGCAAATCGGTCGGTGAGGTCAGCGCATTGTAGGTGAAGGCATCCTCATCGACCCCGAAGTCAAGACCGATCCGCCGCCCCGTCGTCAACGCGTCGAGATCACCCTGGTTGAGCTTGCCGATACCCCCCGCGGTCAGCGCGAGGTCGGCGGCCCAGGCGGGCGATTCCTTGTCCACCGGCAACGCATTGTAGCCATTCCCGAAGCGCACGCGGACATAGACGCGGCTATCCTCGGACGTCGTCGGATACACCAGCACGCGCACCCCGTTCGACAGCGTATATTCCTGCATGTCGAACGGCTTGATCGGCGTGGTCGAGGCGATCGTGGCGGGCGCGCCGAGCTTGGGCAGCTTGTCGAACGATACCGCGCCCTGGCGACGGCGCGTGCTGGGGAGTGCCTTGACGTTGGCCTTCAACGCATTGGCGAGCGAGGTCTCGATCCCCTGCTCCGCAGTCGGCGTCGAAATGAGCGCGCGCGGCGGTGTGCCTTCGAACAAGCGGCGGGTCGATTCAAGGATCTTGGCGGGCGCGAAGAAGCCCTTCGCCACCGCATCCTCGAACACCTTCTGGATCACCGCGGGCGAGGTCGTCGTCTCGCGGATATCGACTGCCTGGACCATGTCGTCGGCTTCCTTGGCGCCAGCTTCGGCGCGATAGGTGTCGACTTGGGTGCGGAACTGGACGCGCTGCTCGGCGAGCTCGCGTTCGATCTCGGCTTTGGTCGGGGGCGACTTCTGTGCATCCGCAATCACCGCGCGGACGTCCTTCAAGGCAGGCTCCCACGCATTGCCGACCGGCAGGATCGTGACGAAGGTGCCGTTCGCCGAACGCGACGGATCGTCGAGCCGCACCGCTGCGGCGATGAAGCTGCCGCCCGAACGCGCCAGCGTTTCCAGACGGCGGTTGACGATCGCGAGCCCGAGGAAGTCGACGAGGCGCTTCTGGTTGAAGATCACCGTATCGTCATTGTACTGCCACGGCCGCAGGATCGCCATTTCGATCCGCGATGCGATGCCGGGTTCGACCACCGCCTTGGCGGTCGACTGCTTGGGATCGGGCTTGCCGAAATCGGGGTCCTTGGGCGCTTCGCCACTTCCGCGCCAGTCGCCAAAATTCTTGGCGACCATCGCTTCGAGTTGCGCAGGGTCGTAATCGCCCGCGACGACGACGACCGCGCGTTCGGGGCGATACCAGCGATCGTGGAAGGCCTTCACGCTTTCAGCCGTCGCGGCCTCGAGTTCCTTCACATGCCCGATCGGCGAGCGATCGGCGAGCGGCTGGCCCGCGAAGAAGGTCGCGTTGAGGGCGTTGATGAAACGCACCTGCGGCCCCGGCGCTTCGCGCTGTTCGGCAAGCACCGCGGGACGCTCCGCACCGAGTGCGGCCTGCGTGATATTGGGGCGCGACACCATGCCCGACAGGATCTTGAGACTCTCGTCGATCCCGGCGGGCGTCGCGCTCGGCAAGTCGAGTTTGTAGACGGTCTGCGTCGTGGTGGTCTGCGCGTTGGTGTCGGACCCGAAAGTCGTTCCCATCCGCTGCCAGATGCGCTTTGCCTCACCGTCGGGCACATATTGCGATCCACGGAACGACAAATGCTCGATCATGTGCGCATAACCGCGCTCGGAATCGGTCTCGTACAGCGAACCAACGTCCATCCGCACGCGCACTGCGATCTGGCCGGGGGGCACGCCGTTCTTGCGGACCGCATAACGCAGGCCGTTCTTGAGCGTCCCGAACTTCCACTCCGCGTCGGGGGTGATGTCGCTGCCCTTGTACAGCCACGCGTCGCGGTTCGCGATCGCCGCATCCCCTGCCTGCGCGATCGCCGCCGCGGATACGGGTTGGGTCGCCGAAGGAGTCGTGGCGGGCGGCGGGGCGGTCCCCGCAGGGGGATTCTGCTGGGGCGCGGCACCGATGATGAGGGACGACAATAGGGCGAGGCGCATCTTGCGCTGGAGCGAAGTCATGTCCTGACAATAGCGGGGAAATCCCGCGACCGCCAGCATTGGGGCTTGGTAGCCGCTACGCGGCATCCCGGCGATGATCCCTTGCGATCCCCGCCCCTGCGCGCCACATGACGGTCATGCTTATCGAAACCGAACTGACGCCCAACCCGGCGACCCTCAAATTCCTGCCCAACCGCACGGTCATGGCAGCCGGCACGCGCGACTTTGCAACGCCGGAGGACGCCGAAGCATCGCCGCTGGCGGACGCGCTGTTTGGCCTGGGCGATGTGACCGGCGTGTTCTTCGGGAGCGATTTCGTGTCGGTGACGGCAGCGGCGGGCACCGACTGGGCCTCGCTCAAACCCGACGTGCTCGGCATCCTGCTCGACCATTTCAGCGCGGACATGCCGCTGTTCCGCCCCGGCAGCGCAGGCGAGATCAGCGTCGCGAGCGACACCGGTTTTGCCGATGATCCCGAGGACGCGGACATCGTTGCGCAGATCAAGGACTTGATCGAGACGCGGATCCGTCCGGCGGTGGCGAATGACGGTGGCGACATCGTTTATCGCGGGTTCGAGAAGGGCAAGGTTTACCTCGCCATGCAGGGTGCCTGCGCAGGCTGCCCATCGTCGAGCGCGACGCTCAAGAACGGGATCGAGCAGTTGCTCCGCTACTATGTCCCCGAAGTGACCGAAGTACGGGCGATCTGATGAACAGGCTTGATGATGCCGCGCTCGACCGGATCTTCCGCACCGCGCGCACCTATAACGGCTATACCGACACACCGGTCGGCGAGGACGAACTGCGCGCGATCTGGGACCTGATGAAATGGGGTCCGACCTCGGCCAATCAGCTTCCTGCGCGGCTGCTGTGGTGCACGACCGATGAATCTAAGGCGAAGCTCGCGGAATGCGTGTCCGCGCAGAATGCGCCCAAGATCCTCAAGGCCCCGGTCAGCGTCATCATCGGGATGGACCGCGAATTTCACGAGCATCTCCCGATGCTGTTCCCGCATGTCGATGCGAAAGCATGGTTCGATGGTAACGCCGAACTGCGCGCGGCCTCGGCGTTTCGCAATTCGTCGTTGCAGGGCGCGTATTTCATCATCGCGGCGCGTGCGCTCGGGCTCGATACCGGGCCAATGTCGGGTTTCGACGGCGGCAAGATCGACAAGGCGTTCTTTACGGATACGCCATCGGTGAGCGTCAATTTCATTTCCACACTCGGCCACGGCGACCACGCGACGATCCACGATCGTTCGCCCCGGCCGGACTTCGAGATGTTCAACACGATCGTCTGAGCAGATGCGCACGCTCGTCATAGAAACCGCAACCGCCGCGTGCTCGGTTGCGCTGATCGACCATGATCGCGTGATCGCGCGTCGGCACGAAGTCGTCGGGCGGGGCCATGCCGAACGCCTGATCGCGATGATCGCCGAGCTGCCCGATGGCGGGCGGGCCGGGCGCATCCTTGTGGATTGCGGCCCGGGCAGTTTCACTGGCATCCGCGTCGGGATCGCCGCTGCGCGTGGCCTCGCGCTCGGCTGGGGCGCGGCGTTGTCGGGCTATTCCTCGCTCGCGTTGCTTGCGGCGGCCGCATTCGGCAGAAATCCGGCATGTTCCGATCTTGCGGTGGTGCTGGAAGGCGGGCATGGCGAAGTCTTCATGCAAGGTTTCGCCGCCCCGCTCCGCGCGACCGCTCCCTTTGCTTCGCTTCGACCGGAAGCGGCGCTCGACGCCTTGTCGCCGGAGCTTGCACTGGCCGGCAACGGAGTCCGCTTCATCACCGCGCTTGATCCCCGGCGTACCGCTGACGATGTTCTGCCCGACGCCGCGGATGCGGTGCTGCTTCCGCCCGAATTCGCTGCATTGCCCCCGGTGCCGATCTACGGTCGTGCGCCGGATGCCAAGCCCGCCGTGCCAAAGGCGGGCATCGCCGGATCCATCGCATGAGCACGATGGTGCGGGTCGACCTGCGCAACGGCGCAGCAGGCGACCTGAAAATCGTCGACCAGATGATGCAGGCCGCGTTCGAACCCCGCTTCGGGGAAGCATGGACGCACAATCAGGTGCTGGGACTGCTCGCCATGCCGGGCGTCTGGCTGACGATCGCGACGATCGACGGGAACGCGGCGGGATTTGCGCTGTCGCGGCGTATTCTGGATGAAGCGGAACTGTTGTTGTTGGCGACCGTCCCGACGTTTCGTCGTCGCGGCGTAGCGGGAGCGTTGCTGCGCTCGGTCATTACGGACTCGGCAAGTCAGGGCGCACTAACGCTGCACCTGGAAGTGCGAAGTGGTAACGATGCGATCAGTTTGTACCGATCAGTAGGGTTCGAAAAGGTCGGCGAACGTCATCAATACTATCGAGGCCGGGACGGTCAGGCATTCGATGCCCTGACATATCGACGCAATCTATAATACCGATTACGTTAACTTCGTAATTGATCCTTGCATTCGATTGAGTGCAGGACGATAGCCCGCCACTGCCACGGACTGTAATCGTGTGCAATTGAGTTGAAAGGATTCCAATGGACATCAACAGCGAGCTTCAGGACACCCTGATCACGCTTACCGCTGACATCGTCGCGGCCCACGTTAGCAATAATAGCGTCGCGGTTTCTGACCTGCCCGTGCTCATCGCCAATGTGCATGGCGCCTTGACGACGCTTGGCGGCCCTGCCCCCGTCGCTGAAGTTCGCCAGGAGCCGGCGGTGTCGGTCCGTTCGTCGATTAAGCCCGATTTCATCGTGTGCCTCGAGGACGGCAAGAAGCTCAAGATGCTCAAGCGTCACCTGATGACCCATTATCAGATGACCCCCGAACAGTATCGCGCCAAGTGGAACCTTCCGGCTGACTATCCGATGGTTGCTCCCAACTATGCGGAACAGCGCCGGACTCTTGCCAAGAAGATCGGGCTCGGCACTAAGCGCCGCAAGCCGGTCGGTCGCTGACTTTCGGCGACAGGCCCTTCCCCGCTGCGGGGAAGGGCTTGTTGCGAGTCACTATCCTCTTTCGCAATAAATCGAAGACGCCTACATCGGCGTCATGCCGCGTCATATCGATCTAGAAGCCCTGTGTGCCGAAAAGGGCCTGCGCATCACCGACCAGCGTCGGGTCATTGCGCGCGTCCTGTCCGATGCCGAAGACCATCCGGATGTCGAGAAGGTGTACGAACGCGCTTCCGCGATCGACCCGGGTATTTCGATCGCCACCGTGTACCGCACCGTCCGCCTGTTCGAAGAAGCGGGTATCCTCGATCGTCATGATTTCGGCGACGGCCGGGCACGCTACGAACCTGCGCCCGAAGCGCATCACGATCACCTGATCGATGTCGAGAGCGGCAAGGTCATCGAGTTCGTCGATCCCGAATTGGAACAGTTGCAGAAGGCGATCGCCGAGCGGCTGGGGTTCCGGCTGGTCGACCACCGGATGGAACTGTACGGCGTCGCGCTTGACCGCAAGGGCTGAAGCCGCTGCCGCGCGCGTGGCTGCGCGCGCCGATGCGGCGGCCGGACGGCCACCCCCGATCAATCGGCTCGGCTGGATGCGGCTGTGGACGCGCGTGGCGTTGCTCGCAGTTTCTCTCCTGTTCGCGATTCCGCTGCATTATCTGTGGCGTTTCGTTCGCCTTTCGTCGCCGTGGCCGCGCCTGTTTCTTGGGACGGCGGCGCGCATCTGTGGCGCACGGGTCCGTGTGGTCGGCGTGCCGCTCAAGCGCGACGTCTTCTATGTTTCCAACCATGTCAGCTGGGTCGACATCTGCGCGATTGCCGGCGCCAGCGGCACGGCATTCGTCGCCAAGGCGGAAATCCGCGAAGCCCCGGTGGTCGGCTGGCTGGCGACGCTCAACCGTACCGTGTTCGTCGCGCGCGAGGACCGGCTTGGGGTCGCGGAACAGATCAACGCATTGCGCGAGACGCTGGCGGAGAATTGGTCGGTGACCGTGTTTCCCGAAGGCACGACCACCGACGGGCGGTCGCTGCTGCCGTTCAAGACATCGATGCTCAAGGTGCTCGAGCCGCCGCCGCCGGGGGTGATGGTCCAGCCGGTGTTGCTCGATTATGGCCCGGTCGGCGCGGACATCGCTTGGATCGGGGAGGAGAGCGGCAAGGCCAATGCGATGCGCCTGCTCGCACGCAAGGACCGGTTCCGCGTCGCGGTGCACTTCCTTGAACCGTTTTACCCGCGCGACTTTCCGGGCCGCAAGGCGATTGCGGCGGAGAGCAAGCGTCGTATCGAGGCAGCCCTGTCGGTCGTGATGTGCGGCCCGGTGCCGCCGTTCATCGGGCATGACGTATGGGCCGGCAAAGGCCCGACCCTTCCCGCCGCGATCGACATCAAGGATCATGTGCGCGCGCCCAACGGCTAGGGGTTCAGTCGCAGCGCAATTACGCCTATAGCCGCGCCGATCATGACACCGGACCCAAAACTTCCCCACAAGGCGCCGCGGACCTTCGCGGTCAAATCGTTCGGCTGCCAGATGAACGTCTATGACGGCGATCGCATGGCTGAACTGATGGCGGCGCAAGGGCTGACCCAGGCCGATCCCGCCGAAGCCGACCTGGTCGTGCTCAACACCTGCCACATCCGCGAACGCGCGACCGAAAAAGTCTATTCGGACATTGGTCGCCTGCGCAAACACGGCAACGACCCGATGATCGCGGTCGCCGGGTGCGTCGCGCAGGCGGAGGGGGCGGAGATCGTCCGCCGGGCGAAGGTCGACGTCGTGGTGGGGCCGCAAGCCTATCACAACCTGCCGGAGCTGGTCGCGAAGGCGGCACGGGGCGAATCCGCGCTCGACACCGACATGCCGGTCGACATGAAGTTCGGGCATTTGCCGGCGCGCCGTCGGGTGCCGCCGAGCGCGTTCCTGACCGTGCAGGAAGGGTGCGACAAGTTCTGCACCTATTGCGTCGTGCCCTATACGCGCGGTGCAGAAGTCAGCCGCGGATTCATGCAAATCGTCGACGAGGCCAAGTCGCTGGTCGATGCGGGCGCCCGCGAGATCACATTGCTGGGGCAGAACGTCAACGCGTGGACCGACGATACGCGTGGGTTGCAGCATCTGGTCGCGACGCTTGCCGAAATCCCGGACCTTGCGCGGATCCGCTACACGACCAGCCATCCCAACGACATGACGCAGGGGCTGATCGACGCGCACCGCGACATCGACAAGCTGATGCCGTTCCTCCACCTGCCGGTGCAGGCGGGCAGCGACCGCATCCTGAAAGTGATGAACCGCAGCCACAGCCGCGATTCCTACCTGCGCATTCTCGATCGCGTTCGCGCTGCGCGTCCCGATATCGCGCTGTCGGGCGATTTCATCGTCGGGTTTCCGGGTGAGACCGAAGCGGACTTCGCGGAGACGTTGAGCCTGGTCGATGCGGTTGGCTATGCGCAGGCGTTCAGCTTCAAATATTCGCCGCGTCCCGGCACACCTGCCGCGACGATGGGCGATCACGTGCCCGCCGAGGTGATGGACGAACGGCTGCAGCGGCTGCAAGCGGCGCTCAATCGCGATCAGGCGGCGTTCAACGCGGCAAGCGTCGGGCGGCGGTGTGCGGTGCTGATCGAGCGCAAGGGCAAGTTGCCCGGGCAGATGCTCGGCAAGTCGCCGTGGTTGCAGTCGGTCCACTTGGTCACGGATGCCGCGATCGGCGATCTCGTGACGGTGGACATCACACAGGCCGGACCCAACTCGGTTTCGGGTGCCGAACCTGTACTGGCTGACGTCAGCTAAGCGCGGCAGCCGCAGCGACGACCCCGGTCACGACCACGCCCCACAAGGCGAGCGACGCGCCGACGATGACGAGCGCACGTGTGCGCAGCGGCAGGCGCTGGAATTCGGGAAGCGTTTCGGTCATGTCGGCGCCAGTGGGAAGCGGGTCGGCGGAGGTTGCGAAGGGTACGACGGTTTCCACTGCACGTGCCGCGAGGATCGCGGCATCGCTCAGCCGCTCATCGAACGCACACCCGTAGCGCGAGCCGTTACGGCGCACGATCTGTGCGGAAACCCTGCCGATCCCGGCGATCCCGATGCTGATGTTCGACGGCACCGCGATCACGCCGTCTACGACGATCAGGCAGCCGGTGGCCGACATGTCGAGGACCTTGGCGTCGATCGGCCGGGCGCTTTCGTCGCGCACCGTGGCACCCGCCACGATCGGCTGACGCGGCGCCTGACGACCGCTGGGACCCTGCGCTTGCTGGGCATCATCTTCCTGCAGAAACAGTTGTGCAGTCATAACCATATGCCGTTCTCCGAGAGCGGCATCTTTGACAGCGGAGTCCTAAGATTTCGTAACGCGGGTTGGTCGGTAGTGGAGGTAACACCCCGCAGCCGGCAGCCTGCAGGCTGTATCCGCATCGACCTGGGCCGGCGACGACGCGACGCCTGCGACGACAGCCGCGTACACATTTCCTCGACAAACATGCCGATTTCTAGCAGCATGCGAACAATGTTCCCCGACCCCGCCCCCCTGGAACTTGCACCCGGCCAGTGGAAGCCGAATCCACCGGCGCTGTGGGCCTACATCTTGCTGGGTGTCGGGCGAATCCTCCTGTCCGGAGCAGAAGTCGTGCTGATCCGCCTCGGCCTGCGGCGCTGAAACTGCAGCGGCGTCCCACCCGCGCGCCGATAGGTCCGCGCTCCGTTGTGCCGCGACTCGATCGGCGCTGGCAAAGACATCTTCAGGATACCGCCATGCAGCGTGCCGCCGTCCTTGCCGGGATCGCCATCGCTCCCCATGTTCGCGTTCCGTTCAGCGCCCATTCTCGTGGCGTCCACCGTCTGCGCTGTCCCAGCAAAGGAATTGCATGAGCCGCAAGCCAGTCCCCGCGCAATCCGGCGATCGTAGCCGCACCGAAGTCCTGTTCGACCGTCCGCAACTGATGGCGCAGCTGTTCGGTGAATTCGACCAGAACCTGCTCGCGCTCGAGAACAAGCTCGGTGTCTATATTACCGCGCGGGGCAACAAGGTCGGGCTTGAGGGGACCGCGGAGGCGGTCGCGCAGGCGCGCGACGTCCTGCACGGTTTGTACAACCGCATCGCGCGCGGCGAAGTGGTCGACACAGGGCTGATCGACGCGGTGATTGCGATGTCGAGCGAGCCGACGCTCGCGGGGATCCTCCAGGCGGATTCGGGCGGCGGCGCGGTGCCACAGATCATGATCCGCACGCGCAAGAAGACGATCGTCCCGCGCACGATCGCCCAGGCGCATTACATGCGCCAACTTCTCAACAACGACATAATCTTCGCGCTCGGGCCAGCGGGCACCGGCAAGACCTATATCGCGGTCGCGCAAGCCGTCGCACAGCTCATCACCGGCAGCGTCCAGCGGCTGATCCTGTCGCGCCCCGCGGTTGAAGCGGGCGAGAAATTGGGCTTCCTCCCCGGCGACATGAAGGAGAAGGTCGATCCCTATCTCCGCCCGCTGTACGATGCGCTCAACGACTGCCTTCCCGCGGAGCAGGTCGAGCGGCGCATCGCGAGCGGCGAAATCGAGATCGCACCGATCGCGTTCATGCGCGGGCGGACGCTCGCGGACGCGTTCATCATCCTCGACGAGGCGCAAAACACCACGCCGGCGCAGATGAAGATGTTCCTGACCCGCTTCGGTGAGAACAGCCGGATGGTGATCTGCGGCGATCCAAAGCAGACCGATCTTCCCGGCGGCATGAACGCCTCCGGGCTGAACGACGCGGTCGGGCGGTTGGAGGGGGTCGAAGGGCTGTCGATCTGTCGCTTTGGGTCGGGCGACGTGGTGCGCCATCCGATCGTCGGCCGGATCGTCGAGGCGTATGAAGGCAAGTCGGATTGACGGTGGGGAAATCCCGAACGTATATTTGGGATATCCCGGAGGCTGCGATGGCATCGCTCTACATCAAGAACCAGGACACCGCAGACCTGGCGCGAGAGGTCGCCGCGTTGCTGGGGACCAGCAAGACGGCGGCCGTCCACGACGCGCTCGAACATCGCAAACGGGCCCTGCAGGCCGAACGGAGCGGCAGCATCCACGATCGGCTCGAAGCGTGGCGTGCAGCCCATCCGCTCGGCGAACCGACCGGTCTCGACGCCGACAAGGCGTTTTACGATTCGCTGAATGACGAGGACGAGGATTGATCCTCTTTCTCGATGCATCCGCGATGGTCGCGATGATGACCGGGGAGCCCGGCTCGCCCGCACTGGAGGAACGATCGGCGCGGCTGACGAGATATTATGTTCGGCGATCGCGCTGTGGGAGACGGCGCGCCGTCGCCAAGGTTCGAACCGTTCCCATCCCGCTCGCGTCTTCCGAAATTGAGAGCTTCGTCGCCGACTTCGCGATCCGTCTGATTCCGATCGCCGCCGCCGAGAGCCGCGTCGCGGTCGAGGCGTATCATCGTTACGGCAAGGGCACCGGTCATCCCGCCAAACTCAACATGGGCGACTGTTTTGCGTACGCCTGCGCCAAGACCAACGCCGCGACCCTGCTCTACAAGGGCGACGACTTCCTCCATACGGATCTTGCCTGATGCTTGAAATTGCCCTCTCCCACGAAGACATCTGGCCCGAACACGACTGGGAGGCACTTGCCACCCGCGCCGCCGCCGCTGCGATCGAGCGCACCCCGCACGGTCAGCTCGCCACCGGCGCGGCGACGGTCGAGATTTCGGTGCGTCTCACCGACGATGCCGAAGTGCAGACGCTTAACGCGCAATATCGCCACAAGGACAAGCCGACCAACGTCCTGTCCTTCCCGATGGTGCAGGCCGATCTGCTCGACACGATCGCGCAGAATTCGGACGATGGCGAGGTGCTGCTCGGCGATATCGTCCTCGCCTATGAGACGTGCGCGCGTGAGGCGGCGGAAAAAGGCGTGACCGTCGAAACCCACACGACGCATTTGATCGTGCATGGCACGCTGCATTTGCTAGGGTATGATCACATGGACGATGACGAGGCGGGGGCGATGGAAGCGATCGAGATCGCGGCCCTCTCCGCACTTGGCATCGCCGACCCGTATATGATCGCTGAGGACTGACGTAACCCCATGCCCGACGGCCAAAGTACCACCGGCACCGCCACGCATAACGGCGGTGTCACCCATGCTCCCTCGGGGCATGAAAACAGTATCTGGCGGTCGTTCCGCAGCTGGATCTCGGGCCATTCTGGCGACGAATCACTCCGCGCGACGCTCGAAGAAGCGATCGATGCGCATGAGGACGATCCCGGCCCCGACGCCAAGGGCGATCTTTCCCCGCTCGAACGGACGATGGTTCGCAACCTGCTCCACTTCGGTGAGCGTGATGCCGGCGACGTCGGCGTGCCGCGCGCGGACATCATCGCGGTCGAGGAAGCGACCAGCTTCGCCAACCTCGTCGCGCTGTTCGCGGAAGCGGGGCACAGCCGCCTGCCGGTGTACCGCGAGAAGCTCGATACGATCATCGGCATGGTCCACATCAAGGACGTGTTCCAGATCCTCGCGACCGGCGCGGAACATCCGACAAGCATCGCGCCGCTGATTCGCGAACCGCTATACGTGCCGATGTCGCGCGGCGCGCTCGATCTGCTTGCCGATATGCGGCAGAAACGCGTTCATCTCGCGATCGTGCTCGATGAATATTTCGGGACCGAGGGCCTCGTCACGATCGAGGATCTGATTGAGGAAATCGTCGGCGATATCGAGGACGAGCATGACGACGCACCCACCGCGCTGCTCGTCCCGCTCGATGGCGGTGCGTGGGATGTCGATGCGCGCGCCGAGCTCGAGGATGTCGGCGAGACGATCGACGAGCGGCTGGCCGAGGTCGATGGCGATATCGACACGATCGGCGGCTTGGCCGCGGTGCTGGCGGGGCATGTGCCCAAGGTTGGCGATTGCATCGTGCATGACAGCGGCTGGACACTAGAGGTGGTCGCAGCGGATACGCGCCGCGTGCTGAGCCTGCGGCTGCATCCGCCACGCCCGGAGCCTGAGGGGCGGGACGACTAGGGCTAACGAGCGCCCGTCCCCGTCCCCGCTTCCCCGGCGAAGGCCGGGGCCCAGGAGCGAAACGCCGAAAGGTGAGGACTGCGCTTCGTTACTCCGGCAACCGCTCCTGGACCCCGGCCTTCGCCGGGGAAATGAAGGATTTTGTCAGCGCACCACCGCACTCCAAATATCACCCATCCGATCACTATCTTCGGATTAATGCATTTCATCGATCGCCCGGATCATGGCAAACTCCCGACCGAGTTTAGAAGAGTCGAATGGAGAGACCCATGGACGCAATTACATCCGGCAGCCCGCTGAGCGATCCGAGCAAGGAACCCGCCGCAATGCGCACGCTGCTCGGCCGCACCAACCGCGATTGGTGGCCGAACCAGCTCAGCCTCGAAATCCTCCAGCAGAACGGCCTGTCGGCAAACCCGATGGGCGACGACTTCGATTATGCCGAAGCGTTCAACGCACTCGATTACGCCGCCGTAAAGCGCGACCTGACCGCGCTGATGACCGACAGCCAGCCGTGGTGGCCGGCCGATTACGGGCATTATGGCCCGTTCTTCATCCGCATGGCGTGGCATTCCGCCGGCACCTATCGCACCGGTGACGGGCGCGGTGGCTCATCGTCGGGCTCGCAGCGGTTTGCGCCGCTGAACTCCTGGCCGGACAACGGCAACCTCGACAAGGCGCGTCGCCTGTTGTGGCCGATCAAGTCCAAGTACGGCAAGCAGCTGAGCTGGGCCGATCTGTTCATCATGGCGGGCAACGTCGCGATCGAATCGATGGGCGGACCCGTGTTCGGCTTCGGTGGCGGGCGCGAGGACGTGTTCGAGCCCATGAAGGACATCTACTGGGGTACCGAAGAAGAGTGGCTCGGCCAGACCCGCATCGACGAGGAATCGGGCAAGGCGCTCGAGAACCCGCTCGCCGCGATCCAGCTCGGCCTCATCTACGTCAACCCGGAAGGCCCCGGCGGCTGCCCCAACCCGATGGGCTCAGCGCGCGATATGCGCGAGACGTTCGCGCGCATGGGCATGAACGACGAAGAAACCGTCGCACTCACCGCGGGTGGCCACACCTTCGGCAAGGCGCACGGCGCAGGTGACGCATCGCTCGTCGGCGTCGAGCCGGAAGGCGCGGACATCGCAACACAGGGCATGGGCTGGGTGTCGACGCACGGTACCGGCATGGGCGACGACACGATCACCTCGGGGATCGAGGGCGCGTGGACGCCGACGCCGATCACCTGGGACCAGACCTATTGGGACATGCTGCTCGACCACGAGTATGAGCTCGTGAAGAGCCCGGCGGGCGCACACCAGTGGCAGCCGGTCGGCAACCCCGAGGAAACGCTCGCTCCCAAGGCGCATACGCCGGGCGTCAAGGTCCCGACGATGATGACGACCGCCGACATGGCACTCAAGAAGGACCCGGCGTACCTCGAGATCAGCAAGCGCTTCCAGAAGGATCCGGCGGCGTTCGCCGACGCCTTCGCGCGCGCCTGGTTCAAGCTGACCCACCGCGACATGGGGCCGAAGGTCCGCTATCTCGGTCCCGACGTTCCGGCCGAGGACCTGATCTGGCAGGACCCGATCCCCAAGGCCGACTATCCGCAGATCGACGCGGGGGATGTCGGTGGCCTCAAGCAGGCGATCGCCAATTCGGGGCTTTCGGTGGCCGAGCTGGTGACGACCGCCTGGGCATCGGCCTCGACCTATCGCCAGTCGGACCACCGTGGTGGGGCAAATGGCGGACGGATCCGGCTTGCCCCGCAGAAGGACTGGGAGGTCAACCAGCCCGAGCAGCTCGCCAAGGTGCTTGGCATCTATGAGGGCATCAAGGCCGAGTTCGACGGTCAGGGTGCCAAGAAGGTGTCGATCGCGGATTTGATCGTGCTTGGCGGGTCGGTCGGGGTCGAGGCGGCTGCCAAGGCGGCCGGCAAGACGATCGAAGTGCCGTTCCTCCCGGGTCGGACCGATGCGTCAGCCGAGCAGACCGATGCCGAGAGCTTCGACGTGCTCGAGCCGAAGGCGGACGGCTTCCGCAACTATCTGTCGGTCAAGTTCAGCGTTCCGACCGAGGAACTGCTGGTCGACAAAGCGCAGTTGCTGGGGCTGAGCGGCCCGCAGATGGCAGTGCTGCTCGGCGGGCTTCGTGTCCTCGGCGCGAACCACCCGAAGGCCGAGAACCACGGCGTGTTCACCGATCGCAAGGGGCAGCTGACCAACGACTATTTCGTCAACCTGCTCGACATGCAGACCGCATGGAAGCAGATCAGCGACGAAAGCGACGAGGAATATCTCGGCACGCTGCGCGAGACCGGCGAGCAGAAGTGGACCGCCTCGCGCACCGACCTGGTGTTCGGCGCCAACTCGCAGCTTCGCACGATTGCGGAAGTTTATGCTTCGGCGGATGCGGGCGACAAGTTCGTCAAGGACTTCGTCGATGCGTGGGTCAAGGTGATGAACGCGGACCGGTTCGACGTCGCGTCGGGCCATGTCGAAGGCGAGCCTGCGGTCGCGTAACGTCGACCGTGCTTCTGCGCAGGCAGGAGCCCAGGGTTACGGGCGCTACGCCGGTAACCCTGGGCTCCCGCTCTCGCGGGGGAACCTGCTGGATACGAGATGGCGGAGGCGCTAGCGCCACCGCCATTTTTGTACATCGGAGGATTCCCCCTCCCCCGGCTGCGAGGATGACGCACCGCCAACTCTAGCCCTTCCACCAAGCGCCGCCGCGCCCTATCAAGCGGCTATGCGCAAACACATTCTCATCATCCTCGGCATCTTCGCGGTCGTCGGGGTCGCGGTCCTCTGGTGGATGTTCCAGCCCGAACCCGCCCGGATCCCGATTGCTCAGGTCGAAGGCGAGCGCCCGACCATCTCCGCACCGCGCGAACAGACGATCCCCACGACCAAAGTTGCCAAGGCGGTCGGCTGGCCCGCAGGCGCGACTCCGGTCGCCGCAGCGGGGCTCAAGGTGGCGGCGTTTGCGCAAGGGCTCGAGCATCCGCGCTGGCTTTACCGCCTCCCCAATGGCGACGTGCTGGTTGCCGAAACCAATTCACCGCCGCGCAAGGGCCGCAGCATCACCGACACCGTGATGCGCTATTTGCTCGGACGCGCTGGCGCTGGCGTTCCCTCCGCCAATCGCATCACGCTGCTGCGCGACGCCAACGGCGACGGGGTGGCAGAACAGAAGACCGTGCTGATCGGCGGCCTCAACTCGCCGACCGGCATGGCGCTGCTCGGCGACTATCTTTACATCGCCAACACCGACGCGCTCGTCCGCGTGCCGTTCAAGCCCGGCCAGACCAGGATCGACGCCAAGCCCGAGCGGATCATACCGCTCAACGGCGGCGGCAACCATTGGGCGCGCACGCTGATCGCGGACCCGAACGGCAAGTATCTGTATGTCGGTGTCGGTTCGTCGTCGAACATCGCCGAGAACGGCATGGGTGCGGAACGCTACCGCGCGAACATCCTCCAGGTCGACCCGCAGGCAAAGAACTACCGCGTGTTCGGCGCGGGCCTGCGCAATCCGCAAGGCATGGCGTTCGAGCCGAAGTCGAACGCGCTGTGGGTCGCGGTCAACGAGCGCGACATGCTGGGGTCGGACATCGTTCCCGATTACATCACGCGCGTTGGCCTCGGGGATAACTTCGGCTGGCCTTGGTATTATTGGGGTGGCTATCCCGACACGCGGGTGAAGCCCGAGAACCCGGCCTTGCAGGAATATTCCAAGCGACCGGACTTCGCGATGGGGCCACACGTGGCGGCGCTGGGGCTGACCTTCGCGTCCGACGCGAAGCTGGGGGCGACCTACAGCAATGGCGCGTTCGTCGGCGAGCATGGATCGTGGAACCGCGTGCCGGTGTCGGGCTATAAGGTCGCGTTCGTGCCGTTCGGGGATCTCGGTTTTCCCAAGAAGGGTGCCAAGCCGGTCGACGTGCTGACCGGCTTCCTCAACGCCAAGGGCGAAGCACAGGGACGCCCGGTCGGGGTGACATTCGATCGCGCGGGTGCACTTCTTGTCGCGGATGACGTTGGCAACACGGTGTGGCGGGTGAGCGCGAAGTAACCGTCCTTGCTCCCCTCCCTGGAAGGGAGGGGAGACGCCTACAACCAGCGTTATTCCAGCATCTTCGGCGCTTCCTTCGCCAGCTTCGCGCGGATCTTGTCGGCAAACAGTGCGAGGAACGGTGGCAGGTCGACCTCGGCACGGACCGAGGTTTCCGCAACCGTCAGCTTGCTCGCCACACGCTGCCCCATCGCCGCGACGGTGAAGAACATCGTGTCGCCGTCCCAGCGATGATCGACCGCAGCGCCGCCCGGAAACATCCCTGCAAGCTTGCCGATCCCGCCATCGACGCGCGCACGCGCCCCCGCGAGCCCGAGCTTGTGGGGAATTTCGACGACGATCGGTTCACTCATGTCAGGTCCTTCACGCCTCGGCGTATCATTGCGCGAAGATCATCGCGTCGTCGGCAAACGCCTTGAACTCGAGCGCGTTGCCGCTCGGGTCATAAAAGAACATCGTTGCCTGCTCGCCCGGCTGCCCGACGAAGCGGGTGTGCGGTTCGATCCCGAAGCGCGTTCCGGCCGCAGTCAGCCGTTCGGCGAGCGCCTGCCAGTCGGGCATCGTCAGCACGACGCCGAAATGCGGCACCGGCACCGCATGGCCGTCGACCGCGTTCGACACCGCGACGGGCTTTGCCGCTGGGTCGAGATGCGCGACAATCTGATGGCCGTAGAGATCGAAATCGATCCACTGGTCCGAACTCCGCCCCTCGGTGCACCCGAGCGTCTCGCCGTAGAAGGCGCGCGCGGCGGCGAGGTCGTGGACGGGAAAGGCGAGATGGAAGGGGCGGGTCATGCCGGCATGATAGCGGCGGGGTTGGGGGGCGTCACGTTCAACATGTTGGGCGCCACCTCCAAACCACAGGTGCTTCCCCGGCGCAGGCCGGGGCCCCAGAGAGGAACAGAAGATTGCGGGCTGCTGCGCTTCGTTACGTCGGCCATCGCTCCTGGGCCCCGGCCTTCGCCGGGGAAGCGCAAAGAGGGGAAGCAGCACAAAGAGGTAAGATCGCTCCGCCGTTGCGTCCCCTCCTCGATCACGCGATAGCCGCTTCCCATGACTCAGCGCCCCGCCCTTTTCTCCTTCCTGCTCGGCGGGATCGCCGCGGTCGGCTTCGCCCCGCTCGCGCTGTGGCCCGTCACGCTCGGCTGTTTCGCCGTCTGGATGTGGCTGGTGCATCAGGCCCCGACACGACGCGCGGCGCTCTGGCGCGGGTGGCTGTTCGGCTTTGCGCATTTCACGATCGGCAACAACTGGATCGCCAAGGCCTTCAGTTTCCAGGACGCGATGCCGCATGCGCTCGGTTGGTTCGCGCCGGCGTTGCTGTCGCTGTATCTCGCAATCTTCCCGATGCTCGCGGCAGGGGTCGCATGGAAGCTCCGGCGCCCGGTGCTGGACGCGAGCTATGTCCTGATCTTTGCCACAGCGTGGATCGCGACCGAATATCTGCGCGGGACGCTGCTGACCGGCTATCCATGGAATCCGCTGTCCGAACTGTGGCTGCCGACCCCGGTCGCGGCAAGCGGGCGCTTCCTGGGCACCTATGCGCTGTCGGGGGTCGCGGTGCTGGCGGCGGGTGCGATCCTGCTCGCGGCCCGGCGGGCTTGGCGGTTTCCCGTCGCGGTGGCCGGCGTGGTCGCGGTGCTCGCGTTAACCGCGATCGACACGACTCCCGCCGTACCCTTCGCAGCCGATGCCCCCCGCGTCCGCGTCGTCCAGCCCGATCTCGACCAGGAGCAACGCCCGCGCGACGATTATGCCGAGACGAACTTGCGCACGCTGGCGGGCCTCAGCGGCACGCCGCATAGCGCGCCCCGCCTGATCGTCTGGCCCGAGGGCGCGCTGCGCTATCTGCCCGAGGACGGCTATCCGCCAGGCTATTACGGCGACTCCGCCCCGTTCCTGACCCGCGCACGGATTGCGGCGCTGCTCGGTCCGCGTGATGTCGTGCTGACCGGCGGGACGGCGTTGCTGTTCGATTCCGCGGAGGAAGTCACCGCCGCGACCAACGCGATCTTCGCGATCGACGCGCAGAAGCGGATCGTCACCCGCTACGACAAGGCGCATCTGGTGCCGTTCGGCGAGTATCTCCCGCTGCGACTGCTGCTGTCCGCGATCGGGCTGTCGCGACTCGTCCCCGGTGACTTCGACTTTGCCCCCGGCAAGGGGCCGGACGGCGTCGACCTGCCCGGCATCGGGCGTGTCGGGTTCGCGATCTGCTACGAGATGATCTTCTCGGGCTCGATCGTCGACCGCCGCCACCGCCCTGCCTTGATCTTCAATCCATCCAACGACAGTTGGTACGGCAGTTGGGGCCCTGCGCAACATCTGGCGCAGGCGCGGATGCGCGCGATCGAGGAAGGCCTGCCGATCATCCGCGCGACCCCGACCGGCATCTCCGCGATCATCGATGCGCGCGGGCGAGTGCTTGCGGCGATCCCATGGGAGACCCGCGGGGCGATCGAACTTCCGATCCCGCGCGCGGCACCGCCAACCATGTTCGCGCGTATGGGCAACCTGATGGCGCTCCTGTGCGGGGTCGTGCTGGCGTTAACGGCAATTGCCATCCGCCGGTTGGCGCGATAGGAGCACATATAAGGAAAGCTTTATATGCGTGTTCCGGTCATCCCGGTTCACGCCCAGACGAGGGTTTCATCAATGCGCGCTTCGTTTCTCTTCACCTCCGAGTCCGTCTCGGAAGGTCATCCCGACAAGGTCGCCGACCAGATTTCGGACACTGTCGTCGATCTGTTCCTGAGCAAGGATTCCCAGGCGCGCATCGCGTGCGAGACGCTGACCACGACCAACCTCGTCGTCCTCGCGGGCGAGATCCGCTGCAAGGGCGTGTACGAGAACGGCGCATGGGCCGATGGCGCGCTCGCCGAGATCGAGGCTGCGGTGCGCAACACCGTTCGCGAGATCGGTTATGAGCAGTCGGGCTTCCACTGGGAAAACTTCCGGTTCGAGAACAACCTCCACGGCCAGTCCGCCGAAATCGCGATGGGCGTCGATGAGGGCGCGAACAAGGACGAGGGTGCCGGCGACCAGGGCATCATGTTCGGCTACGCGACCGACGAAACCCCGGGCCTGATGCCCGCGACGCTCTATTACAGCCACAAGATCCTCGAGCGGATGGCAGCGGATCGCCATTCGGGCGCGGCCCCGTTCCTCGAGCCTGACGCCAAGAGCCAGGTCACGCTGGAATATCGCGACGAGAAGCCGGTCCGCGCGACCGCGCTGGTCGTCTCGACCCAGCACAAGGCGGGCTATTGCCTCCAAGGCGACAACGCCAACCCGGCGCTGTACGAAGAACTCCGCAGCTACGTTGCTGGCGTGATGAAGGACACGTTGCCCGAGGGCTTCGTGACCGACGCGACCAAGATCTACATCAACCCGACCGGCGCATTCGAAATCGGCGGTCCGGATGGCGACGCTGGCGTCACCGGCCGTAAGATCATCGTCGACACCTACGGCGGTGCTGCCCCGCACGGCGGCGGCGCGTTCTCGGGCAAGGATCCGACGAAGGTCGATCGCTCGGCCGCCTATGTTTCGCGCTATCTCGCAAAGAACGTCGTCGCGGCTGGCCTCGCGCGCCGTTGCACGATCCAGCTGAGCTATGCGATCGGCATTGCCGAGCCGTTGTCGCTCTACGTCGACCTGCACGGCACGGGCACGGTCTCCGAAGCGAAGATCGAGGAAGTGCTTCCGCAGCTCGTCCGCCTGACGCCGAAGGGCATCCGCGAGCACCTCAAGCTCAATGCGCCGATCTACAAGCGCACTGCAGCCTATGGCCACTTCGGGCGCGAGCCCGATGCGGATGGCTTCACCTGGGAAAAGACCGATCTGGTCGACGCGCTCAAGGCTGCCGTCGCCTGATCCTGCACCGGGCGCGGCTTATGCCGCGCCCGGGATACCCGCTACCTTGAGACGCTGAGCACCCTACCCAGTCAGCATCTCATGCGCCAGAATTGGCACCGCAAGAACGGCGCCGTCGTCAGCGCCGTCGGTCGAGCGCACGCACGATGACTCGTTCCGTCACTCGGACGGCAGCGCTCGCCGCGCGTTGCGCGACGAAGCCGATCGCGGCTCCGGCGACGGTATCGAGCAGATAGTGTTTCCCGCGCGGCAACTGCATCGCCGCGACCCCGCCGGCCAAGGCATAGGCCGCAGCTCCCCTTACCGGGGCACCCTGCGCCAGAGCCCCCGCCACGGCGACTGCGCCCGCGGTATGCCCCGACGGGAAGGAGCTCTGGTCATGCTCCTTGCTGTCGCCTGCTTCGAACTTGTGCTTGCCCGTCTCGATTGCCTTCTTGGGGCGCGTGCGATCGACCGAACGCTTGATCACCGTCTTCATGCCGGTCGCGACGATCTCGCTTGCGAGCATCCGGGCGCCGGTGCGCAGGATCGTCGGCTGGCGCAACAACGCACCGACGACGAGCGTCCCCGCTCCCAGCAGCAGCAACGGCGGCTGATCCGCACCCTCGCTGAGCTTTCCGAGCAGTTTGACGCTGGGCTTGTCGCGGTGCTTGGCGGCGTCGTGCGCCACCTTGCGGTCCATCCGCACCAATTCCTTCGCTGCCTTGGTTACCTTGCTCATCGTCCGCGTCTCCCAATGTGTAGCGCCGAACGGGCGAACCGGGGAAATCGGTCCATTGCGGACATGATCATTCCCCGTCCTCCTGTACCTGCCCGTGCGCGAGCACCGCAAACAGCCCTGCCCCGCCCAGCAGATTGCCGAGTACCGCGGGCACGAGGAATGCGAGCACGCCACCGATCCCGATCTCGCCCGTCCACAACAGCAGGAAGGCTTCGCTCGACCCGACGATCGAATGGCTGAACCCGCCGATTGCGACGACATAGACGATCCCGAAGATCACCAGCAAAGCATGTTCGCGCGCGTTGGGCAGCGACCAGGCTACAATTGCGATGAGGAACCCCGCCGGCACCGCGTTGAAGAAGGTTTCCACCGCGCCGTGGTGGGTAATCGCCATCGACACTTCGATCATCCCGGCGTCGAGCGTGGAATCGCCTAGCGCCATTCCGGCGAAGGCGCCCGCTGCCATGGCGGTCCCGATGCAATTCGCGCAGAGCACGACCGCCCACAACCGCAGCGTCCGCCCCAGCGCGTCCCACGACGGCGTGGTGACGAGCGGCAGCATCGCGGTCACCGTACTTTCGGTGAACAGCTGCATCCGCCCCAGGATCACCATCACGAAACCGATTGGATAGCCGAGCGCGATGATCAGCGCGCGGGATGGCCCGGCCGGTACATGCGCCGCGATCGCCCCCTCCGCGACGAGGGACGCGGTCACCGCCAGGCCCGCCGCCAGCCCCGACCAGAACAGCGCGGAAACCGGGCGTTCGAGTTCTTCCGCGCCGGACTCGCGCACCGCGCGGTGAAGTTCCTGCGCATTGGCGGCCTTGAGCGCCTCGACGTCGCCGTTCCCCGCCATATCCCCCGGCCGGTCGCCAGCCTCGTCCGCGCGGCCTCGCTCGATCATTCCCATCATCCCGTCGTTGTAGCAGTGTAACGACCGCTGCGGCCCTTTGCTCCGCCACGATCCCGCGCTACAGGCCCGCGGGATGACCGATCCGATGACGACACGCCGCCTCTATGGCCGGCGACAGGGGCACAAATTGCGGCTGGGCCAGGCTGATCTGGTGGAAACGCTGCTCCCGCAGATCAGCGTGCCCGGGGATGGCCCCTTGGACGCGACACGGCTGTTCGGTGCGGACCGCCCGCTCGAGGTCGAAATTGGCTTTGGCGCGGGCGAGCATCTCGCAGGACAGGCAGCGATGCGCCCTGATACCGGCTTCATCGGGTGCGAGCCGTTCCTCAACGGCGTGGTCGGCGCGCTCGCGCACATCCGCGACGACGCGCTCGACAATGTCCGCATTCACATGGGCGACGCGCTCGACGTGGTCGAACGGCTCCCCGATGCGTCGCTGTCGCGGCTGTATCTTTTGCATCCCGATCCGTGGCGCAAGGCGCGCCACGCCAAGCGCCGGATGGTCAACCACGGCCCGCTCGATCTGATCGCCGCAAAGCTCAAGCCCGGGTGCGAATTCCGGCTCGGCACCGACGACCCGACCTATTGCCGCTGGGCGATGATGGTGATGGGACAGCGCCGCGACTTTGAATGGACCGCGTGCGGCCCCGCCGATTTCCTCACCCGGCCGGACGACTGGCCGGAGACGCGCTACGAACGCAAGGCCCGGCGGCAGGGCCGCGAGGTGTGGTACTTCCGCTACCTGCGCGTGTAACGCTTATCGCTTGCGCGACCGGCCGCGCGTCATCGGGTCGGGCTTGCGCGGCCGGGTCCAGCCGGCGGGCGGGGTCATCCGTTGCTGGCTCGACCCAAGCCCCATCGCGCCGGGCTGTTGCCGCACCAGACCAGCCGTGTCGGCCACCGCTGCGTCGTCGGCTTCGGCGCCACCACGCAACAGGCTGATCCGGTCGCGCAGTCGCCGTGCTTCTTCAAAATCCAGAGCGGAAGCAGCGGCTTCCATTTGTTCCTGAAGACGATCGAGTTCGGTCATCACGCGTCAACGCGGAACTGCGGCGTCGGCTCCGTGCGGCTTGCGTCGGCCCGGCGCATTGCGCACAACACCCGAGATGAATCCCTATCCCGCCGTTACGACGATCGCACAGACGATCCAGCTGTCCCTGTCGCCCGTCTTCATGCTGGCGGGGATCGGCGCGTTGCTCAACGTATTGGCGGGGCGATTGTCGCGCGTGGTCGATCGCGCCCGCGCACTGGAGGCGTTGCATCCCGCCTCGCAAGGTCCCGAACACGACCGCCACGTGTGGGAATTGCGCCTGCTCGACAAGCGGATGACCGTCATCAACGCATCGCTCGTCCTCGCCGTGTCGAGCGCGGTGATGACATGCCTGGTGGTTGCGCTGCTGTTCGTCGCCGAACTGGTCAAGCTGCACATCGGCACCGTCGTCGCGCTGTCGTTCATTCTCGCGATGGGGCTGCTGATCGCCTCGCTCATCTCCTTCCTGATCGAAGTGCGCATGTCGCTGATCGCGATCCACATCCGACCGGAATTGCTCGAATAAGCGTCGGGACCCGCGTTACCGCGCGCCCGCGAGCCCCGGGCCGGCGTCGTTGGTCGGCAGATATTTCGGGACGACGCGCGCCTTGGCCGCTTGCTCGAACACATAACCCGCATTGAGTACCGCCTGGTCCGCCCAGCGAGTCGCGATGAACGACAGGCCGACCGGCACGCCGCGCACCAGCCCCATCGGCACGGTCAGATGCGGATACCCCGAGATGGCGGGCAATTCGCTCGCGCTCGGCCCGTTGAAATTGTCCCCGTAGACCGTGTCCGACAACCACGGCATCCCGTAGGTCGGCGCGACGATCAGCGTTGCCTGCGCCTTGGCCAGCACCGCATCGATCCCTTCGGCACCCGCAAGCCGCAGCGACTTGGCGCGTGCGCCGAGATATTCCGGATCGGTCAGGCCGCGCGTTTTCGCCGCGGCGACGAAGGTTTCCTGCTCGAAAAACGGCATTTCGGTGACGGCATTGGCGGCGTTGAACGCAATGACCTGATCGAGCGTCCGGGTGGTCACGGTCCTGGGCGTCGACGCGAGGTAGGTGTCGAGGTCCGCCTTGAGTTCGGTTTGCAAGACGAGCAATTCCGCCTCGCCGATCCCGTCGAGCTTGGGCATGTCCGCATCGACCAGGATCGCGCCCTGCGCCTTCAGCACCTCAAGCGTCGTTTCATAGTGACGCTTGAGGGCGTCGGGCATCTCGGGGCGCAACACCGCAACCCGCACGCCCTTCAGCGATGCCGCCGCCAGCGGGGCGGCGAAGTCGTGGATATGGCCCTGGCTCTCCCGGGTTGCGGGGTCCGCGGGATCGACCCCGACCATCGCGTTGAACAGCAGGGCGGCGTCGCGCACGCTCCGCGCCATCGGGCCCGGCGTATCCTGGCTGTGGCTGATCGGGACGACATGCGTCCGGCTGACCATGCCCAGTGTCGGCTTCAGTCCGACCAGTCCGTTCATCGACGACGGACAGACGACCGATCCGTCAGTCTCGGTCCCGATCGCGACCGCAGCATAACTCGCCGCGACCGCCGCCCCCGACCCGCTCGACGATCCGCACGAGGTCCGATCGAGCGCATAGGGATTTTGCACCAGCCCGCCGACCGCACTCCACCCGCTGATCGAATGCGTCGAGCGGATGTTGGCCCATTCGCTGAGGTTGGTCTTGCCGAGGATCACCGCGCCCTGCTTGCGCAACGCCGCCACCACCGGTGCATCGCGCCGCGTGACATTGTCCTTGAGCGCGAGGCTGCCCGCGGTCGTGGCGAGCGGATCCCTGGTCTCGATATTGTCCTTGATCAGCACCGGGATCCCGTCGAGCGCGCCGAGCGGCTTGCCCGCCTTGCGTCGCGCGTCGCTTGCCTTGGCCTGTGCGACGGCATCGGGATTGGTCGCGATAACCGCACGCAGCGTCGGCCCGGTGCGATCCATCGCCGCGATCCGCGCGAGATAGGCCTGGGTGATCGCGACGCTGCTCGTCCCCTGCGCCATCTGCGCGCGCAAGGCGTCGACCGATTGTTCCTCGACCTGCACCGGAACGTTGGAAGCATCCTGCGCCGCCAGCGCGGTCGGCAGCATCAGCAATGCCACGGCTGCAGTTCGGATCATCATCCCATATTCTCCCCGGTCATACCCTGCCCGGATCATGCGGCGGTCGCGCCGGAACGACAAGCATTCCCAGTGCGATACCCCAAAAATGAAAAGAGGCTGCCGGGGGTCTTGACGACACCCCGGCAACCTCCTGACATGGTCAGCGGCCGGAAGCTCCAGCTTGGGAGACCATGCGAACCACCAGTGCCTCGATCCGGTTACGGCGTTGACTGAGGGACCATACCCTCCGCCCTGCGGATCGAACGGGTTTCCCCGAAGGCCTAGCGGTGCGTCCCCCGAACGAACTGAACCGACCCCATTGCTGAACCATGAGACATCGGATCACCTCCTTTCGCTAGTTGAAACGGCGTGACCTGCGGTGGTCACGATACCTGTGTGAATCAGATATTCACGCGAAACAAGTCTTGTAATGTTGGTCGGAATCCACGATTCTCTTTCGCCTGCCCAAAGCCGGTCGAACTGGCGTTCAGCGGCGGCAATCCTCGGTCACACGCGCGATTTCGGCCCAGGCGGGCACTACCAGCGTCGCCGCCCCGGCCTGTTCCACGATGAAGCGTCCACGGCTGTACACGATCGCATCGAGCAACGGATCCCGCGCCGCGAGACGCGTCGCGACATAGGTCGGCGATCCGGCTGGCCCGGGACTGGTCGGCTGCACCGGAAGGCTCCGCGCTACCGTCGATGTACGGATCGTGAGCGGTGTTGCCGCACTCCCCTGGCGAGACAGATACAGCGTCGCGCTGGCGGTGTCGCAGCGTAGCGTCAGCACCGCATTGCCACCGCCCGCACCGAACAACGCGGTCGATCCGCCCTGATCCTGCCGATATGCCCAATCCCCTGCGGTGACGGGCCAATCCCGCCAGTCACTACCCTTCGGCGGAACAGGTCGCGGAACCACCGCGGGACGCGCAGCCGGTGCGGCTGCAGGCGCGCGGGCCGGTGCAACCGGCTTTGCCACGCACCCCGCCAGAACGGCCCCGGTGAGAACGACCATAGCAAACAAGGGGATAGTGTTACGCATCGAGCGTCTATGCGCGAAGCCGTCCGAGCGCTCAACCGCAGTGGCCACGTCGCCGCGCGTTTTTCCACCGATCCAGCCGGTAAGCGTGCGGAACCGGGAACCCCCCATCGCCGTTACGATCGCGAACCGAAGGAAGTGTGCCATGTCCCAGACCGAACCCACCCAGTTGCTGCTCCAGTCGAACAAGAGCGACGCAATGCAGGTCCGAAGCCGCGACGGCGACAAGATCGGCTCGGTGCTGTCGTTGATGGTCAACAAGCGAACCGGCCAAACGATCTACGCGGTGCTGACGATCGGCGGGTTCCTCGGCATGGGCAAGGCCTATTACCCGATCCCCTTCTCGCTGCTCCAGTTCGACCCCGTCAACGACACTTACATCGTGACGATCGACCGCCGCGTCCTCGAAGGCGGTCCGAGCTGGGCTAGCAACGCGCCGACGTTCGACCAGGCCTATGCCGACCGCGTGTCGAAATATTACGATGTGGCGGTTGAGGATCTCTCGCTCGATTAAGCCGCGCGGGGAACGATCCGGTCAAGCGCGCCATTGAGGGCGCGCTTGGCCTCGACGATTTCATAATCGCTTTGCAGACCCAGGAAAAAGCCCGGGGTCATTCGGAAGTAGCGGGCGAGCCGCAAATCGAGATCTCCGGTCATTCGCGTCGCGCCTGCGATCGTATCTCGCAGCGTAGTCTCGCTTACCTCGATTTTCTTCGCGAGGTCGTGCGCAGACAACCCCAAAGGTTGCATGAACTCAAGCGCTAGCATCTCGCCGGCATGCGGGTTGGGCAACCACTCGCCATGGGTATCCCCATCTGGCTCAATGATAGTCGGTAATTTCGACATCTGTCATCATTCCGTCGATCGGGGTAAACGCGATGCGCCATTGCTGGTTGATCCATATAGCATATTGCCCGGCGCGATTTCCAGCGAGCGCGTGAAGCTTGTTTCCCGGCGGGTAGCGCAAGTCGTTCCAGTCATCGATGCGCGCCATGATGCGAAGCAATCGGTATGCTTTGGCCTGTATCTCTATTGGTCGCTTACGACTGCGCTCGCCGTTCGCGATTTTAGCAGTCTCTTCGTCCTTGAAGTTACGTATCACAACGACCTCCATCAGAAGTGGCGTCGGATACGCTCCCGTCTCAGTCGGAGGTCACTGGGTTCGACGTAGGATCGAGATACCAGATAGAGCCATCATTTCAATTTTGCGTTCCCCAATCATCGCGCCCGCCGCGAACTCCCCGCCATTCCAGCTCGCATCTTCTGACTCTTGCCATAGCGCGTCTTGCGCGTGCCTGGTTTGCCCTCGTTCGAGCGTCCCATGATCGGCGCCTTCTGCTGCTCGACCGGAAGCCCAAGCTCCTCCTGCTCGAGCTGCCGGATCTCGTCGCGCAAACGGCCCGCGGTCTCGAACTCGAGATCCGACGCCGCCGCGCGCATCTTTTTCTCGAGATCCTCGATGTAGGCGCGCAGGTTGTGGCCGACCATGTGTGGTCGATCCTCGTCGATCTCCACCGTCACCTGATCGCGGCTCGACACATCCTGGATGATGTCGCCGATGTTGCGTTTGATCGTCGTCGGCGTGATGCCGTGTTCTTCGTTATACGCGCGCTGCTTTTCGCGACGGCGCTCGGTCTCGTTCATCGCGCGCTCCATCGAGCCCGTGATGCGATCGGCATAGAGGATCACGCGCCCGTCGACGTTGCGCGCCGCGCGGCCGATCGTCTGGATCAGCGAGGTTTCCGAGCGCAGGAAGCCTTCCTTGTCCGCATCCAGGATCGCGACCAGCCCGCACTCGGGGATATCGAGCCCCTCGCGCAGCAGGTTGATCCCGATCAGCACGTCGTACACGCCAAGCCGCAAGTCGCGGATCAGCTCGATACGCTCCAGCGTCTCGACGTCGCTGTGCATGTAGCGAACGCGCAAGCCCGCCTCGTGCATGAACTCGGTCAGATCCTCCGCCATCCGCTTGGTCAGCGTCGTCACCAGCGTGCGATAGCCGAGCTCGGCGGTCTTGCGCGCTTCGACGATCAGGTCCTGCACCTGTTCCTCGACCGGCTTGATCTCGATGGGCGGATCGATCAACCCGGTCGGGCGAATGACCTGCTCGGCGAACACGCCGCCGGTCTGCTCCATTTCCCACGCGCCCGGCGTCGCCGAGACATAGGTCGTCTGCGGGCGCATCGCCTCCCATTCGTTGAAGCGCAGCGGGCGGTTGTCGATCGCCGAGGGCAGGCGGAAGCCATATTCGGCGAGCGTCAACTTGCGACGGTGATCGCCGCGCGACATGCCGTTGATCTGGCCGATCGTCTGATGGCTCTCATCGACGAACAGCAGCGAATTCTCGGGCAGATATTCGAACAGCGTGGGGGGCGGCTCGCCCGGCATCCGTCCGGTCAGGAAGCGCGAGTAATTCTCGATCCCCGCGCAGGAGCCCGTGGCCGCGATCATTTCGAGGTCGAAATTGGTGCGCTGCTCCAACCGCTGCGCCTCGAGCAATTTGCCCTCAGGCACCAGTTCCTTGAGCCGCTCGGACAGCTCGAACTTGATCGCCTCCATCGCCTGCTTGAGCGTCGGCCCCGGCGTCACATAGTGCGAATTGGCGTAGATCCGGATATAACCGAGGCTCGCGACCTTCTTGCCGGTCAGCGGATCGAACTCGACGATATCCTCGATCTCGTCACCGAAGAACGACACGCGCCATGCGGTATCGTCATAATGCGACGGGAAGATCTCGAGCGCATCGCCGCGCACGCGGAAATTGCCGCGCTGGAACGCCGCGTCGTTGCGCTTGTACTGGAGCGCGACGAGCTTGCGGACGATCTCGCGCTGGTCGACGGTCTGGCCCTTCTTGAGGTCGAAGATCATCGCCGAATAGGTCTCGACCGAGCCGATGCCGTACAGGCACGACACCGACGCGACGATGATCACATCGTCGCGTTCGAGCAGCGATCGGGTCGCGGCGTGGCGCATCCGGTCGATCGCCTCGTTGGTCGAACTTTCCTTCTCGATGTACGTGTCCGACCGCGCGACATAGGCCTCGGGCTGGTAGTAATCGTAATAACTGACGAAATACTCGACCGCATTCTCGGGGAAGAACGACTTCATTTCCCCATAAAGCTGTGCAGCAAGGATCTTGTTCGGCGCAAGAATCAGTGCGGGGCGCTGCACCGCTTCGATCACCTTCGCCATCGTGAAGGTCTTGCCCGAACCCGTCACGCCCAGCAGCACCTGGTCGCGCTCGCCCGCCTCGGTCTGCGCGACGAGCTCGGCGATCGCGGTCGGCTGGTCGCCCGCCGCGGTATAGTCCGAGACGAGCTTGAACCTTTTGCCCCCTTCCGCCTTGGGCGGACGCGCCGGGCGGTGGGGGACGAAGCTGACCCCGGTTTCGGGTTCATCGAGCGTGGTGCGAATCTGGATTGCCATCACGCAGCAATATGGGAAGGGATGCGGCAACAGACAATCGTGCCCGACGCCTCGGTTGCGGGTCAATCGGGGTTAAAGATCATGGCGTTTCATCGCATCGCGCAGCTTGGCCTAATTCTGCCGATACTGACGATCGTCGCTTGCTCCCCCGAGCAAGTCATCAAACGCGAGCCGGGAAGCTGGACGCAGAAGGTCGAAATCCTGCAACTGGAGGGCAAGGGCGCGACCCCGCAGGTCAAGGCGCAGATGCAAGCGATGTTCGATGCGATGGCGGGCATGTCGATGTGCCTGACGCCAGACGCCGCCGCGAAAGAAAATCTGGCCGAAACGATGCAGCAGATCGGCACGCGCGGCCAGAATTGCACGGTCGACAAGCATGACGACACCGGCGCAACCATCGGCCTCAGTGCGGCTTGCCCGCAACCCGGTGGCGGCGTGGTCAAACTCAACGTGACGGGCACCAACGCAACCGGGGACCGCGACCTGACGATGAAGTCCGAGGGCTTCACCGCGAAGGGCGCCAAGGAAGGCGTCATGGAAATGCGCGTCCATGCGATCCGAAGCGGGCCATGCAAGCCCGGCGACATCACCCCGCCCGCAACCCCCGCGACAACGCCAGCGGCGAAGCGCTAGCGCCGGACGGGTTGGGGCACGGCTTCTCACGCCGGGACGACATCTCGCTAGGGCAATGTGCGCGCCGCAGCAGGCAACCGTCCGACGATCTCGATCCGGTCAATCGGTGCGGGACGCGTGCGTGCGACATAGGGTGGAATGACGCTCGGGTTTCCCAACGCGACAGTCCCGAACCCGCGCAGCCCTGCAACGCGATTGACTGCCGCCAGTAACCGCGGCGGCGTGTCGTACGCTTCCGCCGACAGATGGAACGTCCCCCAGTGGATGCCGATCCCGGTCGATGCGCCCAGCCGGCGATAGACTTCTGCGGCATCGATCGGTCCGATATGGCTCCCCGACACCATCTGGCCGGGCACGAAGCGGAACGCGCCAATCGGGATTAGCGCCAGCCTGACGGGACCATAGCTCGCCGCCGAATCCGCCCAGGTCAGATCGCCTGGCCCGGTATCGCCTGCAAAGAACACGTTGCCGCCCGGCAGCCGCACGACGAAGCTCGACCACAAGGCCCGGTTGCGGTCGGTGAACCAGCGGCTGCCCCAATGGTGGTTGCGCGTGACGACGACCTCAACGTTCGGCTTGACGGAAATCCGGCCACCCCAGTCGAGTGCATGCGACGGAACCCCGGCTTGCGCGATGACACTGTCATTGCCCAGGCTGGTGACGATCAACGGATGGTCACGCTTCCACAGCCGCCGCAACGTTTCCAGATCGAGATGATCGTAATGGTTGTGGCTAATCAGCACGACATCGATCTTCGGAAGCTTTTCGAACGCGATACCTGGCTCCGCAACGCGGGCAGGCCCAACCCCAAGCGGTCCGGACGTCCGGCTCCACACCGGGTCGGTCAGGATATTGAGCCCTTGCGTCTGCACGAGCACCGTGGCGTGCCCGACCCAAGTCGCCGTCATCGATTGACCATCCACCCGCGCGGGCGGAGCAATGGCGTGGACCGGGACGTGATCGGGCCATGCCGGACGCCCGTCGCTGCGGGTGAGATAGCGCAACAGGAAGCTGCCGCGATTGCCGCCCGTGCCCGCCAAGTCATCCTGCTCGCCGTCAGGATTGAAGAACCGTTGCCCGTCGAAATGGCCGCCGGGTAGCCCACTGTAGTAGCGTGCGTCGAGAAAGCGCGGGACGATCGTGATCAGCAGACACAGGACGACCACCACCCAAAGCAGCGCCGTGCCGATTCCCTTCGCGATACTTCGGACGCTCAATGGCCTGACTTTCTCTGCGACCCGCCGAAGCGACCGTTACGGGATCCCGCGACGGGGTTCCGCCTTCATGGCGGACCTCGACACGTTCTCGCTATCGTAAGGCCCAACTCCTGCAAGACCGGGTCGATCCCCGGTGCAGAATAGTCCGCGCACAGGCGCCGTTCTCGCACCTGCACGACGGCGTTTCAGGCGGCGCGACGCTGTGTCGCGCGCAGCCAGGCGCGGGCCGCACCCTGAGCCGTCGCGATCTCGCGCGCGGTCATGTCCTCGGCGATCTCGCCACGGCTGACCATACCAGCCTCGCTACCGGCCACCGCCGCCAGATTGAACCATTTGTGCGCCTCGATCAGATCGACGGCGATCCCCGCCGCGCCGCTCGAATACACCATGCCGAGTTCGTAGCAGGCATCGGCATCGCCGCACGCCGCTTCCGCCAAACGACTGTCGATCAGAAATTGCGCATTTTTCAGGCTCGTGCCCATGTCGATCCGTCCCGGTTAACCATTCTCTGCGGCCGACATTGCGTCGGACCGAGTCAAATAAAGGTTAACGGCGACATTGAACTTTAGGCGTACGACCAATGGGTTAGACGGTAGCCGGTACGTCGAGATTGTCGATCAGACGCGTGGTCCCGAGCCGCGCCGCCGCAAGCAACCGGCGTGGGCGGGACGGATCCGTATCCGCGGCCAAGGTCGCTGCATCGACCAGTTCGACGTAATCGACCACAAAACCGGCGGTCGTCAGCGAGTCCCGTGCCGATGCCAGGACATCGTCCGGCGCGTCGCCGCGCAGAATGGCCCGCGCGGCCTCTCCCAAGGCGCGGGGTAGCGCCACTGCCGCTGCGCGCTGTTCGTCGTCGAGATAGACGTTGCGCGATGACAGCGCGAGGCCGTCATCATCGCGCTGGGTCGGCACACCTTCGATTTCGATCCCGAAATCCAAGTCCGCGACCATGCGGCGAATCACCGCGAGTTGCTGGAAATCCTTCTCGCCGAATAGCGCAATGTCCGGGCGCACCTGGTTGAACAGCTTGGCCACCACCGTCGCGACGCCGTCGAAATGGCCTGGCCGAGCCGCGCCATCGAGTCCTTCGCTGACCCCTGCCACCGAAATGTTCGTTGCAAAGCCCGCGGGATACATCACGTCCACCGGGGGCAACCACAGCAGGTCGCACCCCGCCTCGGTCAGCATCCGCGCGTCCGCCGCCTCGCGCCGGGGGTAGCGCGCGAGATCCTCATTGGGACCGAACTGCTTGGGATTGACGAAGATCGACGCGACCACCTTGCGCCCCTGCCGCCGCGCGGTCTCGATCAGCGCGATGTGGCCGGGGTGCAGTGCTCCCATCGTCGGGACCAGTGCGATGTCTGATCCGGCACTGCGGAAGTCGGCGATCGCGGCGCGAAGCGCTTCGAGTGTACGGATGGTTTGCACGCGGGTTGGGCCTTCGGTAAGGACGGAACGGCCTTCTATGGGGGCGGGCCCGACCGAACAAGACGTAGGATACCATCCCGTTGGCAAGTGCTGCGCGAAAACCACACATTATCGTTTTCGCCAACGAAAAGGGCGGCACCGGCAAATCGACGACCGCGGTGCATGTGGCGATCGCCCTGGCGGCGCGTGGGGCCAAGGTTGCCGCCTTCGATCTCGACCATCGCCAGCGCACGATGGGGCGCTATTTCGACAATCGCGCCGCCACGGTCCAGCGTACCGGGCGCGCTTTGCCGATCCCGCGCCACGCGACGCACGACGGGGAGACGGACGCACGGTTCGAGGAGCTGTTCGCCGATCTCGCGCACGATACCGACTTCTTGGTCATCGACACGCCGGGCCGTGACGACCGGTTCGGGCGTCTGTCGGCCGCGCGCGCCGACACGCTGGTGACGCCGATGAACGACAGTTTCGTCGACTTCGACCTGATCGGGCAGGTCCACCCCGAAACCTACCAGGTCACACGCCCGAGCTTTTACGCCGAGATGATCTGGGACGCCCGCAAGGCGCGTGCGCGTGCGGATGGCTCGACGATCGACTGGGTCGTGCTGCGCAACCGCGTCCAGCATATCGAGGCACGCAACATGCGCCGCGTGTCCGATGCGCTCGACCAACTCGCCAAGCGCGTGGGGTTCCGCATCGTGCCGGGACTGGGCGAGCGCGTGATCTACCGTGAGCTGTTCCCCGCCGGACTCACGATGCTCGACGCGGGCGAATTCGGCGCGATGGGGCTGGCGCATGTCGCCGCGCGCCAGGAGCTTCGCGAGATGATGGGCGCGCTCGCGCTGCCCGAAGCCGTGTTGCCGCAGGTCGCGTGATGACGAAGGTTCTCCTCTTCATCGCGCTGATCGTGGGTGTTTGGTTGCTGCTGCGCCCCAAACCCAAGGCGACGCGGATCCAGCCTCCCGAGGAGACCGAGGCGCGCGCGGTGCTGGGAGTCGGTCCGCGCGCGAATGCCGCCGATATCCGCGCGGCACATCGCCGTCTTGTCACCGCGCTGCATCCCGACAAGGGCGGATCTGCGGAACTCACCCGCCGCATCAACGCGGCACGCGACACATTGCTCAAACCATAGTCTTTGAACTTTCGCACGTTTGGTCGATTGACCCGTGCACAGACCCCAGGAGGACAAACATGACCCATCGTTTCGACCCGACTTCGCTCCGCGAATATGACATCCGCGGCATCGTCGGCAAAACGCTCGGCACCGCCGATGCGGACGCGATCGGTCGCGGCTTCGGCACGCGCGTTCGGCGCGCGGGCGGCACGCGGGTTGCGGTCGGCTATGACGGTCGCCTGTCCTCGCCCGAACTCGAGGCGGCCCTGATCGGCGGCCTCACCGCATCGGGCGTCGACGTGGTGCGGATCGGCATGGGGCCGACCCCGATGCTCTATTACGCCGAAGCCACGCTAGAAGTGGATGGCGGCATCGAGATAACCGGCAGCCATAATCCCTCCGACTACAACGGCTTCAAGATGGTGCTCCAGCACAAGCCGTTCTTTGGCGCGGACATTCAGGAGCTCGGCCGGATGGCCGCCGAGGGCGATTGGGAAACCGGCGAGGGTACCGTCTCGACCGCCGATATCGAGGACGAATATGTCGGTCGCCTGGTCGCGGGTTTCGCGGGCGGCACCTACAAGATCGGTTGGGACGCCGGTAACGGCGTCTCGGGCCCGATCATCGAGAAGCTCGTCAAGTTCCTGCCAGGTGAGCATCACCTGCTGTTCACCGATGTCGACGGCAATTTTCCCAACCATCATCCCGATCCTACCGATGAAGCCAATCTGGTCGATCTCAAGCGGCTCGTCGCGGAGAAGAACCTCGATTTCGGTTTGGCCTTCGATGGCGACGGCGACCGGATCGGCGCGATCGATGGCGAAGGCCGCGTGATCTGGGGCGACCAGATCCTCTCCATTCTCGCCGAACCTGTCCTAAAGGAGCTTCCGGGCGCGACGATCATCGCCGACGTCAAGGCGTCGCAGATGCTTTACGACCGCGTCGAGGAACTGGGTGGCAAGCCGCTGATGTGGAAGACCGGGCACAGCCTGATCAAGATGAAGATGAAGGAAACCAACAGCCCGCTCGCGGGCGAGATGAGCGGCCACATCTTCTTCGCGCATGAATATTACGGGTTCGACGACGCGCAATACGCCGCCGTCCGTTTCATCCGTGCGGCGCACATGATCGGCAAGTCGGTCACCGAACTGCGCGGTGCGATGCCCGCGCTGGTCAACACGCCGGAAATGCGGTTCCAGGTCGACGAGAGCCGGAAGTTCGCGGTGGTCGAGGAAGTGCTCGCGCGGCTCGAGGCCGACGGTGCCGAAGTCGACCGCACCGACGGCGCGCGCGTCAACACGCCCGACGGCTGGTGGCTGCTCCGTGCATCGAACACGCAGGACGTGCTCGTTGCCCGCGCCGAGGCCAAGGACCAGCCTGCGCTCGACCGCCTGCTCGCGATGATTGACGACCAGCTCGAGAAGAGCGGCCTGCAGCGCGGCCCGCAGGCAGCGCACTAAGCGTTGGACCGTCACCCCGGGTTCGTCCCGGGGTGACGGATACGCCCCTCGCAATCCTCGGCTAAACACGCCACTTAGGCGCAATGCCTCCCCCCGCTCCCCAGATCATCCGCGTCATCGACCTAGAGACCACCGGCGAAGGCCCGCCGATCCACGGCGTGTGCGAAATCGGCTGGCAGGACGTCGCGCTCCAGAAGGACGGCCGCTGGGAGATCGAAGGCGAAGGCGGCGCGCGCCTCGTCAACCCCGGTCGCCCGATCCCGCCGCTGACGCAGGCGATCCACCACATCCTCGACGAACAGGTCGCCGACGCACCGTTCTGGCATGACGTCGCGCGCGGGGTGCTCGATCCCTATCCACGCCGGATCGCGCTCGCGGCGCACCGCGCGGATTACGAACAGAAGTTCTGCACGACCCCGCTGACGCGCGGCGCGCCGTGGATCTGCACTTGGAAATGCGCGCTGCGGCTGTGGCCCGACACGCCGAGCTTCTCCAACCAGATGCTACGCTACTGGCGCAAACCCGAAGGGATGATCCATGAACGCGGCCTGCCCGCGCATCGGGCCTTCCCCGACGCCTATGTCACCGCGTTCCACCTGCGCGACATGCTCAATGAGGTCGGCCCCGAGCAACTGCTCGCCTGGTCGGCGGTCCCTGGCCTGTTACCGCGCGTGATTCGCCCCGGGCCGGATCGCGGCAAGAGCTGGCAGGAGATCAGCGACGATTCGCTTTCGATCATGCTGGGCGACCGCGACATGGACGTTCGCTTCACCGCCGAGACCGAGCTAGCCCGGCGGCGTGGCGGTGGTGTCGTGGGTCGACCTTCTCCGCAAGGGAAGTTGCTCTAAAGCCACAAGTTGCTTGATCGGCGTTAGTGCGGCGGTACTGGTGTTTATCGTTGCCGATGCGTAAGGACGACCGCATGTACAGGCGGTTGCTTCCCGGTTTCAGCGTCAGTGAAGGGCGCATGGGCCGTTTCCTGGTGACCTGCATGGCGCTGGGGTTCTTCGCATTGATCGTCGCCGGAGTCGCCGCGGCATGGTCAACCGCTCAGAATGAGCAGCACACCGCCGATGTCGGCCACACCTATCAGGTCGAGATCGCGATCAACCGCGCGCGCGTGCTGATCGAGCAGAGCGAGACGGCCCGACGCGGGTTCCTGCTGACCGGCGACACGGCGTATCTGCAATCCTATCGCACCGTCATGGCCGCCCTCCCCGGCGCGATCGGGCGGATCGCTACGCTTACCGCAGACAACCCGGGACAACAGTCCAAGGTCGCCACGCTGCGCCGGCAGATCGCCGATCTTGAGCAGCACCGTGAGCGCACGATCAGCCTGTCGGTGCGCGGCGACCAGTCGGCAGCGCTCGTCCAGTTTCAGCAGGAGACGAGTATCCGCCGGATGCGCGCGGTACGGACGCTCGCAGACGGGATGATTGCGGAAGAACAGCGCTTGCTGGCGATCCGTGATGCCGCACAGCAGGCGAGCGTCCGGGTCTTCTACATCACGTTGATCTGTGCCGGCCTGCTGCTGGTCCTGGTCGCGATCATCACGCTCGTGACGCTGTTGCGCTACACACGCGAGCTGGCCACGTCGCGCGACGCGATCCGCGATTTTGCCGATACGCTCGAGGATCTGGTCGAGGAACGCACCGCCGACCTGAGCCGCGCGAACGAAGAGATTCAGCGTTTCGCGTACATCGTCAGCCACGACCTCAGAAGTCCGCTGGTCAACGTCATGGGGTTCACGGCTGAACTCGAGGCGGCGACGGGCACGATCGGCGAACTGATCGATCGCGCCGAGGAACGCGCTCCCGAGCTCGTCACCGAGGACGTCCGCTTTGCCGCCCGCGAGGATCTGCCCGAGGCGATTCGTTTCATCCGCACCTCGACGCAGAAGATGGACCGTCTGATCAACGCGATCCTCAAGCTGTCGCGCCAGGGCCGCCGCGTGATTGCCGCCGAACAGCTCGACATGACGACGCTGATCGACGGGATCGGCGCGAGCCTGACTCAGCAGATGGAACAACGCGACACGATCCTGACGATCGAGCAACCGCTGCCGGATCTGGTCAGCGACCGATTGGCGGTAGAGCAGATCTTCTCCAACCTGATCGAAAATGCGGTGAAATATCTCGATCCCAAGCGCCCGGGCCGGATCGTCGTGCGCGGGAAGCGTGACGGCAAGCGCATTCACTATGAGATCGAGGACAATGGCCGCGGCATTGCCCCGTCGGACCACAGCCGCGTCTTCGACCTGTTCCGCCGCTCCGGGACGCAGGACCAGCCCGGTGAAGGGATCGGACTCGCGCATGTCCGTGCGTTGGCGTATCGCCTCGGCGGGGTGATCGACGTCGCGTCCGAATTGGGACGTGGTGCAACCTTCCGCCTGACACTGCCGGCAACCTATGCCGAACCCAAGACCGACACCCGAGGACGTTGACATGACCGACCACCAGACCGTCAGCATCATCATGATCGAGGATGACGAAGGTCACGCCCGGTTGATCGAGAAGAACATCCGCCGTGCCGGCATCCTGAACGAAATTCAGCATTTCACCGACGGCACCAGCGCGCTCGAATATCTGTTCAACGCCGACAAGGGCCCGGGGCGCGGTGGCCCGGCGCTGGTGCTGCTCGATCTCAACCTGCCCGACATGGGCGGGATCGACATTCTCGCGCGAATCAAGGGGTCGGACGGTCCGCTCAAGCGCACCCCCGTCGTGGTGCTCACCACCACCGACGACAAGGTCGAGATCCAGCGCTGCTATGATCTGGGCTGTAACGTCTACATCACCAAGCCGGTCAATTACGAGAGCTTTGCCCAGGCGATCCGCCAGCTCGGCCTGTTCCTGTCGGTGATCCAGGTTCCCGACGCCGAGGGCCACGGGTGATCGCAACCGCCGAACCTGGCACCGGACCGGCGGTCCTTTACATCGATGACGACGCGGGCCTGCGCCGGCTCGCGGCGCGGTCCTTGTCGCGACATGGCTTCATCGTGACCGTTGCCGAAGGCGGTGCCGAAGGGCTTGCCCTCGCACAGCAACACGCCTTCGATCTGATCGCAGTCG
The DNA here is from genome assembly GCF_058782275.1 of Sphingomonas sp. FW306-05-A. Classification (NCBI taxonomy): domain Bacteria; kingdom Pseudomonadati; phylum Pseudomonadota; class Alphaproteobacteria; order Sphingomonadales; family Sphingomonadaceae; genus Sphingomonas; species Sphingomonas sp. FW306-05-A. The sequence continues at coordinate 1,049,268 of NZ_JBYSXN010000002.1, forward strand.
ACCATTACATGCCGGGCATGGACGGGATCGAGACGCTGGAGGCGATCCGCAAACTACCGGTCTCGCCGCCGGTGGTGTACGTCACCGGATCGGAGGAAGGCCGCATCGCGGTCGCCGCGCTCAAGGCAGGCGCGTCCGACTATGTCGTCAAGACGATCGGTAGCGACTTCTTCGACTTGCTGGCGAGCGCGTTCGAACAGGTGCTCGAACGCGCTGCGCTCGAGCGTGACAAGGCCGCGGCCGAGGACCAGTTGCGCGCGAGCAACGCGCGGCTCGAGGCGCTGCTGCGCGAGGTCAACCACCGCGTCGCCAACAGTCTGCAGATCGTGTCTGCGATGGTGCGGATGCAATCCGCTGCCTTGCAGGATGACGGTGCGCGTCTCGCGCTGGAGGATACGCAGCGCCGGATCGCCGCGATCGCGCAGGTCCACCGCCGCCTCTACACCAGCAACGATGTCGAACAGGTCGACATGCGTGAATATCTGAAGGCGCTGGTCGACGAACTTGGCGAAACCTGGTCAACGCCGACCGCACCGCGCGTGCTGTCGCTGTTTGCGGAACCGATCCGACTTGCCACCGATCGTGCGGTGTCGCTCGGTGTGATCGTCACCGAACTCGTCAGCAATGCGTGCAAATATGCCTATCCAACCGGTGGCGGCGAAGTCCGCGTATCGCTTCGGGGGGATGGCGAGGCGCATTTCTGGCTCGCCGTGGAAGACGACGGGGTTGGCATGGGGCCAGACGCCACGCCGCAAGGCACGGGCGTCGGGACCAAGCTCATCCGCGCGATGGCGCAGAGCCTGCAGACGATCGTCGAATATGACAGCATCGGCACAGGCGTCCGCGCGACCTTGCGCGCGACGCGCGACTGACGAATCGAAAAGAGCGGCGGCGCTCCAACTAAAGTCTCAGGCGATGTTGCCGCCTGACTTACCTGCTATTAACCGCGACACCGTAATTCGGTCGGATGCGCCATTCCTCGACCGCCATTGTCCTTTCCCTTCACGTGACGGCGATTAGCGCATCGCTGCTCGGCATGGCGTTGTGGCCGCCTCGATCGGGTGCGATGATGCTGGTGCCGCTTCATCAAAACGTCGCGTCGGTCGCAACGCTTGCGCGCGCGGGTGGCGCAATGCTGCTGGGCAAGGGGCCGTTTCCCGGCTCGCTCGTGGTGGTCGGCAATCGCGCGCAAATTGCCCGTCACATTCCGACCGGCGACGTGCTGATCCTCGCCAGCCTGCCGACAGGGTGTGGTGACGCGAGCGCTCTGGAGACCTTGGCATGAACCGCTTGTCCACGATGATGACCAGGCTCTCGACCTTCACCGGCGATGCCATCCCCGGCAATCCGCTCGATACCATGCGGCGCCGTGGCGTGCGGATCTGGGCCTTGATCGGGTGGATCTCGCTTGCCCTGCTGCTGATCGGCAATAGCGCGCTCGGCGCGGGAGCCGGGTTGCCGCTGATCGTCATCGGCGTGGCGATCAATATCGCCCCGACACTGGTCGCTCTGCGGGGGCGATATGATGCACCGGCGCGGACACTGATGGGGTCGACCGCGGCGATCCTTCCCGCGATGCTCGTCTTCCTGCTGAAGGGCCATGCCTGGCAGATGGACGCGCACATGTATTTCTTTGTCGGCATGGCGGCGTTGGTCATTCTGGCCGACTGGCGCCCGATTGCACTCGCGACGGTGCTGGCCGCGCTGCACCACGTGTCGCTGGAATGGCTTGCGCCGCAATATGTGTTTTCGGGGACGGGCAATATCGGGCGGATCCTGTTTCACGTCGTCGCGGTCGGCCTGCAATTCGGCGTTCTCGCCGCGCTGACGATCCAGCTCGAACGGCTAATCCTCGGGCAACAGGCAGCGCTCCAGCGCGCGCGAGAACTGGCCAGGACTGCCGAGGATGGCCAGCGCCAGACCGAACACGCAATGCAGCAAGCGCGCTTCGCCGCCGCCGACGCCGCCCGCGAACGCCAGCACCGTGAAGAAGAGGCGCGCCGCACCGCGCAGGAACGCCGCGCCGAACTCGTCACCATCGCGAACGAATTCGAGCGGTCGGTAACGTCCGTCATTAAAATGATCGGCGATTCGACCCAGCGGCTCGAACAGTCGGCGGTAAAGCTCGAGGATCTGACCGACAGCACGACGCACGATGCGGACGAAGCCGCGGCGGGGGCCGGGCGCGCGGCGGTGGACATCGCACAGGTCGCGGCGTCGATCCGCACGTTGTCGCAATCCGTCCAGACCATCGCGATTGCCGCGGATCGTCAGTCGGTCCTGACCGAGACCGCCAGCGCGGAGGCCAAGCGAAGCGTCGAGACCGTCGCGATGCTGGAGGGGCACGCGGTCCAGATCGAAGGCTTCCTCGACGACATCCGCAAGATCGCGGCGAAGACCAATTTGCTCGCGCTCAACGCGACGATCGAGGCCGCACGCGCTGGCGACGCGGGCCGCGGCTTCGCGGTTGTCGCGGGCGAAGTGAAGGCGCTGTCCGCCGATACGACGCGTGCAAGCGACCGCATCGGCAACCTCATTTCCGGCATTCGCGAGGGCGTCGCGGATACCAGCACCAAGCTCAACAGCGTCAACGGCGCGATCCGGCAGGTCTCGCTGGCGGCATCCGGGATCGCGACGGCGGTCGCCGAACAGCGCTCCACGGCAGAAGACGTCGACGCCGGCGCTGACCGCGCGGCATCGACCGCGGACGAGGTCGAACGGCGGATCACCGACGTCGCCCGCGCCGGGGGCACCGCATCGTCGCTCTCTGCCGACGTCAGCAAAAGCGCGGGCGAACTCGCCGTCAGCGCGCGCGACCTGCTGCGGTCGACCGATCGGTTCGTGTCGTTTCTGCAGGACGACCACGCCGTCGCCGCCTGACGGCCACGGCGGGATCGCGCAGTCCGGACCGGCTTTAGCGCGGTTTGCGGAAACGATAGACGAACTGATCGGTCTTTCCGCGGATCGCCGGATCGAACACCGCCGCATTATGGTCATCGGCTGGGTTGCGCAGCGCATCGCTTTCGCCGTCGAACACGAAGCCCGCCTTGACGACCTCCGCCTTGACCGCGGCGGGATCGATCCGGTGTTTAGTCGACGTCCCCGCGAGCCCGCTGCCGGGCACGTCGGCATGGTCGATCACGACATAGGTGCCGCCGGGCTTGAGCGCCGCGAACACCTGCTTGTTGAACGCATCGATCGCCGCTTCGCCCGCAGGCGTATTGGCGACGTCGTGATAGTTCTGCACCGTCCAGAACAGGTCGACCGGCTCGGACGCGCGGATGCTCGGTCCCGACATGACCGTCAGCGAGGTGTTCGAGAGATGCCGTGCCTCCAGCGCGGGAAGCGTTTTCTCGGCATATTTGGCACCCGCCGCGGGCCAGATCGCATAGACATGCCCGGCCTTGCCCACCGTGCCCGACAGGATCCGCGTCCAATATCCGGCGCCCGGGAAGAAATCGACCACCTCGTCCCCCGGCCCGACGCCCGCGAACGCAAGCACGTCCGCCGCCTTGCGCCGCGCATCGTCGCCCTGCGCATCGGCGCGCGCCGGATCGGCCAGGGCCTTGGCGACCGCGCGTTGCGTCTCCTTGGGATTGTGCTTCGACGCGACCGCCACCGACGCGGCATTGGCGTTAACCGATACCACGGCCCCCGCGATCAACCCTGTTGCAACAAGACCCGTCCACATCGTCCGCATCGTCTTCTCCCCCGGCCATGACGGCCTGTATCGATTGTATCCCATTTCCAACGCTGCTGCATCGCCCATCCTGACGGAGTGTTGCACGGTCCGTACGGATCGATAAGCAGGCAGCGGTGTTCCCTTGAGACCGGACGTCCCGGCGCCCGTCTCGTCCAATCGAAAGCCTTCACATGCCCTCTGGTCTGGTCGCCCTGCTCGACGACGTCGCTGCGATCGCGCGCCTTGCCGCCGCGTCGGTTGACGATGTCGCGGCCGCTTCGTTCAAGGCATCGTCCAAGGCAGTCGGCGTGGTGGTGGACGATGCCGCGGTCACGCCGAAATACGTCTCCGGGCTGACCCCGGCGCGCGAGCTTCCGATCATCTGGCGGATCGCCAAGGGGTCGCTGCGCAACAAATTGCTGTTCCTGTTGCCGGCTGCGTTGTTGTTCAGCGCGTTCCTGCCGTGGATCATCACGCCGATCCTGATGGTCGGCGGCCTGTATCTCGCCTTCGAAGGCGCGGAGAAGATCCTCGGTGCGCTGCTCGGCCACGATGCGCATGCCGAAGACGCCGCGCTGGAAGGGCAGGACGCCACGGCGATCGAGAACACCAAGGTCGCTGGGGCGGTCCGCACCGACCTGATCCTGTCCGCCGAAATCATGGCGATCGCCTTGTCCGAAGTGTCGGACCAGCCGATCCTGACGCAGGCGGCGGCGCTGATCGCAGTGTCGCTGCTGATCACCGCCGGGGTCTACGGCGTGGTCGGGCTGATCGTGAAGATGGACGATATAGGCCTTCACCTGGCGCAGCGCTCGAACGCCACTTCGCGCGCGATCGGGCGCGGGATGGTCGCGGCGATGCCGGTCGTGCTCGGCGCGCTGGCAAAGATCGGGACGGTCGCGATGCTGTGGGTCGGCGGGGGAATCCTGGTGCACGGACTGGAAGAGTTCCACCTCGTCACGATCCCGCACGTCGCTGAGGGTATTGCAGCGTTCTTTGCCCGCCTGCTGCCCTTCGCTCCCGGTGTCGGCCACTGGTTCGGTTTCGCGCTCGCATCGGCCTTGGTCGGGCTCGTCGCAGGCGGCGTTCTCGCGCTGATCGTGCCGCGCGTGATGGCGTTGTTCGGAAAGAAGGCCCCCGCCCACTGAGCGGCCGACGCCGCTGCTAGACGCCCCGCCCGACCTGCATCAGAGCCGCATCCGAGGGCAGCAACTGGTCGAGGAAAGGCAACAGCGCGGCGCCGATGACCGGCGCGTCACCGCCCAGCGCAGCCCGCACGATCGGGGCCATCGTCGGCAATGGCATCTCGCCGAGCAGCACGTGGAGCCGCTCGATCAGCGCATCCACCAGCGGCTCGGACAGGCGCCCGCCGATGATGATGGTATGCGGGTCGATCAGGCAATTGATGCTGACGAGCGGCGCGATCAACGCACGCGATGCCGCATCGACCCAGCGATCCAGAACGTCGCGTACCGCCGGGTCGCTCGCATCGATGTCCGCCGGGCTGGCAACGCGGATGCCTGCCGTTTCCAGCGCCTGCATCAACGCTGACAGCGAGACGATATCCTGGACCACCGCGCCAGCGACCGCGCTGGTCGGATCGGGAAGCAGCCCCAGTTCCGCGCTGCGCCGGTTCGCGCCCTCGACATAATGGCGATCGATCATCAATCCGCCGCCGAGCCCGGAATTGATCAGGATGTAGAAAAAGCTCGGCTCCGAACGGCCCATACCCGACTGCGCCTCCCCGATTGCCGCCGCCGCCGCGTCATTGTCGACGAGCACCGGCCACGGCAGCACGGGGGACAACAGATCCGGGATCGATAGGTTGACCCAATCGCTGTACCGCTCCGGGCGACCGGGGAGCGCGATGTTGCCCAGATCGTCCGGCACCGCGACCCCGACCCCGAGGACGCGGTCGCGTCCGACCTTCGCCTCGGCCAGCAATGGATCGAGCGACGCGGTTACGAAGGCGACCACATCCGCGGGAAGCGCGAACGGGATATCATTGGCGATCCGCGCACGGACCTGCCCGGCCAGATCCAGCGCGACCAGTGTCAAATGATCGCGATCGATGTTGAGGCCGATCGCGACACACCCCAGCGGCTCGATCGTAAGGCGGATCGCGGGTTGCCCCCGCGGCCCCTGCAGACGACCGATCTCCTTGACCAGCCCCGCATCCATCAACCGGCGCGTGATGTTGGCGATCGTCGGCGCGGTCAGCCCGGTCGTGCGGCACAGGTCGACCCGCGTGGTTTCCTCGCTGTTGCGGATGACCTGAAGGACGACGCGCTGGTTATAGTCGCTGGCACGCGCGAGATTGGTGCCCGACAGGGACACGGCCAACCGCGCACCGCGTGGCTCTCGAACGGGTTCAACGGTCATCATCCTGCCTTTCAACGATGGGCATAAGGATCATGGGTAACCCGTCATCCGCCCCATTCGCAATCTCGTACCCGCGGGCATGGGGCGGTGTCACGCGCGACCGTACCGCTGGGAAGTAACAAAATTAAATTTATTAAATTGCTTGCTCGGGCCGCGCCCCTGCCTTAGCTTTCGATTGCTTCAACGGCAGGCGACTGACCTGCTCGCCATAACAACAAGATACGCCGCATTGGTCGCAGGAATGCGCCAAGTGGATCGGGAGAAAGATCGTGGCGGTTCGCACGCCAATTCCATCAGGCCTGACAGCAATGGTATTGATGCCATCGGCACGTCGGCATGACTGATCGTCCGTCCGCTTCGCTCGGTCGCCGCGATCTGCTGATCGCTGGGGCCAGCACCGCTTCGCTCCTTGCCTTCCCCGGAACCACTTTTGCCGCCACCCTCGCGCCGGGCGAAGCGATGGCCAGCCGACGTCCCCCGCGCAACCAGCGACGTTTCGTCAGCCCCGCGGTCGAACGCGAGATCAGCCGGGTCAAGGCGCGCATCGCGGACCCCGGCCTCGCGCAATTGTTCGAGAATTGCTACCCGAACACGCTCGACACCACCGTCTTCACCAGCACCATCGACGGCAAGCCCGACACGTTCGTCATCACCGGCGACATCGAGGCTATGTGGCTGCGCGACAGTTCGGCGCAGCTCCAGACCTACGTCCATCTGTGTCGCCAGGACCCTGCCCTGCGCCGGCTGTTCCAGGGTGTGATCCAGCGGCAGGCACGCTGCATCCTGATCGACTCCTACGCCAATGCGTTCATGGCGGACCCCACCGCCAAGTCGAACCTCGGCGCGATCACCGACATGACCGAGATGCGGCCGGGCGTCGCCGAGCGGAAGTGGGAACTCGATTCGCTCTGCTATCCGATGCGGCTGGCGCACGCCTATTGGAGCGAGACGAAGGACACCGTTCCGTTCGATGGCTTGTGGGCAAAGGCGATGGCGCGCGCCGTCGCGACGATGCGCGAACAGCAGCGCAAGACGGACGACGGACCGTATAAGTTCGAGCGCGTCAATCGCCATGCGACCGAGACGCTGATGTTGAAGGGAATCGGCGCACCGACGAGCAAGGTCGGGTTGATCCATTCGATGTTCCGGCCGTCCGACGATGCCTGCACGCTGCCGTTCCTGATCCCGTCCAACCTGTTCGCGGTCGCCGCGCTGCGGATGCTGGCGAAGATCCACGCCGAGGCGCGCCACGATACCGCCGCCGCCGCAGATTGCATCGCGCTGGCGGACGAAGTCGATGCCGCGCTCAAGGCGCATGGCCAGATGGACGACGGCAAGGGCAGCAAGGTCTGGGCGTTCGAGGTCGACGGGTTCGGCAATGCGATCTTCATGGACGACGCGAATGTACCGAGCCTGTCCGCGCTGCCGTTGCTGGGCGCCGCCCCGCGGACCGATCCGCTGTATCGCCGCACCCGCGCGCTTGCCTGGAGCACGCGCAATCCGTATTTCTTCACCGGCACCGCCGCCGACGGGATCGGCGGCCCGCACAAGGGCCTCGGCATGATCTGGCCGATGTCGATCATCGTCCGCGCGATGACCAGTGATGACGATACCGAGATCCGCCAGTGCCTCAAGTGGCTGAAGACGACCGATGCGGGCACCGGCTTCATCCATGAATCGTTCGACAAGGACGATCCCGCGCGCTTCTCGCGCCCGTGGTTCGCCTGGGCGAACGGTCTGTTCGGCGACCTGATCCTCGATCTCGAGCGGCGTCGCCCCGCTTTGCTGGCCGAACGTTTCTAACCCCTTTCCCCACACCGTCCCTGATTCAGGAGAGTATCGCTTGATCCGCGCCAACCGTCGCCAGTTGCTCGCAGGCTCGGCCCTTGCCGCGCTCGGCACCGCCTTGCCGTCCATCGCTTCGGCGCAATCGTCCAGGGCGGCGGTAAAGAACACAGCCCCCAATCTGTTCGTCGGCACCGGCGGGCACGGCCACACCTTCCCCGGCGCAACGATGCCGTTCGGAATGGTGCAGCTGTCCCCCGACACCAACAATTTCGGCTGGGATGCCTGCTCGGGCTATCACCAGTCGGATCGTTCGATCATGGGCTTCTCGCATACCCATCTGTCGGGGACCGGGATCGGCGACATGCTCGACGTGCTGGTCGTGCCGACGCGCGCACCGTTGAAGCTCGTCCCCGGATCGCGCGAGAACCCGTCCTCGGGCTATCGCCAACGCTATAGCGAGGAACATGCCGAGCCCGGCTATTACCGCGTGAAGCTTGAATCGGGTGTCGTCGCGGAATTGACCGTGACCGAACGGACCGGATTGCACCGCTACACCTTCGCCAAGGGCCCGGGCCACATCCTGATCGACTTCACGCATTGCAAGCAGGAGACCGAGGCAGAGCTGATCCGGATCGAGGATGCCTCGCTCGCCCTCAGCGACGATGGGACGCTGACCGGCAGCCGGCAGGTCTTCCGCTGGGCCGAAGGACGCCGGATCCACTTCGCGATGCAGCTTTCGCGCAAGCCGGACCGCGTGCAATTCTATGGCGACGACGATCGCCCCGTGGCGCCGGGTGCGAAGGGCGTGACCGGCCACCGGCTCAAGGTCGCGCTGTTCTACGATGATGCGGGCGCTTCACCGATCCTCGTCAAGACCGGGATCTCGGGGGTCGACGTCGCTGGCGCGCGCGGTGCGCTGGCGGAAGCGCCGGGCTGGGCATTCGATCGCGCCAGCACCGCCGCACGCCGGACCTGGGCAAAGGAACTCGACATCCTGCGCGTGTCCGGCGGCACGCCTGCGCAGCGCACGATCCTGTCGAGCGCACTCTACCATACGCTGATGGGGCCGACATTGTTCAGCGACCGTGACGGGCGCTACATGGGGCTCCAGCAGCAAGTCCATACGCTCGCCGCCAGCGAGCGTGCGTACAGCGCCTATTCGCTGTGGGACACGTATCGCGCGCTGCATCCGCTGATGACGCTGGTGCGCCCCGACATGGCCGAACGCTTCGTCCACGACCTGATCCGCCAGACGCAGCAAAGCCCGTACGGTCCGCCGACCTGGCCGCTTCAGGGGTTCGAGACGGGCTGCATGAATGGCTGGCATTCGGTCGTCGTGCTCGCCGAAGCGCACGCCAAGGGGATCAAGGCCGATTACGCCGCGGCCTGGCCCAACATCCGCAAGCGCGCATTCGATGCGAGCTACAAGGACAGCCTCGCGACGCTCGGGCGCGACCATTACATGAAGCTCGGCTATATCCCGGCGGACAAGATCAAGGAGTCGGTCAGCCGTACGCAGGAATATGCGTATGACGATTACGCCATGGCGGCACTGGCCGACGCAATCGGCGAGCGCAGCGATGCGGCGGTCCTGCGCAAGCGCAGCGGCAACTGGCGCAACGTGATCGACCCCAAGATCGGGTTCGCGCGCCCACGTTTTGCCGATGGAAGCTGGTGGGCGGCGTATGATCCGGTCACGCTCGGTCACATGCCGCAGCCGCGCTGGCGCGATTATACCGAGGCCAACGGCTGGCAGGCGACGTTCCTCAACCAGCATGACATCTACGGCATGATCGCGCACATGGGCGGCGACGCGGCGTATGAGGCGAAGGTTGATTCCTTCTTCAACGCGCCCTCCACGCTCCCCGACAACGCTCCGCCCGACATCGCAGGATTGGTCGGGCAATATGCACACGGGAACGAACCCGGGCACCACGTCGCCTATCTCTATGCCTATGTCGGCGCGCCGTGGAAGACGCAGGCGATGGTTCGGCGGCTGTGTGCCGAGATGTACAAGAACGATCCGGACGGCGTGATCGGCAACGACGATTGCGGGCAGATGAGCGCGTGGTTCATCCTGTCGTCGCTCGGCTTCTATCCGGTCGACCCCACGACGGGGATCTATGTGCTGGGATCGCCGCTGTTCGACACCGCGGAACTGCGCGTCGGTGCGGGCAAGACCTTGCGCGTCCGCGCGATCGGCAATGCGCCCGACCGGCCCTATGTTCAGTCGGTACGCTGGAACGGCAAGCCGTGGACGAAGAACTGGATCGCGCACGCCGACATCATTGGCGGCGGGGAGCTCGAGTTCACGATGGGCGCGAAGCCGTCGCGCTTCGGTGCAGGGGTCGCGGATCGTCCGCCGTCCGCACCACGCGCCTGACGAAACCGGGCGGGGGTCGCCCCCCGCCCGCCTTCAGAAGAATGTCTCCACAACGTCGAGCACCGTGAAATCGTCATCGACCACGAGAATTTTGCGCCATTTGTCGAAGGTCAGGCATGGGTGCGAGATGTCGAACGCGATCACGTCGCCGACCGCGATGTCGTCGCCCGGCGCGATCGTCAGATACGCGTGCTGGTCCATCAGACCGGTGACTTCCCAATGGACGGGTGCCTCGGCGGGACGATCGTCGCGGTCGGGGCGGAACAGCGTCGCCGGGCGCGGCAGCCCGGCATCGAACGCCACGTCGCGCTTGCCCATCGCGATGATCGCGCGCGTCGGATCGGGGATCGACTGCACCACCGCCCAGATCCGCAGCGCGGGCAACAACGCCTCGCCGAACGTCGGGGCGACGGCGTTGCGCTTGAGGATCGCTTCCTGCGCGACCCGGTACAGTCCGTCGTCATGGCTGATGTAGCAGCCCGGGCGCAGCACGACCTCGACCTCACCCGCCTTCGCCATCGACGCGGTTTCGTCGGCAACGATGTCATACCAGGCGGAACCCGCGCCCGACAGGATCGCAGGCGTCCGGTCGATCCGATCGTCCGCGATCAGCCGCTTCGTCACCTCGACCGCGCGGCGGACGAACCGCCGGACATGCGCTTCGTCGGGAAGCACGCCCTCGTAGAATTCCACGCCGCCGAGCCGCAGATGATCGCGCCATTCATCCAGCGCGGCGAGAACCTCCGCAAGCCCCGCTTCATCGCGAACTCCGGCACGATACCCGGGCTGATCGGGCTCCGGCGCCAGTTCGATCAGCACATCGAGCACCACGCCCGCCGCGCGGCATCCCTCGCCCAGCAACGCCACGCCCGCTGCGGAATCAACGATGCAGATCACGTGCTGGTCGGGGATCGCCAGCAGACCGACGACCGCCGCGACATTCGCCTTTCCGACGATCTGGTTCGCGATCAGGATCCGACGGACTCCGTGCGCGGCGGCGACCTGTGCCTGCTGGCTCGTGGCGACCGTGATGCCCCACGCGCCGTGCGCGATCTGCCGCTGGAACAGCTTGGGGGCCATCGTCGTCTTGCCGTGCGGCGCGAACGAGACGCCATAGGCGTGGATGAACGACCGCATCCAGTCGAGATTATGCTGCATCCGCCGCTCGTTGAGCACGGCCGCCGGGAAGCTGACATCGCCCCGCAGCAGGTTCCACGGGTCTGCGTCCACGACGCCTATCCCCTTGTGAAGCTCCAGCTTCTGATCGTCCACGCGCCTGCTCCTCGTTAAAGAAAATTGTTTACATTATTACCCGCCAAGGTGACAACGCCGTTGTGACCGGAAGCGTCGGGGATAGTGGAATGACACGGACGATCATCGCCGGGGTGAGCGTGTACGACGGTACCGGCACCCCCGCCTATGAAGCGGATGTCGAAATTCGCGACGATATCATCGCGAGCATCCGCCCGGCCGCCAGCCATCCCCCGACCGATTCCATCGATGGACGCGGGCTGGTGCTCGCGCCGGGCTTCGTCGATGCGCACACCCATGACGATTTCGCAGTAATCGCCGCGCCCGCCATGACCGCCAAGGTGACGCAAGGCGTGACCACCGTCGTCGTCGGCAATTGCGGCATCAGCGGCGGCTTGAACGTCACGGCGCACGGTGATCTCCCCGATCCGCTCGTGCTGTTGGGTGGTGCGGACGCATTCCGGTACGACGACTTTGCCGCTTATGCCCAGGCGGTGGATCGCGCAGGCCCGGCGACCAATGTGGTCGCGCTGGTGGGACATACCGCGCTGCGCGCGCGGCATATGGACGCGCTCGACCGCGATGCGACGGGAGCTGAGCGCACGGCGATGCGCGCCGATCTGACGACCGCGCTCGATGCCGGCGCGTTCGGGTTTTCCACGGGACTCGCTTATGCCAACGCCAACGCGGCATCGACCGAAGAGGTGATGACGCTCGCAGAGGCGCTGCGCGACACCAATGCACTGTATTGCACGCACTTGCGGAGCGAAGCGGGCGAGATCGTCGCCGCGCTCGACGAGGCGTTCGCGATCGGCCGCCATGCCGCCGCACAGGTGGTCGTCTCGCATCTCAAATGCGCGGGCGCGCCGCAATATGGTCGCAGCGACGAAATCCTCGCGATGCTGGAGACGGCCGCGTTGGCGCAGCCGGTCGGGTGTGACTGCTACCCGTATACCGCCAGTTCCTCGACGCTCGACCTGAAGCAGGTCGTCCCCGAAACCCCGATCAAGATCACCTGGTCCGAGGCGCAGCCCGCGCAAGCCGGGCGGATGCTCGCCGACATCGCGGCGGACTGGGGCACCGATCTGCGGACGGCCGCCGAGCGGCTGCAACCGGCGGGCGCCGTCTACCATTGCATGACCGACAGCGATGTCGACCGGATCCTCGCGCACGATCTGACGATGGTCGGTTCGGACGGCCTGCCGTGCGATCCGCGCCCGCATCCTCGCTTGTGGGGCAGCTTTCCCCGCGTGATCGGCCATTACGCGCGCGACCGCGGATTGTTCTCGATGGCAACCGCGATCCGCAAGATGACCGGCCTTCCCGCCGACCGCTTCGGCCTGAGCGACCGCGGTTATGTGCGCGAGGGGTTGGCGGCGGATCTCGTACTGTTCGATCCCGGGCAAATCGGCGACCGCGCCACCTACGACGATCCGACCGTTCCCGCCGCCGGGATCGTCGGCGTGTGGGTCAACGGCATCGCGACCCTGACGCTTGCGGGCCCGACCGGCGCACGCGGCGGCCGGATGCTGCGGCGTCCAACCCATCCCACCACCAAAGGACTTTGAAGACATGACCGACGAACTCAAGCGCTACGGCGTCGAAGGCGGCAGCGGCACCGGTGGCCAGCATCTCCCGTTCGCGCGCGCGGTGCAGGCCGATGGCTGGCTCTACGTGTCGGGCCAGGTCCCGATGGTCGATGGCGAAGTGATTGACGGCGGGATCATCCCGCAGACGCATCAGGCGATCCGCAACGTCCTGAAGATCCTGGAAGAAGCCGGCTACGGCCCCGAACATGTTGTCCGTTGCGGCGTGTGGATCGACGACGCGCGCGACTTCATGTCGTTCAATCGCGTGTTCAAGGAATATTTCGGGGCGAACCCACCGGCGCGCGCATGCGTCGTTTCGCAGATGGTCGTCGACTGCAAGGTTGAAGTCGACTGCATCGCCTGGAAGAAGCCCTAAGATGGCGCCGGGCGGCCTGCTCCTGATCGAGGCGGGGGTCGCGGTCGCCCTGCTCATCGTGCTGATTGTCCGGGTTCGGCTGAGCCCGTTCATCGCGCTTACCCTCGTCTCGCTCGGACTGGCGCTTGTCGTCGGGATCCCGCTCGGCGGGATCGTCAAAAGTTTCGAGGCGGGGGTCGGCGGCGCGCTCGGCCATATCGCGCTCGTCGTCGGGCTCGGCACCATCCTCGGCAAGATGATGGTCGAGTCGGGCGGTGCCGAGCGGATCGCGGATACCGTCATCGGTTTCTTCGGGCCAGCCCGCGCCGACTGGGCGATGATGACGGTCGCGCTAATAGTCGGCCTGCCTGTGTTCTTCGAAGTCGGGTTCGTCCTGCTCGTGCCGATCGTCTTCACGCTCGCGCGGCGGCTCGGGCAGCATCCGATGCGGATGGGGCTGCCGATGGCGGCTGGGCTCTCGGTGGTCCACGCGATGGTCCCGCCGCATCCTGCGGCTTTGCTCGCGACGCAGGCGTATAACGCCGATGTCGGCCTGACCGTGTTGTACGCTTTGATCGTGGGAATCCCGACGGCGGCGATCGCCGGACCGCTTTACGGACGGCTAATCGTCCCACGGCTGGCACCCCTGCCGATCGCGCCTGTCCCGGTTGCGGACGAACATGACGACCGGGTCCTCCCCGGCTTCGGGATAACGCTCGCGACCTTGCTGCTTCCGGTCGTGCTGATGATGGCTGGCAGCCTGGCAACCGCAGTGGCGGTGCCGGGATCGACCCTTGATGGCATCTTGCGCTTCATCGGAACCCCCGTGGTCGCGCTGCTCGCCGCAGTGCTGGTGAGCTATTGGACGCTTGGCCTCGCGCGCGGGATGAACCTCGGGACGATCCAGAAATTTACCAACGACTGCCTCGCGCCCACCGCGATGATCACGCTGGTGGTCGGCGTCGGCGCGGGGTTCGGACGGGTGCTGATCGACAGCGGCGTGTCGAACGCGATCGTCGCCGCAGCGACTAGCGTGCATCTGCCGATCGTCCTGCTCGCCTGGGTGATTGCCGCCCTGATGCGCGTGGCGACGGGATCGGCGACGGTATCGATGGCCACCGCCGCCGGTATCATCGCGCCGCTTGCCGCCGCCAATCCTGGCATCCGCCCCGAATTGCTCGTCCTCGCGACGGGCGCGGGATCGGTGATCCTGAGCCACGTCAACGACGGCGGCTTCTGGCTGGTGAAAGAATATTTCGGGCTCAGCGTCGCCGACACGATCCGCAGCTGGACGGTGTGCGAGACGCTGATCTCGGTCATCGGGCTGACGCTGACGCTTACCCTGTCGCTGGTGGTCTGAAGGGGACCGTACTACCGCGTGCCCCTCACGCTTGCTTCCACCACGTTCCACCCGCGCAGCCGCACCGTGGCGACACCACGATTGCCCGGATAGCGCACCGTCACCGTGCGCGATTCGCCCGGTAGCAACGATACGTAATTGTCGCTGAAATAGGCCGGCAGAACCTGCACCCCCTTCTCATCGAACAGCGTCAGCTTGGCCTGGAGCGCAGGTGTCTTGCTCGGATTGAACAGCGCAACCGTGACGGTCCGCTCCCCATTCGCAGCGCTCCCCGCCTGTGCATCGGCCTTGAGGGCTACCTTGGGCATCGCTTCCATCGCCCGCAGGTCCGCAGGCTTTGCCGCCTGCCAGTAGAAATTTTCAGACAACCGCCCGCCGTCGGCACCGATCGCCTCCACCCGCACCAGCACCGGCCCCTTGGCCAGCGCCGGATCGAGCGCGAGTTGGAAGGTCGAAACGGTCTGGTTCGCGGGGACGTCGACGGTCTGCTCGCGCGTCGTAACGAGCGTCCCCGCCAGATCGGTCACGCGCGCGCGGACCGTCACGCCGCGCAGCATCGCCTGCGTCGTGTTCGCCATCACCACCGTCCGGTCGGGCTGGTTCATCTGGACGTGGACCGGTTCCGCCCCCTTCTTGGTCCCGTAGAAGGCCGCGTGGGTGTCGTAATCCGAGGAGTAGATCTGGAAATCGCTCGACGGCCACGCCGGGTGCGTCATCCATAGCATCCGCGCGCTGTTGGTGGTCCACAGCCCTGCGGTGAACCCCTCGAAGATCGCCCGATACGATTCGTAGTTGAGCATCTGCGCCTTGCGCTCGAAATCGGCGAGATCGCGCGGTGCGCCGAACTCGGTCTCCAACGCCTTCATGAAGCTCGTCATCGAGACACCGCGCTCCTGATGCCAGTCATGATAGACCCACGTATCGCTGATCGGCCATCGATCCGCCGCGGGCACCGTGCGCTGCCAGGATTCGAGCGTCGGAAAACTCGACGTGCCGACTTCGATCGCGAAGCCGTGAGGATAGCTGGTGAAATAATCCTCGGGCGGATGCCATTCATACGGCCCCGACCCACCGAGATTGATCACGCGCGAATTGCCCTTGTAGATCCGCGTGCCGTCTTCCTGCCACACCATGTCCTGCAACGCGGTCTGGAGCACCGGCTGCGGCACGCCTTCGTTGCGCCCGAACCACAGCACGATCGAGGGGTGCGTGCGATACCGCCGCACGACATCGCGCGCATTAGCGACGAACAACGGCACGTCCTGCGCCTCGGCGTCATTGTCCTGCGTCGATTCCCAAAAATCGTTGAGCACCATCAATCCGTTGCGATCGGCGAGCGCGTAGAACGCCTCTTCGGTGCTTTGCCCCATCCAGTTGCGGATGATGTTCATCCCCGCCTCGCGGTGGAGCCGGAAATAGGGCGCGAGCCGGTCGGTGCCGACACGCTTCATCATGTCGTCCATCCCCCAATTGCCGCCGCGCGCCGCGATCCGCACGCCGTTGACGCGGAGCACCATCTGCGGCGACAACGGGTCCTCGGGCAGGCTTTGCACCGCAGGCGACGTCTCCGCCCCCGGCATCAACGAATTCGCCCAGCCGCCGCGCACCTTGCGCAGCGCAGGATGGCGTTCATCGATGACGGGCTTGCCCAGATCGTGTGCCAGCGCGCTGTCGACCAGCACGCGGCGCAGCGCACCCGCGGTATCGAGCGACGACAGTTCGTAGGTCACGCTGCGCATCCCGAAATCGAGACTGCGACGGTCCGATACCGCCTGATCGCTCGCCACCGTCAGGTTGAGCGTGTGCAGCGCAGGGTCGCCATAGCCGTTGGGCCACCACAATTTCGGCTTCTGCACCGCGAGTTGCGGGAAACTGGCTGGCGTGAAGCGGACGACCTGCGTCGCACCCGCCGGCAGCGTGACGCTCTGTTCCACCGCGACGTCGTCGAAGGCGGCGCGCACCATGGCTGTGATCGGCGCGCTGCCATGGTTGGTGACGGGGACGTCGATCGAGACGTCCGCGACCGAATTGTCGGGGCGCGGCAGGCGCGTCGAGACCGCCGGATCGCCGATCGTCACGATCCCCGTCGCCGCCAGGTCGACGCCTTGCCACAACCCCATGTTGCGGTCGCGCACGCCCGGGATCCAGTCCCACCCCTCGCTCGCGCCGAAGGTCGGGCCATCGCTCATCAATGCGCCGCCATTGTCGCCGCGTCCGCCCGCAAGCGACTGTTCGTGCGCGATCCCGGGATGCGGCGGCGGCGAAATCAGCACCGCGACGCTGTTGCGCCGGCCCGGCCGCAGCCGCTCGGTCACGTCGAACGTTCCGCGGATGAACGCACCCTTCACGTCGCCGACCGGACTGCCGTTGACCCACACCTGCGCGGCGTAGTTGATCCCGTCAAAGGTCAGCGTCAGCTGTTTCGCAGGCGTCTCCGGAAGCGTGAATTCGGTGCGATACCAATAGGCTTGCCGCGACAGGCTTTCCGGGATCGCCATGTTGTTGAGCCCGATCGTCGGATCGGGATAAACCCCGCGATCGACCAGCGTCGTCAGCACCGTCCCCGGAACCGTCGCCGCATGCCAGCGCGCCGCATCGAACCCGGGCTGCGAGATCGTCGCACCGCCCGCCTGAACCGCGGGCGCATCGATCAGCCGCCACGCATTGACCGCATAATGGCCTTCGCGCGTCGGTTGCAGCGCAGGCACGGTCGACACCGGCTTGGCGCGCGGCTGCGGGAACGGCGCCTTGCTCGTCGGCAATTCCCACGTCGGTTGCGGCGTGGTCAGCCCATATTGCGTCTTGACCTGCAACGGCCAGGACGGGCTCGCGTCCTCGAACCGGGTCAACGCTTCGTCCGGCGCGGTCTTGCCAAGCGCCGCGATCTGCGACGCCGACAGCATTTTCGGTTCGAGCGTCACGCCAGCGATCCGCCCCGCAAAACCGGGCAACCCGGCCAGCCGCGGCCCAATCGCGACGATGGCGGCGGGGGGTGCGGCCTCCGCCTGCATCGTCCCCGCCGCACGTCCGTCGACATAGAACCGCACGGTTGCGCCATCACCGGTTGCGACGAGCAGGTGCCAGCGATCCGGGGTGATCGCGCCACCGGCCTTGACCGTCTTGCCCGCCAACGTGAACCGGGGCCGGCCATCCTCCAGCGCGAAAGTGCGCGCGGTTGCACTGCCGGGCTTGCCGATCGCGGCAACGGGCACGAGGCCGGTTGGTATTGCCGAAGGCTTGATCCAGGCACGAAGCGTCCATTGCGGCATCGCAGGCATCGTTTCGCCCGCGGCATAGCCCTGCGCCGGACGCTCGATCCCGTCCGATCCTGACAGGAATACGGCATTGTACGGCCCGATGACCGACTGCTTGGGATGCGCGATGCGCGTCGATGGCCAATCGACCTGTTGCGCCGAAACCTGCGCCACCGCGGCACCGGTCAGCAACAGCGCGGCGTAGCTCGTGACTTTGCGCATGTGCGGGGTCTTTCGTTCAAATTGGGTGATCGTCATTTCGGCAGGACGACGCGGTCGCCCGTGATCGTCACGTCGGTCCACACGCCCCCAACCGCTGCCTCGGCGTCACCCGGTTGCCCGCCTGCCACGAACAGCCGGTAATGCCCGGGAACGATCGCGCGCGTTCCGTCACGCTCGACCAGGCTGAGGCTGCGGGGCTCGATCGTGAGCGCAACCGTAAGCCGTTCGCCGGCGCGCAGCGTGGTCCGGCTGAACCCGACAAGTTGCCGCTGCAGCACGGGCGTGGTGCGGCCCTGTTCCTGCGGTGCGGTCGGCGCGAGATAGGCCTGCACGACCTCGTCGCCCGCGACCTTACCGACATTGCGGACCCCGACCGTGACCACCAACGGCTGTCCCGCCACGACGCTCGTCGTCGCAGGCGAGACCGCATCATACGCAAACCGCGTGTAGCTGAGTCCATGGCCGAACGGGTACAGCGGCGTGCCGGTAAAGAAGCGGTAGGTCCGGTTCTTCATGCTATAGTCGATGTACGCAGGCATATCGCGCGTCTGCGCATAGACCGTCACCGGCAGCCGCCCACCGGGATTGATATCCCCCGCCAGCATCCGCGCGATCGCCGTCCCGCCCGACTGGCCGGGATACCAGGCCGCGACCACCGCGTCGGCATTCTGCTTGCTCCAGGCATCGGCAATCGCCGAGCCGGTCATCTGCACCACGACCAGCGGTTTCCCGGCGGTCGCAAGCGTTTCCAGCAGCGCACGTTGCGGCTGGGGAAGTTCGATCGCGGTGCGATCGCCGCCGATGAACCCGGGGACGTCGAGCCGCAACGCCTCGCCCTCCAGTGTCGGGGACAGCCCTGCGAACACCACCACCACGTCTGCCGCGCGCGCGACGGCCAGTGCTTCCTCGCGTTGCGCCGCATCGGGCGCGACCCAGCGCAACCCAATGCCGCCGTCTTCGCTGACATGGCGATATTCGATGCGGATCGCGTGCGGCTTCGCATCATCGAGGTCGACGCTCGCCTCGACCGCACTGTCGTCACCGGAGTCGGTGATGATCGCCTTGTCGTCGAACCACAACTGCACCGGATCATGCCCGTCGCAATCGAAACAGCGCGCGACGTCCAGCCGCAGGCGATAGCGTCCCGGCGCGGGCGGCGTGAGCTGCCCGGTCCAGCGGACCCCATAGCCCTTTTCCGCCAACCCTGGCGCTGGCGGCGCACGGTCCCAGTCGAAGTCGATCTTGCGGTCCTGCCGGGTGACCGAGGCCATTCCGGTCATCGCGCTGGTTCGGAAATATTCGCCCCTTAGCCCAGGCTTGCCCCCTGCCGACAAAGCGGTCTCGGGCACCGGCAACGGCACCCCTTCGGCAAGGCCGCTACCCTGCGCATAGCGGACCTGCGCCGCACCGAAGCGCGTGCGGATCCCCTCCAGCGGGGTGACCGGGGCCGCGGCGGTGCCATGATAATTCGCCTCGAGCACATCGAGCGAGTCCGCGTTCGGCCCGATCACCGCGATTTTGAGACCGGGCTTGAGCGGAAGCCGGTCCTTGTTGGTGAGCAGCACCAGCGACTTTTCCGCCGCGGTCTGTGCCAGCGCGCGGTGCGCCTTCGTATCGACCTGCGACGGCTTGATCCGATCCCACGGACTGCGTTGCCCAAATGCGATCCCGAGGGCCGCGCGCGACGCCAGCACACGGTGCAAGGCGGCATCGACGGTGGCTTCGGGAACGAGGCCCTGGCGGACCGCGGCGGGCAGCGCATCGTAGCTCGGCCCGCAATCGAGATCGGTGCCCGCCGAGAGTGCCGCGGCGGCGGCGCCGGGCAGGTCGGGCTTGTAATAATGGAAGGTGGTGATGTAGCCGACCGCATCGCAGTCCGACACGACCATCCCGCGGAAATTCCAGTCACCGCGAGCACGGTCGTTGAGCAACGCTTCCGAAGCGCAGGCCGGCGTGCCGTGCAGCGAATTATACGCGCACATGATCGACCGTGCACCGCCCTCGATCACCGTGCGGCGGAAGGCGGGGGTATAGGTTTCCGCCATGTCGCGCGGCGACACGTCCGCATCGAAACTGTTGCGCCCAGCTTCGGGGCCTGAATGCGCGGCATAATGTTTGGGGGTGGCGATCGCCTTGGGGTGGTCGGGGTCCGGCCCCTGGATTCCCTGCACGAACGCGACGCCGAGCGTGCCGGTCAGATACGGATCCTCGCCATAGGTCTCCTGCCCCCGCCCCCAGCGCGGATCACGGAAGATGTTGACGTTGGGCGACCAGATATGGAGCCCCGAGAAGCGACGCCGATCGCTGCCCTTCGGCTTCGCATTGTATTTCGCGCGGGCCTCGGTCGACACGACGTCGCCGACCTGATGCAGCAGGCCGATGTCCCAGGTCGCGGCAAGCCCGATCGCCTGGGGGAAGACGGTCGCGATCCCGTCGCGCGCGAAGCCGTGAAGCCCCTCGCTCCAGTAATCATATCCGGGCAAACCCGCCTTGGGCAGCGCGGGCGCGCTGCTGCCGAGTTGGGCGGCTTTCTCCTCGAGCGTCATCGTGGCGATCGCGCGATCGATGGTCTCGGAGGCGGGTGGCACATCGGCGGCCATCAGCAGGAATGGCAGCATCAGCGTTCCCCGAAATAGTGCAGGATAAGGTGGAGCCGGTCACGCCACATGGCACGCCGGCTCCATGCGCTTAGAAGTTGGCGCGCATACCGACCCGGAAGACGCGCCCGGAGACGTCGTACAGGCTCGGCGTCGTGATATCGGCCGGAACGTTCGCTGCGTCCTTGTTGAACGCATTGTCGATCTTGATGTAGCCCTGCACCGCCTTGGTGAACTTATATGCGGCACCGAAATCGACGTACAACGCACCGGCGATCCGGTTGTGATCGACCGTCGGGTTATTGACGGTCGAGACCGGGCAGTTGGTCTGGCAGACGATGAACTCGTTCGAGATCACCCCAGCGCTGATCCACCGCTCCTGCGCCGTAACGGTCAGGTTGCCGAGGCTGTAATCCTGTCCGGCGAGAACCTTCCATTTCGGCGTCGCATTGCCGCCGATGTTCACGCCCGCACCCTGCACCGGGATGGTGTTGGGCAGGCCGCGATCCGAGATGTAGTTCTTGATATGCGTCGCGAACGACCGCAGCGCGAGCTTGCCGGGCAGACCGACGCCATCGAGGTTGGTCTGGTAGCTCGCTTCTATGTCGAACCCGTCGGTGAAGATCGACGCGAAGTTGAACGGCTGGACCGTGACGAACGCGCTGTTCACGTTGCTCAGGTCAAAGCTGCCGCAGGTGAACTGGACGCCCGAGAAGCACAGGTTGATCTGCTGCTGCGCATCCAGCGCCGAGATCGCGCTGTTGATCTTGATCCGATAGTAATCGAACGAGATGTTGAGGCCCGGTGCCCAGCTCGGCCGCGACAGGACGATGCCCGCCTCGGTGTTGCGCGCGATTTCCGGACGCAGATTGGGGTTGCCGGTGGTCGTCTGCAACACGGTCAGCGACGTGTTGGTGAACGGATCGATCGTGCCGGTGCGGTTGCTGGTGACGGGGGCCGCGAACAGCTCGCTCAGGTTCGGCGCGCGAATGTCCCGCGAGGTGACGGCACGCAGGCGGATACCGTCGAGCGGCGTATCCCAGGTACCACCGACCTTCCACGTATAGACCGTGCCCGACGTGCTGTAATGCGTGCCACGGCCAGCGACGTTGAGGTTCGCCTTGCCGATCGCGTCGGAGTTGAACAGCGGGGCGTTAAGTTCGAGGAACCCTTCGTACACGCTATAGGCGCCCGTACCGTTGCGGTAATTGCCCGCATACCAGTTGCCGCCGTTGGTGTTGAGCAGCGGGTCCACGGGATAATCGGCGGTATTCGCGCTGGTAACGTTGCCATTACCGTACGGATCGGCGTTCACCTGGTAGAATTCGTGACGATATTCGCCGCCGAATGCGATCGCCAGCGGCCCTGCGGGCAGACTGAACGGCTCACCGCTGACCGAGAAGCTCGCCACGTCCTGCGTCTGGCGCGTGTGCTGATAGGGTCCGTTTTCCGGCAAGACATAAGCGAGCGCCGCGGCGCTCGGCGTCTGGCCACCGAAGATGCTGATCGGCTGACACCCACTCGCGACCGCCGCCGAGTTCGCGCAGGTGATCGTACCGTCCGGCTGCCGCACCGCCTGGATCGCCGCATTATACCGCGGCATCAACGGGATGTTGCTGACGTTGATGTCGGTCAGTTCGAGGCCATGCTCGTAATAGCCGTCATAGCGCCATGCCGTGCCGAACACGTTGACCTTGCCCTTGGCGCCGGCGACGAAGCGATACTGCTTGCGCTCGGTATCGACGTCGATGAAATCCGGGAACAGCGCGTTGTCGACGCCGTAGCGGAAGCTCGTGATCCCGTTGGCGGCGCAAGCCGCCTGGACCGATGCCGGTACATACGGGTTTGAGCACTGCATCGTCAGGTTGCCGAACTGCGCCGAACCCGGGTTTGGCGTGTTGCTCGAGCGGACCCGCGCGATGTTGGCGGTGGCATAGATCTCGTTGTCTGGGTCGATATCGAAGCCGACCCGGCCATAGCCGTTGAGCCGCTGGAGCGACGATTTCAGGCTGTTGCCATTGGTGACGTTGCCCGACCGGTCGCCGCCTTCGCAAACGCCGTTGAAGCACCCGATGACCGCGCCCGACGCATCCCGCGCCGGAACACCGTTCGAGCCATATTGGAACGGGAACGGATTGCCGTTGTAATCGAACGCGGTGCCCTGCAGCGGGCCAGCGGTGATCAGGCCGTACAGACTGCTCTGGTTGGACTGGGTGAAGCTGCGGTCGAGATATTGCGGCAGACCGTCGTTGGTGATGCCGCGGTTGATCAGATTGCGCGAGATCATCCACGTGCGCCCACCAGGGCCGCTGCCGTTCGGGTCGTTGCCGACGCCGAACCCGGCCGATCCGATCCCGTCTTCCTGGCTATATTCACCGCTGCCGATGACGTGCAGCCGATCGTTGAGGAACGCCTTACCGAACGCGGCTTGCGCCGTGTAATTGGCGTCGTCGCCGTAGGTGCTGATGCCCGACTGGATGTTCGCGCGGAAACCCTGGAACTTGGTGTTGGTGATGAAGTTGACGACACCGCCGACCGCATCCGAGCCGTAGGAAGCCGACGCACCGCCGGTCACCACGTCGACGCGCTCGATCAGCAACTGCGGGAACAGGCTGACGTCCGCGACGCCGGTCACGTTCGCACCGACAACGCGCTGGCCGTCAAGCAGCGTCAGCGTGCGGATCGGTTGCAGGCCGCGCAAGCTGAGCGTGCTGAGGCCCTGGACGCCGGTCGACGTGCCGTTCGACCCGACCGACGAACCGGTGCTGCCCTGCAGCGAAGGCAACTGCTGCACGGTCTGGAAAATGTTCGGCTGCGCGTTCTTGGTGATTGCGTCGTAGCTCAGGACCTGCGTCGGCGTCGGTGCCGAGAAGCCCGACGAGGTGATGCGCGATCCGGTAACGACGATGTCGCTCTGGACGGGGGCCGGTGCGGCATCCGGGGCGGGTGCTGCCGTTTCAACGGGGGGCGCTTCCGCAGCAGGGGCGGTTGTCGCAGGCGCAACCGGTGCCGGCGCAGGGACGGTTGGCGCAACCTGTGCGAACGCGGGCGTCGCCAGCATGGTCGATGCCGCGAGCGTCGTGCGCAGGATCCGAATGTTGAAAAGTCGCCGCATGAGTATCTCCCCTTTATGCGGTCGGGCGCTCAATCCGCCTTAACTACCGCTTTTGGCGAGCATAAATCGAAACGGTTCCGTGGTGCAACATAAGTTTCGTAAAATTTCTTAATAAATTACATGGCTGTTTGGCGATGGGGTTTGCTTCAAAGGGGCAAGTGGGCGCGCTTCGGCGGCGCCTGCGATCGATCGGAAGCGCGAGAATCTCGCAGTGCTTTTGCAAAACGGGCTGGCACATTGTTCGCGGATGCGAGACAAACGCGGCATTGCCGCCACCACGAGGGATTGTGTGATGCCTGGACTCGCTACCTTCAAATCATTCTCCCTTGGGGCGTTTGTCCTTTCGGCAACCGTCCTGACGGGTTCGATCGCGGCGAATGCTGCCCCAACCGCGGATGCGGTCATCGCGACGCGGGTCGCGGGCTTCAAGAAGATGGGCGGCGCGATGAAAGCGCTCGGCGATCAGCTTAAGAGCGGCGCGCCGGCAAAGGCCACGATGGTGGCGGCGGCGCAAACGATCGCGACGACCGCTCGCGGACAGGGCAAGCTGTTCCCCGCGGGCAGCGGCCCCGCCCCCGGGGTCAAGACCGACGCCTTGCCCAACATCTGGACCGATCGCGCCACCTTCGATGCGCAGATGGCCAAGCTGGTGGTCGAAGCCGACAAGCTCGTCGCCGTCACCAATAGTGGCGACGCGGCGGCCATCGGCGCGCAAGCGAAGGCGACCGGAGCGGTCTGCGGCGGATGCCATCGCAAGTTCCGCGCGGAAGACTGATCGGCATGGCATCTTCCCCGACCAGCCGGGGCGCAAGCCTGTGGGATCTCCCGATACGGATGTTCCACTGGCTTCTGGTCGCGCTGCTTGGTTTCTCCTGGTGGAGCGGGGAAGAGCATCTGATCGATTGGCACCGGCTGTCGGGGCTGACGATCCTCGCGCTATTGCTGTTCCGGCTGTACTGGGGGCTGGTCGGCAGTCCCACCGCACGTTTTGCGCGGTTCGTGCGCGGCCCGGGGGCGGTGCTGGCGTATGTGCGGGGCACCGACAGCACGCCTGCGCCGGGGCATAATCCGCTTGGCGGGTGGAGCGTCGTCGCGATGCTCGTTGTGCTGTTCACGATGGTCACGGCGGGGCTGTTCGCGGTCGACGTGGACGGGCTCGAATCCGGGCCGCTGGCGGATTACGTCAGCTTCGAGCAGGGACGGCTTGCCGCCGAAATCCACGGGTTTGTCTTCAACGTGCTGCTCGGGCTGGTCGCTTTGCATCTGCTGGCGATCGTCTTCTACCTGGTTCGCGGCAAGAACCTGACCGCGCAGATGATCACCGGCCGCAGCCATGCGCCCGATGCCGAGGCACGGGCTTCGGACCAGGCCCGGCCGTGGCGGTGGAAAGCCGTGCTCGGCGCGGGCGGCGCCGCGCTGATCGCGGTCGCCTTCGCGCGCGGCTTCCGCTTCTAGGAGCTTCCGTTTCCGGGGCTCGGGAGCTTATCCCTGCCCCTCGACCATTTCCGCCAGTTCGAGCCAGCGCAGCTCGGCGGCGTCCTTGTCCGCTTGCGCTTGGCCGATCGCTTCCATCAGCTTCTCGAACCGGTCGGGATCGCGGATGTACAGCTCGGGATCGGATAGCAATTCCTGGTCACGCATGATCGCCGCGTCGAGCGTCTCGATCCGCTTCGGCAGCATCTCATAATCGCGCTGGTCCTTGTAGGTCAGCTTAACCTTGCCCGGTGCCGCCCCGCCAGTAACCGGCGGAGCAGACGTCGCATTCTTGGCGATCGCGCCGCGCTTGGTCGGGGCGGCGGCCTTGCGGCGGCGTTCCCAATCCTCGTAGCCGCCCGCGACGACATCGACCGTGCCCGATCCGTCGAGGCCGAGCGTGATCGTCACCGTGCGGTCCAGAAAGTCGCGATCGTGGCTTACGATGAGCACGGTGCCGTCATAGTCGCCGATCACGTCCTGGAGCAGATCGAGCGTCTCCAGATCGAGGTCGTTGGTCGGCTCGTCCAGGACTAACAGGTTGGAAGGCTTGGCGAATTCCCGCGCAAGCAACAGCCGCGAGCGTTCCCCGCCCGATAGCGTGCCGATCTTCGCGTCCAACACGCCCGGCTCGAACAGGAACTCCTTGAGATAGCCGACAACATGCTTGCGGATGCCCTGCACCTCGATCCAGTCGCCGCCGTCCGCGAGCACGTCGCGGATCGTCTTGTCGGGCTCCATCTTGCTGCGTTGCTGGTCGATTACGATCCGTTCTATGGTCTTTGCGAACCGGATTTGTCCAGAGTCGGGCTGTAATTCGCCCGTTAATAGCTTGAGTAGCGTCGATTTGCCCGCGCCATTCGCGCCGACGATGCCGATCCGGTCCTTGCGTGTCACGCGCAGCGACAGGTCGCCGATGATCGTCCGGTCGCCGAATGCCTTGGAAATGTGCTTGGCGTCGATCACCACCTTCGAACGCGCATCGTCGGTCCCGATCGTCAAGTTCGCCGACCCCTGCGGCCCGACCATCGACGCGCGTTCGGCGCGCATCTCGACCAGCTTGGTGAGACGCCCCTGGTTGCGCTTGCGTCGCCCGGTGACGCCGCGCAGCAGCCAATGCTCCTCGAGCTTCAATTTCGCGTCGAGCTTCTCCGCATTGCGCTGCTCGTCGGCGTAAACCTGCTCGGTCCACGCATCGAACCCGCCGAAACCGATCTCGGCACGCCGCAAATTGCCGCGATCCATCCACAGCGTCTGCTTGGTCAGCTTGGTCAGGAAGGTGCGGTCATGGCTGATGACGACGAACGCGCCCCGGAACCGCTGAAGCCATTCCTCGATCCATTCGATCGCGCCGATGTCGAGATGGTTGGTCGGCTCGTCGAGCAGCAATACGTCGGGGTTCTGCGCAAACGCACGGACGATCGCAGCGCGACGACGCTCGCCGCCCGACGCCTTGGCGGCTTCGCGCGTGAGGTCGATCCCGAGCTTGTCGGCGATCGCTTCCGCCTCATATTGCTGCGGCGCATCGTCGCCGCCGAGGACATAGTCCGCGAGCGTATGGCAGCCGGTCATCGCGGGTTCCTGCTCGAGCTGGATCACACGCGTGCCGGGGACGATCGTGCGGCGGCCCTCGTCTGAATCGATCTTGCCGCCGAGCAATTTCAACAGCGTGGTCTTGCCGGCGCCATTGCGCCCGATCAGCGCGAGCCGGTCGCGCGGGCCGACGTGGATGTCGAGCCCCCGAAAGAGCCACCCCGAGCCCTGGATGATGCCGAGATTTTCATATGCTAGGATAGGTGCAGCCATGACGGGCGCGTTAGGCTGCGGGGGCGTTGCAAGCAAGCGGTGTGGCGCGAAGGCAACCGGCTGCCGCGGAATCGCAAGGGCTTCGATTCATCCCGTAAGCCGCACCATTCACAGGCTGTTCAACGCACCATAGCTATGCCAAGCCCATGACGATGCTCGCCGCCATTCTCATGGGACTTGCCGTGGCCCCTGCCCCCGCGCTGCCGCCGGTCGCGGGGCTGCTGCAGCATAGCGACCAGCGCGAGGCGCTGCGCGGTCGGCGTGAAGGGCGGTTGCTGTCGGCCAGGGATATCGAGGCGCGCGTCGTGCCGACCATGCGCGGCGCACAGTATCTCGGCTTTGACTTCGATCCGGAGGGCGGGATTTACATACTCAAGTTCCTGCGCAATGGATCGGTCATCTGGGTCGAGGTCGATGGCCGCTCAGGCCAGATCCTCGGTCGCACCGGCAACTGAGCCACCGACCGGCGCCTTCAAGGAGAATTTCGATGCGCGTTCTGATCGTCGAGGACGAACCCAATCTCGGCCAGCAGCTGAAGAGCACGCTCGAGGGCGCAGGCTATGCGATCGACCTCGCGACCGACGGCGAGGAAGGCCATTTCCTCGGCTCGACCGAGAATTACGATGCGATCATTCTCGATCTCGGCTTGCCCGAGATCGACGGGCTCACCGTGCTCGACCGCTGGCGGAAGGAAGGCCGCACCGCCCCGGTGCTGGTGCTGACCGCGCGCGACAGCTGGTCGGACAAGGTCGCCGGGCTCGATGCAGGTGCCGACGATTACGTCGCCAAGCCGTTCCAGTCGGAGGAACTGATCGCGCGGCTGCGCGCGCTGATCCGCCGCGCCTCGGGTAATGCCTCGTCCGAACTGACCGCAGGGGGTGTCCGGCTCGACACGCGCAGCGGCAAGGTCACGCTCAACGGCGAATCGGTCAAGATGACCGCGCAGGAATATAAGCTGCTCAGCTACCTGCTCCACCACAAGGGCAAGGTGGTCAGCCGTACCGAGCTGATCGAACATATCTACGACCAGGATTTCGACCGCGATTCGAATACGATCGAAGTGTTCGTCACGCGCATCCGCAAGAAGCTCGGGCAGGATGTCATCACCACGATCCGCGGGCTCGGCTATAGCCTCGAGGATCCCGATGCCTGAGCCGCATCGGGCCGGAGCCCATGACTGAAACGGACTCGCCCGCAACGCTCCCGCCGATCGAGGCGGAGCCGCGCATCAATCCGCGCGTGAAGACGACGGGATCGCTCAGCCGTCGGATGATCCTGATCGCGGCGGGGTGGATCCTGCTGTTGCTGACCGGCGGCGGCTATGCGCTCGACAGCATCCTCGTCACCGCGGTCACGCGCAATTTCGACGACCAGCTGGAATATGTGCTGACCGCGCTGATCGTGTCAGCCGAGATCGGCCCCGAAGGCGAGGTGCTCAACAGCCGCGAACCTGCCGACCAGCGTTTCCTCGAACCCAATTCGGGGCTGTATTATCAGGTCAGTGCGCCGGGGCAGGAAATCTATGCGTCGCGCTCGCTCTGGGATCGCAAGCTGGCCTATGGCGCGCGTCATAACGATCTGACCGTCCACGCGTATGACAGCGATCAGTTCGTCGATCCCAAGGCGGATCCTCCGGAGCGACTGCGCATCGTCGAGCGTGACGTAACGCTCCCCGGTTCGAAGCTGCAGTGGCGTTTCCAGGTCGCACAGGTGCGCGATGGGCTCGACGCGCAGATCCGGGTGTTGCGCAAGACACTGCTGCGCAGCTTCCTGCTGCTCGCCTTCGGGCTGATCGTGATGGCGGCGTTGCAGACCTTCTACGGACTGTGGCCGCTGCGCCGGGTCCGCGACGAGATCGCGCGGATGCGTGCAGGCAAGGCGCGGCAGGTCGAGCGGCCGATGCCGATCGAGGTGGCACCGCTGGTCGAGGAACTCAACGCGCTGATCGAACACAATGAACGTCAGGCGGAGGAAGCGCGGCGGCATGCCGGCAACCTCGCGCATGCGCTCAAGACGCCGCTGACCGTCATCATGAACGCCGCGACTGCCAAGGCGGACGATCTGGGCGATACGGTGGTGCGCGAGGCGCGGACGATGCGGCGACAGGTCGACCATCACCTCGCGCGGGCGCGCGCGGTCGGGCGGCGCGGGTCGGCGCACAGCCGCGCGGATGTCTGGCCAAGCCTGGAATCGGTCGAGCGTGCGGTCGGCGTGCTGTATCGCCACGTCCGCATCGACACGTCCGGCCCGCGCGACCTGCAGGTCCATGTCGAACGACAGGATCTGGACGAGATGCTCGGAAACCTCATCGAGAATGCCGCCAAGTATGGCGGGGGCAGCGTGTTCGTCACGGTGTCCAAGCATTCAGGCTTCGTCGAGTTCCTGATTGAGGACGACGGCGTCGGCATTCCGGAAGAGGAACGCATCCGCATCTTCGATCGCGGCGTACGGCTCGACTCCGGCAAGCCGGGAACGGGGCTGGGCATGGCGATCGTGCGCGATGTCGCGGAGATCTACGAGGGCACCGTATCGCTCGAGGAGAGCGAGGACCTCGGCGGCTTGTTGGTGCGACTGCGGTTGCCCGCTGCAAACTGACCTCGCCCTGCGGTGCGACCCAAACGAGCCGTCGGTCTGCCCCCGCTCTCCACAAAAGAAAAACCGCCGGTCCGGGTGGACCGACGGCTTTTCCCGTCAACGGTGAACGCGGATGCGTTCAGGCGTAAGTCACGCTCGTGCGGACCTTGCCGCGCGAACGGAGGCCGGCACCGATCATGCCGAAGCCAGCAAGCATCATCAGCCACGTGGTGGGCTCAGGAACTGCGCCGGACACGGTGAACGAGAACAGACCGCTATAGTCGTTCAGGTCGCCACCGGGACGGGCGAACTTCTGGCTGACGACGTTCGACGGAACCGCGCGTGCCCAGCTGAAGCCGCCCATCGCGTAGGTCGTGCCGCCGACGGTATCGGACGTGCTGATCAGCGTGCCGAGCGGGTCAGCGGTGCTGAAGATCGCGCCGATGGTCGCGCCGTCTGCGAAGTTCAGGACGATCTGGTAAGCCGATGC
Organism: Sphingomonas sp. FW306-05-A; assembly: GCF_058782275.1. Lineage (NCBI taxonomy): Bacteria > Pseudomonadati > Pseudomonadota > Alphaproteobacteria > Sphingomonadales > Sphingomonadaceae > Sphingomonas > Sphingomonas sp. FW306-05-A. The sequence continues at coordinate 1,079,589 of NZ_JBYSXN010000002.1, forward strand.
GGCTTCGCCGGTCAAACCGAAGGGCTGGCCGTCGCCGAGCGTGGAGAAGCTGTTGAGGCCTTCGCTGGTCGCGATGTTGATCGCTTCGCTGCGCGGGTTGACGATGCCGGCGAAGTCTTCGGTGAACTGCTGGACGAAGACCGTGTTGTTGGCGCCGTTCAGCGTATCCCACGAAAAGCTGCTGCCGAGACCGTTGATCGTCACGTTGGTCAGGTTGGCGGCCGCATAGGCGTTCGAGGAAACCAGAGCCATCGTCGTTGCGGCGGCTGCCGCCAGAAACTTCGTACGCATTCCATACTCCTAAAACTACTTGTTCGGAGTTATGCAACGCCCGTGCCAAGTGCATTCGCGAGGGGGAACGGTCGGCGGCGACGCTTAACTGTAAGGTTCAGCGACAGCTGTGGGAAATCAGCAACTTATCGTTAATGCCGCGCGCTCGGGCGTGGCATCGGGACGATCGGCCGATCTTGCGAAACGGCGCAAATGCGTGCCATTCATGCTGCGTTCAGCCAATTCTACAGTGTAAGCGGTAGCGACACTCCGGGCAAACCAGTTGTATCCGGCACGGTGTCTATCCCTTTAGGAAGACACGCTTAGCCGCCACCGCGCACTGTCGGGTCAGGCCGCGATCGCCAGTTCCTGCAGCGCTTGCGCCGTGATCGTCAGGCTCCGCTTGCGCGCTTCGTGATCATAGATCGAACTGGCGATCATCAGTTCATCGACCCCGGTCCGCGCGACGAACGCGGCGATCTCGCGCGCGACCTTGGCCGGGCCACCGACCGCCGAGCAGGACAGCACATGATCGAGGATCGCACCGCCCTGTGCGCCGAGGCTCTCGCGATAGCCTTCGACGGGCGGCGGCAGCTGGCGCGGGTTGCCGGTCCGCAAGGCGACGAATGCCTGCTCCTGCGAACTCGCGATCAGCGCACCCTCGGCATCGGTGTCCGCCGCGAACACGTTGAACCCCGCCATGACATGCGGCTTGGCCAGCACCGCCGACGGGCGGAAGGTGCGGCGGTAGATCTCGATCGCACTCATCAGCGCATCCGGCGCGAAGTGCGAGGCGAAGGCATAGGGCAACCCGAGCATCGCGGCGAGTTGCGCGCCGTACGTGCTCGACCCGAGGATCCACAGCGATACGTCCGCCCCCGCCCCCGGGGTCGCGTGGACGCCGGTCTGGCCGTCGCCCGCGAAATAACTTTGCAGCTCGAGCACGTCGTTGGGGAAGGCATTGGGATCGGTGTTAAGGCTGCGCCGCATTGCGCGCGCGACGATCTGGTCCGAGCCCGGCGCACGTCCGAGCCCGAGATCGATCCGTCCGGGGAACAACGCGTCGAGCGTGCCGAACTGCTCGGCGATCGCGAGCGGGGCGTGGTTGGGGAGCATGATCCCGCCCGCGCCGACGCGGATCGTCGAGGTCGCCTGCCCGATATGTGCGAGCACGACCGAGGTCGCCGCACTCGCGATGCCGGTCATGCCGTGATGTTCGGCGGTCCAGTAGCGCGAGAAGCCGAGGCTTTCGGCATGGGCGGCGAGATCGCCAGCGTTGCGGAGCGCCTGGGCGACGCTGCCGCCTTCGACGACGGGGACGAGATCGAGCAGGGAATAAGCAGTCATGGACCCGATATGGGAAGCCGGTTTCAGAATGCTACCGACCACCGCGTGGCTGCGCCAAGATCCTGCCCCAGCGCGACGAAATTCCCCGGCTGGCGGCGGAGAAACAGATTGGTCTGGAGCATCCCCGTCCCCAGCGGCACCGCATAGCGCGCCTCCAGGTCGATCTCGCGCCCGGTCGGCGCGAGGTTCATGCGCTGGACGGTCCACCCCGACACCGCGAGCGTGTCGTAATCATAGGCCGTCGGCAGCGTCAGATCGATTCCGCCGCGCGCGACGCGGAGCGGTTGCGCGACGCGCAGGCCGAAACTGTCGCGCAGGCCGAACAGCCGGTCCTTGCCCACATCCGCGGCGAAGGCATTGGTGCGGAGGGTTCCACGCCCGTTCAACCCGCCGCGCACGTCCGCGTTGGTCCAGCCCTGGCGCAGCGATCCGCCGATGCTCCACCCGTCCTCATTCTCGAAACGCGCCGCGCCGTCGAGGAACCAGCTCGTCGCGCGCGTACCCCCGAGCGCATCGCCGAACCGCGCGCCCAGCACGGTCGCGCGTTCCGCCAGCCGCGTGCCGGTCAGCGCGACGCTGAGGTTGCCGAACGCACGGTCGAGCGTGATCGCGCTGCGGTCATAGCCATAGCGGCGATAGCGGTTGCGCAGCGCGACGAGTGCGTCGGGATCGCGCGCCAAGGCGTCGCCGCTTTCGACCGCGGCGGTCAGCCCGAACGCACCGACTTGCTGGCGGACCGCGCTTGCCCCGCGTGCACGGCTGTCGAAGCCTGCGCCCTGCAACGGATCGCGCGCGACGAGGAACGCCGGGTCGTTGCGCCCGACGAGGCGCGCGGTCAGCACTGCGCCGCCCTCCGCGAACCCCATCGCGAAGCTGGCGTGCGGGCCGATCCGGCTGGTCACCGTCCCCGCGATCGCGCGCGCCTGATCGGCATTGCCGCGCGACAGCATCAGCCGCGACACGCTCGCCCCGCCGCCCGCGACCGGCGCGACCGTCAGCGCGACGCTCATCGTGCCGCCGACGCTGGTGGTGACGTTGCGCGTGGTCGATTGCAGCTGGCCGAGCAGCGTTGGCGCGGGGCCATCCCGGTGGATCGTCCGCGCGAGGTCGACCGCGAAGGCACGGCTGAACCCGTCGAGCACCACTGCGCCCAATGCCCCTTGCGCCGCATCCCCCATCGGCGCGGACAGCATCGCATTGGACGCGAGCGAGGCCGCGGACGTCGTCCCCGCCACCGACGTCCCGCCGATCGGCTGGAACGCGCGGGTCAGGTCGAGCACGCCCTTGCCGTACACCGCATCCTCCCCCGCCGCGCCCGCATCCCGCGCCGAGGCGTAGAGGATCGCGACGATCTGCGCGCCGGTCAGATTGGGAAACGCCTGCGCGAGCAACGCCGCCGCACCCGCGATCTGCGGCGCGGAGAAGGACGTGCCCGACCACAGGAAGGGCGTGCCCGTGGCATCGGGGGCGCGGACGCCTTCCCCGACCGCCGCAAGATAATGTGCGGCGGAATTGCCCGCACGGTTGCTGAAGCTGGAGATCGTGTCGCCGCCCGCGGTCCGGCTGGCGTTCGCGCCGACCGACCCCGCGATGATGACGAGCCCGCGCGCGGCGGCGGTGTTGGCTACTTGCGCGAAACCGTCGGGGTTGACCGCATTCGTCGGGTCGGTCGCGAAATCGTTGCCCGCAGCGATTACGATCACGATCCCTGCGGCGGTTGCGCGGTTGACCGCGGTGATCACGGAGTTTCCGGCAGTCCCGCCGCCGAGCGAGATGTTGATGACACGCGCGCCGTTATTGACCGCAAGGTCGATCCCACGCGCGATCGCGCTGTCGGCGAAGGTACAATTGTCGGTCCCGCCTCCAGCCGTCGCGCACGATCCGGGCGCGTCCGCGCGCGCGGCGAGGATCGTCGCCTCGAACGCGATGCCTTGCGTCCCGGTATCGTTGCGCCGTCCGGCCAGGGTAAAGGCGACCGCGGTGCCATGCCCGTCCTCGTCCGCCGCACTCGTCCCGCCCGCGACATTGGCGGATGCCGAGGAGATGCGACCGGTGAACTCTTCGCTGGCGAGCGCCACGCCGCTGTCGACGATCCCGACCGTGATGTTCCGCCCCGTCGCCCCCGCCTGATACAAAGCGAGCGCATTGGCCGACACCGCCCCCACCGTCGCGCGATATTCGGCGGTATCGTAATTCGTCGCGGTTGGCGTCGGGGTGGGAGTCGGCGCAGGCGTTGGCGCTGGAACCGGCGTAGGCGTCGGGGTCGGGGTCGTTGCGGGCGGCGGCGCAGGAATGCCCCCCACGCCGCCCCCGCCCCCGCCACACGCGCCGAGCAGGCTCACCCCCGCAAACGCCGTGGTCCGGGCCAGAAGTCTCTTCGTCTGCGGTCGCATCGTCGTTCGCCCCCACTCTCGTCCCGCGAGGCGCGCGTCGTGTCCCGACCGCGTCGCCCTCGCGTCATCCCTGCCTTGCCCCCCGCGTGACCTGCGCGTAGGACCCGCCCGCAATGCTCGCGCGCCTCGCCCTTATCCGCAATTGGGTTTTCGATTTGGATAACACGCTGTATCCAGCGTCGGCGCGGCTGTTCGACCAGATGGACGTCAAGATGACCGCCTATGTCGCGAACGCGCTGGGCGTCGACCTGGTCGAGGCGCGGCGGATCCAGAAGGCCTATTTCTTCGATCACGGCACCACGCTTGCCGGGCTGATGGCCGAGCACGGGATCGACCCGCATCATTTCCTCGCCGACGTTCACGATATCGAGATGGACGTACTCAAGCAGAACGCCCCCCTCGCCGCCGCGATCGCGCGACTGCCGGGGCGCAAGATCATCTTTACCAACGCCGACACGCCGTATGCGACGCGCGTGCTCGACCGGCTCGGCCTCGGCGAGAGCTTCGAGGCGATCCACGACATCCACGCGATGGACCTCAAACCCAAGCCCAATGCCTCGGCCTATGCCGGGCTGTGCGCGGCGTTCGACATCGATCCGACCGAGTCGCTGTTCGTCGAGGACATGGCGCGCAACCTCGCGCCCGCCAAGGCGATCGGCATGACGACGGTGTGGATCGACAATGGCTCCGAGCAGGCCGCCGCCGAGCAGGACCGCAGCTTCATCGACTTCACCACGCCCGATCTGACCGCGTGGCTTCACGACATCATGGGGGATTTATGAGCGACTTACAGACGACGATCGACGCAGCCTGGGATGCACGCGACACGGTAAGCTTCGAGACCAAGGGCGACATCCGCGACGCGGTCGAAAGCGCGCTCAACCAGCTCGATTCAGGCGCGGTGCGCGTCGCCGAGCCCGATGGCGCGGGCGGCTGGCGCGTCAACCAGTGGCTCAAGAAGGCGGTGCTGCTGTCGTTCCGCCTCAACGACATGGCCGAGATCGCAGGCGGCCCGGACGGCGCGAACTGGTGGGACAAGGTGCCCTCCAAGTTCCACGGCTGGGGTTCGGCCGAATTCCGCCAGGCGGGGTTCCGCAGCGTGCCGGGCGCGATCGTCCGGCGTGGTGCATTCATCGGCAAGGGCGCGGTGCTGATGCCGAGCTTCGTCAATCTGGGTGCCTATGTCGGCGAGAATTCGATGATCGACACCTGGGCGACGGTCGGCAGCTGCGCGCAGATCGGCAAGGGCGTGCACATCTCGGGCGGCGCCGGGATCGGCGGCGTGCTCGAGCCGCTCCAGGCCGACCCGGTCATCATCGGTGACGGCGCGTTCATCGGTGCACGCAGCGAAGTCGCCGAGGGCGTTCGCGTTGGCGAAGGCGCGGTGCTGTCGATGGGCGTCTATCTCGGCGCCTCGACCAAGATCGTCGATCGCGCGACCGGCGAAGTGTTCCGCGGCGAGGTGCCGCCGTATGCAGTGGTCGTCCCCGGCAGCATGGGCGGCGGCGACGGCAAGCCAAGCCTGTACTGCGCGGTGATCGTGAAACGCGTCGACGCGCAGACGCGGTCGAAGACCAGCATCAACGAATTGCTGCGCGACTGATCTTACTAGCCCCTCCCCCTCGGGGGAGGGGTTGGGGTGGGGCAGTTCAGCAGAACCAACGCTGGGTATTCTGCACAGCCCCACCCCAACCCCTCCCCTGAAGGGGAGGGGCTTAAGAAGGCAGCCCCCAAAGAGAGGCGCCCTCCCCAAACTCGACATCCTTTGCCTCCCCGCTTAGTCCACTCGACAAACGACAAAGAGGATCCCAGATGACCACCACCCGCTCCCAGACGCTCGACCGCGTTCTCGTGCTCGAAATGGTCCGCGTGACCGAGGCAGCGGCGGTTGCCGCATCGACCCTTACCGGTCGCGGTGACGAGAAGGCGGCCGATGCCGCCGCGGTCGAGGCGATGCGCGCCGCGCTCAACGAACTCTACATGGACGGCACCGTCGTGATCGGCGAAGGCGAGCGCGACGAAGCGCCGATGCTGTTCATCGGCGAGAAGGTCGGCTCGGCGATCGGCAAGGGCCCGAAGATCGACATCGCGCTCGATCCCTTGGAAGGCACGACGATCTGCGCAACCGCGGGCCCGAACAGCCTCGCGGTGCTCGCGATCGCCGAGGAAGGCGGGCTGCTCAACGCCCCCGACGTCTATATGGACAAGATCGCCTGCGGCCCTGGCTATCCCGAGGGGATCATCGATCTCGACAAGTCGCCGAGCGAAAACGTCCGTGCGCTGGCAGCCGCCAAGGGCGTCGACCCCAAGGACATCATCGCCTGCGTGCTTGATCGTCCGCGCCACCAGAAACTGATCGCCGAACTGCGCGACCTCGGCTGCGGGATCATGCTGATCGGCGACGGCGACGTCGCGGGCGTGATCGCGACGACCAACCCCGATACGACGATCGACATCTACATGGGGGCCGGTGGCGCTCCGGAAGGCGTGCTCGCCGCGGCGGCGCTGCGCTGCGTCGGTGGGCAGTTCAAGGGGCGGCTGTTGTTCCGCAACGACGACGAGCGTGCGCGGGCGGCCAAGTGGGGCGTGACCGATCTCGACAAGCAGTACGACCTGACCGAACTCGCGCGCGGCGACTGCATCTTCGCGGCGACGGGCGTGACCGACGGCTCGCTGCTCGCGGGCGTCAAGCGCAAGGGCAAGATCATGACGACCGAAAGCGTCGTGATGCGCGCGAGCTCGGGCACGGTCCGCTGGGTCAAGGGCGAACACCGGATTTGATCTAGAGCTTTAGCCCCTCCCCTTCAGGGGAGGGGTTGGGGTGGGGCCGTGCAGCAGAACTGACGTTAGGTAATCTGCACTGCCCCACCCCCAGCCCCTCCCCTGAAGGGGAGGGGAGCTAACAGTGCCAGCATCACCGCGTCGGCACAGGCTCCGCGCCGGAATAATCATAGAACCCGCGCTTGGTCTTACGCCCGAACCACCCCGCCTCGACATACTTCACCAACAATGGCGCAGGCCGGAACTTGGGATCCCCCGTCCCCTCGAACAACACGCGGGTAATCTCCAGACACGTATCGAGCCCGATGAAATCGGCGAGCGTCAGCGGCCCCATCGGATGGTTGAGCCCGAGCTGGCACGCGACGTCGATATCGCGCACCGTCGCGACGCCCTCCCCCAACGCGAAACACGCTTCGTTGAGCATCGGCATCAGCACGCGATTGACGATGAACCCCGGCGCATCATTGGCATGGACGATCTCCTTGCCGAGCTTGCGCCCGAACGCCTCGACCGCCGCCACCGTCGCGTCGGACGTGGCGAGGCCACGGATCAGCTCGATCAGCCCCATCACGGGCACCGGATTGAAGAAATGCACGCCCATGAACCGCGCCGCATCGGGCGATGCCTGCGCCAAGCGCGTAATCGGGATCGACGAAGTGTTCGACGCGAGGATGGCGTCCGACGCGAGCACCTTGCCGACCTCGGCGAAGATCGACCGCTTGATCTCCTCGCGTTCGGTCGCCGCCTCGATCACGAGGAACGCGGGCGCCATCGCGGACAGGCCCTCGACCGGCTCGATCAGCGCGAGCGCCGCATCGCGCGCCTCCGCAGTAATCTTCTCCTTGGTGACGAGCCGGTCGAGCGCCTTGGCGATCCCCGCCTTGCCCGTCTCTGCACGGTCCTTCGACACGTCGCTGAGCATAACGTGGAACCCCGCCTGCGCCGCAACCTGTGCGATCCCCGCACCCATCTGGCCTGCGCCGATGACACCTACCGTCTGCATATCCTGTCCTTCGCTACGTTTTGCCGCAGCCTTAGGGATCAGGCGATGCGGCGGCAATCGCCGCGCGTCGGTTACGGCGCGAGGCGCGCAGGCTGTGCCTCCGCGAGGATCACCGCGAACCGCCCCTCGAGGTCGGTCCATTCGCCGACCGGCGTCCACCCGCCCGCGCGGAGCAGGATCCGCGCGTCGCGTGGCCCGAACTTGTGGCTGTTCTCGGTGTGGATCGTCTCGCCCGCCGCCATCTCGAACGGCCGCCCCTCGATCGTGAAGCGCACGTCGCGGGTCGCCTCGAGATGCATCTCGATCCGGGCGCGATCGTCGTTCCAGATCGCGCGGTGGCGGAACGCATCGACCGGGATCGTCGCCCCCAGTTCGCGGTTGATCCGCTCGAGCAGGTTGAGGTTGAACGCCGCCGTCACCCCCTGCGCATCGTCATACGCAGCTTCGAGCGTCGCCTGATCCTTGATCCGGTCCATCCCGATCAACAGCATCGCGCCTTCGCCGAGCGACATCTTCATCGCGCGGAGCAGATCGACGCTGGCGTGCGGGATCATGTTGCCGATCGTCGATCCGGGGAAGAACCCGAGCTTGGGCGTGTCGATCACTTGCCCCGGCAGATCGATCGGCTTGAGGAAGTCGGCCTCGACCGGCAGCACCGGCAATCCGGGGAAGGCGGCGGAGAGATCCGCCGAGGATTCGCGCAGGAAATCGCCTGAAATGTCGATCGGCACGTAAGCCGCCGGGTTGACCGCCTTGAGCAAGATCGGCGTCTTGGTCGACGAGCCCGAGCCGAACTCGACCACCGCGCGTCCGGTGCCTGCGATCCGCGCGACGTCGGCGCAGCAATCGCGCAGGATCGCGGTCTCGGTCCGGGTCGGATAATATTCGGGCAAGTCGGTGATCGCCTCGAACAGCTCGGACCCGCGCCGGTCGTAGAACCACCGCGCCGGGATCGCGCGTGGGCGGATGGTGAAGCCCTGCAACACGTCATGACGGAACGCCGGATCGGCCAGGCTCGCCTGACCGTCCTCGATTTCTGGCTTAAGCATTAGAGATCCTTGGCAAGCCGGACGCCGGTGAACTGCCAGCGTTGATGCGGATAGAAGAAATTGCGGTAGGAAGCGCGCGCATGGCCGCGCGGGGTCGCGCAGGATCCGCCGCGCAGGACGCACTGCCCGCTCATAAACTTGCCGTTATACTCGCCGACCGCACCCTCGACCGCGCGGAAGCCCGGATAGGGGCGATACGCGCTCCCGGTCCATTCCCACACGTCGCCGAAGAAAGCCGGGCCGCCCGTCGACGGGCGCGGCTCGACCGGGCCGGCGGTATCGAGCTGGTTGCCGCCGAGCGGATCGTGGCGCGCCGCTGCGGCTTCCCATTCGGCTTCGGTCGGCAAGCGTGCGCCTGCCCAGCTTGCATAGGCATCCGCTTCAAAGAAGCTGACATGCGTCACCGGTGCCGCCGGGTCGATCGCACGCCGCCCGTCGAGCCCGAAGCGCGTCCACGCGCCGTCGCGCTGCTCCCAATAGAGCGGTGCCACGATCCGTTCGCGCTTCACCCACGCCCAGCCATCGGACAGCCAGTGGCGTGGTTCGGTGTAGCCGCCATCCGCGATGAACGCGGCCCACTCGCCGTTGGTGACGGTGCGATCCGCGATCGCATGCGCGCTGAGCAGCGCCTGGTGGCGTGGCCCCTCGCAATCGAACGCAAAGCCGTCGCCGTCATGGCCGATCTCGACGAGCCCGGCGGTGCGCTCGATCCAACCGACCGGGCGCGGCATCTCCACCGGAACCTTGCGCGCCGCGGGCCAGATCGCGGGCTCGACCGGGTTCTGCGCCATCAAATGCAGGATGTCGGTGACGAGCAACTCCTGATGCTGCTCCTCATGATGACACCCCAGCGCGATCAGCTCCTGCGCCGCCTCGGGCAGGTCCGGCATCGCCGCGAGCACCTGCGCATCGACATGCGCGCGATACGCCAGGATCTCGTCGAGTGCCGGGCGCGTGATCATCCCTCGCCGGTTGCGCGCGTGACGCTGGCCCTCGGCTTCGTAATAGCTGTTGAACAGGAACGGGAAACGATCGTCGTACAGTTTATAACCGCTGACGAAATCGCGCAGGATGAAGGTTTCGAGAAACCAGCTGGTGTGCGCCAGATGCCATTTGGCGGGCGACGCATCGTCCATCGACTGCGCGGTCGCATCCGCATCCGACAGAGGCGCGACCAAAGCGACGGTCAGGTCGCGGACTGCGCGGAATCGTTCGCCAAGCGGTGCGGCGTCAGTCCTTGGAGCAGTCCGTGTCGCCATCGCCTCGTCCGTTCCGGAAAAATCCTGCCCCCGCCGGGGCGTTCAACGAGGCAATCTCCCACCGATCTCACATCAGCGGGTTGCACCCGGTCGCCACAAAACGTCCCCGCCCGCATTTTGGTTCACGACGCGCGCCGCGACGAACAGATAATCAGACAATCTATTGAGATAGGTGAGCGCAAGCGGATTGAGTGCGACCTGCCGCGCCGCCCCGACCGCGGTCCGCTCCGCGCGCCGGATCGTGGCGCGGGCGACGTGGAGCGCTGCCGCACCGCGCGTACCGCCGGGCAGGATGAAACTGGTGAGCGGACTGAGCTCGCTGTTCATGCGATCGATTTCGGTTTCGAGCCGCTCGACCTGCGCCGCGACGATCCGCAGCACCATCTCGGACGGCGCAAAGTCCTCCCCCGGGGTCGCCAGATCCGCACCCAGATCGAACAGGTCGTTCTGCACCCGCTCCAGCAGCGCAACCAGCCAGATATTGTCGATGCCGGTTTCGCGGAGAGCAACCGCCGCCACGCCGATCAGGCTGTTCGCCTCGTCGACATCGCCGATCGCGGCCATCCGGGCATCGTCCTTGGCCACACGCGACCCGTCGACCAGCCCGGTCGAGCCGTCATCCCCGGTACGCGTGTAGATACGATTGAGCTTTACCAAACCCTGTCCCCCGATCCGGTCCCGTCAAGGACCGGTGCTTTCTCCGCGGTCAGCTCTTGCCCGCGAGCCACATGATCAGCACGACTAGGAAGATCGCCACCGCCTGGAACATGATGCGATACTGCATCATCTTGTTCGACTTGACCGCCGACGGGCTGATCCCGTCCGCACTTCCCGTCCCGTCGCGCGCCTGCTGGCTTGCACCAAGCAGGAAGACCACCAGGCCTCGGACCAGAACGACGACCGTGGCGATCATCGCCGCGATCAGCAGGATTGTCAGGAAAGTGCTCATGCCATCAACTTAGGCGTTCGGGACGAGAAAGCCAGTGGTCACAATGTCCGAGGGCACCTGTCCGCTGCGCAGCGTCCGCGCGAGCGCAATGCCGTCTTCCCCCGCCAGCCGCAACCGTTCGAGCGTTGGCGCATGGGTGCGCTTCGCCAGCCGCACGCCGTCCGCATCGTGGAGCAGCGCGTGATGATGATAGACCGGCGTCGGCAGGTCGAGCAGCGCCTGGAGCAACCGGTGGACGTCGGTCGCGCCGAACAGGTCGAGCCCGCGCACGACATGCGTCACACCCTGCGCCGCATCGTCGACCGTCACGGCGAGATGATAGCTCGCGGGCGCATCCTTGCGTGCGAGGACGACGTCGCCGTGCGTTTCTGGCCGGGCAACGATGTGGCCTGCGCGCTCGTCGTTCCAGTCGAGCGGGCCCGTGCGAGCGACTGCGGCGGCCATGTCGATCCGCCACGCATGCTGCGCGCCCTCCGCAATCCGCGCAGTTCGGGATGCGTCGTCCATATGGCGACACGTTCCGGGATAGACCGCACCCGGTCCGTGTGGCGCGGACAGGCTCGCGGCGATCTCGGCGCGCGTGCAGAAACAGGGGTAGAGCAGGCCTTCGCCCCGCAATTGATCGAGCGCGACGGCATAGGCGTCGAGCCGGGTCGACTGGAACAGCACCGCCCCGTCCCAAGCCAGCCCGAGCCAGGCCAGATCCGCCTCGATCGCCGCGACATGCTCGGGGCGGCTGCGCGTCCCGTCGATATCCTCGATGCGCAACAGGAACACCCCGTCGCCGGACCGAGCGCGATCGTGCGCCTGGATCGCCGAGAAAGCGTGGCCGAGGTGAAGCTTACCGGTCGGGCTCGGGGCGAACCGGCTGACGATTTGCGCGGTCATCGCGCCGTCGCGATCGGAGCGCGGTGCGCCGCTCCGGGAGCGTACCCTACGATCGTTCCCCTTGACCCCGAGTCGCGCCCTGTGCTGTGTTCGTTCAAGATTGGCGCGGCTGTCATGACAGCGTCATCCTAACCGGCAAGAAGCCGCGCAGGAAGCGTCACGCGACCGAGGAAAAGGGGGGCTTGAATGTACCATCCCGATCTCATCCGCCACCCCGATGGCTGTCCTGCGCTTGTGCTCAACGCAGACTACACCCCGCTGAGCTATTATCCCTTGTCGGTCTGGCCGTGGCAGACCGCGATCAAGGCGGTGTTCCTCGACCGAGTCGACATTGTCGCCGAATATGAACGCGAAGTGCGCAGCCCGACGCAGCGGATCAAATTGCCATCGGTGATCGCGCTCAAGCAATATGTGCGGCCAAGCGCCTTCCCCGCCTTCACCCGATTCAACCTGTTCCTGCGCGACAAGTTCACCTGCCAATATTGTGGTTCGGGCAGCGACCTGACCTTCGACCATATCGTCCCGCGCGCGCAGGGCGGGCGGACGACGTGGGAGAATGTCGCGACCGCCTGTTCGCCGTGCAACCTCAAGAAGGGCGGGCGTACGCCGAAACAGGCAGGCATGCCGCTTCATATCGACGCAATCCGGCCTACAAGTTGGCACTTACAGGAGCATGGCCGACGCTATCCGCCCAATTTCCTGCACGAAACGTGGCACGACTGGCTGTATTGGGACGTTGAGCTGGAAGCTTGACGCCGATACACGCGCGTCGACCTGTTCGGTCCGGGAGACGAAGATGCTGCGTATGGGGATTGTGGGTCTGGCGGCCCTGGTATTGGTAACGTCCGGCTGCGGCCGCTCCGCACCCAGTGACGACGCCCTGAACGACTTCGTGCCGCCGACGCTCGCCAAGCGCGATGAGGTCCGGCAACTGCTTGAAAAGCGCTTCGACGAACGCGACGCCGACGGTGACGGCCGACTGAGCAGGCTGGAACTCGGCAACACGCGCGCAGACCGCATTGCGCGCGCGGACACCGATCAGGATGGCGCGATCAGCAAGAGCGAATTCGTCGCGCGCGGGCTTGAGCGGTTCGACGAGGCCGATGCCAACAAGGACGGCATGGTGACCAACAAGGAACAAGCGGCCGCCCGCGCCGCGCAAGGTGCCAAGGCAACGCCCGCCACCCCGGCGGCGACTCCAGCAACACAGTGATGGTTGACCCCGGGGGTGTTGCGATGCAGCATCCCCGGATGGCTGACCTCCCCTCGATCACCAATAATCCCGACATCCGTTTCCTGGGCAAGCTGCTCGGCGACGTGATCCGCGCTTATGGCGGCGACGCCCTGTACGAGCGAACCGAAACGATTCGCGCAGCGTCGGTTGAGCGGCACCGCGGTGCGGCCGACGATAAAGCCGTCGACCTCGCGCTCGATCAGCTCGACCTCGACGAGACGATCGATTTTGTCCGCGGTTTCATGCTCTTCTCAATGCTCGCCAATCTTGCCGAGGACAGGCAGGGCGTGACTGCGGAACAGGGCGCGGACCTTGCTTCCGCGCTCGACCGCTTGGCGGATGAAGGGATCGACAAGGCCAAGGCGATCGCGCTGCTGCAGCATGCCTTGCTCGCTCCGGTGCTGACCGCGCACCCGACCGAAGTGCGCCGCAAGTCGATGATCGACCATCGCAACCGGATCGCCGCGCTGATGCTGCTGCGCGACACCGGCGCGACCGACACGCCCGAGGGCGACGACGTAGAGCAGGCGATCCTTCGCCAGATCGCGCTGCTGTGGCAGACGCGCGTGCTGCGGCGCGAACGCCTGTACGTCACCGACGAGGTCGAGACCGCGCTCAGCTATCTGCGCGATGTGTTCCTCCCCGCCCTCCCCGCGCTGTACCAGCGCTGGGATCGCGCGCTTGGCGAACGCACGCCGGGGTTCCTCAAGCCCGGCAGCTGGATCGGCGGCGATCGTGACGGCAATCCGTTTGTCACGGCCGACAGCCTGCGCGCCGCCCTCGCCAAGGCGAGCGAAGCGGTGCTGGTCTATTATCTCGATGCGGTCCACGCGCTCGGTGCCGAGCTGTCGATCTCGACCAATCTCGCACCCGCCGACACCGCGGTCACCGCGCTGGCGGACGCAAGCGGCGACAACGCCGAAAGCCGCAGCGACGAACCGTACCGGCGCGCGCTGTCAGGCGTTTACGCCAGGCTCGCCGCGACGCATCTGGCGCTGACCGGCAAGGCCGCGCCGCGACCAGGACCGCTCACGGGCGAGCGTTATGCCGATCCGCAGGCGTTCCGCGCCGATCTCGTCATCATCGCCCGCGCGCTCGCGGCGGGTGGCGGAGGGACCTTGTCGTCGGGCGGCGCGCTCGGACGGCTGATCCGCGCAGTCGAGACGTTCGGCTTCCATCTTGCGACGCTCGACCTGCGACAGAACAGCGCGGTGCTGGAGCGCGTCGTCGCCGAGCTGCTCAAGGTCGCCGGGGTCGAGGACGATTATCTGGCGCTGAATGAATCGCAGCGTGTGTCGCTGCTGCGCCACGAACTGTCCAACGCGCGGCCGTTGGGCAGCGCATTCGCGGACTATTCGGACGAGACCAAGTCCGAACTCGCGATCCTGCGCGCTGCCGCGACCGCGCATGCCACCTATGGCACCGCGTGCATCGTCCAGCATATCGTGTCGATGGCGCAGTCCGTGTCAGACCTGCTCGAACTCAACGTGTTGTTGAAGGAAGTTGGTCTGTACCGGCCGCAGGGAACCGACGGGCAAACCCCGCTCGCCGCGATCATGGCGGTGCCGCTGTTCGAGACGATCGGCGATCTGGAAGCAGCGCCCGAGATCATGACCGAATGGTTCGCGCTGCCCGAGGTTCGCGCGGTCACCGCCGCGCGTGGTTATCAAGAAGTGATGATCGGCTATTCGGATTCGAACAAGGACGGGGGGTATCTCACCTCGACCTGGAGCCTGTCCAAAGGGTCCACCGCGCTGCGCAGCGTTTTCGCCGACGCAGGCGTCGGCATGCAGCTGTTCCACGGCCGTGGCGGCGCCGTCGGGCGTGGCGGTGGCTCGGCCTTCGCCGCGATCCGCGCACAGCCGTTCGGCACCGTGCAGGGCCGGATCCGCATTACCGAACAGGGCGAGGTGATCGCGGGCAAATATGGCACGCGCGACAGTGCGATGACCAATCTGGAGGCGATGGCTTCGGCGACGTTGCTTGCCAGCCTCGAGCCCGAGCAATTGTCTGCCGCCGACACGCAGCGTTTCTCTGAGGCGATGGACCAGCTCTCGGCGAGCGCGTTCAAGGCGTATCGCGACCTCGTCTATGGCACCGAGGGATTCCGCACCTTCTTCCGCGAAATGACACCGATCGCCGAGATTTCGGGACTCAAGATCGGCTCGCGCCCCGCCAGCCGGACCAAGAGCGACCGGATCGAGGATCTGCGCGCGATCCCCTGGGTGTTCAGCTGGGCGCAGGCGCGCGTGATGCTGCCGGGCTGGTACGGCGTCGGCCAGGCGATCGACGCGTTCGAGGACAAGGCACTGTTGCGCGACATGGCGCAGGGCTGGCCGTTCTTCGCGGCGACGCTCGCCAATATGGAACAGGTCATCGCCAAGTCCGACATGGGGATCGCCGCGCGCTATGCCGCGCTGGTCGAGGATCGCAGCCTTGCCGACGCGATCTTCCCGCGGATCGAAGCGGGGTGGCGGCAGGCGCATGACGGTCTGCTGGACGTGACCGGCCAGTCTCGCCTGCTCGAAGCGCATCCCGCGCTCGAGACGTCGATCCGGTTGCGCCTCCCGTACATCGAGCCGCTCAACCTGCTCCAGATCGAGCTGATCAAGCGGCGCCGCGCGGGCGATGAGGACGAGCGGATCGGCGAGGGCATCCTGCTTTCGATCAACGCGATCGCGACTGCGTTGCGCAACAGCGGGTAAGGGTTGCGTCGGTGGCCTGAGTTCATAACTGCTTCCCCGGCGAAGGCCGGGGCCCAGTCGAGGAACAGAAGATTGCGAGCGGGTGCGCGCCGTTACTTCGGCCATCGCGACTGGGCCCCGGCCTTCGCCGGGGAAAAAAGTTAGGGGAACGCGACCCGACGTCAGCGCCCACGTGAGGTGTCAGGCGACCACAGGCGCGCCATCACCCGGGACCACATCCGCCGGTTCGCCGCGCGAATACAGCCCGACCAGCAACCCTGCGCCGATCACATGGCCCGCCATTGCGTTGAGCACCGCACCGCGCCCCGGTGCTTCACCGATGTCCTCTGCCGCGCAATCCAGTGCAAAGACCTGAAACGCATAGCGATGATCGCCATGGCCGGTCGGCGGATCCGGCGCGAGCCACCCCTCGGACAGATACGAGTTGCGACCGACGTCGCCACCATCGGGCTGCGCGTTCGCCGTGATCGCACCTTCCGCGATCCGCCCGGCATCGGCAGGCAAGCCCCAGAGGATCGCGTGCACTAGCGGTGCCGGTGTCGGTGAATCGGCATCCTCGACGACCAGCGCGACGCTCAGCGTCCCCGGCGGGACCGCACCCCAGGTCAGCGGCGGCGAAACGCCCTCGCCGTCCGCGGTGAAGCGTGGCGGGATGCGGCCTTCCTGCGCGAAGGCAGGGCTCGTCACCTCGATCGTCGTATAATTATTGCCGAGCACCGGCTGGGTGATCGTCAACTTGTCGGCACCGGCACGCACGCTGCGCAACGCGGCACCCAACCAATGGGGGAGATGTTCCAGCATCGCGGGCCTTTCCTTGGCGGGATTCCTCCATTCAAGCCCCCGAGGCGCCAAGCGGTTCCGTCAACTGGACAAAAACGGCGCTGCAATCTCGTCCCGCACGCGCAGCAGCCGACCGCTCGCACGGTCGATCAGCGCCCAGGTCGTGACGGCCTGCACCTTAACCTTGCCGTCCGGCCCAAGGAACCGGACATGGCGGTCGAAGCGCGCGCCGGTGGGCGGTTCGGGGACCCAGGTCTCGCCGGTCACCGTCTCGCCCGCCGCGACATTGCCGCGATAGTCGATCTCGTGCCGCGTCACGACCCAGACATAGGCCGCCTGCTGTTCGGGCGGGGCGAGTGCTTCCCAATGCGCGACCGCGATCTGCTGGATCCAGCGGACCCACACCGCATTGTTGACATGGCCGAGTTCGTCGATGTCGTCGGGGGTCGCGGTGATCGAAAGCGTGAAGCGCGTCATGCCGCCTGTGTGCGCCGCCCGCGCCACCAATGCCAGAGGCCGAGCAACAGCGCGATCGCGACGATCACGCACCCGACGATCAGGATCGCGTGCTTGTCGGGGAGGAAGCGTTCGATCAGTTTTTCGAAACTGTGCCCGAACAGATAGCCGATCCCGGTGAACACGATCCCCCAGACGATCGCCGCGACCAGGTTGATCATGACGAACAATCTGGTCGAGACCTTGGTCGTCCCGATCGCGATCGGGCTGATCGTGCGGAAGCCGTAGATGAACCGGAACGCGAAGATGAACCCGATCGGATAGCGTTCGAGCAACCCCAGCGCGCGCTCGAAGATCGGCTTCTCGCGCGCACGGCGGACCCACGGCTTGTCGCGGAAATAGCGGCCGAGCGAGAAGAAGATCTGGTCCGCGACGAACGACCCCGCCGCCGCCGCCGCCATCGCGCCGGGCAGCGAAAACAGCCCCTTGTGCGCGAGCAGCCCACCCGCGACGACGACCGTCTCGCCCTCGATCCCAGCGCCCGCGAACAACGCGATGAGGCCGTAGTGCTGGATGATGGATTCGATCGTCATAAGCGGCTCAAATCCGCGCGCGCGCCGATGTTCCCCCGCGACGGCGGGGGGCCAGAGCAAAGCGCCACGGGCGTTTCGCTTACTCCTCGATACCGAGCTGCCACAGCACGAACGCATGTTCCTCCGCGCCCTCGCGCAGCGATTCGAACCGCCCCGATTTGCCGCCATGCCCCGCGCCCATGTTGGTCTTGAGCAGCAGCACGTTATCGTCGGTCTTGGTCGCGCGCAGCTTGGCCGCCCATTTCGCGGGCTCCCAATAGGTCACGCGCGGGTCGTTGAGACCGCCCGAGATGAACATCGGCGGATAGGCCTGCGCCTTGACCTGATCGTAGGGCGAATAGCCGCGGATCAGTTCGAACGCCGCCTTGTCCTCGATCGGATTGCCCCATTCGGGCCACTCGCCCGGCGTCAGCGGCAACTCGGCGTCGAGCATCGTGTTGAGCACGTCGACGAACGGCACGTCGGCGATCACCGCGCCCCACAGTTCGGGGTCGGAATTGACGACCGCACCCATCAGCTCGCCACCCGCCGAGCGACCCGCGATCGCGATCTTGCCCGCGGAGGTCCAGCCGTCCGCGACCAGCCCCTTTGCGACATCGACGAAATCATTGAACGTGTTGGCGCGTTTCTCGAGCTTGCCGTCGAGATACCATTGCTGGCCGAGATCGTCCCCGCCGCGGATATGCGCGATCGCATAGGCAAAACCGCGATCGAGCAGCGACAGCCGCCCGGTCGAGAAGCCCGGCGGGATCGCGTAACCATATGCGCCGTAAGCATAAAGGAACAACGGTCGCGACCCGTCCTTGGGGAAGTCGGCGGGATAGACGATCGACACCGGCACCTCGGTCCCGTCGCGCGCGGTGATCTTGAGACGTTCGGTGCGATATTTGGCCGCCTGATAGCCCGAGGGAATTTCCTGGACCTTGAGCGTCGTCAGTTCGCCGGTCGCGACGTCATAGTCGTACTCGGTCCCCGGCGTGACCATCGATTCATAGCCGACGCGCAGCACGTCCATCGCATATTCGGGGTTGTTGCCGAGCCCCGCGTCATAGCTCGCTTCGGGGAAGCGGATACGCTGCGGCGCGATGCTGTCGTCGTAGCGGTGGATCTCGATCTGATCGAGCCCGTCCTCGCGCCCGTCGACGATAAAGAAATCGCGGAAACAGTCGATCCCGGTCATGTAGAAATGCCGCGACGGCGCGATCTTCTCGACCCATTCGCCCGGCGCCGAGATATGCGCGGTGCACAGCCGGAAATTGGGGTCGGTATCGTTGGTGTGGATGAACAACGTGTCGCCATGCATGTCGACGTCATATTCACGCCCCACTTGCCGCGCCGACACCAGCAGCGGCGTCGCCAGCGGATCGGTTGCGGGGAGCAGGTAGATTTCGCTCGTCACATGGTCGCCGCTCGACAGCACGATCCACTTGCGGTCGCTTGTCTCGCTCACCCCCACGCGGAAGCCCTCGTCGGCTTCCTTGAACAGTTCGATATCGTCCGCGATCGGCGTGCCGAGCCAGTGCAGCCGCGCGTTGTCGGTGCGCCACTGGTCGTTCGCCAGGCCGTAAAGGAAGCCCTTGTCGTCCGCGGTCCAGACGATTTCAGACAGCATCCCCGGGATGACATCGGGCAGATGCTCGCCGGTGGTCAGGTCCTTGACGCGGATCTCGAACCGCTCCGAGCCATTGTCGTCGATCGCATAGGCCAGCAGCCGCCCGTCGTTGCTGATCGAGAAGGCGCCCAGCCGGAAATATTCCTTGCCCTCGGCAAGCACGGGCTCGTCGAGGATCAGTTCGTCCTTGCTCGTGTCAGTGCCCGCGGCGACCGGGCGACGCCACCATTTGCGATACTGGCCGCCGGTCTCGAACGCGGTCCAGTACAGCCAGTCGCCGTCCTTCTGCGGGACCGAGGAATCGTCTTCCTTGATCCGCCCCTTCATCTCTTCGTACAGCCGGTCGATCAGCGGACGATGCGGCGCCATCACGCTTTCGAAATACGCGTTTTCCGCCGCCAGATAGGCGAGCACGTCGGGATCGGTCACCTCGGGATAGCCCGGATCCTTGATCCAGGCGTAGGGATCCTCGATCGTGACCCCGTGCGTCGTGAAGCTGTGCGGGCGGAGCGCGGCGACGGGTGCAACGGGAAGAGGGGCAGCGGGGGGCGTGGAGTCGGTCATCCGCGCCCCCTACCCCGCCACCCCCGCTCAAGTCGAGCCGCGCCTATGCGGGGAGCAATTCCCTCGCCCGCGCGGCGTTCGCCGGACCGCGCCGGTCGGCACGGCTGCCCGCGGACGCGCCGGTGCGGGGTTTACGCCGTTCGACCGTCACGGGAACGTCGCTTGCGCGCAAGTCATACTGGAACGCCGCCGCATGGCCGGCCAGCCTCTGCACGTCCCGCGCGAGTCCTCCCGCAGCGGCGGAGGTCTGGTCTACCATCGCGGCATTCTGCTGGACGATCTGGTCGAGCTGCGACACCGCGCTGTTGATCTCGCCGATCGCGATGGACTGCGCGACATTGTCGTCGGCGATCCCCTGCGTCAGCGCGGCGGCTTCGGTGCAGCGCGTCAGGATCGTCTGGAGCGCGCCGTCGACCAGACCGACCGCCTCGACCGCGACGGTGACGTCCTCCTGCGTCGCGCTGAGTTGCGTGCGCGCGCGCTTGGCCTCCTCCTCGGCGCGCATCGCCAGCGTCGAGACGAGATCCGCGACCACCGCGAACCCGCGACCGGCATCCCCCGCCCGTCCCGCTTCGACCGCAGCGTTCATCGCCAGCACGCGGGTCTGGAACGCGATCTTGTCGAGCCCCTCGATCACGTCATCGATCCCGCTGGTGCTCTTGGACACACGGTGCATCGCTTCCATCGCGCCATCGGTGCGGGTGCGGACTTCGCTGGCTGCGTCCAGCGTCTGCTGCGATCCGTCGGACGTCTTGCGCGCCGCCTCGGCGGTGCTGCGCAGCCGCTCGTCCATGCGATTGACCGCAGCCGACGTCTGCTCGATCGCCGCGGCACTGCTCTCGGTGCGCCGCGCGAGTTCCTCGGTCGCGCCCGCGATCGATCGGGACGCGCCGTCGATCTCGTTGGTCGTCTCGACCACCGCGCAGACCATCTTGCGCAGCGTCTCGACCGCGCCGTTCAAATCGCTGTTGACGCCGGTGTACCCTGCGGGGAATTCGATTGCAGTGCCATGCCGCAAGTCGCCCGCCGCCATCCGGCGCAGGACCTGCCCCACGCCGTCCGCGACTATTGCGGTATCCGCGGCGGCGCGGGCGTCCTGCGCCGCGCGTTCCTTTGCGCTGCGCCGGAAGAAGTCGACCGCTTCCGCCATCGCACCGAGTTCGTCGGTGCGCCCGAGATGCGGCACCGTACAGTCCTGCCCACCCGCGAGCGTAGTGGTCGACTGGATCAGTTCATCGAGCGGCGCCATCACCTTGCGCGTCAGGTAAACGCCTGCACCGATCGCAAGCGCGAGGATCGTCAACGCCAGCACGAGCAACGCGCTCGACGCCGTGGTCAGGCTGCGGTGGGCGTCCTGCTTGAGATTGGCCTGATAGTCGGTCGCCAGCGTGACCGCGCGGTCGATCTGGGTCCGGTGCTCGGCATAGGCACTGGCGATCGCGGCGTAGCTGTCGCGCATCGCGGCGGCATCACCCTTGCGCGCCGCGGTTTCCAGCCGCGCGACCTGCTGCCAGAAACGCTGTGCGGGAACGTTCGCATCCTGGGTGAGCGCTGCGGCGAGTTCGGGACTGATGTTGCCGGTTTTCCAATAGGCCTGACGCTCGTCATATGCCTTGCGCAAGGCCGCGAGGTGCGCGGCACGCTGCTCCACCTGTTCGGGGTGATCGACCAGCAACGTGGCTTCCAGGAACGGTTCCAACACATAGGCGGGCGGCGGGAGGATGTCCGCGACGTAATCCGATGCGGACTGGATCCGCTCGGCGACCGGACCACCGATCCTGACGAGGTTGATGCTGTACGCGGCGATCGCGATCGCCAACAGGACGATCATGGCGATCAGCCCCGAACCAAGCTGAAGACGCTTTGCAATTGACATGACGATCCGGCCTTCACCGCTGCTGTACCGCTTCGCATTGTAGAGGCGATGGCCGTCACCGGGCGGCGGGCACCCCGTGATTTTCGGTTTAACAGGCGGAGGGACCGCGGTTTCAAAACCAATTGCAGGCGTAACAAGTTTTGTTGCAGCGGAAGGGGAGCATATGCGATAGGAACGCCTGCGCACCGATGTTCGATTTGTGCTGGAAGGATTCGACCGATCGCCCCCCTTCCCCTCCAGCGCCGCGACCGCAAGCTTTGATGCTCTGATGCCGAGCAGGCCCCTCACCTTCCTCGAAAGGCTGCCGCTGCTATCCGACCGGCCGGTGTTGCGCCATGCGCTCGCTGCGGGCCTGTCCGTGGGTGCGTGCCTGTTGCGCAGCGGGCTCGACCCGTGGTTCCCGCCCGGTTTCCCGTTCCTGACCTTCTTCCCCGCAGTCATCGTGTCGGTGTTCCTGCTGGGGCGCGGCCCGGGCACGCTTGCCGCCGTGCTGTGCGGGTTGATGGCGTGGTATTACTTCATCCCGCCGGCCCGCAGTTTCGCGATCGGACCCGGCACGGCACTTGCGCTGGGCTTCTATGGGGCGGTGGTGGTGGTCGACATCACGCTCGTCGAATGGATGCAGCAAGCCAACCACCGCCTGCGTCGCGAACGCGAACGCAGCCACGACCTTGCCGAACAGAGCGCGCGGCTGGCCGAACGCAACGAATTGCTGTTCCGCGAGCTCCAGCACCGCGTCTCTAACAATATCCAGATGGTCGGTGCGATGTTGACGTTGCACCGGCGCGGGGTCGACCATGCGCTTGCCAAGAAAGCGCTCGACGATGCCGCCGCGCGTGTCGGGCTGATCGGGCGGATCCAGCGGCAACTCTACGACATCGACGGCAAGAACACCGATCTGGCGGCGTTCCTGCAGGGACTCGTCAACGATCTGGCTGAATCGGACGGGCGCGTCGGCATTCGTTACGACATCGCGGTCGAACCCGGGATCACGCTGCACGGCGATTCGCTCATCCCGTTCGCGCTGATCCTCGCGGAAGCGGTCGCCAATGCCAACGAACACGGCTTTGCCGACCGTACGACGGGCGTGATCCATATTGCGCTTCACCGCGCGCAGGGCGGCGTCACGTTGCGGGTGACCGACGACGGCGTGGGGCTGCCCGAGGGCTTTGCCGTCGCCGGGGCGACCAGTCTCGGCCTCAAGATCGCACTCGCGCTGGCGCGCCAGTTGAACGCGCAGTTCGAAGTCCATCCCGGTCCCGGCGGTGGCACCGCGAGCGTCCTGACGATCCCCGATCGTCCGACGGTTCAACCCGCCTGATCGCTCGCAATGGCGCATGACGGATCGTCTCACGTCGCTTGATGCTCGCAACGGGGGAGCGGCTGGCCTAATCCGGCGTTCAGATCCTTGCTGCAACCATCCGGAAAGACCCTTGCCGATGTCTACCCACGCCGACCGCCTTGCTGCCCTGCGCGACCAGCTCCAGCGCGACCGGCTCGACGGTTTCGTCGTTCCGCTGACCGATGAGCACATGTCCGAATATGTCGGCGGCTATGCGCAGCGCCTTGCCTGGCTGACCGGATTCCAGGGATCGGCGGGGAGCGCGGTCGTGCTTCCGCAAGCTGCGGCGATCTTCACCGACGGACGCTACACGTTGCAGGTGCGCGAGCAGGTCTCGGGCGACGACTGGCAGTTCGTCGCGGTACCGCAGACGAGCGTCGCTTCATGGCTGGGCGACAATGCCGCCAACGGGGCGCGGATCGGCTATGACCCGTGGCTCCACACGCGCGCCTGGGTCGAGGAAGCGCGCGCGAAGCTGGCGGCGCGCGGTGCCGAGCTGGTCGCAGTCGACACCAACCCGGTCGATGCGGTGTGGCCCGACCGCCCCGCCCCCTCTACCGCGCCGCTCGGCGTACAGGACGACGATCGCGCCGGCGCGACGTCCGCCGCGAAGCGGGCGTTGATCGCGGACTGGCTGGCGACCGAACAGGCCGACGCGGTCGTGCTCACCGCGCTCGATTCGATCGCGTGGGTGCTCAACGTCCGTGGCCGCGATGTCCCCCACACCCCGGTCGCGCTGGCCTATGCGATCGTCGACGCGGACGGCACCGCCGATCTGTACGTCGCGCCCGACAAGCTGACCGATGCCGTGCGCCAGCATCTCGGCAACGCGATCCGCCTGCATCCGCGTGATGCGTTTGCCGACGGACTCGCGCGTTATCCCGGCAAGACGATCGCGGTCGATCCCGCAGGCGCCGTCGCGGCGATCTTCGATGCGCTCGAAGCCGGTGGCGCGACCGTCACCGCACGCCGCGATCCGGTGCTGCTCGCCAAGGCGACCAAGAACCCGGTCGAGATCGCAGGGCACCGCACGGCGTCGGTCCGCGACGGGGCCGCGCTCGCGCGCTTCCTGCGCTGGGTCGAGGCCGAGGCACCCAAGGGCGGGCTGACCGAGCTCGATTGCGTCGCGCGGCTGCAACAGTTCCGCGAGGCGACTGGTGTGCTGCTCGACACGTCGTTCGACACGATTTCGGCGACGGGCGCACATGGCGCGAGCCCGCATTACCACGCGACGCCCGAATCGAACGCCCGGCTCGAGCTGGGGCAGCTCTATCTGGTCGATTCGGGCGGGCAATATGCCGACGGCACGACCGACGTGACTCGCGTGCTGCCGATCGGCACGCCGACCGCGGAGATGCGCGATCGCTTCACCCGCGTGCTGCAGGGGCATATCGCGCTCGCCACCGCGGTGTTCCCGGCGGGGACGACCGGGGGGCAACTCGACGGCTTCGCGCGGCGGCCATTATGGCAGGTCGGGCTCGATTACGCGCACGGGACCGGCCACGGCGTCGGCGCCTATCTTTCGGTGCATGAAGGACCGCAGCGAATCGCACAGCCCTTCTACCCCGGTGGCGGCCCGGCCGAGCCGCTGCGCGCGGGGATGATTCTCTCGAACGAGCCCGGTTATTACAAGGCGGGCGAATATGGCATCCGAATCGAGAATCTGCTGCTGGTCGAGGATCGCAGTTTTTCGGACGGTGCGCCGTTCCTCGGGTTCGAGACGCTGACCTTCTGCCCGATCGAGCGGAGCATGATCCTCCCCGAACTGCTCAGCACCGCCGAACGCGCGTGGCTCGACGCCTATCACGCCGAGGTGTTCGCGGTGCTGAGCCCGGCGTTCGACGCCGAGGAACGCGCATGGCTTGTGGAGAAATGCGCGCCTATCGCGTGACGTCGTCGGGGAGCGGCGCGGGGTCCGATACGGGTTCCGCGGCGCGTGCCTGTGCCTTGCGCCGCTTCAGATTTTCGCGAAGCGCCGCTGCCAATCGGTCGGCCTTTTCGTTTTTTGTGTCGGCCATTGTGCATGTGCTCCTTGACATTCCCTGCTCATCCGTCTCTTACGCCGCTTCCGCTGCAAAGTGGAGTTGCTGCCGTAGCTCAGTGGTAGAGCGCATCCTTGGTAAGGCTGAGGTCGTGAGTTCAATCCTCACCGGCAGCACCATCTTCCCCGATCGTCGTCGAGAATTTCCCCGCGGGGGGAACCATCCTTTAATCCGATCGGTCTAGTATCGAGCGAGCCGAGACGGTATCGGTACATTTCAAGCGGTTGTATTCCGCGCGTTTGAAAGGTTGCGTAACAGTGGCAAGGGCTCAGCCGAGGTCGATCGACCCGCTCTCCTCCACGTTCGACATGGTTCGGATCATCAATCTTCCGCATCGGTCTGATCGCCGCAAGGGTGCCATCGCCACGGTGCGGAACCTCGGGGCCGAAATCGACGGTCGCACGATCGCGTTCCACGACGCCACCCGACCGGACAGCCCGGGCGGATTTCCCACGATCGGTACGCGGGGATGTTTCCTGAGCCATCTCGGTGCGCTGCAAGCGGCGAAGCGCGCCGGTGTGACATCGCTGCTGATCCTCGAAGACGATGTCGCCATCTCGCGCAGTGAGATGGCGCAGTTGCCCGTCGCGCTGGCAGCGCTCGCGCGCGAGCCGTGGGATGTCTTCTATGGCGGCTCGCCTGCGACCCAGAATGCACGTCCGCTGTCCGTGGTCGCGCCCGACGAGGAATTGCTGCTGGCGCACTTCATCGCCTTCTCTCAACGCGCGATCGACGCGCTGGTCCCGTATCTCGAAGCCATTCTGACGCGTGAACCCGGTAGCCCCGAAGGCGGACCGATGCATGTTGACGGTGCCTATTCCTGGTTCCGCGCGGCACGCCCCGACATGCGCGCCTTCGCCGCGACCCCGCACATCGCGCATCAGCAATCGTCGCGCACCGATATCCACGCGCTCGGTGCCAGCGACACGACCACGGTGCTGCAACCGTTCCTGCAAGTCGCCCGCACGATCAAGAACGCCATCCGCAACCGGAACTAGACCGGTTCGTCACGCCGCGATTGCCCGTTGATGTCATAGGATTGCTGGCAGTGGGAATGCACTGTGGGCGTGTCTGTTCCACGAATTAACCCGATCACCAACTGCGGAAATCTCCCTTTTGCGATGGGAGGGTGGGCGCATAACGCAAGCCAATCGAGGCTCGTGGATGAGCCCGCCCCCACCCATCGCCGCGACTTCGGGTCGCGCTGGAGAAACGACCGTGGCCACCAAACGCCCCGACGGAATCAAGGATTATACGGGACCCGCCGGCGGATGGGGTGCGCTGAAGGCGGTCGCCGTCTCGCTCAAGGCGCAACAGATCGTCACCAGCGGCGCGCAGACGCTGCTCAAATCGAACCAGCCGCACGGATTCGACTGCCCGAGCTGCGCCTGGCCTGACCCCAAGCACACCAGCTCGTTCGAATTCTGCGAGAATGGCGCGAAGGCCGTCGCGTGGGAATCGACCGCGAAGAAGATCGGGGCGAAGTTCTTTGCCGAGCACAGCGTTTCGGACATCTGGAAAGAGAGCGATCACTGGATCGAGGATCAGGGCCGCGTCACCGAGCCGCTGCGCTACAATGCTGCAACCGATCATTATGAAGTCGTCGGCTGGGACGAAGCGATCGCCGAGATCGGCGCGGGGCTCGCCGCCGTACCCGATGCCGACCAGGCCGAATTCTACACCTCGGGCCGCTGCTCGAACGAAGCCGCGTTCCTGCTCCAGCTGTTCGTGCGGCTGTACGGCACCAACAACTTCCCCGATTGCTCGAACATGTGCCACGAGGCGACCTCGGTCGGCCTTCCCAAGTCGATCGGGATCGGCAAGGGCACCGTCAGCCTCGAGGATTTCGATCATAGCGACCTGATCCTGTCGTTCGGCCACAACCCCGGCACCAACCATCCGCGGATGATGGCGACGCTGCGCGAAGTGTCGAAGCGCGGGGGCAAGATCATCGTCTTCAACCCATTGAAGGAACGCTCGCTCGAACGTTTCGAATCGCCGCAGTCGGTGGTCGAGATGGCGACGGGCAACGCGACGCCGATCGCGTCGACCTATCTGCAGGTGAAGGTCGGCGGCGATGCCGCGGCGATCAAGGGTATCGCGAAGGCGCTCGTCGCGCTTGACGATGCCGCGCGCTCCTCGAACGCAGCGGGTGCCACAGCGGCGGAGCCGACGCTCGACCATGACTTCATCGCCGAGCATACCGCCGGGATCGAGGCGTATATCGCCGACCTGCGCGAAACCACCTGGGACGCGATCGAGCGCGGCAGCGGGTTGAGCCGCAGCGAGCTCGAAGGCGTCGCGCAGATCTACGCCGTGTCGAAGGCGACGATCGCCTGCTACGGCATGGGGATCACGCAGCAGCGCACCGGCACGAGCAACGTCCAGCAGATCGCAAACCTACTGCTGCTCCGCGGCAACATGGGGCGGCCGGGCGCGGGCATCTGTCCGTTGCGCGGGCACAGCAACGTCCAGGGCGATCGCACCGTCGGGATCACCGAGCGGCCAAAGCCCGCGTTCCTCGACCGGATGCGCGACGTGTTCGGGTTCGAGCCGCCGCGCAAGGACGGCCATTCGGTGGTCGAAAGCATTGCCGCGATGCGCGACGGCAAGGCCAAGGCGATCGTCTGCCTCGGCGGCAATCTCGCGATCGCCTCGTCGGATCCGCAGGCGTGTGCCGAGGGGTTCCGCAACATGGATCTCGCGGTCCACATCACCACCAAGCTCAACCGCACGCATTTGCTGATGGCGAAGGCGACCTACGTCCTGCCGTGCCTCGGTCGCACCGAAGCGGACGAGCAAGCAAGTGGTCCGCAGTCGGTGACGGTCGAGGATTCGATGTCGATGGTCCACGCCTCGCGCGGTTTCCTGAAGCCACCGGGCGCGAACGTGAAGTCCGAGATCTGGATTGTGGGGCAGATCGCCAAGGCGACGCTCAAGGGCAAGGGCGCGATCGACTGGGACGGCTTCATCGCCGACTACGATTTGATCCGCGACAAGATCGAGGCCGTCTTCCCCGATTTCTCGGACTATAACCGCCGCATCCGCGAGCCCGGCGGGTTCCATCTGGCCAACAGTGCCGCGCTGCGGGTGTGGAACACCGACACCAAGAAGGCGAACTTCCTCTGCACACCGACGATCGAGGACGATTCGACCAACGGCGACCCCAATATCCTGCGGCTGACGACGCTCCGCGCACACGATCAGTATAACACCACGGTCTACAGCCTCGACGACCGCTATCGCGGCGTGTTCGGCCGCCGCGACATCCTGTTCATGAACGAACGCGATATCGCCCGGATGGGGTTCGTCGAAGGCGATCTGGTCGACATTGCGACAGCACTCGACTTTGCCCGTGCAGATCGCGTGGTACAAAAACTTACAATCGTGCGTTACGCGCTGCCTGAGGGATGCTGTGCATCCTATTATCCGGAGACCCAGCCGTTGATCGCACTCGAAGACCATGATCCCCAGAGCTTCACGCCATCGTACAAATCGGTGCCGGTGACGATCCGCGCGACGGGAAGCGACCTTGGTTCCGAATTCGCCGTCGTCCGTGCGGGCGTCGTCGGTCGATCGAAACCCGTGCCGGCGTGAGCAATTACGCGCCAACGATCGACATTTACGCAAAGCTCGCCGCGACCAAGGCGGCGGCGCTCCGGCGATCGCCCGCCGGGTTCTTCGCCGGCGCGATGTTGGCGGGCACGTACATCGGGATCGCGATGATTCTGGCGCTCAGCACGGGTGCCGGCCTCCCCGCCGGGGTACGCCCGCTGGTGATGGGCGCGACTTTCGGGATCGGGTTGATTCTGACCGTGTTCGCGGGGGCGGAGCTGTTCACCGGATACGTCATGTATCTGGGGTTCGGCCTCGCGCGGCGGACAATTACCCTGTGGGATGCGCTTCTGCTGACCGTCGTGGTGTGGGTCGGCAATCTCGTCGGCGGGGTCATCCTGTCGCTGGTGTTCGCGGCGGGGGGCGGCGGGGCGATCTTTGCCAATGCCGACACGATGTTCCACGCCTATGCCGCGCACAAGGTCGAGGCGAGCGCGCTCGCCCTGCTGGCAAGAGCGATCCTGTGCAACTGGCTGGTGTGTCTCGCGATCTGGACCGCGGCGCGGATGCAGGGCGATGCCGCCAAATGCATCGCGATGGCGTGGATCCTGCTCGCTTTCGTCGCCGCAGGGTTCGAGCATTCGGTCGCCAACATGACCGGGCTGACGCTGGGGCTATTAGTCGATCACCCGTCGATCACCATTGCGGGCATGGTCCGCAATCTCGCGATCGTCTCGGTCGGCAATGCGATCGGGGCGCTGGTGTTCGTCTGCGGTGGCTACCTTGCCGCATCGCGGACCGACGTCGTCGCGGTCGCCAAGTAAAGGAACGAACATGCCCGGTCCCCGCCTTTTCGAACCGCTGACGATCGACGGGCTGACGCTCGCCAACCGCATCGTCATTGCGCCGATGTGCCAATATTCCGCGGTCGATGGCTGCATGACCGACTGGCACCTGATCCATCTCGGGCAGCTTGCGCTGTCGGGCGCAGGGTTGCTGACGATCGAGGCGGCGGCGGTGGTACCCGAGGGGCGGATCACTTACGCCGACGTCGGGCTGTACGACGATGCGACGCAGGCGGCGATGGGCAAGACGCTCGACAGCATCCGGCGGCATTCGGACATGCCGATCGGCATCCAGCTCGCGCATGCCGGGCGCAAGGCGTCGACCGACCTGCCGTGGCGCGGCGGTGCGCACATCGCGCCGGGTTCGGACAAGAGCTGGCAGACGGTCGCGCCGTCCGCATTTGCGTTCGGGACGGACGATACGCCGCCGCTGGCGCTCGACCGCGACGGCCTTGCTCGAGTGCGTGACGCGTTCGTCGCGTCTGCCAAGCGTGCTGCGGATCTCGAGCTCGACCTTGTTCAGTTGCACGGTGCGCACGGGTATCTGTTGCACCAGTTCCTGTCGCCGCTCTCCAATCGCCGCGAGGACGATTATGGCGGGAGCCTCGAGAACCGGATGCGCTTCCCGCTCGAGGTGTTCGATGCGGTGCGTGCGGCGTTCCCGGCTGGCAAGCCCGTTACGATGCGGCTGTCGGGGACCGACTGGGTGGACGGCGGCTGGGGGATCGAGGACAGCGTTGCGTTCTCGCAAGCGCTCGAAGCGCGCGGCTGTTCGGCGATCCATGTGTCGAGCGGCGGACTCGATGCCGGGCAGCAGATCCCGGTCGGGCCGAGCTATCAGGTGCCGCTCGCGCGCGCGGTGAAGCAGGCGGTCGAGATCCCGGTCGTCGCGGTCGGGCTGATCACCGAGCCCGAACAGGCCGAAGCGATCGTCGGTACGGGGGACGCCGACATGATCGCTCTGGCGCGCACGATCCTCTACGAGCCGCACTGGCCGTGGCGTGCCGCCGCAGCGCTTGGCGGGACGGTGGTTGCCCCCAACCAGTATCTCCGCTCGCAGCCGCGCCAGTATAAGGATCTGCTGCAACCGCCTGCGAAGCGATAGCGATTATCGTTTGAAGAACAGTTTCTTCCCCGGCGAAGGCCGGGGCCCAGTCGCGCTGCCGGAGGTAACGAAGCGCATCCGCCAGCAATCTGCCGTTTCTCTCCTAGGCCCCGGCCTTCGCCGGGGAAGAAGACGTTGCGGAGGGCGACCGTTACTTCCGCGGCAACAGCTGCCACACCTTGACCCGCCCGGTCGGATGCGGTGTCCCGTCCAGCCGAACCGCCCGCACGATCGACACCGGGCGGCGCAGCGTTTCGCCCTTCATCGGGCCCTCGCCACCTTGGCTCGTCGGCATCGCGAGGATGCGTTTGACGACGTCCATTCCCGTCACGACCTTGCCGAACACCGCATAGCCGGGCGAGCCGGGGCGCGCGTCCATGTTGGGGAAAGGCCCCGACATCAGCGAGAAATTGGCGGTCCCTGAATCCAGCGCGTCATAGCGCGCCATCGAGATCACCCCGTCGACATGCCGCAACCCGGTCTTGCTGGTCGGTTCGAGCGGCAAGGTGCCCAGCCGGCGGCGGGCATCGGTGCCGATCCCACCCTCGATGAACCCCAGCCCCGGCTTGCCCGGCCGCCGCGATGCACGGAAGAAGGCGGTACCGTCGAGCCGCTGGTCGTCGACATAGGCGAGGAAATTGGCTGTGGTTTTCGGCGCGTGGCGCGTATCGAGCGCGATCACGATCGGCCCCGCCGACGTCTCGAGCCGCACATGGACCATCGGTGGCTCGACCGGTGCCGCCGCCGTCAGCAGCGCAAGCGCCATCATCCCCACTATAAAACGCATGCATTCGTCTCCGCCAATCCGTGTGTCCCTAAGGACGAAGCACACAGAACGGTATCCCAGACCGCTCAGCCGGGGACGCCGCACGATAAACCGAAGGACCGCGCTACGGTTCCGATGCCGCATGCGGGTCTCCGGCCTGTCTGGGGTGCACGCTTTTTTGCAACGATCCATGCCGGTCATTATGTTGGATCGTGCAGGTAAAGCGCGCCATGACGGCCCCATGCCGCGCGCCGCCAGAACGTCCCCTTCCGTTGATCGCGTCCTGTCGTGGCTGGCCGGTTCCGCTGTTGTCGCTGCGGTCGTGCTCGGCTGGCGATACTCGCGGCGCGCACAGGTCGCACCCACGGCGGTGCCCCGCACGCGCGCAGAGATCGCGACCGCGGCGGCGCAGCGCGGGTTTGCCGTGCCCGATGCGTGTTTGCCCGGCGTCATCGAGACACTGGCGGTGCTGGACGACCACGCCGCACGCTTGCTCGGCGATGCCCCCGGGGTCGCCTCGTGAAGCACGCGACCGAGATCGCCGCCGCGGTTCGTGCGCGGCGGACCACCGCGACGGCGGTCGTCGATCGCTGTCTTGCAGCGCTTGCGGCGGACGACAACCGGCTGGTCGCGGTAACGCGCGTGCTCGCCAAGCGCGCGCGGCGGGAGGCGGCGCTGGTCGATGCCGCGATCGCCGCAGGACGCGATCCGGGGCCGCTCGCGGGGGTGCCGTATGGCGTCAAGGATCTGTTCGACGTGGCCGGTTTGCCGACGACGGCGGGGTCCGCGCTCTATGCCGGGGCCGCGCCCGCGACGACGGATGCCGTGGCGATTCAGCGGCTTGGCGCGGCGGGAGCGGTGCTGGTTGCGACGCTCAACATGGATGAGTTCGCCTACGGCTTCGCGACGATCAACGCGGTTCACGGCACCACGCGCAATCCACATGATCTCAAACGGATCGCAGGCGGATCGTCGGGCGGATCGGCGGCGGTGGTCGCGGCGGGGCTGTTGCCCTTCACGCTCGGATCGGACACCAATGGCTCGATCCGCGTGCCCGCCAGCCTGACGGGCATCTATGGCCTGAAGCCGACGCACGACGCCTTGCCGATGGCGGGGGTGTTCCCGTTCGCCAAAAGCTTCGACGATATCAGTCCGTTTGCGACATCGCCGAGCGATCTTGCGCTGCTTTGGGACGTGTTGCGCGCCGGTTCTGGTCGATCCGAAACCGAAATCGACCCGGTTCGCGTCGCCCGATTGGGCGGTCGCTTCGCGGTCAACCTCGATCCTGCGCAACAGGCGGCGATCGACGCGATCGCGCCCGATGCACCGATGGTCGATCTGGGCGATGTCGCGCGCGCACGCTCGGCGGCGTTCCTGATCACCGCCTTCGAAGGGGGCGCCGTCCACCGCGCGGCGTTTGCGCGCGGGGAGGCGATGCGGTTCGACCCCGCGACGCGCGACCGGTTGCTCGCGGGCGCATTGCTGCCGGATGGCTTGTACGACCAGGCGCAAGCGTTCCGCACGGCGTTCAAGGACACGCTCGCTTCCGTGTTCGCCGAGCATGACATTTTGATCGCCCCCGCCGCCCCTTGCGTCGCGCCGACGATCGCCGATCCGTGGATCGTCATCGATGGCGAACGCACCCCGGCGCGGCGCGATCTGGGGGTGCATAGCCAGCCGATCAGCTTCGCCGGACTGCCCGCGCTCGCGGTCCCGCTCAGGCGGCCGGGGCAATTGCCGCTGGGGTTGCAGCTGATCGGGCGACCGGGGAGCGAACGAATGCTGTTCCGTTTCGCCGAGATGCTGGAAGAACGGGGACTGACCGGCGTCTGCGCACCCGGCGAAGCACTTCAGGGGGACAGCCGATGACGCAAACGATTAGACCGATCGATCCGGGAACCGGCTTGTCCGCCCCAAGCGGGCTCGACCGCTATTTCCGGCTAAGCGAGCGCGGCACATCGACCCGGACCGAAGTGCTGGCGGGGTTCACCACCTTCCTGACGATGGCGTATATCGTGCTGGTCAACCCGGCGATCCTCGGCCAGGCGGGGATGCCCGTCGCCGCGGTTGCTGCGGCCACGTGCTTTGCGGCGGCGTTCGGGTCGATCCTGATGGGGATGGTCGCCAACACCCCGCTCGCGCTTGCGCCCGGCATGGGGCTCAACGCCTATTTCAGCTTCACCGTCGTCCAGCAGATGGGCGTGCCGTGGCCGGTCGCGCTCGGGTGCGTGCTGATTTCGGGCGTGGCGTTCCTAATTCTCACGCTGACCGGGGTCCGCCAGATGATCGTCGCGGTGATCCCGGCGCATCTGTTCGCCGCGGTCGCGGGCGGGATCGGGCTGTTCATCGGCTTCATCGGGCTGAAGAATGCGGGCATCATCGTCGCCAATCCCGCGACCTTCGTGGCGCTGGGCGATCTCAAGGCCCCCGGCGCGGCGGTCGCGCTGTTCGGGCTGCTCGCGATCGGGGCGCTGAGCGTATGGAACGTGCGCGGCGCAATGCTGATCGGGATCGTCGCGACGACGCTGGTCGGCTGGTTCGCCGGGCTGGTCGTCGTCAGCCCCGAGCCGTACAGCCTGACCGCGCTGACCGGGACCGCGTTCCAGCTCGATCTTGCCGGGGTGTTCGGGGTCGGCGGCAAGCACGGGCTCGGGCTGCTCGAAATCCTGTTCGTCTTCCTGTTCGTCGACCTGTTCGACAATATCGGCACGCTGGTCGCGGTGACCAAGCGCGCCGGGCTGATGGATGCCGCGGGGCGCATTCCGGGCCTCAACCGAATCCTGATGACCGATGCGGTCGCGACGATCGTCGGCGCGCTGGCGGGGACGAGCACCGTCACCTCCTATGTCGAAAGCGCTGCCGGCGTGCAGGCGGGCGGGCGCACCGGGCTGACCGCGGTGGTGACGGGGGTGTTGTTCCTGCTCACGATGTTCGTGGCCCCCTATGCGCAGATCGTCCCGCTCGCGGCGACCGCGCCCGCGCTGATCATCGTCGGCGGGCTGATGCTGTTGCCGATCACCGAGGTCGCGTGGGAGGACCCCTATTCGGCGATCCCCGCCTTCCTGACGGTCGCGATGATCCCGCTGACCTTTTCGATCGCGAACGGGCTTGCCTTCGGGATCACCGCGCACGCGGTGCTCAAGCTGGTGCGCGGACGGATCACGACTGCGGACTGGTTCCTGCTGTTGCTTGCCGCGCTCTTCGTCGTTCGCTTCTTTTGGATGAGTGCAGCCGCATGACCCATATGATCCGCCGCCTTTTCCTGCTCCTGCTGTTCGCGGGATCGGTGCCTGCGATGGCGCAAACCCGCGATACGACGCCGCGCACCGTGGTGATGACCGCCTTCCTGCCCGAATGGAATGCGTTGATCCGCTCGGTCGACTCCCCGGTCGAACAGAAGATCAACGGCCTCGTCTTCGTGACGGGCACGATGGCGGGCAAGCCCGTGCTGCTGATGCAAAGCGGCGTCAGCATGGTCAATGCGGCGATGAACACGCAGCTCGTGCTCGATCGCTTTACGGTCAAGCGTATCGTGTTCTCGGGGATCGCGGGCGGGGTCGACCCGTCGCTCGCGATCGGCGACGTGATCGTGCCCGAGCAATGGGGCCAGTATCTCGAGGTCTCCTTCGCCCGCAAGGGACCGCAAGGCTGGATTCCGCCCGAGGCGATCGACCCCGAGGCCCCCGCGGCGTGGGACATGATGTTCCCGCGCGGTGTCCGCGTCGGCAATGCGAAGGAAGCGTGGCAGCGGCATTATCTGCTCGCCGCCGATCCTGCGCTGCTCGCGCTCGCGCGCAAGGTCGCGGGGTCGATCACGCTGCGCCGCTGCGTCGAGGATGGCGCGGCGACGGCGGCGCGTCCCGCCGCGTGCCTGGCCCATCAGCCCAAGATCGTGATCGGCGGCACGGGGGTCAGCGCGGGCGTCTATGCCGACAATGCCGCCTTCCGCGATTACCTGTTCGACGCGTGGAAGGCGCGCGTGCTCGACATGGAAAGCGGCGCGGTGACGCAGGTCGCCTTTGCCAATGGCGTTCCGGTGATCGTGTTCCGCAGCCTGTCCGATCTGGCAGGCGGCGATGCCGGGTCGAAC
Organism: Sphingomonas sp. FW306-05-A; assembly: GCF_058782275.1. Lineage (NCBI taxonomy): Bacteria > Pseudomonadati > Pseudomonadota > Alphaproteobacteria > Sphingomonadales > Sphingomonadaceae > Sphingomonas > Sphingomonas sp. FW306-05-A. The sequence continues at coordinate 1,115,093 of NZ_JBYSXN010000002.1, forward strand.
CAGATGACGACCTTTATGACGCTCGCCTCGATCAATTCGGCGGATGTCGTGCGGCACTTCGTCGCGGCGTTGCCCGACTGATGCGCCACACCGTCCGCTCCTATCGCGGCATGGTGACCGCGCCGCATCACCTAGCCGCGCAAGCCGGCCTCGGGGTGCTGCAGGACGGCGGCACCGCGATCGAAGCGAGCGTCGCGGTCGCGGCGACGCTCGCGGTGGTCTATCCGCACATGACCGGGATCGGCGGCGACGGCTTCTGGCTGATCGCCGAGCCCGACGGGCGAGTCGATGCGGTGCATGGTTGCGGTTGTGCGGCGGCAAATGCCGATCTGGCGCTCTATGCGGGCCACGCCGGTGTGCCGACACGCGGACCGCTGGCGGCGAATACGGTGGCGGGGACGATCTCCGCCTGGGCTGCCGCGCTTGATCAGGGTGGTGGATCGTTGCCGCTCAGTCGGTTGCTGCGCGATGCGATCTTCCATGCCGGGAATGGCGTCGCGGTGACTCGCGGCGGGGCGGCTATTGCGGCGGCAAAGGGTGCTGAGCTGCGCGGGCAGCCCGGTGCCTATGCCGCGATCTTCGAACCCGCGGGGCGGCCGTTGCGCGAAGGCGAGCGGCTGCACCAACCCGCGCTCGCCGCCACGCTACGGATGCTGGCGCGGGACGGAGCGGAGGGTTTCTATCGCGGCACGCTCGGGGCGTTGCTCGCCGAGGATCTGGCCACGCTCGGCAGCCCGGTTTCGGCATCGGATCTTGCCGCGCACGAAGCGACCCGCCCCACGCCGCTCCACACCCGCATCACCGACGCCGATCTCTACAACAGCGCCCCGCCGACGCAGGGTTTTGCCTCGCTGCTGATCCTTGCGCTGTTCGATCGGCTGAAGGTCGCGCGCGGGGAGGATTTCGATCACGTTCACGGGCTGGTCGAGGCGACCAAGCAGGCGTTCCTGTTGCGCGACCGGCATATCGGTGATCCGGCGTTCCACGATTTCGACGTGCAGGGCCTGCTCGACGATCCCGCCGCGCTCGACCGGCTGGCGGCGCAGATCGACCCGGCCACCGCGCTGCCGTGGCCACGCCCCGCGGCGCTGGGCGATACGTGCTGGTTCGGCGCGGCGGATGCGGACGGTCGCGTCGTCAGCGCGATCCAGTCGACCTATTTCGAGTTCGGATCGGGGCTGGTGCTGCCGCAGACCGGCCTCACCTGGCAGAATCGCGGCAGTTCGTTCCTGCTGGCGAGCAACGGATGGAATGCGCTCAGCCCCGGCCGCAAGCCGTTCCACACGCTCAACCCCGCGCTTGCGCGTTTCGATGACGGGCGCGTCATGGCGTACGGGACGATGGGTGGCGAGGGCCAGCCGCAGACGCAGGCGGCGCTGTTCACGCGCTATGCGCGCTTCGGCACGGGGTTGCAGGACGCGATCAGCGCGCCGCGCTGGCTGCTCGGGCGGACCTGGGGCGAGGCGAGCACGACGCTCAAGATCGAGGACGGCTTTGCGCCCGAACTGTACACAGCGCTCGCCGTCGCCGGGCACGACGTCGAACGGATCGGGCCGCCCAGCGCGACGATGGGCCATGCCGGCGCGATCGTCCGCTCGGGCGACGGGCTGCTCGAAGGCGCGACCGATCCGCGCAGCGACGGCCAGGTGGCGGCGTGGTGAGCGCCCCCCTCCCCGGCGGCGCGCGCGCGGTGGCGCGGTGCGATATGCTCGGCGTCGCGCCCTATAGCGACACGGCGGAGGGGCTGTATCGCGGCTATCTGACGCCTACCTTCCACGCCGCATTGGACGTGGTGGCCGCATGGATGACCGAAGCAGGCATGACGGTCCGCCGCGATGCCGCCGCCAATCTGATCGGCCGTTACGAGGGCAGCGTACCCGATGCGCCTGCGCTGCTGATCGGCAGTCATATCGACAGCGTGCGGGATGCCGGGCGCTATGACGGGCCGCTCGGCATATTGCTCGGGATCGAGGCTGTCGCGGCGCTCGCCGGGGGCCGCCTGCCCTTCGCGATCGAGGTGATCGCGTTTGGCGACGAGGAAGGCTCGCGCTTCCCCGCCGCGATGCTGACGAGCCGCGCAGTCGCGGGGACGCTCGATCCGGGCGCGCTCGGGCTGTGCGACGGCGACGGCGTGCGGCTGGGGGAGCTGATCGATCTCGCGGGTTACTGCTCGGCTGCGCGCGCGCCGGGCACGACGCTCGCCTATCTCGAGGCGCATATCGAACAGGGGCCGGTGCTCGAGGCCGAGGGGCTTGCGGTCGGCACCGTGACCGGGATCGCCGCGCAACTGCGCTACCGTGTCGCGGTGATCGGGGCGGCGGGGCATGCGGGGACGTGCTCAATGCCGCTCCGGCGCGATGCGCTGGCGGGTGCAGCGGAGATGGTGCTTGCGGTTGAGGCGATCGCGCGTGCCGCTGCGTCGGATCTGGTCGCGACGGTCGGCACGATCGAGGCTTTGCCGGGTGCTGCCAACGTCATCGCGGGAAGCGTGCGCTTCACGCTCGAGGTGCGCGCAGGCGATGCCGCGCGGCGCGATACGGCGGCGGAAGCGATGCTGGACCGGATCCACGCCATCGCCGACGCGCGGGGGCTCGATTTTGCGATCGAGCGTGTTCACGACCTTCCCGCCAGTCCGTGCGATCCCGCGCTGATGGACCTGCTCGACGCGGCGACGGTCGCGGCGGGGCAGCCGGTGCGGCGGCTCGTCTCGGGTGCGGGGCATGATGCGATGGTGATGGCCGCTTTGTGCCCGACCGCGATGCTGTTCGTCCGCTGCAGGGACGGGATCAGCCATAATCCCGCCGAGCATGTCGACCCCGCCGATGCGGAGATCGCTTTGCGCGTCATGCTCGGCTTTATCGAACGACTGGGAGCGGCGCATGCCGAATGATGACGCGATCGACCTGTTCGGCGAAATCGATCCGCCGCAGCGGCTGCTGATGGGCCCCGGCCCGGTCAACGCGCATCCGCGCGTGCTGCGCGCAATGTCGGCGGATCTGCTCGGGCAGTTCGACCCGGAAATGACCGGCTACATGAACCAGGTGATGGCGCTGTATCGCCCGGTGTTCGGCACGCGCAACCCGTGGACGATGCTGATCGACGGCACCGCGCGCGCCGCGATCGAGGCGTCGCTGGTGTCGCTGGTGGTGCCGGGTGACCGCGTGCTGGTGGTCAATTTCGGGCGGTTCGGGCTGTTGCTGACCGAAATCCTCGCGCGGATCGGCGCGGTGGTCGAAACGGTCGATGCACCATGGGGCGAGACCGTGCCGCTCGATGCGATCGCCGCCGCGATCGAGCGGTTCGCACCCAAGGTCGTCGCCACCGTCCACGGCGACACGTCGACGACGATGGCGCAGCCGCTCGAAGGTCTGGGGGCGCTGTGCCGCGCGGCGGGGGCTTTGTCCTATGTCGATGCGACCGCGACGCTCGGCGGGATGAAGATCGCGACCGACCGCTGGGGGATCGACGTCGTGACGGGCGGCCTGCAGAAATGCCTCGGCGGCCCTTCCGGCTCTGCACCGATCACGCTGTCCGACGCCGCCGCCGCGCACATCGCTGCGCGCCGCCACGTCGAACAGGGCATCCGCCGCGCCGACATCGCCGATGGCGTGGGGCCGCGGATCGGGTCGAACTATTTCGATCTCGCGATGATCATGGATTATTGGTCGGAGAAGCGGCTCAACCACCATACCGAGGCGACCTCGATGCTCTATGCGGCGCGTGAATGCGCGCGCGTGGCGCTGGGCGAAGGGCTCGAAGCGCGCTTCGCGCGCCATGCCGCCGCGGGTCGCGCGATGACCGCGGGGCTGCGCGCGATGGGCTTGCGCGTGTTCGGGGACGATGCGCACCGCATGACCAACGTCACCGGCGTCTACATTCCCGAAGGCGTCGACGGCGAGCGCGTCCGCACCGCGATGCGCGACCAGTTCGAGATCGAGATCGGGACCGCGTTCGGCCCGTTGCAGGGGCGGATCTGGCGACTCGGTGCGATGGGCTACAATGCGATGAAGCATAAGGTGCTGATCACGCTCGGCGCGCTCGAGGCGTGCCTGCGCCGCGAGGGGGTCGTGCTGCCCGCAGGCGGCGCGGTCGATGCGGCGATCGCCGCGTGGGACGCATGACGCCGCCGCGCGACCTGATCGGCTATGGCGCCACCCCGCCCGATCCGCGCTGGCCCGGCGGCGCGCGCGTCGCGGTGCAGTTCGTCGTCAATTACGAGGAAGGTGCCGAGAATTCGGTGCTCAACGGCGATGCCGGGTCGGAGGCCTTCCTGTCCGAAATGGTCGGCGCAGGCAGCCATCCCGACCGCGCGATGGCGATGGAAAGCCTGTACGAATATGGCGCGCGTGCGGGGTTCTGGCGGTTGCACCGACTGTTCGTGGCGCGCGGTGTTCCCGTGACGGCGTTCGCAGTCGCGAGGGCGATGGAGGCGAACCCCGCGGTCGTTGCGGCGATGCAGGATGCCGGGTGGGAAATCGCCAGCCACGGGCTGCGCTGGATCGACTACCAGACCGTTCCCGAAGCGACCGAACGCGCGCATATCGCGGAGGCGATTGCACTCCACACGGCGCTGACCGGCGCGCGACCGCTCGGCTGGTATCAAGGGCGGACCTCGCCCAACACCGCGCGGCTCGTCGCCGAGGAGGGCGGGTTCCTTTACGATGCCGACAGCTATGCCGACGACCTGCCTTATTGGGACCGGCGCCACGGCGCTGCGCAACTGATCGTCCCCTATACGCTCGACGCCAACGACATGAAGATGGTCGCGCTCAACGGCTTTACCGAGGGCGAGCAGTTCTTCCGCTACCTGCGCGACAGCTTCGACCAGTTGCGCGAGGAAGGTGGGCGGATGCTGTCGATCGGCTTGCACGGCCGGATCGCAGGTCGCCCGGCGCGGGCGCGCGCACTGGCGCGCTTCGTCGATCATGTGCTTGCTTCTGGCGATGCTTGGATCGCGCGGCGCATCGATATCGCGCGCCACTGGCGGGAGGTTGACCCGGCATGACCGACATCCCGATCGACGACCCGGTGCTGCTCGCGGAAATGACGCAAGCGTTCCACGCCTATGAGCGCGCGCTGATGGCCGACGACGTCGCCGCGATGGACGCGCTGTTCCACGCCGCGCCGACGACCAACCGCTACGGCGTCGCCGAAGTGCTGTACGGCATCGACGCGATCCGTGCCTTCCGCAAAGGCCGCGGCGGATCACCGCAGCGCAGCCTCGGGCGCGTTGCGATCACCGTCTATGCCGCGGGGTTCGCCACCGCCGATGCCGAATTCTTCCGCGCGGGGAGCGACCGGCGCGGACGCCAGAGCCAGGCCTGGGTCAAGTTCGCCGATGGCTGGAAGGTCGTCTCGGCGCATGTCAGCCTCGAAGGGGACAGCCATTGAGCGCGCTGTTCGAGCATAGCCCGTGGGTCGAGCAGCGCGCCGATGCGAACCCGTCGTCGGGCGACCGCCATGCCGATCTGATGGCGGTGGTCGCCGCCGCGACGCGCGACGAACAGCTCGCGCTGATCCGCGCGCATCCCGAGCTCGCGGGCAAGGCGGCGATCGACCGCACGCTGACCGATGCATCGGCGGCGGAACAGGCATCGGCCGGGCTCGATCGGCTGACGCCCGAAGACTATGCACGCTTCCACGCGCTCAACGCGGCGTACACGGCGCGCTTCGACTTCCCCTTCATCATCTGCGTGCGGCGAACCGACAAGGCCGGGATCCTCGCCGCGATGGAACGCCGCCTCGCGTACGACCGCGACAGCGAGATCGCGACCGCGCTCGGCGAAATCGGCGAAATCGTCAGACTGCGACTGGAGGACATGCGATGAGCGACGCAATCGGCCTGCCCGCGCTCGAGGCGGAACTGAAGCGGCATTTGATGCTGATCGGGCACGGCGGGGCGGACTGGACCCGGCCGCGCAGCGTGGAGGGCACGCATGTCCATGACGTCGTGATCGTCGGCGGCGGGCAAAGCGGATTGGCGGCGGCGTTCGGGCTGTTGCGCGAGCGCGTCTCGAACATCCTGGTGATCGACGAAAACCCGGCGGGCTTCGAGGGCCCGTGGGAAACCTATGCGCGGATGATCACGCTGCGCACACCCAAGCATCTCAACCCGATCGACTTCGGCATCCCCGCGCTCAGCTACCGCGCCTTCTGGGAGGCGCAGCATGGCCGCGCGGGCTGGGAGGCGGTCGACAAGATCGCGCGCGGCGACTGGATGGCGTATCTGCGCTGGTATCGCCGCGTGCTCGCGCTGCCCGTGCGCAACGACACGCGGCTGACGCTGATCGAACCGTTCGCGGACGGTATCCACCGGCTGCATCTCGACGGACAGCCGGCGCTGCTCGCGCGCAAGGTCGTGCTCGCGACGGGGATCCAGGGCGGCGGCGAATGGCATGTGCCCGCGATGATCAAGGATGCGCTGCCGCCGACGCTGTACGCGCATACCAGCGCCGCGATCGACTATGCCGCGCTCGCGGGCAAGCGGATCAGCATCCTCGGCGGCGGCGCTTCGGCGTTCGACAACGCCCATTGCGCGTTGCAGGCGGGGGTCGCCGAAGCGCACGTCTTCATCCGGCGCAGCGTGCTCCCGCGGATCAACCCGATCCGCTTCATGGAACGCGTCGGCTTCACTGGGCGCTATCCGGCGCTGTCGGACGGCGAGAAATATGCGGTGATGGCGGCGTTCCTCAGCCACAACCAGCCGCCGACCAACGACACCTTCGCGCGCGCCGCGGCATGGCCGGGGTTCACGCTCCACCTCGGCGCACCGTGGCTCTCGGTCGCGGCGACGGCTGACGGCGCGCGCGTGACGACGCCGCAGGGCGACCATGACTTCGACTTCCTCGTCCTGTCGACCGGGCTCGTCAGCGATCCCGCCTTGCGCCCCGAATTGCGGCTGGTGGCGGATGGCGTCGCGCGCTGGCGTGACCGCTTTACGCCGCCTGAGGGCAGCGCCAACGCGCTGATCGACGCGCACCCCTATCTCGGGCCGGGGTTCGAGCTTCTCCCGCGCACCGAGGGCGATGCGGCGCGGATGCACGGGCTGTTCGCGTTCCATTACGGCGCGCTGATCAGCCTCGGCCTGTCGGCATCGGCACTGTCGGGATTGCAGGGGGCGTTGCCACGGCTGGTGCGCGGGGTTTCAGATCAGCTCTTTCTCGACGATCGCGCAGCGCTGATCGCCGACCTGCTCGCGTATGACGAGGCGGAGTTTGTCGGCGCATGGCCGCTCCCCGTCCCCACCCCCCAGACAGCGGCGGCAGCATGACCAGCCTTTCGACGCACGTGCTCGACACCACGCACGGCCGCCCTGCTGCCGGGATCGCGGTGCGGCTGACCACCGCCGATGGTGCACCGCTGTTCGAGGGCATCACCAACGCCGACGGCCGTTGCACCGGGTTGCCCACGCTTGCGACCGGCCGCTATCGCCTCGTCTTCGCGGTCGCCGCCTATTTCCGTGCGGCGGGTGTCGCCCTGCCCGATCCGCCGTTTCTCGACGTGGTGGCGATCGACTTCGGCATCGCCGACGACGGCCATTATCATGTTCCCCTGCTCGTCTCGCCGTTCGGCTATTCGACCTATCGGGGAAGCTGAGATGGACGTGCGCTTCCTCCTCGATGGCGAAACCGTCGCGCTGACGGGCGTCGACCCGACCGCCACCTTGCTCGATCACCTGCGCTACACCGCGCGCCGCACCGGCACCAAGCAAGGCTGTGCCGAGGGCGATTGCGGCGCGTGCACCGTGCTGGTCGGCGAACCCGATGCGGCGGGGACGGCGCTGTCCTGGCGCGCGGTGAACGCCTGCATCCAGTTCCTGCCGATGCTCGACGGCAAGGCGTTGCTGACGGTCGAAAGCCTCGCCGACGCAGACGGTGCGCTGACGCCGATCCAGACGTGCATGGCCGAGAACGGCAGCGCGCAATGCGGCTTCTGCACGCCGGGGTTCGTCATGTCGCTCTACGCGCGCTGCATCGGCGCGGCGGGATCGACACTGCCCGTCGCGGACGTTCTGTCGGGCAATCTGTGTCGCTGCACCGGCTACGGCCCGATCCTCGCTGCGGGCGAAGCGGCCTCACCGGTGACACGCGACGATGCCGCGTTGCTTGCGCAGCTCCACGCGCTCGGCGACGCGGGCGCCGACGCCCCGTGCACCCCCGAAGCGCTGGCGGATCTGCTCGTGGAGCATCCCGATGCGTGCCTCGTCGCAGGCGCGACCGATGTCGGCCTGTGGGTAACCAAGCAGTTGCGCGAGATCAGCAACCCGATCTTCATCGGCGACATCCCCGCCTTGCGCCAGATCGACGAGAACGCGAACGGCATCCGGCTCGGCGCGGCGGTGCGCTATGCCGAGGCACATGCGGCGTTCTCGCGGCTCCACCCCGATCTGGGCGAACTGACGCGGCGCTTTGCCGGATTGCAGGTGCGCAACGCCGCGACGATCGGCGGCAACATCGCCAATGGCTCGCCGATCGGCGACGGTCCCCCGGCGTTCATTGCGCTCGCCGCAGAGCTGACGCTGCGCAGCAAGGCGGGCCGCCGCACGATCCCGATTGAGGACTATTTCATCGCCTATCGCGAACAGGATTTGCGGCCGGGCGAGTTCGTCGAGAGCCTGTGGCTTCCGCGCCCGGGTCCCGACGATCTGGTGCATATCTCGAAGCTCACCCGTCGCTTCGACAGCGACATTTCGGCGGTGTGTGGGGCTTTCAAGCTGACGCTCCGCGAGGGGCGCATCACGGAGGCGCGCGTCGCCTTTGGCGGCATGGCCGCGACGCCGAAGCGCGCAGCGGCATGCGAAGCCGCACTGACGGGCGCGGACTTCACGCGCGCGACGATCGAGCGCGCGGCGGATGCGCTGCGCAGCAACTTCACCCCGCTCGACGACGTCCGCGGGTCGAGCGCGTATCGGCTCGAAGCGGCGGGCAATCTGCTCCGCCGATTGTGGCACAAGGCGCACGGGGAGACCGTTTCGGTGCTCGATCTGGAGACGATCGATGGCTGAGCGCGACCTTGCCCAGCCCGTCCGCGCGCCAACCCGCGACACGCGCGCGCCGCCGCACGACAGCGCGCGACTGCATGTCAGCGGGGCGGCGAGCTATGCCGACGACGGGACCGAGCCGCCGGGAATGCTCCACCTCGCCTTCGGGCAGAGCACGCAGGCGCATGCCGCGATCGTAGGCATCGACCTGGCGGCAGTGCGTGCCGCACCCGGCGTCGTCGCGGTATACACCGCCGCGGACATTCCCGGCGCGAACGACGTCAGCCCGGTCGCACACGACGACCGGCTGCTTGCCGATGGCGAAGTGCTGTGCGTCGGGCAGGCGGTTTTCCTCGTCGCCGCGACCAGCCGGACCGCGGCGCGCAAGGCCGCGCGGCTCGGACGGATCGATTACGAACCGCGCCCCGCGCTGCTGACGATCACGGATGCCCGCGCGGCGGAGTCGCTGATCGAGCCGACTCAGCGGATGGCGCGCGGCGATGCGGCGGCGGCGCTGGCGACCGCGCCGCATACGCTGTCGGGCGGGTTCGATCTTGGCGGACAGGATCATTTCTACCTCGAGGGGCAAGTCGCGGTCGCGACACCCGGCGAGGACGGCCAGATCCATCTGCTGAGCTCGACCCAGCATCCGAGCGAAGTCCAGCATCTCGTCGCGCATATGCTCGGGCTCAGTTCCGCCGATGTCACGGTCGAGGTGCGCCGGATGGGCGGCGCGTTCGGCGGCAAGGAGACGCAGGCGGCGCTGTTCGCCGCCGCCGCCGCCTTGGTCTCGGCGAAGACCGGGCGGCCCGCCAAATTCTGCTGCGACCGCGACGACGACATGGCGATGACCGGCAAGCGCCACGATTTCCGGATCGACTATGCCGTCGGCTTCGATGGCGAGGGGCATATCCTCGCGCTGCAATTGCGGCTTGCCTCGCGCTGTGGCGCGACGGTCGATCTCTCCCCCGCGATCAACGACCGCGCGATGTTCCATGCCGACAATTGCTACTGGCTGCCCGCGGTCGAGATCGTGTCCGAACGGCTCAAGACGCACACCGTCTCGGCGACGGCGTTCCGCGGTTTCGGCGGGCCGCAGGGGATGATCGCGATCGAGCGCGTGCTGGATGCGGTCGCGCTCGCGCTCGGTCGCGATCCGCTCGCTGTGCGGATCGCCAATCTCTACGGTCCGGGCCGCGACGTCACGCCCTACGGCATGACCGTCGCCGACAATATCGCGCCCGAACTGATCGCACGGCTGCGGCAGACGGCGCGCTACGACATGCGGCGCGCGGGCGTCGATGCGTTCAACGCGGCGAACACCGTGCTCAAGAAGGGGATCGCGCTGACCCCCGTCAAGTTCGGGATCAGCTTCACCAGCACGCATCTCAACCAGGCGGGCGCGCTGGTGCTGGTCTATGCCGATGGCAGCATCCAGATCAATCACGGCGGCACCGAGATGGGCCAGGGCCTCTACGTCAAGGTCGCACAGATCGTCGCGGACGTGTTCGCGGTGCCGCTGGCGCAAGTCCGGATCACCGCGACACGGACCGACAAGGTGCCAAACACTTCGGCGACGGCGGCGTCGTCGGGGGCCGATCTCAACGGCATGGCAGCGTACCATGCCGCGATGACGATCCGTGACCGGCTCACCGCCTTTCTTGCGCGGAGCTGCGGCTGCGACGCGGCGGCGGTCGCGTTCACGCCCGACGGCGTCGTCGCGGGCGGCGAGCGGATCAGCTTCGGCCAAGCGTGCCGCAAGGCGCATATCGGGCGGATCTCGCTCGCGGCGACCGGTTATTACGCCACCCCCGACATCGCCTATGATCGCGCGGCGCATCACGGACGGCCCTTTTATTACTTCGCTTATGGCGCGGCGGTGGCGGAGGTCGCGATCGACACGCTGACCGGCGAGCATAAGGTGCTGGCGGTCGATATCCTTCACGATGTCGGGCGTTCGCTCAATCCCGCGATCGATCTCGGGCAGATCGAGGGCGGTTTCCTGCAGGGCCAAGGCTGGCTGACAACCGAGCAGCTGGTGTTCGACGACGCCGGACGGCTGCTCACCCATTCGCCGGCGACCTACAAGATCCCGACCGCGTCGGACCGCCCGCGCCGTTTTGCGATTGACCTGTGGGACGGCGAGAATGTCGAACCGACGATCCATCGATCGAAGGCAGTCGGCGAGCCGCCGTTCATGCTCGCGATCTCGGTGTTTTCCGCGCTGACCGCAGCGGTTGCCGCGACCGCGCCCGATCGACGGACGCTTCCGCCGCTCGACGCTCCCGCCACGCCCGAGGCGATCCTGCGCGCGATCGCGGGCCATGTGGCGGCTGGGCCGGCATGACCGCATGGCTCGGCTGGTTGCGCGACATTGACCGCTGCGACCCCGCCGCATTGGTGTCGGTGCTCGCGACCGAAGGCTCCGCGCCGCGCGGGGCGGGGACGCGGATGCTCGTGACCGCGGACGGCCTAAGCGGGACGATCGGCGGCGGGCAGCTCGAATTTCGCGCGATCGAGCAGTCGCGCGCACTGCTGGCGCTGCCCCCCGGGAGCTGGCGGATTCAGGATTATCCGCTCGGACCGTTGCTCGGCCAATGCTGTGGCGGGCGGGTTCGCCTGCTGATCGAACATGTCGATCCCGCGCGGCTGGCGTGGATCGCAGACGCGGGGGAACGGTGCGTGCTGGTCTCGACGCTGCTGCCCGACCGGATCGAACGCCATGTCAGCGCAGCCGCTGTGCCGATGGCCCTCTCCGCGCGCGGCGACCGGCCCCGCGCGGGGACCGACCTGGTCGAGACGATCGGACACTATCGCCGTCCGCTCTATCTGTTCGGGGCGGGGCATGTCGGTCAGGCGATCGCGCGACACGGCACATCCCTGCCCTTCCGGCTCGCCTGGTTCGACTCACGCCCGGTGTTCGATTCGATCGACGGGGTTGCGGTCGTGCCCGAGGGCGCGATCGAGCAGTGCGTCGCTGAGGCCCCCGACGATGCCGCGATGCTGATCCTGACGCACGACCATGCGCTCGATTACCGGCTGACGCGGGCGGCGCTTGCGCGCGAACGGATCGCTTTCGTGGGATTGATCGGGTCGGCGACAAAGAAGGCGCGCTTTTGCACGCGGCTGTCCGACGACGGGATCGGGGCGGAGGCGCTCGCACGGCTCACCTCGCCGATCGGGATCGCCGGGGTGACGGGCAAGGAACCCGACGTCATCGCAATCGCGGCGCTCGCGCAGTTGCTCCAGTTGCGGGAAACGGCATGACGCTCCTCGGCTTTCGCAGCGCGCTGCTGTCGGTCCCGCACGATCCGCGCGACCACCCCGATGCGGTCCGCCACGAGCCGGACGGATTGCTGGTGGTCGAGGACGGCATCGTCGTCGCGCGCGGCGACCACGCCGATATAGCACCGCGCTTCCCCGGTCTCACGATCGCGGCGTTGCCCGGCCTGATCGTCCCGGGCTTCGTCGACGCGCATATCCATTATCCGCAAATGGACCGGATCGCGTCGCACGGCGCGCAACTGCTCGACTGGCTCGACCGGCATATCTTCCCCGCCGAAATGGCGTTCGCCGACCGTGCCCATGCGGACGGCGTCGCGGCGGCGTTCCTTAGCGAGCTGCTCCGCAACGGCACCACCAGCGCGCTGGTGTTCGCGACGGTGCATCCGCAGTCGGTCGATGCGCTGTTCGAGGCGGCGGCGCTGCGCAACATGCGGATCATCGCCGGCAAGGTGCTGATGGACCAGGGGCCGGCGGGGCTTGCCGATACCGTGGACACGGGGCGCGCCGATAGCGCGGCGCTGATCCGCCGCTGGCACGGCCATGGACGGCTCGGTTATGCCGTGACACCGCGGTTCGCGCTCACCTCGTCCGATGCGCAGTTGCACGACACCGGCACGCTGCTGGCGGCGCATCCGGGGGTGTTGCTCCATACGCATCTCGCGGAAAATCTGGGGGAATGCGCCGCCGTCGCCGCGCGGTTTCCCGACGCGGCGGATTATCTCGATGTCTATGACCGGTTCGGGTTGGTCGGCCCGCGCTCGGTCTTCGCGCACGGCGTGCATCTGTCCGATCGTGCGTGCGCGCGGTTGCATGACAGCGGCGCGGGGGTTGCGGTCTGCCCAAGCTCCAACCTGTTCCTCGGGTCGGGCTTCTTCGATTTCGGACAGGCCGATCGCCACGCGCTCCGCCTCGGCCTCGGCACCGATGTCGGGGCAGGAACGTCCTTCTCGATGCTGTCGACCGCGGGGCTAGCGTATCAGGCGGCGCTCGCGCGCGGCGATCCGCTCGATCCGTTCCGCGCGCTGTATCTAGCCACCGCGGGAAGCGCGGAGCTGCTGCATATCGGCGACCGTGTCGGCAGCCTGGAACCCGGGCAGGAGGCCGATTTCGTCGTGCTCGATCCCGCCGCGACACCGCTGCTAACGCGGCGAACGCGCGGCGCGACGCTGGCGGAACAGCTGTTCGCGTTGCAGATCCTCGGTGACGATCGCGCGATCCGGCGCACCTATGTGATGGGCCTATGCGTTTGGGACAGGGATGCCCCGGCATGACGCGCGAAACGTACCCGTGCGAAAATTGCATGACCCCGTCGTGTTCATTGCGTTTGATGGTGCGACGCAGCATCCCTAGATTATGCGCATGACCGATCTCGACTCCTTCATCGCCGGCTTGCCCAAGGCCGAACTCCATCTGCACATCGAGGGCAGCCTGGAGCCCGAACAGATGTTCGCCTTTGCGCAGCGCAACGGGGTCGCGATCCCTTATGCCTCGGTCGACGAAGTCCGCGCGGCCTATGCCTTCGGGAATCTGCAGGACTTCCTCGACATCTATTATGCCGGCGCCGACGTGTTGCGGACGCAAGACGACTTCCACGATCTCGCCACCGCCTATTTCGACCGCGCGGCGGCGGACGGGGTGGTCCATGCCGAAATCATGTTCGATCCGCAGACACATACCGATCGCGGCGTGCCGTTCGGCGTGGTGATCGAAGGGCTGTTGTCCGCGATGGCGGCGGCAGAGGAGCGTCATGGGCTGACCAGCGCGCTGATCCTCAGCTTCCTGCGCCACCTGAGCGAAGACGCCGCGTTCGAGACGCTCGCCGCAGCCGAGCCGTGGCTCGACCGGATCGCCGCGGTCGGGCTCGATTCGTCCGAACTCGGCCATCCCCCGGAAAAGTTCGCGCGCGTGTTCGCCGCCGCGGCGGCCAAGGGACTGAAGCTGGTCGCGCACGCCGGCGAAGAAGGCCCGCCCGACTATGTCTGGCAGGCGCTCGACACGCTAAAGGTCGACCGGATCGACCACGGTAATCGTGCGCTCGAGGATGAGGCGCTGGTCGCCCGGCTGGCGCGCGACGCGATGACGTTGACGGTGTGCCCGCTGTCCAACCTCAAGCTGTGCGTGGTCGGCGATCTGGCGGAGCATCCGCTCGACCGGATGCTCGCTTTGGGGTTGCGCGCTACGATCAATTCGGACGATCCCGCTTATTTCGGCGGCTATATCGGCGACAATTACCGCGCGGTCACTGCCGGGCGCGGGCTCGATCGCGCCGCACTCGTCACGCTGGCGCGCAACAGCTTCACCGGCTCGTTTCTCCCCGACACTGCGGTTGCCGCCAATCTCGACCGACTCGACCGCTACGTCGCGGCGCACGCGTGAGCGGCGCGCGGCGGTTCCTCGCAATCCTGATGGGAATCGTCGCGCTGACCGCGTCGGCGGCGACAGCGGCACCGCCGGAGCGGCGCAAGATCATCATCGACGACGAAGGCTTCGCGTTGATGCACGTGATGCTGCTTCAGGCACCCGACGTCGAAGTGCTCGGGCTGACGACGGTGTCGGGCAACGTCTGGGTCAACCGCGCGACTGCACAGGCGCTGCGCGGTCTCGAGATTCTGGGGCGCGAGGACGTGCCCGTCGCGGCAGGGGCGACCTATCCGCTGGTCAATAGCGAGCGCCAGACCGAACGCTGGGAAGCGCTCTACGGCAAGCTGACGTGGAAGGGCGCGTGGATGAAGCAATGGGTCGAGCCGACCCAGCAAAGCACCCCGCCCTATCATGGCCCCGACGATCCGGTCGATTTGCCCGACGGCAACCCGCATACCAAAGCCTCACCCGAGATCGCCGCCAACTTCCTGATCCGGATGGTGCATCGCTATCCCGGGCAGATCACGATTATGGCGACTGGGCCGATGACCAACCTCGCGCTCGCGCAGCGGCTCGATCCGAGCTTCGCGGGACTGGCCAAGGAGCTGGTCTATATGGGCGGCAGCTTCAATCCGCGGCAGATGCTCGACACGGTTTCGTCTGCGCAATTCGCACGCGAGTTCGTCAACACCCCGCGCCGCGAATTCAACATCCGCTTCGACCCCGAGGCCGCGAGCATCATGTCGCGCAGCCCGTGGCGCAAGATCACGGTGGTTCCGGTCGACCCATCCGCCGCGACCGAACTCACGCAGGATCTGCTCGACCGGCTCAAGCGCGCCGCAACCCCCGCGCTCGCCGCGTTCATCGCGACGATCGAGCCGGGCTTTCCGCTATGGGACGAGATCGCCGCCGGGGTGTGGCTTGATCCGAGCCTCGTGACCGAGCGTGAGACGCTGTTTGTCGATTACGACACGCAGTTCGGGGCGGGCTATGGCGACCAGCTGTCGTGGCGTGCGGGCTATCAGCCTGGCCTCGGCGAGCAGTCCGCCGAGGTTGTCCGCCGGATCGACCCGGCACGGCTGGAGGCACTGATGCTGCGGCTGATCGCCAACCGGCCGACCGGTGCGCGCCGCGCCGATCAGGCGAAGCGTTCGGGCACCGACAGGGATTCCTCGACGATCGTCTCGTCCATCCCGACCGCTTCCCACGGGAAGACGAACCAACGCTTGTCGTCGGTACGGTCGATCCGTTCGGCGCGGTAGTCGACCTGTACTTTCGAGCGGATGTTGTCGAGCAACACCGCAAAGCGCACCTTGCCGGTGTCGCAGCCATTCTCGACCAACAGACGCCGGATATCCGCGATCGTCCCGCCGCTGTCGTTGATATCGTCGACGAACAGCAACCGCACCCCGTCAGCGCTTTTCGCGGCGACCTTGCCGAGCAATTCGTCGGCGAAGCCCGGCACCTTGGACGAATGGTCGATCGACAGCATGTGGACGTTGAGCGCGTGCGACAGATAGACCGCGGGGACGAGACCGCCGCGACCGATGCCGATGACGAAATCGGGCATCCATCCCCCCTCGCGTACCGCCTGTGCGACTGCCTGTGTATCGGCGACGAACGTGTCGTGCGGGATGTGATAGAGTTCGGGGCTGGCGGCGGTGCTCATAGCGCGGCGATCCATGTGGCGGCCCGGTGGGCGGCGGCGGGGAAAAGGCGGGGTATCCGGTCCGGCAGCATTGGGCAACCGGAACGGCGGATCATGTCTCCGCCTCCGGGACGGCAAGCCCCGCGGTGGGCGTGATCGCGGCGGGATAGCTCAGTTGCGCGAACCCGTGCTCGATCTCGGTCAGCACCAGCCCCGCGGCATGCGACGGCGTCCGCGCGGATGCGGTGCACAGCGCAAGCGTCATCGGGCGCAGGATCGGGTCCGAGATTCGCGTGAAAGACAACAGCCCGCGCTGGATCTCGGTGATGATGTCGAGCGACGTCAGAATTCCGATCCCGACGCCTTGCAGCACGAGCGAGGTGATCATCTGGATATTGTCGGACGTCACCTTCTTGTCGAGCGCCACGCCGAGCGTCCCTTCCAGCACCGCGATCTGCTGGCACACCGCAAGCGGTTCGGCGGGCACGATCAGCGCTGATCCGACGCACGCCGAGAACCGCGCCTCGCGCCGCGCGCCGAACGGATGGCCCGCAGGCGTGACGAACCCGAGCACGACATCGACGAACGCACGCACCGTGATGTCGCGGAAGGTCTGCGGTTCGAAGAAGATCCCGAAGTCGACCTTGCCGCTCGCGATCGCGAGCCGCACCGCATCGTTCTCCAACACCTTCACGCCGATCGAAATGCCGGGATAGCGGCTCTGGATCGACTGGATCATGCCGGGGATATAGCCCTTGGCCAGCGCGTCGATGATCGCGATGTCGACATGCCCGCGCTTCAATCCCTGCAGATCCTCGATCTGCGCGCGGACGTCGGCCATGTTCTTCTGCCACCGCCCCCCCGCCGCCATCATGATCTCGCCCGCGGCGGTCAGCCGCAGCCCGGTCGGCAGCCGCTCGAACAGCGGCATGCCGATATCGGCTTCGACGTTGAGGATCTGCCGATCGATCGCCGAGGCGGAGACGTTGAGTTCGTCCGCGGCCTTGCGGATCGACCCGAGCCGTCCGACGGCGATGAAATAACGCAGGAAACGGGAAAAGGCGGGCATACCACTCTAACTTTTGCAACGGTCCGTCGAATTCATTGCATTTGCTCACGGCACGTCAAGCGATTACCCAATGTGTAGCAAATTATCGCGCAGGCAGCAGCTTCAGAAAACCAAATAAACAGGTTTCGTCGCTGGCAATATTAAGTGTCTCAACGGGTATCTCGCTGGGCTTTCTAAGCTTGCCTTGCGTAGTTCTTGCTCCTTTCGGACATACACATCTTTGCACAAGACGCCCTGTTGCGTCTCGTTATTGTCACACCAGCTACATCCATTTCTACGATGGGCAGGATTACCAGTTTACAGAACAAACATTGTCGTTTTAGTTTGTGCAGCGCAGCATTACCGCGGCAAAGACCAGCGGATCGCAATAAAGTTTCGTCAGCCGAGGGGGGATCGTTCGGCTGGAGCATCATCAAGGGGGTCAACGTTGTGACGGATTTGAGCTTGGATAATATCGCTACACCCGTCGTCACGCGAAGCCGGCGGACGCGCCGCGCGCTGCTCGGGGCCACGATCCTGTGTTGCGCTGCGCTCGGCACGCCAGCAATCGCGCAGACCGCCGTCGCCGAGCCCGACGGCACCGACACCGGGCAGGACATTGTCGTCACCGGCAGCCTCAACGCGCTGCCCAACAAGGACGTCGGCTCGATCTTTGGGTTCAACAAGACGCTGGTCGAAACCCCGCGCTCGGCCTCGACGATCAGCAGCGAACAGATCGAACGCTTCGGCGTCACCGACATCTACGATCTCGTCGCGCAGGCGCCGGGCACGTTCACCAACTCGTTCTTCGGGGTCGGTGGTGCGCTCGATATCCGCGGCACACCGGGCGAAGTCTATTTCCGCGGCGTGCGCCGGCTCGACAACCCCGGCAACTACCCCACGCCGATCGCCGCCTCCGCGCGGATCGACATCGTGCGCGGGCCGGCCTCGCCGATCTACGGGCCGTCCAAGACCGGCGGCTATATGAACTTCGTGCCCAAATCCGCGCGCGTGAAGGGCGGCGCGTTGCTCGATCATGCCGAGGGCCAGGTCAGCTACACCGGCGGCAGCTGGGACTATAATGTCATCAAGGCCGAGCTGCGCGGGCCACTCCGCGTGGGGGGCACCGAATTCGGCTATAGCCTGTATGGCGAGATCGAGGATTCGGGCAGCTATTACCGCAACATGTCGACGCGCAACGTCGTGCTGCAGGCGGCCTTCGACAATCAGATCACCGACAGCCTGCGGGTCGAGTTCGGCGGCATGTACCAGAAATACGACGGCCAGCAGAACGGCGGCTGGAACCGCCTGACGCAGGATCTGGTCGACAATGGCACGTACATCACCGGAAGCGCGAAACCGCTCGACACCAATGGCGACGGGCAGATTTCCCCGGGCGAATTCACCAGCGTCGGCACCTTCTCACCATTTGGCGGCTTTTCGTGCGGCGGCAACGTGTTCGCCGCGTCGATCACCAATGCGTGCTTCAACAACCTGAAGGCTGCGAACGGCAATCCCGCGCTCAACAACTATCTCGCGCTGACCAACACCGGCACCGCGACGCTCAGCCGCAAGAACGTGCTGACCGGCCCCAATGATTTCCTGCGCAACAAGCAGACGACCGGCTATTTCGACATCATCTGGGATGGCGGCAACAGCCTGGAGATCAAGAACCAGTTCTTCTACGACAGCACCGACAACCGCAACAACAACGCCTACGGCTTTTCACAATTCCACGATTCCTACGCGATCGAGGACAAGATCGTCGCCGCAAAGACGTTCAAGACCGATTACGCGACCTTCGCGGTGCAGCTCTCGCCGTCGATCCGCTACACCAAGTTCGATCACGGCGATGACTTCAACTTCGAATATTTCCACCGGGTCGATCTGACCAAGGGCTATGATGCGCTTTCGGACCGGTTGCTCTCGAACGAGTGCAACTGCGAATATGCGAACAACATGAAGGGCCATTATACCGATTACGGTTTTGCGGGCCTGATCGATGCCGATTTCGCGTTCGGGCTGGATGTGATCCTGGGGGGCCGGTACGACCAGGTCGACGTGTCCTCCACCAACCGGATCGAGACGCTGGTTTCGCCCGCGGGCGTGCTGCCCTCGGGGTCGGGCAGCAAGGGTGGCTGGTCGTACAATGCGAGCGTCTCGTACAAGCTGCCGTTCGGGCTGATCCCTTACGGCACGATCTCGCGCCAGACGACGATCATCGCAGGCCAAGGCTCCGAAGTCGCGGCGGCGGATGCGGCGGGCGGCACCTTCCTGACGGCTTCCAAACTGTTCGAAGGCGGGATCAAGGGCCAGTGGCTCAACGGCAAGCTGTACGCCGCGCTGTCGGTCTACAAGCAGGAGCGCGTCGACCGGAACATCCAGTCCTCGACCGTCAACCAGTCGGTCGAGACGCAGGGGGTCGAGGCCGAGGCACGCTGGTCGGTCGACAAGCATCTGTTGCTCACTGCGGCCTATACGCGGACCAAGGTGTATAACCTGACCTTCCTCGATGCCGGGTCGACGTTCAGCTTCTTCGGGATCGAGGACCTCGTCAACGTGACCGATCCGACGCTGTTCCTCGGCGGACAGCCGGGCGGGCTGGTGCTGATCCCCGACAAGGAAGCGTCGCGTCGCCAGGGGATTCCGACCAATCTCGTCTCGGGCACCGCGACCTATGCGTTCGACAATGGCTTCGCGCTCAGCGGCAGCATCGTCCATGTCGACTCGGTCTTCTCGGGCCAGTCGCGCGTGGTCAAGCTTCCGGCGTACACGCTGGTCGATCTCGGCGTGTCCTATACGCATGACGACTGGCTGTTCCGCCTGGTCGTCAAGAACGCGACCGACGCGACCTACTTCCGCGCCAACTTCACCGAACTGTTCGGCAGCACGATCGTGCTCCCCGAAAAGCCCCGCAGCTTCCAGGCGGGCGTGACCTACAAGTTCTGATCCGCGCGCGGGCACCGGTTCGCCGGTGCCCGCGCAGCTGTTTCCCCCGGTATCTCTCTAAGCGTTGCCGACCGACGAAAGTCCGACCCCCATGCGTTTCCCGTTCCGTCTTCGGCTTGCAGCATTCCTCGCGCTGATCGGTGTGGCCAGCGTCCCGCTTCCCGCGCAACCGTCGAGACCCGCCACCACCGCGACGCTCTGCAAGCCCGGCGGGCCGTGCGCGAAGCCGCTGCCGGTGCGGATCGTCATCGTCACGCTGTTCGAGATCGGCGAAGACAGCGGCGACGTCGCGGGCGAGTTCCAATTGTGGAAGCAACGCCGTCATCTCGATGTCCGCATCCCCTTCCCGCAAGGATCGCACGACCTTTACTACAACCCCGACAGCCAGATCCTTGGCGTGGTGACGGGGGTCGGCAATATCCGCTCGGCCAACACGACGATGGCCCTCGGGCTCGATCCGCGCTTCGACTTGCGCCACGCCTATTTCCTCGTCGCCGGGATCGCGGGGATCGATCCGCACCACGCCTCAATCGGGTCGGCGGCATGGGCGCGCTTCCTCGTCGATGGCGATCTCGCGCACGAGATCGACGCGCGCGAAATCCCGAAGGACTGGAAGACCGGCTATTTCGCGCGCGGCAAGCAGGGCCCGAACGACCGCAGCCCGCCCAAACCAACGGGCGAAGTGTTCGAGATCAACCCGCGCCTGCGCGACTGGGCGTATCGCCTGACGCGCGACGTGGCGCTGCCCGATGACCTGCACATCGCCGCCGAACGCGCGCGCTATGTCGGTTTCCCGATGGCGCAGCGTCCGCCGTTCGTGCTGACCGGCGACAATCTCGCCGCGCTGACCTTCTGGCACGGCGCGCGGATGACCGACTGGGCGGGCGACTGGGTCGATTACTGGACGCAAGGCAAAGGCACGTTCGTCACCTCGGCAATGGAGGAGACCGGCACCTATCAGGCGATCCTCGGGCTCGACCGGATCGGGCGAGTCGACAAGGACCGCTTCATGGTACTGCGCGCGGGCAGCAACTACACGATGCCGCCCCCCGGCGTGGACGCGGCATCGTATCTGCTGCGCGAGAACGAAGGCTATGCCGGGCTCGAGGCATCGGTGGAATCGCTCTACCGGGTCGGCTCCAAGGTGGTCGACGAACTGTCCGCGCATTGGGACAAGTATGAAAAGACCGTCCCGCAATGATCGCGGCCCCGTGCGCCTGACCGTCATCGTCCATGCCGACATGCTGGTCTGCATGGACACGCCGCGCCGCGAGATCACCGACGGCGCAGTCGCGTTCCGGGGTGGCGAGATCGTCGCGGTCGGCTCGACCGCCGACCTCGCGCGGCTGATCGGAACCGCGGACGAGGTCGTCCAGGCGCGCGGGTGCGTGGTGACGCCGGGACTGGTCAACACGCATCATCACCTGTTCCAGTCGCTCACCCGCGCGGTGCCGGGCGCGATCGACGCGCCGTTGTTCGACTGGCTCAAGCGGCTCTACCCGATCTGGGCACGCTATCGCCCCGAGGACGTGTTCGCCGCGACGCAATTGGGGCTTGCCGAACTGGCGATGTCGGGCTGTACGCTCAGTACCGATCACCTCTATCTGTTCCCCGACGGCGTGACGCTCGACGATACGATTGCCGCGGCGGACGGCATCGGCATCCGCTTCCACCCGACCCGCGGCGCGATGAGCGTCGGGACCAGCGCGGGCGGCCTGCCCCCCGACAGCCTGGTCGAGGACGAGGACGCAATCCTCGCCGACACGATCCGCGTAATCGATCGCTTCCACGATCCCGCCCCCGGCGCGATGGTGCGCGTCGCCGTCGCGCCCTGTTCGCCCTTTTCGGTCAGCCAGGGACTGATGCGCGATTCCGCACTGCTCGCGCGCGACAAGCGGGTGATGCTCCATACGCATCTGGCGGAAGACGCGGACGACGTCGCCTTTTCGCTCGAACGCTTCGGCTGCCGCCCGGGTGCCTATGCCGAAAGCCTCGGCTGGACTGGGCCGGACGTCTGGCTCGCGCATTGCGTGCAACTGGATCAGGCCGAGATCGAGCTGTTCGCACGGACTCGCACCGGAGTCGCGCATTGCCCGTGCTCCAACTGCCGGCTCGGATCGGGGATCGCCCCCTTGCGGGCGATGGTCGCGGCCGGGGTTCCGGTCGGCCTCGGGGTCGACGGATCGGCGTCGAGCGACAGCGGCAACCTGCTGCAGGAGGCGCGACAGGCGATGCTCCTCCAGCGCGCGGTCGGTGGCGCTGCCGCGTTCGACCCGCGTGCCGCGCTGTTCCTCGCCACGCGCGGCGGGGCCGAGATGCTCGGGCGCGACGATTGCGGATCGCTCGAAGTCGGCAAGCGCGCCGATATCGCGGTGTGGGACATGGCAGACCTTTCCTCCACCGGGGCATGGGATCTGGTCGCGGGGCTGATCCTGTCTCCGCCATCGGGCGCACGCGACGTGTTCGTCGAAGGCCGCGCGGTGGTGCGCGACGGCGCGCTCGCGCGGGTCGATCGTGGCGACATCGTGCGCGCGGCGGAACGGTCGATCGCCCGCCTCAAGGAGCTTGTCTGATGCGCGGAGCGATGACCCCGGCGCAGGCGCGCGACCCCGATTATTTCCCCGGCTTCGCGGTCGCGATCCCGCTCGGTATTCAGCATGTGCTGGCGATGTTCGTCAGCAACATGACGCCCGCGATCATCGTCGCTGGCGCGGCGGGCTTTGGCTACGGACCGAAGGATCCGAGCGCCATGATCTATCTGATCCAGATGTCGATGCTGTTCGCAGGGGTCGCCACGCTGATCCAGACCGTCGGGGTCGGCCGCGCGGGCGCACGCCTGCCACTGGTGCAGGGGACGAGCTTCGCCTTTCTGCCGATCATGATCCCGATCGTCGCAGGCCAGGGCCCTGCCGCGATCGGGGCGCTGATGACCGCGGCGCTGTGCGGCGGGCTGGTCCATGCCGGGCTGAGCGCGTTCGTCGGCCGCATCCGCTTCGCGCTGCCACCGATCGTCACCGGGCTGGTCGTGCTGATGATCGGCATCTCGCTGATGCGGATCGGTGTGCAATATGCCGCCGGCGGCGTCGCCGCGCAGGGCAGCGCCGCGTATGGCGCGGGTAGTAGCTGGCTGCTGGCGGGCGTGGTCGTCGCGGTGACGCTGGGCCTGAGTTTCTACGGGCGCGGGATCTGGTCATCGGCGGCGGTGCTGATCGGGCTGGGCGCGGGGTACGGCGTTGCCGCCGCGCTGGGCAAGGTGTCGCTCGCGCCGATCGGCGCGGCGGGATGGGTGATGCTCCCCTCGCCGTTCCACTTCGGCTATGCGGTGTCGGCATCGGCGATCGCGGGGTTCGTGCTGATGGGGTTCATCTCCGCAATCGAATCGATCGGCGCGGTCTCGGCGATCTGTGAAGGCACCGCCAGACGCCCCGCCACCGACCGCGAGCTGATCGGCGCGACCTGCGCGGACGGGGTCGGCACCGCGATCGGCGCGGTGTTCGGCGCGATGCCCAACACCTCGTTCAGCCAGAATGTCGGGTTGATCGCGATCACCGGGGTGATGAGCCGCCACATCGTCACGATCGGTGCGGTGTTCCTGTTGCTGTGCGGACTCGCGCCCAAGATCGGCGCGGCGATCATCACGATCCCGATCGAAGTGCTCGGCGGCGGCGTGATCGTGATGTTCGGGATGGTCGCCTCGGCGGCGCTGGCGATCCTGTCCGATGTCGCCTGGACTCAGCGCAACATGCTGATCTTCGGCGTCGCGCTGTCGGTCGCGGTGGGGCTTCAGCTCGAACCCGCGACGGTCGCGCATTTGCCCGATACGCTGCGGATCCTGGCGACGTCGGGCGTGTTGCCCGCGGCGGTGATCGCGATCGTGCTCAATCT
The DNA here is from genome assembly GCF_058782275.1 of Sphingomonas sp. FW306-05-A. Lineage (NCBI taxonomy): Bacteria > Pseudomonadati > Pseudomonadota > Alphaproteobacteria > Sphingomonadales > Sphingomonadaceae > Sphingomonas > Sphingomonas sp. FW306-05-A. Next base: position 1,139,249 of record NZ_JBYSXN010000002.1, read on the forward strand.
CCTGGTGCCCGCCGACCCGGTCGCACACCCCGCCACCGCCTAGCGCCGGACCGCCTCGAACGCCGCGAGATCGCGCTCAAGCTGCGCCTGCTTGGCGGCCTTGGGATTGGCGGCGAGGAACGTCGCGCAGCCAGGCGTGGTCAGCACGCCGCACACCGTGACACGCGCACCGCCCGCCCGGTCCGCCCACAGGCTCGCCCCCGGCAGGAAGCTGTAGTGCAGCCCGTCGCGCACAATCTGCTTGAGATCGGCGTAGCGCAGATGCTGTTCGGTGACAGCGCGGACATATTCGTTGGTCATGTCTGAGCGCGATACGCCCTCGTCATCGGTCGACAGCACCACCGGCACGCCAGCCTGACGGTACACCGACAGCGGATGATCGCGACCCTTGACGCCCAGGATCACCGCATTGCTCGTCAAATTGATCTCCACCGCAATCCGCTCGCGCGCCATGCGTGCCAGCAGCGCGGTCGCGTCGGTCTCATACGCCACGTCGATCCCGTGCCCGATCCGGCGCGCGCCAGCGACCGCGACCGCATCGCGGATGTGGAACGCGAGGTCGCGCGGCGGGACCAGCCCCATCGTCAGTTCGCCCGCGTGGAGCGACAGATTGACTTGCGGATGCCGTGCCTTGAGGAACGCGATCATCCGCATGTGCAGCGCATAGTCGCGGATCGCGATCGGATCATGCTCGGGCGCGGCGATGTTGATCCCGACGAAGCGCGGATCGGCCTCGGCGACCGCAAAGCCCAGCGCAAGCTGCGCGAACACCGCCGCCGGGGGCAAGGTGCGGATCGCGGTGTAGAGGTAGCGCGCCTCCACGCCGCAAGCGGGCGCGGGCGTCGCACTGCCGCAGCGGTCGATCTCCGCGGCCTTCGCCTCGATCGCATCATATTCGGCGCGCACCTTGGCCACCGCGTCGGGTAGCATCGGGGCCATCTGCGTCGCCATCGCCGCAAAGTCCGTGGCGTCGGCAACCTTCGCGAGCGCCGCCACGGCGGTGGCGGACACGGGCGATCCCGAGCCGAGTTCGAGATAGGCCACGTGATCGGCGGCGGCCTGTTCGCGAGTCAAGGCAAGCGATGCGCCGCCATTGCCGCGCGCAGCGCCCGAAAAGGCGTCGAACGTCGCGAAGAAGCGGTCGTAGCCCGAGACCTTGGGGTCGCCGACGCCGGTTTCGAACCCACGCGTCGAGAACGCGTCGATCGCGCGGCTGTAGCGCGCATAATCGCGCTCCAGCCCCGCGGCGGGCACGCGGTTGGGCGCATCGCACGGCGGATCGACGACGCGCCAGCTATCGGTCGCGATGCACAGCCCGCTCACCGCCGCCCAGCGGAGGAAATCCTCGGCGTAGATCGACCCGCCATTGTGGTTGTGGAGGTCGCCGCCCTTGGGCAGCGTCGCGAGGAAAATCCGCAACCGCGGCGGACTGTCCGCGATCTTGTCGAGATAGGCGGCGGTGCGCGCAGCATCCGATGGCGGCGGTGCGCCCTTGGCCGACGCCGACGGCGCGCCCGCGGCGATGCCGACCGCGCACGCGGCGACCGCGACCAGAACCGACCTGTGCATTCATTTACCCCCCCGGCCGCGCATCGACCCGGCGGTTCTGGCCAGCGCATCCCCCCAGTTCAATGAGCATATTGCGCACGAGACGTTGCGCAAATGAGGGCTGCACGAGCGGCAGATGGCGGATGGGGCTCGCTCATTTTGCGGGCTGCGTGTCGCGTTAACGGCAATGGACGCGACCCCGGCACCCGGATAGCCCGCTTCGGGACAGGGGTGCGGTGATGAGCGTACGGCGGCGTCCAACTCTCGGCGGCAGTGTGTTTGTGGCAAGCGTCGTGCTCGCCGCCACCGCGGTGTTCGCGCATTCGGCCCCGGCCCCACAGACGATCACGCCTGCAGCCCCCGCGATGGCCGATGGTGCGCCCGCGCTGTTCGCCAACCATTGCGCCAGTTGCCACAACGATATCGACCAGATCGCGCAGCTTTCGCTCGACGACCTGCGCAGCGCCGATCTCGGCAATGGCGATCACGGCGATGCGTGGGAAAAGATCCTCCGCCGAGTCCGCATCGGCGAGATGCCGCCCTCGACCAAACCGCAGCCCGATCCCGTCTCGCGTGCGGCGTTCGTCGCATGGCTCGAAGGGTCGCTCGATGCCTATGCCGCGGCGCATCCCGATCCGGGGCGCGCGACGATCCGGCGGATCAACCGGGTCGAATATGCCAATGCGGTGCGCGACCTGCTCGCGCTCGACGTCGACGTCACGCGCGAACTGCCGCAGGACAATTCAGGCTACGGCTTCGACAATATCGCCGATGTGCTGAGCGTGTCGCCGACGCTGATGGATCGTTATGTCGCGGTCGCGGGCAAGGTCGGGCGGGTGGCGACCGGGCTGACGTCGAAGCGCAGCTTCGTCACCACGGTCGAGCTGCCCAAGGACGGATCGATCGCGAACGGCGGCCGCCCGGCGTATAACGAACGCGCGAGCGACGCGCTGCCGCTCGGGTCGCGCGGCGGCGGAACGGTCGACTATTTCGCGCGCTACGACGCGACCTACGAGATCAGCGGCTGGCTCAACGCCAATACCAACAACGAAACCGACCATCTGAACGAGGACAAGGTCAGCGTCCGCGTGGCGCTCTGCGCGGGCGCGCATGTCATCGGCCTGTCGTTCCGCCGCGCGATTGCGCCCGACGAGACCGTGCAGACGCTGCGCAACGATCTCGACAAGGTGCCGCTGCCGACCGATCCGCCGGTGATGCTGCCGCTCGACGTGTCGGTCGACGGCGTGCGGGTGCAGCAGATCGCGGTCCCGTCCTACCGGCTGTCGCCGCGCTATGCGCAACAGAATTACCCGCGCGACGTACTCCAGATCGACGTAGCGGGTCCGTTCGGCCCGACCGGCATCGCCACCACGCCAAGCCGGAAGCGGATCTTCACCTGCACCCCCACCCGCGCCGCCGCCGAATTGCCGTGCGCGCGGCGGATCATCACCGCGCTCGCGCGCCGCGCGTATCGGCGTTCGGTTGGTGACGCCGATCTCGCCCCGTTGCTCCGGCTCTACGCCGCCGAGCGTGCCGGGTCCGATTTCGACCATGGCGTCGAGGCGATGGTCGAGGCGTTGCTCGTTTCGCCCAACTTCCTGTTCCTGGTCGAACACGACCCCCGGGACAGCACGCCCGGCAGCGTGCATCCGGTCAGCGACGTCGAGCTCGCGTCGCGCCTGTCGTTCTTCCTGTGGAGCAGCATTCCGGACGACACCCTGCTCTCGCTCGCCGAACGCGGTCGGCTGCACCAGCCCAAGGTGATCGAGGCACAGGTTGCGCGGATGCTCGACGATCCCCGCGCGGCGGCGCTGACCCGCAACTTTGCGGGGCAATGGCTGTACCTGCGCAATCTCGATCAGCAACGCCCCGACATCGCGGTCTACCCCAAGTTCGACACGCGGCTGCGCGCGGCGATGGCGCAGGAAACCGGCATGTTCTTCGATCATGTCGTGCGCACCAACCGCAGTGTGCTCGATTTCATCGCGGCGGATTACACCTTCCTCAACCAGCGGCTCGCCGAGCATTACGGGATCGGCGGGGTGCGCGGCACCGCGATGCGGCGGGTGGCGCTGGACCCGGCGGACCACCGCGGCGGGCTGCTCGGCCAGGCCAGCGTGCTGACCGTGACCTCCTATGGCAACCACACGTCGGTGGTGAAACGCGGCAAATGGATCCTCGAGAACCTGCTCGCCGCCGCCCCGCCGCCACCGCCGCCCGACGTCCCCGCGCTGATCGCGGTGCACGGCGGTCGCGCACTCAACGCGCGGCAGCAGCTCGAACTGCACCGTACCAACCCCGCCTGCGCCGCCTGCCACGTCAAGATGGACCCGCTCGGCTTCGCGCTAGAGAATTTCGATGCGGTCGGCGGCTACCGGATAACGGATGCGGGGCAGCCGATCGACGTTTCTGCCAGGATGCCCGACGGCACGACCTTCTCGGGTCTCGCGGGGCTCCAGCGAATCCTTCTCGACCGCAAGGACGAATTCACCAGCGCGTTCACCGAACGGCTGCTGACCTATGCGCTCGCCCGCGGGCTGACGCAGCGCGACATGCCCGCGGTGCGCAAAGTCGCCAAGCGCGCGGCGGCGGACGACTATCGTATCCGGACGATCGTCCAGGGCATCGTCGCGAGCGATCCGTTCCGCCTGCGCAAGACACCGTTATGAGGAACCCGGCATGATCGTCCTGCGCGCCCCGCTCGCCCGTCGCACGATGTTGCGCGGGCTCGGCACGATCGTCGCCTTGCCGTTCCTCGAGGCGATGATGCCGTCCGCCCGCGCCGCCGACATCGCTTCGCGCCCCAAGCGGCTGCAGATATTCTATTCCCCCAACGGGATGATGATGGAGGGGTTCGCCCCCGTGGCACAACCGGGCGCACCGCTCGCGCCGGGCACGCGACCGCTGGTCCTGCCCCCCACCTTGGAGCCGCTCGCACCACACCGCGACTATGTGACCGTCGTCAGCGGGCTCGGCCATCCCAGCGCCGCCGCGATGGGCGACCGCCCAGCGGGACATGGCCGCTCGTGCCCCGCCTTCCTGACCGGAGTGCATGTCAAACAGACCGAAGGGACCGACATCCGCTGCGGAATTTCAGCGGACCAGGTCTTTGCCAACCACCTCGGCAGCGCGACGCAGATCAGTTCGCTCGAACTCGGGATCGACCAGCCGAGCCTGCTCGGCAGTTGTGACATCAATTACAGTTGCGCCTACACCAACGGCATTTCGTGGCGCAACGCGACGGTGCCGATGCCCGTTACCGCAAACCCGCGCGATGCGTTCGAACGGCTGTTCGGCGACGGCGAGGCGCTCGATCCGCAAAGTCGTCTCGCGCAGCTCCGGCGGCAGACCAGCATGCTCGATTTCGTCCGCGACGATACCGCGCGCCTGTCGAACCGCCTTGGTGCGCAGGACCGGCACAAGCTCGCCGAATATCTCGACGCCACGCGCGACATCGAACGCCGGATCCAGCAGGCGGGCCAATCGCCCGCGCGCGCGTCCGCCGACACAATGGACCGTCCGGCCGGTATTCCGGAATCGTTCGACACGCATGTCCGGATGATGATCGACCTGCAGGTGCTCGCGATGCAGGCGGACATCACCCGCGTCGGCAGCTTCATGATCGGGCGCGAACTCAGCAACCGCACCTATCCCGAGATCGGCGTGCCGGATTCGCATCACATGCTCAGCCACCACGGGCACGACCCCGACAAGATCACCAAGCTGTCGCGGATCAACCGCTATCACATGGAGTATTTCGCTTATTACCTCAGCCGGATGCGCGCGGTGCAGGACGGTGAGGGCACCCTGCTCGATCGCACGCTGGTCCTGCGCGGGTCAGCGTTCGGCGATCCCAACGAGCATGACTTCATGGACTTGCCGATCATCGTCGCGGGCGGACTGGTACCGGGCAACCGGCATCTGATCGCGGACAAGAACACCAGCGCCTCCAACCTGTTGCTCGCCGCGCTCCATGTCCTCGATGTGCCGGTCACGGCGTTCGGGGACAGCAGTGGGCCATTGACGGCGCTCGCACATGGCTGAGCGGATGCGCCGTCTCGCGATCGTCGCGCTGAGCCTGCTCGCGTGCGGCAGTGCCGCCGCGCAGTCCGCGCCCAGCGACGCTGACACCGCACTCGCGCGCGCGATCCGCGCCAACGACGTTGCCGCCGCGCGCGCCGCGCTCGCACACCATGCCGATCCCAACCGTCCACTGGCGTTCCAGGCGACCCCGCTCGGCTGGGCGGTCGACACGCAGAACCCGGAGATGGTCGCCGCGTTGATCGCAGGCGGCGCGCGCCCCAACACTGCGGACATTGATGGCGTCTCCCCGCTCGGGCTCGCGTGCGAACTAGGCGAGCCCGCGATCGTCACGGCGTTGCTGCGTGCAGGCGCCGATGCGCGCACGACACGCCCCGATGGCGTCACCCCGCTCGCGATCTGCGCCCGCTATGGCCCGGAGGATGCGGTGGCGTGGCTGCTCGCGCACGGAGCGGCCCCGGATGCAGTCGATTCGCGCGGGCAGACCCCGCTGATGTGGGCGGCGGCAGGCGCGCGCAGCGAGGCGATTGCGCTGTTGCTCAAGGCGAGGGCGGACGTGAACCGTGTCTCGAAGGGCGGTTTCCCGCCATTGTTCTTCGCGATCAAGGGCGGCGGGGCGGCGGCGACCGAGCAATTGCTCGCGGCGGGCGCCCGCGCCGATGACCGCGGCCCCGAACGGAGCAGCGCGCTTCAACTCGCTACCTACCAGAAGAATTATGCCGCCGCCGTGGTGCTGGTGGGCCGTGGCGGCGACGTCGCAGAGCGCGACCGCGAGGGCTATCAGCCGCTCCACCGCGCCGCCGCCGCGGGCGACACCGCGCTGATCGCCGCGCTGTTGGCGAGCCGTGCAGACCCCAATGCCACGACCGGTCCCTCGCGGATCACCTGGGTGACCGAGGCCAATTTCGGCGTGCCCCCGCCCCCCGTGCCGCCGACCCCGCCGCTGCTGATCGCCGCCGCCAATGGCCATGCGGAAGCGATGGCGGTGTTGCGCACGGGCGGTGCCGACCCGTCGTTCGTCGCCGCCGACGGCACCAATGTCGTGCTCGCCGCCGCGCGTAGCCGGAACGCGGCGACGCTTGCCCTCGCGCTTAGCCTCGCGCCCGACGCCAATGTCGCCGACGCGCAGGGCAACACTGCGTTGCACCTGCTGCTCGGCGGCGGGATGCAGCCCGATTTGCCGGCGATGATCGGGCTGCTCGCCGATCATGGCGCACGGATCGACATCGCCAACAAACGCGGTTCGACCGTGGCCGAGATCGCGGATACCGGCCTGTCTGACGTAAAGGCCGTGTTCCGCGCGCGCTTTCCGGATCGGCCCAACCGCGTGGTGGCGCAAGCGAACCCACGCCCGGCTCCGCGGATCGCCGATCCGCGCTGACGCGACCGGGGGACCATTGGTCCCTCTATGATGAGGCAACGCCAGGCCGATGGGAGAAGCGCGTGCCGCCGGTTGCCGCCGTATCGATCCTGCCATCCGCCCTCACCGTCCAGAGCCCCGTGCCGACGGACGATGGCGCATCCGCCACAGCATTCCGGCAGGCCATGACCGCAAGCGCCGATGCAGTGCCCGACATTGGCGTGCCCCCGACAAACGCGGTGCCCAGCGAAAGCGGGCTGACCCTTGCGGCCACGCTGGCAACCGCGGCAGTGCCTGCAAGCGCCGGGATCACCCCCGCCCCGACCGTGAGCGCGCCCGTGGCTATGCCCGTACCGGACGCCAAGGTGCCAGATCCCGCACCCGCACTCGCTGCCGAACCGATGGCGCCCCCGCTCGCGCCGAGGCCATCGGCTTCCCCCAAGCCACCGGTCGCAAACGCCAGGACCGCCAACCGTCCGGTCGACGCGGCCATGCCGGAAACTGCTGTTTCCCCAGACAGCGGAACGGACGCACCCCCCACTGCACCGGACGCGCCCACCACCACACGCAAACCGGCTGCCCGTGACGAAGCGGCGGCGAAAGCGGGCGATCCCGCTGCATGCGACACCGATGACCACGTATCGGCGGCACCCCCGCTCGATATGATCGGAACCACGACGCTTCCGGTCGCAGTTCCAGCGGCGCAGCAAATCGCCGGTCAGGAACCAGCGACAGCAGGCACGCAGATCCACGGCAGCGCACCCGCCCTCGTCGGCAATACGGCATCGGCACCCATGCCGGACCGCGTCGAAACCGCCGCCCCGCCCGAAGCCGCGACGGACACCGGTACGACGGCACCGGCATTCGCACCGCCGCCGCACAGGTCGCAGGACGCCCCAGCACAATCGTCCGCTCCGACCGAGCATCAAACCACCGCGACGGCCGCACCGCCCGGATCCACCACCGTACCTGCCGCGCAACCCCCAGCCGTGCAGCCGAGCGCCCCGGTCCCCCTCCCCGCGTCCCCGCTCTCGCCACGCCGTCCAATCGACGCGGGCATTGCGCGTGCGGTATCGATCGGGCGGGACGTGGGCGTGGCGATCACGCGCCACGCCACCCGCGATGGCGCCAGCACGCTGACGATCCGGCTCGATCCGGTCGAACTTGGCCGGGTCGAGGTGCGGATGCAGATCGATCCGGCGGGCAAGATGCTCGCGACGATCTCGGCGGAACACGCGAGCGCGCTCGACCTGTTGCGACGCGACGCGACGATGCTCGCGCAGACCCTGTCACAGGCAGGCATACAAGCCGACACCGCCAGCTTCCGCTTCGACACGCAAGCCGGCCCGGGGAATGGCGCGAACGCCGCAGGTGCCGGGAACACGGGCGGCGGCAACGCTGGCGGCAACGCTGGCGGGGGCACTGGCGAGCGTGGCTGGGCGTTCGCGGCCCCGTCGCGCCGCCCCGGCGACGACGCGAACGACTCCCGCAACGCCCCCGCACCAACCCGCGCCGCCCTGCTCGCCAGCGGCCGGATCAATCTCGTAGCTTGAGGACGACCGCATGACCACGACCACCGCCGCCGCCAGCGGCCTGTCCGCCACGACGAAAACCGCGGCACCCCCATCCGCTCCATCCTCGGCACTGACCAAGCTGACCAACGATTCGAACACGTTTCTCAAATTGCTGACCACGCAAATGCAGAACCAGGACCCGCTCAAGCCGATGGATACGTCCGAATACACGCAGCAACTCGTGCAATTCTTGCAAGTCGAGCAATCGATCCAGCAGAACCAGTCGCTGAAGAACATCCTGGCCAAGCTGTCATCGAACGACCTGTCGAACGCCGCCGCGCTGATCGGCCATATCGCGAGCTTCGACAGCAGCATTGCCGGCCTGGCGTCGACCGGCGGGACGACGTGGCGCTTCACCGCCGACCGGATGCCGCAATCGCTCGTCGCGACGATCAGCGACGCCGATGGCAACACGATCGCCACGCAGCCGGTCGATCCGGCGAGCGGACAGGTCACGTGGGACGGCCTGGACAGCCACGGTACGCGCGCGCCAAGTGGAACATACACGCTCGCGCTGTCCGCCAGCGATGCCGCAGGATCGAATATCCCGGTCACGATCGCCGCAGAAGGCGTGGTCAGCGAGGTGTCGGTCGAAAAGGGCCAGATCACGCTACTAGCGAACGGGCAGCATTATGCCGCAACCAGCCTCGCGCGTCTTTCAGCTTCGCGTTAATACTACGGGTCTGCCCGTATCTCTACACCGATCGTATTATAGCCAGGCAAGATGGTCTTACTTATATCGCGAATACAGTCATCGGCCACCATGCGCTCCATCATGTACTGGCCGGGCTCGATCGTCATGTGAGTAGTAGCGTATTACGGATGAACGCCCTGCCCATCAGTTCAACGTTGCTCTGCGGCAACTTTGTCCGCCCGTTCGGTCGTCTCGCCGGATGGTCCCGGTCGAGGATGCGCCGTCGTGACCGTTTGCAGCAAGGCGCAGCATCGCCATTCCTGCGGCTTGAGAACCAGGTGTTAACGCCGTTCGTCTAACGGGATACGTGTTGGGGGTATCGTGTAATGCCGTTTTCCAAATCGCACCTGCCGCCCGGCGAGCAACCGTTGGTGGTTGCCACATTGCTGCACTTCCGGCGCCAGGTGCCGTGGATGTACGGGCTGCTGATCATCAACGCGGTCGCGCTCGCCTATACGCACTCCGGTCTCGCCCCGCGGCTGCTGAGCCACGCGATCCCCGCGATGATGGTGCTGCTGATCGGTTGGCGCATGTTCCGCTGGCTGATGCCGCCGACCCCCGACATGCTGACCGAGGCAGGCGCGCAGCGCGCGATCCGCAAGGCGACGTGGCTGGGGTCGTTCTTCGCGGTCGCTTTCGTCGCCTGGGCGCTGAGCCTGGGCAGCTACGGTGGCCCGTACGAACAGGGCCATGTCGTCGTGTTCGTCGGGACGACCGTGCTCGGCTGCCTGTTCTGCCTGACGCACTTGCCCGGCGCTGCAACCGCGGTGGGCATTCTCGTCAGCCTGCCATTGGTGGCCTATTGCCTGACCAGCGGCAATTCGGTGTTCGTGGCGGTCGGCATCAACGTCGCGCTGGTGACGATCGTCTTTCTCGTCATCCTCAAGGATGCGCATAAGGTGTTCCAAGGGCTCGTCACCTCGCGCAATGCGCTGATCGCCGAGCGGCAGCAGGCACAGCGGTTGAGCGATGAGAACCGGCAGCTCGCGCATACCGATCCGCTGACCAGCCTGCCCAACCGCCGCTTCTTCTTCAAGGCACTGGAGACATTGCTGCTTGCCCGCCAGCGCGACACATCCGACGCGGTTGCACCGTTTTGCGTCGGCGTTCTGGACCTCGACCGGTTCAAGGCGATCAACGACACCTATGGCCATGTCTATGGCGACCGGCTGCTCGAAGCGATCGGACACCGATTGTCGTTGCGCGCCGGTGGCGCGGTGACGATCGCGCGGCTCGGCGGCGATGAATTCGGCGTGCTGTTCGACGGGCCACCCGAACAGGCCGAGCCTGCGATCGCCGCCCTGTGCGCCGCGATCCACGCGCCCGTTGCGATCGACGGCATGGAGGTGACGCTCGGTTGCTCCGCCGGGATCGCGGTCTATCCGGACGCGGGGACGACCGCACACGCGCTGTTCGATCGATCCGATTATGCGCTGTACCACGTCAAGGCGCACCACCGCGGCGGATGCGCGGTATTCTCCCCCGAACAGGAGGCGTTGATCCGGGTCGAGCAACGCGTCGAGGCCGCGCTGCAGGTGGCCTGCCTCGAGCGCGAACTCGAGGTGCATTACCAGCCGATCTTCGACACGCGCTCGATGGCGATCAGCAGCGTCGAGGCACTGGCACGGTGGAAGTCACCGACGCTGGGCGAAATCGCGCCCGCCACCTTCATTGCCGCGGCGGAGCGGATGGGGATCATCAACCGAGTCACGTTGATCCTGTTCGAACGCGCGCTGGAAGGTCTGGCGGCGCTGCCCGACCCGATCGCCCTGTCGTTCAACCTGTCCGCGCAGGACATCATGTCGCCTGCGACGATGCGCGAGATCGTCCGGATGATCGTTGCCACCAACATCGCGCCACGGCGGATCGTGTTCGAAGTCACCGAAACGTCGCTCGTCACCGACATGGCCACCGCGCGCGAGGCGTTGCAACGCTTGCGCAGCTTCGGCGTGCGGACCGCGCTCGATGATTTCGGTACGGGCTATTCCAGCCTGTGCTCGCTGCACGAACTCCCGCTCGATATCCTCAAGGTCGATCGCAGCTTCGTCAGCGGCATGGCGACCGGGCCGGGACGCAGCATGGTTTCCGCGATCCGCAACCTGGCGCAGTCGCTGTCGCTTGAATGCACGATGGAGGGGATCGAGACCGAGACCCAGCTGATCGAGATTTCGCTGGCGGGGTATCGCTACGCGCAGGGGTTCCTGCTCGGCCGCCCGATGCCGATCGACGCATTGTTGATGACGATGCGCGAGCATGCGTTGCAACTGCCCGAGGCAACGCTCCTGGGGATGCGGGGCGCCGCCTAGCCATCCCACGAGGCGCGCAATCGCGCGACGTGCCGCGCAATCTGCCGGTTTTCCTGTGCGGCGATCACGCGGACCGGGATCGCCCCCGCCCAGTCGAGATCGGCCCGGATCGACTGGCGCACCGCTGCATCATGCTCGCCAATGCCCCCGGTAAAGACGATCAGGTCCGCGCCTCCCGACGCAACCGCCATCCCCGCGATCTGCTTGGCGACCGAGCGAGAGAAGATCGCGATCGCGAGCCGCGTCGCGGGGGTATCCGCGGCATGCAGCACGCGCAGGTCCGCCGACACGCCGGACAGGCCGAGCAGCCCGGAGCGCCGGTCGAGCAGATCCTCGAGCGAATCCGCGTCCAGCCCGTGTTCGCGCAGCAGGAACAGCAGCAAGCCCGGATCGATATCGCCCGCGCGCGTCCCCATCACCACGCCGCCCGACGGGGTAAGCCCCATGCTGGTGTCGACCGAACGCCCGCCGCGCACCGCGGTCACGCTCGCGCCATTGCCGAGATGCGCGATGATCAGCCGCTCGGGCACCGTATCGCCCAGCTCCGCCAGGATCGATTCGCACGACAGGCCATGGAAGCCGTACCGCCGTACCCCCTGCGCGCGAAGCTCGGCGGGGATCGGCAGCGTCGCCGCGATCGCGGGCATCGTAGCGTGGAACCCCGTATCGAAACACGCGACCTGCGGCACGCCGGGGTAACGCGCCTGCGCCAGCGCGATCATCGCGAGCGCGGCGGGGCCGTGCAACGGCGCAAAGGCGGAGGCGCGTTCCAGCCGCGCGATCACATCGGAATCGATCACCACCGGCGCGAACAGGTCGGTCCCGCCGTGGACGATGCGGTGCCCGATCGCGACCACGTCATAGGCGCCGATCCGGTCGAACAGCGCGGTGTCCGCCCCGGCATGCTCGATATCCCCCGCGGCCAATCTCGTGCGCAGGGTCGTCGGCGGCATGGACCCCGAACTTGACCGAGGACGACCCACCGTTGAGTGTCAGGATCACGGGGCTCACGGCGCCCAGCGCCAGTCGCGGATCTCGGGCAAGTCCTCGCCATGCTCGGCGATGTACAATTTGTGCCGCTCCATCGTCGCCCAATAGCGCTGCGTCTCGGCGGCAACCCGCCCCTGCAGCCGTGGGATGCGCGTGATCGCATCGAGCGCGAGCCGGTAGCGGTCGAGGTCGTTGAGCACGACCATGTCGAACGGCGTGGTCGTCGTCCCCTCCTCCTTGAACCCGCGGACATGAAAGTTCGCGTGGTTGGGCTGCCGGTAAGCGAGCCGGTGGATCAGCGCCGGATAGCCGTGGAACGCGAAGATCACCGGCGCATCGGCGGTGAACAAAGCGGTGAACGCGCGTGCGTCGAGCCCGTGCGGATGTTCGGACTGGGGTTGCAGCACCATCAGGTCGACCACGTTGACGACGCGGATGCGGATGTCGGGGACGTATTCGCGCAGCAATTGCACTGCGGCGAGCGTCTCCAGCGTCGGCACGTCGCCCGCGCACGCCATCACCACGTCGGGCGTCTCGTCGGCGTCGCTCGCCCAGTCCCAGATCCCCGCGCCTGCGGTACAATGCCGCACCGCGTCGTCGATCCCGAGCCATTGCGCCTCGGGCTGCTTCCCCGCGACGATGACGTTCACATAGTGTCGACTGCGCAGGCAGTGATCCGCGACCGACAGCAGGCAATTGGCATCGGGCGGAAGATAGATCCGCGCGACGCTCGCGGTCTTGGTCGCGACATGGTCGAGGAAGCCCGGATCCTGGTGCGACAGGCCATTATGGTCCTGCCGCCAGACATGCGAGGTCAGCAGGTAATTGAGCGACGCGATCGGTCGCCGCCACGCGATCCCCGCCGAGACCTTGAGCCATTTGGCATGCTGGTTGACCATCGAATCGACGATGTGGACGAACGCTTCGTAACAGCTGAACAGCCCGTGCCGCCCGGTCAGCAGATAGCCCTCGAGCCAGCCCTGGCAGAGATGCTCGCTCAGCACCTCCATCACCCGGCCATCGCGGTCGAGATGCTCGTCGACCGGCGCGGTCTCCGCCATCCATGCCTTGCCCGACACCTCGTACATCGCCTGCAACCGGTTCGAGGCGGTCTCATCCGGCCCGAACAGGCGGAAGTTGGTTGTGTCCGTGTTGAGCGCCATCACGTCGCGCAGATAGCCGCCGAGCACCGCGGTCGCCGCCGCCGTCACCGCGCCGGGCGCCGGCACCGTCACCGCCGAGGCGCGGAAATCGGGGAGCGCGAGCGGGACGAGCAGCTCGCCGCCATTGGCGTGCGGGTTCGACCCCATCCGGCGATGCCCGGTGGGGGCAAGCGAGGCATAGTCCTCGCGGAACTTGCCGGTCTCGTCGAACAGTTCGTGCGCGTCATAGCTGTGCAACCACGCCTCGAGCTGAACGAGATGCTCAGGATTTTTGAAGTCCGCGATCGGCACCTGATGCGCGCGCCATGTCCCCTCGACCGGCTTGCCGTCGACGATCTTCGGCCCGGTCCAGCCCTTGGGCGTCTGGAGCACGATCATCGGCCAGCGCGGCCGCGCACCGCCATCCGACCCGTCCCGCGCGGCGTGCTGGATCTCCGCGATCCGCGTGCAGACCGCGTCGAGCGTCGCGGCGAGCAACTGGTGGACCGCCTCGGGATCGTCGCCTTCGACGAACCACGGTTCGTGGCCATAGCCGTGCAACAGGTCGGTCAACTCTTCGCGCCCGATCCGCGCAAGCACGGTCGGGTTGGCGATCTTATAGCCGTTGAGATGGAGGATCGGCAGCACCGCGCCGTCGCGCACGGGGTTGAGGAACTTGTTCGAATGCCAGCTCGCCGCGAGCGCGCCCGTCTCCGCCTCGCCGTCACCGATCAAGCAGGCGACGACCAGATCGGGATTGTCGAACGCCGCACCATACGCATGGGCGAGCGAATAGCCGAGCTCCCCGCCTTCGTGAATCGATCCCGGCGTCTCGGGTGCGACATGGCTTGGGATGCCGCCCGGCCAGGAGAATTGGCGGAACAGCCGGTCCATCCCGCCACGGCTGCGCTCGATCGCGGGATAGCGTTCGGTGTACGACCCTTCGAGATAGGTGTTGGCGACGATCCCCGGCCCGCCATGCCCGGGGCCGACGATCAGGATCATGTCGAGATCGCGCGCGACGATCACGCGGTTGAGATGGACGTAGAGCAGGTTGAGCCCCGGCGTCGTCCCCCAATGGCCGAGCAGCCGGGTCTTGACGTCGGCGAGGCTCAGCGGCGTCTCGAGCAGCGGATTGGCGCGCAGGTAGATTTGCCCGACCGACAGGTAATTGGCAGCGCGCCAATAGCCGTGGATTCGGCGCAACAGGTCGGGCGACAAAGGCGTCTCCGCGGATGCGCCCAAGGGGCGTTCCTCCAGGCGGGTTGACGAGATCGGATCGGTCATGTGGCTTCCCCGAAAACACCGGCTTTGGAAGGCGTTGCCATGCAGCCTCCGCCCACCGCCGTCTCTTCAGGAAACTACGTAGTCCCCCGCAGACACGCGCCTTTTCTGTCGCTCCCCGGCCACAACGCGCAGCAATCCTTCATTTCGCATATGTGATATCGTATAATATATTTGACATACGATGATGAAGGTGTTGGGTTGGTCATAGAACATTCACCAAGGGGAAACGGAAAATGACGAGCAGCATCGCAAGGGCAAGTCGGCGGGGTTGTGCGGGTGCCTTCGTGGCGATGCTGCTGTCCTCCGCCGCTTATGCGCAGACCGCCCCTTCGGATGCGCCCGTCGTCGGCGGGATCGACCCGACCACCCAGCCAAGCCAGGAATCGTCGGATTCGATCGTCGTCACCGGCACGCGCATCAAGCGCCCCGATCTCGAGAGCAACAGCCCGATCACTTCGGTCGGCAGCCAGGAGCTCAAATATCAGGGTGCGGTCAACGTCGAGAGCGTCCTCAACCGCTTGCCGCAATTCACCGCCGATACCAACGACAGCGTCTCGAACGGGTCGGACGGCACGTCGAACATCAACCTGCGCAACCTGGGCTCGAACCGCGTGCTGGTTCTGGTCAACGGCCAGCGGCTGATGCCGCAGCAAGCGGTCGATCTCAACGCGATCCCCTCGACGCTGGTCGACCGGGTCGACGTGCTGACCGGCGGTGCCTCCGCGGTCTACGGGTCGGACGCGGTCTCGGGCGTGGTCAACTTCGTGCTCAAGGACCATTTCGACGGGCTGCGGCTCGACGTGCAGAGCAGCATCGCGCAGCACAGCAACGGCAACAGCTACGTCCGCGGGCTCATCTCCAAACAGGGCTATAGCAACGCCGACCGCAACGTCGCGGACGGCGGCAAGCAGGATCTCAACGCGGCCTTCGGCAAGAACTTCGCCGACGGGCGCGGCAACATCACGGTTTATGGCGGCTATCGCCATGCCGATCCGGTCGTTCAGTCGAGCCGCGACGTTTCGGCCTGCGCGCTCAACCAGGCGGACGATGCGGGGACCGGCCTCACCTGCGGCGGATCGAGCAACACCACCTTCGGGACGTTCGCGCCGCTCGGCGGGCCGAACCAGGGCAAGACGCTGACCAACAACCGCAACGGATCGCGCACCTGGGTGCCCTACGACAACAGCTACGCGTATAATTACACGCCGACCAACTACATCCAGCGCTCGGACGAACGCTATACCGCAGGCGCCTTCGCCAAGTTCAAGATCGCACCCGCCGCCGAAATCTACGGCAGCTTCATGTACATGAACGACCGGACGTTCTCGCAGGCAGCCCCCTCGGCGCTGTTCCTCGGCACGACCTTCACGATCCCGTGCAACAACCCGCTGATGAGCGCGGCGCAGCAGCAATCGCTGTGCGGCGCGGCGGCGGGGACGGCGGCGACGCAGGACACACTGATCGGCTACCGCCTCGGCGACGAGCAATCGCGCCGCGACAATCTGCGGCATGAGGATTTTCGCTACACCGCGGGCGTCCGCGGCGATATCGGCCACGGCTTCAATTATGACGTCAACTATCTGCGCTCGCTCGTGCGGTTCGACGAGACGTACATGAACAACATCGACAATGTGAAGGCGCAGCGCGGGCTCGACGTGGTCAGCGTCAATGGCGTTGCGACGTGCCGCTCGGTCGTCAACGGGACCGATCCCTCGTGCGTGCCGATCAACGTGTTCAGCCCCAACAGCATCAGCGCAACACAAGCCGAGTCGCTTTTCTCCGAAAGCAACACCGCGTCGCGCAACCTGTTGTCGGTCTTCACCGCCAACCTTTCGGGCGACCTCGGCACCTTCGGGATCGCGAGCCCGTGGGCGACGCGCGGCGTCAGCATCGCGCTGGGCGCGGAACACCGGGTCGAGACGCTCAACTTCACCGCCGACGCGATCGCGCAGCAGGGCGGGACGATGAATGCGGACGGCAAGATCTCGGTCAACGAAGGCTTCGGCGAAATCGAGATCCCGATCCTCCAGAACATTCCCTTCGCGCACGCACTGACGATCAACGGCGCGCTGCGCTATTCGGCCTATACCAACGAGCAGGGGTCGACCGGGATCAAGTCCAACTTCAACGTCTGGACCTACAAGGGCGAGGCGAGCTGGGCGCCGGTGCGCGATGCACGGCTGCGGCTGAGCTACAACCGCGCGATCCGCGCGCCCAATGTTGCCGAGCTGTTCGGGGCGCAAAGCGTCGGCAACGTGGCGGCGCAGGATCCGTGTTCGGGCGCGTCGCCCACCGCCTCGCTCACCGCGTGTCAGCTGACCGGCGTCACCGCCGCGCAATATGGCAGCATCATCCAATGCCCGTCGGATACCTGTTCGTCGCAATATGGCGGCAACAGCGCGGTCAAGCCCGAGACCGCGGACACCTATACCGCCGGGATCGTGCTGACCCCGCGGATGATCAACAACTTCACGCTGTCGCTCGATTATTTCAACATCAAGGTGAAGGATTACATCAGCTCGGTCAGCCCGAACCTGGTGATCAGCCAGTGCGTCGCGACCGGCGACCCTTATTATTGCGGGCTGTTCCGCCGCGACCCGCGCTCGGGCGCGCTGTTCGGCAGCAACGGCTATATCGTCGCCACGACCTACAACACCGGTTCGCTCAAGACCTCGGGGCTTGATCTCACCGCGGATTACACGGTGCGCGCGGGCGGCCTCGGCAAGATCAACCTCAACTTCGTCGGCACGCGGCTGCTCGACCAGTCGCTGGAGCCGTTGCCGGGGCTGGGGTCGTACGACTGCAAGGGCCTGTACGGCTACACCTGCGGCCAGCCCAACCCGACCTGGCGGCACGTGATGCGCACGACCTTGCTGACGAAGCAGGGATCGTCGCTGTCGCTGTCGTGGCGCCATCTCGCGGGGACGCGCCTGTCGTCGCTGTCGGACAATGCGTTCCTCACCGGCACGCCGAGCGTCATCAACGCGCGCATCCCGGCGTATGACTATCTCGATCTCGCGGTGACGGTCGTGGTCGACAAGGCATTCCAGCTCCGCGCGGGCGTCAACAACCTGCTCGACAAGGATCCCCCCGCGATCGCGGCGGGCGCGCTGGCCGCGTTCGGCAATGGCAACACCTATCCGGGCGTGTACGATACGCTCGGGCGCTATCTGTTCGTCGGCGCGACGGTGACGTTCTAAAATGTAGCCCCCGCTTACCAAATGCCCTTCCCCGGCGAAGGCCGGGGCCCAGGAGCGAAGGTCGAGATAACGAAGCGCAGTCGCCCGCAATCTTCTGCCTTTCTACTGGGCCCCGGCCTGCGCCGGGGAAGCGCAATTGGTAAAGCGCACACAGTAAAGCGCATACGATACAAGGTTCGCCCATCCGCCGATGGGCAGATAGAAGGATCACCCCATGCTCGGTCGCCGCGATCTGTTGAAGACGAGCGGGGCGACCGCGCTTGCCGCGGTGCTCCCCCACACCGCCGGTGCCGCGACCCCGGACACCTCAAAGATCACCCAGCCCACCGGCCCGCGCGAGATCGTCCCGCTCGACGAAGGGTGGCGCTTCCATCTCGGCCACGCCTCCGACCCCGCGAAGGATTTCGGCTTCGGCCGCTCGCACGACACGTTCGCCAAGTCGGGGGACGCGGGCACGCCGGTGGTCGAGGCCAAGTTCGATGCATCGGGCTGGGAAGCGGTGACGCTGCCGCACGACTGGGCGGTCGACCTGCCGTTCGAACGCTTCGGCCCGGCCGGGAGCGACGCCGACAAGACCGGATCGTTCCAGGGGTTCAAGCCGCTCGGTCGGATGTGGCCCGCAAGCAGCGTCGGCTGGTATCGCATCGTCCTCCCGCTCCCCAAGGGCGATGCCGGGCGGCGCTTGCTGCTCCAGTTCGACGGCGTCTCGCGCGATTGCCGCGTGATCCTCAACGGCTTCTTCGTCGGCGCGAACGACAGCGGCTACGCACCGTTTGAGCTCGACATCACCGATTTCGCAAAGCCCGGCGAGGACAATGTGCTCGTCGTCCGCTGCGACGTCAGCCTCGGCGAGGCCTGGTCGTATGAAGGCGCAGGGCTTTACCGCGCGGTGCGACTGGTCAAAACCGCGCCCGTCCACGTCCGCCAATATGGCGCGACGGTGCGGACAACCGTGGGCGCAGACGGCGCGACCACGCAGATCCTGACCGAGATCGTCAACGACGGACCCGCCACCACCGCACACGTCCGATCGATCGTCTCCGACGCCACCGGGCGCACGGTCGCGACCCTGCTGTCGGACCCCATCACGCTTCCCGAATGGGCGACACTGACGGCGACCCAGCAGACACTGATCGCGCGGCCCACTCTGTGGTCGCTCGAAACGCCGCACCTCTACACGCTCACGACCGAGATCCTCGTCGGCGGCGTGGTGGTCGATAACGACCAGACGCACTTCGGCATCCGCACGCTCCGCTTCGACGCGGACAAGGGCTTTTCCCTCAACGGCCAGCCGGTCAAGATCAAGGGCACGTGCAACCACCAGGACCACGCCGGGGTCGGCTTCGCGGTGCCCGACAGCCTCCACGTCTGGCGGCTCGAGCAACTGAAGGCGATGGGCGCCAACGCCTATCGCTCGACGCATCACCCCGCCGCCCCCGCGATCCTCGCGGCGTGCGACCGGATGGGGATCCTCGTGCTCGAGGAAACCCGCCAGATGTCGAGCAACGCGGAAGCGATGAGCCAGCTCGACCGGATGGTGCGGCGCGGCCGCAACCATCCGAGCATTTTCCTGTGGAGCATCGGCAACGAGGAAATCCACCGCGGCACCGAAACCGGCGCAAGGATCGCCGAGACGATGAAGCGGCGGATCTACCAGCTCGACGGCACGCGGCTGGTGACCGAAGCGTTCAACGGCAAGTTCGGCGAGGGTGCCTCGCGCGTGCTCGACGTGATGGGGTGCAATTACTATCTCGACGCGACCGACGGCTATCATGCCAGCCACCCGACCGTCCCGATGATCGGCACCGAGACCGGCAGCACGGTGATGACGCGCGGCGAATATGCCCGCAACGACGCCGAAGGGTTCGTCCCCGCCTATGACAAGGACTACCCGCGCTGGGCGACCACCGCCGAAAAATGGTGGAGCTTCTATGACGAGCGCGCCTTCCTGAGCGGCGGGTTCGTCTGGACCGGGTTCGACTATCGCGGCGAGCCGACGCCGTTCGAACGCTGGCCCGAAAACGTCTCCAACTTCGGCCAGATGGACCTGTGCGGCTTCGCCAAGGATAATTATCATTATTACCGCGCGTGGTGGGGCAGCGCGCCGGTGCTCCACCTGTTCCCGCACTGGAACTGGCCGGGGCGCGAGGGCAAGCCGGTGTCGGTCTGGGTCCACAGCAATTGCGCCGAGGTCGAGCTGTTGCTCAACGGGCGCAGCCTCGGGCGGAAACCCGTGGTGCGCAACCGCCATCTCGAATGGGACGTGCCCTATGCGCCCGGCAAGATCACCGCGCGCGGTTTCCGCGACGGTCGCCAGATCCTCACCGCTGAGCGCGCGACCACGGGTGCGGCGGCGCGGATCGGCCTGAGCAGCGACCGCCGCCGCCTCGCGCCGGGCGAAGTCGCGGTGGTGCGCGCAGCCGTGCTCGATGCGCAGCGGCGCGAAGTGCCGACCGCGTCCAACATGCTCCACTTCGCGCTATCGGGGGATGCGCGGCTGCTCGGCGTCGGCAATGGCGACCCGCGCAGTCTCGAGCCCGATCATGCGACCCGGCGGTCGGCGTTCAATGGCCTGTGCACGGCGCTGATCCAGGCTGGCCCGCGCGGCGGACCGATCCGACTGGAAGCGCGCGGTGAGGGGCTTGCGCCTGCGATGTTGCCGCTGATCGGGGCGCGCGCGTGATCGCGTCGCGTGCGGTTCTGGCGCTGTTGCTGGTCGCGGTGCCGGGTACGGCGCTCGCCGCCCCCGACGAGGCTGCTTTCCGGCGCTCCATCGGTCTCCGCCGCGCGTGGCAGGATCTGACGCGCGAGGTGGCGGGGCCCGCGCACTGGACGGCGGACAGCCGGGCGTTCTCGTACCGCAAGACGGTCGCGGGCGGGTTCGCGTTCGAGACGGTCGATGCGCGGACCTTGGCGAAGCGGCCGTCGTTCGATGCGGCGCGGCTTGCCGCGGCGCTGGGGGCCGCGCGGAAGGAAACGCTCGATCCGCTGCACTTGCCGTTTGCGGAGTTCGACCCTGGCGCGGAGGCGGGGACGATCCGCTTCGCGCTCGACGACGGGGGATGGCAGTGCGACGTCGTCGCATACCGCTGCGCCGCCGATGCCCCCTCCGGCTTGCGCCCGCGCGGGTTCGGCGTGGTGCGCGATCTGTCGGTTCCGGCGGAGAACAGCCCGAAGACGTCGCCGGACGGGCGTTTCACGGCGTTCGTAGAAGGCGACAATCTGGTGCTGCGCAAGCTACCTAAAAGCCCCTCCCCTTCAGGGGAGGGGTTGGGGTGGGGAAGTCCAGCAGACCGACATCTCGGTGAGACACGCCCCACCCCCAACCCCTCCCCTAAAGGGGAGGGGCTTGCACACTCCCCCGACCTTCGCCTCACCACCGACGGCTCCCCCGGCAACTTCTACGACCCCGAAACCCTCCGCTGGTCCCCTGACAGCCGCCACATCCTGATCTACCGAGTCCGCCCCGGCTACCAGCGCCACGTTCTCCGCGTAGAATCCTCCCCCGCCAACCAGCTCCAACCAGCCCTCCGCACCCAGCTCTACCCGAAACCCGGCGACGCGATCGACCAGGAGCAACCCGTCCTGCTCGACGTAACGACCGGCAAGCAAACCGTAATCGACCCCGCGCTCTTCCCCAACCCCTACCAACTCTCGCCCCCGCGCTGGCGCAGCGACGGCAAGAGCGTCGCGTTCGATTACATCCGCCGCGGCTTCGGCCAGGCGCGGATCATCGCGGTCGATGCGGACACGGGCACGCCGCACGCCGCCGTCACCGAGGACGCCAAGACCTTCGTCTACGCCGACCGCCGCTTCGCTTATGAGGTCGGCGGCAAGGGCGACGAGATCGTCTGGGCGTCCGAACGCGACGGCTGGAACCACCTCTACCTGATCGACGGTCGCACCGGCCGCGTCCGCAACCGCATCACCACCGGCGCATGGGTGGTGCGCGACGTGCTCAAGGTCGACGACGCCAAACGCCAGATCTGGTTCGTCGCCAGCGGGATGACGCCGGGCGAAGACCCGTATTTCCGCCACGCGTACCGGATCGACTTCGACGGCAAGCACCTGACCGCGCTCACCCCCGCCAAAGCCGACCACGACGTCCGCTTCTCCCCCGACATGACGCATTATATCGACACCTGGTCGCGGGTCGATCTCCCCAACATCAGCACGCTCAACCGCGCGAGCGACGGCACGGTCGTCGCGACGATCACCCGCGGCGACGACACCCAACTGCGCGCCGCCGGTTTCCGCCCTCCGCAAGTGTTCGTCGCCAAGGGCCGCGACGGCGTCACCGACATCTGGGGCGTGGTCGTCCGCCCGCGCGACTACGATCCCGCCAAGAAATATCCCGTGATCGAGAACATCTACGCCGGCCCGCACGACAGTTTCGTGCCCAAGGGCTATTGGCCGTTCGGCTTCCATTCTGGCGGCGACAAGGTGATCGGGATGCAGGAGCAGGCCGATCTCGGCTTCATCGTCGTCCAGATCGACGGGATGGGCACCGCCAACCGCTCCAAGGCGTTCCAGGACGTCGCGTGGAAGAACCTCGCCGACAGCGGCTTCCCCGACCGAATCCTGTGGCACGAGGCGCTGGCGAAGGCCGATCCCGCCTATGACATCAGCCGGGTCGGCATCTACGGTGCCTCGGCGGGCGGGCAGAGCACGCTCAACGCTTTGATGTTCCACGGCGATTTCTACAAGGTCGGGGTCGCTTATGCGGGCTGTTACGACAACCGGATGGACAAGATCAGCTGGAACGAACAGTGGCTCGGGTGGCCGGTCGATGCGAGCTATGCCGCCGCGTCGGGGGTGGACCATGCCGCGCAATTGACCGGCAAGCTGCTGATGATCGTCGGCGAGCAGGACAGCAACGTCGACCCCGCGTCCACGATGCAGGTCGCGAACGCGCTGATCAAGGCCGACAAGGATTTCGAGCTGCTGGTGGTGCCCGGCGGCGAGCACAGCGTCGGTCGCTCGACCGGCCCGATCGACTATGTCGCGCGGCGGCAGTTCAATTTCTTCGTGCGCAACCTGGCGGGGGAAGCGACGTCGGCGTGGAATGCCACGCCATCGTCATCGCGGTAACAGCCCCCACCCCCCGTTCGGGCTGAGCGAAGTTGAAGCCCCCCGCGCAACGCTAGCCCTTCGACTTCGCTCAGGGCGAACGGAAGATGCGGCTATGCCGAGACAGGCTCAGCACGGCGCCAGCCTCCCCTCCACCGACGCAGCGCCAAGCGGAGGTGCCCGCGTAAAATGCCACGCTATCGTCATCACGGTGCCAGCCCCCAACCCCCGTTCGGGCTGAGCGAAGTCGAAGCCCCCCGCGCAACGCGAGCCCTTCGACTTCGCTCAGGGCGAACGGAGGGGGCGCTATGCCGAAACAGGCTCAGCGCGGCGTTAGCGTCACCTCCACCGGTGCAGCGCCGAGCGGGATCGTATAGCCACCCCGCTCCGCCACCCCGCCAACCGGCGCATACCCCCGCGCGCCCGCAACCGTCGTCTCGACGAACACTCGCGCCGCCGGCGTCCCCGCCACCGCCGGGTCGAGCGTCAGCGTCACCGCCCCCGTCGCAGGCGCGTATGAAGCGCGCGCGATCTTCCCCGCCTCCAGCGTGATCCACACCCCCGCGGGTGCGACGAACACCCGGCTCCGCGCTCCGTCGCGCGGGACGATCGCCACCGACCCGCGCCGCTCGGTCACATTCCCCCCGAACCCGAGCCACCCGAACGTCGGGTCGCGCACCAGATAGCTCGCCGCTGTAATCGCATGGCCGTACAGCCCCATGCCGTAATCCCCGCTATACGGGTCCCACTTCATCATGTCGGGCGCGGAGTGGAAGGCGGCGGAGGAAAACCCGTCACGATCGATGTTGGTGATCCCGCCCATCATCCCGCCGTAAGCCACGCGCAGCAGCCGCAGATCGCGCGGGTCCGCGCGATACGCATCGAACAACGGCACTGCGTTGAGCGTCGATCCATAATGATGGATTTGCCGTTCGATCCGCGGATATTTGCCGCCGTACAGAAAGTCCCAATAGCGCCGCGCGTTGCCGTTATAGCCCCAGCTGGGGATCGTCGGATCATAGCCGAGGATTACCCGCCGCGTCGCATCCGCCTGCGGCTGATATCCGAAATAGCGCATCCACGCATAGACTTCGGGCTGGCCGGTCGAATCCCACGCCATCTCGCTCCCGAACGGGAAGGTGAGCGTGCGCCAATGGTCGGCGCGCGCCTTCATCAATCGCTCGAATTCGGTCGCCTCCGCGGTCAGCCCCTCGCGCTTCAGATCCTTGAGGATGTCGACGAACACGTCGCCCTCCATCAGCCCGAACTGCGTGTAATACGGCGCATCGCGCATCATCGCGACGGTCGTCAGATAGGCATGGTCGAGATACCAGCGCCACGGATGCCGCAGCACCACCCCGGGATGGTTCCGCGCGACGCGGTACAGCACCCAATGCGCGATCGCGACATGCGGGTAATTATAGGCGCGCCCGAGGTCACCCGCGTCCTTCTTCGACCACGACGTCCAGGTCGTCCAGTTGGTCGCCGGGTCGTAATAGCCCGGATGCAGCTTGGGATCGTAATAGAACAGGCTCTTGCGCACCGCGCCTGCGTGTTCGCCCGAGGGGACCTGCAATTGCCCCTCGATCGTCTCGTCGATCAGCCGTTCGAGCTTGGCGATCTCGCCCGCATCGGGAGAATCGAGCTGTTTGACCATCGCCGCGACCCAGCTCCCCGCGCCACCCTCGTCGCTCATGCCCGAGATCCACACGCGCGGGTCCTGCGTGACGACCTTGTCCGCCTCGCGGTCGAAGGTCAGGATCGCGGGGTTGCGGCCGAACGGGTCGGTCTTGTCTTCGTACCATTGCCGCGTCGTCGCGAAGTGCCCGAGGTCGGCCATCACCTGGTCCAAAGGCTTGGTGATGAAATAGCTGACCGTCTGCACGCTGCCATCGGCATAATGCACCAGCAGGCTCGCCCGCCCCCAGCCGGTCGCGCGCACAGCATAGCGCGCCCAGCCCTTCGCCCCCGCAACCGGGGTCGCGGTCAGCGCCCCCGCGGGGAGGCTTTCCACGCGCACCACGCGCTGCGGGGATTTGAGGAACAGCGTCGCATCCTGGTCGGTCGGGACGACATAACCGGGGATCCCGACCGCGACCGGCCGCCGGTTCGCGACCAGCGTATCCTCGATCGCGCCGATCGCGGGCGCGGTGACGAAACGCACGCCGATCTCGCGCCGCGCGCCCGGCGCGAGCGTGAAGCTGGTCGGCGCATTCCACTGCGCGTCCGCCTTTGCCCATTCCTTCTCCGCGAACCCCTTGCTCGCGACCGTCCAGTCGTAAAAGCCCTCGGAGGTCTGCCCGCGCTTGCTGCGATCGGTGAAGACGTCGCCAGCGGGGGCCTTGCCCGCCTCGAGGATCGGGCGATACGCCTCCAGAGGCGTGGCCGCCTCGGGCAGGACGAGCAGCGCGGGCCCCTCGCCGTTCAGCCGTGTCACCTGCAGATACCCCGCATCGCGCCCGATATAGGGATCGACGAAACTCGCCTGCGCGTGCGCCTGCTCCAGCGAACGGTCGGTGATGATATTGTCGAACACCATCGGCAACCCGAGCCCGCCGACCTCGACCGGCGTCGCGCTGGTGTTGACCAGCGTGAAGCGCAACGCGAGCACGCCGTGATCGTCGACCCAGCGCCGCTCGACACTGAGCGGGCTTCCCGCCCCCAGCGATGCGGTAATGTCGGCGGCGGCAAGCACCCCGCCCCCGCTCCGCAGGAGACGGATCGGCTGGCGGTGCTGCGCGGAAGCGAAGTCCTTCCACGCCCCGCCGGGCGTGCGGACGCGCAAGTGAATGTCGCCGACATGGACATAGCCGTCCCCCGCCCGCTCGGCCTCACGCCCACCCGGAACGAAATCGAACGCGGGCAACGTGGCAGGCGACAGTCGCGCGAGCGTCTGCGTGTCGCTGCGCAACGCGAGGCGGAACGCGCGCGTCGTGATGCCGGTCAGCGCGACGGGCGGATAAGAGGGTTTCGCCGCCGCGGGCTTGGCGTCCTCGGCCCGCCCGACTGCCGACAAGCACAAAGCACCGCCGATCACGGATGCAAGGAGAACGGTCCGCAACGGTAACATGGCAAGGCTCGCAATCGATCAGGGTCGGTGGCAACCTGAAACGACGCGCCCCGATCGTCAACGCATATTATACCGTATATTATTTGTTGGCAAAATGGGCTTGCGCATGGCAGACCCCGGAACGCCGATATTCGGATGGGAGATCGATGTGCGCGCGAACCGGCGGGAATGGATGTGGGGCATGGCCGCGGTCACGCTGGCGAGCGCGCCCGCGCGCGGGCTGGCGGCGGTCGCGACCAGCGCGCTTCCGGCCAAGGCCAAACCGCTGCCGCTGTCGGCGGTCCGGCTGCTCCCCTCCGCTTATGCCACCGCGGTCGAGGTCAACCGCACCTATCTGCTGCGGCTCAGCGCGGACCGGTTGCTCCATAATTTCATGGCTTATGCCGGGCTTCCGCCCAAGGCCCCGATCTACGGCGGCTGGGAAAGCGACACGATCGCGGGCCACACGCTCGGCCATTATCTTACCGCGCTCGTGCTGATGCACCAGCAGACCGGCGATGCCGCGTGCCGCACCCGCGCGGATTATGTCGTCGCCGAACTCGCCCGCGCACAGGCCAAGCGCGGCACCGGCTATGTCGGCGCACTCGGGCGCAAGCGGAAGGACGGGAAGATCGTCGACGGGGAGGAGATTTTCCCCGAAGTGATGAAGGGCGACATCCGCTCGGGCGGGTTCGATCTCAACGGCTCCTGGTCGCCGCTCTATACCGTCCACAAGGTATTCGCGGGACTGCTCGATGTCCACGCCGGCTGGGGCAACATCCAGGCGTTGCAGGTCGCGACCGGGCTCGCGGAGTATTTCGCCAAGGTCTTCGCCGCGCTCGACGATGCGCAGATGCAGACGTTGCTCGGGTGCGAATATGGCGGGCTCAACGAAAGCTATGCCGAGCTGTCCGCGCGCACCGGCGACTCGCGCTGGCTGGCGATCGCCGAGCGGCTGTACGACCGCCGCGTGCTCGACCCGCTCGTCGCGGGCGAGGACAAGCTCGCCAATTTCCACGCCAATACGCAAGTGCCCAAACTCGTCGGGCTCGCGCGGATCCACGAACTGAACGGCAAGCCCGCCCCCGCCAACGCCGCGAAATTCTTCTGGCAGACCGTCACCGGGCATCACAGCTATGTCATCGGCGGCAATGCCGACCGCGAATATTTCACCGCGCCCGACACGATCGCGACGCACATCACCGAACAGACGTGCGAGCATTGCAATAGCTACAACATGCTCAAGCTGACCCGGCACCTCTATGGCTGGCAGCCCGATGGCGCGCTGTTCGATTATTACGAGCGCGCGCATCTCAACCACGTGATGGCTGCGCAGAACCCGCGCAATGCGGGCTTCAGCTACATGACCCCGCTGATGTCGGGCGTCGCGCGCGATTATTCGACGCCCGCCGACGACGTCTTCTGGTGCTGCGTCGGCAGCGGAATGGAAAGCCACGCCAAGCACGGCGAATCGATCTTCTGGGAAGGCGGCAACACGCTGCTCGTCAACCTCTACATCCCGGCGGAAGCGCAGTGGCGCACGCGCGGCGCGACGCTCCGGCTCGACACGCGCTACCCCTATGAACCCGAATCGCGCCTGACGCTGACGACGCTCGTCAAGCCCGGCCGCTTCGCGATCGCGCTGCGCGTTCCCGGCTGGGCCGCGGGCAAGGCGGTCGTGCAGGTCAACGGTGCGGCGGTCGAACCGGTGATCGCCAACGGTTATGCGCTGGTCGAGCGCCGCTGGAAGAAGGGCGACACGGTTTCGATCGCGATCCCGCTCGACTTGCGGATCGAAAGCGCGCCCGGCGATGCCGACACCGTCGTGGTGCTGCGCGGGCCGATGGTGCTCGCCGCCGATCTCGGCCCGGTCGCGGACAAATGGGACAAGGCCGATCCGGCGCTGGTCGGCACCGACCTGCTCGCTGCCTTCACCCCCGTTGCGGGAACCGCGGGCAGCTATGCCACGCGCGGCATCGTCCGCCCCGGCGACCTCAGCTTCGTGCCCTTCTACAGCCAGTATGAACGCCGCAGCGCGGTCTATTTCAAAAGCTTCACCGATGCCGCCTGGAAGCGCGAGGAAGCCGCCTTCCTCACCGAACAGGCGCGCGCACGCGATCTCGCGGCACGCTCGGTCGACACGATGCATCTCGGCGAAATGCAGCCCGAACGCGACCACGGCCTGACCTCGGAGATTTCCTACCCGGTCAGCTATCGCGGTCGCAACGGGCGCGATGCGCGCTCGGGCGGCTATTTCGAATTCGCGATGAAGACGCGCCCCGGCCCGCTGATCCTCCAGGCAAGCTATTGGGGGGACGAGCGCGCGCGCGACTTCGACATCCTCGTCGACAACGTCAAGATCGCGACCCAGCATCTCGAGGCCGACCAGCCCGGCAAGTTCTTCGACGTCGATTATCCGATTCCCCCTGCCCTCACCAAGGGCAAGGCGAGCGTCAAGATCCGCTTCCTGCCGCACGACAAATCCGCCGCCGGGCCGGTGTTCGGCGCACGGCTGATGACCGCCGCCCCCGCCCCCGCCACCAGATCGGCCCCGACTACATGACCGCATCCCGCACCGCTTCCCGCCCAGCCGCCGACCTCGACGCTCCCGAACTCCGCCCCGACGTCCACCTCTCGCTCGACGCGCTCCACGATCTGGCGAACGCCAAGCTGATCGGCGCGGGCCTGTCGCGCGCGCATGCCGCCGCGGTTGCCGAAACCATGGTCGCAGGCGAGCGCGACGGCTGCGCGAGCCACGGGATCTACCGCTTGCTGGTCGCGGCCAACAGCATCGCGCGCGGCGCGGTGGTGGTCGATGCCGAACCGGTGGTGAGCGAACCCGCGGTCGGGCTCGTCCGCGTCGATGGCGCGGGCGGGTTCGCGCAACTCGCGTTCGAACGCGGCCGACCATTGCTCATCGAAAAGGCGCGGCGCTGCGGGATCGCGGCGCTCGCGCTCAACAATGTCGTCCACTTTGCGGCCTTGTGGCCCGAGGTCGAGCTGCTCGCCGGTGCCGGCCTGGTCGCGCTCGCCTTCACCCCGAGCCACGCCTGGGTCGCGCCCGAAGGGGGCACGCGCCCGGTGTTCGGGACCAACCCGATCGCCTTCGCCTGGCCGCGCCCCGGGAAGGAGCCGTTCGTCTTCGATTTCGCGACCAGCGCGGTCGCCCGCGGCGAAATCGAGCTGCACCGCCGCGCGGGCAAACCCGTCCCCGACGATTGGGGCTATGATGCCGCCGGGCAACCGACGACCGATCCCGCGGCGGTGCTCGCGGGTGCGATGCGGACCTTCGGCGGGCACAAGGGGTCGGCACTCGCCGCCATGGTGGAATTGCTCGCGGGTCCGCTGATCGGGGACATGACTAGCCAGGAATCGCTCACCGCCGATGCGCAGCGTGGCGGATCGCCGATCGGGGGCGAGCTGATCATCGCGATCGACCCTGCGGGGTTCGTCGGCACCGCGGTGACGCATCACCTGCTGCGCGCGGAGGCGCTGTTCGCCGGAATCGAGGATCAGGGCGCGCGCCTGCCGTCGCAGCGCCGCTATGCCGCGCGTCGCCGCAGTCTTGCCGACGGGGTGGCGATCCCCGCGGCCTTGTACGACGACATCATGAAGCTGCCTTCGGGAGAATGACGATGCGAACGATCCTCCTGACGCTTGCCCTCGGTGGCACGATGCTCGGCGGTATGGCTGCGCAGGCCGCACCGCGGGCGACTAGGGCCGCAGCCCAATCCGCCGACGCGCGGTTTGAGGCGCTCTACACGTCCGAATATGCCTGGCGGCAACGCCAGATGGAGCAGGACGAGGACACCCCCAAGGGCAAGAGCGCGAAGCTCCCGGATGTCGGCCCGGCCGCGCAGGCCGAACGCCTCGCGCGCTGGAGTGCGACCGAAACCGCGCTCAAAGCGATCGCCCCCGCCAGCCTGTCGCCCGCCAACCGCGTCAATTACGTCGTCTACAAACAGCAGATCGACGCGCTGCTCGCCGAGCAACGCTACCGCGAGTATGAGAAGCCGCTCAACGCCGACACCAGTTTCTGGGGCAACATCGCCGGGTCCGCACGCGGCAGCTTCCGCACCGCGCAGGATTACCGCAACTATATCGCGATGTTGCGCGACATCCCGCGCTATTACGACCAGCAGATCGCCAACATGCGCGCCGGGCTCGCGCGCGGCTTCACCCCGCCGCAGATCACGCTCCAGGGCCGCGATTCCGGCGTGGCACAAGTCGTCGAAGCGAAAAGCGTAACCGCCTCGCCCTTCTACGCCCCGTTCGAGACTTTCCCCAAGACGATCCCCGCTGCCGAACAGGCAACGCTGCGCGCCGAGGGCAGCGCCGCGATCACCCAGGCGGTGGTGCCAGCGCACGCGAAACTGCTCGCCTTCCTGCGCACGGATTACATCCCGCACGCCCGCGTCGCGCTCGCCGCTTACGACCTGCCCGACGGAAAGGCGTATTACCAAAGCAAGATCCGCGAATATACGACGCAGGACCTCACCCCCGATCAAGTTCACGCGGTCGGCCTCGCCGAGATCGCCAAGATCCGTGCGCGGATGGACACGGTGATGCAGCAGGTCGCGTTCAAGGGCGATTTGCAGGCATTCTTCAACCATCTGCGCACCGATCCGCAATTCTACCCCAAGACTCCCAACGAACTGCTGTACCGCGCGGCGTGGATCGCCAAGACGTTCGACGGCAAGGCGTCGCAATACTTCGGGCACCTCCCGCGCAGCCGCTTCGCGATCAAGCCCGTTCCCGCCGACATCGCGCCCTTCTACACCGGCGGGCGCGGCGGGCCGGGGATCTACCTCGTCAACACCTACGACCTGAAGTCGCGCCCCTTTTATTCGCAGATCGCACTTACACTCCACGAAAGCGCGCCCGGCCACGCCTTCCAGATGCCGCTCGCGGGAGAGAATACCGCGCTCCCGGCGTTCCGGCGCGATACCTATCTGTCGGTCTACGGCGAGGGCTGGGCGCTCTATTGCGAGGCGCTCGGCGAGGATATGGAGATGTACGAGACGCCGTACGACACGTTCGGATTCCTGAGCTATCAGGCGTGGCGCGCGGCGCGGCTGGTGGTCGATACCGGCATCCACGCCAAGGGCTGGACCCGCAAGCAGGCGCAGGCGTATCTCCACGACAATACCGCGCTGTCGGATCATGAGATCGAGACCGAGGTCGATCGCTATATCGCCTGGCCCGGGCAGGCGGTGTCCTATTACATGGGCGAACTCGCCTTCGTCGCCGCGCGTGACAAGGCGCAGAAGGCGCTGGGCCCGAAGTTCAACATCCGCGCGTTCCACGACGCGATGCTCGAGATGGGCTCGGTCCCGGTCCCGGTGATCGAGCAACGCACCGACCAGCTGATCGCCGCGGGCGGCAAGGGCCCGTATCCCGACGAGGAGTGAGGCGAGCGGGTGCCCCAAACGCCGTCATCCACCGCGAACGTGAGACCGTTGCGTGAAGGCAATCGGAGGTTTGCCCGCCACCCCGCGCCCCAAAAACTGCCGTCATGCTGAACTCGTTTCAGCATCCACCGCGCAGCAGGCATAGTCCGGACTCGCGGAGGACTGGATCCTGAAACCAGTTCAGGATGACGGACGGTTTAAAAACGCGCGTCTGCTCCGGGATCTCTACTGGCTGGCCCCGCTCGTCCTACCGAACCGTCCTTTGCTGTTTTCCCGCGAAAGCGGGAATCCAGAGCCAGGCAGAACAACGACTTACAATTCTCGCGACTCCTGGACTCCCGCCTTCGCGGGAGAACAGCTATGATTGGGCAGAGGCCATGCCTCCGCGTGAATGACGGTAGAATGTGAACCTCAGCGCCCGCCCTCGACCATTTCCGCCTCGATCAACGCGACCGGGATGATCCCCGGCGCCCACATCGCCTGCAACGCGCGCGCCGCATCGAAGCGCGTGCCGTCGCGCTCCGCCCGGTCGGACAGGTCCGACAGCAGCCGGTCATATTGCAGCTTCCCCGTCACATAACTCGTCCCATAGCCCGGCTGGCGCAGGTAGAGCAGCTGTTCGAACCCGACGAGATCGCTTGCGGCGTCCGAAAACCCGCGCGGGGTCCAGCGTGCGTGGAATTGCCCCGCTTCCGCCAGCGTCATCTCGTTCGCCTGCACCTTGAGCGACGCCAACCCCCGCGCCGCGCGGTTGGCCAGCATGATCCACACTAGCTCGCGCCCGCGCGGCAGGTCGTCGTACAGCCCGGTATGGAGCGCGATTTCCTCCATCGCGGTCGCGAACCCCTCGGAGCGTTCCTCCCAGATGTTGTAGAGCAGCGGCCCCTGCCGGATCGGGTCGGCCTGTGGCTGATGCTTCAACCGCGCGAGGTCGATCCAGTGATAGTCATGGCTGTACAGCGGCAACGGGTCGCGCGCGGTGACGTGCGAGAAGAAGTTGCGCTCGGCGAGCGGCGTGAACGGCACTTGCTGGGCGGCGATCGCTGCGCGGTAATAAGGCTTGTCGGGCACCATTCCCGTGGTAATCAGGAAATCGGCAAACCGCCGCGCCTTCTCGGCAGCCAGTTTATTGTAAGCGGCAGGATCCTCGATCGGATCGAGCGGCGGCAACGCGCGGTTGCGCACTTCCTCCAGCCGCAGCGATGCGCGCGATCGGTCAAGCTCGCGCTGGAGCAACGCGACCTGTTCGTCATAGCCGTACGGCAGCAGATGGACGTTGCGCATCGCCCAGTCATAATCCGCCTTGCCCACGCCCGATGGCCCGGTCTTCTTGGGCGCTTCCGCCGCGATCCACGCCGCGAACGCATCGGTCGCGGCGCGCGCTGCGCGAACCGCAGGCAAGGCCGTCCGCCCCGCACCCGACAGATCGGCGTGCTTCGCGCCTTCCAGCGTCCGCATCGTCAGCGTCCCCGCCTCGAGCTTCGCCAGCACCGCCGACTGTTCGCGGAACGCGCGCGCGCCATACAACCACAGGTCGCGCGCGTTACTCTCGTCAAGCGTGCCGCGCGCCTGCGTCAGCAACGTCGGCACGGTCTGGAGCATCGTGGTCAGCTGCCGCGCGTCCTTCGCCGACAACGGAAAGTCGAACGCGAACAGGTCGATCGCGGGGGCGTTGGGGCCTTCGTGTGCGGGCACGTCGCTCTCTTCACCCCACACCGTCTGGTAGAAACCGGGGTCGCGCGCCCATGGCCGCAACACGCGCAGGTTGAAGTCGAGCCCGTTCATCTCGGCCTCGATCAATTGCGCATCGATCCCGTCCGCCTTGCTCCAGCCCGCCCGGTCGAGCGCCGCCAGCCGCTGGCGGAAGGTCGCGAGCCCGACGGCCTGCCGCGCCATTGCCGCGGGCGAATAGTCGGGCACGCCGTCGACCAGCGGTGCGTCCGCGAACCGCCGCCATTCGGTGAACATTGCGACCAGTGCCGGCCGCCCCTGCGTCGCGGTCGTCCGTGCGGGCTCCTGCGCCTGAATCGGCACCGTCGTCGTCGTGGTCAGCAGCGCCAGCACCAGTGCAAACCGTGTCGAATGTCGCATCATCGTTCCCCCTGTGATTGAAGAGCCGCCCCCGCCCCCCGCTACCCGAACGGTCGGTCGATCGACGGCTGCGGCTCGGTGAACCACGCCGCGCCCGTCTCGGTGACGTGGAAATGATCCTCCAGCCGCACCCCGAAGCGATCGGGCACGACGATCATCGGTTCGTTCGAAAAACACATCCCCGGCGCAAGCGCCGTCCGGTCGCCGCGCACCAGATAAGCGGGCTCATGAATCGACAGCCCGATCCCGTGCCCGGTGCGATGCGGCAGCCCCGGCAACCGATAGTCCGGCCCCAGCCCGGCGCGCTCCAGCACCACGCGCGCCGCGGCATCCACGCTCTCGCACGAAACCCCCGGCCGCACCGCCTCGAACGCCGCGCGCTGTGCCGCCTGCTCGGTCTCGAAGATCGCGTGCACCTCGGCATCGACCGTCCCGAATGCATAGGTCCGCGTGATGTCCGAATGATAGCCTTCGACCTGACAGCCGGTGTCGATCAGCACGAGTTGGTCCTCCTCGAGCAGCTGGTCCCCCGGCAAGCCATGCGGAAACGCGGTCGCGCGCCCGAACTGCACCGCGCAGAAATACGACCCCGCCGACCCCAACCCCCGATGCGCGGAATCGATGAAGCGGATCACCGCACTCGCCGGGATGCCGGGCGCGAGGATCGCCGCCGCGCGCCGCTGCACTTCCAGCGTCATCGCCTTGGCCTGCGACAGCAGCGCGAGTTCCGCCGGGCTCTTGAGCATCCGGCACGCATCGACGACCCCCGACGCATCGCGCAGCACCAGCCCGCACGCCCCCAGCGCGGTCGCCATCCCGAACGGCAGTTGCGGGTCGACCAGCAGAGTCGCGCCACCCCGCAACCCGGCGGCGACCAAGGCCGACGGGCTCTCATCCTCTTCCCACAACCGCACGTCGGCGGGAATCTCGAGCGCCGCGAGCAGCGATCCTTCCTCGAACCGCGGGCAGACGATTACCGGATCACCCTCAACCGGCAGCACCAGCGCGACGAGCCGCTCGCTCGCGCCCCACGGCACGCCCGCGAAATAGCGCAGGCTCGCGCCCGCGCCGATCAGCAGCGCATCCGCCCCCGCCTCCGCCGTCAGCCGGCGTGCACGGTCGAGCCGCGCGGCGCGTTCGGCGGCGGTGATGCGCGGTGCGGGGTCGCCCCACGGCGCGAGCGCTGCGAGTTCGGTTGCTGCGGTCGATCCACCGATGGTCATGTACGCGATCCTTGCCGAGAGAAACGGTCGAGCGAAAAGCGCGCGATCGCGACCGACGGCTGGTCCGCCACCGCGAGCGCACCGACAAGCTGCGCGGTCACGGGCGCGAGCGTCAAGCCGAGATGCTGATGCCCGAAGGCATAGAGCAGATTGGGATGCCGCGCCGACCGCCCGATCGCAGGGAGATAGTCGGGCAGCGTCGGCCGCGCGCCCATCCAGCGCCGATACGGCCCGGTGATCGGCAGCCCGAGCTGCGCGACGTGCCGCTCCAGCCGTTCCCATTTGCGCGGATCGGCAGGCGCATCGGGCTTGCCCAGTTCGACGAAGCTCGCCGCCTGGACGCAATCGGCATAGCGCGTAACGATCATCGCGCGGTCCTCGAACACGATCGGCGGCAAGTCCGCCGGCCAGCCCGCCGCGTCGGCGCGGATGTGATAGCCACGCTCGGCGATCATCGGCACGCGGTATCCCAGCGGTTCGAGCAGCACGCGCGACCGGACGCCCGCGCAGACCAGCACCAGGTCGCTCGAATGTCCTTCGATTGCGACACCGTCGGCGGTCTCGATCAGCCGCGCCGCGTCGCGCACGATCGTCCCGCCGCGCGCGACGACCGCCGCTTCCAGCACCGCCGCGAGCCGCGCGAGGTCGCGCACCTGACCGCTCCCGGCGAACCGCACCCCGTCGACCACGCTCTTGCTCAGCCCGCGCAACCGGCTGAACGTCGGGGAATCGACTTCCCCGATCGATGCGGTGCCGATCGCGGAGCGGTGCCATTTCAACCGCCCCCGCCGCGCGGTCGCATCCGATTCCCACGTCACGATATGCCCGTCCTGCCGCAACAGCTCGGGCGCATCGAGTCCGTCGACCAGCGCGCGCCACGCGGGCATCGCCGCCGCGAGCAACGGCGTCAGCGCCGCCGTCCCCGCCGAAAAGCGCGCCGGTGTCGACGCCGCCGCCAGCTTCAGGCCGAACGGCAGCCAGCTCGCCGCCATCGACAGCGGCAAGGCGAGCGCCCCGCCGCGCGAGAACAACCGCCCCGGCACCGACCGCATCGCCCCCGGCGACGCGAGCGGTTCGACCTGTTCGACTGCGATATGCCCGGCATTCCCCCAGGAGGCCGCACCCTTGGCGACATCCGGGTCGAACAGCGTCACCGCCAGCCCGCGGTCGAGCAACGCAAGCGCTGCGGTCAGCCCGACGACCCCGCCGCCGATGATCCCGATAGAGCGCAAGCGATTCTCCTGTTGCACTGCCACTTCCCATTTCGTATACGGTATATACAACGAGATTGAGGAAGGTCGATACGCAATGTCTGTCGCATGGAAGGGTGTTTTCCCCGCAGTCACCACGCAGATCCGTGAAGACCTTACGGTCGATCTGGCGGACACGCAGCGCGTTGTCGATGATCTGATCAAGGATGGCGTCACCGGTGTCATCGCGCTCGGCACGGTCGGCGAGAACAACTCGTTCGAATATGACGAGAAGGTCGAGGTCCTGAGCGCGATCGTCGAGGCGGTTGCGGGGCGCGTGCCGGTCATCACCGGCGTTTCGGAATATGATACGCGCCGTGCGGTGCGCTATGCCAAGGCCGCCGAGACCGCGGGCGCGGACGGGCTGATGCTGCTCCCGCCGATGGTCTATGTCCCCAAGCCGCACGAACTCGTCGCCCACTTCAAGGGCGTTGCCGAGTCGGTCGGCCTGCCGATCATGCTCTACAACAACCCGCCGGCGTACCGCACGCTGATCGACAATGACGTGCTCGCCGCTTTGGTCGATGTCGCCAACATCGTCGCGGTC
The DNA here is from genome assembly GCF_058782275.1 of Sphingomonas sp. FW306-05-A. Lineage (NCBI taxonomy): Bacteria > Pseudomonadati > Pseudomonadota > Alphaproteobacteria > Sphingomonadales > Sphingomonadaceae > Sphingomonas > Sphingomonas sp. FW306-05-A. The sequence goes on from NZ_JBYSXN010000002.1 coordinate 1,176,032, forward strand.
AAGGAATCCGCCCCCGACACGCGCCGCTTCACCGATGTAAAGACCGCGTTCGGCGATCGCTACGTGCTGTTCGCCGGGCTCGACGACGTCGCACTCGAAGGGCTGTATCTCGGCGCGCAGGGCTGGGTCTCCGGCCTGACCAACGCCTTCCCGCGCGAATCGGTCGAGCTGGTCAATGCCTTCGCGCGCGGCGATCATGCCAAGGCGATGGAAATCTACCGCTGGTTCATGCCGCTCCTCCACCTCGATGCCGAGCATGACCTCGTCCAGTCGATCAAGCTCGCTGAGCAGGTGATGGGCCGCGGTTCCGAACGCGTCCTCCCACCGCGCTACCCATTGGTCGGCGCCCGCCGCGCCGAAGTGATCGCGATGGTCGAAAAGGCCGCCGCCACCCGTCCCACGCTTGCCCCCCCGGCACCCCTCGCCTCCGCTCAAGCTGCCTGATAGCATCCGCCGATGCGCCATACCTTCTTCTGCATCGACGGCCACACCGCCGGAAACCCCGTCCGCCTCGTTGCGGGCGGGGCCCCGCTCCTGAAGGGCGCCTCCATGTCGGAGCGGCGGCAGGATTTCATGACTCGGTTCGACTGGATCCGCACCGGGCTGTGCTTCGAGCCACGCGGGCATGACATGATGTCGGGCGGGTTCCTCTATCCCCCGACGCGCGCAGATACCGATGTCGGCATCCTGTTCATCGAAACCAGCGGCTGCCTGCCGATGTGCGGCCACGGCACGATCGGGATGGTGACCTTCGGGCTCGAACACGGGCTGATCCAGCCCGCCGAGCCAGGCCGGTTGCGGATCGAAGTGCCAGCCGGCGTGATCGACGTGGCGTATGAGACTGAAGGCGACAAGGTGACGGCGGTGCGGATTACCAACGTCCCCGCTTATGTCGCGGCGAAGGGCATAAAGGTCGACGTCGACGGCATCGGCCCGCTGACGATCGACGTCGCTTACGGCGGAAATTATTACGCGATCATCGAGCCGCAGGGCGCGTACACCGGGCTCGACGATCTCGGCGCAGCGCGGCTGATCGACCTCAGCGGCAAGATCCGTGACGCGGTGCGCGCGGTGTACGAACCCGTCCACCCGCTCGACCCGACGATCCGCGGCGTCAGCCATATCCTGTGGGCGGACGTGCCCCGTGGAGACGGCGCGGACGGGCGCAACGCAGTGTTCTACGGCGACAAGGCGATCGACCGCTCGCCGTGCGGGACCGGGACCTCCGCCCGCCTCGCGCATCTCGCGGACAGCGGGCGGCTCGCCCCCGGCGACCGTTTCGTCCACGAAAGCTACATCGGCAGCCGCTTCATCGGCCGGGTCGAGGCGGCGACCACGCTCGGCGAGCAGGCCGCGATCATCCCGTCGATCGAGGGGTCGGCGATCGCGACCGGGTTCAACACGATCTGGATTGATCGCAGCGACTCGTTCTGGGAAGGTTTCCAGGTTACGTGAGTTGCCGCCCGTCTCGCGGCCACGTCCCTCGCATCGGAGCCGCCCGTCCATGAGCATCGTCGTCCGTACCCTGTCCGAACAGGTGTTCGAGATCGTCCGCGAGCAGATCGTCACCGGAAAGCTCCCCGGCCACACCCCGATCCGCCAGGATGCGCTGGCGAGCGAACTCGGCGTGAGCAAGATCCCGCTGCGCGAGGCGCTCGCGCGGCTCGAGCAGGAAGGGTTGCTGACCAGCCACGCCAACCGCGGTTATGCGGTCCAACCGATGTCGGCGGCGGAAGCCGACGACATCTTCGCGCTCCGCCTCAGCATCGAGCCCGCCGCCGCAGCCTATGCCGCGACCGTCGCGAACGACGCGGACCGCGCGATCGCGCAGACCGCGTTCGAGGAACTCGACAGCGCGGCGGGGGATCGCCTGTCCGAAGTCGCGATCCGCAACCGCGTGTTTCATACAGCCCTCGTCCGTCCGGGGCGTCGCCTGCTCACCACGCAACTGGTCGAGCGCCTCACGATCCTCGCGGAACGCTATGTCGTCGCGCATCTCCAGCCCGCCGGGCGCGAGGATCGCGCGCATATCGAGCATCGCGGCCTGCTCGACGCGTGGCTCGCGCGCGACGAGGCGCTGATGACGACCTTGCTCGCAAGCCACATTCAATCGACGCTGACCGATCTCCGCGGCCAGCTCGGCGCAAATACGAACTGACGGAGTCTTAGGGGATGGGGACTATGTTTGGACCGCGCAAATCATTCGAGTCCCCCGTTTCCGACAAACACAGCCTCGCCAAGACGCTGAGCTGGCCGCATTTGATCGCGCTGGGCGTGGGCGCGATCGTCGGCACCGGCATCTATACGCTGGTCGGCGTCGGCGCGGAACGCGCGGGGCCAGCCGTGATCCTCGCCTTCGTCATCTGCGGGATCGTCTGCGGCTGCGCGGCGCTCGCCTATACCGAACTCGCCACGCTGATCCCGGCGGCGGGGAGCGCCTATACGTTCAGCTATACAGCCCTCGGCGAGACCGTCGCCTGGGTCGTCGGGTGGAGCCTGATCCTCGAATATTCGCTCGCCTGTTCCACGGTGGCGGTCGGCTGGTCGGGCTATCTCGTCGGCTGGATCGAGGCGGCGGGGGTGCATCTGCCGCATGCGCTGCTGGTCGGGCCGCATGGCGGCGGGCTGATCAACCTGCCCGCGGTCGGGGTCGCGCTGGCGGTGATGGGGATGCTGATCCTCGGCACCCGCCAGAGCGCGACGCTCAACATCATTCTCGTCGTGATCAAGCTCGTCGCGCTCACGCTGTTCGTGATCTACGCGCTGCCCGCCTTCAACAGCGCGAACCTGCACCCGTTCATGCCGTACGGCTTCGGCTCGGTCGAAAGCGGCGGGCACAAGCGCGGGGTGATGGCGGCGGCGGCGATCGTGTTCTTCGCTTTCTACGGCTTCGATGCGGTCGCGACTTCGGCCGAGGAGACCAAGAACCCCAAGCGCGACCTTACGATCGGGATCGTCGGGTCGATGCTGGTGTGCACGGTGATCTACATGGCGGTGGCGATCACCGCGATCGGCGCTTTGCCCTTCACCGCGCTCGCCAATTCGCCCGAGCCGCTCGCGCTGGTGTTGCGCCAGCTGGGCGAACCGTTCGCCGCACAGCTGATCGCGCTGGCGGCGGTGATCGCTTTGCCGTCGGTGATCCTGGTGATGATGTACGGGCAGAGCCGGATCTTTTTCGTGATGGCGCGCGACGGCCTGCTCCCGCGCGGGCTCGCGACGGTGAGCAAGCGTACCGGGTCGCCGACGCTGATCACTTTGCTGACCGGCCTGTCGATCGCCGCGGTTGCGGGATTCTTCCGCCTCGACGAGATCGCCGAGCTGGCGAATGCGGGGACGCTGATCGCGTTCATCTCGGTCGGCGTCTGCCTGATCGTGCTCCGCCGCACCGCGCCGCTGATGCCGCGCGTGTTCCGCTGCCCGGCGGCGTATGTGGTAGGCACCTTGACCGTGCTGGGGTGTTTGTACCTGCTCGCGAGCTTGCCGAGCTCGACGCTGGTGCGCTTCGTCGGGTGGAACGTGATCGGGCTGGCGCTGTATTTTGCCTACGGGCGGCGGCAGAGCAACATCGCAAAGCACGGCGCAGCGGCCACGGTCTGACCCGCGCTCCGGCGCAGGCCGGAGCCCAGGGTTATCGGGCACCACCTCACCCCGCCGTCATCCTGAACTCGTTTCAGGATCCAGCCCTCCACGAGTCCGGACCAAGCCCGCCGCACGGTGGATGCTGAAACAAGTTCAGCATGACGGCTGGCGGGGGGCATGAGAACGATTCCGCTCGCCCCCAATACCCGCTAGGCCAGTCCCATGCCCGCGCAATTCCCCTGGCAATTCGGCTCCGTCCTGCCGTGGCTCGACCTGTTCGGGATCGCCGTCTTCGCGATCACCGGCGCGCTCGCCGCAATCCGGCATCGGCAGACGCTCGTCACCGCGACCTTCTTCGCGCTCATCACCGGCACCGGCGGCGGATCGGTGCGCGACCTGCTGATCGGCGCGCCGGTGTTCTGGGTGCACGACCGGCTCGTCGCGGGAACGTGCCTCGCGGTCGCGGTGCTGGTGTGGACGACCCCGCAACGCTGGTGGAAAGGCACCGCGCTCGACTGGCTCGATGCGGTGGGCCTCGCGGCCTATGCCGTGTTCGGCGCGGCCAAGGCGCTCGCCTTCGGCATCCCCCCCGTCCCCGCCGCGCTGATGGGCGTGGTGACGGCATGCATCGGCGGCGTCATCCGCGACGTGCTCGCAGGCGAACCGTCGATCCTGATGCGCCCGGAATTGTACGTGACCGCAGCGGCGCTGGCGGCGGGGCTGTATGTGGTGCTGGTGACGGTGGGGGTATCGCCCAACATCGCCGCACCCGTGGCGGCGGCCTGTGGCTTTGCGCTGCGCGCTGCGGCGATCCGGTTCAAGCTGGCGCTGCCCGCATATGGCGACCGCTAGCGTGTTTCCTGCGGAACCCTCGTAACCGGCCGCGCGCTTTCCTATTTCCCTATCTGGCGCTCCCATCAGAACAGAAGTAGAACTCGCCTTATGCTGACTCATATTTCCGTGCGCGGCGCGCGCGAGCACAATCTCAAGGACGTGTCGGTCGATATCCCACGCGATACGCTGACGGTCATCACCGGCCTGTCGGGGAGCGGCAAGTCGAGCCTCGCGTTCGACACGATCTACGCTGAGGGCCAGCGCCGCTACGTCGAATCGCTCAGCGCCTACGCGCGCCAGTTCCTCGAACTGATGCAGAAGCCCGACGTCGATCATATCGAGGGCCTCTCCCCCGCGATCAGCATCGAGCAGAAGACCACCAGCCGCAACCCTCGCTCGACCGTCGCGACCGTCACCGAGATCTACGATTACATGCGCCTGCTGTGGGCGCGTGTCGGCATCCCGTATTCCCCCGCGACCGGCGAGCCGATCGCCGCGCAGACCGTCAGCCAGATGGTCGACCGCGTCATGGCGCTCCCCGAGGGCACGCGGCTCTACCTGCTCGCGCCGGTCGTGCGCGGGCGCAAGGGCGAGTATAAGAAGGAGCTGCTCGAATGGCAGAAGGCGGGGTTCACCCGCGTCCGCATCGACGGCGAGATCTATGAGATCGACGAAGCCCCCGCGATCGACAAGAAGTTCAAGCATGACCTAGAGGTCGTCGTCGACCGCTTGGTCATCGGCCCCGACATCGCGACGCGCCTTGCGGAAAGCTTCGAGGCGGCGCTGAAACTCGCCGACGGGCTCGCTTATGTCGACCCCGCCGACCCGGTCGAAGTCCACACCCCCAAGCAGGAAGTGCTCGGCGACAACGCGCCCCCCGGGCGGATCGTGTTCAGCGAGAAGTTCGCCTGCCCGATCTCGGGCTTCACGATCGCCGAGATCGAGCCGCGGCTGTTCTCGTTCAACGCCCCCCAGGGTGCGTGCCCGGCATGCGACGGCCTGGGCGAAAAACTGCTGTTCGACGAGGATCTCGTCGTCCCCAACCATGCGCTCAGCATCAAGAAGGGCGCAGTCGTCCCCTGGGCGAAGTCCAACCCCCCGTCGCCCTATTACATGCAGGTCCTCGGCAGCCTCGCGCGCGAATTCGACTTCAGCCTCGAAACCCCATGGGAAGACCTGCCGGACGAGGCGCAGCGCACGATCCTCCACGGCACCAAGGGCAAGCCCGTCACGCTGACCTTCATCGACGGCAAGAAGTCGTATGACGTCAAGAAGCCGTTCGAAGGCGTGATCGGCAACCTCAACCGCCGCATGCTCTCGACCGAGAGCGCGTGGATGCGCGAGGAACTCAACAAGTACCAGAGCGCCGCCCCGTGCGAGGTGTGCCACGGCGGCCGCCTCAAGCCCGAGGCGCTTGCGGTCAAGATCGGGATGCGCGACATTTCGAGCGTCACGCGCCTGTCGGTCGTCGATGCGCTCAAATGGTTCGAGCAAGTCCCCGCCGACCTCAGCGACCAGCAACGCGCGATCGCCGAGCGGATCCTCAAGGAAATCCTCGAACGCCTCGGCTTCCTCAACAACGTCGGGCTCGACTATCTCAACCTCGATCGCACCTCGGGCACGCTGTCGGGCGGGGAATCGCAGCGCATCCGGCTCGCGTCGCAGATCGGCAGCGGGCTGTCGGGCGTGCTCTACGTGCTCGACGAACCCAGCATCGGGCTCCACCAGCGCGACAACGACATGCTGCTCAAGACGCTGCGGCGTCTGCGCGATCTCGGCAACACCGTGCTCGTCGTCGAGCATGACGAGGATGCGATCCGCACCGCCGATTATGTGATCGACATGGGGCCGGGCGCGGGCGTGCGCGGCGGGCATATCGTCGCGCAAGGCACGTTCGAGGAAGTCCTCGCCAACGAAAACAGCATCACCGCGGATTATCTGTCGGGCCGACGCGAGGTCGCGGTGCCCAAGACCCGGCGCAAGGGCAATGGCAAGAAGATCACCGTCCACAACGCCACCGCCAACAATTTGAAGGGCGTCACCGCAAGCCTTCCGCTCGGCACCTTCACCTGCATCACCGGGGTCAGCGGCAGCGGCAAGTCGAGCTTCACGATCGACACTTTGTTCGCCGCCGCATCGCGCACCTTGAACGGCGCGCGGATCGTCCAGGGCAAGCACGACAAGATCACCGGCCTGCAATATCTCGACAAGGTCATCGACATCGACCAGTCGCCGATCGGCCGCACCCCGCGCTCCAACCCCGCGACCTATACCGGCAGCTTCACCCAGATCCGCGACTGGTTCGCCGGGCTCCCGGAATCGCAGGCGCGCGGCTACAAGCCCGGGCGGTTCAGCTTCAACGTCAAAGGCGGGCGCTGCGAGGCGTGCCAGGGCGACGGGCTGCTCAAGATCGAGATGCACTTCCTCCCCGACGTCTATGTGACGTGCGACGTGTGCCACGGCGAACGCTACAATCGCGAGACGCTCGAGGTGAAGTTCAAGGGCAAGAGCATCGCCGACGTGCTCGACATGACGGTCGAGGATGCGGTCGACTTCTTCAAGGCGGTCCCGCCGATCCGCGACAAGATGGCGATGCTGCAGGAAGTGGGCCTCGGCTACGTCAAGGTCGGCCAGCAGGCAACGACGCTCTCGGGCGGCGAGGCGCAGCGCGTCAAGCTCGCCAAGGAGCTTTCCCGCCGCGCGACCGGGCAGACGCTGTACATCCTGGATGAACCGACGACGGGGCTGCATTTCGAGGACGTGCGCAAGCTGCTCGAAGTGCTCCACCAGCTGGTCGAGCAGGGGAATACGGTGGTCGTGATCGAGCACAATCTCGACGTGATCAAGACCGCGGACTGGGTGCTGGACCTTGGACCTGAGGGTGGCGTGAAGGGCGGGGAGATCGTGGCGCAGGGTGTCCCGGAAAAGGTGGCCGAGGTGGAAGGGAGTTTCACCGGCCGCTATCTGAAACCGCTGTTAGGGAAGAAGACCCGGGACAAGCCTGTCCTGAGCGAAGCCGGAGCGTAAGCGCAGGCGTAGTCGAAGGGCCGGAGGTTGTGGCCAAGGCTAAGGGGAGCTTTACTGGGAAGTATTTGGCGCCGTTGCTGAAAGCTTGTGCTTAACATTGTTATGACGGGAGGCGCTGTGCGTAAGTAGCGAGATGACGATTAGCTTTGTTGGCGCGTCATCTTGTACTACGCTGACGTTTTAAGAGGTCGTCATGAAAATTACCGGGGGCATCACCGACGCAGACGTTGATCTGGGATTTACAGCAACAGGCGACCTTTTTCACAAAAAGGATCTAGCAGACCGTCTAACTTCGATATTTATAACACTGGAACATGGTTCTGTATGCCTCTTAGACGGACGTTGGGGCATCGGTAAGTCGGTTTTTGCTCGACAGTGGGTTGCTGAACTCAAGTCACAAAACATACCGTCCATATACTTCGACGCTTTCTCGTCCGACTACATGGAAAGCCCTTTTGAAGCACTGGCTGGAGTGTTCGTTAAGGCGGCGCAAGACGCTGGTCGCCAAGCAGACCCGAAGTACAAAACGTTTCTTTTACAAGCCTCCAAGGTGGGAAAGGCCGTGGCGTCCACAGGGGCCAAAATCGGGGTGAAAGCCTTAACGCTTGGCCTCATCGGGGCGTCCGAAATTAAGCAGTTAGAGGACCTAAAGGACGATATTAGCGACTCGTTCGGCGACATTACCGAAGAGCGCATTGCCCACATATTGGAGTCCCACGGAAAGAACGAGCAAAACTTTGCAGCGCTCAAAACCAGTATCGAGACCCTTCCTGATCTACTCCGTCCTCAAGAAAATGATGATACTTCGAGCAAAACTCCTCTGATCGTTATAATTGATGAGTTAGATCGGTGCAGGCCGGATTTTGCACTGGGCATCATAGAAACACTCAAACACTTTTTCCGAGCAAATCGCGTACATTTCGTTTTGGTAACAAACAGGCGTCATCTTGAGTTATCAGTTGCAAATCGCTACGGGATCTCAGAAGCAGCGCAGGAATATCTCGAAAAGTTTTATGACTTTTCGATATTTTTTGAACAGTCTTACGAGAAGCATCGCGACGGCAACGTAGACAGGTTTGTATCCGGAATTTTGAATCAGCTGATTCCCGAAAGTCCAGATCGGCGTGATATTGTTACTTATGTTCAGGGGATAACTAGGGCCTATAAACTGTCATTGCGGCAGATATCTGCCCTATCTACTAACATTTCTATTTCGTTTCTTGCCGCCAGAGAACGAGAGCTTCGACCCGCCGCATTGATATCGTTCTTAGCTCTACTGAAAAGCCGCCGGCCAGATCTGTATAAATTAGCAAAACAATCCAGTCTTACTCACGAGGCGTTCGCTGCCTTTATCGACTCTGCCGAATGGGGCAGTGACTTCGACATCGATCGAGTAAAGACGCTCTTCGAATATTATCTATCTGTTGAAATCGATTCCAATGATCGTCGATTCGAAGGCTATGGCAGCGTGACTTGGAACTATAATTTGGAGAGAGGGCGAGTTATCCCATATCTCACCGAAAGCATCTTAGACCGCTTTGGTGCTCCATCCACGACGCCATAACGAAGCGGTCACGCAAAACGTTCGAGCGTGCGCCGTCCACCCCGCCGTCACCCTGAACTCGTTTCAGGGTCCACCGCGCCACAAGAACGATCCGGGCGTTTTGCGCTGTGGATGCTGAAACAAGTTCAGCATGACGGATGAAGGGGAAACAGCGCCGTCTCGGTCCGGATCACCGCGCCCATCCGGTCGCTGCTTACCCCAAAGCCGCCACGAAATCCGCTCGCAACCACGGAAAGCTGTCGGTCGCCGTCACATAGATCGTCCGTAAATCCACGCGGTCATAGCCGTGCCCCAGCGCGTTGCCCAACCCGCGTACCGCATCGACCGGAACGTCGGCGACACGATCGCCATCCGCTTTCCAACGTTGGCACTTCCCCGGCGCAGGCCGGGGCCCAGTCGAGGAACGATTGGGGCATGGCGCAGCGCACGACTTCCGAACCCTGCGCGACTGGGCCCCGGCCTTCGCCGGGGAAGGGCGAAGAGGAGCAGGGTGGGGAACGGACCAGCGCCTCGCGCTCAGTAGATAAATTTTGGCGCTTTCCGCTCCAGTTCGGCCGCACAATTTCGCGCCACTTCTGCCGCACAAAAGTGTACAGATACGGAGTCCTACGACCGAAACAGGACACTAAGGAATGTCTTGTCGCAACGTCTTGCCGCCATGCTGCAACGACGTAATTTACAATATGAAAATCGCCCATCCCGACAAAACGGGGAAGCTATCTGGCTTTTCTTGTGTAATGCCTGTAGCCCCTCATTCGTAAGACTATTGTCTCGGGGGGGACATATACATGACATTAGACCACATAGTACCACTCGATGGATTCAGAGCGCTTGCGATTCTGATTGTGTTTGTCGCACATTGTGGTCTTGAAAGACTGATTCCCGGCGGATTTGGTGTAACGATTTTCTTCTTCCTGAGCGGTTACTTGATCACCACACTTCTGCGTTCGGAATATGCACAGACCGGACGCATTGATATCAAGGCCTTTTACATCAGACGCAGCGTACGCATTCTGCCATCGCTCTACATTACGCTCCTGCTCATCCTTGGGATCAGCCAATGGCTTCCCGCCGAGCATCCTGCCGAGTTCTGGGGCGTATTCTCGCAACTGGTCTTTTTGACAAACTACCCCTGGATTACGGGCTACGCACAGGGGGTCACCGGACCGCCGCTGTGGAGCCTCGCGGTCGAAGAGCATTTCTACCTGATATTTCCGGTGGTATTTTCTGCCATATTGGCGGCTCTTTCGCCGCGAAAAGCCGCTGGTCTGTGCCTGGGGGCGTGCATCGCGGTTCTCGGGATCCGCGTTGCAACTGTTGCGACCATATCCGACATCGGCCAGATCTATTATTGGACCCACACGCGGATCGACAGCATTCTCTTCGGATGCTGCCTCGCCTTGTGGCAGAATCCGGTCCTCGACAAAGGCGCGTGGCGGCCACGTCTTGTCCATGTGCTGTTCGCCTTGGCCATTCTCCTGGGATGTTTTGCCATCCGGGACGAGCTTTTTCGCCAGACGGTTCGCTACACCCTGCAAGGCGGCGCGCTCTTTGTAATCTTCAGCTATGCCATCCAGGATCGCGGCTGGGTGTCGATCGCGCTCTCCACCCGACCGCTGCGCGTGATCGCGCTCTACTCCTACACGTTGTACTTGATCCATGTGCCCGTCATCGCCGGGGTACATGCCCTGTTTCCAACGTTGGGGCTGCTGGGCATCATCGTCATCAGCGGTGCGCTGTCGATGCTGTATGCGGCAGGCATGTATGCGCTGGTCGAGCAACCCGCGGCAAACTGGCGCAGACGCCTCCGTTCGTCCAACAGGACGGCAGCCCTTGCGATCTGACGCGATACCACCCCCAAACACTGGCCGACGCACCGCTTCGGCGCTCCTCCATTGGACAGGGCAACCCGGATAGTTCTGCAAGGAAGCGTGCCGCCCCCTGGGACGACACCTTCCGCTGTCGGGTGCACCCGAGGACGCGCTCGACCGCGACAGGCCGTTCCCCGCTGTCCTACATGCCCCCCGAAAGCCTAAGCTCCCGCCCGCTCTTTGACAGTACCGCACCCCAGGGTTTCGCCCGACCTGCCGCGCGATCCGCAAACCGCTTCCGCCCGACGCCTACCCTTCCGAAGCGCCCGCCGCCCCCGTCGCCAGCACCGACCGTCGCCGCGAATAGCCGAAGTACAGCGCCGCCGCCCCGCCCAGCCACACCGCGAACAGCAGGTACGTGTCCTTCGGCAACCCCGCGATCAGGTACAGGCAGAAGGCGGCGCTCGCGATCGGGAGGACGGGATAGAAGGGCACGCGGTAGCCGCGCGGCAGGTCCGGGCGGCTGCGGCGGAGCAGGATCACGCCCACGGACACCGAGGCGAAGGCGATCAGCGTCCCCATGCTCGTCAGATTGACCAGCACGTCGAGCGGCACCAGCGCGGCGAGCAGGGCGACCCCGCCCGCGACCACCCAGGTGTTCTGCCTAGGTACCTGCCGCACCGGGTCGACCCGGCGGAAGAAGGCAGGGAGCAGCCCGTCGCGGCTCATCGCATACAGGATCCGCGTCTGGCCGTAGAGCACCACCAGCGTCACGCTGAAGATCGACGCGATCGCGCCGAGCGACAGCGCGAGCGCGGGCCACGCCGCCCCGGTCAAATTGTGGAGGATCACCGCGAGCCCCGCCTCCTGCCCCTTGAACGCAGTCCACGGCTGCGCGCCGACCGCGGCGACCGCGACGAGGATATAGGCGGCGGTGACGATCAGCAGCGACAGGATGATCGCGAGCGGCAGGTTGCGGCGCGGATTGTCGACCTCCTCGCCCGCGGTCGAGACCGCGTCGATCCCGATGTAGGAGAAAAAGATCGACGACGCCGCCGATCCGATCCCGATCAGCCCGCGTGGCGCGAAGGGGTGGTAATTATCGACTGAAAAGTGTGCAAAAGCGACGCAAACGAACAGCAAAAGCACCGCAATCTTGAGTAAAACGAGCACCGAATTGACTGTTGTCGACTCCTTTGCGCCACGCAGCAGCAGCGTCAGGCACAGCCCGACCAGCACGACCGCGGGCAGATTGACCACCCCACCCGCCCCCGGCGGCCGCGCAATCGCATCGGGAATTCGCCAGCCGGTGGTGAGGCTTAGCGCCTCGTTAAGATACTGCCCCCACCCCACCGCGATCGCCGAGGCCGACACGCCATATTCGAGGAGCAGGCAAGCACCGATCAGGAAGGCGGCCAATTCCCCCATGGTTGCATAGGCATAGGAGTAAGAAGACCCCGCCACCGGCACCGCCGACGCGAGCTCGGCGTAGCACAAAGCGGTCAGCGCGGCGGTGATCCCGGCGATCACGAACGAAACGCTCACCGCCGGCCCCGCCTCGGGCACCGCGGTGTTAAGCGCGACGAAGATCCCCGTCCCGATCGTCGCGCCGACGCCGAGCATGGTCAGCTGGAACAGCCCGAACTTGCGCCCGAGGCCGTGACTATGCCCTTCTCCGGCCACGATAAAGTCGGCGACGGGCTTGCAGCGGAACAGCGTCGTCCACAGCGTCGGTCTGGTCGTCACGGCGGTCGCGTCCCCTGTCCTCGGCGCGGATCGTCCCGCCGCCGTTTCGCCTAGGTCGCCGTCCCCCGCGTGGCAATCGCGCACCCCCAATTCGGACATCCCGGTTGACGCGGCGACGATCATCGCCGATGCCGCTGCCCGTCGCGTACCGGCCACGCCTGCGCCGCCCTCCCCAGACGAAATTTAGAAACCACGTAGAATCACCCGGTAACTGGCTGTGTAACCTTAGAGTTTACGCAACACCGTTCAGCTAGGACCGACCCGAAGGGGCGAAACGCCGCCATCAGTTCTTCAGAGACTGTGGCGTTTCACAAACAGACTTCGGGGGCACCCCGCGAGTCTCCGTCTTGGGAATTTGCTGATGAACACGAATATCTTTCGCTCGTCCTACGCGCTGGCCGCAACCTTTGGCCTGGTCGCGCTCGTCGCACAGCCCGCAACCGCGCAGACCACCGGCACGATGGCTGCAACGGCCGACGTCACGGCAAATTGCCAAGTGAATTCCTCCGGGATCGTTTTCGGCGGTACAGACGTGATCGACGGGGCGGCGCATAGCATGACGGGCGCAGTGAACGTTATGTGCACCACCGACACGGCATGGACCGCCACCGCCAACGCCGGTCTTGGTACCGAAGCGACCATCACGACCCGGAAAATGCAGTCGGGTGGCAACAGCTTGAACTATTCGCTGTTTACCGACACCGCCGGAACGACCCTCTGGGGCGATGGCACGACCGGCAGTACGATTGGCGGAACCGGAACGGGTCAGTTCGTCGCCACTGCGATCACGGGCATAATTCCTGCCAATCAGACCACCGTGCCCGCCGGTACCTACACCGACACCGTCACCGTCACCGTCAACTACTGAGCGAGATGCACGCGATCCCCTGGATCGATGCCGTACGGACCGGTCGCCTTGGGGCGGCCGGTCTTTCGGTGATCGGCACCCTCGCGCTATGGCTACCCGGCGCAGCGCATGCGTCCAATTTCCGCGTCAGCCCGGTCACGCTGACCGTGCCCGCCAACCGCCCGATCGGATCGGTGACGATCACCAACGGTGACGGCGCGCCGGTTTCGATCAAGGTCGCGACCTATCGCTGGACGCAGGTCGACGGGAAGGATGTCTATACCCCGACCGACGATCTCATCGCATCGCCGCCGATCTTCACCACGGCAGCCGGTGCGGTCCAATTGATCAGGGTCGGGCTCCGCCACAAGGTCACCACCGCCGTCGCCTACCGTGTCGTGCTGCAGGAGATCCCTGCCGCCGTCACCACGGGCGTCGCCATCGCGGTCAACCTCAACATGCCGCTATACGTCGTCGCCGGCCCAGCCGCCAAGGCGTCGGTGCAATGGAGCGCGCGACGGACCGCCGACGCCACTGTCTTGCTCGAGGGGCGCAATAGCGGGGATGCCCCCCAACAGGTGCTTGCGATCGGCCGGGCCGATCCCGGCGCTGCCACGCCCACCGTCCTGTCCTCGACAATGGGCGTCGTTCTGCCTGCGAGCATGCGGCAGTGGAACATCGGCAAACACGCCGACTGGACCCCCGGTGTCCCGCTGCGCCTGACCATCCGCACCGCCACTGGCGTCGACGAAATCACTGCCAATCTATCGGCGGGTTAATCTCGTCGCCGCCGTTCTGGCGGTAGGCATTGCCAGTCCAGCAGCCGCCATGTCCGATCCGGTGCCCGCCGGTGCGCGACTGGTGCTGCTGGCCGTCCAGCTCAACGGCCGCGCGCAGCCCGACCCGGTCTGGGTGTTGCGCGATGGCGACGCCTTGGCGGTCACGGTCGCCACCGCCCACGCGTGGCGGATCGAAACCAGCGACATGCCGACCCGCGTGTTCGACGGTGACTCCTACGTAACGCTCTCGGCGCTTCCCGAAGTCGTGACGGTGCTGCAGGACGCGACGCAAACGCTGGATCTCACGGTGCCGGCCGCACGCTTCATGGCGTCTGCGCTCATCCTGTCGCGCCAGCCCTATGGCCCGATGACGCGCAGCAGCCTCGGCGGCTTTTTCGGGTATGACGTTTCGGCGCAGATCGCCGACGGGGCGACTGCGGTGAACGGCCTGTTCAATCTGGGGCTCTTTCGGGGCACGGGAACGGCCGGCACCAGTTTCATCGCGGGCACCGGCGGCAACGGGCGGGACCGGCGCAGCCTGGTGCGGCTCGACAGCAACTACACAATCGACGATCCGGCCCGGATGCGGTCGCTGCGGATCGGCGACGGCGTGACCCGGGGCAGTACCGGCACGTCTGCACTCCGCTTCGCGGGGGTTCAGCTCGCCACCAATTTCGCGACCCAACCCGGCTATGTGACGATGGCGCTGCCAACCCTCAACGGCAGCGCGGCGGTCCCGTCCGTGGTCGACATCCTGGTCAACAACGTGTTGCAACGGCAGCAGCAGGTCGGCTCCGGGCCGTTCACGCTGACCGACGTCCCGGTCATTACTGGTGGCGGCGACGTACAGCTCGTCGTTCGCGACGCCTTGGGACGCGAAACGCTGGTCACACAATCCTATTATTCCGCCCCCCGGATCATCCGGCGCGGGTTGCATGACGTCTCATACGAAGCGGGATTCCTGCGCCGCGATTACACGCAGCGCAGCAATGCCTATGGGGCGGCGATCCTGTCGGGAACGCATCGCTACGGGTTGACCGACCGCATGACGGTGGAAGGGCATGGCGAGCTATCGCGCACCACCCAGACCACCAGCATGGTCGTCAGCATGTTATGGCCAACGGTAGGTATCTTCTCTCTCTCGGCAGCAGGCAGCCAGTCCGGGCGCGGTCAAGGCGGACTGATCGGGTTTGGCTTCGAACGCCAGACGCGCAGTGTCTCGATCGGCGGCAGCACCGAATTCACGACGACGGGCTATGCCACGATCGGCGACACCAGAACGTATCGACGCCCCAAAAGCCTGGTCAGTGGCTTCATCGGCGTGCCGACCACGTTCGGTTCGATCAGTGGCTCGCTCCTTTGGCGTCGCGGGCGGTTCGAACCGGACGTTTTATATGCCAGCGCGAACAGTTCGGTGCGGATCCGCGGGATCGGGGCGTTCGGCCTCAGCGCGCGCCGCAGTTTCACGGCGAACCGCGAGAGCGCGGTCCGCGCCTTCCTCAGCGTCCCGATCGGCCACCGGAGCAGCGCTGCGGTCGGCACCGAGCTCCGCAACGGGCAGGTCGGGGCCAACGCAATGCTCCAGCGCAACCTGCCGTACGGGAATGGCCTTGGCTATCGCCTGCAGGCCGAAACCGGCGCGTTTGAACGGCTCGACGCCGAAGTCAACGTTCAGGCCGATATCGGGCGACTAGATGCGCAGGTGACGCGCCTGGACGGTAACACCGGTGCGCGGGTGGGAGTAAGCGGATCGATCGCGACCATTGACGGGCGGGTGTTCGCGGCACGGCGGCTCGACCAGAGTTTCGCCTCGGTTCAGGTGGGCGACTACGACAATGTCCGGGTGTATGTCGACAACCAGCTGGTTGGACGGACCAACCGCGGAGGCACGCTGATCGTCCCCCGGCTGCTGCCGTACCAGGACAATCATCTGCGGATCGAAGCCGAGGATCTGCCGCTCGACGCCTCGATCGACGAGACCACCCGGACCATACGCCCATTCGATCGCAGCGGTGTCGCCGTCCGCTTCGGCGCACGCGATGCGCGTGCGGGCCTCGTGACCGTCCATCTGGCGGACGGTACGCCCCTTCCCGCGGGAACGGTTCTGTACGTCAACGGCGGTGCCGAACCGTTCGTGGTCGCACCCGGCGGCACCGCCTATCTCGCCGGTCTCGCCGTGCGCAATCGCATATCCACGGCACGAGACGGCACCGGATGCCATTTCGCCTTGCCCTTCGCTTCCGGCCAGGGACCTCAACCAAACCTCGGGACATTCATATGCAATTGACCCCCGCCGCCGTCCTGCTGCTGGCTGCCGTGCTTGTGCCGGCGCAGGGCGCGCATGCCCAGGCCGATGGCTGCACCATGACCGCGCAGGATCTCACGCTCGGCCGCTATGATCCGCTCAGCAACCTGCCACAGGATGCCGTGAGCAGTATCTCCGTGCGTTGCGCCGTGGCGACCCCTTTTGTCATCACGCTCGGACCGGGTAATGGCACCTATGCCGGACGCACGATGATCGGGGGGAACCAAGCGCTCCTCTATAATCTGTTCCTGGATCCGACCCGCACGACGGTCTGGGGGGACGGCAGCAATGGCAGCAGCAGTTTCTCGCAGGATACTACCGGGGGGGTCTTTCCGGTCTATGCGCGTGCCCCCGGCGGGCAGATTCGGCTGAAACCAGGCACATATGTCGATATCGTCACGGTCACTATAACCTACTGATTATACTCCCGTTACGCTCTTATATTTCGCTTCGCCCAAAATCAGTGCCAAGCCTCCGATCAGGCGAATACTGCTCCGCATCGGGCACGACTGATATAAGTTTAAATAGTAGTTGCGCATTATTTCAAAGACTTCGACACAATGTCTTTGTATTGGCCCGTGATCGAATACGCATTATTGGCTGGAGCGGGCATGATCGTTTACATCATTGCGCAAGATCCGGCAGCACGTCGCGCGCTCCACGGCCAGCTCAGTCGCGCAGGAATTACGGCTTGGCCGTTTGCGCATTCCCAGGACTTTCTGGACCAGCTTGCGGACCTCCAGCCGGCACCGCTCATGACCGATCTGGACATGCCGAAAATCGGTGGACTTGCCGTGCTGGCGGCGCTTTTGGAGCAGGAGATCTATTGGCCTGTCATCATGATGGCGGTCACCGCAGACACGCCGGTCACTGTGGAGGCGATGCAGTGCGGTGCTATTGAAGTCCTGGAGCATCCCCTTCGTGCCGATCTGCTGACGGCCGCACTCGACCGTGCGTTTTCGAGCCTTCGAACTGCCACCCACAAGTCCGAGCAACGGCAGTCCGCCCGCGCGCACATGGCGTCGCTCACCGGGCGTGAACGCAGCGTCGTGCGCGCGCTGATCGAAGGCAAGACCAATAAGGCAATCGCCACCGCTCTCGCGATCAGCCCCCGTACGGTCGAAGGGCACCGCGCGCATGCCCTTCAGAAGCTCAACGTCCGAAGCATTGCCGAGATCGTCTATCTCGCCGTCGACGGCGACCTCGACTTACGCGCGCACCCGGTCGACCCCGCATAAAAGACGGCACCACGCGCCTCTACCCGGCGCTTTTGCAGCTACCCCCGCTTCGCCGCGATATAGCGGTTCACCTGCTCGTCGAGCACGTCGAGCGGCAATGCCCCCTGGCTCAGCACCGCTTCATGGAAGTCCCGGATATCGAAACGCGATCCCAGCGCCTTCTCCGCGCGCTGGCGCAATTCGGTGATCTTGAGCTGCCCGACCATGTAGCTCGTCGCCTGCCCCGGCCAGTTGAAATAGCGATCGACCTCGCGCGCGATGTCCTTGTCCGACACCGAACTGTTCGCCTTGAAGTAGGCGATCGCCTGCTCGCGGGTCCAGCGCTTGGAATGGATCCCCGTGTCGAGCACCAGCCGGATTGCGCGCCACACCTGGAGCGACAGCATCCCGAAGCGCGCATACGGATCCTTATAGACCCCCATCTCGTCCGCAAGCCGTTCCGAATACAGCCCCCATCCTTCGCCATAGGCACCATAGAAACCGAACTTGCGGAACTTGGGCAAGTCCGTCAGCTCCTGCTGCCGCGCAAGCTGGAAATGGTGGCCGGGCGCGCCCTCATGCGCGGCGATACCGGCGACCTGCACCTTCTGCGTCTGAGTCATGTCGACCAGATTGACGTAATAGATCCCGGGCCGCGACCCATCCGCGGAGGGCGGATTGTAGAAGGCGGTGGACGCAGTCCCCTCGCGCCACTTTTCAACCGCACGCACTTCCAGCTTTGTCTTCGGCAGGACGCGGAAGTAGCGCGGCGCGACTTCCATCACCGATGCGATCACGGCGCGCGCGTCGGCGAGATAGGTTTCGCGGCCCTCCGCAGTGTTGGGATATTTGAACTGCGGGTCGGTGCGGATGTGCGCGAAGAACTGTTCGAGTGTCCCCTTGAAGCCGACATCGCGCTGGACCGCCTCCATCTCCTGCCGGATCGCCGCGACCTGGCGCAGGCCGAGCGCATGGATCTGGTCGGCGGTCAGGTTTGTCGTGGTCGAGCTCTTCAACCGGTCGGCATAATAGGCCGCGCCATCCGGCAGGCTCCACGCCCCGAAATTGCCCTTGGACAAGGGCTCGATCGCATCGAGCGTCGCGAACAGCGTGTCATAGCCCTTGCGGAACGGCCCGATCAGCGCGGCCTGGGCGTCGGCGATCAGCTTAATTTTGGTCTCGGCCGGCGCATCGAGCGCAGCGACCTTCTTGCGAAAGTCCGCCAGCAGCGTCGAATCCGGCCCGCTGTCGAACGGCGCCCCGGTGATGACCGCGCGCGCATCGGCACGGGCCGGCGCGAAATTGACCTTGTTGGGGATGATCCCGGCGGCCGCCTGCGCGCGCATCGTCGCGGAGACTTCGCGCATCACGCGCTCGGTCTCGCGCAATCGGGCGATATAGGCCTGCGCGTCGGCGACCGTGTCGACCTTGTGGTTGTTGATCAGCAGAACCGGAATGTCGCCCGCCGGGCTGCCATTGGTCGAGACGGGAAAGCTAAGCTTGCGAAACTGGAACGACTCCCGCTCGCGCGCGGCCTGATATTCGAACAAGCGATAGCTGACCCGCGCACTCTCACCGAGTTGTTCGGGGCGGAAGCGGGCGTGAAGGCCCTTCAACTGTTGCTCGGACAGCGCCTGCGCGCGCACCGCTGCCGCGTCGGTGTAATCGTTGAGACGGTCGTAATGCGTCTTCAGCCCCAATTCCGTCAGCGATTCCGGGCTGAGGTCGAGTTGCGCATCATAGGCTTGGTCGAGGAACCGGAGCAGCGCGGCATCCTGCGCCTGCGTAGCGGATACCGCGCCCTTGGCGGGCGTCTGGACCGCGACCGGGGCGGGGGCGTTCGCCTGGATCAGCGAAACGGTCGGCAACAGCATGACGGCAAGGGCAAGGCGCATCGGGGCATTCTCCTGAGGAATGCCCCTTGTCGCGCGCCACCCCGCCCGGCGCAATTGCCGAATGCCCCGTTCCCCGGAGCGGCTTACAGCATCGTGCGCTCGACCGCCTTGCGCCAGCCGGCGATCAGATCGGTCCGCAGACCGTCGTCCATCGTCGGCACGAAGCGGCGCTCGCACGACCAGGTCGCCGCGATCGCATCGAGATTTTCCCACACGCCGGTGGCAAGCCCGGCAAGGAACGCGGCCCCCAGCGCGGTGGTTTCGACGCCGACCGGTCGCTCGACCGGGGCGACGAGCACGTCCGAGAGAAACTGGCACAGCCAGTCGTTGACCGCCATGCCGCCATCGACGCGGAGCGCGGGGGAATCAGGGTGCGCCTCCGCGCGCATCGCCTCGATCAGGTCGCGCGTCTGGTACGCGACCGATTCGAGCGCGGCGCGCGCCAGATGCGCCTCGGTCGCGTCGAGCGTCAGCCCGCAGATGAGACCGCGCGCGTCCGGGTCCCAATGCGGTGCCCCCATGCCGACGAACGCGGGCACCATGTAGACGCCGTGATTGTTCTGCACGCGCAGTGCCATGTCGTGCGTGTCCGACGCGCGGGTGATGATCCTCAGCCCGTCGCGTAGCCATTTGACCGCGGCCCCGGCAACGAAGATCGCCCCCTCCAGCGCATAGGTCGGCACGCCGTCGAGGCGGTACGCGGTGGTCGTCAGCATCCGGCTTTTCGACCGGATCGGCTCGGTGCCGATATTCATCAGCGCGAAGCAGCCGGTGCCATAGGTCGATTTGGTCATCCCCGGCTCGAAACACGCCTGACCGAACAGCGCCGCCTGCTGATCGCCCGCCATCCCGCCGATCGGGATCGCACGCCCGAGGATCGACGGGTCGATCTCGCCGAAGATGTGCGCATTGTCGAACACGTCGGGCAACAGCGGCGCGGGGATGCGGAACAGCCGAAGCAATTCCTCGTCCCAGCGTTGCGCGGCGATGTCGAACAGCAAGGTGCGCGACGCATTTGTCGGGTCGGTCGCATGAACCTTACCGCGCGTGAGGCGCGAGAGCAGGAAGGTGTCGATCGTCCCGAACGCCAGATCCCCACGCTCCGCCGCATCCCGAGCCCCCGAGACATTGTCGAGGATCCACGCGAGCTTCGTCGCGGAAAAATACGGATCGATCAGCAACCCGGTCTTCTCGGTCACCATTGCCTCGGCCCCGTCGGCCTTCAGCTTCGCGCACACGTCCGACGTGCGGCGATCCTGCCACACGATCGCGCGGTGGACCGGCTTGCCCGTCTTGCGGTCCCACAGTGCGACCGTCTCGCGCTGGTTGGTGATGCCGAGCGCCGCGATGTCGGCGACATCGATCCCCGCCTTGGCGACCGCATCGCGCAGCATCGCGACGGCATCGCGCCAGATATCCTCGAGATCATGCTCGACCCAGCCAAGCGCCGGATAATGCTGCGCGAACTCGCATTGCGAGACGGCAATGGGGGTCGCGGTCGAATCGAACACGATGCAGCGGGTCGATGTCGTGCCCTGGTCGAGCGCGACGATATAGGGGGCGGTCATTCGATACTCTCCTGGGACGCAGTCGGTTTAGCGCGAGCGGTCCGCCGTATCCCAGCCCCGGTCGGGCAGCGGGGTAGCGGCGATCTGGCGCGACGGGAGGAACGGGCGGATCAGCGCCTGATAGACGGTGGCGCCCGCCACGCCGCCGCAGAACGGCCCGGCGATCGGCACCCACCAGTAATCGAGCGGTGCGGGAAAGGCCGCCGACCCCCACCCTGCAAAATAGCAGAACAACCTCGGGCCGAAATCGCGCGCTGGGTTGATCGGCCACGCTTCGAGATACCCTCCCGCCCCGCCGATCATCGCGACGAGCAACCCGATGATGAGCGCGCTCGAATCCGCGCGGGGGGCCTGGGTGTTATATTCGTCGGTCACCGCGAAGATGCCGAGCACGAGGATCCCGGTCAGCACGATCTCGTTGAAGAAGGCACGGACCGGGGTGATGCCGTCGCCGGGATGCGTGAAGAACACCCCCGCGGCGCCCCCCGCCTCCCGCGCCAGGGCATGGCTTTGGTTGAAGCTGTCGATCACCGGCCCGTACATCATGTACACCAGTGCCGCGCCGATGATCGCGCCGATCACTTGCGCCGCCCAATACGGCACGATCTTGCGCTTGGGAAAATCGCGGTAGATCGCGAGCGCCAGCGTGACGGCTGGGTTGGCATGCGTGCCGGACACCGCGCCGGTCACATAGATCGCGATCGTAACCGCCAGACCCCAGGTAATGCACACGCCCCAATAGGCGGTCTTGTAGGGACTGGGGTCGTACAGCGTGTACATCGCGGCGGCCGAATTGCCGATCGTGATGATGATCGCAACCGCGATGCATTCGGATATGAGTTCGCCGATGAAGGCCTTATTAGCAGCCATTGTCCCCTCCAGGACCTGCTGTTTCGGCGTATAATTCCGCGCCGTCAATCGCATCCGATCGATCGAGCGGGCACCCCGGGACGCTTTTCGCCGCATGCCGGAAACGCGATGTGCGAGGATGCGCCGGGTAACGCGGCGTTACTTACCGATGGCTGCCGGGTCCTTCCACCACGACAGAGTGTGTCGGTCATGCGCGGTCGTCCACACCCCCGTCGGGGTGTAGCGCAAGGCACCGCTGCCCGATGCTGCGCCGACCCGCGCGCGGATCGCAAGCGTCGCCGGGTCGATCACGACGAACGTCTGCCCCGCCGTGGTGCGCAGCCAGATCTTGCCGCCGCCCGCGTCGATATCGCCATATTTGAGTGTTCCATCAACCTTGACGCGGCCCACGACGTCGCCGGTCGTCGGATCGACCTTGGCGACGGTCCCATCGCCTTGCTCCTGCACCCACACCGCCCCTTCGCCCGCGACGAGGAAGCCGGGCGTGCGCCCGAGCGCCGTGCGTTTGACGACCGCATTGGTCGTCGGGTCGATCTTCTGGAGCGTCTGGCTGGTTCCGCTTGCGGCCCATAACGCCCCCATGCCGAACGACAGATAATGGCTGTCCCGATCGACCTGGACCGTCGCGATCATGCGGTTGCTGGCGGGGTCGACCCGCGTGATTATGCCCTTGGCGTCGCTGCTGACCCAGATCGATCCGGCCCCCGCGACGACGTTCAATTCCCCTTCGGGGTTGCCGATGCCGGTTGCGATCGTCGCGGTGATCTTCGCGGTTCGGATATCGATCCGGTTGAGCGTCTTGTCCTTGCAGTCCGCGACCCACAGCGATCCGTCGAGGATCGTCATCGCGCCGCACGGATGCGCCAGCGCGACCGTCGCCAGCTTCTTGCGGCTGGACCAGCGTTCGACCCGCCCGGCGTTGGTGACCCAGATCGTCTTGCCGTCGATCGCGATGAAATCGGCAAATCCCGGAACGGGCACGACCTGCTCCTGCGGCGCCTTCGCCAAAGCCTGCGTGGACGCGATGCAGCCCCCCAGCAACGCAACGACTGCCCAACAGTTTTTCAGATACACCTCCTGGAGATACGGAACTACTGGGTCGCCCGGTGCTGTACCGCCGGGCTGGATCAGTTCACGACGGTCGTTGACTCAGGCCGTTTGGCAGTGAGCTTCGCGATCACGGGGCGCGCAGGAAACATCCACTGCTCCCAGATCGTCAGCCGCTTGCGGTCATCCTGCCCCACCACAGCGGATTCCCCGTCACGGTAAGTCCCGAACAGCCGGTCGAGCAGGATCAGCGAATTGCCGTAGTTGCAGCGCGTGTCCTCATAGCTGAGCGCGGTGTGGTGCAGGCTGTGGTTGCGGATTGTCGTGAAGAAGAAGGCGTACCAGCGCGGCGGATCGGCGCGGACGTTGGCGTGCGCGAAGGTTGATACCGCGGTCAGCACGTTGAACCCGCAGAACACGGCGGCCTGCGGCAAGTCGAAGATCGCCACCACGCTGAGGCTGATCAGGAACAACTCGATCGGATTGCCCACCGCGCCCTTCATCGCGTTCAACTGCGTGATGTGGTGATGCGGTGCATGGGTCGACCAGAGGAACGCATTGTTGTGCATCAGCCGATGCATCCAATATTGGCCGATCTCGACCAGCACCACCACCAGTGCGACCTGCACCACGAACGGCAGGTGCATCGCCCAGTCAGTCTGGATTCCTAGCGCCTGTTTGGCGGCTTTTAGCGGGGCCTCGGCGAACGTGTTGGTCGCCCAGGCGATCGCGGTCGAGCCGAGCACCATGTAGAACAGATCGGTGCAGAATTCGCGCAGGTCCATGCGCCACGCTTTATGCCGTTCGTGTACCTGTTCGAGCAGGAGGACGAACGCGGTCGTCACGGCGACCGCAGCGACGATCGACCAGGGGCGACTGATGAAGTCCGCCGGTCCATAAGCCCAGAACAGCACCACAGCGGCGACCGTCGCGGGCGGAAGCAGGTTGAACACGGTTTGCCTCATCACAATCGAGCCCCGTCCTATGCCGAAAAGCGGCCCCCCGCTCCGCGGGATGCGTCGTCGAGAAGCACGTTCATCCTAAGCGCTGGCTACCCGCGGGTCAGGTGGGCAAATGACGTATCGAGACGACGTCAGCGCGCGACATAAGCGCGCCAGCCGCCGAGCGCGGTAATGTCCTCCGCCCCTACCGTCGCGCGCGGCTCGGCGACGAACCCCTTGACCGTGCTGCCATCGGCAAGCGTGACCGATCCGATCGCCAGCGGCGGCGGCACGTCGACGACGAAGCTGCCGAAGGCTGCGACGTCCAGTTCATACACTTCGACCGCAATCGCTGCCCCGTCCTCAGCCCCGACATGCACCAGTGCGGGTTTGGGGGGCACGCTGTCCGCCATCGCGTACAGGGTATAGGTCGGCGCGGTATGGGTCGCCTCGACGAACACCGCATCGCGCGAGGTGAGCTGCCAGTGCAGCGGCATGTCCTTCAGATGCGCGCCGACGACGGCGAGTTTCACGGTCTGCATTCGACCCTCCAGGTCCAAGGGTGGTGGTGCGGCGAGCTTCGCCGCGTCGAGATAGGCGTCGCCTGCGGCGAGGAGCGCCCGGTCGGTTCCGGCGGGACCGATCAGCGTAATGCCGAACCCGGTGCCATTGTCGCGCGCGCCTGCGGGCACCGCGATCGCCGCCATGTCGAGCAGATTGACGAAGTTGGTATACGCCCCGAGGTTGCTGTTGAGCGCGATCGGTGCCGCGCGCATCTCGGCTACGCGGTAGGTCGTGCCCGTCGTCGGGAGGACGAGCAGGTCGATCGTGTCCCACAGCAGGTCGGCAGCGCGGCGCAGTTCCGTCAGTCGGTAGATGCCGTTGAACAGATCGACCGCGCGGAGATCGAGCCCGCCTGCCACGACTTCGCGCACCACGGGATCGAGGTCGGCCGGGTCCGCCGCCAGCACCGCCTCGAGCGCGGCGGTGCGTTCGGCCACCCACGGGCCGCCGTAGAGCAGTTGCGCGGCCTCATCGAGCGGGGTCAGGTCGATCTCGACGATCGTCGCCCCGTTCGCCACGAGCGTGTCGAGTGCGGCCCCGTACAGGCGTTCGGACTCGAGATCGCCGAACCATTTGCGCTGGTTGGCCCGTGGCACGCCGATCCGCCGCGCATCGCGCGATCGGTCGGGCACGGGTGCAGAGAACGGGTCGGTGGCGTCATATCCGGCGACCACCGTATCGACCAGACGCGTTTCCGTGACGGTGGACGCCAGCACCGTGATGCAATCGAGCGTGCGGCACGCCGGGACCAGCCCGGTCGAGCTCCAGCGCCCGCGCGACGGCTTGAACCCGATCAGATGCTGGAAAGCGGCGGGCACGCGGCCCGATCCCGCGGTATCCGTCCCGAGCGCGAAAGCGACGAGCCCCGCCGCGACGACCACCGCCGACCCCGAGCTCGACCCGCCGCTGACATAGGCGCGGTTATAGGCGTTGACCGACGCGCCATACGGGCTGCGCGTGCCGTTCAATCCGGTCGCGAACTGGTCGAGATTGGTCTTGCCGATACAGATCGCCCCCGCCGCGACGAGGCGGTCGACGACGGTGGCGGAGGCGGCCGGACGGTAGCCGTAGCTCGGGCACCCCGCGGTGGTGTCGATCCCCGCAACGTCGATATTGTCCTTGACCGCGAACGGCACCCCGGCGAGCGGAAGATCCTCGCCCGCCTCGACCCGCGCGTCGATCGCCTCCGCCTGCGCGAGCAGCGTGTGTGCATCGAACCGCGCGATCCACGCCTGCGGCTGGATCAGATCATACACCGCGATCCGCGCGATCACGTCCTGCACGACCGCCACCGCCGAGACGCGTCCCGCCGAAACATCCGCCGCGATTCCGCAGGCGTTGAGCCGCGACAAGCTCACGACGCGGGCCGGAAGGCGAACATCGGTGCGCCGGGCTGGATCGCCTGCCGCTCGGTGACGTACACCGCCTCGATCGTGCCCGCGCCCGGGGCGTCCACCGGAAACTCCATCTTCATGGCCTCCATCACCGCCAGCTGCGTCGTCGGGCCGACCACGTCGCCCGGCGCGACGAGCATTTTCCAGACGACGCCGCCGAACGGTGCCTCAATACACTCCGTCCCTTCGGGCAGCGCGATGGCGGCATCTACGCCGCGATCCGCATCGCCGTCGGTGAGCGCAGCGACCCGGTCGAATTCGCCGCGGCGGGCCCAATCGGCGCGCTCTTCGTCGAACGCCGCCTGACGATGCTGCTGGAAGCTGTCGATCTCCGCGGCATTGTCCGCAAGGAACGCGCGATAATCGGCCAGGCGGAATTCGGTTTCCTCGACCTCGATCGCACGCCGCCCGAGCGGGAAGTCGCGCCGCCAGTCGACCAGCTCGTCATGGCTGACCGGGAAGAAGCGGATCTGGTCGAAGAAGCGCAGCAGCCATGGCTTGCCATCGATGAACGCGTCGGTCTGGCGGTGCGTGTTCCACACCTGGATCGTGCGCCCGAACAGCTGATAGCCGCCCGGCCCCTCCATCCCGTAGATGCACATGTACGCGCCCCCGATCCCGACGACATTGGGCGGGGTCCAGGTGCGCGCCGGGTTGTACTTGGTCGTCACCAGCCGGTGGCGCGGGTCTATCGGCGTAGCGACGGGCGCGCCGAGATAGACGTCGCCCAGACCCATCACCAGATAGGTCGCGTCGAACACGATCCGCTCGACCGCGTCGACGTCGGTGAGGCCGTTGATGCGGCGGATGAACTCGATATTGTCGGGGCACCACGGCGCATCGTCGCGCACCGCTTCCTCATATTTGGCGATCGTCTCGTAGATCGCGGGGTCCTTCCAGCTGAGCGGAAGGTGGATGATCCGCGACGGGATGGTGAAATCGTCGAGGTCGCCGAGCCGCTCCTCCGCCGCCACCAGCGCATCCAGCGCCGCCGCCTGGTCGAGCGCGATCCCGTCGAAATGGAGCTGGAGCGAGCGGATGCCGGGAACGATGTCGATCACGCCCGGCAGCGCGATCCGTTCGAGTTCGATCATCAGCGCGTGGATTCGGATCCGGAGTTCCAGGTCGAGCACGATCGGGCCATATTCGACCAGGATGTTGCGGTCGCCCTGCTGCCGATAGACCACGCGCGGACGCCCGTTGGCCGCGGGCAGGTCGGCGAGGATCGGGGACAGCGCGCCGACGTCTCCGTCTGCGGCGACCGCCGGTTCCTCGGCAAGCGGTCCCGTGCCCGACAGCCACGCGGTCTGCGTCACCGCCGCCGTGCTCGCGACGTCGGGCGTCACCACCGCGAAGCGCACGCTGTCACCCGCGGCGAGCTGGCCGATCTTCCACAGGTCCGCGGCGATCACCACGAACGGGCAAACGAACCCGCCGAGCGACGGACCGTCGGGGCCGAGGATGATCGGCATGTCCCCGGTGAAATCGATCGCGCCGATCGCATAAGGGTTGTCGTGAATGTTCGACGGATGCAGCCCCGCCTCGCCGCCATCCTGCCGCGCCCAATGCGGCTTGGGGCCGATCAGGCGGACGCCGGTGCGATTCGAATTGTAATGGACCTTCCACAGCGACGCGGTGAACGTCGCAATGTCGTCGGGCGTGAAGAAATCGGGCGCGCCGTGCGGGCCATATAGCACACGGATCGTCCAGTCGGTGCCGATTGCCGGAACCTGCGCGACCGTCGGTGCCACGTCCGTGGGCGCATCGCCAAGGTGCAGCGTATCGCCTGCCACCACGCGCCGCGCGGCATTGCCGCCGAATTCGCCGAGGTCAAACGTGCTGCGGCTGCCGAGATACGCCGGAATATCGAGCCCGCCTGCCACCAGCAGATACCCGCGGACGCCGCCGTCGCGCACCCGGCCGAGCGCAAGCGTCTGCCCGGGGGCGATCTCGACCGCCGCGTTCCGCGCGAGCGCTACGCCATCCAGCGTCGCGCCGAAATCCGCGCCGGTCAGGCACACCGTCGCGGCGGTATTGAACAGGATCGTCGGCCCGGTCGCGGTGATCTCCAACCCCGCCAGCCCCTCGGCATTGCCGAGCAGCCGGTTGCCGAGCCGGAACGACAGCGCATCCATCGGCCCCGACGGCGGCACGCCGATCGCCCAATAGCCCTCGCGCCCCGGATAATCCTGCACGCTGGTGGCGGTCCCGCCGGACAGCACGCGGAGGCTGCGCGGCTGGTAGACCACGGTATCGAGTGCGCGCGTCGACACGTCGCCCGAGACGAACGCCGCGGTCCGCACGACATCGCGCAGCCAGCGGACATTGGTCTCGATTCCCGCGATCCGCGTATCGTCGAGCGCCGCCTGCATCGCCAGCACCGCTTGCGCGCGGTCGGGGGCGGTTACGATCAGCTTTGCGAGCATCGGGTCGTAGAAGCTGCTGACCTCGGTCCCGCTGGCGACCCACGTCTCGACGCGCACGTCGGGGAACGCCACGTCGGTCAGCTTGCCCGAGGTCGGGCGATAATCGAGCGCGGGATCCTCGGCATACAGCCGGACCTGGATCGAAGCCCCTTCGGGCGCGCGCAGCGGCGCGTCGAGAAACGCGGTGTCGCCTGCTGCCGCGCGGATCATCCACTCGACCAGATCGATCCTGAGCACTTGCTCGGTCACGCCATGCTCGACCTGAAGCCGCGTGTTGACCTCGAGAAAGAAGAAGTCGCCGCGCACCGCATCGTACAGGAACTCGACCGTCCCGGCCGAGCGATAGGCTGCCGCTTCGCCGAGGCGCACCGCCGCCGCGATCAGCCCCGCGCGAACCTCGGGGGGCAGGTTGGGAGCGGGGGCTTCCTCGACGACCTTCTGGTTGCGCCGTTGCAGCGAGCAATCGCGCTCGCCGAGCGCCACGACCTTGCCCTTGCCGTCACCGAAGATCTGCACCTCGATATGCCGCGCGCGCTCGACATAGCGTTCCAGAAACACACCGGAATCGCCGAAATTGGCGGACCCCAGCCGTGCGACCGCGGCGAACCCGTCGCGAATCTCGGCATCGTCGCGGCAAATCCGCATCCCGATCCCGCCGCCGCCCGCGGTCGCCTTGAGCATGACGGGAAAGCCGATCTCCGCCGCCGCGACTGAGGCCGCCTCGACATCGACCAGCAAATCGGACCCCGGCGCCAGCGGTACCCCATGCGCCACCGCCAGCGCACGCGCGCTGTGCTTGAGACCGAACGCGCGGATATTGTCGGTCGTCGGCCCGATGAAGACGATCCCCGCCGCCGCACAGGCTTCGGCAAATCCCGCATTTTCCGCCAGGAAACCATAGCCCGGATGGATCGCCCCTGCGCCGGCTTCGCGCGCCGCCGCAAGGATCTTGTCCACGTCGAGATAGCTTTCGCCCGGCGGTCCCGCGCCGATCCGGATCGCGAGATCCGCCTCGGCGACGTGGAGCGACCCCGCATCCGCATCCGAATAGACCGCGACCGAGCGCAACCCCATCTGCCGGAGCGTCCGGATGATGCGGCACGCGATCGCGCCGCGGTTGGCGATCAGAACCGTGTCGAAGCTCATGCCGTCACGATCATGCGGACGGGGGTCGGGTTGAAGCCGTTGCAAGGATTGTTGATCTGCGGGCAGTTGGACACGACCACCACCACGTCCATCTCCGCGCGCAGGTCGACCGTCAGGCCGGGCGCCGAAATCCCGTCGACAATCCCGAGCGCGCCATCCGCTTCGACGGGCACGTTCATGAAGAAATTGATGTTCGACACCATGTCGCGCTTGCCGCGCCCGGCGCGGACGTTGGCGTCGAGGAAATTGTCGACACAGGCATGTTGCGCCTTGGTGTGGTGGCCGTAGCGCAGCGTATTGGACTCGCACGAACACGCCCCGCCGATCGTGTCGTGATAATCGACCGACGTGGCGGTGATCGTCATCATTACGCGACCCTCGTTCGACAGCAGCGCGGCGCCGGTGCGCAGGAAGATGTTGCGCTGCGCGGCGATCGTGTCCTGCGCGCTGTAGCGTTCGGCATCGTCGGCGGCGGCATAGAGCAGGAAATCGACCGCCTGATTGCCTTGCAGATCGACGATCCGAAGCGACTGGCCCGCGCGGACGGTATGGAGCCAGGGTGCGCGCGCGGCGACGACTTCGTCGTGCACCACCGCGCCGTCCAGGCCTTCGAGCGAAAGATCGGCCACTCTATCGTCTCCTTAGCGGCGGTAATAATCGTCGACGTTGAGGAAGGCGCGGCGGCCCTCCGGCGTCGCATTGCGGATCGGATCGTCATCCCCCGCGATGGCCCCGCGCCACGCGGTCGCGCGCAGCGGCGTGATGCTCCACGGGCGCGTGTCGAGCACGTGCGGGCAATTGGCGACGACGAGGATCAGGTCCATTTCGGCGCGCAGCGTCACCGCCCGCCCCGGCGCGAACGGTCCCAGTTCGGGAACGGTCGCCCCGTCGGCGGCGACCGTCACGCCTTTGAAAAGATTGAGGCAGGGATGGACGTCGCGGCGGCCGAGACCGTGTTTCGCGACACCCAGCATCAGCCGGTCGCGTGCGTTGGGGAACGGCCCGGCGTTGCTGCCGTCGCCATAAGCGCGCGTATTGGACACGGCATTGGACGCGCCACACAAGGCGTCATGCGTCTGCGCATCGTCCGCGACGATGCTCATCAGCACGCGGCCCATGTCGGACAGGAGGAATTTGCCCGCACCCAGATACGCATTCCACTGGATCTTGAGCGTATCCGCGACATTCAGCCGCTCGGTCGGCATTTCGGCGTTGAACAGTTGCAGCGACGCGCAGGCATCGCCTTCCACGTCGATCAGCCGGACGTGCGACCCGCGAGCGAGCCGCCGCGAGGCATAACCACCCGCCGCGATCCGCTCCTCCCACAGCAGATCGTCCGCCGCGACGCCGTCCGGCAGATCGTCCGCAACTGGGGGCAGGATCGGCATCGAGTCGGCGACGCTGCCTTCCATCGCGCGGGCATGTGCGCGGGCTGCAAGCGGATCGTTGAGCGCGACCATCAGGCGGTTTTCCTCGACTTGCCAGCCTTGAAGCTGACCTGCTCGTGGAGCGGCGGCAGCAAGGCGGTGGTGGTGAACAGGCTGATCTGCTGGACGCCGCGCACCTTGCGCAAAGCGTCGCACAGGTCGCGCAGTCGCGTCGCGGGGCCCTGTACCAGCAGCACTTCGAGCGACTGGTCGTCCTCAAGGAAGACGTGCTGCGCGGAAATGACTTCCTTCAGAAACGCATGCTGCGTCTGCGCGAGCAATTCGCGCACGCGCCCCATGTTGGAGCGATAGACCAGCGTGATCGTCCCCGCGAGCAACGCATCGGGATGCGTCGCCTCGCCATGTTCTGCGAGCGCGTGACGGATCAGTTCGGCGATCATCTGCGACCGGGAGGGCAGGCCACGCTCCTGCACCATCACGTCGAGCTGATGGTACAGTTCCGTCGGCAAGCTCATGCTCAGTCTGGAAAGCCCGGTTCCGGGGGTCTCGTCGGTCATGAACGATCCGTCTCAGTTATTATCATTATCGTCAATCGTAATACTGTCGGCCGCCAGTTTTTCCGCGGCGACCCGACGATCGAGCGCGAGATCGTAGACCGCGGTCGCGCCGTAGCGGTGCGGCGCGTGCGGATCGTGGCGGCGCTTGTCGAGCGTCAGCACGCGGGTCGCGAGCGCGAACGCCTCGCTGATGTCATGGGTCACCATCGCGATCGTGAGCCCCTGTTCGCGCCACAGCCGCGTGATCAGCCGGTGCATGTCCGCGCGAATCCCCGGATCGAGCGCACCGAACGGTTCGTCGAGCAACAGGAGACGCGGGCGCTTCACCAGCGCCTGCGCGATCGCGAGCCGTTGCTGCATCCCGCCCGACATTTGCGCGGGGAAGACATGCCCGCTGTCGCCGAGCCCGACCGCGCCAAGCATCGCATCGGCCTCGTCCATCGCCACGCGCCGCGCGCGCCCGAACAGCCGCCCGGTCAGCGGCGCCCTCGCGCATTCCAGCCCGAACAATACGTTGCGGCGCGCGTCGAGGTGCGGGAAGACCGAATAGCGCTGGAACACCACCCCGCGATCGGGGCCGCATTCGGGGCGCAGCGGCACGCCGTCGAGCAGGATCTGCCCGCGCGTCGGCGTTTCCTGCCCGAGCAACAATCGCAGGAACGTGCTCTTCCCGGCCCCCGAAGGACCAACGATCGAGACGAACGAGTGCTCGGCGATGTCCAGATTGACGCGTTCGAGGACGACCTTGTCGCCGTATTCGACCCATATGTTGCGCAGAGACAGCATGCTCATCGCGCCCCATGCGCCCAGGGGAACCCGCGCGTGCTGATTTGCCGCAGCACCCAGTCCATTAGGATCGCGAGCAGCGCGATCCACGCGACATAAGGAAGGATGATCTCCATCGACAGATAGCGCCGGACGAGGAAGATCCGATAGCCGAGCCCGACATCCGACGCGATCGCCTCCGCCGAGATGAGGAACACCCACGCCGGTCCGAGCGACAACCGGATCGCATGAATCAGCCGCGGCATTGCCTGCGGCAAGGCGACGCGCAGCGCGAGTTGCCAGCTGCTCGCCCCCAAAGTCTGCGCCTTGATCATCTGTTCGACCGGCAGGGCCTCGACGTGCGAGGCGATATCGCGCAACATCAGCGGCAGGATGCCGATCACGATCAACGCCACCTTGGCGGTCTCGCCGAGGCCAAGCGCGATGAACAGGATCGGCAGCAGCGCGATCGGCGGGATCACCGCGATCGTCGTGACGAGCGGGCTGAGCGTCGCCCGCACCGCCGGGAGCAACCCCAGCATCAACCCCGCCAGCAACGCCGACAGCGTCGAAATCGCGAGGCCGATCCCAAGCCGCTGGAGGCTGGCGAACGTGTCCGACCAGAACAGCAGTTGCCCCGTCATCGCATCGGGCAGCAACACCAGCGACCGCATCGCCGCGATCATCGCGTCGGGGGTGGGCAGGATCTTGTCAGCGGGATTGAGCGCGTGGCGGCTGGCCGAGGCGAGCAGATAGGCCAGCACGAGCAACACCAGCGGGGCGGCACCGAGCATCGCCGCGACTCGTCGGCTCGGGCGGATGTTGACCAGTCGCACCATCAGCGCGCCCTTACAGCTTGCCGTCGGCGGCGAGCTTCATGAACGTCGGGTCGAACCGCAGCGTCACACGCGCCGGATCACCGAGCGTTTTCCCTGCAGGAAACGCGATCCCGACCGCATCCTTCGACGTCGCGCCCGGGCCGAACAACCCCTTGGAGAAGCTGAAGTCGCGCACTCGCGTCATCGTCGTGACGAGATCCGGCGCGGTTGCCGCGGCAACGCCTTCGCCCGGCGTTGCGTACAGATGCGTGGTGGAGAGCTGCGCATCGAAGGAGGCGGGCGTCGATCCGGCAAGCTTGGCCATCGCCGCGCGCGCCGCCTTACCCTGCGCGTCCTGCCGCTGCATCAACGTGATCGTCTCGTACCAGATCCCGACGAGCGCCTTGCCGAGGTTGGGGTTGGCCGCGAGCGTCGCCTTGTCGACGACGAGCAGATCGAGGATCTCGCCCGGGATCTTCGACGAATCGAACGCCAGCGTCGCGCCGGGTGCGGCCTTCATCTCGTTGAGCTGCGGGTTCCACGCGACCGCGGCGGTGACGCCCGGCGACGCGAATGCGCCGACGATGTCGGCATCGGTGGTGTTGACGGTCTTGACGTCGGTTAGCGCGAGGTTGGCGGTGCTGAGTGCGCGCGCGAGCAGATAATGCGACACCGACAGCTCGACCAGATTGACACTGCGGCCCTTGATGTCCGCGATCGACCGGGCGTTCTTGAGCACGATGCCGTCATTGCCGTTCGAATAATCGCCGATGATGACTGCGCTGGTGTCCTTGCCCCCCGCCGCGGGAATGGTGAGCGCGTCCATGTTGGTCACGGTCACGCCGTCGAGCTTGCCCGCGGTATATTGGTTCACCGATTCGACGTAATCGTTGACCTGCACGATGTTGATCTTGATGCCGTATTTATCAGCCCATTTCTTCACGATCCCGGCGCGCTGTGCATAGGGCCAGGGCATCCATCCGGCATAGATCGACCAGCCGATGGTGAACTCGGTGCGCGCCTTGGGCGCGGCGGCCTGCTGCCCGCACGACGTCACCAGCACCGACAACCCGACCAGGGCAGCGATTCGTGCTTTGTGGAACCAGTGAGGCATTATCAAGTCTCCACAGTAGGTTAGCGCAAAACACCCGGCCTATCTTTGCTGCCGGCAATATTACGTTTGATCCGATCCGTAATAAACCATAGTTATGTCGCACACGGAGCGCCATCCCTTTCGTGCATCTCGTCGACACAGAGGGTCGACACGGGGGGCGCGACACAGGGGCAGGAGATCGAAGCATGCCGGTTGGTTATCGCATCACTGCCCTGCTCGCCGCGCCGATGCTCGCTGCCACGATCGCGCTCGCCTCTGCTCCCGCGGTGTCGAACACGCACCGGTTCGCGCACTGGATCGACGGCACGACGCAGTCCGAACCCAAGATGCAGGTCCAGCGGTACGATGCGGATACGTTCGTCATCCGGCAGTCGGTCCACACCAATTTCGAGGCACCGTTCCTGTATCTGCTGTTCGGTCGCGACCGCGCACTGCTGCTCGACACGGGCGCGGGTGGTCTGGCGATTCGGCCGACGGTGGATGCGGTGATCGCGCGCTGGCTTGCCGATCACAAGCGAACGTCGATCCCGTTGGTCGTCGCGCATTCGCACGGCCACGGCGACCATCATCAGGAGGACGGCGAGTTCGTTGGCCGGCCCGACACCGTCGTCGTCGGTCTAAAACCCGAAGCCGTAGCCAGCTTCTTCGGCGTGGCGCATTGGCCGGACGATATCGCGACCTTCGACCTCGGCGGGCGCGCGCTGTCGATCCTTCCCACGCCGGGACACGAGCCCGCCCATATAATGGTGTACGACCCGCGCACCCGTCTGCTTTTCTCGGGCGACATGCTATACGCGGGCAGGCTGTATGTACCCGTCGACCAATTCCCCACTTTCGTGGCAAGCGCCGACCGCGTCGCCGCCTTCGCCCGCACCCATCCGGTCGCGATGCTGCTGGGGACGCACATCGAAATGACCAATGTCGCGGGCAAGGACTATCCGATGGAAGCCGCCACGCATCCCGACGAACATCCGCTGGAACTCCCGGCATCCGCCATCACGCGGTTGCAAGCGGCGGTCCACGGCATGGCGAAATCCCCGGCGATCGCCAGCCAGGGCGATTTCATCGTCTATCCGCGCCCCGCGAAACCCGCGCCATGATCCCATCGCCCGGATCTGCCATGTTCAGCGAGCGATGCGCTTGACCGTCTCGGGCATCTCCTGGTGGACGATCGCGCTTGTCGCGATCGTCGTGCTGACGGGGCTGACCGCCATGCTGTTCGTCCGCGTGCGGACGCAGCGGCGCGACGTGGACCATCGCGACGCGCAAATCCGGCACCTGACCGACGAAGTTGCCCGTCTCCACGACACGGAGGCCGCGTTGCAAAAGGCAAGGGATGCCGCCGAAGCCGCGAACCTCGCCAAGACCCGCTATCTGGTCGGGGTCAGTCACGAAATCCGCGCACCGCTCAACGCGATCTACGGCTACGGCCAGTTGCTGGAACGGGCAGGCGCGATCGATCCTGCCGAGGCGGCCCGCGTCATCCGGCGCTCGGCCGAACATCTGACCAACATCGTCGACGGGCTGCTCGATATCTCGCGGATCGAAAGCGGGGTGATGACGCTTGCCCGCGATGTCGTGCCGCTTCCCGAATTCCTCGACGCGATCGTCGCGATGTTCCGCGTGCAGGCCGAGGCCAAGGGATTGCAGCTCGATTATGCGGCACCCCGCAATCTCCCCGCTTACGTCCGCGCCGACGAGAAGCGGCTGCGCCAGATCCTCGTCAACCTGCTGTCCAACGCGATCAAATATACGCCTGTGGGGACGATCACCTTGTCGGTCCGCTATAGCGGCATGATCGCGACGTTCGAGATCGCGGATACCGGAATCGGCATTCCCCCCGCTGACCTCGAGCGCATCTTCGAACCGTTCGACCGTGGCAGTTCGGACGTTGCGCACGGCCAGCCCGGAACCGGGCTCGGCCTGGCCATCACGCGCGTGCTCGCGCAGTTGATGGGGGGCGACGTATCGGTAACGAGCACCGCCGACGCCGGAAGCCGGTTCCGGTTGCGCGTGATGCTCAGCGAGGCGCGCGACGTCTCGGTGGCGACCGCGCGGCGGCGGTCGATCACGGGCTATAGCGGTGCCCCCCGCACGATCCTCGCGATCGACGACGACCCCGCCCAGTTGGCGGTGCTGCAAGGCTTGCTGCGGCCGCTCGGTTTCGGCGTCTATGCCGCGTCGGGCGGTGCCGAGGGGATCGATCTCGCGCTGCGCTGTCAGCCCGATCTGGTCTTGCTCGATATCCAGATGCGCGACCTGAGCGGGTGGGACGTCGCACGCCGGCTCCGCGCGATCGAGGATGGCGGGATACCGCTTGCGGCCGTGGGCCGGCTCAAGATCCTGCTGGTGTCGGCCAACGCGCACGAATTCGCCGCAGGTGGCGACGGGGCGGCGGCGCATGACGGGTTTATCCTCAAGCCGGTCGAGCTGGAAGCGCTGCTCGACGCAATCGCCGCACAACTCGGGATCGACTGGCAATCGGGTGAGCCATCCGGCGTCGCGCCGCCCCCTGCCCCCATCGCAGTGCCAGACCTCAGCGCCGCCAGTGTGACCATCGCGCGGTTGCGCTATCTCGGGCAGATCGGGCATGTCCGCGACAGCGAGGTTGCGCTCGACTCGCTTGCATCCGACCATCCCGAAAGCGCCGTGGTGGTCGATCAACTGCGCGACCATCTCCGCCGGTTCGATCTCAAATCCTATCTCGGGCTGTTGAACTCCCTTGGCTGAGCCGGTCCCCTGCCAGACGGGTGCAACCGTCCTCGTGGTCGACGATACGCTCGAATCGTTGAGCTTCGTCACGGCGACGCTTGAGGCGGCGGGAATGACCGTGCTCGTCGCGGGCGACGGGGCCGACGCGCTGCAGACGGTTGCACTGGTCGTGCCGGATCTGATCCTGATGGATGCGATGATGCCCGGAATGGACGGGTTCGCCACGACGCAGCGGATCAAGGCCGACCCCCGGCTCGCAGGCGTCCCCGTGATCTTCATGACCGGGCTGACCGAAACCAAGGACGTGCTGCGTGGGCTGGCCGCGGGCGGGGTCGATTATGTGCAGAAACCGGTGGTGGTCGAGGAACTGCTCGCCCGCATCCAGGTCCATCTCGGCAATGCCCGGATCACCCAGCGCAGCCAGGCCGCGCTAGACCAGAGCGGGCGCTCGCTGCTCGCGCTCGACGGGGCGGGCCGGATTTTGTGGTCGACGCCGCGCACGATCACGATCCTGATGGCGCATCTCGAGGACGAGGCGCTGCCGCCGGTCGTGGTCGCGGCGCTGTTGCGGCTGATGGAGAGCGAAGACCTCCGCCCGTTCCGGCACGCGATCCCGGGGGGCGAACTCGAATTTACCTTGCTCACGCGCAGCGGACCGGACGAATGGCTGTTCCGTCTCGCCGAAACGCTCGATGGTGCCGAAGAACGCCTGCTCGCTACGCGCCACGGGCTGACCGACCGCGAGGCCGAGGTGCTGTTGTGGATCAGCCGCGGCAAGGCGAACCGCGAGATCAGCGAAATTCTCGGGATCAGCCCGCGGACGGTCAACAAGCATCTCGAACAGGTGTTCGAGAAGATGGGGATCGAGAACCGCGCCTCCGCCGCCGCCGCCGCGGTCAAGACGCTGGCGAGCTGACCGGTGGATCGGACGACGGTATGAAAGACCCCAGAAGCGCCGCGGCGCGGCAGGCGATCGGCACGGGAAATGCCGACCGCGCGCGGCAGATCGCCGCCGGGATTACGGACCCGGCCGAAGTGGCGTTCCTGCTCGGGCTTGCGGATGCGGTTCAAGGGCGCGTGAGCGCGGGGATCGCGCGGCTGGAGGCGGCGATCGCCGCCGCGCCGCGTGCCGAATATCTGGCGCAGCAGGCACGGCTGCTGATCCTCGTGCGGCGCGATGGCGATGCGCGCGCGGCGGCGGAGGCGGCGCTCGCCGCGGGGCCCGAAGATGCGCTGACCTATGACACGATCGGCTGCATCCATGCACGGTTGGGGGATCATCACGCCGCGCTGCGCTGCTTCGAACCCGCGGTCGCGCTGGACGGCGGCAGTTTCGACTATCGCTACAATCTGGCGCTGGCGCTGGGGTTTCTCGGGCGCGCAGTCGACGCGGCGGCGCAATATGAGCTCCTGTTGCGCCAAGCCCCGCGCGACGGACGCGCGCATTATGCGCTGTCGGGGCTCGCCAAGGCGACCCCGGCGGCGAACCATATCGATCGCCTGGAAGCGGTGCTCGCGAGCGGCCCACCCGCCGACGACACGCTGCGCATCCGCTATGCGCTGGCCAAGGAATATGACGATATCGGCGCGGCGGAACCCGCCTTCCGGCATCTGTCCGCCGCCAATGCCGCACACAAGGCGCGGATCGCCTATGATTTTGCAAACGATGCGGCGATCTTCGACGCGATCGAGACGAGTTTCCGCAAACCCGGTTTCTTCGACGGGCCGAGCGGGGTCGAGGACTCGCCCATTTTCATCACGGGCATGCCGCGGACCGGCACTACGCTGGTCGACCGGATCCTGTCGTCGCACCCCGACATCCACAGCGCGGGCGAACTTCAGGCGATGCCGCTTGCGGTCAAGCAACTTGGCGGCACGCGGTCACGGCTGATCACCGATCCCGAGACGATCGCCGCTTCGGGCACGCTCTCCCCCGATGCGGTCGGCCGCGCTTATATGGCGCATGCGGCGCAGCATCGTCGGCGCAGCGACGGACGCTTCATCGACAAGCTGCCCGCGAACTTCCTGTACATCGGCCACATCGCACGCGCGCTGCCGAGCGCGCGGATCGTGTGCCTGCGCCGCAATCCGATGGACACAGTGTGGAGCAACTACAAGAACCTGTTCGCAACGACCTCGAGCTATTACGCCTACAGCCACGACCTGCTCGACACCGCACGCTATTTCGCGCGGTTCGACCGGTTGATGGCGTTTTGGGAAACACTGGTGCCCGGGCGGATCCTGCAGCTCGGCTATGAGGATCTTGTCGCGGACCAGGAAGGCGAGAGCCGCCGCCTGTTCGCGCATTGCGGGATCGACTGGACCGATTCCGCGCTCGCCTTCCACACCAACACCGCCGCGGTCGCCACCCCCAGCGCCGCGCAGGTGCGCCGCCCGATCTACCGCGATTCGGTCGAACGCTGGCGCGCGCACGAAACCGCGCTGGCACCGGTGCG
This sequence comes from Sphingomonas sp. FW306-05-A, assembly GCF_058782275.1. Classification (NCBI taxonomy): domain Bacteria; kingdom Pseudomonadati; phylum Pseudomonadota; class Alphaproteobacteria; order Sphingomonadales; family Sphingomonadaceae; genus Sphingomonas; species Sphingomonas sp. FW306-05-A. The sequence goes on from NZ_JBYSXN010000002.1 coordinate 1,215,402, forward strand.
GCGCTTCTTCGACGACGCGGGGATTGCCGTCTGAGGCGTGCCGACAGCACGCCTCAGACGGCCCGTTACAGGTGCAGCCTTGCCTCGACCCCGACCGTCCGCGGCGTGACGACCGAATAGCTGTAGAACCGCCGTGAAATCCCGTAATCCTGGTTGAGCGCGCCGATCTTGCTGAAATCGTTGCCGACCGAGCTTACCGCATACACATCGAACATGTTGAGCGCGTAGAGACTGAAATCATACCGCTTGGTGCGATAGGTGAGCGACGCCCGGTTGAGCACGTAATCGGGGATGACCTCGCCGTACCCGCGGTTGCCGGTCTTGGTGAACACGTCGCCATGATAGGTCAGCGCCCAGTTCAGCGCGATGTCCGCATCGTTCGCCAGCGGGATCGTATAGGTCGCCGCGACACTCCCCGCATGTTTCTGCGATCCGGGCAGGCGATCTCCCTTGAGCGCGTCGAACGTATCGTTGTTGACGACGATCAGCCCCGGCGCGTTCTCCGTCAGATGCGCATCGGTATAGGCATAGGTCGCACTCAGCTTGAGCCGATCGCTCAGGCTCGCGGTACCATTGAACTCGACGCCTTTCGAGACTGCCGCCCCTGCGTTGGTGGTGATTCCGACCGCGCCGTTGATCGTCTGGCTACCGACCTGCAGCCCGCGCCATGCAATATGATAGGCGTCGAGGTTGAGCACCAGCCGCCCGTCGAAGAAGGTCCCGCGGACGCCGATTTCCTTATTGTACGTCTTGTCCGGTCCGTAGAATTGCTCGTTGGCGAGCGCGCAGACATTCTGGCCGGGTTGCAGCGGCAAGATGCACGGCGCGACCGTGTTCGGCCCCCCGATGCGGTAGCCGGTCGAATAGGTGCCATAGACCATCAACCCCGGGCGGAACTTGTACGAGGCGTTGGCCTTGTACACCACGCCGTCCGAACTCGATTTGCCCGAACCGATCCGCGACGGCGCGAACTGGATCAGCGGATAGGGCGTCCGCGTCAGCCCGCCGCCGAACAATGGCAGGTCGGTCCCGCCCCGCGCGGTCGCGTCATATTTGTAATAGCGCACGCCGCCGGTGACCTGAAACGCCGGAGTCAGCTTGAGCGTCGCTTCGCCGAAGACCGCCTTCTCCTTGTTCGAATTGTCGAAGAAGGAAATATATTCGAGATCGTCGACGCGCGGCGAGTCAATGAAATTGGCGAAGCCCGGGGTATATTCCTGGCGATCCCCGGCGTTCTTCAAATGATTGTAGAACCCCCCCAGCGTCCAGCTGAACGGTCCGCCATGCGTCGACACCAGCCGCAGTTCCTGGGTGAACTGCTCATTGCGGGTCGAGTTGTTGGCGTAGGACGAGAACGCCGGGAACGACTCGTAGCTGTAGTTCAGATCGAGCAGCAGATCGGTGTTGTCCGACACACCGTTGGTCCGCTGCAACGTGTACGCGGTCGAGGAGACGAGCTGCGCGATATGGCCGAGATTGGCCTGAAGCTCGAACGCATACAGATAGGCGCGCCGATCCGACGGCTCGAGATAGCGCCACGGCCCCTCATATTTGCCCGTGTTGAAGGTGAAGGCACCGTTCGACTGGCGGCCATTGGTCTTGGTCTGCTGGAAACCGAAGGTCAGATAGCCTTTGAGATTCTCGTTCGCCTCGAGCAGCAGCGTGTTGCGCGTCGTCCAGGTCCGCTCGAAATTGACGTCCTTCGCGCGTTTGAAATTGTCCTGATATTGTTGCTGCGTCACCGTCTCGTCGAACGCGCCGCTTGGCTGCGGCAGCGAGGTGCCGGGATTCTGCAACAGGAACGGGTAATCGATGAATCCGGGCTCGTAATAATAGCCCGCGGTACTGCGCAGCGCGACATGATCGCGAATGATCGGCAAGTTGACGGTGAAGTCGCCCTGGAACCCGAACTGGCTGCCCTGCGCGACGGTCGATCCGCGAACGTGCGCATCGACGCTGAAATTATTGGTATCGGGGCGTCGCGGAATATAGCGGATCGCCCCGGCGAGCGTCCCCGCGCCGTACAGCGTCCCCTGCGGCCCGAGCAGCACTTCGACGCGCTCGAGATCGAGCAGCTTGAAATCCTGATACAGCGGCACTTCGCCGAGATAGATGGCGACCGCATTGTCGCGGTTGTTGCCGAAATCGCTGGTGTCGTTGGCGGAAAGCCCGCGCAGCACGACCGTGCCCGTGGCACGCGGCCCGGTCTGGTTGATCGTCACGCCGGGGGTGAAATCGGCAAGCCCGCGGATGTCATAGATTCGCTGGGTATCAAGCTGTGCACTGCCGACCGCAATGATGTTGATCGGCACGTCCGACAGCGACGTCGCGCGCCGCGTTCCGGTGACGATGATCGAATCGGTGTCGTCGCCGACGGGTTCGGGGGCAGGCGCGGGTGTTTCGGTCTGGGCGAATGCAGGAACAACACCGAACACGCCACCAAGCGTGCTCGCGGTAAGCAATAGTGCCTTGATCTTGAACGTAGCGGACATCATTCCCCCTTTTGGCCTCAGAAATGCGAGAAATTCTGATCCCCTCCCAAGCGCATGCCGGCTTCGGTTTTTATCACCCCAATCAGGACGACCTATGGGGGCGGGGCAAAACTGGCCAATGGGGTGTTTGACGTAGGTCTTTCGGGGGGAGGATCTCGGTCTGCGCGGCGCGCATCTGGTCACGCGTTCGGGACGAATGGCGCTGATCGCGCGGCTCCCTGGTACCGACGACGGGAGCGATCACAATCCGATCGGTTCCGCACGCCCGCAGTGGGAATGCCGAGGCGTCAGGGTGTCGGTTTCGGAGGATGCAGCGGACTGGCGGAGACGGAGAGATTCGAACTCTCGGTACGGTTTCCCGTACGACGCTTTAGCAAAGCGTTGGTTTCAGCCACTCACCCACGTCTCCAGGTCACGGCGAGGTGGCTCTATAGCCGCGCTGTTCGCAGGGATCAACAGGCGGTTTGCACGACATCCGACGTGAAATCGACTCAGCCCGTCGTGGCGTTCATTGTCGCGTCATGTCATGGCGCGCTACGGTCGGTGATGCTGTTGGGGAGAATGACGATGCGCGTGGGTTGGTTTGCGGTCCCGAAGGTCGGGACGATGCTGGCACTTGTGCTCGCGACAGTCCCGCTGGGTGCACAGGTGCGGACGATCGATCCCAACCAGCCGATCGATTCGGACCTTTCCCGGTCCAGCACCGCCACCGGCACCACCGCGCGTACGCGGGCACCGGCCACGACGACGGCGATCGATACGCCGCAAAATGCCTATCCGTCGGACAGCGGCGCACCCCCGCCCTACCCCCAGGCGGCCTATCCGCAGCAGCAGCCCGGCACACCGTCCTCCCCGCGCTACCCCGATCCGCCTGCAAACGGCTCGGGCGCACCGCAGCCGAACCCGGCCGATGTCGCGGCACAGGATGGCGCTCGCGCGGGTGCCGATGCGTCCGCCGCGCAAAGCCAGACCTTCCAGCAAGGCGAACTGCTCGCCGCGGCCGAGGGCACGTTCGGCAAGGGCGCGTCAGGGCTTGCCGGGATCCTGGAGCGCACGCTCAAGGAACAGGGACAGCCCAACGCCTATATCTCCGGGCGCGAGGCCTCGGGCGCGTTTGTCGTAGGCCTGCGCTATGGCAAGGGCACGATGTTCCACAAGGTCGAGGGCGAGCAGCCGGTGTATTGGACGGGACCGTCGGTCGGTTTCGATCTGGGTGGCGATGCCAACAAGGTGTTCGTGCTGGTCTACAATCTGTATGATTCGGCCGAGCTGTTCCACCGCTTCCCGGCGGCGGAAGGGCGCGTCTATTTCGTCGGCGGGTTTGCCGCCACCTATCTGCGCCGGGGCAATACCGTGCTGATCCCGATCCGGCTCGGGGTCGGCTGGCGGCAGGGCGTCAACATCGGCTATATGAAGTTCAGCAAGACGTCGAAGTGGTTCCCGTTCTGATCACGCAGCGCGCCGCAGCGACGACGCGGACCGCATGATCCGGAACATCCTGCGCGCGCTGCTCGCACTTGCCTATCTGGCAGCGGGAATCCTCCACGTGTTCGTTCCGGCACCCTTCCTCGGCATTACCCCCGCCTGGGTACCCTTTGCGCCGTTCGTCATCATGGCGACGGGGCTGTGCGAGATCGCCGGCGCGATCGGCCTGTATGTGCCGCGGCTGCGCTGGTGGGCGGGCGCGATGCTCGCCGCCTATGCGGTGTGCGTCTATCCCGCCAACGTCAAACATGCGGTGGATTACATCACCCACGGCACCGGCGGGCTCAGCCTGTGGTACCATATCCCGCGTCTGGCGTTTCAGCCGGTGATCGTCTGGTGGGCGCTGTTCGCCGGACGCGTCATCGACTGGCCCTTTGCCAACCGGGAGACCCGCGCATGACCGAACCGACCGACGAGATCCTGATCGACACCCCCGATGGCCCGATGACCTTCGCCGAGTGGAAAAAGAAGCATCCGGTGCAGGTTCCCTCGCGCCGTACCAAGGGAAAGGATCTCCCCGTCAAAGTGAAGCGATTTACCGATAAGTAGCAAAGCGGTCGTTTTTCGATGGCACCAGCACGCGTTTCAACCGTTGCGCTCCCGAACCATGCCTCGTCGGCATGGCCGTGTATGAAAGGAACCAACGATGAACGAGAACACCTTCAAGGGCGAAGCCCAGAACGTCACCGGCTCGCTCAAGGAAGCAGCAGGCAATCTGACCGGCAGCTCGAAGCTGCAGGGTGAAGGCGTTGCGGATCAGGTTACTGGCGGCGTCAACAAGGCGATCGGCGCAGCGCAGGACGCGATTGCGACGGGCCCGGGCCCGCTGATCAATCAGGCACGCGAGTTCGCGCGCGCAAAGCCGTGGGCGACTGCAGCACTGGTCGGCACGATCGGTCTCGCGCTCATCAACACGCTGCGCGGCAAGAAGTAAGACGGATACGGGGGACCGGTTTTCCGGTCCCCCTATTCTTTGGTGGTCAGCTCTCTGGCGGTCAGCCGAAATCGATCGCCTCGAACCGGATCGGCTCGCCGATCGCAGCGTTCGCAAGCGCGCCATCCCACATCACGCGGTTGCCGCGCACGATCGTGCCCACCGGGCGGCCCGTCACCGACATTCCCGTGAACGGCGACCATCCGCACCGAGACGCGAGCCAGTCCTGCTCGATCGTCCAACGCGCCTTCAGGTCGACGACCGAGAAATCCGCGTCGTAACCGACCGCGATCCGTCCCTTGCCGACGATCCCGAACACCCGCTGCGGCCCCGCGCTCGTCAGGTCGATCACACGTTGCAGTGTCGTCCGCCCTTCTGCCACATGGTTGAGCATCAGCGGCAACAACGTCTGCACCCCGGGCATCCCGCTCGGGCTGTCGGGATAAGGCTTGGATTTCTCCTCGAGCGTATGCGGCGCGTGGTCCGACCCGAGGATATCGACGACTCCCTGCTGCAGCCACTTCCACAACCCGTCGCGATGCTCGCCCGAGCGGATCGGCGGGTTCATCTGCGCCAGCGTCCCCAACCGCGGATAGGCTTCCTCGCCCGCGAGCGTCAGATGCTGCGGCGTCACTTCGCAGCTCGCGATGTCCTTGTTCTGCCCGAGCAGTGCCAGCTCGGCCGGCGTGGTGACGTGCAGCACATGGATCCGCCGCCGGGCCGCCCGCGCCAGCCCCAGGATCCGCTTCGTCGCGAGCAGCGCGCTCTCGTCGTCGCGCCATACCGGATGCGACGCGGCATCGCCTGCGATCCGCTCACCCGCGCGCGCGTTCATCCGCGCTTCGTCCTCGGCATGGATCGCGACGCGGCGATGCCCCGATGCCAGCACTTCGGCCAGCCGCGCATCTTCGGACACGAGCAGATCACCGGTCGACGCGCCCATGAAGATCTTGACGCCGGCGGTCCCCGGCAGACGTTCGAGTTCGGCCAGATCGGCAGCGTTATGGTTGGTCGCGCCGACATAGAACGCATGGTCGCACCACATCCGGTGATGCGCGCGCGCGAGCTTGTCGCCGATCGCGTCCGCCGAGTCGGTATTGGGCTTGGTGTTGGGCATCTCGAACACCGCGGTCACCCCGCCCAGCACCGCCGCGCGTGCGCCGCTTTCCAGGTCTTCTTTGTGGACCAGCCCGGGCTCGCGGAAATGCACCTGCGTGTCGATCACGCCCGGCAGAACGTCGAGCCCGGTGCAATCGATCGTCTCGCCCGCATCGCCGCGCAGCGATCCGAGCGCGACGATCCGCCCGGCCACCACGCCCACGTCGATTTCCGCCGGGCCGCTCGGCAAATGCACCGTGCCATTCTTCAGGATCAGATCGTACGCTGCCATAACTGCCTCTTATGCAAAGCCTCACGGCGTCCTATCTCGTCAGCATGACCGAAACCACCCTTCCCGCACGATCCGACAGCATCTCGTCCGGCACCATGCTGGCCGATCGTGCGCTGCTGCGCGTCGCGGGCGATGATCCCCGCGGCTTCCTGCAGGGCCTGATCACGCAGGACGTCGCCACGCTCGACGCGGCGGCACCGCGCTGGGGCGGGTTGCTGACCCCGCAGGGCAAGGCGCTGTTCGATTTTCTGCTGTGGGCGGACGGCGACGCGATCCTGATCGATTGCGAAGCGACCGCCGCCGAGGCGCTCGCCAGACGCCTGTCAATGTACCGTCTGCGCCGGGCGATCACGATCGAACCCACGCCGGGGGCGGTTCATTGGTCCCCGGACGGGGATACGGGCGTCAGCGACCCGCGGCGCGCCGAGCTTGGACGACGCTGGCTCGGTGCGCCAGCCGAGCCTGCCACGGGATGGCTCGAACATCGCCTGTCGTTCGGCGTGACCGAAGGCCAGGCCGAACTCGGCAGCGACCAGACGCTGTGGCTGGAAACCAATGCGCGCGAACTCGGCGGAGTCAGTTTTACCAAGGGGTGTTACACTGGCCAGGAAAACACCGCCCGGATGCACCACCGTGCAAAGGTCAACCGCCGCCTCGTGGTCGCGCCGCTGACCGAACCCGGCGACCGGACTCGCGCGACTTATCCCGAGCTCGGGCTGATGGTCGAATTGCGCCGGGTCGAAGCCCTCGGTGATGCGCTGGTTCCGGCGTGGCTAGGCGGTGCCCTCGCCACGCCGGATCCAGCCTGAGCCTTAGCGCCCGACCGCGCTGTACGCGAAGCCCGCGCGCTCGACGTCGGCCGAGGGATAGACGTTGCGCAGGTCGACCATGACCTTGGACGTCATGATCGTCGAAAGCCGCTTGAGATCGAGCGCGCGATAGATGTCCCACTCGGTGACGATGACGATCGCGTCGGCACCGGTCGCCGCTTCATAGGCATCGCCGCAATAGGTGATGCCGGGAAGGACGGTCTTGGCGATGTCCATGCCTTCGGGGTCATGCGCCCGCACGGTGGCTCCGGCATCGAGCAGGCTCTGAATGATCGCAAGGCTGGGCGCGTCGCGCATGTCGTCGGTGTTGGGCTTGAAGGTAAGCCCGAGGATCGCGACTGTCTTGCCCTTGGCCTCGTTGCCGAGCGCCTTGATGACCTTGCGGCCCATCGCGCGCTTGCGGTTGTCGTTCACCTGGACGACCGCCTCGACGATCCGGACCGGGGTCTCATAATCCTCCGCGGTCTTGAGCAGTGCGAGCGTATCCTTGGGGAAGCACGACCCGCCATAGCCCGGGCCTGCGTGGAGGAACTTGGACCCGATCCGCTTGTCGAGCCCGATCCCGCGCGAAACGTCCTGGACGTTCGCCCCCACCGCTTCGCACAGGTCGGCGATCTCGTTGATGAAGGTGATCTTTGTCGCGAGGAACGCATTCGCCGCATATTTGATCAGCTCGGACGTGCGACGCCCGACGAACAGGATCGGGCTCTCGTTGAGATACAGCGGGCGATAGACCTCGCGCATCACGTCCTTGGCCCGCTCGTCCTCGGTGCCAATCACGATCCGGTCGGGTCGCTTGAAGTCGCCGATCGCGGCGCCTTCGCGCAGGAACTCCGGGTTGGAAACGACCGCGATCGGGAAATCACCGGCCAGCTCGAGCAGGATTTCCTCGACCTTGTCGCCCGTGCCGACCGGAACCGTCGACTTGGTCACGACCACGACAGGCCCGTCGATCGCCTCGGCGATCTCGCGGGTCGCTGCAAACACATAGGTAAGATCGGCATGGCCATCGCCGCGCCGCGAGGGTGTTCCGACAGCGATGAACACGGCATCCGCGCCGCGGACCGCCGCGTGCAGATCGGTGGTGAATTTGAGACGACCCGCGGCAACATTGGTCGCGACCAGTGTATCGAGGCCCGGCTCGAAGATCGGCATCCGCCCGGCTTCGAGCGCCTCGATCTTGGATGCATCCTTGTCGACGCAGATCACGTCATGGCCGAAGTCCGAGAAACAGGCTCCGGATACCAGGCCGACATAGCCCGAACCAATCATCGTAATCCGCATAGCGTGTCCCCTGAATGCCGCGAGCAATGGCGACGGGTGAGCGCATGGTACGCGTGCAATGGCATTCAATCGCCACATCGCAACCATTTGACGCATGCCCGCCCGACATGTGCCCCGTTAGCCGTACGCACGGCAAATTGCCAGCGGCGGCGATATCGCGCTGCACCGAAATAGTCCCGTCCGCGCAACGTCCCGTCTTTCGAGGACAAAGAAAAAGGGGACCGGCCGTAGCCGATCCCCTCGATCTTTTCGCCGTAAGGCTTCGAGCTTAGTTGCCCGAACCCGGACCGTACGTGACTTCCACGCGACGGTTCTGCACTTCGCGAACACCGTCTGCGGTCTCGACGCGCGGGCGGCTCTCGCCGAACGCTTCCGAGGTGATCACGCCAGCAGGGATCGAATGCGCGGACAGGTAAGCCTGAACCGAGTCATTGCGACGCTGCGACAGGCCGACGTTGTACGATGCCGCGCCCGAACGGTCGGTGTGACCTGCGAGCATGACACGTGCGCTACCGCAGTTCTGGTACTGGGCGATCGCGTTGTCGAGAATGCCAGCTGCCTCAGGCGTAACGTCCGACTTGTCCCATTCGAAGAACACGATGAACGGACCAGGCGAGCAAACCGGTGCCGGCGGGGGCGGCGGAGCTGCGGGTTCCGGCGGCGGCGGCGGAGCTGCTGGCTCCGGCGGCGGCGGGGGAGCTGCAGGCTCGCCGAAGTTGTACGTCAGACCTGCGAGCAGGCTGTGCGTACGGAACTTGCTGTCGAACTGGCGACCCGAAACGTCGATCAGGCGGACCTTGTCGGCGGTGAAGAAGCGATACTTCAGCGACGCGTCGACATGGTTGCTGATCGGCGCGCGAACACCGGCGATGCCCTGGTAGGCGAAGGTCGTGTCGCTGTCGTTCAGGAACTGGGTGTTGCCCGAGATGTCGTAACGACCCTTGACGCGAGCTGCACCGACACCGCCGCCGACGAAGCCCTGGATGCCGTCATCGTCACCGAAGTCGAGCAGGCCATTGACCATGAAGCTGAGTGCCGAGGTACGGCCGTTTGCACCGTTGTAGGTGCCCGGAACGAACGTCGTGCCGCCAACCGTGGTTGCGGTCGTCGAACGGTAGCCATCGACTGCTGCCGACTTGTAGCCGACTTCGGCTTCAACGCGGAACATGCCGAGATCGTAACCGATCACACCATCGACGTCGTAGCCGTAGTGATGATCGACGTTGCCTGCGTTGTTAGCGCCTGCGATGTTGAACTTGATATCCTCGACGATCATGCCACCACCGTCGACACCGACGTACCACGACTTGTCGCGGGCGAGGGCTGGTGTGGCAAGAACGGTGGTCGCAAGCGCCATGGTAACGGCTAGCTTCCGCATAAAAAAACCCCTTCTTCTGGTTGTCACTCGGACAGCGCAAACTCCCTACCCAATGGAAGGTTTCCGCGCAAGCGAACAAATGCCAGGATCTGTTGCTGAAATGCCACAGCAATTGGCAGTTATGCGGGGCTTAATATCAGTCCATGATGCTGCAATACGGCGATAATCTCGCCGATTGTCTGGCGTGCAGAAAGGTCACTAACGGTGCCGCCGGACGGTGCCGCGATCGCCGCTTGAGGTACGTCCAGCGCCTGTACGCCGTCCATCAGAAGCCGTCGCGCCCGCACGGTTCCCACCTCCCATTGCCCCGCGACATGACGGGCGACGCATAAATCTTTGATACTCCACGCGGACATGCCGTCGGCGGGGGCAAGAAACCGCCATCCGCCTGCGGTCCACCCCGCCAGTGCCCCGCCCCGGCCCGTCCACGCGCCACTCGGCGCGACTCCGACGATCCAGCATTGTCCGGGGAGCGGGGCGGACGGTGGAACGTTCAATCCAACCGCCTCGACGATCGGTTGCACTGCAATATCGAGCAGCGCGAGCGATTCATTGTGGGTGAGTTCCTTCTGACCCTGCCCGGCCTGCAGAAACGGCAAGGCCAGCCGTGGCGTCGTGTCGTCGCTCATGATCGCGTTCCTTCATCCTGCCCATCCGGGAACCCACAATCGCGCCGGTGGAGATTCGCCGTTGGTGCCTGCCTGCCGGACCGCGATCATCCGGCCGCTCCCCCGGTCTGCAGCGGCCAACGTCCATCGCGGGGAGACCGTGACCGCGCTCGGAGCGCCGGCTTCATCGCCGAACGTGACCCGATATTCCTCGCGTTCCTCCGCCAGTGGCGCATCGATCCCATCGCGCCACTGCCACCCGTTTCTGCTGCGGCGCACCCAAGCCAGAACGGCATTACCGTTACCGACTTCGCTGCACTGCAACAGAACCGGCGAAAGCGGCACGACCGAAACTCCGTTCACCGCCAGCACGGCACTGGCTGGCCCCGTCAGATCGCCGACGCCGGTGGCAAGAATGCGCACCGTTCCGCCGATCGCGGTCATGGGAAGATCGAGCGTCATCGTGCTTTGCGGTGTCAGCAGCGCGAAGCGATCCCCCACGGCCTGCGTACCGATCACGCGTTCGCTCCCGCGACGTCCGCGCAACAGCGTCGAAAGCTGCCAACGCGTCGCGCCAATCTGTTCCGCCGTGCCGAATTGCACGATCTCATCCCCCGCCAGCGCGAGGTTCGCCCCCGCTGCCAGGGCAGCGTCGGTTGCGCTTTCCAACGTCATGTCACCATGCGCGAGATCGACCACGAACCGTCCGGCGCGATCGACCAACGCAGCACCGCCGGCCCCCGGCACCGTCACGAGCCGCCCGATCACGCCCGCGGCGGCAGTCGCTCCTGCGCTGATCCAGTGCAGCCCGTCATTTAGGCTGTAGAGCAACGCCGCACGCCTCCAGCCGGGTTGGGTCCCCGCCGCGACGATCGTGACGCGCGGCGACGTCAACACGCTGTCGTCGAACGGCAGCATCTCGGCCACCGCGAGCAGCGTCGTCCCCGCCGCCAGGTCCGGCGCGGACAGCACCCGCCCCGGGCTCGCACGTGCCGCGGCGGTCCTGGCGGCCAGCCGGACGCACTCGAGCGTCACGACGTGCCGCTCGAACCCCCAGCGCGCGACGCGCCACACACCCGCCACCCCGCGGATCGTGACGCACGCGCCGGGGGATAATGCGAGCGCGTCCCACCCCAGCGTCACGCTGCGCCGCTCGCGCCCGGCTTCGCCGCGCGCGATCGTCCGTTCCGCGATCGTCTTGGCGGCCCCGGCATCGACCGCGGCGACCAGTTCGAGCCGATCCTCGCGCGTGCCCGGCCCGGGCCGCCACGCGCGCTGCAACCCGATCTGAAAATCTCGTGCCGGATCGTAATGCGACACGGTCACGGCGCGCGCGACCGTCTCCAGCGCGGCGATGCTGCGCCCCCGTGCGGATTGCGATCCTGCGGCGGTCACGTCGCCATCGTCGATCGCGCGCTCGGGAACGATCCCGCCCCTCAGCACCAGCCGCGCATCGTTTAGGCCGGACGCTGGCGCAAACCAAGCGCCACTCGCCTGCGTAAGTGGTTCGATCGCACTGCGCACGCTGTCGCCGTAAGCCGCGAACCCGGTGAGATCAGGCGCATCGACGGAACCGGTCACCGCGCCCCCCGCCAGTTCCCGGATGATCGTCCCGATCGGCACCGCCGCATCATCCGCGACGACCTCGAACGTCAGGGACGGGATACGATTTCCATAGTCCGCGAGCTGGAGATGCTCGAACACCGCATAGGCCAGCCCGCGGTGCGCAGGCGTCAGCGTGCCCCCCTCTGCCGCCGCCAGCAACGGGTCGACCGCCTGGTCTTCATCGCCCAGGTGCAGTCGGAACCCGGTCGCGCTCTTGAACACCCCGTCGGCCCCGCGCAACAGCTTGCCGTCCGCCCAGATCCGCCCCACCCGCTGGATCGGCCGCGCCGACAAGGCGACCGCGAACGAGACCGAATAGCTGTACGCGGTCAGGCTCGCTTGCCCCTTTCCGCTGCTGCTGGTCGCCGCGCTCTCGATCAATTCGGTCGACCAGATCACGCATCCGCCGACCCGCATCGTCCCGAAGATCCGCTGGAGCGGCGTGCCGTAACTCGACGTCTGGACCTGCAAGGCGGACAAGCGCGGCCCGCTGCGCCCCTGGGGCGGGAACAGCACAGTGTGATCGATCACGCTCCCCACGGCAGCGCCGATCGCACCGCCGATCGGGCCCCCGATCACCGTCCCCACGACCGTCAAAACGAGCGTCGCCATCGGTCACTCTCCCCGATCGTCTTGAAGATGCCAGCAGCCGATCACCGTCCACGGCGGCGGCCCCGGTCGCTCGACCACGCGGCGGAGCATCGCATCGGCGTGGACGATCCCGCCCGGAACGATCACCGCCAAATGCCATTGCGCACATCCGGTGTCGAAAAGCGCGATTCCGCCGGGCATCGGGGTCGTGCCCTGTTCGAGCCCCGCCGCGTCGAACCGCGCGACGATCTCGGTGACGCATCCCCCGCGCAGCGCATAATCGCCGGGGATCGCCCCCGCATATCCCGCACCCCGCAACGCGACCGCGACGACGCCCACGCAGTCCAGCCCGAATGCCGGGTCGCGCCCCTGCAGCCGGAACCGCGCGCCGATCACACCCCGCGCCGCCGCAACTACGGCGCGATCCCTGGGCGTCATGCGCCGGGATAACGCGTCAGAAGATCGATCCCGGGCAGATACGGCTCGCCGCGAAAGTTCGCCGCATTGCCGAACCGCGCGGCGCAGGTCGCCAGGCTCTTGTCACACCCCTCGATCAGCTCGACCAGATCACCCGCCTCGACCGGCAACGCCGGATCGCTCCGCAACGTGACGTGCGCACCATCGGACGCGGCGATCGCGGCTTGCAAGCCGCTGTTCGCCCCGCCGATCCAGCGCAGCAGGCCGCCGCCATACGCATCCCCGCTCGGTTCGACCGCGTCGAGCGTCACGGTCTGCCCGTCGACCCCGATCACGCGCTGCATCCGCCGTCGTCCGGCAAGCGGCACGCGGCAGCGCACATCGCCAAGCTCGGCACGACATTCGGGCGACGTCAGCTCCACGACCGGTCGCTCCAGCGCGGCACTCGCCCCACGCAGTTCGGCGGTGAAACCCTGTTGCTGCGTTTCCACCGCACCGATCGTCCCGATCCCGAGCGGCACGCGGCCCGCATCCGCCCCGCTCCAGTCGACCGCGAACAGCGTCACCCGCGCCCCGTCCCACCGCCCCGCGAGCAGATCCGCCTCGGTGATCGCCGCGCTCGTCAGCGCGCCCGTAATGTCCATCGTGTCCGCATCCAGCCCGTCGCTGCGCCGGATCGCCGAGGGCGTCATCCCCGGCGCAGCGCGGTGGACCAGACCGTCGATCAGCAAGTCGCGATCGTGATCGGTCAGCCCCAGCGCGATCCCGTCGCAGCGTTCGATCCGCCAGCACAAGGCGACCGTCGTGAGCGTCCCCTCGAGGAAACTCACGCCGCATCCTCGCGCACTTCGATCAGCGGGACGCTTGTCGCCGTGCCCGCCAGAAAGGTCGCGCGCGTCACGCTCAGCCGGTCTTCGGCGAAGCGTACGGCCACGTCGAACTGGAACCCCGCGCTGACCGCGACCCCCGCTGCGGGCGCGGCGTCGAGGTCGATCCAGCCCCCCGCGACGACGCTGAAAGCGGTCGTCTCGCCCGTCCCCACCGCGACGCGCACGCTCCCCGCGACCGGGCGCGTGATCCGCCGCAGCGTGGCCCCATACGCCTTGGTCAGCGCGAACCGCACCGTGATCCCGTCGCCCGTCCCAATCCGCTGGTCGAACGGCGTCGGCACGCCCCCATTCGAACTGGAGTCGAACGGATCGCGCAACCGGAACCCGCGCGCCGGCCCCATCCGCGCGCGGAAGAAGCCGAGCAACGCCGCGATATCCGCTTCGGATCGCACCCCCGGCCCGACATCGTAACGCGTCCGCGCCTCCGCCCAGCTCGCGTTGCGCGCCTCGTGCCCGCCGCCGCTCGTCACGATCGCGGTCGAGAATTCGGGGCTGACCTCCGCCTCCTTGCCCAGCGCGATCGGAAACAGCACGTCGTCGAACGCGTCCATATCGTCCTCCCCCTGATCGAAATGCACGAACCCGTCGCGCACCACCTGCGGCAGCGCCCAGACGAACGTCGCCGCCACACCGCGCCCACGCGCAGCCTCGGCGGCGGCTTCGATGTCGCGCCAATCCGCGGTCTGGTCGGGCCGCAGCACAAAGCCCGAGAGATAGTGCGTCTGCGCGACGGCATAGCCCAGCCGCGCCTGCATCGCCGCCACCCCCCGCGCGGTCGCCGCGACATCACCCGCGACGACGAAATCATAATCCTCGAGTTGCAGCACATCGAACGCAGGGCTTGCCCAGCCGAGCGGCACGTTGGCGCGCTTCGCCTCGGGCGTCGTGCCGGCGAGCACGGTCGGCAGATACACCAGCAAATGCGTCTGCGTCCCCGGTGCAACCCCGCGCACCGCCCCCACCAGCGCCGCGGTCGACGCCGCCAGCACCACCCCCGCCGCATCGAGCAACGCGCGCTCCGCCGCACTCGTCACGCTCGCCAGATCCGCGATCTGCACTGGATTGCCGCCGAACGCCGCGCGCGCCGCCGCGTCGTACAGGCACGGGCGGCCATCGGGCAGCACCCACCACCACGGCTCGCCGACCTGGAACTTGGGCGCCAGTCCCGCCGCCAGCGCAATCCCGATAAACGCCCCCGCCACGCTCCGCAGATACGCCATCGCCCCGCCATGCGCAGGCGACAGCAGCGTCGAGGGCGGCGACCAGCCGGTCAGCGCGGGCGATCCGTCCCACGCGCGTTGCTTCCAGTCGCCCCAGCAATAGGCATCGAACAGTTCGTAACTGAGCGACCAGATCACGTCATAGCCAAGCGCCTTCGCCTTCACCGCGAAATCCCGGTGCCACGCCGCCGCGGCTATGTTGAGCACGCTCCCCGCCAGACTGACGTAATAGCCCCCCGAATTGGCCTCGAGCCGCATGTAATGGCTCATCCCGACATAATGCGTAATTTGCCCGCGATAGCCGAGCAGCAAAGCATTGCGGAGCAACCGCGCGGGCGTCAGATGATAGCTGTCATCATAACCGCTCGCGATCGACAGGCCGTGTTCGGGAACGACGACATCGCCGATCGCAAGCACCGCACCCGATCCCTCGCAGGCGATCGCGCTCAGTTCGACCCAAGCCTCGACCGGCACCGCCAGCGGTACGGCGGACCCCGCGCCATAGCCAGGCGGCACCAGCGATACGAACATCCGGTCGACATCCCCCGCCCACACCGGATCCGCCTCCCCCGGCAACACGAACCCGCCGTCGAGATCGCCGAAATCGAGCGTGATCGTCGCATCGGCGGGCGTGCCCACCGCATAATTCCACAACCGCACATACCAGGCGCGCGCCGCCCCACTCGCGTCGCGCCCCTCGATCGTCAGCACCGGGCCGTTGACCGCATCCAGCGCCACCACCCCCGCCGCCCGCCACCGGAAGCCGAGCCGGCAGCTTCGAAAATCGCGCGCCGTTTCGTACCGCAGCAACGGGTGATCGTGCGTATCCTCCGCTTCCCAGATCAAACCCGCGAGATCGCCGCGCGTGTAGAACACCGCATCGACGCGCAGGCCATCGGGCGCGGTCGTCGTCACCGCCGCCATCATCGGGCGCGGGAAATTGACCGTCCAGAACCGCGGATCGAACCGCGAGATCACGCCTGCCTCCTGCACCGTCCGTTCGGTCGCGAGCCAATAGGCCATCGTGCTTTCTCCCCTTACGGCGTGTTGCGCAACCCGGGCGGCCCAGGCAGGAGCGGCCGGCGACGTCCCCCCTACCGGCGTCACCCTGAACTCGTTTCAGGGTCCACCCCACCACGAGTCCCGCCCGTGCCCGTTGGGCGGTGGATGCTGAAACAAGTTCAGCATGACGGCAGGAGGCAGGCGGCGGCGGCAGGCGACGCCCCCCCCTCACTCCCCGCCCAGCGCCGCCTTCACCGCACGCGCCACTTGCCGACTCGACGCCGCCAGCGCTTGCGGGGCGTCGCTCCCGCCCTGCACCGTGATCGACACCCGCACGTCGCGCGCGCCGCCGCCGCCGCCACCGGCAGCGACTATGCTCCCGCTCGCGGTCGGCACGAACAGTTCCGGCCCGCGCTCGCCGACCCAATAGGGCCGCATCGGCGAGACCGGCCCGCCCGTCGCACGCCCCGGTGCGCCACCGAGCGCGCTCGTCAGCGCCCCGACCAACCCGCTCGTACCACTCGCCGTCGTCTTCCCGCCGAACAGCGCGTTCAACCCGCCCCGCAACGCCGCCGACGCGATGTCGTCGAGCGCCGCCAGCGCGCTCTTGCGCAGCTCCTCGAACCCGAATGATCCCGTCCGCACCGCCTTGGTCAGCGCGCCCTCGATCGTCCGCGCCGCGCGGTCGATGCCCGTCGCGAGCGGCCCTTCCAGCGACGCCCGCATCGCATCGACATCGCGCGTAAACCCCGCGGTATCCGCGCGCACGCCGACCAGCAGCGTATCGATTTGCTCACTCATCCGGAAAAACCTCCTGCATCCGAGCGATCGTCGCGGCATCGGGGGGCGCGACCGAATCGCCCCCGCCCGCCAGCACCGCGACCACCGCGCCCAGTTCGGCGGGAGTCGCGCGCCAGAACACCTCCGGCCCCCACCCCAGCACCGCCCCCGCCAGCCCGGCGAGCCGCACGCTGGCGTCCGCAAACCGCTCCATCACCGCCCCGCCAGGATCTGCCCGAGCAGCACGCGGAGCACCGGCGTCGCCGCTGCCAACCCCGCCCGCACCACGCTGTCCCCCAGCGCCTCACGCGTCATCGCCTCGGGCGGATCGACGCGGCAATGCCAGAACAAGGCGACCATCTCGCCCAGCGCGAGCGACCCCGCCGCCGCGCGCTCGACCAGGGCAAACAACGGCCCAAGCTCGCGCTCCGCCGCGCACAGCGCCGTAAAGCTCGGCCGCAGCACCAGCCGCTCCCCCGCGACGCGGAGTTCCGCCTCGCCGCGCTCCGGGTTGGCGCTCATGCCGCCACCACCACGCCCGAACTTTCCAGGCTCAGCGTGTAACTCCGCTCGGCATTGTAATCCCCGGCATAGTCGAGCCGCGCGACGAGGAACCTGCCGGTCAGCGTATCCCCGCCCTCAAAGCTCAGCCGGTAATCGTCGAGCACCCCCGACAGCGCGCTCGCCTTGATCCGCAGTTCCGCCGCCGACCCGACGAACACCCCCGCCGCCGACACGGAGACGCTGCGCACGCCCGCGCCCGACAGCAAGTCGCGCCACCCGCCCGAATCCTTCGTTGTCACCGCGACCATCGCGCCGTTGACGCTCAACTGCGTCGTCCGCAGCCCCGCGACCGTCTGATAGACGACCGGCGTCGCCCCGTTCCCGACCTTCAGCAAGAAGGCACTGCCCCGTTCCACGCTCATAAAGCCTCCATCATGCGAATCCGGTAATCCACGCTCGCGCTCCACTGGCCGGGGCTCGTCGCCCAGCTCCGACCGCGCACCAGCAGCACGCTCGCGATTCGCCAACCGGTCAGGTCACGCGGCAAAGCCTCGATCGCCGCGCCGACGCTCGCGGTCAGCGCACCCAGCCGCACCGCCGTCTCGCCCGCGTCGCGCAGCGTCACCAGCACGCGCAGTTCGCGCCCGGCGCGATCCTTTGCACCCCAGTCGACCGCGATCGTCTCGCCCAGCTCGGCAAAGGGCGGCGTCGCGCGCACCGGAGGACCGGCATAGACGCCGTTTAGCCCCGCAACCGCGCGCAGCCGCGCCAGTACCGCCGCCTGCAGCACGTTCTCCGCGCTCATCGCAGCAGACTCACGATCCAGCGCAGCCGCGGGTCATCGGGCGCGATCCGCCCGGTCAGCACAACGTCGTCGCCGACCACATCGACCGCCACCCCGGGCAGCGTTTCGCGCAAGGTGGCGGCGACCTGCCCCCGCACCCGCTCCGCTGCCGCCTCGCCGATCAGGCGCGCGCGTTCCTCCAGCGCGTCCATCATGGATGCTCTCCCGCCAGCAACGCGATCCGCCGGAACGGTCGCCACAATGCGGTCACCGCGAGTGGCGGCGGGGTCGCGTGCTCGCGCGCGTCGAACAGATGCGCGGCAAGCAACACCACCCCCTGCCGGATCGGCCCCGGCACCCCGGTCCAGTCGCTCGCCATCCCGGCGTCGAACACGACGATGCGCGTGCCGCTCGCGCCATCGGTCCCGCGGACCCAGCCCTCGCCGTGCGGATCGATGTCGATCGCATAGGCCGTCGCCGCGAGCGCGACCGTCTCCACCCGCGTGATCGCGCGAACCGGTGCCGCGCCGATCCGCTGCCACCTGCCCGTCACCACAAGGCTCTCGCGCATCGTCCGCGCGATCGTCACTTGGCCGAGGAAGCGTTCGGCCAGCCCCAATGCCGTCTCGACGAACGCGGCGATCAGATCGTCCTCGTCCGCACTCGCCACGCGGATCACCGCCTTGACCGCCGCCACCGCGAGCGCACGATCCCCCGTACCGAGCGTCACCACGCCCGGTCCATTACCCTCGATCATGTCGATCCCTCCGCCAGACAATCGCGGCGGCCGGCGCGCGATTCATTCCCTACTCTGCTCCGGCCGCCGCTTGCGCTCAGGACACCGCGAACTTCATCAGCTTGATCGCCTCGCTGTTCGACACACACCCGCCGATCCGCTTGGTCGCGTAGAAATTGACGAACGGCTTGTTGGTGTAGGGATCGCGCAGGATCACGGTCTCGCGCCGTTCCGCGATCAGATACCCCGCCTTGAAGTTGCCGAACGCGATCGACAGGCTGTTCGCGGCGATGTCGGGCATGTCCTCGCTCTCGATCACCGGATAGCCGAGCAGCGTCCCCGGCGTCGCGCCGCTCAGGCTCGGGCTCCACAGGAACTGCCCGTCGCTCGTCTTGAACTTGCGGATCCGCGCGAGCGTGGTCGCGTTCATCAGGAACACCGCGCCTTGCCGATACGGCGCGCGGAGTGCCTGGACGAGATCGATCAGCCGGTCCTGCGGCGTCGTCGGAAAGTCGCCCGCCGCCCCGCTCGCCAGATATTGCAGCGTCCCGAACGCGCGCGTCGCATCCGTGGTCGCCGCGATGGTCGCCTGCAGGAACCCCTTGGGGCGGCTCACCCCGCTCCCGGTGATGAACGCGCTCCCCTCCGCCTTGGCGAATTCGAGCGCGATCTCGTTGGCAAGCCACGCCTCGACATCGAACGCGGCATCGTCGAGCATCGCCTGGCTCGCGCTCGGGTTGGCGTAAAGCTCGCCCATCGGCGGTGCGATCTCGGTGAACACCGGGGTCGCGGTGCCCGGCCGCGCATCGGTCTCCGCCGCCCAGCCCGACGGCGTGCCCCCGGTCGTCACCAGCTTGCGATAGCCCGCGCTCCCGACCCGCACGACGTTGCAGATCGCACGCATCGGCGAGATCGCCTTGAGCGTCGCGTCGATCACGCTGTCGATCTCCTGGGGGATCGCATGGCCGCCCGCGTCGCCGGTCACCCCGGTGAACGCCTTCATCTCGACGCTCGCCCCGCTGCGCAGGAACCCCTCGAACCCGCCGCCCGCCGAAGCGCCGCCACCGCCGCCACCGCCGCCCGCCAGCATCGGCCGGACCACCGGCCCGCCCAAAGCCTGCGTCTCGAAACTCGCTTCCAGTGCATCCATCGTGTGATCGGTCATGTCATTCTCCCACGCCAAGACACCCGGACGACACCGCCGCCGGGCAAAGAAACCTGTGATTTTCGGAAAATTCCCGTGTTCCTGCGAAGGCAGGAACCCAGAGCCAAGCACGCTAACCGCTGAAGGTGTGTGCGACTCCCGGCCGCCCGCCATCGCGAGAGGTCTGCAAAACCGCCCGTCATCCTGAACTCGTTTCAGGATCCAGCCCTCAGCGAGTCCGGACCGTCCTTGTCGCCCGGTGGATGCTGAAACGAGTTCAGCATGACGGCAGCTTGCAGTTCTCGCGCTTCCGGGCCCCTCGCCTTCGCGAGAGTTCTCCAAAACCGTCCGTCATCCTGAACTTGTTTCAGGATCCAGCCCCCGGCGAGTCCGGACTGTGCCTGTTGCACAGTGGATGCTGAAACGAGTTCAGCATGACGGCAGCTCTTGGGGCGAGCGGTGACGGCACGAGGGTGAAACCTCAGCCCTCGATCGCGTGCACCCGTGCGAGCGGCTGCATCGGCTGCGCCACCAGGCTCACCTCGACCAGATCGAGCGCGGTCAACTCGCGCACCGCCGAGGCAGTGCGAACGCCAGCCCGCACCCGATACCCGATCGAAAGCCCCGAAACGCCCCCGCCGCGCACCATCCCGGCCAGCGCCGGATCGTCGATCCGCCCGATCACGCGCAGCCCGCGCGCATCGGGCTCGACCCGCTCGACCACCCCGACCGGCGCGCCCCGGTGATGCCACAGCAACGGGACAGAACCGGAAACATCGAACGCCCCCGCCCGGATCACGTCGCCGCCCCGATCGACCCGGTCGAACACCGCGGCATAGCCCGCAAAGCGAAGGCTCATTTGACCCAGTCCCAGAACCCCGTCTTCACCGCGATCCCGGTCAGCAGCAGCGCCCCCGCGATCCGCACGACCCACCCCAAAGCGGCCTTCCACACCCGCTTCTTCGCGTCCCGCCACGCCCCCAGCAATTCGCGCAGCTCGGCCATGTCCTTGGGCGCCGCGCCATCGTCGAGCCCCAGCCGTGCGAGCGCGCGCGTCGCCGCGACCTCGCCTGCTTCCTCCGCGATCGCGCGCAGCGTCGTCAGGTCCGCGCCCTCGCTCGATCCTTGCGCGATCAACTGCGCCAGCAATGCACCACTCATTACGCATCTCCCACACCAACCGACGCGATGCCGAGCATCGCGCGTTTTTCTTGCCCACTCAGGAAATCCGCCGCGCCGACCTGCGCCCACAGCCGCTCGCGATCCTCCGCCAGCGCGGTGATCCGATCGAGATCGACCGACAGCGTCGCCCCCTCGAACCACCCGGAAAGCGCCTGCGCCAGTGCGGTCAGGATCGACCCCGCCAGCGGCAGGATCGCGAGCCGCCACAAGGCGCGGTTCGCCTCGCGGTAATTGGCGTAGGTCGCGTCCCCGGGCAGCCCGAGCAGCATCGGCGGCACGCCGAAGGCGGTCGCAATCTCGCGCGCGGCGGTCGCCTTCATCTCCGCGAAGTCCATGTCGGCAGGCGTCAGGCTGAGCGGCTGCCACTTGAGCCCGCCCTCGAGCAGCATCGGCCGCCCCGCGTTGCGCGCGCCCGCAAAGCCAGCGTCCATCTCGGCGCGCAACCGCTCGAACTGTTCGCGCGACAGGCTCGACCCGTCGCCCGGATCGTATACCAGCGCGCCCGAGGGCCGCGCGGCATTGTCGAGCAAGGCGGTGTTCCACGCGGACGCCGCATTGTGCAGCGCCATCGCGCCTGCCGCCGACGCAAGGCTCCCTAGCCCGTAATGATCGTCGAGCGGATGGAACGCCTTGATATGCACGACTTGCGGCCGCCCCGCCGGATCCTCCGCGATCAGCCGCACGGTCCGCTCGCCCACACCATAACGATAGGCGACCGGCCACCCCGCCGCATCGGGCTCGACCGTCACGCGCTCGGGCCGCAGTGCGAACAGCTCGGCCACGTCGCCGCGCGCGTCGGTCAGCAATTGCACATAGGCATTGCCATGCAACAGCAGTTGCGCCGCGACGCTCGCACACAATGCCTGCCCGCCCGATCGCGCCTGGACCAGCGCGACGATCGCGGGCGGCCCCAGCAACGGCGCATCCCCGATCCCGTCCGCGATCAGCCGCACCGCGCGCTGCGCGATCGCATTGCCGAGATACAGCGACCGCACCTGCGCCTCATAGGACAGCGGTGCGGTCCCTGCGAAACCGCTCGCGAACCGCGATCGCACGCCCCCGAGCGCCGGACGCGATTCCTCGCGCCCGGCAGCTTTCCAGCCGAACCATTTCATGATGTTCTCCTGTGGAGCTGCGGGCGTTGACGCCGCACGCCATGATTGACGCACGGTATTTGACGCCGCCGATGCCTGTTCAATCCGTCATTCGGTACGCGCCCTGGCGAGACCAGGCTCCACATCCCCACCCGTTCGGGCTGAGCGAAGTCGAAGCCCCACGCGCAGCGCTAGCCCTTCGACTACGCTCAGGGCGAACGGAGGATGAAATGTGAACGCAGCCGGCGCGGGGGCATCCCCCATCCGTTCGGGCTGAGCGAAGTCGAAGCCCCACGCGCAGCGCTAGCCCTTCGACTGCGCTCAGGGCGACCGGAGGATGAAATGCGAACGCAGCCGGCGCGGGCGCAATCCCGCCCCCTCACCCCCGCGTCGCGAACCAGATGACGTGCCGCGGCCCCTTGCCGTTCTGCCGCGCCTTGACCGCGACCTCGTCGACCAGGAACCCCGCCGCCTTCAACCGCGTGACGAAGCGCGCATCGGGCGCCGCCGACCAGATCGCGAGCACACCCCCCGGCCGCAACGCCATCCGCGCCGCCGACAGCCCGCGCGGCGCATACAGCCGGTTGTTCTCCGCACGGACCAGCCCGTCGGGGCCGTTATCCACATCGAGCAGGATCGCATCATAGCCACCCTCGGGGGCCAGAATCGCCTCCGCGACATCCCCCTCGAACACCCGCACCCGAGGATCGTCGAGACAGCCGTCCGCCACCGCCGCCATCGGCCCGCGCGCCCAGGCGAGGATCTGCGGCACCAGTTCCGCCACCACCACTTCCGCGCGTGCGCCCACGACACCCAGCACCGCGCGAAGCGTGAACCCCATGCCATAGCCGCCGATCAGCACCCGCGGCGCGGCAACCTTCGCGACCCGCGCGCACGCCATCGTGCCCAGCGCCTCTTCGGAGCCGTTCATCCGCGTGCTCATCAATTCGTTGCGATCGACCACGATCATGAAATCGGCACCGCGCCGGTACAGCGTCATCTCGTCCCCGCCGGGGATCTGCGCCGTGTCGATCAATTCGCGCGGTACCATGGGGACGCCCTATCCTGCCGTCATCCGCACACCGGGACGGCTGCGCGAGGCCTGCGTCCCTACCGAGCGGCGCAGCGAAAAGCCACGCCGCTTGGCAGCCGCGATCAGCGCGAAGCGAGCATCGGTGCGCGCGCCAGCATGTGCCGCGCGACCTGATGCGACCAGATCGCATCCCCGGTCCGCGTCTCGAGCATCACATTGTCGAGCGTCAGCGCGCGGCGATAGACCGCCGCCGCATCCCCGCTGCGCCCGGCGCGGACATAGGCGTTGGCCAGTTCGATCTGCGCGCCGCCATCGCGCGGGGCGACCTGCGCGCTCGCCTCGACCGAACGCACCGCGTCGGTCGGTCGGGGTGCCGCGACCGCAAGGCTCGAGAAACCCGCCACCGCAACCAAACCCATCGCCAAGGTCCTGATCATCGCTCCGTCTCCCGTTTTCGGTCTGTTGCAGTTTGATGACACATATACGTCACTTTTGTGAAACGGTTTTTGCATCCAAACGCTCCACAAACGAACGTGCTCGAAACGATGGATGATTTGACGAAACCACACGATGTGGCAGTATCGGTCCAGTCGAGATCAAGACTCGGACGACAAAGGAGAAAATCATGCTCCCGATCCTGCTTGCCGCTGCTGCCGCCGCGACCACGCCAACCGTCGTTCCGAGCCGCGGAATCGACGCGCCCTACCCCAATGTCGCCCAAGGGATCCTCTACATCCCGACTCCGACCAGCGTCTCGGCGGACATCACGCATCGCAATCGCCTGATCGCGCTGCGCACCGAAGCGCTCGCCCAGCGGGCGCGCGACGGTGGTACGCTGACCGCCGACCACAAGGCGCAGCTGCAGCAGAAGCTCGATCGGATCCAGCTGCGCTTCGCCGAGATGCGCCGTCGCGCGGATATCTTCTCGGTCGATGGCTGGGGCCGCGCGATGTACACCGCGTATACTCGCCCGAAGGTCGTCTTCCCGCCCAACACCGGGCGAACCGGCGTCGCGAACTGACCCTAGGCCTCAGGTCGGCCGGACGCGGGCGGTACGGCGTTTCGCGATCATCAGCTCGCCGAGCGCCCACACCAGAGCATCCGCCCGGTCGGGCGACCGCCCCGGCCCCTGATACCCGCCGCCGATGACCAGCCCGCACAGCTCGGTCTCGAGTTCGGGAAACGCCCCGACATGCGAGACCCGGCCGCGCTCGTACAGGATCGACACCGGCTCGGCGCGCGCGACCTTGCCCGTGCCGGCATGGACCAGCCGCAACGGCAGCCCCGCATCCGCCGCGAGCAGCACGCTCTCGACCATCTTGCCGCCCTGGTTCTTCTCGGCGATCACGCGGTCGGCACCATGCCGCGCCGCGCACGCTGCGACCGCCTGCGCCCATCCTTCCGGCGACAAGCCCGAAACGCTCGCATCCTCCAGCACATAGCCGCGCCCGTCGCGCCCCAGTGCGACCGCCACGATCCCGCACGCATCCCCCTGCCCCGAATCGGTCCCGGCGGGCGGATCGACCGCGACGATCGTCCGCGTAAGCGCAGGCGCCGCCGCCACGCGGCACGCATCGAATTGCGTCCGCCGCCACAACGCCCCTTCCGCTTCCTCGATCAGCTCGCCCGCAATCTCCTGCCGCGCGAGCCGCGTGCCGCCATAGGCTTCCTCCAGCGCCGCGAGGAACGTGTCGGGCAAATGCGGATTGTCCTGCGTCCGCCCGACCGTCTGGACCAGCCCGCCGAGCGCCATCACGCGGAACATCAGCGGAATCGGCCGGGGCGTCGTCGTCACCAGCACGCGCGGATTGTCCCCCAGCCGCATCCCCAGCATCAGATTGTCCCACGCCGCGTCGCCGTAGCGCCACTTCGCCAGCTCGTCGCACCACGCAGCGTGATGCTCCGGCCCGCGCAGCACCTCCGGGTTCGCCGCCGAGAAGATCGCCGCGCGCGCACCCGAAGCGAAGACGATCTCGCCCGCGGTCTGGCGGTAATCGACCGGCTCGTCCCCCCGCGCGACCGAGACCAGCCCGCTTTCGCCCTCGACCATCACGCGCCGCACGTCGTCGATCGTCGCGCCGACCAGAGCGATCCGCGCGCCGGGCATCGACCGTGCGATCTCGCTCACCCATTCCGCCCCCGCACGCGTCTTGCCGAACCCGCGCCCCGCCCGGATCAGCCACACGCGCCAGTCACCGGGCGGCGCGAGTTGCCCCGGATGCGCCCACAGGAACCACGCATCGTTGAGCGCCCGGCGCTGCGGCGCGCTCAGCCCGCGCAATAGTTCCGCGCGCTCCTCCGCCGACAAGGCAAGGATCCGTTCGACATAAGCGGCGGTCGAGGCTTCCGCGGTGCCCCCCGCCGGGCGTTTCGCCGGGCGTTTTGCCCGGCGGGGAGGAGCACCGCTCATGCCGCACCCCGGCGCTTCTCGATCGCGCTGAGCTTCTTGAGGATCGCCGCATCGGTGTCGGCCATGTCGGAGCGGCGACGCGGCGGACCTGCCGTGTCGGAAGGTTTCCCCGCGGCGTTGCGATGCGCGCTCAGCAGGCGCAGCGCCGTATCCATGTCGAGCGTCCCGGCATTGTGCGGCGTCTCGATCCCGGCGTCGCGCGACGCCCCGGACAGGACATGCCCGAGCACCAGCGTCTCGAGCAACTGATAGCCGCTGGCGAGCGCGATCTGCCAGTTGAGCGCGAATTCGGCGTCGCGTCGGCGCAACGCATAGACCGAAATCACATTGACCCCGATCGCCTCGGCCGATGCCTTGACGTTGCAGCTGCCCGCCAGGTTATCGAGAAACTCGGCCTTCATGCGTTGAGTCCAGCGGACCCATTTGCGGCCCGTGAAGGCGGTCGGGCGAGTCGCCGTCAGCGTCGCCGTCGCGGCTGCATTTCTTGGTCGAAGCCCCATCACCCTCTCCTCCCGGTTCGCGCCCATGCAAACGGGCCGGAAAGCGTCTCCGCCCCGGCCCGTTTCCGCCACCCCCGGTTTGACCCGCGGCGGCAGTGCGCAATTCTTCATCGTTCCTGTTATGTACCAAAGCAGCGTCGCGATGTCAAGCCGTTTGTACCAGATAGGTAATGCACCATTTGCCCTTGCGGGAATGCGGTTGATTCAGCGCAAGGTCGGCGGAGCGTTCCGACGCTCCGGGCGTTCGGCGGCTGGTATCTACAGGAGAGCGACGATGGCGAAGACATTGGCAGGGTTCACGGTCAGCCGTTCCGGCGAAGACTATGTGATCACGATCGAGGAAGAGGGTGGCGAGACGCAGGAATATAGCGCGACGTACGACCAGCTCGACCTGATCGCCGACACCGTCGGCGAGACGCTCGACGCGGACGAAGAAGACGCGCTCGCGGTCGACGGGGACGTCGAAGACAAGGACTGAGTCTGGGTGGCCGTCCGGGTTGGGCGGCACGCTGAACGAACGCCGCGCGACCTTGTCGCGCGGCGTTTTTTTGGGTGAGGGCTGGCGTGGTGAGGGGAGTTTCCGAGCGTTAGACTAGTCAAGGGATGAAGCGCCTACCGACGCTCTAGCAAGACGGTCGTGCCCCCTAACCAGCCAAGGATATTTCTTGCAGAACTCCAAAGCGATTTTGGTGCTGTGCGTTAAAGCTTCGCCTCGGGGTAACGACCTTTGATTTCTGCGTTGAAAAAGCGGCCGAGTGAGTCCGCTGTCATAAGACGCTCGTTCATGAACGCGGGGAAATTGAAATACTGATAAACCCCACCGTGCCGGAATTGAACCTCAAGCGTCTCGAGCTCGGGGTCATATCCGACCTCAGCCAAATTGCCGGACGTTACAGGCTCTCGCTCCATCAATTCCCTCCCTCGTTCTCGTTTGCCTCTGGCGGCTTCCACTTCGGATCCTGTGCACGCCACGCTGCAACAAGATCATCATAGTTTTCAGCGCTCCTAGCCTGCTTCCAGCTGTCCGCGACGAGTGGGTCCTCGCTGTCCGGGCGGCGGTTTTGAGGTGGCAGCGTGATGCGGCAGCGCACAGGTAGCCGCGCAGCTTCGCCGGTTATGATGGCTTCTCCTGTCCGCAGAACCGACAGGCTGTCGGCGATCCCGCTTAGGTTATCGGGCAAAGCGGCTTGTACCTTGCCGCGGTCAGTGGAGTTAGTGAGGCGCAACGCGATGAAGGTGCCACACTGTGATAGAATGGTGTCATCAATTTCCGATGGACGTTGGCTGACGATCATCGCACCAATGCCAAACTTGCGCCCCTCTTTCACAATCCGCTGGACCATCTCGCGCGCAGGGTTGTCGGATTCCCGGCCAAGATATCGGTGTGCTTCTTCCATAACGACAAGTTGAGGCCGCTTTCGTCCACCCTCGTCACGCTCGCGACCCCAAAAAAGCGCCTCATAAATAATTGACAGAATAGCGCCTATCAGATCTAAGAGAACGGTACTGGGGATACCCGACAGATCGAGAACGGTTATCGCCTTCTCGTGACCGATCCAGCTGTCAAGAAGGGTGGGAAGGTCATTCGCCACATGGCCCGTTAAATCGGGGTCCCAATCGCCGGGTTTGAGCAAGAACTCGAACTGACGATCGAGCATACGTGACCTCATGCGATCGAGCTGCTTACGGATGCCAAGCACACCGATATTATTCTGATAGGGTGCCGTATTCGTTGTCGTGTGCGGCTGGTAGGTCGGCGGGCGAAGCGTTGCTGCGTCCCCGGGGATTACGATCGCCGGCTGCGTCTTTGCCTGATCAAGCCAGGTTCTGACCTCTGGATCGATCAACCCGAGCCATAGGCTTCGTAAGCTGTACGGAATCGGGCTGTCGACGGTCATTGAATTCAGGTCGACGCCTGGCAAATTATCTGCCTGGGCAACCGCGCTTTTAGCCGCGAATATCTTGTCGAGAATTGCAGTCGTAGCACGATCGTCCATCTTCCCGCACAGGAAGTTTAGGATTTCGGTCGGGCGCAGAGCCCAGTAGGGAATTACGAGCTGCTTCTCACCGTCTGCAGGCGTGATCCGGAAAATCTCAGCATTGTCGCCAAGCGCGCGGGCATACTCACCGTGGATATCGAGCAAGAGGATCCGCGCGCTTGGAAAACCCGCTCCGTCCAGCGCTGAGATCGATCGCAACAAGCTGGCAACGGTCGTGGATTTTCCCGACCCGGTCGAGCCTAGCACTGCGCTATGACGTGTGACCAGCTTGTCGAGATCCAAGCGGACCGGGATACTCTCGGCGTTCGCAAGTCGCCCCACCACCACTTGTCCGGCAAATTCGGCGCCATAGATCTTGGCCAAATCGTCTTCGGTGACAAGATGCACCTCGTCGTTCACATTCGGATATTGACTGATACCTCGCTCGAACGACGCTTCGACGATCTCGCCGACGAGTTGAATAGTCAGCCATCTTTCGCCCCGGTCGAGCGTATCAATTAGCGTCGCAGGTGTCGCACTGGCCCCGACCTCGGAAATGATGGCGTAGAGGTCATGATAACCTTGAGGTATCCGCACGAAGCTGCCGACTTGACCGACCCTGTAGGTACGTCCTCCAATGATCGCGATGCCCGAGGCTACGCCCTCGAACTGCCGGACGCTGACGGTCGCACCCGCCACCGAGCCGACATGGCCAAGAAGGGTTGAAGCGTTCATCAGGCCACCGGCGCGGTGCTGGATATCGGCGATGGCATCCCAGCCGTTGTTGCGGCCGGTGGCAATGGTATGGAAAATGCTTGAACAGAGCGAGATGCCGCGAAGAACCGGGCAAAGGGTTCGATTGCTCCGAGTGTGAAGTTTCCGTCCGTGTCGAGATAGGTCGACCTTATCGGTCCCCAGTCCCTGTTCGGAAGTTCTGAAGGCGCCTTCCACGCGCCGCGAATGCCGTTAACCTTGGCTTGGTCACGCGCATAGACGCTGAAGTTTGGCAGGCGGCGCGCAAGATCACACGCGGCTCCCTCTTCCTCGAGCACCTTGTATTGGAACGCGAAGACGCTGGAGGACGGATTCGCTGCAAGTGCTTCATCCAAGCGGGCGGCAATATGTGCGTCAGCAAAGGAAAAGCCGATGGAGATCAACAACGTGTCGGGGGTGAGCAAGAACGTACGAAGGCGATCGAGTAACGCGGCATAAGGGGCCTTCTGCGTCTGATCGTATTTAAGATGTTCAGGGAAGACGAGGTGACTGACCGAACTTTGGCCCGTCCGAATAACTTCTCCTTTTGCGCTCGAACGCCAGCCGAGGGAACCATGAAGTTTCCAGAGCCGCGTCCATCGCGCGGGAAGATCGCTGCGCGACACCGATACGGGGTCAAAAAACGGTTCACGACCGCCCGTAAAACCGTCAAAATATGGAGCTCGAACCGACTCGAATGCTTCTTCGAACAGCAGATCGTAGTTCGTGGTGAAAATCTCTACCGGATAGTCACGCATCGTGCCCGTGATCCAGCTCACGAGATTGGCATAAGCTGATCCGGTCTCGGGCAGTCGGACGTCCACGATCTTGCCGATTTCAGAGCAGATCGCTTCGCCGAAGGTAGCAAAACCTGAGCCATCGAGGTCATGGACTTTTGCCGATCCGATTACTTTGCTCAGAGAGCGAATTCGAGAAAGGATTGTCTCGATGTCGTGCTGCGCAAGTTCAGTTTTCAGGCCGTCGATCTGTTGTTGATAGGTCGGTGCAAGCGTTGTGAGAACCTGATCAGTGAGGCCTGCGACTGCTGGGATAAGAGGATAAGTACCATCGGGCTTGGCCATGCCTGCAGAAGCTCCGGCACCAACCAACAGCCCGATCCGCTTGCGGCCCTGGGCAATGATGGTCCGTAGCGCCGCCATATATTGATCAGGATTGTGAACACTAACAGTCAACTTACGCTCCCCCAACGTTAGCTCCGCATCCTTGCTTGAGCCGACAGTGCATCATTCCACGCGCGACCTCCGCCGTCTATGTTGATCATCCGCAATAATCGGCTGGGCCGGCAGCTCTTCGTAAGACTGGATGTTCGTCGCCATGGTTACTAGCGACCGGCTCTAGTCGAGGGCCGCCACCCCGCCCCCGCACGCAAACAAAAGGCCGCGCATCCCCCGCGCGGCCTCCCATCCTCCACCACCACCGCTCAGCGGCAGCGCACCTGAGCATTATTCTGATCGACCGACTTGCCGACGACGCCGCCCGCGATCGCGCCGAGGATCGTGCCGACGCCGCGCGAATGGCCGCCGTCGATCACGTTGCCGAGCACGCCCCCGCCGACCGCGCCCGCGATCAGCCCGGTCGTCCCGTCGTTGCGCTTGCAATAATAGCGCCCGTCATTGCCCGCATAGACCCGGTCGTCCGGCGCGAGCACGCGCTCCTGATAGCGCGAGTCGTTACGGTAATATCGCGCCGGGTCGTAATTGCCCTCGTCGCGCTGGTCATACTCGGGGTCGGCATACCGCTGGTCGTCATAGTCGCCCGGGCGCTGCCCGCGGACGCCGCGTGTGCGCGCTTGCTGATACCGGTCATATTCGGCGCGAAAGTTGCGCCATTCGGTGTCGAAACGCTGTTGCGCCTGCTGGAAACGCGCTTCGTCCGCCTGGCTTTGCGCCATTGCGGGCGCCGCAACGGCAAGGCTCGAGCCGGCCAGCAGCATCGCGACACGAACGAAAGGATTCATCGGGGTCTTCTCCATTCCACCAGGGGAACCCGCATTAGGCGCGCGGATCGATGAACCGGACATTTCCGGAAGGGACTGCTCAGCGCAGGCTTGCGCGCAAGGCCTCCCACGCCGCGATTTCGTCGTCATGCCGGTGCGTTACCGTGACGGGGCCGGCGGTCGCGCTGGCCAGGTCGACGTCGACCGTCCCGCGCCACTCGAACGTCGCATTGCCCGACAGCCGCACCATCCCCGCCGCGCTCGCTTCCGCGCGGACCATTCCGCCGCGGTTTAGGACCGTGATTTCCGTATCATAGCTGCACCGTGCGGTCAGGCACGCGGCGAAGGTCGATGCTGCCATCGCGCTCCCGCAACTGTCGGTCAGCCCGATCCCGCGCTCGAACGTGCGGACGAACAGCGTCGTCGTGTCGCGCACCTCGACGAACGAGACGTTGGCGCGGTTGGGCAGCCAGTCGGGCGCGGCTTCACAAAGCGTCCCCAAAGCAACGAGTTCGGCCTCGTCGATCGTGCCGACGAACGTCACCAGATGCGGGTTGGGCATCGCCACCGCGGTAAAGCGCCGTTCGCTGCCGAGCAGGGGGACCTGCGCATCGACGATCCGGTCGGCTCCGGAATGCAGCGGCCAGCGCGTCACGTCGAGCTCCGCCGGCCCCGCGACTTCGCGCACGGTCTGCACCCCCGGGGCCAGCGCCGGATCGCGCGACACCTCCGCCGCCGATTGCTTGAGCCCAACCCGCGCCGCATCAATCCCGAGCGCCTCGAACCCCGCCCGGGCGACACAGCGCAACCCGTTCAGACACGTCTCGGATTCGCTACCATCCGAATTAAACATCCGCATCTCAAAGGGATAGCCATCCTGCCGGTTCGCCAGCAGCAAGATCCCGTCGCCGCCGACCGTCCCCGCCCGGTCCGCCAAAGCAATAGCGACCTGCGCCCAATCGGCGTCGTCCAGGTCGATCGCGCGCGCGTCGATCAGCGGAAAATCATTGCCCGAACCGTGGCATTTGAGAATGTCGAACTGCATGGCCGCGCCATAGTCGCTTCCGCTGTGCACGTCACCCCAGCCCATAATGGTCCGCCAGCCGATCGAGCGCGATCGTCAGCACCACGCGCCCGCTGCGCTGCGGCCAACCAAGGCCGCGTTCGGCATCCGGCAACCCTTCCCCAGCACAGATCACCCGCCACAGCACGTCGTTCAACCCCCGCCCCGCCCCGTCGAGCGCCGCGTCGAACCGACGTTTCGCCGCGATCTGCGCGCTCGCCGGGTCGAGCGCATCGCCCCCGCCGCCGTCGACTCGCGCCTCCCAGCGCATCGTCACCGACGGCGAGAGCGCGGCACGCTCGTAATCCGCACGCAGCCTTTCTCCCGCCTCAAGCTGCCGCGCATCGACCAACCCGCGCGACCGCAACCAGCCGAGCGGGGATTCGGCTAGGTTGACCGTCACGGTCCGTCCACGCCCCCTCCCACGCTCCTGCCCACTCGCCACGATCCCGCGCGCATCGAACCCACGCTCCACCAATTCCCGCATCGTGCACCTCCCGTCCGAGTCGTCGCGGGATTGCCACGAAGGCGCGTTTGTAGGACAGTGACAAACCCATCTGGTTTATCGAGCTGACAGGGAACGCGCATGATCACCGCCATCCGCGAAGTTCGCCGTGCCAAGGGCATGACATTGGACGATGTCGCGCGCGCGTGCGTCCCGCCGACCACCGCGCAGACGATCGGGCGGCTTGAAACGGGGACGCGCACGGTATCGGTCGGCTGGCTCAACCGCATCGCCGATGCGCTCGGGGTGCGCGCTGCCGATCTGGTACGCCTGCCCGACCAGCCCAACATTCCCGTCGCCGCGTTACTCGACCCCGACGGTGCCTATGCCCCGCGCCGGTCCGCGACGATCGCGCCCCCCGTCGCGACCCCCGACCATATCGCGGTCAGCGTCGTCGCGAGCATCGGCGATTACCGTGCCGGCGACGAGATCTGGTGCGAACGCCTGTCGCCCGATCATTTCGCGCGCGCGCTCAACCGCGACGTGCTCGTCCCGCGCCCGGCGGGGCGGTTCGCGTTCGGGCGACTGATCGACCGCGACGGCACCCGGCTGCATCTGCTACCGCTCGGCTCCGGCAGCCGCCAGCAAATCGTCACCGATCCGCCGTGGATCGCAACCGCCGTCCGATTGGTTCGTCCCTTATGATAGCCTCCCTGTTCCTCGCCGCCGCCTGGTCGTGGCAAACCGTCCCCGCGCCCGCGCAACCCGCACCGCTGCCCGTCGCCCAGGCGGAGATCGTCGCGACCTACCCGCACGATCCGCGCGCCTTCACCGAAGGACTGCTGATCGACCGCGGCACGCTCTACGAAAGCACGGGTCGTGAGGGGCAGTCCGACATTCGTCGCGTCGATCTCAAGACCGGACGCCTGCTCGCGAGCGTCAAGCTCGCGCCGCAACTGTTCGGCGAGGGGATCGTCGCGTGGCGCAACCAGTTGCTCAGCGTGACATGGCATGGCGGCCAGGGGTTCAAATGGAGCCTCCCCGGCCTCAAGCGCACCGGCAAGTTCACCTACACCGGCGAAGGCTGGGCGATGACCGACGACGGGCGCAACATCATCCTGTCGGACGGGACGCCGGTGCTGCGCTTCCTCGACCCGACCACGCAGAAGGTCGTGCGTCGCCTCACCGTCACCGCAAACGGCCGCCCGGTCGAGCAACTTAACGAACTCGAATATGTCGAGGGACAGATCTACGCCAACATCTGGATGACGCCGTACATCGCGCGGATCGACCCCGCGAACGGCCGCGTCGTCGGGGTGATCGACGTATCCCCGCTGATCGCCAAAGTCGCGCTGGCGGATCGCGATTCGGTCCCCAACGGCATCGCTTATGATCGCGCCGCGCACCGGCTGTACGTGACGGGCAAGAACTGGCCGAGCCTGTTCGAGATCAAGCGCCCACGCTGATCCGCGCGAGGTCAGTGCGCCCACTTATCCCTCTACTGCGCTTCCCCGGCGAAGGCCGGGGCCCAGGAGCGATGCCCGAGGTAACGGCGCGCAGTCGCCAGCAATCTGCTGTTCCACAACTGGGCCCCGGCCTTCGCCGGGGAAGCGCTAACCTTGAGAAGCGCTATCCTTGAGAAGCGTTAAGCTAGAGATCCGCGGAGCTTGGGGATCCCCCACACGCAAAAAACCCCGGCAGTCGCGCACGACCACCGGGGTAATCTGAGACCGCCCCCCGCGCGGTGCTGCCCAATAAAGGAAAGGCGGGGGATGGCCCGGTCGGCCCCGCCACCCAGGATAGGGGGACGGGCGACGGGACCGGTCGGTTTAGCCGAGCAGCTTCAGCACGCCCTGCTGCGACTGGTTCGCCTGCGCGAGCATCGCGGTCGACGCCTGGCTGAGGATCTGCGACTT
Organism: Sphingomonas sp. FW306-05-A; assembly: GCF_058782275.1. NCBI lineage: Bacteria > Pseudomonadati > Pseudomonadota > Alphaproteobacteria > Sphingomonadales > Sphingomonadaceae > Sphingomonas > Sphingomonas sp. FW306-05-A. The sequence continues at coordinate 1,249,808 of NZ_JBYSXN010000002.1, forward strand.
GGCGAGGTTGGTCGTCTCGGTCGAGAAGTCGACGTCTTCGATACGGCTGCGCGCGTCGGTCAGGTTGGCGACGCTCGAGGTCAGCGTGTTGACGACCGAGTTGAGGCGGCTTTGACCGGCACCGAGCGATGCACGAGCGGTGTTGACGGACTTCAGTGCAGTGTCGAGCGCATCCAGCGCCCCGAGCGCGCCAGTACCGGGCGTATCTGCATCTGCCCCTTTCGCGCCCACGGTCGAGATATCTACGCCGTCGGTATCGCCGGAAATCTTCGAGAGATCGAGCTTAGAGATAGAGAGGGTAACCCGGTCGCCCGAACCAGAACCGGTTTGGATATCGATATCGTTTGCCTCGCCGCTCTTGAAAAGCGCAACATCGTTGAACGTGCTGGCAGAAATGTTGACCAACTGCTTTTTGAGTTCGGTAACTTCCGCCTGAAGATTGCTACGATCGCCTGGGTTCGCTGTCGTACCATCGCCGCTGTACGTACCCGATGCCGACTGCACCGCCAACTCACGGATACGCTGCAAGATATTGCTCGCCTCACCGAGCGCGCTATCAGCGCTCTGCGCAAGCGCGATGCCGTCGTTGGCGTTGCGGATCGCTTGGTTCTGGCCCTTGATCTGCGAGGTGAACGACGAAGCGATCGCGAGACCGGCGGCATCGTCCTTCGCCGAGTTGATGCGCTTGCCGGTCGACAGACGCTCGATGCTGCTTTGCAGGGCGCTGTTGGCTGCGTTCGATGCGTTGCTCGACTTGAGCGCGGCGACGTTGGTTCCGATAACGGTCATGAGAAATCTCCGAAAAGGTCCGGCAATCCCGCCGCCCCCTATCGGAGAGCCGAGCCGCCAACCAAGGTAACGACCGGTTGGGCGCGGGCTTAAGGGCTTCCGACGCTTTTTCCAAAGCCTCATCCTTTGGTCGCATGCCGCCTCGGCACGACCGGCAAAGCGGAAAATAATTGCCGGTTCGGCGACCGGCTTAACAAGGAATTTACTAGGCACCCCGTAGTTCCCGAATCAACCAGAGGGGGCTCCATGCGATCCATCGTTCCATCCGCCGCAATTCTTCGCCAGCATTACGCGCTCGTGTCGTGCCTGCGTGCGCAGGGCTTCACGATCGGTTCGTATGAAGACGGCAAGCGCACCCCCGGCGAGTTCTACCTCATCGCCCCGGGCGAGACCCCGCCGGTTTCGGCGCGCACTGTCGTCCTCGGCCACGAAGGCCGTCACATCGTTCCATCACGCGACGGCAACCCGGCCTATGTGTCGTATGACGAAACTGACGCCGCGGTCGGCGCAGGCTTCGTCCGCGCATTGCTCGCCGATTCGGACATGCCGACCGCCGCCGATCCCGAAAGCCTTGCGCTCCACACGCTCGCCGAGCGCGTCGCCGCCGCCGACATTACGGTGCTGATCAACGGCCCGACCGGCACCGGCAAGGAAGTGCTCGCGCGCTCGATCCACCTGAAATCCAACCGCGCCGCCAAGCCGTTCATTGCGATCAACTGCGCCGCGCTTCCCGAGACGATGCTCGAGGCGTTGCTGTTCGGCCATCAGAAGGGCGCGTTCACCGGCGCCTCGTCGGGCGGCGACGGCTTTTTCCGCGCGGCCGACGGCGGCACGCTGCTGCTCGACGAAATCGCGGAAATGCCGCTGCTGCTCCAGTCGAAGCTGCTCCGCGCGTTGCAGGAGCGCGAGATCGTCCCGATCGGCGCGACCACGCCGCAGCCGATCGACGTCCGCATCATCGCCAGCGCCAACCGCGACTTGCAGGACGAAGTCGCCGCGGGCCGCTTCCGCGCCGATCTCTATTACCGTCTGTCGGTCTTCCCGCTGACGACCAAGCCGCTCGCCGATCGCGTGCAGGATATCCCCGCACTCGTCGCGACGCTGATCCTGCGGCACGCGGGTAACCGCACGATGATCCCCTGGCCGTGCGCCGAGGCGATCGAGCTGCTGTCGCAGCACGACTGGCCCGGCAACGTCCGCGAGCTCGAAAACGTGCTCCAGCGCGCGCTGCTGTTCGCGGGCGGCGACACGATCCTGCCCGAGCATATCGTGTTCGACCGCCCGAGCGCGCGCGCGACGATCGCGGTCACCGAAGTGCCGGCCCCCGCGACGCTCGGCAACATCGTCCAGATGCACGAATTCCAGGCGATCCGCGAAACCCTCGCCGCGTGCAACGGCAGCCGGATCGAGACCGCCAAGCGGCTCGGCATTTCGGAACGCACCTTGCGCTACCGATTGGCCAAGGCCCGAGAACAAGGCGACGACATCATCCGCGCGCATGACCGCACCGCGGTGTCGGCATGAGCTCCGTGGGTGGCATCGGTGGCGCGGGCGGGATCGACCGCGTCATGGCGCTCCGCGCGCAGATTCTCGAACGCAACCAGGCGCTCGCGCGCGCCAGCGCGACGCCTGCGGCAACCCCGGTCGCCGACACGAAGCCCGCCAGCTTCGCGCAGTCGATGCAAACCGCGCTCGAGAACGTCAACCAGGGCCAGTCGCAGGCCGCCAAGCTCAGCGAAAGCTATGAGCGCGGCGAAACCGTCGACATCGCCAAGGTGATGCTCGCGCGCCAGCAGGCATCGGTCGGGTTCGAGGCGACGCTGCAAGTCCGCAACAAATTACTGTCCGCCTACAAGGACATCATGAGCATGCCGGTCTGACATGAGCAACGCCCTCACCCCCTCGCCCCAGCCGCAGCTGCCCGCCGGCGTCGCGTCGCTCGTCCCCGAGCGGTTCGCCAACCCGCTCGCGCAGATGCAGGGCCTGCTCGCGCAGCCTGCGGTCCGCCGCAGCTTGCCGATGGTGCTGCTCGTCGGTCTGCTCGCCACCGCGGCCGCCGCGTGGATGATGCTGGCGACCCCGACGCAAAAGACGCTGTTCTCCGGGCTGTCGGATGCCGACAAGGGCTCGGTCACCACCGCGCTGACCACCGCCAACATCAAGTCGCACATCGATGATTCGACCGGCGCGGTGACCGTCAACGAGGAAGACTTCTCGCGCGCCCGCATCCTGCTGGCGGGCCAGGGCCTGCCCAAGGCAGCGCCCGGCGGCTACCAGATCCTCGACAATCTCCCGATGGGCGTCTCGCGCGCGGTCGAGGGCGAACGCCTGCGCCAGGCACGCGAAACCGAACTTGCCCGGTCGATCCAGGAGATCGACGCGATCGCCGAGGCGCGCGTCCATCTCGCCACTCCCGAAGCCTCGGTGTTCGTCCGCGACAACGCCGCACCGTCCGCCTCGGTGATCGTCAAGCTCCAGCCCGGCCGCAGTCTCGGCGACGCGCAGGTCTCCTCGATCATCAACCTCGTCGCCTCGTCGGTGCCGGGGATGAAGCCCGAGAACGTCACGATCGTCGACCAGATGGGCGGTCTGCTCACCAAGGGCGCGAACGAAAGCGCGATCAGCGCCGCGACCGACGAGCGCATCGCGTTCCAGCGCCGCGTCGAGGAAAAGTACCGCGCGCAGATCAACCAGTTGCTGACCCCGTTGGTTGGTGCAGGCAATTTCACCGCCGAAGTCCAGGCCGACGTCGACCTCAACGAAACGCAGGCGACCAAGGAAAGCTACGACAAGACCGGCGCGCTACGCGTCGAACAGGGCCAGTGGACGAGCAACGGCAAGGACGGCGGGCAAGCCCCCGGCGGCATTCCCGGCGCGCTCTCGAACACCCCGCCGCCAGCCTCGACCCTCACCGCACCCCAGCCCGCGGCACCCGCCGGTGCCCCCGGTGCGCCGGGTGCCACCACCCCCGGCGTCGCGACCGGCCCCGCCGCCGCGGCAGCAGGCGCGGTCAGCGATGCGCTGAAAGCGACCGACCAATATTCGCGCGCCTATGATCTGGGCAAGGAAGTGTCGGTCAGCCGCACCGCCCCCGGCGCGATTACGCATCTGTCGGTCGCGGTCCTGCTGCGCGATCCCGAGACCGGCAAGCCGCGCGGTACGATGGAAATCCAGCAGATCACCCAGCTAGTGCAAAGCGCGGTCGGCTACAACCAGCCGCGCGGCGACGTCGTCACCGTCATCAGCCGCAAGTTCGCAGGCGCGTCGGCGCTCGATGACAAACAGCCGTGGTACGAAGCCGGCTGGCTGCCGGTCGTCGCGCGCAACCTCACCGCGATCATCGTCGCGCTGCTGGTGCTGCTGCTCGGTGTCCGTCCGCTCGTGAAGGCGATCGGCAAGAAGAAGGAGACCTCCGCCGAGGGCACTGTCCTGCCGCGCGAAATGCTCGGCGAGGAAGTTGGCGGCGGGCCCGCCGCGCCGCAGACCGGCGAGCCCGTCACGATCGACGCGCTGGAAGGCGCGCGCAGCTATGACGAGCGGATCGGCATGGTCCGCGGCTTCACCCGCGACAATCCCGCGCGCGCCGCGCTCGCGGTCCGCGACATGATCAAGTCATGACGCCTGCGGTCCGCAGCTACACCGGCGTCGAGCGCGCCGCGGTGTTGATGATGCTCGTCGGCGAGGAAGAAGCCGCGTCGATCCTGCAGAAGCTCGATCCCGAGGAAGTCCGCCAGCTCGGCAAGGCGATGTTCGCGGTGGCGGACGTGAGCGAAGCCGAAGTGGCCGATGTGCTCGACGATTTCGTCGGCCATGCGCGCGAGCGGACCGCGATCGGCTTCGACCCGCGCCCGCGGATCGAGGCGGTGATGACGCGCGCGTTGGGCCAGGAAAAGGCCGACAGCGTCCTCGCGCGGATCGTCCCGGCGGAAGACGCGTGTCAGCTCGACCTGCTCGACTGGCTCGACGCGGGCGAGATCGCGTCGATGATCGAGAAGGAACACCCGCAGATCGCCGCCGTCCTGATCGCCAACCTTGACCCGACGATCGGTGCGCAGGTGCTCGAACTGATGCCCGATGCGGTCCAGCCCGACATCCTCCACCGGCTCGCGCGATTGGGGCCGATCACGCCCGAGGCGGTCGAGACGCTCAAGACCATGCTCGCCAACCGCACCAGCACCGGCAAGGCGCAGGCGGGCGTCACGCTCGGCGGCACCAAGGACGCCGCCAAGATCCTGTCGAGCGGGCGCAAGGCGACCGAACTCCGCGTCATGCCCAAATTGTTCAAGATCGACCGCGACGTCGCCAAGGCGATCGAGGAAGCGATGTTCGTGTTCGACAATCTGCTCGAGCTCGACGACAAGAATCTGGGCACGCTGATCCGCAACATCGACAGCGACGTGCTGACGCGCGCGCTGAAGGGCGTCGACGAAAGCATCCGCGCACGCTTCCTCGGCTGCATGTCGAGCCGCGCCGCCGACGGCATTCGCGACGAGATGGAATCGCGCGGGCCGATGAAGCTTAGCGAAGTGCTCGATGCGCAGAAGATCATCATCCAGATCGCGCGCAATCTCGCCAAGGACGGCACGATCCAGATGGGTGCAGGCGAGGATGATTATGTCTGAGTTCGTCGCCGGTTTCTCGCCGCGCAGCCAGGGCATCGCCGATGCGCTCAAGGCCGCGTTCGCGCCACGCGTGGCGGGCGGGTTCGCCGCCGCCGACCTGCGCGAACGCGCGGGCGGCAGCAGCGCCCCGGTCGTCTTTGCGCCCAAGCCCGAGGGCCCGCGGCACTTTTCCCCGGCCGATCGCGATACCAACCCGACCGAAGGCTGGGATATCTTCGATGCGGAGGCCACGCCGACGACGCCGTTCGTCGATCCGGTGCTCGCCGCGCACGCGGCGGGCTATGCCGAAGGGATGGATGCCGCACTCGCCGAAGTCGCCGCGAACGTCGAACGCGACCACCGCCTGCTGACCGAACTCGCCGCCGCGCTCCAGGCGGGCGAACGCTTCGACCGCGAGGCCACCGCGCGGCGGTTGCGCCAGACCGTGATGTTCCTCGTCACGCAGATCGTCGGCGAAGTCGGGATTTCGCCAGACCTGCTCGCGCGGCGGATCGATTCTGCGGCGGATTTGCTCAGCGACGGCACCGAATCCGCGATGCTCCGGGTCAACCCGGCGGACGTCGCGTTGCTCGAGGGCAAGTTGCCCAAGCAGGTCTTCGCGATCGGCGATGCCGCGATCACGCGCGGATCGTTCCTCCTCGAAAGCGCGTCGACGATCGTCGAAGACGGCCCCGAATTGTGGATCGAGCAACTCGGCGCGGCGATCGACCGCGTCGCGGTACCGACGCACTGATGGCACCCCTTCGTCCGACATCCGGGGTGCCGTCCCGCATAGGCATCGAGGGGGTTCCTCCCAATCCGTTCGGGCTGAGCGCAGTCGAAGCTCCGCCCGCACCGCACACCTCGTTCTCTGCTGCAACGTGCCCTTCGACTGCGCTCAGGGCGAACGGGAATGCGAAAGGGCATAGCAATAGGCAGGGCCTTATCCCGGCACTTCGTCCTGCTCCGTGTGAGAGCACCCTCTCCAACCCGTTCGGGCTGAGCGCAGTCGAAGCCCCGCCTGCCCAAGGTGCCGCCGCATGTTGAACCGTTTCACCGGCGACTATCTCGATGCGCTCGTCGTCCCCGATTTCACGCCCCGCCCAAAGGTCTCTGGCCGCCTCGCGTCGTTCGACGGGCTCTTGATGGAAGCGGTCGGCCTCACCGTGCCGGTCGGCACCGTCTGCCAGGTCGGCGACCGCAATGCCGCGGTCGAGGCCGAAGTGATCGGTTTCCGCAACGGACGCACGCTGCTGATGAACCTAGGCGGCCCCGCCGCGCTCCTGCCGCAAGCCCCGGTCCGCCCGCTCGGCGCGCCGGGCGAGGCGGAGGTCGGCGCGGCGTTGCTCGGGCGTGTGGTCGATGGCACCGGCAAGCCGATCGACGGGCTGGGCCCGATCCGCGGTGCCGGGCGCTGGCCACTCGCGGGGAAGATGCAGTCGCCGCTCGATCGCGGGCGCGTGCTCGAGCCGCTCGACGTCGGCGTCCGCGCGATCAACGGGTTGCTCACCGTCGGCCAGGGCCAGCGGATCGGGATCATGGCGGGTTCGGGCGTCGGCAAGTCGGTGCTGCTCGGAATGATCGTCCGCGCCGCCGAAGCAGACGTCGTCGTCATCGGTCTGATCGGCGAACGCAGCCGCGAAGTCGCCGACTTCCTCGAAACCAAGGTCGCGGGCGCAGCGCGCGCGCGCTCGGTCGTCGTCGCGGTGCCCGCCAACCATTCGCCGGTGCTGCGCATCCGCGGCGCCTTGCGCACCCATGCGATTGCCGAGGCGTTCCGCGCCGAGGGCAAGAAGGTCTTGCTGATCATGGACTCGCTCACCCGCGTCGCGCACGCCGGGCGCGAGATCGGCCTCGCACTCGGCGAGCCTGCGTCCGCGCGCGGCTATCCGCCGTCCGCGATCGCGATGCTCCCCAATCTGATCGAACGCGCGGGCGTCGACGTCCACAGCGGCGGGTCGATCACCGCGATCTATACGGTGCTCGCGGATGGCGACGACGGCAACGACCCGGTCGTCGACAGCGCGCGCTCGATCCTCGACGGGCATATCGTGCTGTCGCGGCAACTGGCCGAACGCGGCGTCTATCCCGCGATCGACCTCGGTCCCTCGGTCAGCCGCGTGATGACCGACATCGTCGACAAGCCGCACCAGCGCGCCGCGCGCGTGCTGCGCCGCCACCTCGCGACCTATGAGGAGAATCGCGATCTCGTGCTGATGGGCGCGTATCGCTCGGGCGCGGACCCGGCGATCGACGCCGCGATCGCGTGCCATCCGGCGGTGCTCGAATATATCAAGCAGGACCCCGACGAGACCGTCTCGCTCGGCGATTCCGCGCTCGAACTGATCGGCGTGTTTGGCGATGCCTAAGTCCAAGCTCGACCGGCTGCTCCGCGTCCGCACGCTGCAGCTCGGGCTCGTCCAGGCCGACGAAGCGCGCGCGCGCGACAAGGCACACGCCGAGACGACGCTCCACGGCCGCATCGTCCAGCTGTCCGAGAATGTCGCGCCGACGGTCGCGCCGATCGGCGCATCCGCCTTGGGAGCCGCCGCGCATTTCCGCGAACGCCTCCACCGCTCCGCCGAAGCCGCCGAGGGCCGCCTGCGCGCCGCGCAAGCGGTCGCGACCCGCGCCGCCGAAGCCACGCGCGAAGCCCGCCGCGACCAGAGCGCGATCGAGAAGCTGATCGCGCGCGCCGATGCCGAGGCCGCGCTCAAGGAATTGCGCGAGATGGAGGCCATGCCACCGTCTCGCGTGATCCGGCACGATCCTTGCTGAACCGCTGACGGGTGCCGCTTCCGGCCCCGCTGGATGCCTGCATGACCGACCTGACCACCCTGCTGTTCCCGACCGCCACGGCGGCGTCTTCGCCAGCGCCCGCTGCGCCGGCGTCGGTGACGGGCGTGCCCGGGATGGCGGGGCAGTTCGCGCAGACGCTCGGGGACCTGCTGGCAGGCACGCCATCGGTCGCCGCACCCGCCGCCACCGCCACCGCCACCGTGCCGGCCGCCACAGCGCTACCGCTCCCCGTCTTGGGCTTGGTGGGACCGCTGCCCAACGGCAGGCTGCTGGCAGCCGGCACGTTCGACCGGCAACCGCTTGCCGACGACGGCAACGCAGTGCCTGCCGAACCCGCGTTCCAGCTTCTCGCCAACCCGGCATGGCGCGCGACCGTCGCCACGCCAGCCGCCCCGCCCCGCACGCCCGTATCGTTACGCACCGCGCTCGAGCGCGCCGCCGCCCAACTGGCAACGTCCACGCTCGCCAAGGCCGCACGCGGAGCGAACACGACCCCGACGGCAGACGCCCCTGCCGAGGATGCAGACCAGGCGTCTGTCCTATCCGACACGACGACGAACGATCCGGCGGCCCCGCCCCTCGACCTGCTGGCCAGCGTCCCCGTGATACCGACCGCGATGCTGCCAATCACCCCACTCCCACCCGAGCACACGACCGAGGCGGATGCGGCAATGGACTCATCCGGTCCGGTCGTGGCGACATCGATCGAGCACTCCCCCGGCAATCCTCCCTCCGTCGCGCACCCCATGGCCGCCTCGACCCGCGCGGGACGCCCGGCGTCGTCCGATCAGGCTATCCTCACCGCCCTTGGGGCGCTGCCCAATCCGGAGGGCGGCGGCATGGGCGAGGGCGCGGCCACTGTCGTACTGGCTACGCCGCTTCCAATCACGTCTCGGTCGACCCCGACCGCAACGCTGCCAGTGGCGGTTACCGCTGCACCGTCGCCCCCCCAAGCTCGGACTCCCACCACTGTCCCGGCCGCGACCGACGCGCTACCGCTTGCGACCGCAACGACGTCTGCGGCCCTGAACGGGCATACCCCCGCCGTCACGGCTGACATGCCCGCGCATGGCGAAACCGTGCCGGTCCGCGCCGACCGAAGCATTGTGCCGCCGATCGCCGTCTCCACCACCCCGCAACCCGCCGGGCAGGTCTTTGCCGCCGCACTGGCCTCCGCGACGACCTGGCGCGACCGCCCCGTCGCCGATCGCACCGACCCCACAGCGCCCACGCCCCCACTCGGCTTCACCACCGCAGTTGACCTTGGCAGCACGACGCCCGTCCAGCCGACCGGCACTGCCCAGCGTGCGCCGCTCGACCTCACGCAGGACAGCGGCGTGCAGCGGATGATCGACCATATCGAAGTGCTGCGCGACGACGCCGATTCGCGCGACACGCGGATCCGGCTCGTCCCCGACGCGCTCGGCAGCGTCGGCATCGCGGTGCGACAGGTCGGCGAGCGTATTCACGTCAGCTTCAGCGTCGAGCATGAGGCCACGCGCGCGCTGATCGCGGACGCGCAACCGCGCCTGACCGAACTCGCCGCCGAGCGTGGCGTGCGGATCGCGGGTAGCACCGTCGCGACCGACGCCAACCCAGGGTCGTCGCAATCGCCAGCACAGGGACAGGGCCAGCCCCAATCCCAGTCGCAACCGCAATCCCAATCGCAATCCCAGTCGCGCCCCAATGCCCCGCAGCAGCCGCCCCGCGCGGCCGCGCGGGGGCAGCGCGATCAAGAAACCCCCGAGGACCAGCGCCTCGCGTAACCCCCAAGGAAGCAGAGCATGAGTGAGATCGTCGAAGAGAAAGCGAAAAAGAAGAAGGGCGGGATGATGAAGATCATCCTGATCGTCGTCGGCCTGCTCGCGCTGGTCGGCGGTGGCATCGGCGGCACGTTGTTCGCGGTCAACGCCGGATTCATCGGCGGTGGCGGCAAGCATTCCGAGCCCGAAGGCCCGCGTCTCGTCCCCAAGAGCGAGCAGAAGCGCGTCGGCGAGGGTGGCGAAGGCGGCGAAGGCCATGCGACCGCGGCCAACAAGCCCCCGATCGGCACCGGCGGCGACAAATATGCCTCCAATTACTACGCGATGGAGAAGGAATTCACCTCCAACCTGCAGGACAGCGTCCATTTCGTCCAGGTCGGGGTCGCCGTGTCGACGCCTTACGACGATTCGGTGATCGAGAACATCAAGACCAACGAGATCGCGGTGCGCTCGTCGATCCTGATGGCGCTCGGCGACACCACCGAGGATCAGGTCTTCACCAGCGAGGGCAAGCGCCAGCTGGAGCGTCGCGTCGCCAAGGCGATCAACGATACTCTCAAGGAAAAGGAAGGATTTGGGGGGGTCGGTAACGTTTACTTTACCAGTTTTGTTGTTCAGTGACGCATGGTTAACGAGGCATCAGCAACGGCGGACGAACGCCGTGGACGGGCGCGAGGCACGGGCGCGGGCACTGCCAAGGGCGGGGGCGCGCAGCACGTCGCGCTCGGGGCCACCAACCTCAACCCGTTCGGCGACCTGCACACCGTCCAGCATCTGTCGGCGCGGCTCGCGCGCGGGGTGCGCGGGGTGTTCGAGCCGTTGCTGCGCCGCGAATGCCGCACCTGGGCCGAGCCGCTCGTCGTCCAGCGGCTCGCCGACTACCGCGCGGAACGCCCCGATGGGCTGACCGCGTGGCTGCCGATGGCGATGACGCTTGGCAGCCAGCCATCGGGGCAGCCCGCCGGCCAGGCGCTCGCCGTGCTCGACGGGCGGTTCGTGCTCGAATTGCTCGACTTGTTCTTCGGCGGCACCGGCCATGCCCCTGCGCAACTTCCGACCGAGTTCACCCCCGCCGCCGAGGTGATGGTGACTCAGCTCGGCAAGCTGCTCGCCGAACCGATGCGCGCCGCCTGGGAACCGCTCGCGCGGCTCAGCTTCACCCCCGGGCATGTCGAACTCAATCCGGCGATGCTCGCGAATCTCGACGCGGACGATGCGCTCGTCATCACGCGCTTCGGCATCGCGGTCGATACCGCCAAGCCGGTGTTCCTCGACCTGCTCTACCCGGTTTCCGCGTTAAAGCCGCACGGCCCATCGCTGACCGGCAAGGTCCACGGCAAGACCGCCGAACCCGATCCGAGCTGGCGCAATGGCCTGACCCGCGCGGTGATGGACGTGCGCTTCCCGATCCGCTCGGTCCTCGCCGAGCCGATGGTTTCGCTCAGCCTGCTGATGGGGCTGAAGGAAGGCGACGTGATCCCGATCAACGTCGGCTCGGACGTGCCCGTCATGGTCGGCGGCGACCGGCTCGCGCTCGGCACCGTCGGCACGTCGAACGGCAAGGCCGCGATCAAGCTCAACACGATTTGTTACGACATCGACAGCGACTTCAGGGGCGATTTGCAATGAGCGACATGAGTTCAACCCCGTCGAGCGGCTTCCCGCTCGATGCCAGCCTGGCCGCAAACTTCCGCTTGTTGCAGGATGTCGACGTCAAGCTGACGGTCGAGATCGGCTCGACCTCGCTGACGCTGCGGGAACTGCTCGCGCTCGGCGAAACCAGCGTGATCGAACTCGACCGCCAGGCGAACGAGCTGCTCGACGTGCTCGTCAACGGCACGCTGATCGGCCGCGGCGAAGTCGTGATGGTCGGCGATCGCTTCGGCGTGCGGATGACCGAGCTGGTTTCCCCTGAGAAGCGGGCCTGACGCGCGATGATGTGGTCCTATGTCCTCAAGCTCGTCATCCTGCTCCCGCTGGTCTGCGGGTTGATGATCGGTTGCCTGTATCTGTGGCGTCGGTTCGAGGCGCGGATGCCCGGGCAGCCCGCCAACCGGCTGCTCAAGGTCACCGAGACGATGATGATCTCGCCGACCGTGCGGCTCGCGGTGCTCGATTTCGAAGGGCGTCGGCTACTGGTCTCGGTCAGCCGCACCGGGATCACGCTGGTCGATCGCGGAGGTCCGTCGGCGTGATCACGAGCGTTCGTTTCGACTGGCGCAAGCTGATGCTCGTGGCGCTCGCGATCCTGTTCGCGGTCGTCCTGGCGCATCCCGCGCTCGCCCAGACCGCCGCCGCAGCGGCCGCACCCGTTGCCCCCGCCCCCGGCGTGGGTGACGCGGCGGATCGTGCGCTAAAGGATCTCGGCGGCGGCAACGCGCCGCTGTCGCTCAGCCTTCAGTTGCTGATCGTCATGGGGCTGCTGACGATCCTTCCCGGCATCCTGCTGATGATGACCAGCTTCACGCGGATCATCATCGTGCTGTCGATCCTGCGCCAGGCATTGGGACTCCAGCAGACCCCGCCCAACCAGGTGCTGGTCGGCCTGTCGCTGTTCCTGTCGTTCTTCATCATGGCGCCTGTCATCAGCCAGATCAACGCAGTCGCGATCCAGCCGTATTCCGAGAGCAGGATTGGGGCGACCGACATGATCAAGGCGGGCGGCGTCCCCCTGCACGCCTTCATGGCGAAGCAGACGCGCAAGAAGGACATCACGATGTTCGCCGGCATCGCCAAGAGCGGCCCGTACCAGAACGCCGCGGACATCCCCTTCTCGGTGTTGCTCCCCGCGTATGTGACGAGCGAGCTCAAGACCGCGTTCCAGATCGGTTTCCTCGTGTTTCTGCCCTTCATCGTGATCGATCTCGTCGTGGCGACCGTGCTGATGTCGCTCGGCATGATGATGCTGTCGCCGACGATCATCTCGCTCCCGTTCAAGCTGCTGCTGTTCGTCCTCGTCGACGGCTGGGCGCTGACGATGGGGTCGCTCGCCAATTCGTTCGTGAGTTGATCTGATGGACGCACAATATTTCCTGACGGTCGCGCATCAGACGATGTGGGTGCTGGCACTCGCCTCCGCGCCGATCCTGATCCCCGCTTTGCTCGCGGGGTTGCTGACCGGCATGATCCAGGCGGCGACGTCGATCAACGAGCAGACGCTGTCGTTCGTCCCCAAGCTGATCGTCGTCGGGATTTCGCTGCTGGTGTTCGGATCGCTGATCATCGGATTGCTGAGCGATTTCACGATCGGCATCTTCGAGCGGATTCCGGATCTGGTGCGATGATCGCCCGTGCCCGACCTCCGTTCGCCCTGAGCGAAGTCGAAGGGCTTGCACGCGCCCACCATCCGTTCGCCCTGAGCGAAGTCGAAGGGCCTGCGCAGCGCATGAGGCTTCGACTTCGCTCAGCCCGAACGGCGGTTGGGGTGACCGTCGCCAGCCCGGAGTGCCAATGGGCCCGCTAGGCCTCGGCCTCTCGATCGAGCCCCAGATGTGGGCGCTGATCTTCGTCATGGTCCGCATCAGCGCGGCGTTCATCGCGGCACCCGTGTTCAGTGCGGTGTCGATCCCGCTGGTCGTGCGCGTCTCGCTGTCGGGGGCGATCGGCGTGCTCGTGCTGGGGTCGCGGACCATCACCCCGCCCGAGCACATCTTCGCGCTCGCAACGATCCTGGCGGTCGCAGCCGAGGCGCTCGTCGGCCTCGCGATCGGCTTCATCCTGCAGATCGCCTTCGCCGCACCTGCGCTCGCCAGCGAATTGATCGGCACCTCGATGGGGATCGGCTTCGCCTCCGCGATCGACCCGCAGAACGGCAAGTCGACCCCGGCGCTCGGCCAGTTCTTCACGATGATGCTCACGCTGCTGTTTCTCAGCGTCAACGGGCACCTCGTGCTGGTCGAGATGATCGTCAGATCCTATGATGCGCTGCCCCCCGGCGCCGCGTGGCTCAAACCAGCGCAGCTCGAGAATATCGCTTTGTTCGGCGGCTATACGTTCCTTGCAGGACTCCTGCTCGCGCTGCCGGTCGGGTTCCTGCTGTTGTGCCTCAATCTGATCGTGGGGATGATCTCGCGCTCGGCCCCGTCGCTCAACCTGTTCGCGGTCGGCATGCCCGCCAGCCTCGCGGTCGGCGTCATCGCACTCGCAATGGCGTTTCCGACGATGGGGGATTACATGCTCGTGATCGTCCAGGAAGGCCTCGCCGCCGCGCAGACGCTGGTGCTCGGCTGATGTCGGAGGAAGGCGGCGAACGGACCGAAGCCCCGACCGCGAAGCGCAAGCGCGACGCGGTCGAGAAGGGCGACATCCTCAAATCCCGCGAATTCGCGACCGCGCTGATGATGCTCGCGGGCATGGCGTGGCTCGCGGTGATGGGGCCGTCGCTGGTGGGCGCGTGCAAGGAGATCATGGCGGCGAGCTTTTCGTTCGATCACCGCGACATCGAGGATTTCGAACCCTTCCGCCCGCTCGCGCAAAGCGGGTGGAAGGTCGCGCCCGCGCTCATATCGCTGTTCGCGATCAGCTTCGTCGCGGCGATCCTCAGCCAGGCGGGGCTCGGCCACATCGGGTTCAACGGCAGCCTGCTCGCGCCCAAGGCGTCGCGAATCAATCCGGCGTCGGGATTTAAGCGAATCTTCGGGCCGCAGGGGTGGATCGAACTCGGCAAGGCCTTGCTCAAGGTCGCACTGCTCGGCAGCATCGGCTGGTATCTGCTCGGCCAGGTCGCGCACATGTCGATGGGCCTGTCATCGAGCAGCTTCAGCACCGCGGTTGCCGCGCTCACGGGGACGTTCCTCACCGTGCTGTTCACGATGGCGTTCGGCATGGTCGCGATCGCCGGGATCGACGTTCCGCTCCAGCTGTTCCAGCGCCTCAGCAAGCTGCGCATGTCCAAACAGGCGATCCGCGACGAGAATAAGGAAACCGAAGGCTCGCCCGAAGCCAAGGGCGCTTTGCGCCAGCGGCAGCGCGAGATGTCGATGCGCAGCATGCGCAAGAGTGTTGGCGAAGCACATGTCATCCTCACCAACCCGACCCATTTCGCGGTCGCCCTGCGCTACGACCGCATGAACGACCAGGTCCCGGTGGTCGTCGCCAAGGGCCGCGGCGTGGTCGCGCTCGCAATCCGCGAACTGGGTGCGGAAACACAGATCCCGGTGCTCGAATATCCCGCGCTCGCCCGCGCGGTCTATTACACCAGCCGCGAAGGGCAGGAGGTCCGCGACGACCTGTATGTCGCGCTGGCGACCGTGCTCGCGTTCGTGTTCGGCCTCAACGCCGAGGCGGGTGGCCTGCCGCCGCCGATCTTCGTCCCCGAAACCGCGCGCTACGACGAGAATGGCGTGCAGCCGGCGTAAGGGGGCAGAAAAAGCGGAAAACCCCTAAAGTTTCCACCGCCCCCGCCGTTCTACCTTGAGAGCAGAGCGATGGGACCGACCACATGACGACCACGACCAGCGCCACCTCCACGACCGGCTCGACCACGATCGGCCAGTCGCTGCTCAACTCGCTCAACGCAGGCTCGGGCGTCGATACCGCAAGCCTCGTCGCCTCGCTCACCCAGGCGCAGTTCGCGTCCAAGAACCTGCAGCTCACCAAGCAGGACACCACGCTCACCGCGCAGATTTCCTCGGTCGCCAAGGTGCAGAGCGGCATCACCAGCTTCGCCACGGCCCTCACCACGCTGGTCAAGGGTGGCAGCCTCCAGACCCAGCCGACCAGCAGCGACACCAGTGTCCTCACCGCCAGCGCGCTGTCGGGTGCCAAACTGTCGGGCCTGTCGGCATTCGTCGAGGTAACCCAGCTTGCCACGGCACAGACGTCGACGAACACGACCAAATTCGCCAGCCGCTCCGCCGAGGTCGGCACCGGCACGCTGACGCTGACGCTGGGCACTGCACAGGACGCGGCCGTCTCCGGCCTGACCGGCGACACCAAGAGCTTCGCGATCACGATCGACTCCACCAACAACACGCTCGATGGAATCGCCAAGGCAATCAACGCCGCGAACAGCGGGACGACCGCGACGATCGTCACCGATACCGACGGCAAGGCGCGGCTGTCGCTCAAAGGGCCCACCGGCACCGACAAGGCGTTCACGCTCAGCGGCGATTCGACCGGACTGGCGCAGCTCAACGTCGGTGGCAGTGCGCCTGCCAGCACGATCACCGGATCCGCCGCCAACGCCAAGCTGTCGATCAACGGCACTCCGGTCGAACGCTCGAGCAACACGATCTTGGATCTGGTCGACGGCGTGAAGCTCACGCTCACGAGCGTCACCGCCGCGGGCAAACCGGTCGTGCTCGGCAGCGCGACGCCGACCGCGGGACTGACCCAGGCGGTCAACGATTTCGTCGAAACCTACAACCAGCTGCTCGCCGAACTGAAGACCGAGACCGACGCCGCATCGGGCCCGCTGCGCAACGATTTCAGCGCGACCAACCTGCTGCGCTCATTGCGCGGGATGACGCTGACCCCGCTTACCACCGGTGGCGCCGCAGGCGCACCCGACACGCTGTCCGGCATCGGGGTCAAGACCAACAAGGACGGGACGCTCAGCGTCGACGCGTCGCAGCTCACAGCCGCACTCACCAAGACCCCCGACGCGGTCGAGGCGATGTTCGCGGATGGCACCGGCGCGACCGGCGGCGGCATTTCCGCAGCACTCAACGCCATCTCCACCGCCGCGGTCAGCAGAAAGACGGTCATCAACGGCCGCACCGAGATCACCGGCCTCGTCGCCAGCACCGCGCTCTACACCGCCGCCAAGACCAAGGTTTCGGTCGCCGAGGAGAAGGTCACGTCCGACGCTGCGGTCTACAAGGAGCGGCTGACCAAGCAATATGCCGCCTCCGACGCGAAGGTCGCGGCGTATAAGGCGACCCAGACGCAGTTGCAGAACCAGATCGATCAGTGGAACAAGTCCTCATGACGCTCGCCTACGCGTCGCCCTTCGGCCGCAACCCCGAAGCGACCTATCGCCAGATCGAAGTCGCCGGCCAGACCGCCGAGGCGGATGGCCCGGCGCTGGTCCAGTTGCTCTACGATCAGGCGATCCGTGCGTTGCGCGGTGCCGCCTGGGCGGCGGAGAACAACAATTACAAGATGAAGAGCGACAAGGTGACGCGCGCGACCGCGATCCTTTTCGCGCTCGAAGCCGGGCTCGATTTCGACAATGGCGGCACGGTCGCCCCTGCGCTCGCCCGGCTGTATGCGGGCACGCGAATGACGGTCGTCAACGCCGCGGTCGGCAACGATCCTGCGCCGTTCCGCGACGTCGCGGACACGCTCGACGAGATCGGCCAAGCCTGGCGCACCGCGCGCGCGGCGTAGGGTCGGCGGGCTATCCCCTTACTTCGTCATTCCCGCGAAGGCGGGAATCCATTCAACGCCGCGCCCGTTCTGACAGGCCAGCCCGTATGGATCCCCGCCTCCGCGGGGATGACGGTGGTGGGGCTGATGGCGGACACGGAATGACGGCTACGCCTCGCCCCGCTACCCGAACCACCGTTTCACGCTGAAATAGCCGATGATCCCCACCGTGATCGCAATGCAAATGCCCCCGATCACATCGAACGCCCACGGCTCCTTGGCGAACGGCAACCCTTCGATGTTCATCCCGTAGAGCCCGGTCAGGAACGTCAGCGGCAGGAAGATCAACGCCACGATCGAAATCAGCAGCGAGCGTGAATCGATCTGTTCCGCGCGCAGATCGGTCAGCGCCTCGTGCATCAGCGCGGAGCGTTCGCGGATCGCCTCCAATTCCTCCGCCATCCGCGCGGCGCGATCGGCGGCGGAATTCAGATGCAGCCGATCATCGTCGTGCAACCAGTCGCACGGCAGCGCCGCCAGCTTCTCGAGCGCGGCGCGCTGCGGCTGGACGAAGCGGCGATAGCCGATCGCGGTGCTCCGCACCTTGGTCACCTTGCGGCGCAGTTCGAACACCTTGTCTGCATCCAGATCCGCCTCGCAATCGTCGAGCTGGTCGCCCAGCTCGCCCACCTCGGGGTCGAGCTCCTCGGTGATCGCGCTGGCGAATTCGGCGATCAGGTCGCCCGGGTCCGCGATCGTCCCGCCCTCGACCGACTTCACCACGTCGTCGACCGCGGTCAGCGTCCGCCGCGTCACCGAGAACACCCGGCCCGCGACCGCGTAGATCCGCACCGAAGCGAGCGGGTCCGACGCCGTCATTTCCTCGTTCGAGCGGCCGCGCAGGTTGAGGAACGCGCCCTCGCCCAACGCATCGCAGCGCGGGCGCGACTCGGTCGTGGTCAACACGTCGACGACATAGTCGGGCAGGCCCGCGGTCTCGCCGAGCCAGCTTTGCGCCTGCTCGTCGTTGCTCGTCAGGTGAATCCAGATCAGCTCGCCGGTCGCCTCCATCGCCGCGGCGATGTCGAGCCGCTCGGCCTTCCCTTCCGCCACCCGGTACGCAAACCCGCTCATGCCGGCGTGATCCAGATCGTCAGCCCCGCTTCGCCTTCGACCGGGGGCACCTCGGACACGACCCGCACCGCATCCGCGCGCGACCGGTCGAGGATCGCGGACGGCGTCGCCGCAGGCGCATAGATCCGGTCGGCGAGCGCCAGCGCACGCGCCTGCCCCAGCGTCAAATCGTCCGGGTCGTCCGACGTCAACCGGATCGTCACCAGCCGGTCGGGCGAGGCGGTCGCATCGACCAGCCACCCCGGCACCGCCTCGGGCGCCGCCGTCAGCGGATCGAGTGGCCCGCCTTGCGCAAACGCGCGCCCCAGCGCACGACGACGATCATCGAGCGCGGGCAGCACCAGCCGGATCGCGCCCCGCATCGCGTTCAATCGGTCGGCGAGCGGCCCCAGCGTCGCGGGCAGCATTGCCTCGAGCCGTTGCCGCAACGCCGCCGCCAGCCCCGCCGATGCGCCGCCCGTCCCGATCGCGATCAGCACCGGGCTGCGGTCGATGATCGCAGGCAGCGTAAAGTCACAATCGTCGGGCCGGTCGACCGCATTGACCAGCACGCCGCGCGCCTTGAGCCGGTCGATCGCACCGCGCGCCTCGGCATCATCCTCGATCGCCACAATCGCGAGCGACGCCGCGCTATCCTCCCCGACGATCACCGCGCCCGCACGCTCGAGCAAACGCCGCTTGGCATCCGCGGGTTCGCCCACACCGAGCAGCATCACCGGCCGCCCCGCCAGCCGGACGAACAGCGGAAGACTGTGGAGTGTCATGCGTTGGGCTTGAGCCATTCGGGTAGGCGTTCGGCGGCCAGGATCGTCTCGGGGTTGATCCGGTCCGCGACCACCGCGAAGCGATCGCCATCCACAAGAACCTCGGGCACCAGCGCCCGACTGTTATACGTGCTCGCCATCGTCGCGCCATAAGCGCCCGCGGTGCGGAACACCGCAAGATCGCCGCTCACCACTTCGTCGATGTCGCGCCCCATCGCGAAGGTGTCGCCGCTTTCGCACACCGGCCCCGCGATATTCGCCATCATCCGCCGCCCGTTCGGGCGCACCGCTGCGAAATCATGCCAAGCATCGTACAGCGCAGGCCGCGCGAGATCGTTCATCGCGGCGTCGACGATGACATAGGGGTTGGTGACGCCCGGCTTGACCCAGATGACCTTGGTCAGCAGCACGCCCGCATTGCCCGCGATCACGCGCCCGGGCTCGAACATCAGCGTCACGCCCCAGTCGCGCGTCACCCGCGCGACCATCGCGCCGAAGTCGGCGGGGCTCGGAAACACGTCGCTCTCGCGATACGGCACGCCGAGGCCGCCGCCGAGATCGATCCGGTCGATCAGGTGGCCTGCACCGCGCAACTCGGCCATCAGCGCGCCGACCCGACGATACGCCGCTTCCATCGGCGCAAGATCGCCCAACTGGCTGCCGATATGCACTGCGATCCCGCGCAGGTTGAGCCCGGGCAAGCCCGCCAGCCGCCCGAAGATCGCAGGCGCCTGGTCGATCGGCACGCCGAACTTGTTCTCGCGCTTCCCGGTCGAGATCTTGGCGTGCGTACCCGCATCGACGTCCGGATTGACCCGGATCGTCGCGTTCGCGGTTACGCCACGCTCGGTCGCGAGTTGCGCGAGGACGACGCCCTCTTCCTCGAGCTCGAGGTTGAACTGGCCGAGCCCGCAATCGAGCGCGCGGACCAGCTCCTCGCGCGTCTTGCCAACGCCCGAGAACACCACGTCCGCCGCCGGAATCCCCGCCGCCAGCGCACGCGCGAGTTCGCCGCCCGAGACGACGTCTGCACCGTACCCCGCATTGGCGAGCAGGCGGAGCACCGCGAGATTGGGGTTGGCCTTGATCGCATAGGCGAGGTGGACGTCGCCCGCCGCCGCCAGCCCCTCGCGGAACACGCGCGCATGCCGCTGGAAGGTCGCGGACGAATAGACATAGACGGGCGAGCCGACTGCCTCGGCGATCGCCGGCAGCGGCACGCCCTCGCAGTGCATCACGCCGTCGACGAGAGCAAAATGATCCATGAAATCAGCCGATCAATTGGGCGGGGGCAAATCGAATTCGTCGCCGCGCCGTTCCTGGGAATTCTTCAGCAGCTCATCGCTGCGTTCGGGTCGGGCCTGGTTGCTGGGAGTCAGCAACTGCGTGGGTGTCGGTGTCGCCTTGGCCCCATAAGGCGCGACCGGGAGCGGCTGCCCCTCCGCCGGTTTGAGCGCGGAGGACGCGCCACAGCCCGACAGCAGGAGCCCCACTGCAAACCCGCCCAGTGCAAACCCGAGAGCCAAGCGTTTCATCGATGCGATCCTTCCCGCGCCGCCGCCACCGCGGCGCGCACGTTGCTAGGGGCGGTGCCGCCGAAGCTGGTCCGGCTCGCGACCGAGGCATCGACGCTCAGCACGTCGAACACGCGCGCGTCGATCCGCGGGTCGATCGCCTGCAGATCCGCGAGCGACAGTGCATCGAGCATTACGCCCAGCGTCTCCGCGCGGCGCACCGCTTGCCCCGTGATGTGATGCGCCTCGCGGAACGGCACGCCCGCTTCGCGCACCAGCCAGTCGGCCAGATCGGTCGCGGTCGCAAAGCCCGATTCCGCGACTTGCCGCATTCGCTCGGTCTTGAAGGTCGCGCTCGCGACCATCCCGGTCATCGCCGCGATCGACAGTTCGAGCAGGTCGTGTGCCTCGAACACCGGCGGCTTGTCGTCCTGCATATCCTTGGAATAGGCGAGCGGCAGGCCCTTCATCGTCACCATCAGCGCGGTCATGCACCCGAGGATCCGCCCTGCGTGCCCGCGCACCAGTTCGGCGGCGTCCGGGTTGCGCTTCTGCGGCATGATCGAGCTGCCGGTCGACCATTGGTCCGACAGCGAGACGAAGCCGAACGGCTGCGACGCCCACAGCACGAATTCCTCGGCCAGCCGGCTGAGATGCAGCGAGCATTGCGTCGCGGCGGTTAGGTAATCGAGCGCGAAGTCGCGGTCGGATACGCCGTCGAGCGAATTGCGCGTCGGCCCGTCGAACCCGAGCGCCTGCGCGGTCATGGTCCGGTCGATCGGGAAGCCCGTTCCGGCAAGCGCCGCCGAGCCGAGCGGGCACAGATTGCCGCGCGCGCGTGCATCGGCGAAGCGGCTGCGGTCGCGCGCGATCATCTCGTGATACGCCATCAGGTGATGGCCGAGCGTCACCGGCTGTGCGCTTTGCAGATGCGTGAAGCCGGGCATCACGCTCGCGGCATGTTCCGCCGCGCGGGTCAGCAGCGCATCCTGGAACTGACCGAGCGCCGCGTCGACCTGGTCGATCGCGTCCCGCACCCACAGTTTGAAGTCGGTCGCGACCTGGTCGTTGCGCGAGCGTGCGGTGTGGAGCCGTCCCGCCACCGGCCCGATCGCCTCGGCAAGCCGCGCCTCGGTCTGCATGTGGATGTCCTCGAGGACCATGTCCTCGGTCACGCCATGCGCGGCATAATGCGCCGCGACCGTGTCGAGCCCTGCCGAAATCGTCGCGGCGTCGTCCGCGGAGACGATGCCCTGCTGCCCGAGCATCGCGACGTGCGCCTTGGATCCCGCGACATCCTGTTGCCACAGCCGCTTGTCGAACGGGATCGAGGCATTTATCGATCGCATGACCGCAGCCGGACCCTCGGCAAAGCGCCCGCCCCACATCGCATTGGATGTTTCGTTCATGTCTGCATCGACCATCTCTTCGTTCCGCTCGGCGATCGTCCCGGTCCTGCTGCTAGGGCTTGTTGCGGGTTGCGATAAGCAAGTCTCGGGCAACCGGCAAGCGGAGGCGACGCCGACGGCATCCGCGCCGGTCGCGGCAGCCCCCAAAGCCGACAAGATCGACCGCACCCACAAGGGCGATCCCGCGCCGTCGGTCAGCTTCGAAGGCCCCGACGGCAAGCCGATGACGCTCGCGCGGTTCAAGGGCAAGCCGGTGCTGGTCAACCTGTGGGCGACGTGGTGCGGGCCGTGCGTCAAGGAAATGCCGACGCTCGACGCGGCGGCCGCCGACATCACCGTCGCCGCGATCAGCCAGGACAAGGATCGCCCGACGATCGACGCGTATTTCGCGAAGAACGGGTTCAAGCGGCTCAAACCCTATCTCGACAAGAACGTCGCGCTCAGCGTCACCTATGAAGCGAGCCTGCCGATGAGCATCCTGTTCGATTCGACCGGCCACGAAGTGTGGCGCTCGACCGGCGGGATGGACTGGACGAGTGCTGAAGCCAAGGCGCTGCTGGCGGAGGCGAAGTAACACCGCGCCGATCCCTCCCGGAAGTAGCAGCGCGCTCCGCCCCCCCCGTTCGCCCTGAGCGAAGTCGAAGGGCCTTGCGCTACGCAGGGGGCTTCGACTTCGCTCAGCCCGAACGGGAGGGTTTGATCGTTTGGACTATATTACAAACAGCGCGAATCCCGCTCCGGAGCACCCGCCCCACGCGTCTTCCAAGCGCCACCCGGCGCGCGATACTTGTCCCCCGGCGACGTCTTGGCGATCAGGTTACACCCGGACGTGAACGCAAAGTCCTCGACCGTCGCATTGTTCGCCGCCGCTTCGCGCGTGTAGACCGACTTGCGCTGGATGTTGACGTGCGCGACCAGCGCCGCCAGCGCCGGCGTCGACGCACCGACCACGCCCAGATAGCCGTCGGGCTGCTCGCCGATCTGCCCGGCGGCGCGCGCGGCCTTCCAGTCGTCCTGCGCCAGCGCGACGCTCGCCGTTCCCAACAACACTGCCGCGGCGAGCATCGCCGCCATTTTCCACGTACGCATCAGAAAATCCCTGGGTTTGACTGGATCACCGTCTTGGCCTGATTGTCGAGCCGGTAGACGACCTCCTGCTTCACGTTGATGTTCAGGTTGATCTCGATCGGCTTGTCCGGCGCATTGATGCTGACACAACCCGTCAGCGCCATCGTCAGGCCCGTCATCGATATCGTCCATTTCATACGTGTGGTGGTCGGTCGTCCCATGTCCGTCGTCAATCCTGTTTCGCTCATGGCACGATCCTGCTTTCCGGAGGCTGAATAACAGGCGGCCCCACCGTGGGGGCTTTCGCCTGCTTGTCCTGTTCCAGCAGCAAACTCGGGAGGTTGCGCTCGATCAGGCGTTTGGGGTCGTAGAAACTCTGTGCCGAATCAATCAGCTGCCGGAAGGGCGCGCTGATCCGGATATTGAACACCAGCGGCAGCTTCTGGAGCCGGTCGAACAGGAAATTGCGCTTCGCTCCCTTGCCCTGGCTGATCCCCGAGAATTTGACCTGGGTCAGCATCTCGCCCGCCAAAGGCCCGTTCATCACCAGCGACAAATTGCGGTAGCGCAGCGCCTTGAGCGCCTGGAACGCATAATTGCCCCAGAATCCCAGGTCCTTTTGCGAAAGCTCGCCGACATAGGCGATCGACCCGCCGCCTTCCCGCACCACGAGTCGCCCGTCGGTGATTCGCCCGCCGGTCGCATCGAACACCATCGGCAACACCCCGTCGAACACGCCGGTCGCATCGAGGTTCTTGAAGTCGAACTGCTGGAGGAATTGCGCCGCTTCCATGCCGCTCACGTGGAAGGTCATGCGCCGCTCCTGCGCCGATCCGAAGTCGAGCACGGTCGGGTCGAGTCGCAGCGATCCCCCAGCGAACGGCCAGCGCCCGTCCTCGACCGCGATTCGCGTGCCGGGCAGCAACTGATAGCGAATCGTCCCGTCGGTCACCGCGACGCCGGGGTTGATGCTCTTGATCGTCACCAGCTGCCCCGGCGCGGTCGCCAGCGCGAGCAGATCGGTGAAGCGCAGCTCGCCCGCTATCCCCGTCACCGGACCGAAGGCGGCGGCGAGATCGGTGTTGGCGGTGCGGAACACGCCGTCGCTGGTCAGGTCCTGCGGGCTCCAGCGGATATGCCCTTCGCCCGTCACCGTCCCCACGACATCGGCCACCACGCCCAGCGTCAGCGGCGTGAGCAGCTCGGGCTGGAACTTCGGCCCGAACGTGAGTCCGGGCACGGTCAGATCGGCATGGCCGGTGCCGGGGGTGAGATCATGCACGATCGCGACATCGGCGAGCCGTACGTTCTGCGTCGGCTCGTACAGCGCACCGCCCGCGGTGATCCGGCCCGCCTTCAACGCCAGCGTCACGTCGCGCGCCGCCATCGGCCGGAACCGCGCGACCGCCGCCGCATCCGCGACCGCCATCGCCCCGTCGAGCGACAGCACCCCGCCCCCGAACCGCCAGCCGCCCGCCGCGCCCGACAGCACGAGCGGCACCGCCCCGATCTGCCCGCCCGCCCCCGTAAAGCGCCCGCCAAGCCCGCCCGCCGCAAAGCTTCCGGAGAGGTCGGCGATATCGAGCCTCGTCACGCGCTCGGGCGCGCCCAGCCGCAGCGCGACGCCGCTGACGCCGAACCGCCCGTCCGCGAGCGTCCAACCGGCATGGGCGAGCGCAAGCGACACCGGCGACGCGCCAAGGCTTCCCGCCAGCCGCGCGCTCCCGATCCGCCCTCCGCCGCTCAGCTTGCCGCCCGCAAGGCGCACCAGCGCGCCGTCCTGCGGGCACACCGTCACCGCCGAGCGCGGCAGGTCGAGCCCGTTGGTCCGCAGCCGCGCAAATCCTACGGCCGCACAAGCCGGATTGACCGTCAGCGCACCCCGACCGTCCCAGCGCGCATCGATCGGCAGCGCGAGCGCATCGACTCGCCCGTCGCCGATCGGTCCGCTCAGCGCGACGCGGGTCTCAATATGGCTCGCACCCTTGCCCCCGACCGAGAAGGTCACCGGCGCCAATTCCAACAGCGCATTCCCCGCCGCATACGGCGCGACCACCGCGCGCCCGACGATCGGCGCGTCCGGCCCGGCTTGCGCGATCGTCGCGCGCAGCGACGGAAGCCCGCCCCCGGAAACGACCGCATCGCCCTGAAGCCGCAAGCCGCCCGGCCAGCGATAGACGACCCCGCTATCGCCCGACACCGTCGCCTGCGCACCCGACGCACTCGCCACGTCGAGCCGCGACACGACGATCTGGCCGCGCTTGCCGTTGATGATCGCGGAGATCGCCGCCGTCGCGTCGATCGATTGCCCAGCGGCTTGCAACGCGTCCCCCAAGCGCGCAGCCAGCGGCCCGATCGGCGTTCCCGCCCCGACAGACCGCAACGGCGCGGCGCGCGCGAGCAATGCGGCGGGCACCGCAGCCCGGTTCGCGCGCACGCGCCCGTCGAACGCGAACCCGTCGTCGGCATAGCGATACCGGCCCGCGACGCCCGCCCCCGCGGCGCGGACATCGGACGCCGCGATTCCGCCCGACGCGAGATCGACCGAACCGGACACGTCATCCATCGATCCGGCGAACACGACCGGTCCGGTCACGCGATCGGCGTGCACGCCGCTGCCGGTGACCTCCCCCAGCGCCAGGTTCGCCTTTCCCTTGAAATGATCGAGCGTCAGCCCGAGCGCAAGCGTCAGGTCGACGCGTGCCTCGGCAACGCGCACATTATTGCACGTCCCACGCTCCATCGCGAGCGGCCCCGTCACGCTCGGCCGCGCCGCATCGATCCGCAGCGCGAGCGCCGCATCGAGCCCCGCAATCGTGCATCGCCCGAAGTCGAGCGCCGCCGCCCGCGCGCCGAGCGTGCCCTGGAACCCGTCGTTCAACCGCCCACGCCCCGCAACGCGTAGCGCCACCGGACCATAAGGCGTCGCCAGCGCGATCCGGCCATCGGCGATTTCCGCGCGGACAGCGGGTAGCGCGAACGGCTTGCCCGAGGGTGCCGGAAGCAGCCGATCGATCGCCCCGAACGAGACCTTCGCGTCCTTCAGCGTCGCGCGCAATGCGACATGCCCGGCGCGGATCGCCCCCACACCGACGCCCGTAAACCCCAGCGTGGTATCCACCTCGACCCAGTCCGCGACCAGATCGGGCCGCGCAGGGTCACCGATCCGCACATTGGTCAGCCGCTGCGTATGCAAGCCGATCTGCGCGACTTCATACCGCGCGGGCACCTTCGCGGCGCGCAGCGCATCGTCGATGAAATGCTCCGCGACGCGCTTGCGCTCGACCCACAGCACCGCCAGCAGCACGACGATCAGCAGCAGCACGCCAAGCAGAACCCGGCGCGCCACAGGACGACGCCGCGCCGTCGCCACGGGCAAGACCGATTCCTCGGGGATATCGTCCGTCACGCCGTCATCGTCACCCGCAGTGCCTGCCCCGAGACCTTAACCGGACGCGCCGGTTGTTCAACCGCCGTTGCGCTTTGCTTGCCATGCACAGCCACAGCATTGTTGACGGTGCGCGCCGTCGAAGGGCGCAGCGCCGCGCCAGCCGGAGTGCGAACGCGGCTGCTACTGCGCTCAGCCCGTACGGATGGAGGGACTACGTCGCGTACCTATAACCGACCGGTTCGGAACAACCGCCGAACGGCCGAAATTGGTGGAAGCTGCCGTTGCGGCAATGACGGTCCGGGGCGGAATTCCTCGTAACCCGTCCGTCATTCCCGCGTAGGCAGGAATCCATTAGCACCGTCTGTCCAATACTGCGCAGTCAGCCAGTATGGATCCCCGCCGTCGCGGCGATGACGGTAGGGGGAGGCCTGCCCCCTAAAATGTAGGCAACCGACGGATCAGGCTGAACGGCAAAAATTGGTGGTTAGCTGCTGCTCTGATCCTGCTGACGATCGGACTTCCACAAGCCTCGCCCAATCAGAGACACAGCAAGCACAAGCACCGCAATGACTGGTGAAAGAGCCAACGTCAGAATGTAGTCGACTTGAGGTTTGATCGACAGCGGAACATCGGAGAGCGACCCTCCGGGGACAAAGCTAAAAAGACCAATAATCGGCAACGCAGTTAGCAATAGTAGAAGGCCACCAACCTTCAGCTGCCCCCGACTCGCCTCGCGCTTTAAGCGAGCATCGGCGAACAATACGATAGCCAGCGTTGGCGCAAAAACCGTTAGACTGGTTAGCAGGGTCATACCTGTGTGCCTCGTTGCCATAACACTAATCTTAGCAGCAAAGCTCATAGTCCGCTATTGGGCGTTAGCAGCCAAGCCGCTTCATAAAACTACGGCCGAAAGTGAGAAACCCGCCTCTCCCCGTTCGCTTCGAGCGAAGTCGAGAAGCCGGGCACACTGCACGTGTCTCGACGGCGCTCGCCACGAACGGGCCAATGCGAAGAAGCCACCGCTATTTCGACCAGCGCACGAAGATCGCAGTCGGCAGCAGCAACCCGCGCGCTTCCTCGCGCACCGCCATCTCGCCGACCTCGACCGTCCCGCCAAGATCCGCCAACGCCTGCCGCACCAGTTCGCCGATCGCGAGCGCGGACATCCGCACCGCATAGACCGTCAGCACCAGGAACTTGCTCTCCGCATCGAGCAAAGCGCGGCAATCCGCGATCAGCGCCGGGAGATTCTCCTCCAGCCGCCACACTTCGCCCTCCGGCCCGCGCCCGAACTTGGGCGGATCGAGGAAGATCCCGTCGTAGCGCCGCCCGCGCCGCACTTCGCGCGCAGCGAACTTGGCCGCATCGTCGACCATCCAGCGGATCGGGCGATCCGCCATGTCGGACAGGAACGCGTTGGACTTGCCCGCCTCGACCGATTTCTTCGACGCATCGACATGCGTCATCCGCGCGCCCTTCGCCGCGAGCGCGAGCGTACCGACCCCGGTATAGCCGAACAGGTTGAGCACCTCGTCCCCCTCGGCCACGCCTCCGCGCATCCACGCCCATTGCGCGGCCATGTCGGGGAAGAAGGCGAGGTGCCGGAACGGCGTGTTCTGCGCGAGGAACAGCAGTTCCTCCCAGCGCACATGCCAGCCCCCGCGCGGCACGTCCTTCGACAGATGCCACTTGCCCCCGCCATCCTCATCGGACGCACCGATGAAGTCGCCATCGGCTTCCCAGCGATCGGACGCGGGCGCCCACATCGCCTGCGGCTCGGGCCGGATGAAGCGGAAGCGGCCATAGCGCTCGAGCTTACGGCCATGGCCGGAGTCGACCAGCCCATAGTCGGCCCAGGGTTCGGTAATGAGAGTAATAAGCGTCATGCGAAGTTCCTCCCCTCCCTGGAAGGGAGGGGTTGGCGGTGGGTCAGTATGAAGAGAGGGCAGGCTCCGCCACGAGCCGACCCACCCCCGGCCCCTCCCTTCCAGGGAGGGGAGACAGCGGCGTTGTGCCCTGCCGATACCGCCCGGCCAGACCGTTCAGCAAGAAGAGAGACAAGCGTCATGCGAAGCTCCTCCCCTCCCTGAAAGGGAGGGGCTGGGGGTGGGTCGGTGTGAAGAGAGGGCAGGTTCCGCCACGAGCCGACCCACCCCCGGCCCCTCCCTTCCAGGGAGGGGAGAGAGCGACACAGCAACGCGCTGTCATTTTGCCGTCGCCCGCTCGGCGATATACGCGGTCACCGCCTCGAACGTCCCCGGCAACGTGTCATAGCGTTCCTCGCGGTCGAACAAATCGCCGATCCGCGGCGGCAGGCCCGGGCGCTGCCCGGTCGCGCGCTCGACCGCGTCGCGGAACTTGGCGGGATGCGCGGTCGCGAGCGTGACGATCGGCACATCCGCAGGCAAATCAGCGCGGCGCGCGGCGGCAAGGCCGATCGCGGTATGCGGGTCCATCACCTGCCCGCTGCGCTCCCACGTCCGCCGCATCGCCAGCGCCATGTCGTCGAGATCCACGCTGTCGCTCGCGAACAGCGAGGCCGCGCCGTTGCGCTGCGCATTGGTCAGCTGCATCGCGCGCGACGCCTCGAACCCCTGCATCTGCGCGGTGAGCGCATGCCCGTCGCGCCCGCCGAGATCGAACAGCAGGCGTTCGAAGTTGCTCGACACCTGAATGTCCATCGACGGGCTCGGCGTCGGGATGACGCTCCGGCTCGAATAATCCCCGGTCGAAAGCGCACGCGCGAGGATGTCGTTGACGTTGGTCGCGACGATCAGCTTGGCGACCGGCAACCCCATCTTCGCCGCGACATAGCCTGCGAACACATCGCCGAAATTGCCGGTCGGGACCGAAAAGGCAACCGGTCGCTCGGGCGCGCCGAGCCGGACCGCCGAGTAGAAATAATAGACCACCTGCGCCATCAGCCGCGCCCAGTTGATCGAATTGACCGCCGACAGCGCGAACCTGCCCGAGAAGGCGTCGTCGTTGAACATCGCCTTCACCAGCGCCTGCGCATCGTCGAAGCTCGAATCCTCGAGCGCGATATTATAGATGTTGGGCGCGATCACGGTGGTCATCTGGCGCCGCTGGACGTCCGACACGCGGCCCTTGGGGTGGAGCATGAACACATCGACCCCGGCGCGCCCCGCGAGTGCATCGATCGCCGCCGACCCGGTATCGCCCGAAGTCGCGCCAATCACGGTCAATTGCTGGCTGGTTCCGGTTAAAAAGCGCTCAAACAGCAACCCGAGCAGCTGCAAAGCGACGTCTTTGAACGCCAGCGTCGGCCCGTGGAACAGCTCGAGCAACCAGTGCTGCGCATCCAACTGCACCAGCGGCACGACCGCGGCATGCGAGAAGCGACCGTAGGCCTCGGTGCACAATCCGCGGAGATCCTCCTCGGTCAGCGCATCGCCGACGAACGGGAGCATCACCTGCACCGCAGTCTCGACATAGGAAAGCCCCCGCATTCCCGCAATTTGCTCGGGGCTGAACGTCGGCCAGCTATCGGGGAGGTACAATCCGCCGTCGCTCGCCAGCCCGGCGAGGGTTACGTCACGGAAATCTAGTGCCGGCGCAGTGCCGCGCGTGCTGATGTAGCGCATGGGAACTGCGGTTAGCGGGATGCGTCCGACTCGGCAACCGTGCGCCGTCTCAGCGCAAGCGCATAGATTATTGCGGCAATCGCCGCGAAGACGAACCATTGTACCGCATAAGCGAGATGGTTGTTGGGTACCGCCGACAGATCGGGCTGCGGATTGGGGTCGAGTCCGGCCAGCGGCGGGTCTGCCACGAGCATCAGGGTCCGGGGTGCGGCACGCCCGAACATCCCCGCGATCAACGGCTGATGATCGGGCGCATGGCTGATATAGCCGGTGACGAGCCCACCCTTCCACGACGGCTTGGCGTGCGGATCCTTGCCGAACCCGAGCTGGACCGTGAAGCCCGGGCCTTCCGCGCCGGTGCTGCACCGCGCGATCTGACGCCAGCCGGTACCACCGCGCGCATTGCGCCCGCCCTCGACCGAGAAACTGGTCGGCGACAGGCACAAGGCACTGGAACGACGGAATAAAAGGGTGTCGTCGATTGGGATCGCCGGGAAGGCGACCGGCGGCAACACCGTGTTACGTGCATAATGCACCAGCATCGCGGCCTTCTCGGTACGGCGCTGGAGCTGCCACACGCCAAGTGCAACCATAGCCACGATTGCCAGCGCAACGAGGATCGTCGGAACGACAGGCACACGCTTCATGGTGGGGTGATCCGCCCTTCATGCGCCGCGTTGCGATATTCCGCTCCCAGCAACGCCGCCTTGGCGACGCGGAGCGACCCGACCACGCCGAACACCGTGATCGGCAACCAGATAATCAGTTGCAGCCAGATCGGCGGCCCCCACGCCAGCTGGATCCAGATCGCGACGCCCACGATCAGTGCGCCCAGCACCAGCGTGAGGATCGCCGCCGGCCCGTCGCCGACGTTGAACGCGTTATAATCCAATCCACACCGCGGGCATTTCGCAGCGAAATCGAGCCAGCCGCGAAACAGCCCCGGCGCGCCGCAGCGCGGGCAAAGCCCCTTCACCGCGGCGGCAATCTGGTCCGGCGCGACGAAGGTCTCGGCCCGCTCGGGCGGCATCACCCGCTATGGACCGGCGCGCCCCAGCCGCCCCAGACATAGACGGTAACGAACAGGAACAGCCAAACGACGTCAACGAAGTGCCAGTACCACGCCGCCGCTTCGAAGCCGAAATGCTGCTTGGGGGTGAAGTCGCCGCGGTACACGCGCACCAGGCAGACGATCAGGAAGATCGTCCCGATCATCACGTGGAAGCCGTGGAACCCGGTCGACATGAAGAAGGCCGCGCCATAGTTCAGCCCCTTGAACGGGAACGGCGCTTCCGAATATTCGAACGCCTGAATCGAGCTGAAGATCAGCCCCAGGATGATCGTCGCCCACAGGCCCTTCTTGAGCCCGTCGCGATCGCCATGGATCAGCGCGTGATGCGCCCAGGTGACGGTGGTGCCGCTGGTCAGCAGGATCAGCGTGTTGAGCAGCGGGAACTTGAAGGCGTCGATCACCTCCAGCCCCTTGGGCGGCCATTGGCCAACGCCATTGGCGACATCCGCGATCAGGCTGACCTTGCCGTCGAGCACCTGGATTCCCGCCGGAAACAGGGAGAAGTCGAAGAACGCCCAGAACCAGCCAACGAAGAACATGACCTCGGACGCGATGAACAGGATCATCCCGTAGCGGAGATGGAGCTGAACGACCGGGGTATGATCACCCGCGTTCGCCTCGATCACGACCTGACGCCACCAGCCGTACATCACCGCGAGCACGCCCGCGAGCCCGGCGTAGAACAGCAGCCCGCCGCCGACCGCGGAATGCATCCACATGATTCCGCCCGCCGCCATCGCCAGCGCCGCCATCGATCCGGCCAGCGGCCAAATGCTCGGTGGCAGGATGTGATAATCGTGGTTCTTGGCACCGGCCATGTTGCATCCCCGTCGTGTGATCGTTGGATCGATCGAATTTTTCGTACCCTAGCTTTTGGCTTTCGCCGAATCCACCGGGTAAAACGTGTAGCTTAGTGTAATCGTCTCGACGTCGCTCGCATCCGGATCCTGCAGGATCTTGGGATCGACGAAGAAGATCACCGGCATCCGCGCGGTCTCGCCCGGTTGCAGGGTCTGCTGGGTGAAGCAGAAGCACTGGATCTTGGTGAAGTACTTGCCCGCCTGTGCGGGTGTCACGTTGAACGTCGCGGTTCCCGTGATCGGCTTGTTCGACGTGTTGGTCGCGGTGAAGAACGCCATGTCGCGCGCGCCGACGTCGACCGTGTCATACGGGTTTTCGGGCAGGAACTTCCACGGCATGTGCGGCGCGACGTTGGTGTCGAAGTCGACCCGGATCTGGTGGTTCTTGATCGCCCCCGGCGCGACCGTCCCGCGCTGCGTCGTGCCGTTCAGGCCGGTCGCTTGGCAGAACATCCGGTACAGCGGGATGCTCGCCCAGCCGAGCCCGCTCATGAAGCAGATCCCCAGCACCGCGAGCAGCGCGGTACGCAGCTTGCGATCCATCCGGGCGATCCGACTGATCATTGGTGCGGCATCCCCGGCATCCCCGCCTTGATCTTGGCGATGCTGATCGCGAACACGAGGATCACGAATGCGAAGAGGATAATCGCCAGCGCCGTCGCGCGTGCACGCTGCCGCTTGCGGACGAGGGCTGCTTGCGTGGTCGGGTCGGGAAGCTCGTTCATGCCAGGCACCGATCGGTCGCAAGGGTCGCGAAGATCGCGAGGATATAGCCGATCGAATAAACGAACAGCCAGCGTTCGGCCTTCATCGTCGCCGGCGTTTCGGCGCGCTGGACGACGACCCAAACGGTGAGGCCCAGGAAAATCACCGACAAGACCGAGGCGACGATGCCGTAAAGCGACCCCGACAGCCCGAGCGGCCAGGGCGAGATCGCGGCGGCGGTCATCAGCACCGCGTAGAACAGCATTTGCGCGCGCGTCGTCTTTGCGCTCGCGACGACCGGAAGCATCGGCACGCCGCCCTTGGCGTAATCGTCACGGATCAGCAGCGCGAGCGCCCAGCTGTGCGGCGGGGTCCACAGGAAGATGATCGCGAACATCAGCAGCGGCAGCGCCGAGACCGAGCCCGTCGCCGCGACCCAGCCGATCAGCGGCGGAAACGCGCCCGCCGCGCCGCCGATCACGATGTTCTGCGGGGTCAGCCGTTTGAGACCGACGGTATAGACGAGCACGTAGAACAGGATCGACACCGCGAGCAGCACGGCAGCGGGGATGTTGATCGCAAGCCCCATCAGCAGCACCGAGAAAACCCCGAGCGCCACGCCGAACTGAAGCGCGGTCTCGCGCTCCATCTTGCCCGCGGGGAGCGGACGTTTGGCGGTGCGCTTCATCAGCGCATCGATGTCGGACTCATACCATTGGTTCAGCGCACCGGCAGCGCCCGCTGCGAGCGCGATCGCAAGGATCGCGGTGAAGGCAAGCACGGGCGGCAGCGAAGCCGGCGCGGCAAGCATCCCGCACAGCGCCGTGAACACGACCGAACGCATCACGCGCGGCTTGGTGAGCGCAAAGAAGTCGCGCCAGTCGGCAGGAAGGCTTGGGTTCGAAACGGTCACAACAGTCATTTACAAAGATCCTCCCCTCCCGCTCACGGGAGGGGCTGGGGGTGGGCTCGCGCTATCCCCTGGCGGAGTCGTTCGGAGCAGCGCGCGAGCTCACCCCTACCCCTCCCGCACGCGAGAGGGGAGAGAAAAGGTCAGTCGATCCGCGGGAGCGTCTCGAACTGGTGATATGGCGGCGGGCTCGACAGCGTCCATTCGAGCGTCGTCGCGCCTTCGCCCCACGGGCTGTCGCCGGCCTTCTTGCCCGACATCAGCGACATGATAACGTTGACGAAGAACACCACCATCGACGCGGCCATGATCATGTAGCCGATGCTCGCGACCCAGTTCCACTGCGCGAGCGCATCGGCATAGTCCGGCACGCGGCGCTGCATGTTCTGGAGGCCCAGGAAGTGCATCGGGAAGAACATCACGTTCACGCCCAGGAAGAACACCCAATAGTGCACCTGGCCGAGGAACTCGTTGTACATCTTCCCCGACATCTTCGGGAACCAGTAATAGAAGCCGCAGAACAGCGAGAACACCGCACCCAGCGACAGAACGTAGTGGAAATGCGCCACCACATAATAGCTGTCCTGCATGTAGTCATCGATGCCGCCGTTGGCGAGCACGACGCCGGTCACGCCGCCGACGGTGAACATGAAGATGAACCCGATCGCCCACAGCATCGGCGTCTTGAAGGTGAGCGAGCCACCCCACATCGTCGCGATCCACGAGAAGATCTTGATGCCGGTCGGCACCGCGATCACCATCGTCGCTGCGGTGAAGTACATCTTGGTGTTCACGCTGAGACCGGTCGTGAACATGTGGTGCGCCCACACGACGAAGCCGACCACGCCGATCGCGACCATGGCATACGCCATGCCGAGATAGCCGAAGACGGGCTTCTTCGAGAAGGTCGAGATCACCTGGCTGACGATGCCGAAGCCCGGCAGAATCATAATGTAGACTTCGGGGTGACCGAAGAACCAGAACAGATGCTGGTACAGCACCGGATCGCCACCACCGGCCGGATCGAAGAAGGTCGTGCCGAAATTACGGTCGGTCAGCAGCATCGTGATCGCGGCGGCGAGCACCGGAAGTGCCAGCAACAGCAGGAAGGCGGTGACCAGCACCGACCACACGAACAGCGGCATCTTGTGCAGCGTCATGCCCGGCGCGCGCATGTTGAAGATCGTCGTGATGAAATTGATCGCGCCGAGGATCGACGATGCGCCCGCAAGGTGGAGCGCGAGAATCGCCATGTCGGTCGACGGCCCCGGCTCGCCGTAGGTCGAGAGCGGCGCGTAGAGCGTCCAGCCATTGCCTGCACCGCCGAAGAACGGCGACGCCAGCAGCAGCGTGAAGGCGGGGATGAGCAGCCAGAACGACACGTTGTTCATCCGCGGGAACGCCATATCGGGCGCGCCGATCATGATCGGCACGAACCAGTTGCCGAACCCGCCGATCATCGCGGGCATCACCATGAAGAACACCATGATCAGGCCGTGCGCGGTAATCAGCACGTTCCACAGGTGAAGCGAATGATCGAGACCTTGCTCGCCACCGGGCAAGAAGCTCGCCCAGTACCCGAGATACTGGATGCCCGGATGCGCCAGCTCGGCGCGCATCAGGCCCGAAATGCCACCACCGATGATCCCCGCGACGATCGCGAAGATCAGGTACAGCGTCCCGATGTCCTTGTGGTTGGTCGACATGAACCAGCGCGCAAAGAACGACATCTCGTGCGTGTCATGCGCGTGGGCATCGTCATGATGCGCCTCGAAGGCGCTCGGGGTGAGAGCGGTGTCGGTCATGACTCAGTTCCCTGCGGAAGTGTTGGCGGGGATGGCACCGGCGACGGGGGCCTCGGCGGGTAGCGCCTCGGCCGCGGCATTGCCCACTTCGGTCGGCTCGCCAGTTTCTACGGCGGAAGGCGTTTTGGCGACTTCGGCGGCGGCTGCGCCGTTACCCGGCATCGTGCCACCCTTGGCCTTGACCCACTGCGCGAACACGGCCGGCTTCACCGCCTGCACGGTGATCGGCATATAGCCATGCCGCGCGCCGCACAGTTCGGAACAGACGCCGAAATAGACGCCCTCCTTCTCGATCGTGAAGCTCGTCTCGTTGAGGCGACCCGGGATCGCATCGAGCTTGATCCAGAACGCCGGAATTTCCCAGCTGTGGATGACGTCGTTTGAGGTAGTGATCAGCCGGATCGGCACGCCGACCGGCAGCACGACGCGCGTATCGGTCGCAAGCAGGCGCGGCCCGTCGATCGCAGTGCGCGCGCGCTCGCCCTTGCCGACTTCATTGGCTTCTTTCAGCATGTTCGACGTGATCGAGAAGCCCCCGTTGCCGGGGTATTCGTAAGACCAATACCATTGGTTGCCGATCGCCTTGAGCACAACCGCATCCTTCGGCGCGGGCTTGTACTGGGCCTGAAGCAGACCGATCGACGGCAAGGCAAGCCCGAGCAGGATCAGCACCGGAATGCCGGTCCACGCGACTTCGAGGATCGTATTGTGCGAGGTCTTGGACGCGACCGGGTTCTTGGCCCGGCGGAACCGCACGATCACCAGCCCGAGCAGGGCGAGCACGAACAGCGAAATGACGGTGATGACCGGCATCAGCAGCGCATTGTGGAACCACGCCGCCTGACGGCCGGTCTTGGTCACCTGCGGCTGGAGCGAGATATGGCCGGGGACGGGCTGGCCGATCGTCGGATCGATCGCCATTGCCGGTGCGCCATCGACCGCGAGCATCGGGTCGGTCGCTTCGGCGGCAACCGGCGCGGCAGCGGCTGCCGCGGGAGCCGCGACGAGCTCGGGTTTGGTGACGGTCACGACCGGAGCGGCTTGCGGCGCCGCCTGTACTGCGCCTGTACCAATCATCGCGAGGCCCGCCGCCATCACGATCGATTTCATCCCGATCATACGCATCCTCTGCATCTACCCTTTGCGACTCTGTCGGCTTTTCCGGACGACGACCAGGCGGGGATACGCCCTTTTCTTTTAGGGCTATAAGCGGACTAGGCCGATGCCTCAACCCGCGCGTGTCCTTTTTATGGCGCGATCGTTGCCTCCGTCTATCCGGGCGTCTATCCGCGCTCGTAATCAGGCCCGAAAATCACGCGCGCAATCACTGGACCGCATGCCATG
Source organism: Sphingomonas sp. FW306-05-A (assembly GCF_058782275.1). Lineage (NCBI taxonomy): Bacteria > Pseudomonadati > Pseudomonadota > Alphaproteobacteria > Sphingomonadales > Sphingomonadaceae > Sphingomonas > Sphingomonas sp. FW306-05-A. Next base: position 1,286,652 of record NZ_JBYSXN010000002.1, read on the forward strand.
ACCGAAGACGATGTTCTCGCCGAATTCCGCGCTGCCGAGGCATTGCTGGAGGGCCATTTCATCCTGTCATCGGGTTTGCGCTCGTCGCGCTATCTGCAATGCGCGCGGGTCCTGATGGACCCGGCACGCGGCGCACGGCTGGCCGAGGCCCTCGTCGCGCGGCTTCCGGCGGATGTCCGCGCGCAGATCGCCGCGGTCGTGTCGCCCGCGATGGGCGGCGTGATCGCCGGGCATGAGATGGGCCGTGCACTCGGTGTCCCGGCGATGTTCCTTGAACGCCCCGAGGGCACGTTCGAGCTGCGCCGCGGTTTCCGCCTCGATCCGGGCACCAAGGTCTTCATGATGGAAGACGTCGTCACCACCGGCCTGTCCTCGCGAGAGGCGATCGCGGCGATCGCCCGGGCGGGCGGCGAGACGGTGGCGGCGGGCGCGCTGGTCGACCGGTCGAACGGCACCGCCGATCTTGGCGTTCCTTTCTATCCCTTGATCCGGCTCGACGTGCCGACCTACAGCGCCGACGCGCTCCCACCCGAGCTCGCCACGATCCCCGCGATCAAGCCCGGCAGCCGCGCAGCATGACGCAGGTGCTCCGCCTGGGGGTCAACATTGATCACGTCGCGACCGTGCGCAACGCGCGCGGGTCGGGCTATCCCGATCCGGTACGCGCTGCCTTGCTCGCGGCCGAATCGAGGGCTGACGGCATCACCGCGCACCTGCGCGAAGACCGGCGGCACATCACCGACGACGATATCGCGCGCCTCTCCTCCGAATTGACGATCCCGCTCAATCTCGAGATGGCGGCGACCGACGAGATGCTCGCGATCGCGCTGCGGCACCGTCCGCACGCCGCGTGCATCGTCCCCGAAAAGCGCGAGGAACGCACCACCGAGGGCGGGCTCGATGCGGCGGGGCAGTTCGCGATGCTGGCGCCGCTGGTTTCGCAACTGGGTGCCGCCGGGATCCGCGTCTCGCTGTTCGTCGAACCCAGCGCCGCGCAGATCGATGCCGCGCTCCGGCTCGGCGCGCCGGTCGTCGAACTCCACACCGGGCGCTATTGCGATCTGGAAGGCGAGGCGCAGGCCGACGAACTCCGCCGCATTGCGGATGCTGCCGCGCTTGCCGTCAAGAACGGGATCGAGGTCCATGCCGGCCACGGGCTGACGCTCGCCAATGTCGCACCGATCGCGGCGATCCCGCAGATCCGCGAGCTCAATATCGGCCACAGCCTGATCGCCGATGCAATCTTCGTCGGTCTGGGCGACGCGGTCCGCGCGATGCGCGACGCGATAGATGCGGCACGGTGAGCGGCACCACATTCTCCCTCTCCCCCCCGGGGAGAGGGAGAGCCATGATCATCGGTTTAGGCTCGGACCTTTGCAACATCGAGCGGATCCAGGCGTCGCTCGACCGCTTCGGCGCCCGTTTCGAGAACCGCGTATTCACCCCCATCGAACGCACCAAGGGCGACAGCCGACCGTTCACCAAGGCAGGTACGCTCGCCAAGCGGTTCGCGGCGAAGGAGGCCTTTTCCAAGGCGGTCGGAACCGGCTTCAAGCGCGGGGTGTTCATGCGGGACATCGGCGTCGTCAATGCTCCGTCCGGCGCGCCGACCTTGCATCTGCAGGGCGGGGCACAGGCAATACTTGACGCGTTGACGCCTGACGGTCACGTCGCGCGAATTCATTTGACGATGACCGACGATCATCCCTGGGCGCAAGCTTTCGTGATCATCGAAGCGGTTCCGAGGGACAAGACATGAGCGAGGAGCTGGCCCTGAGCGCAGACGAGACCAAGGCGCGCGCAGACGCCAGGGATGCATCCGCCACCCCCGGCGGACCGCAGACCAAGAAACCCGGCACCGACTGGGCGTCGGAAATCCGCGGCATCTTCTGGTTAGTCCTGGCGGTCCTCGGTTTCCACAGCTTTATCGCCAAGCCGTTCTACATCCCGTCCGAATCGATGCTCCCGGGCCTGTTGGTCGGCGATCAGCTCGTCGTCAGCAAATTTCCGTACGGATTCTCGTTCGTCTCGCCGACCTTCCACTTGCTGCCGTTCATCCCCGGCCGCCTGTTCGGGCATTTGCCCGAGCGCGGCGACGTGGTGATCGTCACGCCCCCGGGGACCAAGACCGATTACATCAAGCGATTGATCGGGCTCCCCGGCGATCGTCTGGAAGTGCGCGACGGCACCGTCATCCTCAACGGCGTGCCGGTGAAGCGCGGCCCGCTGCACTATGTCGACATCCCCAATTACGGCAACACCCCGCTCCCCTCGCCCGAAAGCGGCGTGACGTGCGATTCGAGCCAATATGACGATGCGCTTCAAACCGGCGCGAACGGCAAGAGCACTTGCCGCCTCCCCCTGGTCACCGAGACGCTGCCCAACGGGCGGCACTACGACACGGTCGATCTTGGTGCGTATCCCGGCGACAACTACCCCGCCGTCACGATCCCGGCGAACCACGTCTTCCTGATGGGCGACAACCGCGATCGTAGCGCCGACAGTCGTTTCCCCCTGTCCGAACAGGGGCTCGGCGGACCGGTGCCGTGGGAATATCTCGGCGGTCGTGCCGAGTTCATCACCTTTTCGAAGACCGGGCTTGGCTCGTGGAATCCGCTGACCTGGGGTCAGTCGTTCCGGGGCGGACGCGCTGGCACCTCCTTGCATGCGAGCCGTAGTGAATGAGTGACTCCCCGAGTGCTGGCATGGTCAGCGAACCGGCGCCCAACGAACTGCGCGATCCGTTCGTCCGCAAGGAGCTGACCCGCGCGACGGTATGGCTCGGCACGGCAGGGACGATCGCGCTCGTTGTGCTGCTGGTCCATCCGCTGCTGATCATCTTCGGCGGGCTGGTCTTCGCCTCGATGCTCGACGGCGGCGTCCGGCTGCTCGGACGCGTGTTGCCGATCGGGCGGTCGTGGCGGCTGTTGATCGTCGTGCTGCTGACCGTGGCGTTCCTGGTCGGACTGGTGTGGCTGACCGGGGTCCAGGTCACCGCGCAGTTCGCACAGTTGCAGCAGACCCTGATCACCCAAGCGACACGGACCGTAAGCTGGGCGACCGCCAAGGGGATCATGCCCAAACAGGTCGACATCAACGGAATGATGCAACAGGTGCTCGGGTCGTTCGGGCAGTTGACGTCGTACCTCGGCATCGCGTTCGGCGCGCTGGCCAGCCTGGTGATGGTGCTCGTGATCGGCCTGTTCGTCGCGATCGAGCCACGGCTGTACGGGCGCGGCGTCGAGTGGATGATCCCGACCGACATGCGCCCCCGCTTTGCGGGCACGATCACGGAAATGGCCAAGACGATGCGCCGTCTGCTGGCCGGACGCCTGTTCGGTATGGCGTTGGAAGGCGTGATGACCGGGGTTGCACTGGCGATCGCGGGCGTGCCGATGGCGCTGGTGCTCGGCATCCTGACCGGCCTGCTTGCCTTCATCCCCAATCTCGGCGCGATCGTCAGCGGTATCCTGATGGTCGCGGTCGGCTTCAGCGCGGGGATGAACACCGGGCTCTACGCGATCGGCATCTACGTCTTCATCCAGGCGCTGGACGGCTATGTCATCATCCCGATGGTCGCCAAGAAGACCGTCGACCTGCCGCCAGCGCTGACACTGTCGTCGCAGATCCTGGCGGGCACGCTGTTCGGGCTGCTCGGGCTGACGCTCGCCGATCCGATGACCGCGATGATCAAGGTCGCGCTTGAGCGGAGTTCGGAAGCCGAAGAGCAGGCCGACGCGGCATGACGCCGGTCCTGTACGATTACTGGCGCTCGTCGGCGGCATATCGTGTCAGGATCGTCCTCAACCTCAAGCAGGTCGCCTATGACAGTGTCGCGATCGACCTGACCACGGGTGCACAGCGTGACCCCACCTATGTCGCGCGCAATCCACAGGGGCTCGTCCCCGCGCTCGATATCGGCGGCGCCATGCTGACGCAGAGCCTCGCGATCATCGACTATCTCGATACCGCTTATCCGGCCACGCCGATGCTGCCGCACGAACCGCTCGCGCGGGCCCGTGTCTTCGCGCAGGCCTTGTCGATCGTCGCGGATCTCCATCCGATCGACAATCTGCGCGTGCTGAACCGGCTGACCGATCAGTTCGGCGCGGATCAGGCGGCACGCGAGGCCTGGTACGTCCATTGGATCGAGATCGGCCTGACGGCGCTCGAAGCGATGACCGCGGATGGAACGGGACCGTTCCTGGGCGGAGACACGCCCAATCTCGCGGATGTCTGTCTCGTTCCGCAAATCTACAATGCCCGGCGTTTCGGCGTTTCGCTCGATCCCTTCCCCCGACTGCTCGCCGCCGACACCGCCGCCGCTGCGGTCACCGAGATTGCCGCCGCACACCCGGATCGGGTCAAGCCGGTCGGCTGAGGCCCTGTTCTATCCGGCGCTCGAACCGGCGTTCGAGCACCGCTTGATCGAACAGATCGAGATACGCCGCCGCGGCGTTCTCGCCCGGTTGCGGCACCGGGTTCGGGCGCGACCGCCCCGGTTCCAGCCAATGTTCCAGCGCGGCAACCAGCCCCGCGGCATCGCCCGGCTGGACGACACTGCCGACCGCCGCGCTCGTCACGATCTCGCGAACCGCCACGCTCGAATCGGTCGCGACCACTGGCGTCCCCACCGCAAGCGATTCGCGCAGGACCCCGGGCACGCCCTCGAAATCCGACACCAGCGCGAGTGCGGTCGCCCGCGCGATCGTCGGGGTCGGGTCCGCGACATGACCGGGCAGGATCACCCGGCGATCGAGGCCGTGCGCAGCGACTCGCGCTTCGATCGTCGCGCGTTCGCTGCCTTCGCCAAGGATCATCAGCGACACGTCCCGTTGGTCGATATGCGCAAACGCATCGATCAATCGGTCCCAGCGCTTCTGCGGGGCAAGCCGCCCTACCCCCAGCAGAAAACGCCCCGATGGAATCGCGGGGACAGCACCCGGTATAGCACCGTGCGTAGCGGCGTGTGGCGGCGGATTCGGGATCACGCTGATCCGGTCGCGCGCGATCCTCATCATCACGCTCGCCTCGTCCGCCATCGCGGGGCTCATCGCGACCAGCCGGTCGACGAAGCTCGGATGCCATTTCAGCCACGTGCGATACGCCGCCGCGACCGGCGCGTTGTGATCGCGCCGCACCAGCGCATTGGAAACCTTCGCGACGATCGGCGGACAGTGCGTCCCGAGCCGCAACCGCGTCCACGCCGCCAGCGCGGTATAATGATTGCCCGGACAGAATAGCACGTCGGGATCGATCTCCTCCGTCAACGCAGCGATCGCGGACATGCCGATCATCGTCTTCGTACCGACCATGCGCACTTCGACGCCTGCAGGGATATCGCGCGCAAGCGGGCCTGCGACATCGCCGACCACTAACGTCACCCGACGCCCCTGCTGCGTCCACGCGCCCGCCAGGCGCAACAACGTCTTCTCGACGCCACCGCCGTCGAGCGTCTGCGCAAAAGCAAGGATATGTGCAGCGGGCGCAGGCGGGGACAACATGACAGGATGTTTAAAACACCGCTGTGTCGCAAATGTTTCCCTGCTGATCCTCATTAATGCACGGCCGGTAAACCATCATACGTTATGACGGTCCCGTCGCAGCCGATTTGCGGCGCCGCATGGTTCGGGGTAAGGGCGCGCATCGATCGCCCTGATCCCCTGATCGGCGTACAAGCGGACACTTTCGCCACGTGAACAAATTGACGACCGGGCCGGGCATAGAGGCAGCGACGGGAACACCTGCCGCTCCCCTCTCCATACCGACGCTGCCGGGGATCGCCGGCGCCCCCGATCTTGCCGGCCTCGAGCCGATGACGCGCAAGCGGCGGCGCTGGCCAGCCTATCTCGGGGCAGCAGCGACGCTGTTCATGATCGGGTGGCTCGGGCTCAAGCTGCATGCGATGGGGGTCGACAACCTGTGGTCGGCGATGCCGCGCAACCCGTTGTTCTATCTGTTTTTCGCGCTGCTCTACGTGGCGCCGGTGACGGGCGATTTCATCATCTTCCGCCGCCTGTGGGGCATCCCCGCATCAGGCTATGTCGCGCTCGCCAAGAAGCGGATCGCGAACGACGTGCTCAATTATTCGGGCGAGGCGTATTTCTACGCCTGGGCGCGACAGCGTTCGTCGATGGTCGCGGCACCGTTCGGCGCGGTCAAGGACGTCAGCATCCTGTCCGCGATCGCGGGCAACATGGTGACGCTCGCGATCATCGCGCTCGCTCTCCCGCTCGGCGTCGGACTGATGACCGAATCGCAACTCCACACCGCGATCTGGTCGGTCGTCGGCGTGTTCGCGATGTCGCTGCCGTTCCTGATCTTCTCCAAACGCGTCTTTTCGCTGCCGCGCCGGACATTGTGGTGGATCTTCGGGGTACATTGCCTGCGGTTGATCGCGGGATCGGTGCTGACCGCCTTTGCCTGGCATTACGGCCTGCCGATCGTGCCGGTCGGCATGTGGCTGCTGCTGTCGGCGGCGCGGATGATCGTCGGGCGGTTGCCGCTCGTGCCGAATAAAGACCTTCTTTTTGCCACCTTCGCCACCCTATTGATCGGGCAGGACGCGCAGCTGTCCGTGTTGATCGCGGTGACGGCGGCGCTGCCCCTGCTGGTTCACGTCGCACTGGTCGCGGTGTTCGGGCTGGTCGATCTGATTAGGAAATCCTGACGATGGTGCTGAGGCTGGTGATGACGACGGTTCTCGCGGGCATGTCGCTCGCGGCGGCCCCGGCGTTTGCGGCGCAAGCGGCGATCGGCAGCGACGCGGCGGCCTGCGCCGGCGGCGGCCCCGCGATCCGCGTGACGGTCGACGGGCTCAAGGACCGTACGGGCGAACTCAAGCTCGAACTCTATCCCGCGACCGAGGCCGATTTCCTCAAGGACGATCGCGACTTGATCAAGGAAGGCAAGTTCTTCCGCCGCGTGCGTCTGCCCACGCCCGCCACCGGGCCGGTCGTGCTGTGCATCCGCGTCCCCACGCCCGGACCCTATGCGCTGCTGTTCACGCACAATCGCGACGGCCGCAACAAGTTCAACTTCTGGGCCGATGGCGCAGGCTTCCCGAGCAACACCAAACTCGGCCGGTCGCGGCCGAAGGTGACGCAGGGGCGGATCGTCGTTCCGGAGGGTGTTGTATCCATCGATATTCACGCGCAATATCTGCGCGGCCTCGGCGGTTTCGGGCCGATCCAGGGCGACTGATCCGATGCGCATCGTCGACGTCAACGAATTCTACTCCCCCACCGGCGGGGGCGTGCGGACGTATATCGACCGCAAGATGGGGATCATGGCCGATCTCGGGCATGAACTCATCGTCATCGCACCGGGCCGGGTGCCGAGCATTGAGGAACGCCCGGGCGGCGGGCAGGTCATCACGGTGCAGACTGGGCACCTTCCGCTCGACGCCAATTACGGCATATTCTGGGAAGGCGCACCCGTCACGCGCCTGCTCGACCAGTTGCAACCCGACGTGGTCGAAACGTCATCGCCATGGCGCCTCCCTTGGGTCGTCGGCCAATGGCAGGGGAATGCGGTCAAATCGTTCTTCATGCACAACGACAATATGGCGGCCTATGCGCTGCGTTGGCTGGAGGGGCTTGCGCCGCAGGAACGGATCGAGCGCGCGTTCAACTGGTACAGCCGCTACATGGACAGTTTCCTCGTCCATTTCGACGCGGTCGTCACCAACGGCCCCGCGCTCGAGAAGCGGCTGAAGAACCGCGGCGTGCGGATCGATGCGTCGATGCCGCTGGGGATCGAGCGCGGGCATTTCTCGCCCGAGCTACGCGACGACCGGCTGCGCGCGGCGCTGCTCGCGCAATGCGATCTGCCGCCCAATGGGCATCTGTTGCTCGGGCTCGGACGGCATCATCCCGAGAAGCGCTGGCGGCTGGTGATCGACGCGGTCGAGCGCGCCGGCGCGGACTTGCCGGTCGGGCTGATGCTGCTCGGCACCGGCGTGGAGAGCGCCAAGATCGAGGCGCGGATTGCGGGGTCGCCGCATATCCGGATGTTCCGCCCGGTCTATGACCGTGAGCGGCTCGCGCGGATCGTCGCGAGCTGCGACGCGCTGATCCACGGGTCGGAAGCCGAGCCGTTCGGGCTGGTCGCGTCCGAAGCGATGGCGGGCGGATTGCCGCTGATCGTGCCCGACACCGGCGGCTGCGCCGAAGTCGCCGATCCGCTGTCGTCCGAATTCTACACCGCGCGCGATGCCCAAAGCGCGGCGAGCGCGATCCACCGGCTGTTCGCGCGCGACCAGCGCGTGTTGCGCCGCGCGGCGCTGGTCGCGGCGACGAAGGTGCGCAGCGACCGCGAACATACGATCGAGCTGATGGACTATTACCAGGGGCTGGTCGACGCGAAGCGCGCGGGGAAGCTGCTCAGGGCCGCCTGACGTAGAGCCGGAGGCGCGGGGACGCGACCGGAACCGCGCGATAATCATGCGCGATCGCCCAGTTTTCGAGGCGCGCGTCGAGTGCGGGGTTGCCGCTGCTCCATTTGGCCTCACCCCCGACGAGGATCGCGGCGGGCAAGCGTGAACCATTCCCTACCCCATCCTCTGAACGCTTCCCCGGCGAAGGCCGGGGCCCAGTAGCGGAGGTCGAGGTGGGTGAGCGCAACGCCCGATACCCCTCCGGTCGCAACTGGGCCCCGGCCTTCGCCGGGGAAGCGCTGACTGGAGGCATCGCCAGCGCCCCTAGCCGATCCCCGGACAAGAGGTGCAACCCCGCCTCCGCCCCCGGCGCAACCAGCGCATGGCTGCGAAAATAGAACGGTCCGGTGGCAAAGCGCACGTCCGGCAACCGCCCCGTCGCGGCCAGAAACTGCGGCGACAGCGTCGCCACCGGCCCCGCCACCCCCGCCCGGTCGAACGCAGCTCGCAATGCGCGCCCATCCCGCAGCGCCGCCAGCATCGGCACCCGCCCCGTTCCACCGCCCCCACCAACAATCAGCCCCGCGACGGTCGGCGCAACCCCCGCACAGACGAACACCACCGTCACGATCCGCACCCACCGCACCGGCGGTCGCGCTTGCCACGCCAGCGCGAGCAGCACGAACAACGGCGGCAGGAGCGGGAGCAAATATTGCCGCCACGTCGGAAACGGCAGCACCGCGGCAACCAGCCCCGCCCCCGCCAGAACGGCAAGAACCGGCACCCGCTGCCATCCCCCGCGCACCGCCAGCACCAGCGCGATCAACGCCGGCCCGAGCGCAAGGAACTTGAGCACATCAACCGCTTTCGCCGTCCACGTCAGCTTCCACGGTGTAAGACGGTAATATTCGGCGGGAGCACGCGCCGGAAAGGTGAGCGTACCGAACACGAACCCCGCAGGCGCCTGCGCCCAGGTCCAGCCGACCAGCGCCACGATCGGCAGCGCGCCCGCCAGCACCGCCAACGGACGATGCCGCCGGTCGACCAACGCATACAGCCCATAGCCAATAGCGGGCAGCGCATAGGACACCTTTGCCGCCGCCGCCGCCGCCAGCAGCAAGCCCGTCAGAACCGCCCCGATCGTACTGCCCCGCCCGTCGCGCGCCCGCACGATCAGCACCATCGCGACCCCCAGCAGCGCGGCGGGCAAGGCATCGTTGCGCGCGGTTGCAATGCTGAACAGAAAACAGTCGCACGTCGCGAACAGCACCGCGCCGACCAGCGCAGCGCGCGGCGTCGCCCCCGCCTCGCGGCTCGCGCGCCAGACGCATCCGACCAGCAGCGCGCCGAGCACCACGTTCGCCAACCGCAACACCAGCCACGCAAACGCACCCGCAAACCACGCCAGCGGCGCAAACAGCAATGGTTGCAGCGGCGTCTGGAGATAGGCGTAATCGCGGTACGGCAGGTCGCCGTGCGCGCTCAGCACCGCTGCCGCGACATATTGGCTTTCGTCGTGATCGATCGGTCGCAACAGCGCGAGCAGCGCAAACAGCACCACTACCGCGGCCAGAAGCCGGACGGGCAGACCGATACGCACGGGAACGGTTGGCTCCATCGCGCCGCCGGGTAGCACGCACCCCCGATAGTGTCACGCGCACGCCATATCTTCAGGGCAGGAGCGGCTTTCCGGGACAAGCATAGAGACTCACCATGACCGTTCAGATCGATCGTCGCTCGCTGTTGCTCACCGGTTCGCTCGGCCTGGGTGCCTTTGCGGTGCCTGGCTTCGCGCAGAGCCCCAATGTCACGCAGGCGCGCGGCTTCACCCATTCGGTCGCGAGCGGCGAGCCCGGCAGCGACACGATGCTGTTGTGGACGCGCTACGTCCCTGCAACCGGCGACACCGCGGAACTCCGCGCTGAAATCGCCGAGACTCCCGATTTTGCGCGGATCGTCTCGGGGGGTTCGCAGATCACGGGCGTGTGGCGCGACTTCACCGCGAAAATCACGGTCGACAATCTCAAGCCCAACACGCGCTATCACTACCGCTTCGTCGCCCCCGACGGCAGCTTCTCGCCGGTCGGGACGACCAAGACGCTCCCGGTCGGCCCGGTCGATCGCTTCCGCACCGTCACCTTTTCCTGCTCGAACATGCCGTACGGCTTTTTCAACGCCTATGCCCACGCCGCCGCACGCGACGACATCGACCTCGCGATCCACTTGGGCGACTATTTCTACGAATATGAGACCGGCGATTATCCCGCGGTGAAGGACCAGGTCGCCGGCCGCGTCCCGCTCCCCGCGGGCGAGTTGCTCCATCTCGCGGATTACCGGTTGCGGTACGGCAGCTATCGCAGCGATCCCGACTTGATGGCGCTTCACGCGAAGCATCCGATGATCGTCCAGTGGGACGATCACGAATCCTCCAACGACAGTTGGGAAGGCGGCGCGCAGAACCACCAGCCGAACGAAGGCGACTGGAATGCCCGCCGCGCCGCGTCGATCCAGGCGTATCGCGAGTGGATGCCGGTCTCGGACGAGCCGTGGAAATCCTACGAGATCGGCACGCTTGCCACGCTGTTCCGCACCGAGACCCGGCTGCTCGCGCGCACCAGGCAGCCCGATGTCGCGCCGCTGTTCGAGGCGAGCGATCCCGGCAGCGCGCTGAAGGCGTTCCGCGACGGCGCATGGATGGACCCCGCGGTCACGATGATGGGGTCGCAGCAGGAAAGCTGGCTTGCCCATGCGATGGCGCAGTCGGTGCGGCAGGGACAACAATGGCAGATCGTCGGCTTTGGCACGATCATGGGCCAGACCGTGATGCCTGCGCAGGCGATGAGCTGGCTCTCCCCCGATTCCCCCGAACGCGCGCGCAACTATCTGCTTTCCGGTGTTGCCGCGGCCAAGGTCGGGTTGCCGTTTAATTACGACAATTGGGGCGGCTATCCCGCTGCTCGTGCGCGTTTCCTGCGCAAGGCGCAGGGCCTCGGCGCGAACCTCGTCGTGCTGTCGGGCGACAGCCACAATGCCTGGGCCTATGATCTCGGGCAGGACGGCAAGCCCGCCGGGGTCGAGTTCGCCGGCCACGCGGTCACCTCGCCGGGCTATGAAGCCGCGAGCAAGACCGACCCCAAGGTGATCGCCGCCGCGCTGGTCAAGGCCAACCCCGAACTCAAATGGTGCGACACCAGCCGCCGCGGGTACATGACGATGACGCTGACCCCCGCGACCGTCAGCAACGACTGGATCATGGTCGACACGATCAAGACGAAGAACCCCGCCGGCCGGATCGGCCATACGGCGACTGTCGCACGCGGGCGCAATATCATGGCGTGACGGTTGCCGTCGTGCGCGCCCTGCGGCACACCGGGGTCAGGCCCGGGGGGCGGCCGCGGGGGGCACACGGATTGCGCGTAACGATCAAGGATGTGTCGCGACTGTCGGGCGTGTCGATCAAGACCGTCTCGCGCGTGCTCAACAACGAACGCTATGTCGGCGCGGAAACCCGTGCGCGCGTCCAGGCGGCGGTGGCGGAGTTGAAGTTCCGTCCGAGCACCGCCGCACGCTCGCTCGCCGGGCGGCGCAGCTTCCAGATCGCGCTGATCTGCGACAATCCCAGCCCTTATTATGTCTATGAGATGCAGTCGGGCATCCGCGATCGCTGCGTGCTCGACGGGGTGCGGATGATCGCGCAGCCTTATGATCGCAACGCCACCACCTTGCTCGACGAACTCGAAAGCCTGGTCGACGCGACGCACGTCGATGGGCTGATCCTCACCCCGCCGGTGTCGGACAATCCCGATGTACTCGACCTGCTCGCGCGCAGGGGCGTGCGGTTCGTGCGCGTCTCGCCGGGGAGCGACCCCGCGCTCGGGCCGGCGACCTTCATCGACAATGCGGCGGCGGCGGCGGTGATGACCACGCATCTGCTGTCGCTCGGGCATCGCCGGATCGGGTTCATCGCCGGGCATCCCAGCTATGCGACGAGCGCACGGCGCTTGCGCGGCTACACGCACGCGCTGGAGGCGGCGGACGTGGCGTTCGATCCCGCGCTGGTGCGCGAGGGCAGCTACGACTTCGCTTCGGGCGCGGCGGCGGCGGCGGTGCTGCTCGACCTGCCACAGCCGCCGACCGCGATCTTCGCGTCGAGCGACGACATGGCGGCGGGTGCACTGACCACCGCGCATCGCCGCGGGTTGAAGGTGCCTGAGCAGCTGTCCGTCGCCGGGTTCGACGATACCGAGATGGCCGGGTTCGTCTGGCCCCCGCTCACCACGATCCGCCAGCCGACGCGGCAAATGGCGTATCAGGCGGCGGACTTGCTGCTCGCGCCGGTCGATGCGGAGGCGCCTGCAGAGCAGCGCGAGTTGCCGTTCGAACTGGTGGTGCGGGAATCGACCGGGGTGGTGGCTGGCTGAGGGGACTGCATGGCCGACGGAACGTCTTCCCCCTCCCGCTCGGGCTGAGCGCAGTCGAAGCCCCACGCACAGTGCAAGTCCTTCGACTTCGCTCAGGATGAACGGGCTGGGGTAAGGCGTGCCCCCCCTCCTACCTCCGTTCTGGCTGAGCGAAGTCGAAGCCCCGCGCACCGCGCGAGCCCCCTCACCCGATCAGAAAAACCGCCGCCCCCAGCGCAAACGCAAACGCCGCCACCGTAGCAATCAGGATCACCAACAGCGGCTTCGGCCCCGCCTCGAGCAATTGCGCCAGCGGCGAGCGGATCGCGGTCGCGGTCACCGCCGCCGCGAGCATCGCCGCCGCCGCCTTTTCCGCGCCCGTCGCCACGATCGGCGGGATCACCCCGAACGAATTGATCCCTGCGAGCACGAAGAACCCGACCACGAACCACGGCACGCCAGGCCCCTTGGCCTTGCCCGCCCCGCCGTTCGGATCGAACCGCGCCAGCCCCACCGCGACCACCGCCAGCACCGGCGCGAGCAACGCGACGCGAGTCAGCTTGACGATCGCCGCAATCCCGCCCGCACCGTCGCTGTACGAATAGCCCGCGCCCAACGCCTGCGCGACGTCATGGATCGCAGCACCAAGCAGGAACCCCGCCTTGAGGTCGCTCATCTGGAGCGCATGCGCGACCAGCGGGTACAGCATCATCGCCGATGCGCTCATCGCCGAGATGCCGACCAGCACCAATGTCAGCTGCGCCTGCGTCGTGCGCTTCTCCCCCAGCGTCGTCGCCAGAGCCATCGCGGCGGACGCGCCGCAAATCGCGACCGACCCGCCAGCAAGCAACCCGAACGCGGTATCGAACCCGAACCGCCGCGCCGCGAACACCCCCACCGCCATCGTCAGCACGACGATCCCGACGACGCACAGCAACGCGACCGGCCCGAGCGCGACGATCTGCCCGAAGGTAATCCGGACACCAACGAGCACGATCCCCCAGCGCAGCAACGAGCGCGACGCGAACGCCAATCCAGGCGTCAGCCGCGAATCCGCGCTCAGAAAATTGAGCGCGAGCCCGATCAGCAACGCCATCAGCGTCAGCGGCACGCCGTAATGATCCGACAGGAACCCCGCGGCGAGCGTCCCCATCACCACCACCACCAGCCCCGGCAGATATCCCCGCCAGTCGCGCTTGGGGCTCGCCGAAGCGTCGCCGTACAGGTCGCCGTAGAGATCGGCCGCCATCGGCAGCGGACGGTTCGGTTGCCTGGATGCCATTGCGCTTCACCGCCCCTTTTGCGTTCCCCCGGGCTTGTCCCGGGGTTCCCCGTGCCGCACACCGCACCGTCGTGTCTTGCGGCGCAGTGACCCCAGGGACAAGCTCCGGGGTGACGGAATGCGATCGGTCTAGCCGAACCCGGCGATATCTGACACCGTTGTCGCACCAAAAGATCAGGAGGGAACGCTCATGGCAATGCGAGGCGGGTCGGCCCGGTGGATCATCGTCGCGATGGTGTTCGTCGCGGTGATGCTCAATTACGTCGACCGGCAGATCCTCGCGCTGCTCAAGCCCACGTTGGAGGCGCAGTTCCGCTGGTCCGACCAGGACTATGCCAATATGGGCACCGCCTTCCAGGTCGCGACCGCATTCGCGTTCCTCGGCACCGGCTGGTTCCTCGACCGGGTGGGCTTGCGGATCGGCTTCGCGCTCGGGGTGCTGGTGTGGAGCCTCGCGGGCATGGCGCATGCCTTTGCCACCACGGTCCCCGCCTTCTTCGCTGCGCGCATCCTGCTCGGGATCGCGGAGTCGGTCGGCACCCCCGCCGCGGTCAAATCGGCGGCGACCTATTTCAACCACAAGGACCGCCAGATCGCTTTGGGGATCGGCAATACCGCGCCCAACATCGGCGCGATCGTCACGCCCTTGTTCATTCCGGCACTCGCGCTCGCTTATGGCTGGCAGTCGGCGTTCCTCGTCGCGGGCGGGCTCGGGCTGATCTGGGTCGTCGTGTGGTTCTCGATCAGAATCCAGCCGGTCGCGCTTGATGCGGTCGCGCCCGCCCCCGTTCCGTGGCTCAAGGTGCTGTGGACGCGCGGGACTCTGGCGATCGCGATCGCCAAGGTGCTGTCGGATCAGGTGTGGTTCTTCATGCTGCTGTGGCTGCCCGATCTGTTCCATCGGCTGTTCGGGATGGAACAGGGCAAGCTCGGCTTGCCGGTGGCTTTGGTCTATGTGCTCGCGGCCTGCGGCGCGCTGACCGGCGGGTTCCTCCCATCACGGCTGATGGCGGCGGGGTGGAGCGTCGATCGCGCGCGCAAGGTCACGATGCTGGGGTATGCGCTGCTCGTGCTGCCGGTGGTGTTCGTCCAGAGCGTGTCGAGCCCGTGGTCGGCGGCGTTGCTGCTCGGGCTCGTACTGTTCGCGCACCAGGGGTTTTCGACCAACGTGTTCGGGGTGGTGACCGACATCACGCCCGCGCGCTCGGTCGGCTCGCGCATCGGAATCGCGGCGTTCTGCGGCAATCTGTGCTCGATCGGAATGATCCAGTTCCAGGCTTATGCTTTGGCGCAAGGCTGGGGCTATGCGCCCGCGCTGGCGATCTGCGCGGGGTCGTATCTGGCGGCATTGCTGGCGATCCACCTGCTGATCCCGCGGATCGTGCCGATCGACGAGAGCGAACGCGGGGATGGGCTGGTGGTGGCGCATTGAGGGGCTTTCATATGCCCCTCGCCGTTCGCTCTGAGCGCAGTCGAAGGGCTTGCGCTGCGCAAGAGGCTTCGACTTCGCTCAGCCCGAATGGCTAGACACTTCGGGTGCCCCCCTTCCGTTCCCCCTGAGCGCAGTCGAAGGGCTCGCGCTGCGCAAGGGGCTTCGACTTCGCTCAGCCCGAACGGTTAGATACTTCGGGTGCCCCCCTTCCGTTCGCCCTGAGCGCAGTCGAAGGGCTTGCGCTACGCAAGGGGCTTCGACTTCGCTCAGCCCGAACGGTTTGTGGGAGCGCCCGCACCAAACCCCACTGTTTTCCCGCAAAGGCGGGAGCCTAGAAGCCACGCGCCCCGCCTGTAACCCTAGGCTCCCGCCTCCGCGGCAGAACAAGGCGCAGAACCACTGATCCTCCCCGGCACGGGGAGGGGGACCATGAGCATTCAGCGAATGGTGGAGGGGTGCCCGCCACACGCGTTCCGCTTGCGGAGAGCCCCCTCCACCACCAGCCTGAAGAAGGCTGGCGGTCCCCCTCCCCGTACCGGGGAGGATCAAAAGATCAGAACGTCACCCGCCCGGTCACCCCGAAATACCGGTCCGCATCGCGCGGGATCTGGTAGCGATACGCCTGCCCCGGCCCGCCGTTGATGATCGATGCGGCGAAGCTCTGGTCGAGCAGGTTGCGCACCTGGAAGGTCAGCTTGTACCGGTCGTCCGGCGTCGCCAGCCCGACGCTCAGATTGACCAGCCCGTACGCCCCGATCGTCCCGAGCCGCCGCTGCACCGCATCCGCCGAGAACAGCGACAACTGGCTGCTCTGATACGACCCCTGCGCTCCCAGGAAGATATCCGCGAACCCGCCGGTCCGCACGCGGTAATCCGCACTGAGGTTGCCCTTCCACTTCGGCGCGAAACCCAATGGCGTCCCCGCCGGCACCACCGCCGCCCCCGGGGGCGCGTTGAACTGGTCGACATGCGCGTCGGTGTACGCGACGCCGCCGGTGAAGCTCAGGTCACGGATCGGGCGGAAGGTCGCGTCGAGCTCGCCACCGCGGGTCGACACGTCGCCCGCATTGGTGAAGCGCGTGACCACCACGCCCGCCACCAGATCGGGGTTGTTCGCCTGGAAGTTGCGGTACTTGGCGTAATAGGCCGCGAGGTTGAGCGTCAGCTTGCCGTCGAAGAAGGTGTTCTTGAGGCCCAGTTCATACGCATCCGACGTTTCGGGCGCGATCGTGTTGGTGCCCGTAGCGGTCAGGTTGTAGAAGACGTTGAACGCCGGCCCCTTATAGCCGCGCGCAAAGGTCGCATACGCCGTCGACCCGCGGTTGATGTCGAACTGGACGCCCGCTTTCCCCGACAGATTCTCGTTGGTCGCCTTGGCGCGGAACGGAATGCCGTTGGAGACGCCCCCGCCCCGACCGCCGTTGAACACACCCTGGTCGAAATTCGGGTTGATCCCCGGTCCGGCAAGCGCGGTCACGCGCGAATGAAACACGTCAAGCTGGTCGATCGTGTAGCGCAAGCCCCCGATCAGCCGGAACCGCTCGGCAAGATTGATCGTGCCCTGCCCGAACAGTGCCATGTTCTTGAACACCGACCCGAAATTGGCGGTGCCGCTTGGCCGGGTGGTGGCGGGCGCACCCGCGCTGCCGCACGGCACCAACGGGTTCGGCGTCGTCCCCGGCGTCGTGTTGCACACGACATCGTTGCGCGTGAAGATCCGCTCGCTCGCCGCGCGCGAATAATAGGCACCCAGCACATAGGTCAGGAACTGGTTGCCGGGCGAGGTCAGCCGCAGTTCCTGGCTGAACGTGTCGCCGGTCTGCGGCCCGAAATCATGCAGCTGGTTGAACCCGACATACGCACCCGGCAGGAAATCGCCGTCGCGGATCTCGGTGTTCTTGTAATTGCGATAGGCGGTGATCGAGGTGACGGTCTGCGTCCCCGCGGTCAGATCCGCCTGAAGCGAGAAGCCGTAGCCCGTCTCCTTGGTCCGCGTGACGAGATCCTGCGCGATCGAGCGCGTGTCGGTGCCGCGCGGGGTCGGCAGCACGCCCGACGATGGGTTGGTGACGACAGCACCGGTCGCGGTGTTGATCGGCCCGGTCGCGATCACCTCGCCGCAGCAATCGTCGTCATTGCGGTGATAATCCGCGATGAAGGCGAGCTTGACGTTCGGCCCGGCATCCGCGTCCACCTGCAAGCGGCCGCCATAATGTTCGAACCCGTTGACGATCTTGTTCACGGCGGTGTTGCGGATGTTGCCGTCGTAATTGGTGTAATACCCCGTCAGCCGCGACCGCACGCTGTCGCCCAGCGGCACGTTGATCGCCGCGCGACCGCGATATTCGCTGTCGGTAAAGAATCCCGCCTCGAGATAGCCGCCGAAGGTTTGCGTCGGTTTCTTGGAAATGATGTTGATGACGCCCGCGCTCGCGTTCTTACCGAACAACGTGCCCTGCGGCCCGCGCAGCACCTCAATCTGGTCGACGTCGACGAGATCCCCGAACGCCTCGCCTGCGCGCGCGAACACGACGCCGTCGACCACGGTCGAGATCGACGGCTCGCCCGCGATCGAGAAGGTCGACGTGCCGACCCCGCGCAGGAACAGCGACTGGTTGAGCGTCGTCCCCGACTTGAGGAAGTTGAGCGTGGGAACAAGATATTGCGCGCCCTCGAGGCTGACCTTGCCCTGGCTCGCCAGCGCATCGCCCGAGATGACGCTGACCGCTACGGGGACGTCCTGCAACCGCTCGGAGCGTTTCTGCGCGGTGACGATGATGTCGCCGGGGGGCGCGTCGTCATGGGCGTTGGGCACCGGCGCGGTCGATTCGGCGACCGGCGCAGGTGCTGCGGTCTGCGCCCAGAGCGGAGTCGCGGCGAACAGCGCGAAGCCTGCGGCCCCCGCCAGATAGCGTCCCTTGGTCATCATCATTCCCTCCCTGTACGGTAATCCCACTTCTTTGGTGGGTATTGCTCTTTTGCGGTCCCGGACACCGCTGTCAGTCTTGCCCGGCGTAAAGCTGTGCTTGTCGCGTCCTGACCGTCCGACTTCGCGCGAAACGAACGGGAGGGGGAGTGGGCTTAAAGTATCAGAACCCCAGCTCCTTCATCTCCACCACGCGCTTCTCGCGCGCGCTGATCTCCGCCGCGGTGCCGATCGCGACCGCGAGCATCCCGTCGCGCGCGGTCACCTCGACCGGCCCTGCCCCGCGCACCGCTGCGTTGAACCGCTGATGCTCGTAGAAGGTCGAGCCGTGATGGCTCCCCGCATCGAGTGCGGCCTGATCGACCTCGACGACACGCCGCGTCGCCTGCTTGGGATTGCGGAACCCCACGCGCGGCGAATGGACCAACGCGCCCTCGGGAATCAGCACGTCGAGCCGCGCCTGATCGCCGACCGCGGTGATCTCTTCCTGGTTCTCCGCCCCGTCCGCGAACATCGACAGGTCGAGCATCGCGCGGACGCCGTTCGCGAAATCCACCGTGGTGTAGCTGTTGTCGATGATGTCGGGCCGCTCGCCGCCGTAGGTCTCGTCGAGATGGTTCACGTCCATCGCACCCGAACAATAGACCCGCACCGCCTCGCTTTGCGTGATCAGCCGCATCAGATCGAAGAAATGGCAACATTTCTCGACCATCGTGCCGCCGGTGTTGCGGTTGAAGCGGTTCCAGTCGGCGACTTTCACGAGGAACGGGAAGCGATGCTCGCGGATCGACAGCATCTGCAACCGGCCGATCGCACCGGTCCGGATTTCCTCGATGAAGGCCGCGGCGGGGGGCATGTAGCGATATTCCATCGCGGTCCAGAACACGCGGTCGCTGCGTTCCGCGCGGTCCACGATCCACCGGCAATCGTCGAGCGTCGTCGCAAGCGGCTTCTCGCACAAGATATGCAGCCCGGCATCGAACAACGGTTCGAGCACGCTGCGATGCGTGAAATTGGGGCTTGAGACGATCACCGCATCGCACAGCCCGCTCGCCGCCAGCGCCTCGACGGAATCGAACGCCGTCGCCGCCCCCGCCCGATCGCCGAGTGCGTCGCGCGCCCAGCCGAGCGACCCTTCCGCCGGATCGGCGAGCGCCGTCACCACCGCACCCGGCGTGATGGCGAGGTTGGTGATATGCTCCACCCCCATCATGCCGGTGCCGACCAGTCCGTATCGCACTTGCTCGACCAAGGCGTTCACCTCTATATGACAACGATGTCTGAGATCATCCTTACACCCGAATTGCGTCCCCTCGGCAAGAGCGGATTGCTGGTCAGTCCGATAGCCTGGGGGATGTGGCGCTTCGGCCAGTCCAGCGTGACGGAAGGCCGCGCGCTGATCGACGCGGCGTTCGCGGCGGGAGTGACGCTGTTCGACACGGCGGACATCTATGGATTCAATGGGTCAGACGGTTTCGGCGACGCCGAGACGCTGCTCGGCAAGGTCTTCGCCGAGGACGTGGCCCTGCGCGATCGCATGTTCCTCGCGACCAAGGGCGGCATTCGCCCGCCGCTCCCCTATGACCAGAGCACCACTTATCTGACCGAGGCGCTCGACGCGTCGCTGACGCGACTCGGAGTGGAGAGCGTCGATCTCTACCAGATCCACCGCCCCGATATCCTGACCCACCCGCAGGAAGTCGCCCGTTCGCTCGAGAACATGGTGTCGTCGGGCAAGGTCCGCGCGATCGGCGTGTCCAACTTCACGATCCCGCAGATCCGCGCGCTCGAAGCCTTCCTCACCATCCCGCTCGCGAGCCTCCAGCCCGAACTGTCGCCGCTCGAACTCGGCCCGATCGAGACCGGCCTGCTCGATCTCGCGATGGAACGCGACCATGCAGTGCTCGCCTGGTCGCCGCTCGGCGGCGGACGGATCGGGTCGCCCGAGGATGACCGCTCCAAGGCGGTCGCCGCCGCGCTCGACGTCGTTGCTCAGCAGGCCGGCGTTTCCCGCGCCGCCGCTGCCTATGCCTGGATCATGGCGCACCCCGCACACGCGATCCCGATCGTCGGCACGCAGAACGTTGCCCGCATCGCGGAGATCGCCGACGTCTATAAGGTCCGCTTCACCCGCCAGAGCTGGTACGACGTGCTGATCGCCTCGCGCGGGGAACGCCTCCCATGAGCACGACCCGCCCCCCGTGCGAAGTCAGCTGGTTCTCCGCGCTGTGCGATGATGACTATGAATTCCTCGGCGTCCCCGATGCCAAGCTCAAGTCGAGCTGGGAGCATTGCCGCGACATCGTGTTGCAGGCGGAGACCGGCGGGTTCGACAATATCCTGCTCCCCTCGGGCTATGCGCTGGGGATCGACACCACCGCCTTTGCCGCAGCGATCGCGCCGATGCTCAAGCGGATGGCGCTGCTGATGGCGGTCCGCGTCGGCGAAAGCTGGCCGCCGCAACTCGCGCGCCAGATCGCGACGATCGACCGGCTGCTCGGCGGGCGGCTAACGGTCAACATCATCTCGTCCGACATGCCCGGCGAAACGCTCGACTCGGCCCCGCGCTATGCGCGCACGGTCGAGCTGATGCGGATCCTCAAGACGATGCTCAACGGCGAGCCGCTCGACCATGACGGCGAATTCTGGAAGCTCAAGCTCGACCCGCCCCGGATCGGCACCGTCTCGGGCAAGGCCCCGTTGCTCTATTTCGGCGGCCTCTCGCCCGACGCCCGCGATGCCGCCGCGCGCGAAGCCGACGTCTTCCTGATGTGGCCCGACCGGCAGGAAGCGGTCGCCGCGATCATCGCCGACATGACGGCACGCGCCGCCGCTTACGGGCGCACCCTCAAATTCGGCTACCGCGCACACGTCATCGTCCGCGACACCGAAACCGAGGCGCGCACCGCCGCCGACCGGCTGCTGTCCAAGCTCGACGCAGCAGAAGGTGCCGCGATCCGCGCCAAGTCGCTCGATTCGACCTCCGCCGGAGTCGCGGCGCAGGCGGCCCTGCGTGAGACTGCCGCGGACGACGGCTATGCCGAGGCGAACCTGTGGACCGGGGTCGGGCGCGCGCGCTCGGGCTGTGGCGCGGCGATCGTCGGGGATCCCGATCAGGTCCTCGCCAAGATCAACGCCTATCGCGACATGGGGATCGAGGCGTTCATCCTCTCGGGCTATCCGCACGCCGCGGAAGCGGACCTGTTCGCGCGGCATGTCCTGCCCAACATCGACCACGGGCTGCTGTCGGCGCGCTGATCCCCCGAGCGTAAAGCCCGCATTCGTTACGGATCCGGTCATGCTACGGTCCCCGCACATTCGCGGGGGGCGACTCGACATGGCGGTCAAAGGCATCGGCGGAATCTTCTTCCGCGCGGGCGATCCGGACGGGGTGGCCGCCTGGTATCGCACGCATCTCGGCATCGGTCCGGGATGCTCGGCCGATCCGGCGGCACCCCCCGATCCGTGGTCGTGGACGACACTGGGCGGCCCAATGGTGTTCGCGCCCTTTGCCGCGGATACCCAGTATTTCCCGGCGGACCAGCCGTGGATGCTCAACCTGCGGGTCGACGCCCTCGATACGATGATCGCCACGCTCGAAGCCGCCGGGATCGCGGTGGAGACGCGCCCCGAATGGGACCAGTCCGGGGCGGGTCGGTTCGCGCGAATCCATGATCCCGTAGGGACTCCGATCGAACTGTGGGAGCCACCGGCGTAACCCCGCAAAAGCGCGGTTGCCGTCGCGCCTGTCCTACATCACGCGCTTTCGCCAAGCGTAGCGCCGCTCTGTCGCATCGTCGTCTCTTGCCCCCTCCGCCGCACATAGAACGCGGCGTAATAAGAAACGATTCCGCCTAACCTTCCGCGCGTAGCGGAACTGCGAAGCGACGCCCTTCCACCGCGCTGCGCCGCACCAGCGCGATCAGCTCCATCACCGCAAGCGCCTGATCGGCGGTCACATTCGGCGCGGCTCCACGCCGGATTGCGTCCGCCACATCCTTATAACAACCCCGCCAGTCGCCACGCTCGCTCGGTACGCGCCGCGCGGTCCCGTCCGCCCGCGTCAAAGTGCCATAATCCGCTTCGGCATCGACGCCATAGCCCGCGTCCAGTGGCGATCCTCCGCCGCGCAGCACCGCTTCCTGCGGGTCGATCCCGTATTTGACGAAACTGCCGTCGGTCCCATGCACCGCAAAGCGCGGACGCGGGGCCGCGACCAGCGATGCGGTCGACACGATCACCCGCCGCGCAGCATAATAGAGCGTCGCCTCGACATAATCCTCGGTCGGCGCGCCGTCGCGCTGCACCGCAAGATCGCCGCTAACCGCCTCGGGCATGCCGAACAGCTGCACCGCCTGATCGATCAGATGCGGTCCGAGATCGTTGAGCAACCCCGCCCCCGCGGTCTCGCGCCACCCCTGCTTGATCTTCGGCCGAAACCGGTCCCAGCGCAGTTCGGCGAGCGCCACCTCGCCCAGCGTGCCCGTATCGAACAAGCGACGAACCGTCAGGAAATCCCCGTCCCACCGCCGGTTGTGGAACACCGACAGCATTCGCCCGCGCTCCCGCGCCAGCGCGATCAGGGCGGCCCCATCGGCAGGGTCGGTCACGAACGGCTTGTCCACCACGACATGCTTGCCCGCCAGCAAAGCCGCCTGCGCGATCGACGCGTGCTGCGCATCGGGCGCAGCGATCACGACCAGGTCGATCGCCGGATCCTCGAGCATCGCCGCCACCGTGGGGTACACCGCTGCCCCCGGACACGCCCGCGCCACCGCATCCGTCTGCGACGAGACGACCGCAACCAGCGTGAGCCCCTCGACCGCGGCGATCAACGGCGCATGGAAACACCGCCCCGCCAGCCCAAAGCCGACCAGCCCGACGCGGATCGGCGCATCCCTTCGATCAGCGCCGGACATCGAGCCCGCCGGCAAGATACGCATCGATGTCCGCCTGACGGAACAGCGACGCATCCCCCGGCAGCGAATGCTTGAGCGCAGCAAGCGCAAGCCCCGTTCTCGCCGCCGCCGCAGCATCCTCGCCGCGCCGCATGGCGTGCAGCACGCCTGCAGCAAAAGCATCCCCGCCGCCGATCCGGTCGACGATCCCGGCGAGCACGACCTCGTCGGTCTGCGCCGAATCGGTCCGCGTATCGACTCGCGCCGACAGCCGGTTGAGGTCGACATGCTCGACATGCCGCGCGGTCGAGGCAATCGTCTGCAACCTGGGGAAAGCCGCGAACGCCGCGTCGACCGCCTCGCGCCGCCGGTCCTCGCCGTCGCTTTCGAACGTGCGGCCAAGCAGCAGCGCGATGTCGCGGTGGTTGCCGAACAGCAGATCGGCCTGTTCCACCAACCGCGTCAGGATCCCGCGCGGGTCGCTGTCCCAGCGTTCCCACAGCTTGCCGCGCCAATTGCCGTCGAACGAGACGGGAATGCCCCGCGCCGTGGCGGCCTCGGCTGCGGAGATCGCGCTTTCCGCGGGAACCGGGCCGAGCGCAGGGGTGATCCCCGACAGATGCAGCCGGTCGACCCCGTCGAGCAAGCGGTCCCACTCCCACGCCGCACACGGCGTTTCGGCGAAGGATGAATAGGCGCGGTCGTAGATCACTTCGGTCGCGCGCATTCCGGCGCCGGACGACACGAAATACAGCCCCATCCGCTCGCCGCGCAGCTGGATGCCGCGCGTATCGACCCCGGCCCCGCGCAAGGTCGTGATCGCCGCGCGCCCGAGATCATTGTCGGGCACCGCCGAGACGATACCGACGTCATGCCCGAGCCGCGCCAGCGCGCTCGCGACATTGGCTTCGGCGCCGGCGAGCCACACGTCGAGCTTGGGCGTCTGCATCAGCATTTCGCGCCCGGGGGGCGACAGGCGCAGCATGATTTCGCCGAAGGCCAGGAAGGTCATGATGTCGTCCTTTGTTCAATTTCGGTTCGCGACGCGCCTATCCGTCATCCCCGAGGAGGCATGGCCTCTGCGATACCGTAGGTGTTCTCCCGCGCAGGCGGGAGTCCAGGAGTCGCAAGAACTGCAAGCCATTGTTCTGCTTGGCTCTGGATTCCCGCCTTCGCGGGAATGACAGCGTCAGGATCGGGAGCCACCCCCTCACCCCGCCGCATCGATCCGATACGCCCGCCGCACCAGTCCGCTCGTCAGCTCGTGCGCCAGATCGGCCGCTTCCCAATCCGCGATCCGATGTTCCGCCACCAACCGCGCGAGAAAGCCGCAATCGACCCGCCGCGCGACGTCATGCCGCGCCGGGATCGACAGGAATGCGCGCGTATCGTCGTTGAAACCGACGGTATTGTAGAAGCCCGCGGTCTCGGTGGTCATCTCGCGGAAGCGCCGCATCCCCTCGGGGCTGTCGTGGAACCACCACGCCGGGCCGAGCTTGAGGCACGGATAATGCCCCGCCAGCGGCGCCAGTTCGCGTGCATAGACGCTCTCGTCGAGCGTGAAGAGGATGATCGACAGCTCGGTCGACGTGCCGAACCGGTCGAGCAAGGGCTTGAGCGCGTGGACATATTCGGTCCGCACCGGAATATCCGCCCCCTTGTCGCGCCCGTGGCTGGCGAACAGCCCCGCATTGTGGTTGCGGAAAGAACCGGGGTGGATCTGCATCACCATCCCGTCCTCGACCGACATCGCCGCCATTTCGGTCAGCATCTGCGCGCGGAACAGCTCGGCATCGGCGGGGGTCCAGCTGCCGCCCACGATCTTGCCGAACAATGCCTCGGCCTCCGCCGGGGTCAGATTCGCGGTCACGGCGGTCGCATGGCCATGATCCGTCGCGGTCGCCCCCGCCGCGCGGAAGTCGGCGCGGCGCTTGCGGTGCGCGGAGAGATAGCCCGACCAGCTATAGACGTCCTCGCCGGTCAGCTCGGCGAAGCGCGCCATTGCGGGGGCGAACTGCTCGTGCTCGACGTCGATCACCCCGTCGGGGCGATAGGTGGTGACGACGCGACCGTTCCAGCCCGACTCCTGGATCCGGTGGTGCGCGCCGAGATCGTCCTGCGGCCCCTCGGTGGTCGCGAGAAACGCGATGTCGAACCGGTCGAACAGCGCGCGCGGGCGGAACGCCGGGGTCGCCAGTTTCTCGGCGATCGTATCGAAATACAGGTCGGCGGTCGCGCCCTCGAGCGCGACGTCGAACCCGAACACCTCGGCGAAGACGTGGTCGAGCCACATCTGCGACGGCGTCCCCCGGAACAGTGCGATGTGATCCGCAAAAACGCGCCACGCCGCGCGCGGGTCGGTCGCGGGAACGCCCGAACGGCTCGGGATCGCCAGCGCATCGAGCGGGATCCCCTGGCTGTAGAGCATCCGGAAGATATAGTGATCGGGCGCGAGCAGCAGGCCGGTCGCGTCGGTCCACGGCGCATCGTCGGCGAACCAGCGCGCGTCGGTATGGCCGTGCGGGCTGACGATCGGCAGGTCGGCGATCTCGGCGTAGAGCGTCCGCGCGATCGCGCGCGTGGTCGGGTCGGCGGGAAACAGTCGGTCGGGGTGCAGTTCCAGGCGCCGCGTCATCGTCTTCCTTCCGAACCAGGGTCGTACGGAGTCTGGTAAGCGCTGGTGCCGCCACGAACAAGTTGCGAGAGATTGCTGCTGGCATTGCGCAGGGTGGCGGGGGTAACGCTATCGCTTCCCGCCTTGAGCACCACGGAAGCGAGACGACGATGCAGCATGACCGCCCGCGACTGAGCTACGCCGCGCTGGACCGGCTGCCGTCCTCGATCGCGCGACCCGCGCGGCGCAGTCCTGCGCCGGTCGGGATCGTCCATTTCGGCCCGGGAGCGTTCCACCGCGCGCATCAGGCGAGCTATGTCGACACGCTGCTCGCGACCGATCCGACCTGGGGCATTGCTGCAGTCTCGCTGCGCAGCAAAGGCACCGTTGCCGACCTCGCCGCGCAGGAGGGGCTGTATACGCTGGCCGTGCGCGACGCCGAGTCCGGACACCGCGTAATCGGCGCGCACAGCGCGTTTCTGGGTCCCGACGATGCCGCGCAGATTCGCACGCTGCTTGCGGCCCCGACGACGCGGCTCGTCACCACCACCGTGACCGAAAAGGGCTATTGCCTCGCCGCCGACGGCAGCCTCGATTTCAACCATCCCGACATCGCGCACGATCTTGCCGGGGCTGAAGTCCCGCGCAGCGTGATCGGCTGGATCGTCGCGGGGCTTGAGGCGCGCCATGCCGCGGGGACCGATGCGTTCGTCGTCATGCCGTGCGACAATCTCGCCAATAACGGCGCGAAGCTCCACGCCGCGCTGATTGCTTATGCCGGCGCGCTCGACCCGTATTTCGCGGAATGGATCGCGGGCGAAGTGCGCGTGCCCGGCACGATGGTCGATTCGATCACGCCCGCCTCGGATGCGGCGCTGTACGACGATGTTGCGGAAGCGTTAGGCGTGGAGGATCGCGCCGCAGTCCAGCGCGAGGCGTTCACGCAATGGGTGATCGAGGATCTCGGCGACCCCGCCGGCGCTGCGCTCGCCAGCGCAGGCGCGACGCTCACTGACAATGTCGCGGGTTATGAACAGGCGAAGCTGCGCGTGCTCAACGGATCGCATTCGACGCTCGCTTATGCGGGATTGCTGCGCGGCGCGACCAGCGTGGCGGACGCCATGCGCGATACAGCACTCGCCGCGTTCATCGATGCGATGATCCGCCACGAGATCCTGCCGACGCTGCCGCAGGTCGCGGGGTTCGACCACGACGCCTATCGCCAGCAAATCCTCGCGCGTTTCCGCAACCCCGCGATCGTCCACCGGCTCGACCAGATCGCAGGGGATGGCAGCCAGAAGATCCCGTACCGGCTGGGCGACACGCTCGCCTGGCACCGCGTGCGCGGGGAAATGCCGCGGCATGTCGTCGTGGCGCTCGGATGCTGGATCGCGTTCCTGATGCAGCGGTCACGCGGCGGCATCGCGATCGTCGATCCGGCGGGCGCGGCGCTGGCGACGGCGGCAGCGGAGGGCGACGCGGCGGCGGTGCTCGCGCGGCTGGTGTCGGGCGGGCTTGGGTTCGATCCGGCGTTGGCCGGTGACGATGCGGCGATGGCGGCGATTGCCGATTCGGCGGATGCGGCGTTTGCGGGCGCGTGGGACGGGCTGCTCGGGTAAGCGGTTAGCGCGTTCCCCGCCGCTTGAAGCTCGCCCGCGCGAGCCACGCGCCGAGCGCGAGCAGCACCAGCGGCGTGATCCACAAGGGTGCGGTCACCGCGCTGAACGGCGGATCGTAGCTGATATAGTCGCCATAGCGTGCGATCAGCCAGTCGCGGATCTGCGCGGGGCTCTGCCCGCCTTCGATCCGCGTGCGGACGAGCGAGCGCATGTCGCCCGCCATTTCGGCGTCGCTATCCGCGATCGACTGGCCCTGGCACACCACGCAGCGCAGCGTCGCCATCAACGCCTGCGCCTGCGCTTCCTTGGCGGGGTCCTTGAGCTGGACGTTGGCGAGCGGCGCGGGCGGCAACGTGCTGTCGGCGAGGACCGGCGTGGTGAGGAGGGCCAGTATCAACGCGGCGCTTCCCCGGCGAAGGCCGGGGCCCAGTCGAGGGCGGCCCGACATCGGGCGCAGTCCGCGATAAAACCCGCCATCGCTACTGGGCCCCGGCCTTCGCCGGGGAAGAAGAACGGGGAACCCCCTCACTTCAACCCCCGCACCAGCGCGATCAGCCCCGGCACTTCGTCCTCGCGGATATCGCCGACATGCTGCTGGACGATCCGCCCGCGCCCGTCGATCACGAACGTCTCGGGCACGCCCGACGACCCCAAAGCCAGTTGCAGCGAACTCGTCCTGTCATCGCCGATCGCGGCATAGGGATCGCCGTTGCGCGCGAGGAAGTCGCGGATCGCCGCAGGCGTATCGCGGATCGCGACCGCGTCGATCACCACGCCCGCCTGTTTCAGCCGGAGCAATTGCGGCGCCTCCGCCACGCACGGGATGCACCAGCTCGCGAAGACGTTGAGCAACCGCGGTTTGCCCGTCGCGAACTGCGCGGTGGCAAGACCCGGCTTGGTCGGCACGATCGGCGGCAGGTCGAACGCGGGCAAGGTCTGCCCGACCAGCGCCGAGCGCACGGTGCGGTCCGCCGGCTTGTACAACCCCCAGGCAATCAGCGCGAGCAACCCCAAAGCAAACGCAAACGGGATCCAGATCAACCGCGCGCTCATGCGTAGGCCTCGCCCCGCACGCGCTCGCGGCGACTGCGCGTCAACCGCCCGATCAACGACAACGCCCCGCCCAGCGCGACTAGCGCGCCGCCCAGCCAGATCAGCGTCACGAACGGCTTCCACCACAGCCGCATCTGCCAGCGCCCCTGCGCATCGGGTTCACCGAGCACGGTATAGAGCTGCCCGTCCCAGCGAGTCGCAATCGCGGACTCGCTCGTCACGGTAACGGGATTGGAGAAGAAGCGCGATTGCGGCCGCAGATAGAACACGCCGCCATCCGTCCCCCGCCGCGCGCTCAGCCGCGCCTCGATCGCGGACCAGTTCGGGCCGATCACCGGCTTCACCCCGTCGAGCGTCACGGTGTACGGCCCAACCCGCTGCGGCTCGCCGACGCGCGCCGCGACCAGCGTCGCCTGCGTGAACGCGGTGTCACACGCCATCCCCGCAAGGCTCACCGCGATCCCGAGATGCGCGGTCACCATGCCGTAGGTGAACAGCGGCGTGCGGCGCAAATTGCGCTTCCACAAGGGTGCGACGCTCGCCGCCGCCAGCCCCGCCGCAAGCGCCAAGCCCAGCAACGGCAGCAACGCGATCCCACCGGTCGTCGCCGCGACCACGATCAGCACCACGCCCGTCACCGCAATCGGGATCGTCACGCGCGCGATCGCCGCCTGCGCACTGTCGCGCCGCCAGCGGAGCAACGGCCCGACCGCCATCACCGCGATCAGCACCAGCGCGACCGGCCCCGCCGCCTTGTCGAAGAACGGCGGCCCGACCGACAATTGCGTTCCGAACCCCGCTGCGACGATCGGGTACAACGTCCCGATCAGCACCACGCCGAGGATCACCGTCAGCAACAAATTGTTGGCGACCAAGGCGCCTTCGCGGCTGACGAAATCGAACGTCGTCCCCGCGCGCACCGTCCCCACGCGCAACGCGAACAGCAACAACGCGCCCCCGATATAGATCGCCAGCAGCGCAAGGATGAAACTCCCGCGCGTCGGATCGACCGCAAAGGCATGGACGCTGGTCAGGATGCCCGAGCGGACCAGGAACGTCCCGATCATCGACATCGAGAACGCCACCACCGCGAGCATCAACGTCCAGGCGCGCAGGCCATCGCGCGTCGCCAGCACCGTCACCGAATGGAGCAACGCGGTCGCCGCGAGCCACGGCATCAGCGACGCATTCTCGACCGGGTCCCAGAACCACCAGCCGCCCCAGCCAAGCTCGTAATAGGCCCAGTAGGAGCCCGCGGTGATCCCGAGCGTCAGGAAGATCCACGCGCCCAGCACCCACGGCCGCATCGCGCGCGCAAAAGCGGGGCCGACGTCGCGCGTGATCATCGCGCCGACCGCGAAGGAGAAGGCGATCGAGATGCCGACATAGCCGATGTACAGCGTCGGCGGATGGAACGCCAAGCCGGGGTCCTGCAGCAACGGGTTGAGCCCGTTGCCGTCGGCGGGCGGCGGGTCGATCCGCGCGAACGGGTTCGACGAGAACAGCAGGAACGCGTAGAATCCGAGCGCGATCGCCGCCTGCGCGCCGAGCGTCGCGATCAGGGTCGGGCGTGCAAGCCCGCGTTCGAGCAGCGCCACCGCCGCGCCCGCCACCCCGAGGATCGTCACCCACAGCAGCATCGAGCCCTCGTGGTTCCCCCACGCGCCTGCGATCTTGTACATCAGCGGTTTCGCGGAGTGGCTGTTCTCCGCGACGAGCAGCACCGACATGTCGCTGCGTACGAACAGCTGCACCAGCAACAGCATCGCAACCAGCGCGAGCACCCCTTGCACCACCGCGACCGGACGCACCGCGCGCATCAGATCCTCGGTCATGCTCGCCTCCGCCAGCGCCGGCTTCGCCGAGCGCCAGACGCCGAGTGCGGCCAGCAGAAGCTGCAATGCCGCCAGCGCAGCGGCGAACCAGAGCGCGGCAAGGCCTGCCTCAGCGATCATGTGTTCCTACCCCGGTGGTCGCCGAAGTCTCGTCGTTCTCCCGCGAAAGCCGGAGCCCAGGAGTTCCGAATACCAACAGGCGCGGCGCTACTCAGCCCTGGGTTCCTGCCTGCGCAGGAACACGGCGGAAAACCCAAGGATGCAACCGTCAAACCAGCCCTCATTGCACCAGCGTCTTCGTCTCGTGCATCTTGCCCGCCATTTCGGGGGGCATGTATTTCTCGTCGTGCTTCGCCAGCAGGTTGCTCGCGGTGAAGCTGCCGTCGGGGTTGAACTTGCCTTCCGCGACGACGCCCGAATTTTCCTTGAACAGATCCGGCGCGATCCCGCGGAACGCGACCGGCACGCGCGCGACGCCGTCGGTGACGACGAACTGCATCGTCACGCCGTCCGCCATCCGGTGGAGCGACCCACCCGCGACCATCCCGCCAAGCCGCACCGCGCGCCCGAGCGGCAAGGCATCCCGCTTCACGTCGCCCGGCGCATAGAAAAACGCCGCCTGGTCCTTGAGCGCGGAGAGCGCGAGCGCGCTCGACCCGCCAACCGCGGCGACCGCGAGCGCCGCGAGCGTCAGCCGCTGGTGTTTGGCCTTCACTTTTCCGCCTTTCGCATCGCCAGATAGCTCGAAACCGCCAAAGCGACCGATCCGATTGCGGTTAGGCCGTAGGCGGCGATGATGAAGGGCCAGTGGTTCACGCGGTCACCTCGACATGATGCGCGCGGCGGCGCAGGCGCGCCTCGGCCTTGCTCCGCGCAAGGATCGTCCGCATCCGCATCAGCACGATCCCTGCGAAGAACAGGGTGAAGCCGCTGAGCGTGAACCACAAGGGCCACAGGATCGCAGGGTCGATCGTCGACTTGGTCAGCCCGATGCTCTGCCCCTGGTGGAGCGTGTTCCACCACACCACCGAATAGCGGATGATCGGCAACAGCACCGATCCTGCGACGCCGTACAGCGCGGCGATCCGCCCGCCGCCGCCGAAACCCGCACGCTCGTCCTCCGCACGGACCAGCGCGATGAAGCCGAGATAGACGAAGAACAGCAGCAGCATCGAGGTCAGCCGACCGTCCCACTGCCACCACGTCCCCCATGTAGGACGCCCCCAGATCGACCCCGTCGCAAGGCATATCGCGGCAAAGGTCGCCCCCGGCAGCGCGATCGCACGCGCCGCGATCATCGCCAGCGGATGCCGCCATACCAGGAACACCAGCGACGACACCGCGATCCCGCTCCACCCGCCCATGCCGAGCCATGCAGTGGGAACATGGATGTAAAGGATTCGGACGCTTTCCTTCTGGAGATAGTCTGGCGGGGTCTGGGTCAGCCCGGCCCAGCATCCGAACAGGAGAAGTGCGACGCCCGCCCAGAACAGCACCGGCGTCAACGGCCGTGCGATCGCCAGAAAGCGCGCCGGATTGGCGAGGGCATGAAGGCTAGGCACGTGACAGGGATACGCAAGATTGCGGCGCGAATCCATCGGTCATTGCGGGGTCACCGCGTCATTCCGCCGCGCGCATGGCGGATGCCAGGCCGTCGCCCTCCGGTGCATCCCCGACCGCCTGATCCGCGCTGTCATCGACATCCTCGGGCAGTGCCCACAGCAGATCGCGCTTGGTCAGCACGCGCCCGTCCCACGATCGTACCTCGATCGGGCCGATCGGGCGTCGGTCGCGCGCGTCGACCAGCACGGGCGACGCGCGGAAGCCGGTTTCCCAACGCTCCCCCCATTGCCGCAGCGCCAGCATCGCCGGCAACAGCGCGGCACCCTTTTCGGTCAGTTGATACTGGATCTTGCGCCGGTCCTTGATCATCGCGTCCCGCGTGAGGATGCCGTGCTCGACCAGCCGACCGAGCCGGTTGGCGAGGATATTGCGCGCGATCCCCAGCTCGGACTGGAATTCCTCGAAGTGATGCAGCCCATTGAACGCGGCGCGCAGGATCATGAAGCTCCACCGCTCGCCCATCACTTCCAGCGCGGCAGGCAGGCCGCAATTGACCAGCTGTTCGCGCAACGGTTCTCGCAGTTTTTCGTCCATCGTCCGGTATCGTATCCCATTTTGGCGGCACAAGGAACCGATCCGATCCGCACCCCGTATTTTCAGTTGCAACTCGCAACCTACCTTGTTAATTGCTGCATCGCAACGTTCTCAACGGAGTCGTCCCTCATGTCCTCGATCCTCCGCGCCGCGGCGCCATTCCTGCTGTCTGCCCTTCTTGCGGTGCCGACGATCGGTCACGCCGCCGACGGCGGCCCTTATTATGTCGCCACCCCCAGTGCTGCACCTGCACAGGAAACGCTGATCACCAGCGGCACGATCTGGAAGTGGCATGAGCCCGCCTTCACCGCCAACAAGGGACCCCAGCGCGAGGCGATCATGTGCGAGATGGTCGTGCGGCACACCGGCAAGCTGACCGCCTTCAGCGCGGGCGGGAAGGCGTTCGAGCCCGATGCGCTCGCCAAGTGCAACACCCGCGCAAAGTGATCGCCACCTGACGCGTTTATCCTCCGCTTTGGTGGTGTTTCCCCTCCCGCTCTCGTGCCGCGGGAGGGGTTTTTTCGGCTTATTGCGCAAACAGGTTGCAAAACAAGCCGTCGCAACGCCATCTTGATGCGGATGTTGCGTCAGTATGAACTTGTCGATCGGGTCCTGGACTACGATCCCACGGCGAACGAAGCGCTGCTCAATCGCGCTTATGTCTTTTCGATGCAGGCGCATGGCAGCCAGAAACGGGCGAACGGCGACCCGTATTTCAGCCATCCGATCGAAGTCGCGGGGATCCTGACCGACCTTCATCTCGACGACGAGACGATCGCAACCGCGATTCTCCACGATACGATCGAGGATACGGTCGCGACGCCGGAAGAAATTACGCGGCTGTTCGGGGCGAACGTCGCGCGGCTGGTCGACGGCGTCACCAAACTCTCCAAGATCGAGGCGCAGACCGAAAACGAGCGCGCCGCCGAGAATCTGCGCAAGTTCCTGCTCGCGATGTCGGACGACATCCGCGTGCTGCTGGTCAAGCTTGCTGACCGGCTCCACAACATGCGCACGCTGCATTTCATCAAGAACCCCGACAAGCGCAAACGCATCGCGCGCGAGACGATGGACATCTACGCGCCGCTCGCCGAGCGGATCGGCATGTACGAGTTCATGAAGGAGATGCAGACGCTCGCCTTCGAACAGCTCGAACCCGAAGCGTATGAATCGATCGTGCGACGCCTGGCGCAGCTTAAGGAAGGTGGCGGCGACCGGATCGCCAAGATCGGATCGGGGCTGAAGCTGCTGCTCTCGCGCCACGGGCTCGAGGCAGAGTTATCGGGGCGCGAGAAACACCCCTTCTCGATCTGGAAGAAGATGGCCGAACGGCACATCAGTTTCGAGCAGCTGAGCGACATCATGGCGTTCCGCGCGATCGTGCCGAGCGAGGAAGCCTGTTACGAAGCGCTGGGCGTGATCCACCGCCGCTGGCCGATGGTGCCGGGACGGTTCAAGGATTATATCTCGACCCCCAAGCGCAACGGCTATCGCTCGCTCCACACGACGGTTATCCACGCCGACAACACCCGCGTCGAGATCCAGATCCGCACGCACGAGATGCACGAGGAAGCCGAACTCGGCCTCGCGGCGCACTGGGCGTACAAGCAGGACAAGGTTCGCCCCGACACCCAGCACAGCTGGATCACCGATCTGGTCGAGATCCTCGACAATGCCGAGAGCCCGGAAGAGCTGCTCGAACATACCCGCATGGCGATGTACCAGGACCGGATCTTCGCCTTCACCCCCAAGGGCGAGCTGCACCAGCTTCCCAAGGGTGCGACGCCGATCGATTTCGCTTATGCGGTGCATACCGATCTTGGCGACCAGGCAGTCGGCGCGAAGATCAACGGGCGCGTCGTGCCGCTACGCACCACGATCGACAATGGGGATCAGGTGCAAATTCTGCGCTCAAAGGCGCAGGAACCGCAGCCAAACTGGCTTAATTTTGCTATAACCGGCAAGGCGCGTGCTGCAATCCGACGTCATTTGCGTCAAAAAGAACGCACCGAGACGCAGGCATTGGGCCGCAAGATGTACGACGAACTCGTCTCGCGCCTCCCCGCGCCGCTGTCGAGCGAGGCGCAGGCGGTCGCGCTCCAGCGGCTGAAGGTGGTCGACGAACCCGCGCTGCTCGAAGCGATCGCGCGGCGCCGGATCACGGATGCCGCTGTAATGGAAGCACTTATGCCGGGGTCGGCGGGCACCGAAGCGATGCGCGACCTGCCCCCGCAGTCGAGCGCGATCTCGATCCTCGGGCTGACGCCGGGCGTCGCGTTCGATCTCGCCGAATGCTGCCATCCGGTCCCCGGCGACCGCATCGTCGGCCTGCGCCGCCCCGAAGCCGGGATCGAAGTCCATGCAATTGATTGTGAAATTCTGAGCGACGCGGACGATGCCGATTGGGTTGACCTGTCGTGGGGCGACGAATCCGAGGGCGCGACCGGGCGAATCTCGGTCGAGGTCAAGAACGAACCCGGCGCGCTCGGCACGATCGCGACGATCATCGGCGCGCAAAAGGCGAACATCGTCAACCTGCGGCTCGACAATCGCGATACCGGTTTCCACACCAATACGATCGACGTCGAGGTCCACGACGTCCATCATCTGATGCGCGTGATCGGCGCGTTGCGCGCGGCGGACGCGGTCAACGGGGTCGCGCGGGTCTGAGGTTCCCGCGCTGAACCAAAGGGTTCATGGCTCGTTCCCCACCCGATGACGGCGACGGGACACTGGCGATGGACAACGGAACTTCACGACGCGGCGTGCTTGGCGCGGCGGCAATCGGCATCGGCGGGCTGGCGGCAACGCAAGGCGTGAGCGCACAGGGC
The DNA here is from genome assembly GCF_058782275.1 of Sphingomonas sp. FW306-05-A. NCBI lineage: Bacteria > Pseudomonadati > Pseudomonadota > Alphaproteobacteria > Sphingomonadales > Sphingomonadaceae > Sphingomonas > Sphingomonas sp. FW306-05-A. Next base: position 1,322,076 of record NZ_JBYSXN010000002.1, read on the forward strand.
GCTGCGGCAACCCCGGGCACCACGCCGCTCCGCGACCCGCGCACCAAATACACCAACACCCCCTTCCCCGAACAGCGCCAGCAATGGCCAGGTCTCCAGTCCAAGATGACCCCCAAACCCGATTGCGGCGAGCGCAGCTATCGCGGGTCGGGCAAGCTCGCCGGGCGCAAGGCATTGCTGACAGGCGCAGATTCTGGAATTGGGCGCGCCGCCGCGATCGCTTTCGCGCGCGAGGGGGCCGACGTTGCAATCAACTATCACCCCGACGAGGAGCCCGACGCGCGCGAAGTGGTCGACCTGATCCGCCAGGCCGGTCGTAAGGCGGTCGCGATCCCGTGCGACCTGCGCACACTCGAAGGCTGTGAGGCGATCGTCGCGGCCGCGCGCAAGGGGCTTGGCGGGATCGACCTGCTGGTCAACAACGCCGCCTATCAGCAGTCGAAGGAGGACATCTTCGCGATCAGCGACGAGCAGATGGTCCGCACCTTCGAGACCAACATCTTCGCCTATTTCCGCATTGCCAAGGCGGTGGCGAAGGACATGCCGCCGGGCTCGGTGATCCTCAACACGGGGTCGGTCAATTCCTACGATCCGGGGGTCGAACTGCTCGATTACGCCTCAACCAAGGGCGCGATCCTGATCTTTACCAAAGGGCTGGCGAAGCAACTCGCCAAGCGCGGGATCCGCGTCAACATGATAGCGCCGGGGCCGATCTGGACCCCCCTGCAAGTCGCTGGCGGGCAGTTGCCGGGGCAGATGGGCGAGTTCGGGCAGGACACGCCGCTGGGCCGCGCGGGCCAGCCGGCCGAACTCGCGGCGTTGTATGTGATGCTCGCCTCGGACGACACGAGCTTCTCGACCGGCACCGCGGTCGGCGCCCATGGCGGCAAGGGGAGCCCGTAACCCCTTCCGCCCGGTTTACCCGTCGCTCAGGCGGCCTGCGCCGCGAGCCGTGCGGCGAGCTTCTCTTCTTCGGTCCACACCTTGCGCTCGCGCGGTGGCTTGGGCGGCTTGACCTGCTTGACCGGGCCGCCGCCGAGCACGGGCGCGCGCTTGGTCGAGTGACGCGCGACTTCACAATGCCATTCGTGATCGTCGTGGACCGCGAGCGTCCGCCCGATTTCGCGCTCGACGTCGTGCAGCCATGCGCGCTGCTCGGCATCGCACAGCGTGATCGCAAAGCCGCTGCGCCCGGCACGCCCGGTCCGGCCGATGCGGTGGACATAGCTTTCGGGCAGGCTTGGCAGATCGTGATTGAACACGTGCGTCACCGTGTCGACGTCGATCCCGCGCGCGGCGATGTCGGTCGCGACCAGCACCTGCACGGTGCCAGCCCGGAAGGCATCGAGCGCGCGCTCGCGCTGGCCCTGCGACTTGTTGCCGTGAAGCGCCTCGGCGGTGATCCCCGCCTCGGTGATGAACGCGCAGACTTCGTTGGCGATGTTCTTCTGCAGCGTGAAGACGACCGCCTGGCCGATCTCGGGGGTCCGGAGCAATTCCAGCAACGCGGCTTTCTTGTGCGCCGCATCGAGGAACATCACCGACTGCGCGATCCGGTCAACGGTCGTCGAAGGGCGCGCGATTTCGACGCTGGCGGGGTCGGTGAGCAGGCTTTCGGCGAGCGCCGCGATCGCCTTGGGCATCGTTGCCGAGAACAGCAATGTGTGCCGGTCCTTGGGCAGCGTCGCGACGAGCCGCTCGATCGGCTTGGCGAAGCCCATGTCGAGCATCTGGTCCGCCTCGTCGAGCACCAGCGCCTCGAGCGCGGACAGGTCGCACAGCCCCTGCTCGACCAGATCGAGCAACCGTCCCGGAGCGGCAACGAGGATGTCGACGCCCGCGTTCAGCGCCGCGACCTGATGAAACTGGCTGACGCCGCCGAAGATCGTGGTGACGCTGAGCGACAGGTGACGCCCGAAACTCTCGAACCCCGCGGCGATCTGCGACACCAGTTCGCGCGTCGGCGCGAGCACTAGGATGCGCGCGCCGCCCTTGGGCGCGGGGCGGGGGTTGGCGGCGAGACGATGGAGCAGCGGCAGCGCGAAGGCAGCGGTCTTGCCGGTGCCGGTCTGTGCCATGCCGAGTATGTCGCGGCCCTCGATCAGCAGCGGGATCGACTGCGCCTGGATTGGCGTCGGCGTAGTATAGCCTTCTTCGGCCAGCGCATCGAGGATACGCGGCGACAAGGCGAGATCGGCGAAGGTCATTGTCGGGGTCATGGTCACGGGGCGCCTCCAGCGCTGGGCAAGGCTGCGCCTGGACGGGCTTAGCGTAGGAGCGCGGGCTGGTAGGTTTTATGCTGCACTGCGTCAATGTGGAAACCTGCCCCTACCGCCCGATTGCCCCGCCGCCCCTTGCCGATCCGATCGACGCTGATACGATCCCCGCCAAATCGTCATACGAGAGGACTGCCCCTTGGAACGTCGTACTTTTCTCAGTGCAGGCAGCGCTGCTGCTGCGCTTGCGTTTGCGCCCCGTGCCGCCGGTGCCGCCGCCCCCGCCGGGGACGCCGCGCTCAACGCGGCGTTCCAGAAGATCTTCGAACAGAACGTCCAGGAATCGCCCGAACAGGCGAGCAGTCTCGGACTGGACAAGGGCGCGAACGCCGCGCTCAAGAGCCGCCTTGACGATCGCACCGCCGCGGATCGCGCAGAAGCGCTCGCGCGGACCAAGAAGGCGATCGCCGCGGTGCAGGCAGTCCCCGTCGCCGGCCTGTCTCGCAGCGGCAAGCTCAACCGCGAGGTCGTGCTCTATTCGCTAACGCAGCGGACCGTCGGCCCCGAGAAGTTCGGGCTTGGCTCGCCCAACCGGCCCTATGTGCTGTCGCAGCAGTCGGGCGCGTATTTCGAGATCCCGGATTTCCTCAACAGCACGCACACGATCGTCACCACCGCTGATGCCGACGCTTATTGCGCGCGTGTCGATGCGTTTGCGACCGCGCTCGACCAGGACAGTGCGATGCAGCAAAGCGAAGCCGCCCGCGGGATCGTCGCGCCGGACTTCCTGCTCGACCTGACATTGGGGCAGCTTGCGAAGCTGCGCGCGCCCGCCGCTGCCGATAGCTCGATCGTCTCCTCGGTCGCGACCCGTGCCAAGGCGCGCGGGCTTTCCGGCGACTGGGATAAGCGCGCCGCCGCGAGCTTGAACGACAAGGTCTACCCGGCACTCGATCGCCAGATCGCGCTCGTGAAGAAGCTCCGCGCGAACGCGCGCAACACCGCGGGGATCGCCCCGCTGCCGCGCGGGAGCGAGATCTACGCCGCCGCCCTCGCCGCCGCGACCACGACCAGCTTCACGCCGGACGAAGTCCACAAGATCGGGCTCGACCAGGTCGCCGACCTCAGTGCGCAGCTCGATGCGCTGCTCAAGACGCAGGGACTGACCCAAGGGTCGACCGGGGCGCGATTGACCGCGCTCAACGAGCGGCCAGAACAGCTCTATCCCGACAGCTCGGCTGGCCGCGCGGACTTGATCGCGGGGCTCAACACCGGGGTCGCCGCGATGCAGGCGAAGCTGGGCCAAGCGTTCCTCAACCCGCCATCTGCGCCGCTCGACATCCGTGCGGTCCCGGTCGAGATCCAGGACGGCGCGCCCAACGGCTATTACAAGCGCGCCGCGCTCGACGGGTCGCGGCCCGCGATTTACTTCATCAATCTCAAGAGCATCGAGAACTGGCCGAAATACACGCTCCCCTCGCTCAGCTATCACGAGGGCGTGCCGGGGCATCATCTCCAGCTCAGCCTGGTCGCCGCACTCGACATGCCGGTGCTGCGCAAGCTCGGTTTCTTCAGCGCGTATGGCGAAGGCTGGGCGCATTATGCCGAGCAGCTCGCCGAACCGCTCGGCGGCTATGCGACGCCGATCGAGCGCGCGGGCTATATCCAGTCGTTCCTGTTCCGCGCGGCGCGGCTCGTGGTCGATACCGGGATCCATTCCAAGGGCTGGAGCCGCGACAAGGCGACCGACTATTTCGTCGAGGTCGTCGGCTTCACCCGCGCGCGCTCACAAAGCGAGATCGAGCGATACTGTGCGATGCCGGGGCAGGCGTGCAGCTACAAGCTCGGGCATTTGAGCTGGATGCGTGCGCGGGAGAAGGCGCAGAAGATCCTGGGCGCGAAGTTCGACCAGAAGCAGTTCCACGAAGTGCTGCGCGACGGCCCGGTCCCGCTGACGATCCTCGAGCGGCTGAGCGAGGAACGCGCGCGCGCGCAACTGGCGGGGGCGCCGATCGCGTAACGTACACCCTTCGCTGCCCTTCCTAAACGCTTACCCAACCAAACGCTTCCCCGGCGAAGGCCGGGGTCCAGTAGCGAAGGCTTTTCTAACTGTGCGCTGCCTGCGACCATTCAGGTTGCGCTGCTGGGCCCCGGCCTTCGCCGGGGAAGCGAGAAGGGGGCGAAGCGCAAGAGGGGATGGGAAGCGGAGCCTATCGCGCGCGCCCGGGGGAAGCATCGAACCGATCGCTTCCCCTCAAACCGAAACAATTCTAGACCGGCGCGCATGACCCGTCCCGTTTCGGCCCCCGCTCTTTCCGTCGTCATCCCCTGCTATAACGAAGCGGCGTGCCTGGACGTGCTCCACGCCCGCGTTGCGGCGGCGGCGCGGAGCGCTGTCGGGGACGATTACGAGATCCTCCTGATCAACGATGGCTCGCGCGACGACAGCTGGCCGGTGATGCAGCGCCTCGCCGCCGCCGACCCGCGGCTGGTCGTCATCAACCTGTCGCGCAACCACGGGCACCAGCTCGCGCTGACCGCGGGGCTCGATCTGTGCAGCGGCGCGCAGATCCTGATCATCGATGCCGATCTGCAGGATCCCCCGGAGTTACTAAACGACATGCGCGCCGCGATGGCATCGCAGGGCGCGGACGTGGTCTATGCGGTGCGGCGCAAGCGCGACGGCGAGACGCTGTTCAAGAAAGCCACCGCCGCCGCTTTCTATCGCTTGCTTGACCGTGTCACCGATACCGCAATCCCGCTCGATACGGGCGACTTCCGGCTGATGAGCCGCCGGGCGCTCGATGCATTCCTGTCGATGCCCGAACAAGCGCGGTTCATTCGCGGAATGGTCGCGTGGGTCGGGTTCAAGCAGATCCCCTTCCCGTATGATCGCGCCGAGCGGCATGCGGGCGAAACCAATTACCCCTTGAGCAAAATGATCCGGCTCGCGTTCGACGCGGTCACCGGCTTCTCGACCGCGCCGTTGCGCTTCGCCAGCCACCTCGGGCTCGCGCTGACGGGCGCGTCGTTGCTGCTGTTCCTCTATATCGCGGTCGGATTCTTCAGCGGCAGTGCGGTCGCGGGCTGGACCTCGACGATGCTCGTCGTGGTGCTGCTCGGTGCGTTCCAGATGTTCGTGCTCGGGATGATCGGCGAATATCTCGGGCGGCTCTACGTCGAATCGAAGCGCCGCCCGCTGTACATCGTCGGCGACGTCATCGGCCCGATCCAGGGCCGCGCGACGCTCGGTTATCGCGCCGAGGAACCCACGGGCGAGAGCAACGTCACGATCGAGACCCCCGGCGACAGCGGGACCCTGCCGACCAGGTGACGCTCGAACCGGAAGATCGTCTCGAACAGGCGGTTGAGCACGGGCGGCGGGGGTGAATCGTCGCTGTCGTCGCGCCCGGTCATCCGCCCCGCGACGCGCGCCGCCGCGGCAAGCGGGAACAGCAGTGAGTTGAAATAGCGCAACCCGTTCGAGCGGAGGCCCGCATCGCCGATCGCCTTCGCAAGCGTTGCCTTGGAATAGCGCCGGTGGTGATGGTTGACCACGTCATGCGCGCTCCACATCCAGCGATGCGCGGGGACGGTGACGAGGATCTTACCGCCGGGCTTGAGGCATGCCGCCATTGCGCGGAGCGCCGCGACATCGTCCTCGATGTGCTCGACCACGTCGAGCACCGCAATCAGGTCATACGCCCCGCGCTCGATCCCCGGCAGGGCGGGAAGCGGCGCGTTGCTGACCGGCCGCCCCAGCCGTTCGGCCGCGATCTCGCGCGCGGCCGGGTCGATCTCGATCGCCTCGACCGTGCCGAACGCCGCGAGCATGGGGAGATTGTGCCCGGTGCCGCAACCGATCTCGAGAATGCGCGCATGCTTGGGCAAACCGCCCTCACGCGTCAGGTAATCCGCCAGGATGTCGCGGCGTGCGCGATACCACCAGTGCGTCGAATCATGCGCCGCCATGCGGTCGTAGACGATTCTATCCACGGTCGGCCCTATTCTCGGTTGGAGCGCTTTCGCTCATTTGAACACCAATTGGCGGTTGAGCAAGAAGGTCAGCACGGTCGCCATCAGGATCGCGGGCAACAGCGGTGCCCAGGCGGGATAGCCGAGGACCGCGGTCCCGAACCAGGTGATCGCCGCGTTGAGCGCCATGCCTGACGCCTGCACCATCACGAACTGTACTTGCTGCTTCGCGCCGGGATCGCGCGTGCCGTGCCCCTTGAAGCTCCACCGGCTGTGCAGGAAATACCCTGCCGCCACCGCCACCAGGAATGCGAACGGCACCGCATACACCGCGTGCTTCCGATCGAACACGTACAGCGACAGCGGTAGATAGACCGCGCTGTAGATGACGGTCGAAAGCCCGCCCGCAACACCAAAGCGGATGATCTGCCCGAGCAGTCCGCTCTCGCGTAAGTTCTGGATCTGTCTGTTGAGTGCCGTCACGGTCGCTTGCCCTTTACGCGTGCCGCACTAGAGGGCGTTCTCGTTCTAGGAAAGCGTTTTGGATGAATGACGGTTCGCTGGCGCGTACATTGGAGCGCGATTGGGTTCGGCTTAGCCTGCTCGCCTGGGGCCTGATCGCGCTCTATTACGTCATCAACCGCTGGACCGGCATCCACTACCTCCAGCTCGGCGACACCGACGACAACATGCGGCTGATGCAAGTCCGCGCGTGGCTCGGTGGGCAGGGCTGGTACGACCTGCGGCAATATCGCCTTAATCCGCCGACCGGCTTCGACATTCACTGGAGCCGCATCGTAGATTTGCCGATCGCGGCACTAATCGTGCTGTTGCGCCCATTCGTGGGGGTGCGCGAAGCGGAAATGCTGGCGTGCGGGATCGCGCCGTTGCTGCCGCTCGGGATCACCATCCTTGGGCTGGGCGCCACCGTGCGGCGGCTGGTCAGCCCGGTCGCCTGGCCGCTCGCGATCGCGCTGCTCGTCTTCTGCTGCGTTGCCACGATGCTGATGTACATGCCGGAGCGGATCGACCACCACGGCTGGCAGCTTGCGATGCTCAGCCTGACGGTGGCGGGCCTGTGCGACCCGCGCGGACCCCGCGGGGGCGCGATCGTCGGGTTGGCGAGTGCGGTTTCGCTCACGATCGGGCTCGAGATGTTGCCCTATGCGGCGATGGCGGGTGCGATCCTCGCTTTGCGCTGGATCTGGGATCACGACGGTGCAGCACGGCTTAGCGTCTATGCGCTGACGCTCGGCGGGGGCTGTGCGATCGGTTATGCGGCGTTCGCGTCTTATGCCAATGCGGCGCTGCGCTGCGACGCGCTGACCCCGGTGTGGCTAAGCGTGATGGTCGTGGCGGGGGCCTTGCTGTTCGCGATGGCGTGGGCGAACCCGGCGAACCGTTGGGTCCGGCTCGGCCTTGCGGTGGTGGCGGGCGGCGTGATCGTCGCCGGGTTTGCAATGGTCTTCCCGCAATGCCTCGGGCGGCCCGAGCAGGTCTCGCCCGAACTCGCGGCCAACTGGCTCAACAACGTCCGCGAAGCCAAGCCGATCTACCAGCATCCGTTCCGCACCGCTTTCCCGATCGTGGTCCTGCCGATCGTCGGCGTGATCGGCGCGGCGCTCGCGACGTGGCGCGCACGCGGCACCGCGCGGGGTGGATTGTGGGCTCCCGTGCTGCTGTTCGTCACCTTCGCCGCGCTGATGCTGTTGTGGCAGGCGCGCGCCGGGCCGGCGGCGCAATTGCTCGCGGTGCCGGGGTCGGTCGCGCTGATCTGGTGGCTCGCGCCGGTGATGCTGGCGAGCAGGAACATCTTCGTCCGCGTGTTCGGGACGGCGGCGGTCGTGCTGGTCGCCTCGGGCAGCTTCGCGGGCGCGGTGATGACCCCGGTCGACTTGCGTTGGACCGGGCTCAACCTGCGCTACAGCCCGCCCGATCGCCCGACCAAGCGCGTCCAGACGATCAACCGTGCGAGCGCTTCCTGCCCGACGATGACCGCGATGACCCCGCTCAACCGGGTGCCGGCGCAAACGGTGTTCACCTTCACCGATCTGGGCCCGCGGCTGATCACGCTGACGCACCACAATGCGATCGCGGGGCCATATCATCGCAACGGCGACGCGATCCTCGACGTCCAGCACGCGTTCAAGGGGACGCCGGAGAACTTCCGCGCGATCGCCAAGCGGCACGGCGCGACGCTGTTGCTGGTGTGCCCGAACATGTCGGAGTCGACCAATTACCGGGTGCGTGCGCCCGGCGGTTTCTATGCGCAGCTCGCGCACCGCAAGGCGTTCGACTGGCTCGAACCGATCGACTTGCCGCGCGGGTCGCCGCTGCGGCTGTTCCGGATCAAGCCGGAGTAAGGGCAGTGCGCTATCGCTTGGCAGTACCCGTCCGTTCGGGCTGAGCGAAGTCGAAGCCCCGCTCGCGCTACAAGCTCCGGTTTGTCTTGCGGGAGGCCCTTCGACTTCGCTCAGGGCAAACGGGGGGGGGGGGGAGAACGCAACACCTCACAAGCAACACTTGTGGATCATGGGGCACCCGCTTTTCTGGCGACCAGTACGTTAGCTGCCCTTGAACGCGACGCCCGGTCACCGTCTATGCAAGGTCAACGCTGCGATGACACTGCCAGCGAAAATCGGAATGGGTGAAAACAGCATCACGATACCCAGTCCAATATTGGCCCCACCACCCTCGTAAGGGCGCGCAATTTCAAAGAGATAGAATCCCCAGAAGGCGCAGGTCAGGGCCAATCCGACGAACCATGGCCGACGGGCAACAACACCGCCTGCCGCAAGGGCCAGATACGGTGCGCTCGCGAGGAGAACCTGCACCGGACTCTCGGCCCCCCAGAGTGTTGCAAGGGGCCTGCCTCTAGAAATCGCCCAAACGGTATTGCACGCACCGACAACACCCAAACCGAGCAGCAGTGCAGCGAGAACGTCCACCGCCGCTCGTTTTGGATACCCGTAGAGCGCTTTCACGCCCATTGAAGCGAATACCCCCAACCATCCATTCGGTGATCGTGAACCAAAGCCTGCCGACCGGCAAGTCGGCCGTCATGTCGTGCGGCAACGAAGGGATGACTCCCCGATCGGCGGCAGCCCCTGCTACCTTTACGCCAGACTCACCCGCACCCCGTCGATCACGAACTGCACCGCCAGCGCCGCGAGCAGCACGCCCAGCAGCCGTGTGATCACCGCCTCGATCTTCGCGCCGAGCACGCGCATGATCGGCCCTGCCGCGAGCAACGCCACCAGCGTCAGCAGCAGGATCGTGATCAGCGCAGCCAGCACGACCGCGGAGCGTTCGATCCCCTCGTTGCGGCTCATCAACAGCATCACCGACGCGATCGACCCCGGCCCCGCAATCATCGGCATCGCCATCGGGAAGATCGACACGTCCTCAACCTCGGGATCGTTGGCGACCTTGGCGGCGCGGTCCTCTCGGCGTTCGGTGCGCTTTTCGAACACCATTTCCAAAGCGATCAGGAACAGCATGATCCCGCCTGCGATGCGGAACGAGGCGAGGCTGATCCCAAGCCCGTGGAGCAAGGCCTCCCCGAACAACGCGAACACCAGCAGGATGCCCGATGCGACCAGCACAGCGCGAAATGCCATCGCACGCGAATGGGTGGGCGATGCGCCCGCGGTCAGCCCTGCATAGATCGGCGCGCAGCCGGGGGGATCGATCACCACGAAGAAGGTGATCAGCGAAGAAATATAGAGTTCGATCATTCGCCGCCCCCCGCCCGTGCGCCCCCCGCCTGCGCGGGCGTCACAACGCCGCCTCGTCGAGCACCACGCCTTCGCGCCGCGCGGCCGACACCAAGGTATTGCGCAGCAGGCACGCGATCGTCATCGGCCCGACCCCGCCCGGGACCGGCGTCACCGCGCCTGCGACGCTCATCGCACCCGCGAAATCGACGTCGCCGACGAGGCCCGCCTCGGTCCGGTTGATCCCGACGTCGATCACGGTCGCGCCGGGCTTGAGCCAGTCGCCCTTGACCATCTCGGGCCGGCCGACTGCCGCGATCACGATGTCCGCGCGCTTGACCACGCTCGACAGGTCGCGCGTGCGCGAATGCGCGACGGTAACGGTGCAGCTTTCGGCGATCAGCAATTGCGCCATCGGCTTACCGACGATGTTCGACCGGCCAATGACCACGGCGTCGAGCCCGGTCAGGTCGCCGAGCGTATCTTTCAGAAGCATCACGCAGCCGAGCGGGGTGCACGGCACGAACCCGGTGATCCCCGTCGCTAGCCGTCCGGCGTTGACCGGGTGGAAGCCGTCGACGTCCTTGTCGGGGTCGATCCGCGTCGTCACCGCGCGCTCGTCGATATGGCCGGGGAGCGGGAGCTGGACGAGGATCCCGTCGATCGCGGGATCGGCGTTGAGCACGTCGACCAGCGCGAGCAGATCATCCTGCGCAACATCGGCGGGCATGCGGTGCTCGACGCTGATCATCCCGGCGCCGCGCGTCGCCTTGCCCTTGTTGCGGACATAGACCGCGGAGGCGGCGTCCTCCCCCACCAGCACGACCGCGAGCCCCGGCGCGCGACCTGCAGCCTCCGCAAAGGTCGCGACTTGCGCGGCGATGCGCGTGCGTAAGGCAGCGGCGAACGCCTTGCCGTCGATGATCGTAGCGGTCATGCCGTCAGGCTCCGGCTTAGAGCGGCGCGCCGACGAGCAGATGCGCGTCGTAATTGGTGAGGATGATGCTGACGATCTTGAGCGTCAGCAGCAACGCGAACGGCGCAAGGTCGATCTGCCCGAAATCGGGGAGGATCCGACGGAACGGGCGATACAGCGGCTCAGTCCCGCGCTCGAGCCCGTTGTAGATCGACCGCACGAGTTCGTTATGCGTGTTGATGATGTTGAACGACACGAGCAGTGACAGGACCACCTGAATCAGCACGATCGTCGTGATCGCGCTGATCAGGACCTGCAATATCTGGATGATCGTATGCAAATGGCGTCTCCGGGCGTTGAGCTGTGCGATCCTAGCGGTATCTCGCAAATGCGAACACCCCCTTAGCGTCTGGCCCGAAGCGTTCGTTTCGTGGTGCGCGGGACGCCACCCACCCCCGCCGTCATGCTGAACTCGTTTCAGCATCCACCGCGCAACGGGCACGGACCGGAAGTGCGGCACGGTGGACCCTGAAACAAGTTCAGGGTGACGGCGGAAATAAAAGCGAACGTCAGCGCCGCACCAGCGTCCCCGCCCCGCGATCGGTGAAGATCTCGAGCAGCATCGCATGCGGCACACGCCCGTCGAGAATGACCGCAGCCCCGACCCCGCCCTCGACCGCATGGACGCACGTCTCGAGCTTGGGAATCATCCCCCCCGAAATCGTCCCGTCGGCGCGCAGCCGCGCGACCCCTGCGGGGTCGAGATCGGTGACGAGCTGCTTGTCCTTGTCGAGCACGCCGACCACGTCGGTCAGCATGAACAACCGTTCCGCGCCCAACGCTGCGGCGATCGCGCCCGCCATCGTGTCGGCATTGATGTTGTAGGTATGGCCATCGGTCCCGATCGCGATCGGCGCGATCACCGGGATGATCCCCGCCGCCGACATCGTGTCGATGATCCGGCGATCGACCCCGACCGGCGTGCCGACGAAGCCCAGATCGACATGCCGTTCGATCCCCTGCAGCGTATCCGGCGTCTCGCGCCCGACCTTGGTCGCGGTGACGAGGTTGGCGTCCTTCCCCGAAATCCCGACCGCGCGGCCGCCCGCCTGCCCAATCCAGCCAACGATTTCCTTGTTGATCGACCCTGCGAGCACCATTTCGGCGATCCGGGCGGTTTCGGCGTCGGTCACGCGCAGGCCATCGACGAAGCGCGATTCGACGCCCAGTCGCTTGAGCATAGCGCCGATCTGCGGGCCGCCGCCGTGGACGACGACCGGATTGATCCCGACCGCCTTCATCAACACGACGTCCTCGGCGAAGTCACGCGCCGCCTCGGGATCGCCCATCGCGTGCCCGCCATATTTCACGACGAACGTCGCACCGGCATAGCGCTGCATGTAAGGTAGCGCCTCGACCAGCGTTTCGGCCTTGGCAAGCAAGGCGGGGGCGGGGGAATAATCGGTCATGCCCGCGCCCTTATCGCGTAAGTCAGCCGCGATCCAGTCGCCGCCCGATCCCGACCACCAGATAGATCAACGGCGGCACCAGCACAGCCGACAGCGTTACCTTCGCGAGCATCTGCCCGGCGAGCAGCGCCCCGATCGGGAAAACCCCATAAAAGGCGATCGTCACGAACAGCAGCGTATCAACAATCTGGCTGAGGATGCTCGCGATGCCGGCGCGCAGCCACAACAGCCCACCGCGCTCGTTGCGCTTGAGCCAGCTGAAGATCGTCACGTTGAGCGTCTGCGAAATCCCGTAGGCGACGATCCCGCCGAGCCAGATCCGCGGCGTACCGCCCATCATCAGCGCGAACGCATCACGCCGCGCTGGTTCCATCTCAGGCGCGGCGGGCGCGGCGAGCACGACGACCGACAGCAGGATCGACGCTACCAGCGGCACGAACCCCACTTGCACGAGCCGGTTCGCGGTGGTCCGCCCGTGCAATTCGGCCACCGCGCTCGACACCACGACGAGGAGCAGGAACGCGAAGATTCCTGCCTCGACCGCGAGCGGACCGATTCCCACCAGCGGCCCGAGCAGCGAGATCGGCCCGAGCGAGACCTGCTTGTTGCCGAGCACGCCCGCGATGCAGACCATCCCGCCGTAGAAGATCGAAAAAGCGAAAAGCGAACGCGGGATCGCAGGAGCAGGTGTCGTCATCGCGCGGGACGCTAGCGGAATGTTGTGGGGAAGGGAATCTGTTCTCGGGCGGCCCGACGCATCCAAAAAGCTGCCGTCATGCTGAACGTGTTTCAGCATCCACTGCGCAACAGGTATAGTCCGGACTCGCGGAGCGCTGGATCCTGAAACGCGTTCATGATGACGCAGGTTTTACAAAGCCCGCCCACACCCCACACCCACCACTTTCTCCCCCGCCCCCTAGCCCTATCCGCGTCTGCGTGTATGGTCCGCTCCCGTTGCGCGCCAAAACTGGAGTGCGCGCGAAACTGCGGGGAATACGTGGACAAATTTCCGATCGGCATCCTGGGTATCGTCGTGATCCTGGGGCTTGCCGTCCTGCTGTCGACCAATCGCCGCGCGATCCGCCTGCGCGTCGTGGGGGCGGCGTTCGCGTTGCAGGTGATCATCGCTGTCCTCGTGCTCCACAGCACGATCGGTCGCCAGATGATCGAAGGCATGTCGCGCGGGGTGTGGAACCTGCTCGGCTATGCCAAGGCCGGCACCACGACGATCTTCGGCGGGCTTGCGAGCGACCCGACCTTCGGGACGGCGTTCGCCTTCTCGGCGCTCCCCGTCATCATCTTTTTCGCGGCCCTGGTGTCGATCCTCTACCATCTCGGGATCATGCAGTTCGTGATCCGCTGGGTCGGCGGCGCGATCGAGAAGGTGATCGGCGTGTCCAAGGTGGAAGCCTTGTGCGCCGCCGCCAACATCTTCGTCGGGCAAAGCGAATCGCCGCTGGTGATCCGCCCCTATCTCGCCGGGCTGACCCCGCCGCAATTGTTTGCGGTGATGACGGTCGGCATGTCGGGCGTCGCGGGCACGATTCTGCTCGCCTACGCCACCTTCCTCGGCCAGGGCGCTTTGCCCTATCTGCTCGCCGCGTCGTTCATGTCCGCGCCGGGCGGATTGCTGATGGCCAAGATCATCATGCCCGACGAGACGACAGCCCCCGCGGGCGAGCTCGCGCTCGGCGACGATCCGGAGGAAGCGGTGCTCCACGTCGCCGAAAAGGCGCTCGAGGAAGAACGCGCCGCCAACATCATCATGGCCGCCGCCAACGGCGCGCAGACCGGCGTGCGGATCGCGGTCGCTGTCGGCGCGATGGTGCTTGCGTTCGTTGGGCTGGTCGCGCTGGCGAACGGGATCCTCGGCGGGATCGGCGGGTGGTTCGGCTATCCCGATTTGAGCTTCCAGGGCATCCTTGGCTTCGTCTTCGCGCCGGTGATGTTCCTGCTCGACATTCCGTGGACCGAAGCGCAGGCAGCGGGCGAATTGTTCGGGCAGAAGATCGTGCTCAACGAATTCGTCGCGTTCATCGATCTCGGCAAGATGCAGAACCTCTCGCCGCATACCACCGCGGTGGTGACGTTCGCGTTGTGCGGTTTCGCCAATTTCTCGTCGATCGCGATCCAGATGGCGTCGGCGGGGAGCCTCGCCCCCAACCAGCGCCCGATGATCGCCAAGCTCGGCCTGCGCGCACTCGCGGCGGGGAGCCTTGCAAACCTGATGTCGGCGGCGCTCGCGGGCCTGCTGATCGGGTAACGGTTCTGGTGTCGCGTTAACGATCGCCCCCCGACATCCGTTCGCCCTGAGCGGAGTCGAAGGGCCGGCGTGTCGCGGGGGGCTCCGACTGCGCTCAGCCCGAACGGATGGTAGGAGTGCAACCGGGTCGGGTGCGGCTAAGCCGGCACCGCATCCCCCTCGCCCCCCTCCGGGCGCCGCGCATATCGCCGCGCGAGAATCGCGCAGGCGAACAATTGCGCCTGATGAAACAGCATCAGCGGCAGCACGATCAGGCTGACCGAATGCCCAGCGAACAGGATCGTCGCCATCGGCAGCCCGCTCGCCATGCTCTTCTTGGACCCGCAGAAGACGAGTGCGATCTCGTCCTCGGTGGTGAACCCGAGCCACCGGCCAAGCGCGGTCGTCACACACAGGATCACCGCCAGGATCGCAAGGTCGATCGCCAGCACCACCGCCAGGTCGATCGGCGACAGGCTGGTCCATACCCCCGCCACCACCCCGGCGCTGAACGCGGTATAGACCACCAGCAGGATCGAGCCGCGATCGACCACCGAGGTCAGCGTGCGATGTGCGACCAGCCACTTCCCGATCACTGGGCGGGCGACCTGCCCGACGACGAACGGCAACAGGATCTGGAGCGCAATCCCCTCGATCGCGCGCAACGAGAAGCCGCCCCCCGCCGACTGGAGCAATGCCGCGACCAGCAGCGGGGTGACTACCACGCCCAGGAGGTTGGACACCGATGCGCTGCACAAA
Organism: Sphingomonas sp. FW306-05-A; assembly: GCF_058782275.1. Classification (NCBI taxonomy): domain Bacteria; kingdom Pseudomonadati; phylum Pseudomonadota; class Alphaproteobacteria; order Sphingomonadales; family Sphingomonadaceae; genus Sphingomonas; species Sphingomonas sp. FW306-05-A. The sequence goes on from NZ_JBYSXN010000002.1 coordinate 1,337,369, forward strand.
GCAGCGGGCACGTTGCCGCGCGCGATCGAGGTGAACGCGATCGACGACTGGACCGTCGAGGGCAACAGGCACAGATACAGCAGCCCGATCGCAATCCCCTCGGGCAACCACCCGCGCGTCCCCCAATAGGTCGCGAGGCCGATGATCGGGAAGATCACGAAGGTGCTCGCCAGGACGAGCGACTGGAGCCGCCAGTGCGTGATCCCCGCCCAGACGGCAGCAGGCGAAAGCCGCGCGCCATACAGGAAGAACAACAGCCCGACCGCGACCAGCACGCTGTCCTCGGCAATGTCCTGCCCGACTCCGCGCGCAGGCAGGACGAACGCGAACGCCACCGTCCCGATCAGCAGCAGCATATAGGCATCGATCGGCAGGCGGCCGAGCAGCGATCGGATAGCGGTCATAGGGTCGGTTGCTACGCTACGCGTGCGTCATCCACAATTGTGATGGGACCGATAACGGTTATCATGATCCGTGATGGACATCACGCGGATCACCCCGGAGCTGTTGCGCGCCTTCCTTGCAGTGGTCGAAGCAGGAACGTTCACCCGCGCAGCACGGACGCTCGGGACCGGCCAGTCGACCGTCAGCCAGCAGATCAAGCGGCTCGAGACGATCACCGGGCGCCGCCTGCTCGCGCGCGATACGCACCGGGTCGCACTCACGGTCGACGGCGAAGTGCTGGTCGATCATGCGCGCCGGATCCTCGAAAGCTATGCCGCGCTCGATCGGCAGTTGTCGGGCGTCCCGTTGCGGGGGCGGTTGCGCTTCGGTGCTTCCGAAGATTTCGTCCTGTCCGCGCTCCCCGACGTGTTGGCCAATTTCGCGCGCCGCCATCCCGAAGTCGACATGGTCGTGACCGCGCGGCTGAGCCAGGACCTGTACGACGCTTATGATGCGGGACAGCTTGACATCATCCTTGCCAAGCGTCGCGCGGGCGACCCGCGCGGGGTGACCGCATGGGGCGAGCAAGCGGTGTGGATCGCCCGGCCCGACTATCTCCACGATGCCGACGCGCCCGTACCGCTGCTGCTCTACCCCCCACCAAGCGTTACGCGTGCGATGGCGATTGCCACGCTCGACGCCAGCCGCCGGGCGTGGCGTGTCGCCTTCACAAGCGCGAGCCTGAGCGGCCTTACCGCGGCTGCGCGGGCTGGGCTCGGAGTCCTGCCGCATTCGCTTCGCCTGCTCCCGACCGGCCTCGCAAGAGTCGCTGCGGACAACACGCTTCCCGACCTGCCGCACATGGAGTTCGTCATCATTGGCCCGGGCGGGGGAACCCCGGTGTCAGACGCGCTGACCAAGGCGATCCTGCAGTGGGCGAATGTCGGCTGAACCGCCGCATCGGATCGTTGCGGTCCCGCACGACATCATGATCCGGCAGCTTGCTCTAAACCTGCGTGGCTCTGGGATCTGGTCCCTCCACGCATCGCCATCTCAGCCGGCCGGCCATTGCCTCAACCGTACCCAACACCGCCTTTAAACGATTGGGAACAGGGCGTGGATTACCATCCTTGCCGAGTCGCTAAAGTTCCGCGTCATTATATTATCTTTGATGAAAACCGGACCTTTCTCCAGCCCGGGCTATTGATCCGGCACCGATACTCGGACTGCATTACAAGGATTTTTCATGGTCATCGAAGTCGCGCCGGACCCGATCGTGTGCGCGGATGGCGCGATGCCCGATCGGCTGGCGCTGCCGTTATGGACCCTCGTCGCGCCAGTGCTGGGCCTGCTTGCAGCCTTGTTCGGCGTCGCCAAGATGGGATCGGGCGGAACCGTTGTCGCGGTCGTCGTGCTGATCGCGAGCGTACTCGCGGCGGTGCATCATGCCGAGGTCATCGCGCACAAGGTCGGCGAACCCTTCGGCACGCTGGTGCTGGCGATCGCAGTGACGGTGATCGAAGTTTCGCTGATCGTGTCGCTCATGCTGTCGGATGCAGGCGGCGCGACCGAACTTGCGCGTGACACCGTATTCGCCGCGATCATGATCATCCTCAATTTCATCATCGGACTGTGCCTCGTCGCAGGTGCCGCGCGGCATGTCGAACAGCGCTTCACACTGACCGGCATGAGCGCGGCGCTCGGGGTGTTGACCGCGATGGCAGTGCTGTCGCTAATCCTCCCCAATTACACGTCCTCGACCAGCGGGCCGACCTACGCGACGTCGCAACTGGTGTTCGTCGCGGTGGTGTCGCTGATTCTCTACGGCACCTTCATCCTCGTCCAAACGGTGCGGCACCGCGACTACTTCCTCCCCGCCAGCGACGATCACGACGACCACGCCGCCCCGCCATCGACGCGCGCGACGGGGATCGCGTTCGGCGTCCTGCTGGTTGCGTTGGCTTCGGTCGTGCTGCTTGCCAAGACGCTGTCGCCGACGATCGAGGCCGCGGTGCTTGGCGCCGGGTTGCCGCTCGCGGTGGTCGGCGTCGTCATTGCGGCGCTGGTCCTCGCGCCGGAAAGCCTCGCCGCGTACAAGGCCGCAAAACGCAACCGACTGCAGACCAGCCTGAACCTCGCGCTCGGCTCCGCGCTTGCGACGATCGGACTCACGATCCCAAGCGTGGCGATCGTCTCTCTCGTGCTCGGCCTTCCCCTGTCGCTGGGGATCGACCCCAAGAGCATGACGCTGCTCGCGCTGTCGCTGTTCGTTGCGACGCTGTCGCTTGGCACTGGGCGAACGACGGTGTTGCAGGGGGTCGTCCACCTGGTGATCTTCGCGGCCTATCTGTTCACCACGATCGTGCCATAGATCCGGCGCGTTCCGGGCACCCGTCGCACGATTGCGCGGAACGTTTTGCCGCCTCCGGCCTTCCTCCCCTTGCTATTGGGAGAGACGGACATGGACGACAACCGCTTGTGGAGCTTCGAGGAAAGCCTCTGGACCGAAGGGCCTGACAATTACCGCGAGAAGGTCGATGCGGAAGTCGTCATGGTGCTGCCACGCCCGCCGTTCGTGCTGCAGGGAACTGAAGCGATCGACGCGGTCGCGGATACGCCCGTCTGGGACAGCGCCGAGTTGAGAGAGCGGACCGTCTCGCGCCCGCAGGAGGGGCTGATCGTGATCGGCTATCACGTCCATGCACAGCGCGGCGACGAAGCCTATGAAGCGCATTGCAGCTCGGTCATCCGCCGCCTGGAGCATGAAGTCTGGCGCGTTGTCCAGCATCAGCAAACGCCGGTGCTGACCAAGTCGGTCGAGCGGTAATTAAGGAGGCGATGATGAGCGACGACACCACAGTCCGGGTCCGCCAGCGCGAGATCGCGACCGAGCATCTGCTGTTCAAGCTGATGGAATATGTCGAGGACAAGCATCCGGGGCTGCTCGACTATCTCGAAGGGAGCCTGGATCACCTAGGGGATCCGGCGAGCGACGGGACGCAGGATGACGACGCTGTGCGTGGTATCGCGAAGAAGATGATCGTGGGCGCGCGGAAGCAGGGGATGGCTACCGCCGACTAACGGGGATGAACCTGATATTGGGTTAGGGCTACCCCCTCCCCCCGTTTGCCCTGAGCGAGGTCGAAGGGCCCTCGCTTCGTGCGAGGCTTCGACTTCGCTCAGCCCGAACGGAGGATGGTAAGAGGGACTCTACCCCAGCATCGCCTTCTTGAGCTTGGCATGCGCCGACGCCTTGATCTGGCACACCCGCGCAGAACCGACGCCGATCACCAGCCCGATCTCCTCGAGGTTCATTTCCTCGACATAATAGAGCTGGATCACCAGCGCCTCGCGCTCGGGCAGCGACGTGATCGCGGCGATCAGCGTATCGCGCTCTTCGCTCTCCGAGAGCTGCGCGAAGGCATCAGGCTCGTCGCTCGCGAACCACGGGCCTTCGTCCGAATAGAGATCCTCGATTGGTTCGAGCCGCACCGGCTGCGCGCTCGCATAATCGATCCGCAGCTTGTCGCGCGATACACCGAGCCGCGCTGCGACCGCCGCTTCCTCCGGCGCACGCCCCAGCTCAGTCGTCATCGCCGCGACCGTCTGCGCATACATCCGCTTGCGCTGCATCGCACCGCGCGTGAGCGTTGCCGAGCGGCGCAGCGCATCGATCATCGCGCCACGCACCCGCGTCATCAGATATTGCTCGAACGTCACCTGCCCGCGCTCCTCGAACGCGCCCGCCGCCTCGACCAAGGCGACCAGCCCGATCTGGACGAGATCCTCGACTTCGACCGAGGAGGACATGCTGCCGTGGACGTGCCACGCGATCCGCCGGACCAGCGGCAGATGCTTTTTCGCCAGCAACTTGAGGTCGGGCGCGGCGGCGGTGCGGCCATAGACGAGCGGCTGGGCATCGCTGAAGGCGGTGGGCGAAAGCTGCATCATGCTGGGAGAGCTCCGGGAGCGCCGATCACGGCGACGACTTCGACGGCTTTTTCTTCCGGCACTTCGAAGAAGCTCATCACCGGAATGTCGGGCAGGCAGGTCTTGACCAGCTTGCGGATCGCGACGCGGATCGCGGGCTGGACGACGAGCGCGAACGGCTTGGCCTCGTCGACCAGCGGCTGTGCCGCGCGTTGCAGCGCATCGACGATGCGACGACCGAGATCGGGTTCGATCGTGTGGCGGCGCGACGGATCGGCGCGCATCGCCTGGCCGAGCAGCCCCTCGAGCCCGCCCTCCAGCGTCATCACGCGCAGCGGCTCGCGCACGCCGCAGATCTTGCCGATGATCAGCCCGCCGAGATCGGGGCGAATCGCCTCGATGATTTCCTCGGCGTCGGCGGTGCGCTGTGCGGCGACCGCGATCGCGGCGGCGATCCGGCGGAATTCCTTGAGCGGGATGTTCTCCGCGAGCAGCCCCTTGAGCACTTGCGTCAGCGTCGTCAGCGGCAGCGGGTTGGGCGACAGCGACGCGACGAGGCTGGCCGCACGGTCCTTCAACCCGTCGAGCAGAGACTGGACTTCGTCCGGGCCGAGCAGCTCGGCGGAATGTTGCGTCAACTGGTGGTTGAGGTGCGTCGCCATGACGGTGCCCGGATCGACCACGAGATAGCCCGCCCCCGTCGCCGCATCGGAATCACCCGCTGCGATCCACACCGCGTCGAGCCCGAAGGTCGGGTCCTTGGCGGGTTTGCCCATCAGTCCGCCGATCGCCTGCCCAGTATCGAGCGCGAGCATCTCGTCGGGCGAAACGCTGTCCTCGCCGACCACGACGCCACCGACGATGATGCGGTAAGTGTAGGGTGGCAGGTTGATGTCGTCCCGCACGCGGACCTGCGGGATGACGAAGCCCATGTCCTTCGACAATTGGCGGCGGACCCCGGTGATCCGGCCCATCAAAGGCGCACCGCGGCGTTCGTCGACCAGCGGCACCAGGCCGTAGCCGATGTCGAGATTGACCTGCATGAGGTCCGAGACTTCGTCCCAGCCGATCTTGGAATGGTCGACCGGCTCGGGCGCAAGCACTTCGACCGGCACGGGGCGAAGCGACGCCTGGCGCATCTTCCACGCGGCGAACCCAGCAAGCCCGGCGGCGGGGAGGATGATCAGATGCGGCATCCCCGGCATCACCCCGAGCAAAGCGAGGATGATCGCGACCGGCGTCCAGGTCCGCGCCGAGCCGAACTGGCTGCCGATCTGGCCCGCGAGATCCATGCTCGAGGTGACGCGAGTCACGATCGCGGCGGCGGCGATCGACAGCATCAGCGACGGGATCTGCGCGACGAGTGCATCGCCGATCGCGAGCAGCACGTAATTGTGCGCCGCGTCCGCGATCGTCATGCCGTGGCTCACGGGGCCGAGGATCAGCCCGCCGACGATGTTCGCCGCGAGGATCAGCAGGCCGGCGACCGCATCGCCCTTCACGAACTTGGACGAGCCGTCCATCGAGCCGTAGAAATCGGCCTCGGTCGAAACCTCGATCCGGCGCGCCTTGGCTTCGTCGGGGGTGATCAGCCCGGCATTGAGATCGGCGTCGATCGCCATCTGCTTGCCCGGCAGCGCATCGAGCGTGAAGCGCGCGCTGACTTCGGACACGCGGCCCGCGCCCTTGGTCACGACGATCATGTTGATGATCACCAGGATCGCGAAGACGAACAGGCCGACGACATAATCGCCGCCGATCAGGAACGTCCCAAACGCCTCAATCACATGGCCCGCCGCGCTCTCGCCCTCATGCCCGTGGACCAGCACGACGCGGGTGGAGGCGACGTTGAGGCTCAGGCGGAACAGCGTGGCGAACAGCAGCACCGTCGGGAAGGCGGAGAAATCGAGCGGCTTCTGCGCGTTGAGGCTGACCATCAGCACCGCAAGGCTGATCGTGATGTTCATGATGAAGAACACGTCGAGCATCGCCGCCGGAATCGGCACGACCATCAGCACGACCAGCAACAGGATCGCGACCGGCAGCGCGGCGGAACGCAGTAGCGGCATCACGCCACCGGTCTTGGGGGACAAGGCCACTGGATCAGGCTCCCATCGTCGCGAGCATCATGTACGCGAGCCGCGCGGTATTCGGGGTCGGGCGGAGCAGGCTCGCGGTTTCGGTGCGGGTACCCGCCAAACTGTTGGTGCCGCTCAGCTGCGCGAGCGTGTTCTGCGCCCAGACCGCGGCGTTGGAGGTCGATTCCTCGCCATTGCCGGGAATAACGTCCGCGCCCCATTCGCCGAGCCGCGTCGCGGACAGACCCGAGGTTGCATCGATCGTCTGCGGCGCGCCCGCCGCATCGAGCTTGGCGGCGAAGCGGTTGTAGATTTGCGAGAGCGAGCGAGGCGCGCCGGCGGAATCATAGAAGACGTTGCGATTGGCGTTGGCGGCGGCGGGGAACATCGCGGCGCCGCTGCGGTCGGGGTTTGCCTGCATCGCGGTGAGGAACTGCCGCGCGCCGCCCAAGCCCAGGAAATGCGCCATATAGAGATCGGTGCTGGTCGCGCTGCGCCCGAGCGTTCCCTCGATCGCGCCCTTGTTGTCGCTGGCGTGCTCGGCGGCCATCAGCGACGCGGCGGTGGGGTCGTTGCGGAGCGATAGGATCGCCTGGCGCGTCGCGGGATCGTTGACGACCGCCTTGCCGCTCGCGCTGGTCGAGATCGCGTTCGCTGCCCAGCCGAGGCCGTGTTCGGCGCCATGCGCCTTGACCACGCGCAGCCAGCTCTGGTCGACGAACTGATACAGGCCGCTCGCGCTCGACGTGCCCGAATGCGCGTTGCTGCGCATCCCGCTCTCGAGCTTGGCCTGGCCCATCAGATAGTTGAAATCGATGCCGGTTTTCTGGCTGGCATTGGCGATCGCGCTGCGAATCGATCCGCCCGCGCCGCTCGCGTCGACGGCACCGTTCAGGATGGAAAGCGGATTGAAAGGCATTGGTCCCCTGTTCGCCCGCGTTCAGACGGACGAGGGGGGATCAGCAAGAGACGTGCCAGTTTTTGCCTATGCGCCGCTTCCCCCAACTTGCCGCTTCCCCGGCGAAGGCCGGGGCCCAGGAGAGAGGCAGCAGTGGCGGAGGTCAGCGCTTCGTTAGAAAAACCTGCGCGACTGGGCCCCGGCCTTCGCCGGGGAAGCGGTTATGAAAAGGGCGTCACATCGCCCCTCAGGCGAACGCCGCGAGCCCCATCCCGGCACGATACACGCTCCCCGGTGCCGCCCCCATTGCCGCTCCGGCCGAACCGGTCAGATTTTGCAGGCGGCGGCGGACATTTGCCGCCATCAGGTTGACGTAGATCCGGCACGTGTCGTTAAGCCGTTGCGCTTCCTCGGCAAGCGCGCGAGTTTCCGTCTCCGGAGGCGTATCCCCAAACGCCGCAACCGCCTCGATCCGCATCAGCTTGTCGGTTGTAGCCTGTTCCAACGCACGGACATCGTTGGTCTTAAGCGCCGCGATTTCGGCGTGCAGCGCTTCGATCACCGCGATCAGAGCATCACGGCGCGTTGCGGGAGGCGTCATTTCGAGGGGCTCCAGTTGAGCTTCAGCGCGAGCATTCGATCGGCGATCGTGTCGGGAGTGATCGGGTACGTCCCGTTGCGGACCGCACGGCGGACATCCTCGACATGCTGGGTGTCGACCGGCACGCCCTTGCCGGTTTCGGACGCGATTGCCGACAATTCCAGTTGCTGGGTTGCCGTCGCTGCCGGCTTGTTCGCGGCGCTGACCGTCGACGCGACCGATCCGGTCGACGCAACGGCGGACACGGCCAGCCGCTCGGGCATTGAAACAGTCTTGGGTCCGATCGCGTCTACCACATCAGCACCTTTGGGAAGAGATGACGAAAGGTATAACGACCGGCTTGGGCAAAGCTTAAATCATTCTGTCCAACCCGGCAGCGTGGCGCTTCCGGCGGCGACCGCGACCGCCTGGACCGGGTTCTTCTGGTCATCCACCTTCACCATGAACCGCCCGCCGACGACCGCATCGCCAGCCGCGACGCCCTCGCGCGTGATCGAGAAGCCCGACGAGCCTGCACTGATCGTCACCGGATCGCCACGCTTGATGACATAGACCGGCCTGACCGCGGCGGCCTGCACACCGGGGGTGATCACAAGCGGGGCAGCCCCCCTGGGCGCTGCGGCGGCCAGCTTGACCGGCACGAACAACCGCCACTCCGGACCGGTGCAGGTCACCACGACCGCATCGTGGTTTTCGGTACGCCACGCCATCGACACCATCGGACAGGCGGCCAGTTTGAGCCGCCCGTCGACCGGCGTGCGCGCGCCGCCTTCGTTGCCGACTCCGTGGCCGGTAAACGCAGCCACCGCGCGGTCGATCGCCCCGGTATCCTGGAACGAGGCGGCAGACAGCGGGCTGGCGACGAGCCCGAGGATGAGCAACGGCAGACGGCGCATCGGCAATCAGATCCTTGTGGGTTGTGTTGTGGAAGCGGCAGCCGGAACGGCAGGCCTTTGCCGGTTGCCGGCAAATCCCGTCGTCACGCTGACGCCGCGTCGGCCGGCGCGACCCGCGGCGGTGATGGTGATGCGATCGGATGCGATCCCGTGGGCGATCAACACCCCGACGATCGTCCGCGCGCGATCGGCGGCAAGCACGGCGGCGTTTTGGGTGACCGGATCGACGTCGTCGCTCGATCCGTCGACCATCCCCGTCACCGCAAGCATTGCGCGCGGATCGCCCAAGGCTTCGCGCGCCCACGCGACCAGTGGAGCGACCGGACCCGGCAACGCGGCAGATCCAACCGCAAAACCGTGCAGTCCGCTTGCGGAAACCGGCATCGGCGCGGGCGGCACGATCGCGGGCGTATCGACCGCGCCGAACCCGGCGCGGATCCCGCGCGCGAGGGTGTCGCCATCCAGTTGCTGATTGGCCTGGATGAACACGAAGAACGCGACCAGCAATAGCGCGAGGTCGGCAAGCGTCATCAGCCACGCCGGGCGTGCCGGTGTGATCTCGGGCAGGACGTCCTCGGACGCGATCATGCCGATGCCGCCACGGCAAGCGGACGACGCGGCTGTTCGCGCAGCGCAAGCGCGATCAATGGGGGTTCGAGCCGCAGCCGCTCGACCGCTTCATCGCGCGCGATCCGCCGCAACCGCGCGGCAATTGGTGCCAGGACGAGATTGGCGATCAGCGCACCATAAAGCGTCGCCAGCAACGCCACTGCCATCGACGCCCCGATCGCGCGCGGATCCTGCATTTTGACGAACATGCCGACCAGACCGATCAGCGTCCCGACCATGCCCATCGCGGGCGCGGTATCCGCCGCGGTCGACCACAGTTCAGCGGTCGCAACGGCGCGTTCGGCGCGCGTACGGCGACGCTGACGGAGCAGTTCGGCAATATCCTCGGGCGAATCCCCGTCGACAATCGCCGAGACCGCCGCAGCGATATCCGGGTCCGCGATCACCGAGCGGTCCAGCGTCAGCACACCGTGGCGCTTGGCGATCCGGCCGAACGCTGCGATCTGGTCGAGTAACGGATCTGCGGCGAAGCGTGGCGCGCCCAGCATCCGCAATGCCGCCACCCCCCGCCCAAGGTCCCGCGCGGGGGTGCGGAGGACCGCGGCGGCCAGCGTCCCGCCAACAACGATGGCAAAGGCAAGCGGATCAAGGAAAGGCGCAAGGGTAAAGGGCATCCTGGCCAGCTCTGCAAGCGGTGGGCCAATTTGGTAAACGGACCGATCCCGATCCCTGCGTCCCATCCACCCGGCCCGCCATACCCGGCGACGGCGCGATCGGCGGCAAAGCCAGCGACCGCCCGGCCAGACGACCGGCTGCCGACTTGCCGCCGCCCGGCAAGCGTTTGCCGCTTTGTGTGCCCCGGACTGCTAGGCCAAGCCCGCACCGCAATTGGCACGACCTTTGCTGATCGACCGGCGCGCAATCATGCGCTGGAGACGGGCGATGCCCAGCGACAGTTTGTTCGGGGTACACGGTGCGGCACTCGAAGTGCGCTCGCAGCGCATGGGTGTGCTCGCGTCGAACATCGCGAACGCCTCGACCCCGGGGTTCAAGGCGCAGGACATCGATTTCCAGAGCGCACTGTCGACCGCCGAGACCGCAATGGACACGGGCGGGAACGCCAGCATCAGCGGGGCAATGCGCTATCGCACCGCGTCGCAGCCCTCGCTCGACGGCAACACGGTCGAACTGTCTACCGAGCAGACCGCCTTCGCTGAAAACGCCGTCGCCTATCAGACGACGCTCTCGTTCCTCAACGGGCGGATCGGCCAGATCACCCGTGCCTTGAAGGGCGAATAAGAAATGGCCGACCAGCCGCTTTCCATCTTCCAGGTCGCCGGGCGCGCGATGTCCGCACAACTCGTGCGGATGAACACGACTGCGTCCAACCTCGCCAATGCGGGCGCGGTGACGAGCAGCGAAGAGACCGCGTACAAGACGATCAAGCCGATCTTCCGCACACAATATGACAAGGCGTCGGGTCTCGCGACGGTCAACGTCGAGAGCATCGTCACCGCCGGCGAAGGTGCCACCAAGGTCTACGATCCGTCGCATCCGCTCGCCGACAAGGATGGCAACATCTGGCAGTCGGGCGTCGATGAGACGCGCGAGCTGGTCGACATGATGGAGACCGCGCGCAGCTACCAGAACAACGTCGAGGTCATGCAGACCGCGAAGTCGCTCATCCTCGACACCCTCAAACTGGGACGCTGATCATGGCCTCCACTTTCGACTCTACGCTGACCAGCCTCGGCATCAACGCCAGCTCCACCGCTGCGGCAAATGCGGCAAAGACATCGTCCACGTCGTCGTCGCTCGGTGCATCGGACTTCCTCAAGTTGATGACCGCGCAGCTCAACAACCAGGATCCGTTCTCCCCGACCGACAATACCCAGATGGTCGCGCAGCTCGCGCAGATCTCCAGCACGTCGGGGATCGCGGAAATGGGAACGACGCTGAAGGCGATCCAGGACAAGCTCGGCGCGACCAGCGCCAGCGACGCGCTCGCCTATGTCGGGCGGACCGTACTGACCGAAGGGTCGAGCGCCTACGGGCGTTCGGCAGGCGGCCTCGCCGGTGCGGTCGAGCTCGACAAGGATGCGACCGACGTGACCGTGTCGATCAGGGACGCCAACGGGCAGACGCTCAACACGCTGTCGCTCGGCGCGCAGAAGGCGGGCACGGCGAGCTATGACTGGAACGGCAAGACCGCGAGCGGCGACGATGCCGGCACCGGCCCGTTCACGGTTTCGGTCGATGCTGCCAACGGCGGCGAAGCGGTCACCTCGCGCAATCTCGTCTGGGCACCCGTCGCCGCCGTTTCGGTGCCCGCATCGGGCAGCCCCGTCCTCACCGTCCCCGGCATCGGGCAGGTCGCCGTCAGCGCCGTCCGCCAGGTCGGCTGATCCCATCACCGCGTAATTCTCTTCGTCCAGGAGCAAATTCATGTCCTTCTACACTTCGCTCAGCGGCCTGCAGGCAGCCCAGACCGAACTCTCGACCGTGTCGCACAACCTCGCCAACGTCGGCACCAACGGCTTCAAGAAGAGCCGCACCGACTTCGCCGACGTCATCGCGTCGAGCATCACAACCGACCCCACCAAGCTGGTCGGATCGGGTGCGGTGGTGAAGTCGAACCGCCAGCAGTTCACCGTCGGCAACCTGAAGACGACGGGCTCGTCGCTCGACCTCGCGATTACCGGGGACGGCTTCTTCGCGGTCAAGACCAGCGGCGTGAACTCGGCGACCGCTTATACCCGCAACGGCGCATTCCAGATCGATCCGGCGACCCACAACGTCGTCGATGCACAGGGTTCCGCGCTGCTCGGCTATCCGGTCGACGCGAAGGGCAATACGACGGCAACCGGCGCCGACGGGCTGATCCCGCTCAACCTGCCGGAAACCAACGGGACGCCGGCAGCAACCGGCAACGTCTCGCTCAAGCTGAACCTGTATGCAGCAGCATCGGTGCCGACTGCGGCGTTCTCGCCCACCAATGCGTCGAGCTACAACAGCTCGACCCCGACGACGATCTACGATTCGGCAGGCAAGGCGAGCACGCTCACCAATTACTACGTTCATTCGGGCAACAACGAATGGACCGTGCACAGCTTCGTGGGCGATCAGGAACTCAAGGTCGGTGGATCGACCACGGGCACACCAGTGAAGTTCGATGCGTCGGGCAACATTACCGCGCCAGCCGCACCGATCACCTATGACGCGTTCAATCCGATCAGCGGCGGTGTCGCACAGACGCTCAAGCTCGACCTCGCGGGCACGACGCAGCAGTCGAGCCCGTTCTCGGTCAACGCACGTGTTGCCGACGGTGCATCGGTCGGCGAGCTTGCCGGCGTGTCGATCGACAAGCAGGGCATTGTCTCGGCAAATTATTCGAACGGCGACACGGTCGCGCTCGGCAAGGTTGCGCTTGCGAACTTCTCCAACCCGACGGGCCTTCGTCAGACCGGTAACAGCTATTGGTCGGCAACCGGCATTTCGGGTGGTGCGGCACTCGGTGCGGCGAATGAGAACGGCTTCGGCTCGCTCAGCGCGGGGATCCTCGAGGGCTCGAACGTCGATATCACCGAGGAACTGGTCGACCTGATCGCCGCGCAGCGCAACTTCCAGGCGAATGCCAAGGCGCTCGATATCAACGGCCAGATCTCGCAGACCATCTTCAACATCCGCAACTGATCTGAACGGAGCGGGAGCGGCATATGGACAAGCTGGTCTACACGGCAGCAACGGGGCTCAAGGCGCATCTCGCGTCGCAGGCCGCGATCGCTAACAACATGGCGAACGCCTCGACGATCGGGTTTCGGGCCGATCGCGTCGTGTTCGACCGGCTGTCGCTCAAGGGATCGCCGCTCGAAACGCGCGAGCCGACCTCGGCGGACGTGCTCGACGCGGATCGCGCGACCGGCGCGATCCAGCAGACCGGTCGCTCGCTCGACGTAGCGATGACCGGCGACAGCTGGCTCGCGGTGCAGTCGCCCGACGGGAAGGAAGCCTATACCCGGCGCGGCGACTTGCAGGTCGCAGCGTCGGGAGTGCTCCAGACCGGTGACGGGTTTCCGGTGATCGGGTCGGGTGGCCCGATCACGGTGCCGCCCGCGCAAAGCATCTCGATCTCCGCGGACGGAACGGTCTCGATCGTCCCGATGGGCGGGGACGCGCGCAACCTGGAAGTGCTCGATCAACTCAAGCTCACCAACCCCAAGGGCACGACCACGGTCAAGGGGCTCGACAATCTGCTCTACGTCAAGGGCGGCGGAACGCTGCCGCAGGACATGGACGCGAAGGTCGAGAGCGGTGCGCTCGAGGGATCGAACGTCAACATGACTCAAGCGCTGGTCGACATGATCGAGAACCAGCGCAGCTACGAGGTCCAGGCCAATCTGATGAAGTCGGCCAAGGACATGGACGAAAGCGCCGCATCCGTGATGCGGCTTCCAGGCTGAAGGAATAGACGATGGGCAGTGCAGCCATGCATATCGCGCGGACCGGGCTTGATGCCCAGGACATGCGCATGCGAGTCATCTCGAACAACCTCGCGAACGTCAACACGACCGCGTACAAGAAGGATCGCGCCGCGTTCGAGACGCTGGCGTACCAGACGGTGACCGCACCGGGCGCGCCAAGCACGTCCGAGACGAAATACGCGACCGGGCTCAACCTCGGCACCGGCGTCAAGATCCAGGGCACCGCGCGGATCGACACGCAGGGGTCGTTCCAGTCGACCAACAACAGCCTCGACCTCGCGCTCGACGGCGACGGCTACTTCCAGGTCCAGATGCCGGGCGGCACGCTCGGCTATACCCGCGCGGGCAATTTCTCGCGCTCGCCTGAGGGCCTGATGATCACGAGCGAAGGCTATCAGGTCCAGCCCGGCATCACCGTGCCCGAGGGCGCAACCGCGATCACGATCGGGACCGATGGCACGGTCTCCGCGACCATTCCCGGCCAGACCACGCCGAGCGAACTCGGCCAGATCCAGGTCGCGAGCTTTCCCAATGCTTCGGGGTTGCTGAGCAAGGGCGACAATTACCTCGTCGAGACCGCCGCCAGCGGTGCCGCCAACCTCGGTGTTGCCGGGCAGGACGGGCGTGGCAACGTCCGTCAGGGGCAGCTCGAAGGGTCGAACGTCAACGTCGTTGAAGAGCTGGTCGACATGATCGAAACCCAGCGCGCGTATGAGGTTAATTCAAAAATGATCTCCGCGACCGACGAAATGCTCAAATATGTTAATCAAAATATCTGATGGCTAAGGTCATGAAGCCGTTCGCCATCCAGCTGATCGTCGGAATTGCGTTGTTTTTGCCCAGCGCGGCCGAGTCGCGCGTGTTCGGCAAGAAGGCGCCGCCGGTCGATTTTTCGTCGGCGATGCCCCAACCGGCCCTCACACCGGTCGTGGCGACCGGATCGATCTTCCAGGTCGATGAGGGCTATGCAGGCCTGTACGAAGGCACGCGCGCGCGCCGGGTCGGCGATCCGCTGACGATCGTACTCGTCGAGCGCACCGCCGCGTCCAAGTCGGCAAGCTCGAAGCTCGATTCGTCGGGCAATCTCGCTTTCACGCCGCCCACGACCGGGCGGCTGGCGCTGTTCCAGGGCACCGACATCGCCACCAGCGGCAACCGCGGGTTCAAGGGCAGCGGCGGGGCCGACCAGTCGAACACGCTGTCGGGCGAGATCAGCGTCACCGTCAGTCGCGTTCTCCCCAACGGCACGATGCTGGTCCAGGGGCAGAAGCGCGTCACGCTCAACCGTGGCGACGAGTTCGTCCAGATCAAGGGCCTAATCCGCACCGCCGACATCGACGCCAATAATCGCGTCCCCTCCACGCGCGTCGCCGACGCCCAGATCGCCTACACCGGCAAGGGCGACGTCGCGCGTGCGAGCCGCCAGGGCTGGCTCGGCCGCTTCTTCTCCGTCGTGAGCCCGTTCTGAGGATGCGCCCGATGCTTCGCCTTATGCTCGCAGCGTTCGTCTCGCTGCTGATCGCGGCCCCTGCGTCCGCCGACCGGATCAAGGATCTCGGCGGGTTCCAGGGTATCCGTACCAACCAGTTGACCGGCTACGGCGTGGTGGTCGGGCTGCCGGGCACGGGCGACGACAATCTCGAATATACCATCCAGTCGATGAAGGCAGTGACGTCACGCTTCGGGCTGCAGCTCCCCGCGAACGTCAATCCCGGCCTCAAGAACACGGCGGTCGTGATGATCACCGCCGAATTGCCCGCCTTCGCCAAGCCCGGCCAGAAGCTCGACATCACCGTCGCGTCGATGGGCAAGGCCAAGAGCTTGCGCGGCGGCGCGCTGATCCTGACGCCGCTGCAAGGCGCGGACGGACAGATCTATGCGATGGCGCAGGGCAATCTCGCGGTCGGCGGTCTCGGTGCCGAGGGCAAGGACGGATCGCAGATTGTCATCAACATCCCCTCGACCGGCCGCATTCCCGAAGGCGCGACGGTCGAGCGCGCGGTCAAGACCGGGTTCGAAAACACGCCCGCGCTGACTTTCAACCTGGCGCGCGCCGACTTCACCACCGCGCAGAACGTCGCCGGGTCGATCAACGCGCGCTTCGGCAACGGTGTGGCGCAAGCGGTCGACGCGGTGTCGGTATCAGTCCGCGCACCGATGGGTGGCGACGTGCGCGCAACGTTGATGAGCGAGATCGAGAACCTCAGCGTCGTCTCGGCCGAGCCATCCGCCAAGGTCATCGTCAACGCGCGTACGGGCACCGTCGTGATCAATTCCGCGGTCCGCGTCAGCACGGCTGCGATCACCCACGGCAAGCTCACCGTTCGCATCGACGAGAACGAACGGATCAGCCAGCCCGCGCCGTTCAGCCAGGGCCAGACCGCCAAGGCACAGAAATCGGGCGTCTCGGTCGATGAAGAGAAGCGCCCGATGTTCCTGATCTCGCCCGGTCCGAAGCTGTCCGACGTGGTCAAGGCGATCAACGCGATCGGCGCGTCGCCGGCCGATCTGGTCGCGATCCTCGAGGCGCTCAAGGAAGCGGGATCGCTGAAAGCGGAGTTGATCGTCTTGTGAGTGACGTTCCTGCCCTCCCCCCGGTCAACGCGCCCTCGGCCGTCGGTGGTATCGCGACCGATACCAGCCGGCTGTCGAACCGTGCCAATCTGGAAGCGGCGGGCAAGAAGTTCGAAGCGGTGTTCACCGGCATGATGGTCAAGGCGATGCGCTCGACGCATCTTGCCGAGGACGGCCTGTTCGCGTCCAAGGGCATGGATACGTTTAAGGAAATGCAGGACACGCAAGTCGCGCAGAACATGGCCGCACACGCCCCGCTCGGCATCGGCAAGGCGATGACGGAGTTTCTGGCAAAGTCTCAGGCAGGCGTTGAAGCCGGACTGGCGAAGTCGACTACCCCCGCCCCCGCCGCAGCAGATGAGGGCAAGACGCCATGAGCGACATGCTGAGCATCGGCGCGAGTGGCGTCCGCGCGTATCAGACCGCGTTGAGCACCGTGTCGGACAACATCGCGAACGTAGCGACGCCGGGCTATGCCAAGCGTACGTCGACCCTGTCGGAGATCGAGCCCGCCACCGGATTGCATTCCGGTGGCGTTGCGGCGACCGGACAGGGTGCCGTTGTTTCGGGGCTTACACGCTCCGCAGACGTGTTGCGCGATGCCGATGTCCGCACTGCCGGATCGGATCTGGCACGCAGCGAAACCAGCGTTGCCTGGCTCGGTCGGATCGAGACCGCGCTGACCGGCAATCAACTGGGTGACCGGCTGACCGGCTTCTTCAACGCATCCAAGACGGTGGCCGCAGACCCGACCGCCACCACGCCGCGCAGCGCGATGCTTGAGCAGGCAAGTGCGGTTGCGGGCGCATTCCGTGCGACGGGCAAGGCGCTCGACCTGCTGGATGCCAATCTCGATGCGACCGCGTCGGCTGCCGTGACGACGCTCAACGCACTCGGCAGCACGCTTGCCAAGGTCAACGAGGGGATCGCGCGAACCAAGGGCGGATCGGCTGCAGCGGCGTCGCTGGCCGACCAGCGCGATTCGATCCTTGAGCAGATGAGCGCGATCAGCAACGTCTCGGTCTCGATCGACGACTATGGCCGTGCCACGGTCAAGCTTGGCGATGCGGGCGGGCCGACGTTCGTCTCCGGTCCGCAATCCGATTCCTTGCAGGTCGCACGGGGCACCGACGGGATGATCGCGTTCACGCTCCAGCGATCGCAGTCGACCGTCAGCCCGTCGGGGGGGGCGCTTGCGGGCGTGGTCGAGGCTGGCCAGCGAATTTCGGACACGCGCATCAATCTCAACACGATCGCAACCGCCTTCGCCAACGACGTCAACGCGGTTCAGACCGGCGGCGAGGATCTCGATTCCAAGGCCGGGGCCGCGCTGTTCGAGATCGGTACCAATCCGACCGACATCACCGTCAAGCTCACCGACCCGCGTGGCATCGCCGCAGCAGACGCCGGCAAGGGCCCGCGCGACAACGGCAACCTCGGCAAGCTCGATGCGCTGCGCACCAGCGGCGCATTCGAGGGCAAGACCACCGCGCTCGTGTCGAGCAATGCCTCGGCGCTCGCTGCACGCAAGCAGGTAGCGCTGGCGCAGGGCGCGATGCGCGACAATGCGGTGTCGGCGCGCGATGCCGTCTCCGGCATCAACCTCGACAGCGAGGCGGTCGATCTGCTGCGCTTTCAGCAAGCCTATCAAGCCTCGAGCCGCGTGATCCAGGTTGCCAAGGACACGCTCCAGTCGATTCTCGACATCCGCTAGCCCCGAACCGGACCCGCTCATGCAAATCGGCACCAGCCTGTTCTTTGATCGCACCTCGTCGCAGATGACCAATCTGTCGGCGCAGACGAGCACGCTCAACACACAGATCGCGACCGGCAAGAAGCTGAGCGCCCCGTCGCAGGATGTGGTCGCCTACAACCGGCTGGCGTCGATCAAGCAGGCCACCGCGGACCAGGCGGCCTATGCGGGCAACACCAGTCTCGCCAAATCCCTGTTGCAGCAATCCGATTCAACGCTGACGCAGGTTTCGACGCAATTGCAGCGCGCGTCCGAACTAACGCTCCGCGCCAATACCGGCACGCTCAACGACGGCGATCGCAAGACGATTGCGATCGAGCTCAAGAGCATCCTCGACGACCTCGTCAACCTCGCCAATACCAGCGATGCACGCGGCCAGCCGCTGTTCGGCGCAGCAACCGGAACCAAGGCGGTGGTGCAGGGCGCGGACGGACGCGTGACGCTGGGCGGCACCGGCGAGCTGCCGGCAATTCCGGTCGGCGACGGCACGGCCGTCGCAGCGACCGACAGCGCGGAGCGCGTATTCGGCAACATCCCGACGAAGGCCGGCGGCAAGACGGACGTCTTTGCCATATTGTCCGATTACATCACCGCGCTCGACGCGGGCGGGGACATCTCGGATGCCTCGGCCACCGCGATCGACGGATTGAACGCATCGCAATCGCAGGTCAGCAACGTCCAGGGGTCGGTCGGCGCACGCGCTGCCCGACTCGACATCGTTTCGTCGCAGGCAACCGACGCCGCCGCCGCGCGCGAGAGCGATCGTACCGAGCTGGAGGACACCGATCTGTCCGCAGCGATCACCGAATTGCAGAAGCAGATGACGATCCTGTCCGCGACACAGGCGAGCTTCAGCAAGCTGAGCAGCCTGTCGCTGTTCACCTATCTGCGCTGATACTTGCCGGTGCGACGCTGTCTTGCGGCGTATGATTCCAGGTTCTCCGCTTGTTGCGGCACATCGATTAACGCCAACGCCTCGCTGGTTAACCGTTTTGCTACGGAATCGCCCTAAACCGAAAGTATAGCGGCCGATGCGGGTCGCGAGCGTCGTGCAGCAACGTTAATCGCAGCGTTTACAGGGGCATATCGCCACTCATGTTTCCCGCAATCGGCCTTGTCGTCCTGCTCGTGATGATCTTCGGGGGTTTCGCCATTACCGGCGGCGCGCTCGGCCCGGTGATGGAAGCCATTCCGCACGAAATGCTGATCATTGGCGGCGCCGCGGTCGGCGCGCTCATCATCGGCAATTCGATGAAGGAGCTGAAGGCGCTCGGCGGCGGCTTCATGAAGGTCTTCAAGGGGCCGAAGTACAAGAAGCAGGACTATCTCGACGTCATCTTCCTCGTGTCGAAGCTGATGAAGATGCTTCGTACCGAAGGGCCGATCGCGCTCGAGCCGCATGTCGAGGATCCCAAGTCGTCGGCGGTCTTCGCTGAATATCCTCGGCTGCTGTCGGATCACACGCTCATCAACCTGATCGCGGACACGTTACGGCTGGTGGTCGTGTCGTCGGGCACGCTCGACGTCCATGCGGTCGAGGACGTGATGGACAATATGATCAAGACCCACCACCACGAGGTCGAAGGCCCGCACGGGACGATCTCGAGCCTTGCCGACGCTTTGCCCGCGCTCGGCATCGTCGCCGCGGTGCTTGGCGTGGTGAAGACGATGGGCTCGATCGACAAGCCGCCTGCGATCCTCGGCGCGATGATTGGGTCGGCGCTGGTCGGCACGTTCATGGGCGTGCTGCTCGCCTACGGCATCGTCGCCCCGCTCGCCAACCGGCTGAAGCAGGTGATCGACGCAGATGGCGCCATCTATCACGTCGTGAAGCAGATCATCATCGCCTCGCTCCACGGCCACCCGCAGCCGCTGGTGATCGAAGCGGCGCGTTCGGGAATCGCGCATTCGAATCAGCCGGGCTTCGCCGAAGTCTTCGACGGCCTGCGGGCGCGGTGATGCGCGCGTTGTGCCAACTTCCCGCGAAGCTTCGGATTCTCGAGGCGTTCCTTTCGTTTGCTGCGGCAAAAAAAGGGAATCTCACGCAAAGCCGCAAAGCCGCGAAGCGGCCGGCCTCGATCATACGCCCGGTCCTAAGCCCGAACGCGAGCCGAGTAGAGACTTCTTCTCTTAGCGCCTTTGCGCCTTTGCGTGATCAATCCCTTCTTGCGACAGAAGATCTCGCACAAAGCCAAAAAGCCACGAAGTGGCGCGCATCAACGGCACGCTTCATCCAGACCCCGGATAACGACGACCGGAAGCCCTTTTTTCTTTGGGGCTTTGTGGCTTTGTGCGAAACAAACCCGCCCCGTTTTACGCGTCCGATCAGTAGCGATGCGCTCCGCGCGATGGCGGCTCTCTAATGGCCGCGCGTGCGCCGCATGGTGCCAATCAGCCACCCAAGATCATCTACAAGAAGATCTATGTCGAGGGCCACGGCGGCCATCACGGCGGTGCGTGGAAAGTCGCCTACGCCGACTTCGTCACCGCGATGATGGCGTTCTTTCTGCTGATGTGGCTGCTCGGCGCGACCAACGAGAAACAGCGCAAGGCGCTTGCGGACTATTTCTCGCCCACCCTGGTCCAGCTGAAGCAGAACAGCGCGGGATCGATGGGGCTGTTCGGTGGATCGTCGATCACCGACAAGGACAGTTACCAGCACAAGGCATCGCAGACCGGCACGCGCGCCATGACCGTTCCGATCGATGCGACCGGGGGGACGCAAGTTGGCTCGGGGCAACGCGGCACGCTTAAAGATCGCGCTGCGATGTCAGCGGAGGACCGGAAGAATTTCGAGAAGATGCGGCGCCAGGTGGCGGCTGCGATGGCATCGAGTCCGCAGCTCAAGAAGTTGTCGTCGCATGTCCGTTTCGTTCGCACGCAAAGCGGGCTGCGGATCGACCTGCTCGACGATGCGGATTATTCGATGTTCGATCTCGGCACGACGCAACTTGAACCGCGCGCGTCCGCGCTGCTTGGGCTCATCGCCGAATCGATCAAGGGCACCGCCAATCCGATCATGATCCGCGGGCACACCGATAGCCTCGGCTATGGCAATCCGCTCGCAATGAACAACTGGATGCTGTCCAGTGCGCGGGCCGAGGCGACGCGGCGACGGCTGGCGGCGGGGGGGACGCCCGAAAACCGCTTCAACCGGATCGAAGGCGTTGCCGATCGCGAGCCGATCATTCCCAATGCCCCGTCCGATCCGCGGAACCGCCGTGTTGCGATCACGCTGCTGTACCGTGCGACCGCGTTCGGCGAATGACCTAGCCGCGGGATCGGCATCGCACCGGTTGAGAAGCGCCGCGCGAACCCCTAGCTTGAGGCGGTGAGCAACACCGCCGTCACCGCCCGTATCGCCGACGGCATCGCCGCCCTTCCCGCGGCCGACTGGGATGCCTGCGCCGGTAGCGCAAATCCCTTCGTCGGCCATGCCTTCCTCTCGATCCTCGAAACCTCGGGCAGCGCGACCGCGCGCGCCGGGTGGCAGCCGATCCCGATCATCGTCGACGGCGCGGACGGGCATCCTGCCGCGATCGCTCCGGCCTATGCCAAGAGCCACAGCCAGGGCGAATATGTCTTCGACCACGCCTGGGCGGACGCGTGGGAGCGCGCCGGGGGCAGCTATTACCCAAAGCTGCAGATCGCGGTGCCCTTCTCGCCCGTTCCCGGGCCACGCCTGCTCCTGCGAGATCCCGCGCAGGCACCCGCGCTGATCGCGGCGATCGAGGCGGTCACCGACCAGCACCAACTGTCCTCCGCGCACGCGACCTTCGTCTCGCCCGAGCAACTGCCCGCGTTCGAGGCGGCGGGGTGGTTGCTGCGCGAGGGGACGCAATTCCATTGGCAGAATGACGGCTATGCCCGGTTCGACGATTTCCTCGGCGCGCTCGCCAGCCGCAAGCGGAAGGCGATCCGCAAGGAGCGTGCCGCCGCGGTCGAGGGGCTGACGATCCGCCACGTCACGGGCGCGGACATCAGCGAAGCCGATTGGGACGCGTTCTGGCGCTTCTATCAGGACACGGGCGCGCGCAAATGGGGCCAGCCGTATCTGACGCGGCGCTTCTTCACGCTGCTCGGGCAGACGATGGCGGACAAGGTGCTGCTGATCTTCGCCGAGCGCGACGGTCGCCCGATCGCGGGGGCGCTCAACCTGATCGGGGAAGAGACGCTCTACGGCCGCTATTGGGGCTGTACCGAAGAGGTGCCGTTCCTCCACTTCGAGCTGTGCTATTATCAGGCGATCGACGCCGCGATCGCGCGCGGATTGCGGACGGTCGAGGCGGGCGCGCAAGGGGAACACAAGCTCGCGCGCGGCTACGTCCCCGTGCCGACCTGGTCCGCGCATTACATTCCCGACCGCAACTTCCGCCGCGCGATCGCGGACTTCCTCGCGCGCGAACGCGAGTCGGTCGAGGCGGATCAGGAGTATCTCGGCGAACTGACCCCGTTCCGCCGCGGCTGACTCAGAACGCGGGGCTCAGAACGGGGCGGGCATCGGGCGCGAACGCAGGCGGAGCGACTCGTCGCTGACCTTGATCCCGGGTGCTCCGTGATCGACGCGGAACAGCACGCTCGTCCCGTCGCGCCAGATCGGCACCAGCCCTTCGTTGAAGCGCTGGTCATAGGGCGGCGGGCGGATCAGCCAGACGTAATCGAACGCGTCGCGCGGGAATCGCGCCATCGCCATGTTGATCGGGCGCCACCATTCGCGCGGGCATTGCACGCTCGTCACGATCTGCGACGGATCGTGCGCGAAGCGGCGCGCGGGCAGATAGCGCGTGGTCAGCAACTGTGCGCCCGCCATTGACCATTGGTCGTTGGTATAGGCGAGCCGCCGCTCCAGCGCGATTGCGGGGAGATGCTCGAGCCGGCTCATCACCCACGGATTCCCGCATTGCTCGCCGACGAACGAGATCAGCCGCGCGCCGATCGGGACGCGGTCGAGCGCCTTCAGTTCGCGGTCGTAATCGTTGGCGAACATCCAGAAGCTGACCGTCGTCGCGCCGGTCCGCGCGAGCACGAAGGCAAGCCCCAAGGCAGCCAAGGTTGCACTGCCGCGCATCGACAGGCCGGGCTTGGGACGGAGCGCGATCACCGCAACCCCCAGCATGAACGGTGCAAGCCGCATGTCGGCATAAGCCGAGCCGAACACGATGCGCGGCAGCAAAATGTAGACGAGCAGCAGAAAGAGAGCCGATAACAACAGATTACGCGAATACTGGATGCTCGGGTCGCGAATGCCCTTGAACAGGATCAGCAGGACGACCGCCATCGACGCGATGTCGAAGGTCATCCAGCGATCCTTGAACGTCATCGTCAGCCAGCGCAGCTTGGCGCGCCAGTCGAACCAGTCCGCGGTCTGCCCGGTGACATGGTCACCGCTACGCCACACCACCATCGCAACCAGCGGCAGCGCGAGTGGAAGGCAGCCAAGTCCAGCGTAAAACACCGCCTTTACCCAGCTTTTTACGCCACGTTCACCGCGCGTATCGTGCTGGCGGATCAGTTCGCCCGAGAAGGCCAAGACACCGAGCACACCCCAGCCGAACGTGTGACACACCCACAAAGCGCAGGAAAACGGCACGAAGATCGCCGTGCGCAACCGCAACCGCCCGAGCCGCCCTAGCCTGAGCCACAACGCATAGGCGTTGAGCGCGATCGCCATCGACAGCGCGAAGTTCACGAAGCCGAACTGGATCGGATAGCTGTAGGCAATCGGGAGCGCGAACAAGGCGGTCGGCGGAATCCGACCGTGAACTTCGCGCGCGATCCACAGATAGCCCGTTACGATCAGCAACGGGATCGTCATGACGATCAGCTTGACCGCGAGTTCAAGCCCGAACAGCTTGGACAAGGGGATGACGAGGATGTCGATCCCGAGATTGCCGATCAACTGCCAGCTGAAATTATACCAGTTTCCGAGCCACGGATGGTCGCCGATCGAGAGCTGAACGCGGTAGCGGCCCATGTGCCCGGGCAGATCGACCAGCGGCGCAATTTCCGGACGCAGCAACGGGATCAGCGCGACGAGCGCCATCACGGCCACGAACGTGCGCGTCTGCCACCAGTGAAGCGGTCCGGTATCCCCCTGCATCCCGGGCCCTTACCGCGCCCGTCCGGGTCGAGACAAGCCGCGTTCGTCGCGGTTGCCCCGGTCCTTGGCCGTGGTCGAATGCCGTGGCATCAATACATGTGCTGCCCGCCGTTGATGCTCAGCGTCGATCCGGTGACGAAACCGCCCTCTTCCGAGCACAGGAACGCCACGCCGCGCGCGATTTCGCTCGCTTGCCCGAGCCGGCCGACCGGGATTTTGGCGACGATCTTCTCGAGCACATCGGCGGGGACCGCGGCGACCATGTCGGTGTCGATATAGCCCGGCGCGATCGCATTGACCGTCACCCCGGCACGCGCGCCTTCCTGCGCGAGCGCCTTGGTGAAGCCGTGGATGCCCGATTTGGCGGCGGCATAATTGACCTGGCCATATTGACCGGCCTGCCCGTTGATCGACCCGATGTTGACGATCCGCCCCCATTTGCGGTCACGCATCCCCGGGAACACGCCCTTGGCCATGTTGAAGCAACCGCCCAGATTGGTGTCGATCACCTCTTTCCACGCCTGGTAGCTGAGCTTCATGATCGTGCCGTCGCGCGTGATGCCCGCGTTGTTGACGAGCACGTCGATCGGTCCGAGCTGCTCGGCGACCTGCGCGCAGCCCGCCTGGCATGCGTCGTAATCCGACACGTCCCATTTGAACGCCGCGATCCCGGTGCGTTCGGTGAAGGCACGCGCGCGATCGTCATTCCCCGCATAATTGGCGGCGACGGTCATCCCGGCATCTTTCAACGCAAGGCTGATAGCCTCGCCGATACCGCGGGTGCCGCCGGTTACGATCGCGACGCGTGCCATGCATACTCTCCTGGTGGATCTTTTAGTCCCACGCCCTTGCTATGCCGGGTTGGCCCAGCCTTCAAGTTCGCGTGAGAGTAAAGTGCGCAACATTTTGATACCGATATCACCGGCGTTAAGGCACGGAATATAGGCAAAATGCGTACCGCCCTTCTCCTCGAAGCTCTCGCGTCCGCGGATCGCGAGTTCCTCGAGCGTTTCCAGGCAGTCCGCCGAAAAGCCCGGCGCGAAAATCGCGACCTTCTTTACGCCCTTCGCGGGTAGCTCCTCGAGCGTCATGTCGGTCGCGGGTTCGAGCCATTTGGCCGGGCCGAAGCGCGACTGGAACGACACGATCAACGGCTTGCCGAGCCGTTCGCCGAGCAACCGTCCGGTTTTCTGGCAATGGCAATGATAGGGGTCCCCCAGTTCCAGCGTGCGCTTGGGCATGCCGTGGAAACTGGCGATCAGCGCGTCGGGCTCGAAATCGAGTGCCGCAACGCCCGCTTCGATCGATTGCGCGAGCGCCTCGATATAGGCGGGTTCGTCATGATAGGGCGGGAGCGTGCGCAGCGCCGGCTGCCAGCGCATTTTCGCCAGTTCGGCGAACGCCTTGTCGTTGGCGGTCGCGGTCGTCGCAGCGCAATATTGTGGATAGAGCGGCGCGATCAAAATGCGGTCACACCCTGCGTCCTTCATCGCCTGCAACCGATCACCGATCGCGGGCTTCCCGTAGCGCATCGCCCAGTCGACCACCACGTTCGGCCCGAATGCGCCCTGGAGCGCGTTGCTCTGCGCCTTGGTGATCGCGGCGAGCGGCGAGCCGTCCTCGGTCCACACCATCGAATAGGCATGCGCCGACTTCTTAGGGCGGGTATTGAGGATGATCCCGCGCAGGATCGGCTGCCACAGCAAGGGCGGGATCTCGACCACACGCCGATCCGACAGGAATTCGCCGAGATAGCGTTTGACCGAGCGGACGTCGGAGCCATCGGGCGTGCCGAGATTGGTCAGCAACACGCCGATCCGGCGTGGCTTTACCGGCGGATGACCGGCGGGGAGAACAGCTTGCATCACTTGGATCCCGGAACGAGCGGCAGACCGCGCAGACGATAGCCCGTAGCGGCTTGCAGCGCATTGGCAATCGCAGGCGCAACCGGCGGGACCGCGAGTTCGCTGACGCCGCCCGGATCGGCCTCGCTCGAGATGAGCTCGACCGTGATATCGGGCGTGCCGGCAAGCCGCGGCAAGCCGAGATCGTTTAGCCTGCGCGTATCGGGCATCCCCCGCGTGATGCCGATCGATTCGCCGATCGCTGCGGCCATGCCAAACAGCAACCCGCCCTCGATCTGCTGGCGGACCAGATCGGGGTTGATCTGCCGCCCGCAATCGACCGCGGCGACGATCCGGTCGACGCTGACCGCGCCGCCCTCCCCGACATGTGCTTCGACCAGCACCGCGATATGGCTGCCGCGGAAGCTGTGGCAGGCGATCCCCTGCCCGCTCCCGGCGATCCCGCCTTCCCAGCCGCCGAGCGACGCCGCGGTCGACAGGCAGCGCGCAAGCCGCGGATTGCCGCCGAGCATCCCGATCCGGAACGACAGCGCCTCGGTCCCGCTGAGATGCGCGAGCTCGTCGAGGAAACATTCGGTGAAGAAGGCGGTGTAGCTGTGGGCGCCCGAGCGCCAATGCCCGGTCGGTACGCCGATCTCGGCGGGGTGATGATCGATCGCATAAGCGGGTATGCGATAAGGGGGTGCGGCACCCGCCACCGCATAGCGGTCTCCAGCGGGCGCAAGCGCCTGGGTGGCGCGGAACCCCGCGTCGTGCGCGAACAGACGGGCGGCGATCTCCTGCCCAGTCGCGGGCGCAGCGATCCGCGCGCGCCAGCCGAGGATCCGGCCATCGGGACCGAGCCGCGCCGCCATCCGTGCCATCGCGGGCGGGCGGAAGCGATCATGAAGCAAATCCTCAACGCGCGACCAGGTGAGTTGCACCGGGCGCTTGAGCGTTACAGCAAGCACCGCCGCCTGCTCCGCGCAAAGGTGATCGAGGTTCGCGCCGAACGATCCGCCGATCAGCATCGGATGGATGATGACCTTTTCGGCGGCGAGCCCGGTTGCCGCCGCGGCAGCATCGCGCGCCATCGCGGGCGCGAGCGTCGGGAGCCACAGTTCGAGCCGTCCGTCGGTAAAACGGGCGGTCGCGCTCATCGTCTCGATTGCGGCGTGGGCGGCGAGTCCGGCGCGATAGTCAGCGGTGACCGGGCGCGCGGCGTCGAGCACCGCCTCCACGTCGCCGACCGTTTCGATCCGCTGGCCCGGCGCATCGAGCGCGGCGCGGAGCGCGGCGTCGATCGTTGCGCTGGTGACGACGGTCCCGCGCGTCTCGAACCGCGGGGCGAGCGCGTCGAGCGCGCGATTGGCGGCCCACCAATTGTTGCCGATCGCCGCGACCCAGCGATCGTTGGTGACGACCTGCAGCACGCCCGGAATGCGGTCGGCCGCGGCACGATCGACCCGCAGCAGTTTCGACTCGCCGATCGGTCCCTGCCGGATGCTTGCGAAGACCATGTCGGGCAACCGGACGTCGCCCGTGAAATTGGCCGATCCGTCGACCTTGGACGGCGCATCGAGCCGCGGCAGCGACTGGCCCGACAGGCGGCTGTCATCCTGGTTGATCCGCATCGGCAGCGCATCGGGAAGCGTCCCGCCCGCGGCTTCGGCGGCGAGATCGGCGAAACGGAGGCGGTCGGTGCCGTGGACGACGAAACCCGCCTTGGTGTCGCACGCCTGCCAGTCGATGCCCCAGCGCGCGGCGGCGACCTTGCACAACAGCACGCGCGCGGCGGCGCCCGCCTGGCGCAGATCGTCCTCGAATGCGCGGACCGAACTCGACCCGGCGGTGAGCATCATCCCGATCCGCACCGCATGCACATCGCGCCAGCGCGCCGCGAGCGTGGTGGTGGTGGTCTCGAACAGCTCGTTCGCGCCGAGCGGATTGGCGTAGAGCGGGTTGAGCGGCGCTGGCTCGACCGCGACGGCGCGCCAGTCCGCGCCGAGTTCGTCCGCGACGATCTGCGGTAGCGCTGTGTAGACGCCTTGGCCATGCTCGGCCTGCGGCACAGCGACCGTGACGTGCCCGTCGTCGCCGATCTTGATCCACGCGCCGAAGACGGTCTCGCCCTTGTCCGCGGTGAGGTTCGGGAGATACCGCCGCGGCCACACCGCCCACGCCAGCACCAGACCGACGCCCGCGCCGCCACCGATCAGCAACCCGCGGCGGGTGACTCCGCCGGACGATTGGGATGGGGGAAGACGTTTGCGCATCGCGGTTGCTGTATCGTGCCGATCGGGCGGGGGAAAGCGCGCGGCGCACGGGGCGGGGGTTGCGGCGTCCTTGCCCCTTCCCGTCATCCCCGCGCAGGCGCGAGTTCTGCAAACCGTCCGTCATCCTGAACTCGTTTCAGGATCCAGCCCTCCACGAGTTCGGACTATGCCTGTTGCGCGGTGGATGCTGAAACAAGTTCAGCATGACGGCAGCTTTTGGAGCGAAGGGTGACCATCACGCCCCCGCACCGTTTCGCGTTATGCCACCACTCCCGTCTGCGCCCCGGCCTGCTCCCCCTCCACCAGCGCGCGATAGGTCGTACGCAAACTGACCTTGTCGATCTTCTCCGTCCCCAGCCGCGGCAACGGCGAATCGACGATCCAGATCCGTTGCGGCACCTTGAACGCGGCGACGTGCGCGAACAGGAACGCGCTCAGTTCGTCGGTACTGACGCGCGAATCCGCGCGCACCTGGACGACTGCGCCCGGGACTTCCCCCAAGCGTTCGTCGGGCAGGCCGAACACCGCCGCCTCCGCCACCGCGGGATGCTGGTAGATCGCCGCCTCGACTTCCTGACACGAAATGTTCTCGCCGCCGCGGATGATGATGTCCTTCTTGCGATCGACGATGAACAGATAGCCGTCCGCGTCGAGGTAGCCGACGTCGCCGGTCAGGAAATAACGGTCGGCGGTGAAGGCGGCGGCGGTCGCATCGGGGCGGCCATAATATTCGCGGAAGTTGCAGATCGAGCGAATGCCGACCTCACCGCGCTGCCCCTGCGCAACCGGCCGCCCGAAATCGTCGAGGATCGCCAGGTCGACCAGCGGCGCGGACGGACGCCCTGTGGAGTTGGGCTTGTCGAGGTAATTGTCGCGGAAATTGCCGCATCCGATCCCGTTGGTCTCGGTCAGGCCGTAGCCGAGCAACGGCTTTGGCCCGCCCATCTCGTCCGCGATCCGGCGGACATGCTCGACCGGGCGCGGGGCACCGCCCGCCGCGAAATCGGTGACGCTCGACAGGTCGTAGTCGGCGCGGTTGGGGTGCGTCAGGATCTCGAAGCTCATCAGCGGTACACCGACGAAATAGGTGACATGCTCGGCCGCGATCAACCGCATCGCCTCCTCGGCGTCCCATTTGGGCATCAGCACCAGTTTGCGCCCCATCGCAAAGCTCTGGAGGAACACCGGGACCTCCGCCGTGACGTGGAACAGCGGCACGTTGAGCAGAGTCGCGGGCTGGCCGTCGGGTGGGCTGCCGTCCTGCGTCGCGATGCTGAGCATCATCAGCGCCTGTGCCAGATAATTGTACACGCCCTGCGTCACCGCGCGATGATCACTGATCGCGCCCTTCGACTGGCCGGTCGAGCCCGAGGTGAAGAGGATCGTCGCGGGGTCCGTCGGGCTGACGACGGGCAGCTCGACCGTCGCGGGATCCAGCCCGGCGAGCGCCTGCTTGAGCGGCAGACTGTCGTCGATCGTGACCGTGGGAACGCTGAGCGCGCCGATCGCGCACATGCGGCGGCCGCGCGCGGGATCGGCGAAGACGAGGCTGCATTCGACATCCGCCATCGCGGCGCCAAGCTCCTCGGCCTGCCACCAGCCATTGAGCAGCGTTGCCACGCCCCCCGCCATCACGATCCCCATGTACAGCACGATCCACGAAGGCGAGTTGCGCATCGCGATACCGACACGCTTGCCAGGAACAATGCGATACCGTGCGACCAGCGCCTGCGCGACGCACTGCGCGGCGGCATGGACCTGCGCGAAGGTCAGCCGTTCCTCGCCCGCGACGAGAAAGATCTTGTCGGCGTGTTCGGCACAGTAATGTGCAAAATAGGGAGGCAGTGTCTGGGGCACACCGGTAATGATCGGCAGCTCCTGCCCATCCACCGAAACGCGCCCCACCGCCAACGGCCCCTCCGGTCCGGTCAACGCAGCAAGGGTCGCATCCATGCGGCCGTCCAATATGCTCGGCATCTCATCCTCCGTTATGTCTTGTCGCTTGGTCTTGTCGCCAGACGCCAGTATGGAGGCGCAAATCCCGGGGGAAAAGCCTTGATCCTGACTGCCGCCCTGCCCCTGCTCGCCGATGCGACGAATGCCGCCACCGCCGCCGTATCGGGCGGTCACCTGCGGTTCGAGGACCTGCATCTCGACCCGGTCGCGCTCGACCTCGGGTTCTTCCAGATCAAATGGTATTCGCTGGCGTATATCACCGGGATCCTGGTCGGCTGGTGGTATCTGCTCAAGCTGATCGCGCAGCCCGGCAGCCCGATGGCGCGGCGGCATGTCGACGATCTGGTGTTCTACGCGACGCTCGGGATCATCCTCGGCGGGCGGCTCGGTTATGCGATCTTCTATTCGCCCGACATGCTGCTCAGCCCGTGGCGGCTGATCCGGCTGTGGGACGGGGGCATGTCGTTCCACGGCGGGA
Organism: Sphingomonas sp. FW306-05-A; assembly: GCF_058782275.1. Classification (NCBI taxonomy): domain Bacteria; kingdom Pseudomonadati; phylum Pseudomonadota; class Alphaproteobacteria; order Sphingomonadales; family Sphingomonadaceae; genus Sphingomonas; species Sphingomonas sp. FW306-05-A. The sequence continues at coordinate 1,368,188 of NZ_JBYSXN010000002.1, forward strand.
TGATCGGCACGTCGATCGGGATCATCCTGTTCGCGCGCAAGGAAAAGCTCGATTGGCTGCGAATCCACGATTATCTCGCGTGCGCGGTGCCGTTCGGGCTGTTCTTCGGGCGGATGGCGAATTTCATCAACGGCGAGCTGTGGGGCAAGCCGTCCAACGTTGCCTGGGCGATCATCTTCCCGCGTACCGGCAATGATGTGCCACGCCATCCGAGCCAGCTGTACGAGGCGGGGCTTGAAGGGATCGCGCTGTTCGCGATTCTGTGGTTCGCCTTCTGGCGGACCAAGGCGCGGTATGAGCCGGGCAAGCTCGTCGGGCTGTTCCTGCTTGGCTATGGCCTCGCGCGCTTCACGGTCGAGTTCTTTCGCGAACCCGATTCGCAGTTCAGCGGCACTTTCTTTGCGACGACGATCCACATGGGGCAGCTGCTGACGCTGCCGATGATCATCGGCGGGCTGTACCTGATCGCGACCGCAAAGGGCCGTCGCCAGCGCGTCGTGCCGATCGCGGGGGATGTGAGCGTCGCCTGACGCCTCCGACATCCCCGCCTGCGTGGGGATGACGAGCATGGGAGGGTCGTCCCCCCTCCACCACGCTTGCGGCCCGCGCCGTAGCGAGGCATGGCGCGCCGACGATGACCGACGATACCTCGAACACTCCCGAAGCCCCGCTCGCCGACCGACTCGCCCGCGCGATCACGCTCGCCGGGCCGATCTCGATCGCGCAGTTCATGGCGGCGGCTAACCAGCATTATTATGCGACGCGCGATCCGCTCGGTACGGGTGGCGACTTCACCACATCGCCCGAAATCAGCCAGATGTTCGGCGAGCTGATCGGGCTGTGGAGCGCCGACCTGTGGGATCGCGCCGGACGCCTCGCCGCGGCGTGGGTCGAGCTTGGCCCAGGGCGAGGCACGCTGACGCAGGACGCATTGCGCGCGGGCGGCAAGGCGGGGTTCGCGCCGCCGGTGCATTTCGTCGAGACCAGCCCCGTGCTCCGCGCCGTGCAGTCCGAGCGCGTTGCCCATGCGCAGTGGCACGATTCGATCGACACGCTGCCAACCGATCGCCCGCTGATTGTCATCGCCAACGAATTCTTCGACGCGCTCCCGATCCGTCAGCTCGTCAAGGGCGCGGGCGGCTGGTTCGAGCGACTGGTCGCGTGCCAGGACACGCTGTTCCTCCCGATCGCGGGCAAGCAGGTGCCCGAAGGCGTCATTCCCGAGGCACTCCGCGACACTGCCAATGGCGCGGTGATCGAAACGTCGCCCGCGAGCGTCGCGATTTTGCGCGGTCTTGCGCAGCGGATCGTCGCGCAGGGCGGCGCGCTGCTGATCGTCGATTACGGCTATAACGGCCCCGCGATCGGCGACACGCTGCAGGCGGTGCGCGGGCATGCCTTCGCCAATCCGTTCGATGCGCCCGGCGAGCAGGACCTGACCGCGCATGTCGACTTCGGCACGCTCGGCGCGGCGGCGCTGGTCGAGGGCGCGCGGGTCGAGGGCCCGGTCGACCAGGGTGCGTTCCTGACCGCGCTCGGGATCGACGCCCGCGCGACCGTGCTGGCGCAGGCATCGCCAGAGCGGGCGGACGGCATCGCCGCGGACAAGGCGCGACTGACCGAGGCGATGGGGACGCTGTTCCAGGTGCTCGCGGTCAGTGCGCCCGCCTGGCCCGAACCGGCAGGGTTCGCATGATTCAGTATCGCGACGCTCGCACGATCGATGGTCCTGCGCTCGCCGCGATGGCGCGGGAGTCGTTCACCGAGACGTTCGGCACGCTGTACGATCCGAAGGATCTGGGCGCGTTCCTCGACGAGGCGTTCGGCCCCAACGGACTGCCATCGCAACTGTCCGACCCCGATTTCGCGATCCGGCTCGCGCTCGACGACGGCAGGATCGTCGGCTTCGTCAAGATGGGCCCGGTCACCTTCCCCGGCGAATGGCGCCCGGATGCGATCGAACTGTACCAATTCTATGTGCTGAGCCCGTGGCATGGCACCGGCGTCGCGCAGGAAATGATGGCGTGGGCGCTCGACCATGCGCGCAGCCACGGCGCGCGCGAAGTGATCCTCAGCGTCTATGTCGACAACCACCGTGCGCACCGCTTCTACGAACGCTATGGTTTCCGCGACATCGGGCGGATCGCGTTTCGCGTGGGGACGACGGTGGACGACGACAATCTGATGCGGCTGGTGCTGTGAGTAGCGTTCCCGTGATTCGTGCCAGAACGCTGGAAGGCGTCGCACACGGCTTTCTTGGACGCGAGGGCGGCGTTTCGACCGGGATCCACGCCGGGCTCAACGTCGGGATCGGGTCGGACGACGATGCGGTCGCGGTCGCGGAAAACCGCGCGCGTGCGACCACGGCGGTGCTGCCGGGTGCGAAGCTCGTCACGTTGTATCAGGTGCATTCGGGCGACTGCATCACTGTAACCGCGCCGTTCGAAGTCGATCGGCCGCGCGCGGATGCGCTGGTGACCGATCGGCCCGGCCTCGCGCTCGGCATCCTGACCGCGGATTGCGCGCCTGTCCTCTTCGCGGATGTCGAAGCAGGCGTGGTCGGCGCGGCGCACGCCGGATGGAAGGGCGCGATCGGGGGGGTGACCGATTCGACGATCCTCGCGATGGAATCGCTTGGTGCGCGCCGCGACAGGATCGCCGCTGCGATCGGCCCGTGCATCGCGCGCGCAAGTTATGAAGTCGACGACGCCTTCGCGCGGCGTTTCGAGCAGGACGACCCTGCCAACGAACGCTTCTTCGCGCCCGCCCGCGCAGGGCATCACCAGTTCGACCTCGAGGCCTATGTCGCCCAGCGGATCGCCAGCGCGGGCGTGACGCGGATCGCCGCGCTTGGGCTCGATACCTATGCCGACGAAACGCGTTTCTTCAGCTTCCGTCGCGCGACGCATCGCGGCGAGCCCGGCTATGGGCGGCAGATTGCATTGATCGGTCTCTGCGCGGAGACCGACCGCGCCTGATGGGGGTGATGACGTTCCTCCACCCGTTGGTTTTGAGCGTAGTGGAGCGACGGTCGAGGAAACGGGGAGCAATCGCCCGCAATCTTCTGTCTCTCTACTGGGCCCCGGCCTGCACCGGGGAAGCGCAAGGGAGACGCGGCCGCGCTTGCCAGATCTCCTTTCCTGGCGAAGGCCGGGGCCCAGCAGCGAAGGTGGAGGAAAACGAGGCGCAATCGCCTGCAATCTTCTGTCTCTCTCCTGGGCCCCGGCCTGCGCCGGGGAAGCGCAAACGCGGCGAGCCCGAGTTCGACTTCGCTCGAAACGAACGGATTACAGGGTGGAATCCTTTCACGGACGCGTGGCATGGTATCAAATGACACTATCCCGCGTTACGGAAGAGCATAATTCAGTAAGGCAGGATGTTTTCATGGCGCAGACCCCCATCACTCCGACCGACGCGATCGGCGAGGACGAAGCCGACCTGACCGGTGTCGCCCCACGTACCAAGCCCAAGCCCTCGGTCGAGAAGATCGGGGATCGCAAGCTCAAGCCGTCGACGCTGATGATGGGCCACGGCTATGATCCGATGCTGTCGGAAGGGTCGCTGAAGCCCCCGATCTTCGCGACCTCGACCTACGTGTTCCCGAACGCCGCCGCGGGCAAGCGCCATTTCGAAGGCGTGACCGGCAAGCGCCCCGGAGGATCGCAGGGCCTCGTCTATTCGCGCTTCAACGGCCCGAACCAGGAAATCCTCGAGGATCGTCTTGGCGTGTGGGAAGAGGCGGAGGACGCGCTCGTCTTCTCGAGCGGCATGTCGGCGATCGCAACGCTGTTCCTGTCGATGGTCAAGCCCGGCGACACGATCGTGCATTCCGGCCCGCTCTATGCCGCGACCGAGACGCTGATCGCGCGCATCCTGGGGCGCTTTGGCGTCAACTGGCTCGATTTCCCGGCGGGTGCGACCCGCGAGGAAATCGACGCGGTGATGACCAAGGCCGCCACCGGTAACGTTGCCTTGATCTATCTCGAAAGCCCCGCCAACCCGACCAACGCGCTGGTCGACATCCAGGCCGTCGCGGCGAGCCGCGATGCGATCTTCACCGGCGACACCAAGCCGCCGATCGCGATCGACAACACGTTCCTGGGGCCGTTGTGGCTCAAGCCGCTCGAGCATGGCGCGGACATCGTCGTCTACTCGCTCACCAAATATGCCGGCGGGCATAGCGATCTGGTCGCGGGCGGCGTGCTTGGTTCGAAGGAGCACATCAACACGATCCGGTTAATGCGCAACACGATCGGCACGATCTGCGACCCCAACACCGCATGGATGCTGATGCGCAGCCTCGAGACGCTCGAACTGCGCATGAGCCGCGCGGGTGAGAATGCGGTCAAGGTCTGCGGCTTCCTGCGCAGCCATCCCAAGGTCGAACGCGTCGGCTATCTCGGCTTCCTGGCGGATTCGCCGGGGATGGAGCGCCAGGCCGATATCTATGCGCGGCATTGCACCGGCGCGGGCTCGACCTTCTCGCTGATCGTCAAGGGCGGCGAGAAGGAAGCATTCGCCTTCCTCGACGCGCTCAAGATCGCCAAGCTCGCGGTCAGCCTTGGCGGGACCGAGACGCTCGCGTCGCACCCTGCGGCAATGACGCATCTGTCGGTGTCGGACGAGCGCAAGCAGGCGCTGGGCATCACCGACAATCTCGTCCGCATCTCGATCGGGGTCGAGGATCCGGACGATCTGATCGCGGATTTCGCCCAGGCACTCGATTCGATCTGACGCGTTGTTCAGCCATTACTCAGGCGGGTGCGGATAGCCGCATCCGCCTGATCTTGGTGGAAGGCCAACCGACATGCGACCTATTCTGATGGCGGCGGCGACGATCGCCGCGCTTCTCCCGATCGCGGCGAGCGCCGCCGCGCCCAAGGGCGTATGGACCAACCCGCGCAAGACCGTGCGCGTCCAGTTCCAGCCGTGCGGGGATGCGATTTGCGGCAAGGTGATCGCGGCGACCCCGCAAGCAGAAGCAGACGCGCAACGTGGCGGCGGCGCGCCGCTGGTCGGTGCGATGCTGTTCCAGGACTTCCGCCAGAACGAGACGGGCCTGTGGAACGGCTCGGTGCTGGTCCCCGATCTGGGACAGACGATCACGGGGACGATCCGGCAGGTTGATGCGAATACGCTGGTCGGCGAAGGCTGCGTCTTCGCCAACATCGGGTGCCGCACGCAGACCTGGACGCGCGTGAAATAACGCTCGATCTGGCGCGCTATGGCACCAGGATCGTGTCGCGCGCCATCGGCAGCATCTCGGGATAATCGAGCGTGTAGTGCAGCCCGCGCGATTCCTTGCGTGCCAGCGCCGAGCGTACGATCAGTTCCGCAGTCTGGAGCAGGTTGCGCAGCTCGATCAGGTCGGGCGTTACGCGGAAGTGGCCGTAATAGTCGTTGACCTCCTCGGTCAGCATCCGGATCCGGTTCTGCGCGCGCTGGAGCCGCTTGGTCGTGCGCACGATCCCCACGTAATTCCACATGAAGCGGCGGATTTCGGTCCAGTTCTGCTTGATGACGACCTCTTCGTCCGAATCCTCGACCCGGCTTTCATCCCAGGCGCGGATTGGCGGGGGCACTGGAAGCTCGTCCCAATGGTCGCTGATATGCTGCGCGCATGCCTCGCCGAACACGAAGCATTCGAGCAGCGAGTTGGACGCGAGCCGGTTCGCACCGTGCAGCCCGCTCTCGCTGCACTCGCCCGCGGCATACAGGCCGGGCAGATCGGTCCGCCCGTCGAGATCGACGACGATTCCGCCGCATGTATAATGCTGCGCCGGGACGACCGGGATCGGGTCGGTCGTCATGTCGATCCCGAGCCCGAGCAGCTTCTCGTGGATGTTGGGGAAATGCTCGCGGATGAAGTCCGGCCCCTTGTGGCTGATGTCGAGGTGGACGTAATCGAGCCCGAGCCGCTTGATCTCATGATCGATCGCGCGCGCGACGACGTCGCGCGGCGCGAGTTCGGCGCGGGGGTCGAAATCGGGCATGAAGCGATAGCCGTTTTCTGGAAGCAGCAATTGGCCGCCCTCGCCGCGCACCGCCTCGGTGATCAGGAAATTCTTGACGTCGAGATTGTAGAGGCAGGTCGGGTGGAACTGCATCATCTCCATGTTGGAGACGCGGCACCCCGCGCGCCACGCCATCGCGATCCCATCCCCGGTCGCGCCACGCGGCGCGGTCGAGAAGAGATAGGTCCGCCCCGCGCCGCCGGTGGCGAGGATCGTCGCGCGCGCGGTATGAAGCTCGACCCGCCCGGTCGCGCGGTTGACCGCATAGACACCCCACACGTTGCCCGCGCCCGAATAGCGTTCCTCGTGCCGGCTGGTCGCAAGGTCGATCGCGACCATGTCGGGGACGAGCGTGATATTGGGGTGTTCGGTCGCGGCGCGCTGCAGCGCTTCCTGCACCGCCCAGCCAGTCGCATCGGCGACATGGACGATCCGGCGATGCGAATGCCCGCCCTCGCGGGTCAGGTGCAGCCCGCCGCCATTGTCGGCGGTTTCGGTCGCGAAGGGTACGCCCAGCTCGACCAGCCGCGCGATCGCGGCGGGGGCGCGTTCGACCACCATCTCGACCGTTGCGCGGTCGTTGAGTCCTGCGCCCGCGATCATCGTGTCCTCGACATGGCTCTCGAACGTGTCGCCCGCTTCATGCACCGCGGCGATCCCGCCTTGTGCCCAGGCGGTCGATCCTTCGTTGAGCTGTCCTTTGGCGAGCACGGTGACCTTGAAGCGATCCGCCAGATTGAGCGCGGCGGTCAGTCCGGCCGCACCGGATCCGATGATGAGGACGTCGGACTGCATCGCTTCTCCACTTCCTGCCCCGGCCATTGCCGTGGCGGACCGGCGTCACCCGCCTGTTGGACGTGCTGGTATCGTGGTTTGACCGCCTTGCCTAGCAGCGCGCGCCGCACCGCGCCGATACCGCTGCGCGCCGCGTCGGTCGATTGGATTTGCTACGGTACCGACTGCCGTATAGCTGCGAAATCACCTTTGGCCGTGGCGAATGACGATGACCCTTCACACCTGGTGGCTGTTCACCGGCGCGGTTTTCCTGCTGTGCGGGACGCCGGGGCCGAACATGCTCCATATCCTTTCACGCAGCGTCGAACTGGGGATGAAGCGCAGCGTCGCCGCGATGGCCGGGTGCCTGCTTGCGCTGGTGCTGGTGCTGACCGCGTCGGCGGCGGGGGTCACGACGGTGCTGCTTGCAGTCCCGGGGGCGTTCGATGTGCTGCGCTATGCGGGGGTGGCGTATCTGCTCTACCTCGGCGTCAAGGCGTGGCGCAGCAACGTGACGCCGATCGACGTCAGCGACGGCGAATTGCCCCGCACGCTATCGCTTCGTGCGCTGTTCCGCGGCGGGTTCGCGATCGGCATCAGCAATCCCAAGCTGATCCTGTTTGCCGCCGCCTTCTTTCCACAATTCGTTGATCCCGCTTTCCCCAAGCCGCCACAGTTTGCGATCCTTGTCGCGACCTTCGCGGTGCTGGAGAGCTTCTGGTACGGGGTCTATGCGCTCGGCGGGCGGTCGCTGGCGGGGTATCTCGAGCGACCGGCGGTCAAGCGGCTGTTCAACCGCGTGACGGGGGTGATCTTCATCGGCTTCGGACTGGCGCTGCTGCGGACGCGGCATTCGTGACCGGCGTGCGCAGCCCCCGCTGAGCGCGTCAGGCGTTCGCTGCCCTCGTCAAATTCAGGAACACGTCCTCCAGATCTGCCTCGCGCGTCGACACGTCGACGATGCCGTACCCGTCCGCCTGCACCGCCGCGAGCACTTCGCCCGCGTTGACCTTGTCCTTCGCGTAGGTGATCGCGAGCGTCCGCGTTCCCTTCAGCTCGATCTTCTGGAAACAGGCGTTGGCGGGCGTCACCGCGACGTCGCGGTCGACCGTCACCTCGACCATCTTCTCGGTCGCCTTCGCCAGCAGGTCGCGCGTCGGTTCGTTGGCGATCACCTTGCCGTGGTTGATGATCGCGATCCGGTCGCACAATTCCTCGGCTTCCTCGAGGTAATGCGTCGTCAGCACCACCGTCACCCCCGCCTCGTTGAGCGAGCGGACATAGGCCCAGAGTTGCTGGCGCAGTTCGATGTCGACGCCGGCGGTCGGCTCGTCGAGCACCAGCACGGGGGGCGAATGGACCATCGCCTTGGCCACCATCAGGCGGCGCTTCATGCCCCCCGAGAGCGTGCGCGCATAGGCGTTGGCCTTGTCCTCCAGATGCACCGCGCGGAGCAATTCCATCGAGCGGCGCTTCGCCTTGGGGACGCCGTACAGCCCGCCCTGGATCTCGAGCGTCTCGAACGGCGAGAAGAACGGGTCGAACAGGATCTCCTGGTTGACGATCCCGATCGACACCTTGGCGTTGCGCGGGTGCTGGTCGATGTCGAAGCCCCAGATCGACGCGGTCCCGCCGGTCTTGTTAACGAGGCCGGCGAGGATGTTGATCAGCGTGGATTTCCCCGCGCCATTGGGGCCGAGCAACCCGAAGATCTGGCCGCGCGGCACGTCGAACGACACGTCGTCGAGCGCCTGTTTGCCGCCTTTGTAGGTCTTGCTCAAATTGGCGATGGAGATGGCCGCTTCCGTCATGCCGGTTGCTGTACGGGGGTGGGGGGCTGGCGGAAAGGGGAAAACCGTATGTCGGGCACGCGTTTCCCCTTCTCCGTTCGTGCTGAGTAGCGACCGAGTAGCCCCCGCTTGGCGGCGTATCGAGGGTGCGTATCGAAGCACGGTTGCGCGCGATGTCCTTCGATACGCGCCCTCGATACGGCTTCGCCTACTCGGTCGCTACTCAGGACGAACGGGAGGTGGGTAGGAAGATCATCCCCCCACCCAAACACCCGTTGAAGCTTCCCCCCCGGCTTGCTATCGCGACCCCATGATCGCCCCGCCCGAAATCCTCCGCGTCACCCACGCCCGCAACATCTGCGACGGCGCGACCGACATTCCTGGCGGCGCGAGCCTCGGCCATCCGCGCGTCTTTCTCGAGATCGACGAGACCGGTTACGTCGATTGCGGCTATTGTGACCGCCGCTTCATCCTGATCGGCGGACCCGCCGATGGCGTCGATCAGGCGGGCTTGCACGATCATGGGGATGGCGCAGGCCGCTGAGCCTCCTATATTCGGGGGTATGACGAGTCCCGCAGACCCCCGCGCTTTCCTCTATCATGACGGACAGCTGTCCCCCGACGAGGCCCAGGCCCTCACCGCCGCCGCACTCGGCAAGGCGGATGACGGCGAGCTTTACCTGCAATATCGCAAGTCCGAGGCGTTCGGCTTCGACGATGGCCGACTGAAGACCGCGAGCTACGACACGCATTCGGGCTTTGGTCTCCGCGCAGTGTCGGGCGAGATGACCGCCTTCGCGCACGCCAACGAACTGAGCGCCGCCGCGATCAAGCGCGCGTCCGAGACGATGGCGCTGATCGATCCGTCCGCCAGCCCCAAGGCCGCCCCGCCGCGCGCCACCAACCGGCATCTCTATACCGACGCCGATCCGCTCGACCTGATCCCCTTCGCCGACAAGGTGAATTTGTGCCAGACGATCGACGCCGCCGCGCGCGCGCGCGATCCGCGCGTGGCGCAGGTGTCGGTATCGCTGATGGGCAATTGGAACGTGGTCGAGATCGTCCGCGCCGATGGCTTCATGGCGACCGACATCCGGCCGCTGGTGCGGCTCAACGTGTCGATCGTGGTCGAGCAGAATGGCCGCCGCGAGACCGGCAGCTTCGGGATCGGCGGGCGCTATCTCTACACCGACCTGATGGAGCCCGCGACGTGGAACCGCGCGATCGACGAGGCGCTGGCGCAAGCCGTCGTCAATCTCGATTCGGTCGCTGCCCCTGCGGGTGAGATGACCGTGCTGCTCGGGCCGGGCTGGCCGGGGATTTTGCTGCACGAGGCGATCGGCCACGGGCTGGAGGGCGATTTCAACCGCAAGGGCACCAGCGCCTTCTCCGGGCGGATCGGCGAGCGTGTCGCCGCGCCGGGCGTGACGGTGGTCGACGACGGGTCGATCGCGGATCGCCGCGGGTCGCTGTCGATCGACGACGAGGGCACGCCGACGCAGGAGAACGTGCTGATCGAGGACGGGATTCTCAAGGGTTATATCCAGGACCGGCTCAACGCGCGGCTGATGGGCGTCGCGCCGACCGGCAACGGGCGTCGCGAGAGCTTCGCCCACGCGCCGATGCCGCGGATGACCAACACTTTCATGCGCGGCGGGAATGACGATCCCGCTGAGCTGCTCAGCCGAGTCAAGTCGGGCATCTTCGCCAAGGCGTTCGGCGGCGGGCAGGTCGACATCGTGTCGGGCAAGTTCGTTTTTTCGTGCACCGAGGCGTATCGCATTGAAAACGGGAAGATCGGCGCGCCGATCAAGGGCGCTACGCTGATCGGCGACGGTCCGTCGTGCCTGACCAAGGTCGAGGGGATCGGCAACGATTTCGCGCTCGACGAAGGCATCGGCATGTGCGGCAAGGGCGGGCAGAGCGTGCCGGCCGGCGTCGGGCAGCCGACGTTGCTGGTCGGCGGGCTGACCGTTGGCGGGACGGCGATGTAACGGACAACGGGCGGTTTTTCCGTCACCCCGGCGCTGGCCGGGGTGACGCCGGGGTAGGATGATGACGATGCCGACAGTGTCCCCCTGGCCCGATCTCGACTGGGCCGCGTGGCGCGAGACCGCGATCGGGCTCCAGCTTCGCACGCAGATCATCGGCAAGGTCCGGCTCGCGCTGACGCCGTGGCTCAACCATAGCTGGCATGTGCCGTTTTATGTTTCCGTACGCGGACTTACCACCTCGGCGATCTATATCGGCGAGCGGATTCTCGAGATCGAGTTCGACCTGCTCCATGACCGGCTGATCTTCATGACCAGCGACGGGCGCAGCCGCGGGATCGAGCTTCGCGCCGGCAGCATCGCGGATTTTCACAAGACGGTGGTCGCCTGCCTGACCGAGCTCGACATCCCCGCGACCTTCGATGGCACCCCGAGCGAGATGGCCGATGTGCCTCCTTTCGCGCAGGATGACGCCGAAAGGCCCTATGATGCAGACGCCGTGCGCGCGTTCTGGCGCGTTCTGATCCAGGTTTCGCGCGTTTTCGGTCAGTTTCGCACCGGTTTTACCGGCAAGGCGAGCCCGGTGCACTTTTTCTGGGGCAGCTTCGATCTGGCGGTCACGCGTTTCTCGGGTCGCGATGCGCCGACCCACCCCGGCGGCTTCCCCGGCCTCCCCGATGCGGTGACGCGCGACGCCTACAGCCATGAGGAAGCGAGCGTCGGCTTCTGGCCGGGCAGCGATGCCTATCCGAATGCCGCCTTCTACGCCTACGCCTATCCCGCACCCGACCAATATGCCGAAGCGAAGGTCAGCCCGGCAGCGGCGGAATGGAACGCAGGGCTGGGCGAATTCCTGCTCCCATATGACGCGGTCCGTACCGCGCCCGATCCGGACGCGGCGCTGCTCGCCTTCTGCCAGTCGACCTATGATGCCGCCGCCGATCTTGCGGGCTGGGATCGCGCCGCGCTCGACTGCGCACTGGGTCGTGCAAGCATCCCTCGCGCCGTCTGATCGCTTGCGTCGGTATCCACCGCCTGTAACCATGCGGCTGGATCAGAGGGTGTGTTTGATGAAGAAATTCCTGCCTGTTTTCATGGCTATGGCGGTTGTCGTCAGTCCGGTTGCGGCACAATCGGGCGACCGCACGCAACGTTTGCTCGGCGAGCTGGCCGATGCGCCCGGCCCGCCCGGGTTCGAGGAGGCGGTTCGCGCGGTCATGGTGCGCGAACTCAAGCCGCTGGCGGACAAGGTCAGCTATGACGGCGTCGGCTCGGTGATCGCACAGCACGGGTCGAGCGGGCCCAAGGTGATGCTCGACGCGCATATGGACGAGCTTGGCGGGGTGGTGCGGCGCGTGACGCCGACCGGCTATCTCTCGATGCAGATGCTCGGCGGCTGGCTTGACCAGGCGCTCCCCGACCAGCGCTGGATCATCATCGGCAAGAAGGGGCCGGTCCATGCGGTCACCGGGATCCGCGATATTCATGTCGTCCCCGCCGACGAACGCAGCAAGGTCTATCCGCGCGACACGCTCTTTCTCGATGTCGGCGCGAAGACCCCGGCGGAGGTGGCGGCGCTCGGGCTGTCGCCGGGGGATCCGGTCGTGCCGGATTCGCCCTTCACGGTGATGGGCAAGGGCGATCGCTATCTCGGCAAGGCGTGGGACGACCGCGTCGGGCTCGCGGTGATCATCGAGGCGCTGCGGCGGCTTCGCAGTACCGGCCACCCCAACCAGCTGTTCGTCGTCGCGACCGTGCAGGAGGAAGTGGGCCTCCGCGGGGCGCGCACCTCGGCGGACCTGATCAAGCCCGATGTCGGCATCGCGATCGAAGGCGGCATCACGGGCGACAGCCCGGGGCGCAACCCGGAGGAGACGCAGGCGATGCTCGGCGGTGGGCCGGGGATCTTCCTGTACGATTCGAGCACCCTGCCCAACCGCAAGTTCGTCCGGCTGGTCGACGAGACCGCGCAAGGCGCGCGTATTCCGCTCCAGCATGATCTGGTCCAGGGTTACGGCGACGACAGCGCGGCGATCCAGGCGACCAATGGCGGCGTGCCGACGGTCAACCTCGTCGTCCCTGCGCGCTATACGCATGCGCATAACGGAATCATCGATCGGGCGGATTTCGACCGGATGGTCGACCTCGTCGTCGCGCTGATCGGCAAGCTGGATGCGAAGACGGTCGCGGATCTGCGCGATTTCACCCCGGGGAAGGAATGACGGCATGAGCCTGGTCGAAGTCGGGCGCTTCGGGCGCAACGAGGCGTATATCGTGATCGGGCGGTTGGAGTCCGAGGGGATCATGGCGATTGCGCTCGATGGCAATGCGAGCATCGCGGACGGGAGCCAGTATCTGATTCCGGTCCGCGTGATGGTGGATGATGAGGATGCGGACGCGGCGCGGGAGATCCTGGGGGCGGACGCTGGCTGAGGTTGTCCGTACGCCCTGTACGGGGTGCTCTGCGAGGCTCCCCCCACCCCCTACCCCTCCCCTGAAGGGGAGGGGCAAGAAGAAATAAGAAGCACGGGCAAGCCCCTCCCCTTTAGGGGAGGGGTTGGGGTGGGGCCGTGCAGCGCGCCCGGCGTGGGAGGCTTCGTGACGCACCGCCGCACACATGGTTCTCGACTGCACTAGAAATCATAGCCTCCCTCAAACCCCAACCTGCCTCATTTTCAGGCATCCATTCGCACGTGCACATAAAATTTACGCAATCGTAACCGTGTTGTCATGCCGCAACCGCGAAATCGCGTCGTTAACGATTTGGCACGTCGATTGCACAGCAGAACCCCAGGACCAATAAACAGGGGGGTTCGCGCATGAAGCTCGTCATAGGCATCATCAAGCCGTTCAAGCTCGACGACGTGCGCGAGGCGCTGACCGAGATCGGCGTGGCGGGCATGACGGTCACCGAGGTCAAGGGTTTCGGGCGCCAGAAAGGCCAGACCGAAATCTACCGCGGTGCCGAATACAGCACCAACATGGTCCCCAAGATCAAGGTCGAGGTCGTCTGCGGCAGCGATATCGCGTCCCGCGTGGTCGAGGCGATCCAGGCGTCCGCCAACACCGGCGCGATCGGTGACGGCAAGATTTTCGTGCTCGATGTCGGACAAGCGGTTCGGATCCGCACCGGCGAAACCGACGAGACCGCGCTGTGAAGGGGGTAGAGATGAAGCCAGGAATCAAGACGGGTTTGGCGGTTCTGGCGGGGGCTAGCGTCTTCGCGGCACTGCCCGCCTGGGCACAGGCTGCGGCCGGCCCAATAAAAGCCCCCGATGCCGCGCAGATGGCGACGATGGTCAACAAGGGCGACACCAGCTGGATGCTGATCTCGGCGGCCCTCGTGCTGATGATGTCGGTGCCCGGCCTCGCGCTGTTCTACGGCGGCCTCGTGCGCACCAAAAACATGCTGTCGGTGCTGATGCAGGTGATGATGATCGTCTGCGTCGCGGCGCTGCTGTGGGTCTCCTACGGCTATTCGATCGCGTTTACGTCGGGCGGCGAGAACCACTTCTTCGGCGGTCTTTCCAAGGCGTTCCTCAAGGGCGTTGACGGTACCACGCTGGCGGCGACCTTCTCGAACAACGTCTACATTCCCGAACTGGCCTATGTCTGCTTCCAGATGACCTTCGCGTGCATCACGCCCGCGCTGATCGTCGGGGCGTTCGCCGAGCGGGTGAAGTTCACCCCGCTGATCATCTTCGTGGTCGCATGGCTGACGCTGGTCTATTTCCCGATCGCGCACATGGTCTGGTACTGGGCTGGCCCGGACTTCCTCCCCGATGCGCCGACCGATGGTGGCTGGCTGTTCAACCTCGGCGCGCTCGACTTCGCGGGCGGCACCGTGGTCCACATCAACGCTGGCATCGCCGGTCTGGTCGGCTGCCTCGTGATCGGTCCGCGGCTTGGCTTCGGCCGCGAGCCGATGCCGCCGCACTCGCTGACGATGACGATGATCGGCGCCAGCCTGCTGTGGGTCGGCTGGTTCGGGTTCAACGCGGGGTCCAACCTCGAAGCGAACGGCGTGACCGCGGTCGCGTTCATCAACACCTTCGTCGCTACCGCCGCCGCTGCGGTCTCCTGGGCAGTGATCGACCAGATCGTCCACAAGAAGCCGTCGCTGCTCGGCGCGGTGACGGGCGCGGTCGCGGGGCTCGTGGCGATCACCCCGGCTTCCGGGTTCGCTGCACCGATGACCTCGATCGTCCTCGGCCTCATCGTGTCGCCGATCTGCTTCATCTTCGTCACCTATGTGAAGGCGTGGCTGAAGTATGACGACTCGCTCGACGTGTTCGGGGTCCACTGCGTCGGCGGGATCGTCGGCGCGCTGGCCACCGCGATCGTCGCGGCACCGTCGCTCGGCGGACAGGGCTATTTCGATTACACCAAGTTCCCTGCGGTCGCGGTTGCGGCGGCCGACTACAGCATGTCGGCGCAGATGATGAAGCAGCTGACCGCGGTCGGGATCACTTTGGTGTGGTCTGGCGGCATCTCCGCCGTGCTGTTCCTTGCGCTCAAGTACACGATCGGCCTGCGTCCGACCGAAGAGGTCGAGCACAACGGGCTCGACATCACCGAACACGGCGAGCGCGCGTACAATTATTGAAGAGATTGGCCGCCGGGTCGGTGACCCGGTTGGCCCCACAATGTTCCTCCTGCGGACAACCTTAGGCCGGTGCGGCAACGCACCGGCCCTTTTTTGTGCTTGCGGGATCAGTGGAAATCGCGGGATTTGGGGACGATCCGCGCATCACGCGGATGCCGCGGCGGGACCGGACGGACCATCTCGTCCGCGCGCGCGAGCGGGACGCGGACCGCAGTGTCTTCCCCCAGCGTATCGAGCAGCGCGCTGCGGTCATGCACCCGGTTCGCCATCAGGTGGACGACGCCCTCTGGGCTGCGCTGGACTTCGCCCTCGATCAGCATCAGCCGCGATCCCATCACCTGCGCGCGGACCGTCTCGAACAGCCGGGCCCAGATCACGACATTGGTGACGCCGGTCTCGTCCTCGATCGTCACGAAGATCGCATTGCCGTTCCCCGGGCGTTGCCGGATCAGCACGATCCCCGCGGTCCGTACGCGCGACCCGGCCTTGACCGCGCTGGTGCGCGCGCAACTGCTGATCCCTTCGTCGGTGAGCGTTGCGCGCAGGAAGCTCATCGGGTGATCCTTGAGCGACAGCCGCAGCGTCTTGTAATCGACCACCACCTGCTCTGCCGCGCTCATCAGCGGAAGCGCCATGTCGGGCTCCTCCCCCAGTTCGCGCGCGCTCGCGGCAGCGAACAGCGGCAGTGCTGCATCGGGGGTGCGGCGGACTTCCCACAAGGCCTGCCGCCGATCGAGCGCGATCGACCCGAACGCATCGACGTCCGCGAGCAGCCTGAGCGCGCGCTGCGGGAGCGCCGCGCGCCGCGCCAGAGCCTCGACCGAGGCGAACGGCCCGCGCGCGCGCGCCGCGACCAACGCGTCTGCCCAGGCACGACGGAACCCGTCCATCTGGCGAAACCCGAGCCGCAGCCCGAGCACGCCTGCATCGTCGGGTTCGAGGCTGTTGTCCCAGTCGCTCGCGTTGATGTCGACCGGATGGACCGCGATCCCATGCTCGCGCGCATCGCGGACGATCTGTGCGGGGGCATAGAAGCCCATCGGCTGCGCATTGAGCAGCGCGCAGGCGAACACCGCGGGCTGGTGGCATTTGATCCACGACGACACGTAGACGAGCCGCGCGAACGACAGCGCATGGCTTTCGGGGAAGCCGTAGCTGCCGAACCCCTCGATCTGCTGGAAACAGCGTTCGGCGAAGTCGCGATCATAACCGCGTGCCGCCATCCCCTCGACCATCTTGACGCGGAAGTCGTCCATCCCGCCGGTATGGCGAAAGGTCGCCATCGCGCGGCGCAGCTTGTTCGCTTCGACCGGGGTGAATGCCGCCGCGACGATCGCGAGCTTCATCGCCTGTTCCTGGAACAACGGCACGCCGAAAGTCTTGCCGAGCAGGTCCTTGAGTTCGTTGGGATTGTGCGGCGGTGCAGGCGAGGGATAGTCGACCTTCTCGATCCCGCTGCGGCGGCGCAGATAGGGGTGGACCATCTCGCCCTGAATCGGCCCGGGCCGGACGATCGCGACCTGCACGGTCAGGTCGTAGAGCGAGCGCGGTTTGAGCCGGGGCAGCATGTTGATCTGCGCGCGGCTTTCGACCTGGAACACCCCGATGCTGTCGCCCTTGCACAGCATGTCATAGACCGCGGGATCATCCGCCGCGATATCGACCTCGAGATCATGGTCGCCGAGCCCGTGCCGGCGCATCAGGTCGAAGCTCTTGCGGATGCACGTCAGCATGCCGAGCGCGAGCACGTCGACCTTCATCAGCCCGAGCGCGTCGATATCGTCCTTGTCCCATTCGATGAAGGTCCGGTCGGGCATCGCGCCATTGTGGATCGGGACGGTCTCGTCGAGCCGGTCCTGCGTCAGCACGAACCCGCCGACATGCTGCGACAGATGCCGCGGGAATTCGAGGATCTGTTCGACCAGCCCCTTCAATCGCGCGATCGCGGGGTTGGTAGGGTCGAGCCCGGCATCGGCATAGCGCCGGTCCTCGAGCTTGCTCGCGAAACTGCCCCAGACGGTGCTGCCGAGCCGCGCGGTGACGTCCTCGGTGAAGCCCAGCACCTTCCCCACCTCGCGCACCGCGCTGCGCGGGCGATAATGGATGACGGTCGCGGCGATCCCGGCGCGGTGGCGGCCGTAGCGGCGATAGACATACTGCATCACCTCCTCACGGCGTTCGTGCTCGAAATCGACGTCGATATCGGGCGGCTCGCTGCGTTCCTCGGACACGAAGCGCGAGAACAGCAGGTCGTGCTGGACCGGATCGACCGAGGTCACGCCGAGCAGGAAGCACACGATCGAATTCGCCGCCGACCCGCGCCCCTGGCACAGGATCGGCGGGGTCTGCGCGCGCGCGAAGCGGACGAGATCGTGGACGGTGAGGAAGTAGAAGGCGTATTTCTGCGACCGGATCAGGCGGAATTCCTCCGCGAGCAACGCCTCGACCTTGGGGGACAGCGTTTCGCCGTAGCGCTGGTGCGCCGCCTCGAGCACGATATGCTCGAGCCAGTCCTGCGGTTCCCAGCCGTACGGGATCGGTTCGTGCGGATATTCGTAGCTGAGATCGCGCAGCGTGAAGGTGATCCGGTCGAGGATCACGCGGCTCTGCGCGACCGCATCGGGGCAATCGCGGAACAGCCGTACCATCTCGTCGGCGGGTTTGAGATGCCGTTCGGCATTGGCGGCGAGGATCCGCCCGGCGGTGGTGATTGTCGTGCCGTGGAGGATGCAGGTCAGCACGTCGTGGAGCGGTCGCTGCGCCGGTCCCGCATAGAGCGCGTCGTTGGTCGCGAGCAGCGGGACATGTGCCGCCTGCGCGACCGCTTGCATCCGCGCGAGCATCCGCCGGTCGCGCCCCTGCCGCAGCATCGTCACGCCGAGCCACACCCGATCCCCGCACGCGGCGCGGAGCGTTTGCAGAACGCCCAGATCCTGCTCCTTACCGAGCACGATCAGCAGCAAGTCTTCGTGATGATCGAGCAAATCGGCGAAATGCAGCTCGCAATCGCCCTTTTCGGCGCGCAAATTACCCAGCGTCAGCAGCCGCGTCAGCCGCCCCCAGCCGAACCGCGTCGCCGGATAGGCGACGATGTCGGGCGTATCGTCCGAAAACACCAGCCGCGCGCCGACGACCAGCCGGAACTGCAAATCGGGCAGCCCCGCCGCCGCCGCTTCCTTGACCGCCGATTCGAGCGCGACATGCGCACGGACGACGCCCGCAACCGTATTGCGATCGGCCAGACCGATCCCGTCGAGCCCGAGCCGGAGCGCTTCGGCAACCATTTCATGCGGATGCGCGGCACCGCGCAGGAAGGAATAATTGCTCGCCGCGACCAGTTCGGCAAAACCGGTCATGCGAACAGGCCGTGGACATACCAGTCGGGATCGGGCTTCTCGCGATCGTACAGGCCGTGGCGGAAGATCCAGAAGCGCCGTCCGCGCGTATCCTCGACGCGGTAATAATCGCGCGTCAGCCCGGCGGCATCGATCCGCTTCCACCATTCTGCGGCGATCCGCTCGGGGCCTTCGAACCGCGTCACGTCGTGCAGCGTCCGCCGCCAGCGGAAGCGATGCGGCGGGCCGTCGGGAACTTCGGCCATCACTTCGATCCGCTGCGGCGGATCGAACAGATGGATCGGGCGCAGCGGCGGCTCGCCCGGGTCGAGCGGTTGCCATGCAGGCACGGGCGCGGTCGGCGCGTCGAGCGCGGGGATACTGAGCACGCCCTGTTCGGGAATATGGCTGTCGCGCGCGACGAAGCGCCGGATCCGGGTCCGCCCGACCCGCGTACTGAGCCGGTCGACCAGCGCCGCCATCGCATCGTCGCCGATCGCGCCGCCCTCAAGCTGCAATTGCGTCGGCGCGAGCGGCTCGATCCGCGGCACGATGAAGCGCAGCATGTCGAACCCGAAGCCGGGGTCGAGCGGATCGGCGAGCGCGTCGATCCGTTCACGGAACAGCCGCAGCAGCGTCGGCGGGTCGCGTGCGGGGAGCCCCGTCTCGATTGCAAGATCGCGCACCTGCCCGTCGCTGCGGAACAAGCGCACTGCAAAACGCCGCCCGCCCTTGTGGCGCTCCGCCAGCGCCTGCGATGCCTCCGTCGCGAGATCGTCGATCACGTCGAGGACATGTTCGGTCCGCGCGATCGGTTCGGCAAAGCGGCGTTCGAAGAACATCGCTGGCAAGCGACGGCGCGGCTGGATCCGGCTGTCGAGATCGCCGAGCAGCCGTGCGAGCGTCTCGGTGGTTTCCTCGCCGAAACGCGCAGAGATCGGCGCGGACGGACGTCCCGCGAGATCGCCGAGCGTCTTCAATCCGGCGCGGCGGAGCGCGACCAGCGTTTCGTCGGGCAACCGCAGCGCCGCGACATCGAGCCGGCGCAGTGCTGCCGTCTCGCTCGCGGCAGGCATCGTCTGGAACCGCGCGAGCGCCTGCGCACCATCGGGGCTGCCCGCGACCGCATGGCGCAGTTGCGCGCCCCAGCTGGCGAGGCGCTGCTCGAGGTCGGCGACCAGGCCGTCCTCGCCACCGAACAGATGCGCGCAGCCGGTGATGTCGAGCGTGATGCCGTCGGCTTCGTCGAGCGCGACCATCGGGGTGTAGCGTTCGCACAGGTCCGCGATCCGCTCGATCCAGTCCTGGTCGGCGGCGGGGGCGGCATCGTGCGCGGCGAGATCGGGCAGGATCGCACGCGCATCCGCCAGCGCCATCCCCGGCGACAGGCCAAGCGCGTGCGCACGCGGATCGACCGCGGTGATCCGCATCGCGCCACGCTGCTTTTCGACGAAGACGAACGGTGCGTCAGCCCCCGGATCGACCCCTGTATCGACCCCCGGATCGACCATAGTGTCAGCCGACGCGGCGGAACCCCGGGTGCGGGATTGCCGGTCGCTCGACAGGAAGGGAAACCACAGTGCCAGATGCCGCCGGGCGGACTGTGGCGGCGATGATGCCAGAGTCTCGGCGAGGGTCTCGGGCGCCGTCATGGTCGGATCGACGCGGCGCACCCGCTGCGCGGAAGCTTGCTTGGTCACGGTCCCACTCCACCAGCCAGCGCCCGTCGCCGGGACGACCACGCTGGCGCAAAAGCGTTACATCGAGCACCGGATACCCCGGCGCGTTCGCCTCGAGCGGCGCGGACGCCGCGGCGCTGGCGGACCAGCGCGTATCCGCCGCACTGGGCGAAGGCTGCGCATCGATCCGCAGCAGCAGCACCGTGACGCCGGAACTTTCCGCCGCCAGCGCAAGCCTGCGCCCTGCGGTCAGATCGAGCATGGCCGGGTTGCGGCGCATTTCGATGACCGCCACCCCCACCGCCGGACACCGCACCACATCCGCCGCCGCGCGGAGCACCGCGAGCGGATCGGGCAACACGCCCAGGATCAGGTGCGATGGGTCGATCCCGAGTTCGACCAGGCCACCCACGTGGAGGACGCCCTGCTTTTCGGCCGCATCCTCGCGCAACCAGACGAGCGCCCCCCCCAGCCGGACCGCGAGCATCCCGACGAACCCCGCCGCGCACCCTGCATCCGCAGCGTCGTGCGCGAACACCTCATGCAACCGACCGCGGGCCAATCCGCCGCCGATCGCCTGATCGATTCCGTCATGTCCCGTTCCCACGCGAACCGTGTCGACCGCGGAATCGCACAGCCCCTCGCGCTGCTCTATGGCGGCGATCTGGCGCTTCAAATGGCGCAGCGAGGCGATCGACTCGGTCATATTTGTTCATCTTATGTTCCGTATCGCGCGGATTATGCGAGCGAGTCAACATGCTACGCGGGAACCCCTGGCGGATGGCCCTACGCGCCGTGCTCCGCCCGACACCGTCGCCATGAAGTGTTGCTGCGATGCAACAGGTTCCGGGAAACGCCTCATACCAAAGGATCACTTCGATCCGTCGCGTGTTTGGGCGTCGTCAATGGAGAACACACATGCGTAAAATTTTGATGGTTGCAGCCGCTGTCGCAGCACTCACCACGGGTGCAGCATCGGCTCAGGAAGTCACCACCACCGCCGCCAGCGAAGGCACGAGCAACACCTCGTTCCGCGGTTTCCGCCTCGAGGGTAACCTCGGCGGCGATCGTTTCCAGTCGCAGGGTCGTCATAACGACAAGTTCGGCTACGGTGCCACGATCGGTTTCGACGGCGTGATCGCTGACCGTATCGTCGTCGGTCCGGAAGCAACCTACTGGCGTGCAAACGACTGGACCGAGAATTGCGGCGCATCCAACGGCGGTTCGGTTTGCCACAAGTCGTTCGAGGAATTCGGCGTCGGCGTCCGCGCAGGCTATCTGGTCACGCCGCGTGCGATGGTCTTCGCCAAGGGCGGTTACGTCACCAACGAGCAGCGCAAGCGGTTCGATGCCAACACGCCCACGCAGACCTCGTTCTACGACCATGTCAACACGACCGGCTATCAGGTCGGCGGCGGTGCCGAGTACACGGTCACCGAGGGTCGTCTGCCGGTCTATGTCAACGCGCAGTATGTGTTCTCGCAGTATAACGACAACACCTCGCGTCACCGCATCATGGGCGGCATCGGCGTTCGCTTCAAGTAAGCGCAACTCCTACCGTTCGAGAGAGGCGCGCCCAGCGATGGGCGCGCCTTTTTTCGTTTTCCGGGGTCCGATCAGTGCCGCGAACCCAATCGTTCAGGAGGGGCGTTCAGGACGGGCGTTCAGGACGGGCGGATGTCGCTCGCTTCGAATGCCGCGACGATCGGCGATGGGTCGGTGAACTCGGTTTCATAGCTGAACGCCGTCGCAAGCCGTGCCCACGGCAACGCGGATCGCGTAAAGATCTCTGCGATCGGGCGGACCCACGCCGCGTCGTCGAGCGAACTCGGCCGCACGATCACGCTGTCGGGCGAGCCTGTCGTCGTCGTATGTGTCCATCCGGCGCAATCGGGGCAAAGATAGCGCGTCGAGGTCGCCCCCGAATCCGCGGTCTTGTCGATCGTGCGCGGGGCAACGTCGGATAGCAGGCTGAACCCCGCCTTGGGTATCGCCAGGCCCAGCGAAAAGGCGGATGCGGTCATCTGCTGGCAATCGCTGCAGTGGCACGCCATCGTGAACAGCGGTGGCTGGTCGATCCGGTAGCGGATCTTGCCGCAGAAGCAGCCACCATCGAGCGGAAGGGTAAAATCGGTCATCCCCCCGAAACGCGCCAGTGCCGGATCGGTCGCAAGCGGGGGGTGACGGTTTGTCCAAGTGACAGCGCACGCGCGCGCCGCTACCACGCCGCAATGGCTGCCCTCCGGCCCTTCCTGCAAAGCAACACGGCGCTGGTCTGGGCGGTGATCGTCTGTGCGTTGCTGATGCGCGCGATCGTTCCCGCAGGGTTCATGCCGATGGCGACCGCAAACGGCATCGAACTGGTGTTGTGCTCCGGCATGGCGCAGCCCTCCGATCCCACGACTGCGCCTGCCGCCGCCGGGATGATGCCCGGGATGCAGCATCATGCGATGCCGGATCACGCGATGCCGGATCACGCATTGCCGGGGCGTGGCGATGGCGGGCACCAGATTCCGGCCAAGCCCGAAGCACCCTGCGCCTTCGCCGGGCTGACCGCGCCGAGTCTCGGCGGCGCCGATATCGTCCTGCTGGCGATCGCCTTTGCTTCCGTCGTGGCGGCTGCGCTGTTCCAGCGACCGGACGCGCCGATCCGCCCGCGTCCCTTCCTGCGCCCACCGCTGCGCGGACCACCCGCACACGCCTGACGGTGTCCGCGCGCTCGGTTCGCCGAGCCTTGCCATGGCCTGATCCGTGCCGCCGCATCGCCGCGGATCGGACGGTCTCGCGCACGCGACCCTGAAAGACCGATCGCACGCCCGACGGCGTGCCCCCGTGTGAACGGCCACGGCCGTTATCGAACAGGAATTCCATGATCGACCGCATTCGCCTGCGCGGTGCCGTGTCGGGGCTGGCCGTGCTGGCCAGCACCGCACCCGCCCCTGTCGCAGCCCTCGACGCGCGCCGTACCGACGACATTCTCGTCATAGCGGAGCGCCAGACCCGAACCATCGAAGCCGCCCCCAATAGCCATGCGAGCGTCACCGCCGCCGAGATCGCGACGACGATCAACGCGGTCAACGTGGAGGATACGCTCAAATACCTCCCCAGCCTCGTGGTCCGCAAACGCCATATCGGCGACACGCAGGCCCCGCTTGCAACGCGCACCTCGGGGCTCGGGTCGAGCGCGCGGAGCCTGATATATGCCGATGGCGCGTTGCTGTCGGCGCTGATCGGGAACAACAACACCTCCGCCAGCCCGCGCTGGGGGATGGTCAGCCCCGAGGAGATCGCGCGGATCGACGTGCTCTACGGTCCGTTCTCGGCGGCCTATGCGGGAAACTCGATCGGCGCGGTCGTCAACATTACGACGCGCCTGCCCGACCGGCTCGAGGGGACGCTGAGCGCGGGCACCAGCCTCCAGACGTTCGACCTGTACGGCGCCAAGGCGACGCTCCCCGCACGGCAGATCGCGGCGACGCTGGGGGACCGGTTCGGACGGCTGTCGCTGTTCGGCAGCGTGACGCATACCGACAGCCGAAGCCAGCCAACGAGCTATGTCACCGCGGCCACCAACCCGGCGGGGACGACCGGCGGGGTCGCAGACCGCAACCGCACCGGCGCCGCGATCCGCGTGCTCGGGAGCGGCGGGATCGAGCAGCAGGCGCAGGACAACATCAAGCTCAAGGCGGCGTTCGACGTCTCGCCCGCACTGCGCCTGAGTTATGTCGGCGGGCTGTTCCGCAACGATACCGACTCGACCGCGGAGACCTACCTCAGCGTGACCGGGGGCGGTACACCCGTCTATACCGGCGCGTTCTCGAGCGGCGTCTATCGCTATGACCAGCGCCACTGGTCGCACGCGCTGTCCGCGACCGGAAAGGACGGGCGGTTCGACTGGCAGGTGATCGGGACGCTGTACGACTTCGCCAAGGATACGCAGCGGAGCCCCACCGGGGTGCTCCCCGCGGCGTTCGACGGGGGAGCGGGCAATATCACGCGGCTGGATGGCACGGGGTGGGAAACGTTCGACGCCAAAGGCGCGTGGCGCTCCGATGCTGCGGCGACGCATACTCTTAGCGCCGGGGTGCATTGGGATCGCTACACCGTGAACAGCAACCGCTATGCCACCACCGACTGGATCGCCGGGCCGCAGGGCGCGCTCAACCAGGCGTCGCGGGGGAAGACACGGACCGCTGCGGTGTGGGCGCAGGATGCGGTGCGGATCGCCGATCCGCTGACGCTGACGGTGGGTGGGCGCTATGAGGACTGGCGTGCGTATGACGGGTTCAATTTCTCGAGCACGCCTGCGCTGTCGGTTGCCCAGCCGGTCCGCACCGCGACGGGCTTCTCGCCCAAGGCGTCGCTCGCTTTTGTCCCGGCGCAGCATTGGACGGTGCGTGCATCGTTCGGCAAGGCGTATCGCTTCCCGACGGTCGGCGAACTCTACCAGGCGGTGACGACGGGGGCGGTGGTGACCGTCCCCGATCCGACGCTCCGCCCGGAGCGTGCGCTGTCCGAGGAACTTGCGATCGAGCGGCGCGATGCGGGGGGCGAGGTCCGGCTGGCGCTGTTTAATGAATCGATCGAGGATGCGTTGATCTCGCAGTCCGCGCCGTTGGTGGCGGGGTCGGCGGTTGCCTATACCTATGTCCAGAACGTCGACCGGACTCGTGCGCGCGGGGTCGAGCTGGCGGGGACGCGGTCCGACTTTCCGGTGCGCGGCGTCGATCTG
This sequence comes from Sphingomonas sp. FW306-05-A, assembly GCF_058782275.1. Lineage (NCBI taxonomy): Bacteria > Pseudomonadati > Pseudomonadota > Alphaproteobacteria > Sphingomonadales > Sphingomonadaceae > Sphingomonas > Sphingomonas sp. FW306-05-A. Next base: position 1,393,109 of record NZ_JBYSXN010000002.1, read on the forward strand.
TCGGGGAGCGTGACCTATACCGAGGCGACAACACGCGCGAACCGCGCCTTCCCCGCCGCGATCGGCAAGTTGCTCCCCTCGGTCCCGCGCTGGAAGGCGAGCGCGGTGGCGACGTGGCGGCCCACGACGGGCGTCGCGCTGACCACCGCGGCGCGCTACGCCAGCCGCAATTATGCGACGCTCGACAACAGCGACACGGTCGGGAACACGTATATGGGCTTCTACCGCTACTTCGTGATCGATGCCCGCGCGCGGTTCGAGGTGACGCCGCGCTACGCCTTCGCGGTCGGCGTCGACAACCTCAACAACGCGAGATATTTCCTCTTCCACCCCTTCCCCCAGCGCACGATCAGCGCGGAAGTAACGGCACGGCTATGAGCGTTCAGGCATCCGGAACCCGGTGGTATAACAGCGTCTGGCGCTGGCATTTCTATGCCGGGCTGGTGTGCATCCCGTTCGTGCTGTGGCTGGCGCTGACCGGATCGCTCTATCTGTGGCGGCCGCAGGTGGAGGCGTGGATCGACCAGCGGTTCGACCATCTGGCGACCTTGGCACCCGCACAGTCGCCGGACGCGCAAGCCGCCGCGGCGCTGCGCGCGGTGCCGGGGTCGGTCTTGCGCAAGTACGTGCTGCCCGATGCGCCTGGCCATGCGGTGCGCGTCATCGTCGGGCGCGCGGGCGTGGACAGCCGGGTCTATGTCGATCCGGCGACGCTGCGGGTGCTGCAGGTCGTGCGCGAGGATGCGCGGCTGTTTCCGCTGCTGTCGCGGCTGCACGGGACGCTGCTCGCGGGGACCATCGGCAGCTATATCGTCGAGATCGCGGCGTGCTGGGCGGTGACGATGTTGCTGACCGGGCTGTATCTGTGGTGGCCGCGGGGCGCGCGGGGGCTTGGCGGGGTGCTGTATCCGCGGCTCGGGGGCGGCAAGCGGCGGTTCTGGCGGGACCTGCATGCGACGACCGGGGTGTGGGTCTCGGTGTTCGCGCTGGGGCTGATCCTGACCGGACTGCCGTGGGCGAAGGGCTGGGGGAGCTATCTGGTCGAGGTCCGCGCGCTGACGGGGACGAGCAAGGGGCCGGTCGACTGGACGATCGGGGGCAAGCCGCCGATCGCACCGCCCAGCGCGGACCCGCACGCCGGGCACGCCGGAATGGCCGGGATGCCGATGCAGGCGGTTGCCCCTGCCCCGCTGCCGGCGGGCGCGTTGTCGCGGGTCGTGGCGGCGGCGCGGCCGCTCGGGATCGCGGCGCCGGTGCTGGTCGCGCCGCCCAAGACGCCGGGGGGCGCGTGGTCGGTGAGTTCGGACTCGGCGAACCGACCGCAGCGCTCGGACGCGCAAGTCGACGGCGCGACGGGGCGCGTGCTTGGTCGGAGCGGCTTTGCACAGCGGCACTGGATCGACCGGCTGATCGGGTACGGCATCGCGGTCCATGAAGGCGCGCTGTTCGGGCTGGCCAACCAGATCGCGGGGACGCTGGTCGCGGCGATGCTCGCGCTGCTTGCCGGGTCGGGCGCGGTGCTGTGGTGGCGCAGGCGGCCGGTCGGGCTGCTCGGCGCGCCGATCCCGCTGACGCGACCGCGGTTCGGGCCGGTGCTGGTCGCCGCGATCGTGGTGCTGGGGGTCTATATGCCGCTGTTCGGCGGGACCTTGCTGCTGGTGCTGGCGGTGGAACGGCTGGTGTTGCGACGGATCGGAGGTGCGCGGCGCTGGTTGGGGCTGGCGCGCGCGTAACGCGCGAAGATCGTCAAGGTCGCACAGGACGGCCACGCGCGGGCGCTGCCGCAGGGCAGCTCAGGCGCGCCGCAGCCGCAGCCCGCGCCACGCGGCATAGCCGACGAGCAGCACCACCAGCGCTTGCGCCGCGAGGACCGACGGCTCCCCGCCGGTTGGCGCAAGCCCATGTAATATCGGTATTTTCTGGAACGACTGCACCACCAGCACGACCATGTCGAGCCATTGTGCGAGCAGCGCGGGGATGAGATACGCCCACTGCCACCGTCCGGCCAGACGCCGACCGTACAACGCATAGACTGCGACCGCGAGCAGCAGCAACGAGACGACGCCGAAGACGAACGGTGGCCCGATCGGCTTGGGCGGAAAGAGGAAGCCGGTCACGCTGGTCAGGATCGTGAAGACGAGGAAGACGGTGTTGGCGGTCTTCCACCAGCGTCCGGTCGTCAATGCGCCGAAGAACACCAGTCCCGCGGCGATCGCGACGAGGTTGATCGCGGTGTGGAGCGCGGTGAAGGCTGCTAGCGACAGACCCAACATCATCGTGATTCCCCCCGGAACTGGGCGGAGGATAGCATGGGCGGGCCCGTCGGGAGAGTCGTTTCGGCAACGGATCGTTTTGGGGGACGAGGTGCCTTTTTGGCTGAAGGTTCCGTAGTTTACCGCTCCCTCAGCGGGTGGATTTGACGGCCTTGGGGTTGCTCCACGTCACGTCGATGGCGCGTAACCGGTAGCGCCCCGGCGGCAGCATCAGGGCGACGTCTTCCTTGGGTCTGATCGCCACACGATCCATCGGAACCGACGTGGCCGGCTCGTCCAGCGGGCGGGCCTCGATCACCCGCCAGCCGACCGACGGACGCAAGGCGGCGGGTACGCTGACCGGCCGGTCTCCCGCCTTCTCGCGCCATACGGGACGCCCTCGGTCGAAGCGGGCCGGCGGGTGGTCGACAACCAGATCGAACGACCCGGGCGGCTGATCGGCCGGGAGGACAGCGAGACGGTCTGCCTCGCCGCCGCCGCGACAGTCGGTCTGGCTGATCGTCAACGGATCGATGCCCGTCTTTTGCTTGAGGAGCGCCGCCATCCACTTCGAACCGTCGGCGCGGGGAACCTCAAGTACGTGTTGATATCCGACATGGACCAGAAGCTTCGTGCCGGGGTGCTCCTTCAGGAACGCCGCCAGGTTGGCGGCTTGTTCCTCCTCTCGTACGGCGATTCGTTGCGCAAGCGTCGCGCCTGACGGCAACCCGTCGTTGGGATTGGCCTCGTAGGAAACGAGCCGGTAGCCCAACGCTTTGGCGCGTCGGCCCATTCTGCCGAATGCCGCTTCGCCGAGGTAGAAACCATCGTCATCGTCGAAATACGGAAGGTTCGGCTGCCGGACAAACGGGGCGCGATACTGTTTCGGCGTGGTTGGCGGATCGTTTTGCAGTGCTTCCAGCGCGAGCGCATCATACCCGAGCGGTCGCAGTCGCGCCGCCAGCATTGCCGTGAATCCACGCCCCTCCGACCGCTCGTGACTTTCGTTGACGATGACGATCGATGTCTGCCGCGCACGTCGCGCGATTTCATCGAGGACGTTGGCCGTCGGCATCAGCGCTGCGCAGTGCGTTGCCGCGAAGTTCTTGCTGCTCGACGCGATGAGGTCTTCGCGTCCGAACATGCTCAGGGTCTGCGTCGCACGGTTCGAGGCGAGCGGATGATCCGGATCGATTTCTGCAAGGTTGGCGAGCTTCATCGCCAACAGGCCCGACAGGCTTTCAGCAGATCTGGTCTCATATGCGTTATCGAATGCGATGCCTTTGTCGGGACCGTTCGCGGCAGCGCCAGCGGACGCCACCAGCGCGGCAGAAGTGGCCAAGGCAAATGCGGGACGGATGACGGCAATTCGCCGAACTGTGAGCATTCGGAAAGATACCAGACCCTTACCCCGCGTTACAGCGCTTCTGTCCGGTCTCCGTCACCGGCGCGACCTCGTTCGGCAGACGCGGGGGACGGTGCTAATGCCGCTGGCGGCGAAGGCTGGTCGGCGATCAGTTTTGCCAGCACTGCCTCGAAATCCGCGTGCGCATAGGGCTTCCGGAGCATCGGCCGATCGTACAGGTCCGTGCGATCTCCAAGATCACCATAGCCGGTCGAGAACGCGAACGGGATGCTACGCCGGATCAGCATATCGGCGACCGGGTAACTCTTCTCTCCCCCCAGGTTGACGTCGAGCATTGCTGCATCGAAGCTTTCTCCAACGAGGATTGCGGCGGCCTCGGCAACGCTGGCTGCGGCGCAGACCGCGGAACAGCCGAGATCCTCCAGCGCCATCTCGATTTGCATCAGGACGAGCATCTCGTCCTCGACCACGAGGATCCTGCGGCCGGCGAGAAGGCCGGTCATTCTTCCGTCTCTGTCGAAACCGGTATCTCGATCGTGCACGTCACGCCGGCGGGCAGATAGTCGAGCGTCACCGCGCCGCCGAGCTCGTGCGCCAGGCCGCGCTCGATGACCCATGATCCGAACCCCTTGTGCGTCGGCGGCGTCACCGGGGGTCCGTCGCTCTCCCGCCATTGCAGCAAGAGCCGATCCTTGGCCGCCGAAGGCATCGTCCAGTCGATCGCGATCTTGCCCGCATCGTTCGAAAAGGCACCGTATTTTACGGCGTTGGTGGCAAGCTCGTGGAGGGCGATCGCGACCGAGAGCGCGGTCTTGGGCGACAAATGCACATTGTCGCCGACGATCGTGAACCGCTCGGTGCGGCCCGTGACGACCTTGAACGGGTGCAGGGCCGTATCGACCAGTTCGTGAAGGCCAGCGCCCTCCCAATTGGTGTTGGTCAGCAGGTCGTGCGACCGCGACAGGGCAAGGATGCGCGACTCGATCGCTTCCCGGATCGCGGCGGGTTCGGCCGGCCGGCGGAGCGCCTGAGTGACGATCGACTGGACCGTCGACAAGGTGTTCTTGACCCGATGATTGAGCTCGTCGATCAGCATCTTGCACCGAGCGTTGTCTTGGCGGTGGTTCGTTAGATCGACGAGCGATACGAAATGCTGAACGACCGTACCGCCGTCGTCGCAAACCGGGCTGACGAACATCGACGCCCAGAACTCGCTGCCGTCCTTGCGCCTGTAGTGTATCTCCGGCTCGTGATCGCACTCTCCGCGGAATGCCGATTCGACGGTCGTCATCGTTTCCGGGTCGACTCCCACGGCGAGCAAGGACTGAAAGCTTTTGGCGAGCACTTCCTCCAGCGCATAGCCCGTCAGCTTCAGGAAGGCGTCATTTGCGAAGATGACCGGGTGGCCGGGCTCCACATCCGTAAAGACCATCGGCATGCGGGTCTTCTGAGCAGCCACGACGAACGGGCCAAGTTCCCGGCGGAACGTGTCGACTTCTGCCTCACCCTCTTTCTGGGCGGCTGACTTTGCCGTTATATCCACCGCGATTTTCCTTGTTCTGGCGCAGCTTACTCGATTTTCCTCGTTCCTCCTAAGGATAGTTTCAAGGGTGTAACGATGCCGTTATTGGCGCTTCCTTTGTGTCGGTCGCGCTTTTGGAAGGTTTGATTGCCATGAGGCCAAATGGTCTTGTCGCGGGAGCGTCAGAGCCGGACGCTGCCCACCCTTGCGTTGCCGCGCAGAGCAACGGCCTATCGCGCCTAGGACTCCCGGGCTCCTGCTTTCACAGGAGCCCGCAGAAGTCTTGTACAAGGCCGGGGCGACGGACGGGCGCGCTTACTCCGCCGGCAGGTAAATCTCCCCGCCCTTCTCCCGGAAGGTTTCACTCATCGCCGCCATTCCGGCCTCCGCATCGGCATGCGTCGTGCCCTTGGCGAACGCCGCGCGGTCCGCGTCGACCGCCTGCCCCGCGCCCGCCGCGAGGAAGCCGTCCGCCGGGCCGTTCTGCTTCGCCGCAAAGTCGCGCACTTCCTGCGTGATCTTCATCGAACAGAATTTCGGCCCGCACATCGAGCAGAAATGCGCGGTCTTGGCGCCTTCTGCGGGGAGCGTCTGGTCGTGGTACTGCTCGGCGGTGTCCGGGTCCAACGACAGGTTGAACTGGTCGCGCCAGCGGAAGTCGAAGCGCGCGCGCGACAGGGCGTCGTCGCGCATCTTGGCCGCCGGGTGGCCCTTCGCGAGATCGGCGGCGTGCGCGGCGAGCTTGTAGGTCACCACGCCGACCTTGACGTCGTCGCGGTCGGGGAGGCCCAGATGCTCCTTGGGCGTGACGTAACAAAGCATCGCGGTGCCGTACCAACCGATCATCGCGGCACCGATTCCGCTGGTGATATGATCGTAGCCCGGCGCAATATCGGTGGTGAGCGGCCCGAGCGTGTAGAACGGCGCCTCGCCGCACACTTCGAGCTGCTTTTCCATATTCTCCTTGATCTTGTGCATCGGCACATGGCCGGGGCCCTCGATCATCACCTGGACGTCGCTCTTCCACGCGCGGTGGGTGAGTTCGCCCAAGGTGTAGAGCTCGCTGAACTGCGCTTCGTCGTTGGCGTCGGCGATCGAGCCGGGGCGGAGACCATCACCGAGCGAATAGGCGATGTCATAGGCCTGCATGATCTCGGTGATCTCGTCGAAGCGTTCGTAGAGGAAGCTCTCCTTGTGGTGCGCGAGGCACCATTTCGCCATGATCGACCCGCCGCGCGAGACGATCCCGGTGACGCGCTTGGCGGTCATCGGTATATAGGCGAGCCGCACGCCCGCGTGGATCGTGAAGTAATCGACGCCCTGTTCGGCCTGCTCGATCAGCGTGTCGCGGAAGATCTCCCAGGTCAGGTCCTCGGCGACGCCGCCGACCTTCTCGAGCGCCTGATAGATCGGCACGGTGCCGATCGGGACGGGCGAATTGCGCAGGATCCATTCGCGCGTGTCGTGAATGTTGCGGCCCGTCGAGAGGTCCATCACCGTGTCCGCGCCCCAGCGGATCGACCAGACCATCTTGTCGACTTCCGCCGCGACGTTCGATGCGACCGCGGAGTTGCCGATGTTGGCGTTGATCTTGACGAGGAAGTTGCGCCCGATCGCCATCGGCTCGGATTCGGGGTGGTTGACGTTGTTGGGGATGATCGCACGGCCGCGCGCGATTTCGTCGCGGACGAATTCTGGGGTGACATAATCGGGGATCGACGCGCCGAACGATTCACCGTCGCGGATCAGTTTCTCCTTCGCCGCCGCGCGACCGAGATTCTCGCGGATCGCGACATATTCCATCTCGGGGGTGATGATTCCGCGGCGCGCGTAATGCATCTGGCTGACGTTCGCGCCTGCCTTGGCGCGAAGCGGACGCTTGATGACGTTGGGATATTGCGGGACGCCCGCCGAGCGATCGGGGCCGGTGAGGCCATTGTCCTCGGGGCGGATTTCGCGCGCGTCATAGGATCCGACGTCGCCGCGCGCGAGGATCCAGTCGCGACGGAGCTGCGGGAGCCCCTGGTTGATGTCGATCTGCGCGCGGGGGTCGGTGTACGGGCCGGACGTGTCGTAGACGCGCAAGGGCGGCTCCAGCGCGGACGGATCAAGCATGATCTCGCGCATCGCGACGCCCGCGCCGGGGATGTTGGCGTGCGGCACATGGATCTTGCGGCTGCCACGGATCGCTCCGGTGGTGACGCCAATTTCGGTGCGGGCAGGAATGTCGGCCATTGTATCGCTCCTCAAATCGGACGAGCGACAACGGAACCCGGGCGTGGACACCGCTCCCTCCCTCCGCCCGTGCTAACGGGATCAGGTTCAAACGGGTCGTAGCTTCAGCTACCTCTCAGCTGCTCTGGCGCAGCCCCCCGGGGAATATTGGTATGTGTACGCGCTCGTTCGCGCGTTGAAAAGAGGCCTCAGCTGGCGGCGCTGGTCTTGATCGTGCCGTTGATGCCCGCGGGGAAGAAGCCCCCGCCGACGACCGCGTTGCGGTTGAGATAGACGACGTTGAGCACCTGCCCCGGCGTGCGGCTGAAGGTGATGCCGTTGGCATCGGTCGGCACGAGGTTGGCCGTCGTGCCGTCGCCGATCCCCTGGTCGAGGTCGCTCGACCCGTCGAGGCTGTCACGTGCGTCGCTGATCGCGTTCGCGCTGGCGCGCAAGGACGGCGTCGCGATCCCCTTGCTGTACAGGACGGTGCGGATCAGCCCGGCGTGGTACGCCTCGGTCGCGAGGATCCCCGCGGCGGCGTCGATCAGCAGGCTCTGCGCGATTAGCGGCGCTGCACCCTTATAGGCGGTGACGCCGACGTCCTCGAAGATGAACGCCGCGAGCAGGAAATTCTCGTCGCTGGCATAGGGGTCGAAGGTGCCGGTCTCGCCAACGAGGCCCGCCGCGCGCGCCGCCAAGGTGAACGCGCCGTTCGCGCCACCGTCGATGTTGATCGCGGGCTGCGCGACGGTCGAGGTGCCGAGCACCGAGCGCAGGAACGCGACGTGCGCGACTTCGTCCGCGGCGATCTCGCGCGCATATTCGCGCACGATCGGATCGGTGAAGGTGACAGCACGCCCGCCGGTTACCGACCCTTGCGTGCCGCTACCGGTCAGCAGCGCAGCGGGAAGCCCCGCGCCCGTCACCGCGAAGCTGTAGAATTGCGCCTCGAGATATTCGAGGTTGAGCGCGAAGTTGAACGTATCCTGGTCCTTCAGCACGTCGGTCGACGCGGGACTGGGGGTCGCGGTCGCGGTTCCGGTCGGCGTGGGGGTCGGGGTGATCGTGCTGTCGGTGTTGGTCGCCCCGCAGGCGGCGAGCAACGCGCCGCCGCCGACCGCGACCGAGGCGGCCCCGGCGCTGCGGAGGAACTGGCGACGGGCGTCGCGGCGGCGATCGCTCGCGTCGATCGCGTGCAGGAGAAGGTCGCTATCGATCACTGGAAACACTCCGGTACGGGCGCGAAAAAGGAAGAAAGCATCGTGCGGGCGTCAGTTGGTGGCGCTGGTGGCGATCGAGCCGTTGACGCCATTGGGGAAGAAGCCCCCCTTCGCGACCGGCAAGGTGCTGAGATACAGGATGTTGAGCACGTTGCCCGTGGCGCGGCCGAACGCGAGGCCATCCTGCGCGGTCGGCACGATGTTGGACGCGGTCAGACCGTTGAGCGCGGGCGCCTGGCTGTTCGCGATCGTCACCGGGGAAATGCCCTGGTCGAAGTCGCTGACCCCGTCGAGCGCGTCGCGCGTGTTCGAGATCGCATCCGCATTGGTGCGCAGGCTCGGGGTCGTCAGACCCTTGGTGTAGAGCACGGTGCGGATGATCGACGCATGATACGCCTCCGCCGCGAGGATGCCGGCGGCGGCCTCGAGATAGACCTTGCTGGTCAGCAGCGACGATGCGCCGCGATAGGCGGTGACGCCGACGTCCTCGAACAGGAACGCCGCCTGGAGGAACGCCTCGTCGCTTGCATAAGGGTCGAAGGCGGCCCCCGCCGCGACGATCTTGGCGGCCTGCGCGGCGACGCTGAAGGCGCTCGTCGCAGTCGAGCCGATGTCGATCGCGGGCTGCGCGACCGCTGCGGTGCCGAGCTGTGCGCGGAGGAAAGTGACGTGCGCGATTTCGTCCTGCGCGATCTCACGCGCATATTGCGCGACGACCGGATCGGTGAAGGTGACTTGCCGCCCGCCGCTGACCGCGCCCTGCGTGGTCGTGCTCGCGCTGCCCGGGGTCAGCAGCGCGTTGGGGAGGCCGGTGCCAAAGGCAGCGAAGGAATAGAATTGCGCCTCGAGATATTCGAGGTTGAGCGCGAAATTGAGGATCGCAGCGTCGTTGTTGCTCGCCTGCGCAAACGCATTGCTGCCGACCGCGACCGCAGTCGCGCCGACCGCGGCGATGGCACCGGCGCCCAGCGCGGTGCGGAAGAACTCGCGCCGTTCGCTGCGGCGTTCTGCTCGCGAATCAAGCCGTTCGATCAGCTGTTGGTCGGTATCGGTCATCGCAGCGAAGCCTTCATCCTGGAAACACGCCAAGCGTTCGGGCTTGCGTGGCACCGTGCGGCGCGCGACGCAAGCCACGAATGGCGCTCCGGCGCGACGGTTGGTCGCGCCGGAGGAGTCGCTGCGGGAGTCGTCGGCTCAGAAGGTGTAGGCGACGCCGGCTGCGCCGACCCACTGGTTACGCGAGCCCGCGATCCGCACGATCGGGGCATCCGCGAAGCTGCCGAGCGTGCGCGAATAGGTGCCGCCCGCGACGACCTTGAAGCCGTGGAGCAAGTCGCCGGTCAGCGAATAGGTTGCCAGACCGCCGACCGAATAGTTCTTCCAGCCCTTGCCGGTGCTGTAGGTCGGCAGGCCGCTGGCGAGGCTCTGCGCCGGCGTGATGCTGAAGTAGGTCGCGCCGTAGCCGCTCTCGACATATTGCGCGGTGCCGAACAGCGCGACCGCGGCCTTGCGGCTGAGCGGGGTCAGATAATTGATCGACGGCTGCAGGATGCTCGACTTGTGGACGTTGTTGACGTCGTGGCGCATGCTCAGCGAGACCGACAGCTTGTCGTACGGGCTGGTGATGACGCCGGTCTTGCCCAGGCCGACATAGCCGCCGAGTTCGATCGCGGTGCCGGTCTTGCCGAGCGCGCGGACACGGCGGTCATCGATAACGCTCGGGGCCTGGCGATCGAAGTTGACCACGCCGATCGGGCCGAACTGGATGTCCCAGCGCTGGCCGGGCTGGTTGCGCGCGAGATCGAGGCTGGCGCGGTTGCCGATGACCGAGAAGTTGAAGCCCTTGACCGTACCGATCACGACGGGTGCCGGAACGACGCGATAGTCGTTCGACCCGTCATAATCCGGCAGATATGCCGCGCCGATGCCGACCGTCACCGTGTCCTTGTTGAAATCGTCCGCGATCTGGTTGTTGTCGGCGGGGATCGGTGCCGCATCCTGCGCGAAAGCGGGCGCTGCGGTGGCGAGCAACAGGACGGTTGCAGCGGCGAAGATGGAACGATGAGTCACGGGCGGCTCCGGAATACTGGAAGTGGGGCAAGACGAGGATCGGATACGAAACGCGTATTGTGTCGGGCGCGTAACGCGATGCCTTATGTTTGTTTCCGTGCGATCGGGGTCAGAGCAGATATCGCATCCGCACCTGTTGCCGATCTGCATCACTCGACAGCGTGAAGCGGGCGGCAGCGAAGCGCGGCGGACCGAAAGTTACCGACGGATTGCGCGAGAAACCAAAGCCTTCGCGCGGAATTCCGGCGAATGTGTCGAGCTTGTGATTGTTGTTCTCGTCATGGATCACCGCGACCGCATAATTACCGTGCGGCAGACCATCGAAATGGATGCTGGTCATGGTGGCGGGGATCGAGCGGGTGGTCGCGCGAGCATCGTCGACGCAGGCGGGAAAATTGTCGGGGTCGGCGGTCAGGCAGACGCGGACCATCCCCTTGGCCGAGCGCATGTGCGAGACATCGACCGCGAGCTCACTGGTCCCGACCGCCCCCGGCAAGACCGTGAGCAGCACTGCCCCGGCGACCGCGGTCGACGCCAGCTTTCGCATGTTCGCGCGCAAAATTCCCGACGCCGCGGTCGGTGCCGCAGACGCGGTCCCAGAAACGGAAGTAGAGGCCATAATTCCCTCGGTACAGTTCATGGTGTCGCTGATGATGGCTCGCAGTGATGAGCCACTGCCCCAATGGACCCCGCCACATGAACGCAGGAAACATTTCCCACCCCATGTGGTTGGTGACCCCCATAACCGTCATGATCGTGAGCACCAACCCAAGTGCGCCGACATGAATTGGAATCACGAAGACCAGTAGCGGAATTATCACAGCGCCGCTGATCGCCTCGATCGGATGGAACGCCATCGCCGCCCAGGCGGTCGGCGGGCGGCTTTCGTGATGCGTCGCATGCGCCAGCTTGAACGCGCGCGGCTCGTGCATCCAGCGATGCGTCCAGTAGAACCACGTGTCGTGCGCGACGAGGTAGAGCAGCACCGATAGGGGGAGATACCAGAGCGGATAGGCGTGCAGGTCCTGATAGACCAATGTCCAGCCGTGGTTCTGCCAGCCCCAGGCGATCACGCCCGCAGGAATGCCGTAGATCGCGGCGGAGACGATGCTCCACCAGATCTCGCGGCGAATCTGCGGGTTCATGCCGCGATAGAGGCCGGGATAGCGCAACCGTGTCGCCGCCGCGAACGCGCCTGACACGATCAGGTAGCGCACCGCGACGATCAACGACATGACCAGCGCGGACGCGAGAATGGCTAGAACGATCGACATGGCGGCTTCTATAGCGGTCGTGGGGGCTTCGACCTAGCCAAGATCGTTCGATCCCGAGTCCCAACCTCTTCCCCGGCCTTCGCCGGGGAAGTGCGAGAGAGGCTGTGCCCGCACCCGTTCCTTCGATGCGATCCCCGCTTGCGCGCGGTACAGGATCGGTTACCCGCTGATGTATGGCGACCACATTCCACTGCGACATTGCGATCGTCGGCGCTGGCCTTGCGGGCGGTCTGATCGCGCTCGCGCTCAAGCGGCGGCATCCGGCGCTCGACGTCCGGCTGATCGATTCAGCGGCCACGGTCGGGGGGAATCATCTCTGGTCGTTCTTCGCCAGCGACATCGACGAAGCGGATCGCTGGATCGTCGCGCCGCTGATCAGTTACGGCTGGCGCAGTTACGACGTCGCCTTCCCCGGGCATGAGCGCCACATCACCGCGCCTTATTATTCGATCGAGTCGGAACGGCTGGATACGCTGGTCCGCGCCGCCCTGCCCGATGCCGGGTTGATGCTGGGGCGCGCCGTCCAGGACGTCAGCGCGATCACCGTTGAGTTCGTCGACGGCGACCGGATCGAAGCCAAGGGCGTGATCGATGCGCGCGGCGCGGGCGACCTGTCGCAGCTCGATTGCGGCTGGCAGAAATTCGTCGGGCGCGAACTGCGGTTGAGCGAACCGCATGACGACCCCCGCCCGATGGTGATGGATGCGCGCGTGCCGCAGTTCGACGGCTATCGCTTCGTCTATTGCCTGCCGTTTGCGGCGACGCGGATGTTCGTCGAGGATACCTATTACAGCGACACCCCCGATCTCGACCAGGCACTGGTGGCGGATCGGCTGCACGAGTACGTCGCCGCGCGCGGATGGCAGGTCGAACAGGCCGCGCGCGAGGAAGCGGGCGTGCTGCCCGTGACGATGGGGGGCGATTTCGAGGGATACTGGCGCTCGACCGGGACCGGCAACGCCAAGGCGGGGATGCGCGCGGGGCTGTTCCACCCGACGACGGGCTATTCGCTGCCCGATGCGGTGCGCACCGCATCGCTGATTGCGCGGACTCGCGACCTCTCCGGCGCGGGGCTGCGCGATCTGACCCATGGGTTCGCGCGCGCGACGTGGCAGCACCGCGGGTTCTATCGTATGCTCGACAAGATGCTGTTCCGCGCGGCCGAGCCCGAGGAACGCTACCGTGTGCTCGAACGCTTCTACCGGCTCGATCCACAATTGGTGCGCCGTTTCTATGCAGGACAATCGACGATGATGGACAAGGCCCGGATCCTGACCGGCAAGCCGCCGGTGCCGATCGGTCGCGCGTTGCAGGCGATCGGGGTGTTGCCCGCCGCGCGCACGGAGCGGCCGGCATGAGCACCAGTCCCGCCGCCAACAGCGCCCCTGCGCGCACGACGGATGCGCGGACCGCGATCGTCATCGGTGCCGGTTTCGGCGGGCTGGCGCTTGCGATCCGGCTGCAATCGGCAGGCGTCGAGACGACGATCGTCGAAGCGCGCGACAAGCCGGGCGGCCGCGCCTACGTATGGGAGAAGGACGGCTTCACCTTCGACGCGGGGCCGACCGTCATCACCGATCCGCCGTGCCTGCAGGAACTGTGGGCGCTGACCGGGCGCGACATGGCGGACGACGTGACGCTTGCGCCGGTGTCGCCTTTCTACCGGCTCAACTGGCCCGACGGCGTCAATTTCGATTATTCGAACGACGAGCCGTCGCTCAACGCCGAGATCGCCAAGCTCAATCCCGAAGACGTCGCGGGCTACGCCAAGTTCCTCGACTATGCCGCGGGTGTGTATGAGGAGGGCTATCGCAAGCTCGGCCATGTCGCGTTCCTCGACTTCGCGTCGATGATCAAGGCGGCGCCTGCGCTCGCCAAATATCAGGCGTGGCGGTCGGTCTATTCGATCGTGTCGTCTTACGTGAAAGACGAGCATCTCCGCCAGGCGCTGTCGTTCCACACGCTACTGGTCGGCGGCAACCCGATGAACACGAGCGCGATCTATGCGCTGATCCACAAGCTCGAGAAGGACGGCGGCGTGTGGTTCGCGATGGGCGGGACCAACCAGCTGATCGCCGGGATGGTGCGCCATTTCGAGCGACTGGGCGGGGTGTTGCGGCTGAACGATCCCGCGGTCGACATCGCAACGCTCGGCGACCGCGCGACCGGCGTCACCACCGCAAGCGGCTGGCACGGCGATGCGGACATGGTCGCGTGCAACAGCGACGTGATGCACAGCTACCGCGACCTTCTGAAATCCTCGCGCAGTGCGCAGCGGACCAAGAACGGGCTCGCGCGCAAGAAATACTCGCCGTCGCTGTTCGTCGTGCATTTCGGGATCAAGGGGACGTGGCCGGGGATCCCGCACCACATGATCCTGTTCGGGCCGCGCTATCAGGGGCTGCTCGCCGATATCTACGATCACGGCGTGCTACCCGAGGATTTCTCGCTGTATCTGCACCATCCGACCGTGACCGACCCGTCGCTCGCGCCGGAGGGCTATTCGACTTTCTATGTGCTCGCGCCGGTGCCGCATCTCGGCAAGTTCCCGGTCGACTGGAAGGAGATCGGCCCGATCCTCGAGAAGCGCATCCTCGACGAGGTCGGGCGGCGGCTGATCCCGGATATCCACGATCGGATCGTCACCAAGTTCCATTATGCGCCGAACGACTTTGCGGCAGACCTGAACGCGCATCTGGGAAGCGCCTTCTCACTCGAGCCGTTGCTGACGCAGAGCGCGTGGTTCCGGGTGCACAATCGCGACGACCATATTCCCAATCTGTATTTCGTGGGCGCAGGCACGCATCCGGGCGCTGGGATTCCCGGCGTGGTGGGGAGTGCGAAGGCGACCGCGGCGTTGATGCTGGAGAGTGAACGATGACTTTATATCTAAAGCCCCTCCCCTTCAGGGGAGGGGTTGGGGTGGGGCAGTCCAGCATGCCAACCTCTCTGCGAGGCACTGCCCCACCCCCAACCCAGTGTCGGGTGAAGGATGCCCCGCATCCTTCAGGCCATGCCGGGGGCATGGCCGACCCGACACTCCTGAAGGGGAGGGGCTTATGAAGCGTCTTGCTGTGTACTGCGGGTCCGCTTCGCCAAGCGACCCGGTCTACATCGAATCCGCCCGCCAGGTCGGCCGCACGCTCGCGGAACGCGGGATCGGCGTCGTCTACGGCGGCGGGCGTCTCGGCCTGATGGGCGCAGTCGCGGACAGCGCGCTGGAAGCAGGCGGCGAGGTCATCGGGATCATTCCGCAAGCCCTCGTCAACGCCGAGGTCGCGCACCGTGGCCTCAGCGAACTCCACGTCGTCGAGACGATGCACCAGCGCAAACAGGCGTTCACCGACCTGTCGGACGGGTTCATCAACCTGCCCGGCGGCACCGGCACGATGGACGAATTGTGGGAGGCGTTGAGCTGGGCGCAGATCGGCTATCACGCCAAGCCGGTCGGTCTGCTCAATGTCGCGGGCTATTATGACGGGCTCGTCGCCTTTTATCACAAGATGGCCGACGTCGGTTTCCTGCGCCCGCAGCACCGCGACATCCTGCTGATCGACACCGCGCTCGACCGATTGCTTGCGCAGATGGCGGACCATGCGCCGGTCGAGACGATCACCAAGATGCGCGCCAGCGACCTGTGAGCGATCCGTCTTCGCGCGCCGCGACGGTTGATGCCGCGCGCGAGTCGATTGCGCGCGGGTCCAAGAGCTTTGCTGCGGCGAGCAAGCTGTTCGCGCCCAAGGTGCGCGAGCGCGCGTGGCTGCTCTATGCGTGGTGCCGCGCGTGTGACGACATCGCCGACGGGCAGGACCACGGCCACGGCATGACCGGGGTCAGCGACGGCCCCGAACGGCTTGCGGCGATAACCGCGAAGACCGAGGCGGCGCTCGCGGGCGTCCCCGTCGGCGAGCCTGCGTTCGATGCGTTGCGGCTGTTCGCGGCCGAGACCGCCCTGCCCCCGGCACTTCCGCGCGACCTGATCGCTGGCTTCGCGCTCGACGCCGAAGGCTGGCGGCCGCAGACCGAACAGGATCTGTACCGCTATTGTTATCATGTCGCGGGTGTCGTCGGGAGCATGATGGCGATCGCCATGGGGGTGTCGCCCGACGACGACGCGACGCTCGACCGCGCATGCGACCTGGGCCTCGCGTTCCAGCTCGCCAATATCGCGCGCGACGTCGCGGAGGATGCACGCGCAGGGCGGTGTTACCTGCCGCAGGACTGGCTCGACGAGTTCGGCATCCCGGCGGACGCGCTGCTCGCGCCCGAATATCGTGATCGGCTGGGGTTGCTCGGCGAGCGGCTCGGGTTGCTGGCGGCGCGTTATGAGGAAAGCGCGCGCTATGGGACGCCTGCGCTGGCGTTCCGTTCGGCGTGGGCGGTGCTGGCGGCGGCGGGGATCTACGGTGCGATCGGGCGGAGCGTCGCGACGCTCGGGCCGCGAGCGTGGGATGCTCGGGTGACGACCTCGCGACAAGCGAAGCTTGGGTTCATGCGGCGCGCGTTCGACGAGGCGCGACGACGGCGGGTGTTGTATCCGGCGTCGACGCGCGATGCGACGTTGTGGACTCGGCCGCGCTAACCGTTGGCCCTGAGCGCAGTCGAAGGGCCGCTCTCAAAGCCGATCGACGGGCGCGGTGAGAGCTGGGCTTCGACTTCGCTCAGCCCGAACGGGATGAGTGGGGATTACCGCCCCTGCGCGCGCCACTTCTTCAGGGTGCGGGTGATGATCTCCTCCTCGCCCCCGGCATCACGCCACAGTTCCGAGAAGACCGGGTCGTCCGACGCCGGCCGCCGCGAATCCTCGAGCGAATCGAACGACACGCGCACCGGCACCGAAACACCCTCGCCGCAGACGATGCATTCGCGGTTGCGCAAGGCGGGGATCGAATCGAGGAAGCCGCGCGCGCCCTCGGGCATCGCCGCGCGGACGAACGCCTGGTCGCGATCGTTGTTGAGCCGCATCGCGATGATCGTCCCGCACTGCGACAGCACGCCTTCCGCCAGATCCGATGGCCGCTGCGTGATCAGCCCGAGCGACACGCCGTATTTGCGGCCTTCCTTGGCGATCCGGCTGAGGATCCGCCCGACGCTCGAATCAATCTTGTCGCCATTGGGAATGTAGCGATGCGCCTCCTCGCACACGAGCAGGATCGGACGCTTGGGCTCGCCGCGCGACCAGATCGCGAAGTCGAACACCATCCGGCTGAGCACCGCGACCACCACGGACGTGATCTCGCTCGGCACGCCCGACACGTCGATGATCGAGATCGGCTTGCCGTCGCCGGGCAGGCGGAACACGCGCTGGAGGAACGCCGCCATCGTATCCGCGACGAGCATGCCGGAGAACATGAAGCCATAGCGCGGATCGGCCTTGATCTCGTCGATCTTGGTCTTGAGCCGCAGATAGGGCGCGGTGTCGCCTGCGCGGTCCATCTTGCCCATTTCGAGGCTGATCAGATTGGTCAGGTCGCTGAGCAGATACGGCACCGGCGCATCGACCGTCAGCTTGGCGATCTCCTGCCCCAGCCGCCCCTTGGCCCGCGCCATCAACAGGCATTTGGCGAGGATGTCCGCGTCGATCTGCTTTTCCGAACCCGAACTGGTGACGAACACCTCGCAATGCTCGTCGAAGTTCATCAGCCAGTACGGCATCTGCAGGTTGGACACGTCGTAGATCGCGCCATTGTCGCGGAATGCCGAGGCATATTCGCCGTGCGGATCGATCATCACGACATGCCCGTGCGGCGCGATATCGCAGATCCGGTGGAGGATCAGTGCGGTCGCGGTCGACTTGCCCGTGCCGGTGCTGCCGAGCAGCGCAAAATGCCTCCCGAGCAACGCATCGACATACAGCGCGGCGCGCACGTCGTTGGTCGGATAGACCGTCCCGATCTCGATATGCGCGCGATCATCCGCGGCGTAGATCTGCTTCATGTCGGGGGAGGAGACCGGATAGACCATGCAACCGGGTGTGGGATAGCGCGTCACGCCACGGCGGAAGTTATAAATCTTGCCGGTCAGTTTCTCCTCGTCGGCTTCACCGAGGAAGTCGATCTGCGCGGCGATCCGGTCGGCATGGCCATCGAGCAGCTTGAGCGAACGGACGTTGGCGATCAGCCAGGTCGACCCGACCCGCATCTTGATCTGGCTGCCAACCGAGCCCGCGCTCGCGACGACCGGATCTTCGTGCGCGCCCGTCTCCGCCAGCGCAACCGCGTCGAGCACGACCATCCCGCTCGACCCCGCGATGTCGAACACGATGCCGATTTCCGTTGGGGTCGCCAGCGGGGCGGCATTGGTGAAGACCACGGTGCGGGGCATTTCGGTCATGTGCTGGACGGTCCTGGGGTTCTCGAGTCCGCCGGACCTTGGCGCGGCAGGGGTAAAGATTGCGTGGACACGCCGGGCGATGGCGCACTGTGCGCGAGGACGACCCACTCTCGTCCCGTTCGCCCTGAGCGAAGTCGAAGGGCCGCTTGCGAAACAGGACAGAGCGCGGGGTTAGGGGCGGCTTCGACTTCGCTCAGCCCGAACGGAGGTGGTGCGTTCAAGCAGTAACATCCATCCTCGAGCGGTATGATTTTTACCCGACCGTCCGGCTTACTTTACCCGTCAGGTCAGCGCTAGAACCGCCGCGCGATCCACCCTGCCGCCCAGCCGAACAGCACCGACAGCGCGACCGCGACCAGCCCGTAGGCGATCGACCAACGCTCGGCCGAGTAGGCGACGAAGCGCTCGAACCCCGATTTGCGGATCTCGATGTCACGGGTCGCCGCCGCCAGCACGCGGCCGTCGCGGATCAGGAAGGTCTCCGCGGTGAACCGCCCGACCGGCACGCGCGCGGGGATCGAGACGCGCGCGCGGTACAGCACGCCGTCGGTGATCTCGACCGCACGCGGCGATTCGACATACAGCGCCGACCGCCCCTTGAGATCGACCAGCCCGCGCGCGAAGCGGTCCTGCTCGGACGGCGGCGCACTCGATGCGGGCGACAATTGCAGGCTGCCGAGCCCGAGTTCGTAGATCGCGCGAGTCCGCGCGTTCATCAGTTGCTCGATCGGTCGCGACGAGGCGATCGCATAATAGCTCGGCGCGGAGCGATACCGCAGCCGCGCCGCATTGACCCACATCACCCCGCCGAGCTTGGCCTTCTCGCGCACGAGGATCGACTGTGTCGGGCCCTTGACCACGACGACGATGTCGGTCGGCTTGGTATCGTCGGGCAGCCGTCCGCCCGGATAGAGGATCGCGCCGAACAGCAGCAGGTCCGCGCCGGTGAAGCTGTAGCGGATCTCGATGTCGCGCTGCGACACGTCGGGGACGAGCACCGGCTTGGACGCGGTCTGCGCCATCAGCAGCGGCGCCGCCAGCGCGGCGAGCAGCCACCGCTTCACGACAGCTCGACCGAATAGATCTCGTCCGGCCGCCAGCCCAGCCCGAGCGCGATCCGCCCCGCGACGAGCAGCACGATCACCGCGAGCGCAAGCCGGAGATATTCGGGCTTCACCTTGCTCGCGAACCGCGCGCCGACTTGCGCGCCCGCGACCGAGCCGACCAGCAGCAGCACCGCGAGCACGATATCGACCGCCTTGGTCGTCGTCGCATGGACCATCGTCGCGGTCGCGGTGACGAACAGCGTCTGGAACAGCGACGTGCCGACGACGACCTGAGTCGTCATGCCGAGCAGATAGAGCATCGCGGGCACGAGAATGAACCCGCCGCCGACGCCCAGCAGGATCGTCAGGATCCCCACGCCGAAGCCGAGCAGCAACGGCGCGAGCGGCGAGATGTAGAGCCCCGAGCGATAGAAGCGCGTCCGCAGCGGAAGGGCTGCGACGAGCGGATGATGCCGCCGCTTGCGCGGCCGCGCCGCCGCGCCCGAACGCATCGCGCGGATCGCGCCGAACGCCTCGACCGCCATCATGCTGCCGATCGAGCCGAGCAACAGGACGTAGACGATCGCGATCACCGTATCGATCTGCCCGGTTGCCTGGAGCAGCCGGAAGATCCAGCCGCCCGCGACCGACCCGATCATCCCGCCCGCAACGAGCACCCCGCCCATCTTGAAATCGACCCCCTGCCGCCGGACATGCGCGAACACCCCCGACACGCTTGCGCCGGTCACCTGGCTTGCGGCGGAGGCGGCGGCGACGGTCGGGGGGATGCCGTAGACGATCAGCAACGGCGTGATCAGGAACCCGCCGCCGACGCCGAACATTCCCGAAATGAAGCCGACCCCGCCGCCCAGCAGGATGATCACCAGCGCGTTGACCGAAAGATTCGCGATGGGCAGGTAAATGTCCATGGTTCCGTAGCGATAGCGTGGTGCGGGGAAAGCCGCGACTCAGAAATGGGGACGTTGGGTTGGGTGGGACGAAGACCATCTCCCCCTGATCCGCTTCCCCGGCGAAGGCCGGGGCCCAGTCGCGATGGCCGAGGTAACCAAGTGTAGTCGCCAGCAATCCTCTGTTCCTCAACTGGGCCCCGGCCTTCGCCGGGGAAGCGTAGAAGTTCGCCGGGGAAGCGCAAAAGAAGGGGAGACAGGGTGCCCTCCCCGCTCAGAAGTCCGTGCCCACCGTCAACGCCGGTCCCGACCCCGGCTTCGCCCGCCCCGCAACCCGCTCACGCCAGTCGAGCGTCAGCCGCAATGTCTTGCCCGCAACCGGCACCGCGACCGCGAGTGTCGGTCCGATATCCAGCCGCGCCGCGCCACGTTGCGCGCCGCCCCATGTCCCCGCGCCGAGTTCGATCCGCGTGCCGCCGATGCGGGCGGCGGGGTGGGTCAGCCGCAGCGCGGCGTCGGCATAGGGCTCGGTTCGTGTGCGCCGGATCACACCCGCCTGCGCATAGCTTTCCGCGCGGAGGCCGCGGAACACCGGGACCGGGCCGAACCCGCCGACCATCCCGATGCCGGGGCCACCTGTCCCTGCGCCCAAGGCGAAACGCTGTTCCGCCACCAGCCGCAGCGGTAGTCGCGTCGGTTGCCATTCGAGCCCGAGCGATGCCTCGCGCAGGCCCGCGCCGAGCGGCGTGGTCAGCCGCCCCGCCAGCGCCACGCGCCCCCGCCGGTCGAGCGTGCGAACGATGCGGATCCCCGCTTGCGAACCGCCCAATTGGCCTCCGCTCCCGTCGCCCTGCGCGGTGAGCCCTGCGCGCGTGACCGCCCAGGCACTTCCCGACCAGCGTGGTGCGCGGGATCGCGTGCCGGGAATCCGGTCCGGCGTGTCCGGGGGCATGGCGACGAACGGCGGCACGCCGGGGAGCGGCGCGCGGGGGCGTGGCGATTCGATGCCCGCGGGCGGGGGCCGCACGTCGGTGGAGGCGTTCATCTCCGGAGCGTGCGTGGCGGGTTCGGATGGTGGTGGCCGGAGTGCGGCAACGGCCTGGACCCCGCGTCGAACCGCTCTGCCGGGCAAAGCTGCCGATCCGGCCCCCGCAGGGGTTGCGGCGCGCGCGGGCGCGATCAGCAAGCGGATCGGGCCGACCGGCACCGCGCCGTCGGGCCACAGCAGCAGTGCACGAACCCCGATCCAGCCGACGCCGACAGCCGCGAGGAAACGCAGCGGTCGACCCCGACCCGACCGCTGCACATCGATCACGGGTGTGGACCGGGCAGATCCGGAAAGATGTGCGCGGTCTTGTCCCACCGCAGCGCGACCCCGTTAAGCGAGCGGACATAGACCCATACCGCGCGGCGTGCGGCGAGCAGCGCGATGAGATTGCCGACGAACAGGCGCGGAAACGACCAGCACGCCTCGCGCCAGCCATAGGCTTGCCCGGTGAACATCGCGCGCGTGACGATCCGCCACAGCAGCAGCAGCGCGGTGACCGACAGCAACCATTCCGACGCGACCGGCATTGCGGGTGGCGCCGTGCCGGCGATCCAGTGCAGGCCGTGCATCGCCGGCCACGCGAGCAGCGCCACATAAGCCACCGCCATCACCACCACGGCAAGCGGTGCGCGACGGTCGCGCATCCGCATCCAGTGGTCGCGCCAGTCGCGTGCCGGACCCCAGCCGAGCCGATCCCAGCCGGCGAGCGCGATTCCGGTCATCCAGCGCGCCTTCTGGCGCACCGCACTGCGGATCGTCGCGGGGAAATAGGCGCGCACCGCGACCGGCGGACCGTGCGGCGATTCGCTGACCCAGGCGAACGTCCCGCGCCCGCCGAGCGCCGCTACCTGTAGCCCGAGTTCGTAATCCTCGGTCAGCGAGGCTTCGTCGAACGGATTGCCACCCCGCGCCGCGGCGATCCGCCCGAGCATCGTCCGCTCGATCGCACAGCCCACCCCGGCGAGCGGGATGCCAACGCCGAGCGTCTGGCGAACGACCATCTGCTTGCCGTGCGCTTCGGCGAATTCGTCGGCATAATGGCCGGAGATCAATCGCGCCCCCCGGTCGACAAGCGGCAGCACGGGCAGTTGCACGACGCTGAACCGCCCGATCAGCGCATCGAACACGCGCAATTCGCCCGCGTGGACCAGATCCTCGGCGTCGTGCAGAATGATCGCCGCGGCGAGCACACCGTCGCGTACCTCGTCGCGACCCAGCGCGCGCCACAGCGCGTTGAGGCAGTCGGCCTTGGTCGTCGGCCCCGCGCGCTCCCCGATCACCAGCCGGACGCGGGGATCGCCTTGCGCGACCGCCGCCACTGCGGCGATCGTTGCGCGGTCGTTGGGATAGGTGCCGACGTACAGCCGGTAATCGCCATGATCGAAGCGCGCGAGCGCGGTCCGCAGCATCGCGCCGATGACACGCGATTCGTCCCACGCCGCGATAAAGATCGCGAGTCGTCGCTCGGGCCCGGCGCAATAAGCGGCAAGCGTCGGTGGTACCGGAGGCGTGCGCCGCGACAAGCGCAGGACGATCCACAGGATGTCGACGGCAAGGTCATCCAGCCCGCCGATGAGGAACCCGATCGCGGAGAACAGCAACGTCTCGCGCGCGATCGCGTCCGCCACCCCCGCCGCCCAATCGATCCCCATGCCAAGCCCCCCGACTCAGTAGGCGGCATCTAACCACGGAACGCAGCTACATTGTTACGGCTTGGTAACGGTCTGACGTATTATCTACTCGATTTGGCGTACTATGCCCGGAGCGCGTATTGCGCCGTCGGGCTTTGTCGGTTGCCGAACGCAAACCGGCCGCCCCCTGTTGCCAGGGGACGGCCGGTCCGGCGCGACGAAAAGGTTTAGCGGTAGAAGCCGCGGTTGACGTCGACGACATAGCCACGACGGGTGTCGACCAGGATCACGTCATTGTAATGCCGCACCCACTGCTGGCCCGGGCGGGCGCGCGGAAGGTGGTAACGCCACGGATCGGCGATGACGTAGCGGCTGCTGTAATAAGGCTGGCCGATCCGCAGGCCGGGACGGAAGGCGGTGTAGCGGAACGGGGCGTTCCAGCCGCCGCGCGCATAGGCATTGGGGTTGCGGTCGCGAAACCCGCGCCAGTCGTCACGGCCCCATGCGCGGTCGCGATCGCGCAGATCTTCGCGGAATTCCTGGCGGGCTTCGCGGACGTCGTTGCGCTGGTCACGGATCGCGCGCGGATCGCCGCTGCGATAGGCCTGGCGCAGATCGCGCTGCTCGGCGCGAATGTCCTGACGGTCGCGGCGCAATTCCCGGTTCGACTGGGCCTGGGCGGCAACCGGGGTCAGGGTCGCAGCGAGCACCAAAGAAGCGATAAGAGTACGCATGGTCATCTCCTCCAATACGGTCCGGTGCATCATGGAAACACCGGACGATGAAGAGGGTATGCCCCCCGCCGACTGAACGATCCGCGAACGACGGCGTCAGACTTTCGACAGGGTTGTATCAGAATGTAACCGGGGGTTACGCAGCATCATTGTAACTGGGGGTTACGCAGCCTGATCGTAACCAAAGGTTACGGGGCGCCGCTGCCGTTCGGGCCGCTCGATCCGCCGCCGCCGCCGCCACCACCGCCGATCGCGCCGACCGTGCCGATATTGCCGAACAGTTCGTCGAAGAAGTTGCGCTTCTTGCCGAGCGTCGGGGTGATCTTGCTCGACGGGCTGATGCTCGCGACCTGCTCGGCGCCCGACCTGCGCACCGCCGAGACGACGCCCTTCTGGTCGAAGCTGATGCGCACGGTGACCTGATCGCGCACCTTGGGGTTGTTGAACGCGTAATTGCGCGCCTCGCGGCTGATATAATACCAGTCGCCTTCGTTGAACTGGCTGGTGAAGCTGGGCTTGCCGAGCACCGCGAGCACCGACTGGCGGTTGTCGGTGCCGGTCTGGACCGAGTTGACCAGATCGGGATCGATCACATAGCCCTGGTGCGATTTCAGCGGAACGCAGGCGCTCCCCCCCACGATCACGGTGGCGGCGAGGACGGCGGCCGTCAGCTGGCGGACGGTCTTGAGGCTCATCGACTTCTCCACACGGGCGCGGACACCCCACGGCAGGGCACGCCATTCCATTGCATCCCGGACGCGATGCCTCAATATGCCGGGAAACGCGGCCAAACAAGGGCAGGCCTTGGGCAACCGCGAGAGGATATGCGTTTGAGCTTCTTATCGAGACTGTTCGGGCGCGGCGAGGACGATGTCGCGCTGGCCTTGTATGATTCCGTCGTCGCCCAGGCGCGGTTGCCGCACTGGTATGAAACGGGGGGAGTCCCCGACACGATCGACGGGCGCTTCGACATGATCGCGGCGGTGCTGTCGCTGGTATTGTTGCGGCTGGAGCGCGATCCGGGCGCTGCTGCGGCGAGCGCGCGGCTGACCGAGCGATTCGTCAGCGACATGGACGGGCAACTCCGCGAATCGGGGGTCGGCGACATCGGTGTGGGCAAGCATATCGGCAAGATGATGGGGATGCTCGGCGGGCGGCTGGGTGCGTATCGCGACGGTCTTGCCGCGCGCGCTCTGGGTAGCGCGCTGGAACGCAACCTGTACCGGGCGGGGGCCCCTGCCCCCGCCGCACTGGCGCATACGCAGGACGCGCTATTTGCGTTCGATGCCCGCCTCGCCGCCTTGCCCACGCCAACCATCCTTGCGGGAGACATCGCATGACCGCCCCCGAATTTTCGCGCACCGAACGCATCGACACGATCGGCGAGGGCGAACGCACGATCGCCATCACCGCCAACGACGCCGAGCGTGCGGCGCTGGCCAAGCGGTTCGACCTGATTTCGGTCGACCGGCTCGAGGCGAAGTTCGCGGTGCGGCGCGACGCCGCTGGGGTCGTCGCGCGCGGGACGGTCAGCGCGGCGGTGGTGCAGGCGTGCTCGGTCACCGACGATCCGCTGCCCGTGACGGTCGAGGAGCCGATCGCCTTGCGCTTCGTCGACCACGAGCCGGATTCGGAGGAAATCGAGCTCGATCCCGATGCGCTCGACACGATGGTGTTCGACGGCGCGGCGGTCGATCTCGGCGAGGCGGCGGCGGAGACGATGGCGCTGTCGCTCGATCCCTTCCCGCGCGGGCCGAATGCGGCGGCGGCGCTCAAGGCGGCGGGCGTGATCAGCGAGGAAGAGGCCAAACCCGCAGGCGCGCTGGCGGGGCTGAAGGCAGCGCTGGAGAAGCGGCTGGATCGGTCGTGAGCGGTCGATGACGCTCTAGCTTTCCGTTTTGGCGCTGCTTTCCGGTTGTTTGTGACGCTTCCCCGGCGAAGGCCGGGGCCCAGAAGCGAAGGTCGCGGTAATGACGGGCAGCGGCCAGCAATCTGCTGGCCCGCTCCTGGGCCCCGGCCTTCGCCGGGGAAGCGCTCGTGGGGACAGAGTGCACATTCCGCCCTCGGATCTGTGAAACACCCGCTACTCCCCCTTGGCACTCCCCCGGCGAAGGCCGGGGCCCAGGCGCGAAGGTCGCGGTAATGGCGGGCAGCGGCCTGCAATCTGCCGGCCCGCTACTGGGCCCCGGCCTTCGCCGGGGAAGTGCTCGTGGGGACAGAGTGCACATCCTGCCCTCGGATCTGTTAAACATCCGCTACTCCCCCTTGGCGCTTCCCCGGCGTAGGCCGGGGCCCAGGAGCGAAGGTCGCGGTAATGGCGGGCAGCGGCCTGCAATCTGCTGGCCCGCTGCTGGCCCCGGCCTTCGCCGGGGAAGCAGTCGTTAGACGAGCGGTGAGCGAAACATTACCAGCGATAAGCGCGACGCGCTCAGTCCTCGTCCGGCCCCAGACTGGGGTCCAGATCGCGGGGGCGGGTGAACCGGGTCAGCCGCGCGGAGCCGGGGGTCAGCGCGGACCATTCCCCCTCGAACGTCAGTTCGGCGACGCTTGCGGTCGGATATTTCGCTTCGAGCGTCGCGCGCAGCGGGTCGTCGCTTTTGGGCACCAGCCATAGCGCGAGATCCTCCAGCCCCGGATTGTGCCCCACGAGCAGCAGGCGTTCAGTAGCGGCGGGCATTTCGTGGACCATGTCGAGCAGCGTCACCGCCGACGCGAGGTAGATCCGCCGGTCCCACACCGGTCCGAGCGTACGGCCATAGCCGCTTTCCACGCCTTCCAGCGTCTCCACCACCCGCAGCGCGGGCGAGGCGACGACGTGATCGAACGTCCGTTCCTGCGCGCGCAGATGCTCGCCGACCATTCGCGCCGCCCGGTGGCCCTTGGCGTTGAGGGACCGATCGTAATCGCGCAAGGCCGGGTCGTCCCAGCCCGACTTGGCGTGGCGCAGCAGCGTCAGCGTCTTCACGGGACTTCTCCGTTGGCGGTTGCGCGAGCCCCTTGCCCCGTTTGCGCGGGCGAGGGAAGCGCCGCCGCACGCGCAACCGCTTCATCCAGTGTCACGCGCGTGATCGATACGCCCGGCGGAAACGCGCTGAGCAGCCGCGACGGCATCGCGGACGACAGGAGCACGAACATCCCGTGGTCGTCCGCGCGGCGGATCAACCGCCCGAACGCCTGCGCCATGCGCGCGCGAACGATCCGGTCGTCATAGCCCTTGCCGCCCCCCTCACCCGTCGCCGCCATCCGGCGCGCGGCGTGGAGCACGGTCGGCTTGGGCCACGGCACGCCTTCGAGCACGACCATCCGCAGCGAGCGCCCCGGCACGTCGACCCCGTCGCGCAGCGCGTCGGTGCCGAGCAGCGACGCTGCCGGATCGTCGCGGAAGATGTCGACCAGCGTGCCGGTGTCGATCGGGTCGACATGCTGCGCGTAAAGCGGCAGCCCTTCGCGCGCCAATCGGTCCGCGATCCGCGCATGAACCCCGCGCAACCGCCGGATCGCGGTGAACAGCCCGAGCATCCCGCCACCGCTCGCCAGCCCCAGCCGTGCATAGGCATTGGCGAGCGCCGCCATATCGCCGCGCTTGACGTCGGTGACGATCAGCACCTCGGCCTGGTTTGCATAATCGAACGGCGACAGCGCCGCGAACCGGCTCGCCCCGCGCAGCAGGTGATTCGCGCCGGTGCGCGCCTCGGCGACGTCCCAGCCTTCGTCGGAGCCTGCGTCACCGCCGCGCAGCGTCGCGGACGTCACCAGCACGCCGTGTGCCTGCTTGAGCACCGTCTCGGCAAACGGCCGGGTCGGGTCGAGCCAGTGCCGATGCAGCCCGACGTCGTAGTCGCGCCCCTCGACTCGATCGACCGCCATCCAGTCGACGAAATCGGGCGACGCTGGCCCGCCGATCCGTGTCAGCAGCGACAGCCACGCCGCAACCGTGTCCGCGCGCCACGCGACCGACGCGACCGCGCCCTCGATCCGCGCACGCGCCGGACCGTCCATCCAGTCGGGGCCTTCCTCGAGCACCGCCTCCAGCCGCCGCCCGAGCGCGACCAGCGGGCGCACCAGCGCATCGAGCGCTTCGGCGGCGGGGGCGGCGGCTTCGATCAGCGTTGAATCGGGTTCGGCGAGCTCGGTCTCCAGGCCATAGCCCGCATCGCCCTCCGTTTCGGCGCGCGCATAGGTCAGCCCGCGTACCGCCGCGAGCAGCGCCTCGACCGGCCCGAACGGCGCACCCTCGCCCAGTCGTTGCAGCCAGCCGTCGCTCGCCAGCGCATGCGCCGCGACGACCGCATCGGTGATCGCGCGCCCGCCCGCCTCGTCGTAGCTTGCCACGTCCGACAACCGCGCGGCAAGTCCACGCCGCCGCCCGCGCCCGCCCGATTCGGGGCCGATCACCCAGCGACGCAGTTCGATCGTCTCGGCCCCCGTCAGCGCGGTCGAGAACATCGCATCGGCTGCATCGAAAATGTGATGCCCCTCGTCGAACACGTAGCGCGTCGGGCGAGTCGTCTGCTCGCGCCCGCGGGCGGCGTTGACCATCACCAGCGCGTGATTGGCGATCACCAGATCGGCGTCGGCACTCGCGCGCGCGGCGCGTTCGATGAAGCATTTCCGGTAATGTGGGCAGCCAGCATAGACGCACTCGCCGCGCCGGTCGGTCAAAGCGGTCGAGCCGTTGCGGCGGAACAACGTCGTCAGCCAGCCGGGCAGGTCGCCCCCGACCATGTCGCCGTCCGCCGTGAACGCCGCCCAGCGCGCGACCAGTTGCGCGAGGATTGCCGCGCGCCCGGCGAACCCACCCTGCAACGCGTCTTCCAGATTGAGCAGGCAGAGGTAATTCTCGCGCCCCTTGCGCGTGACGACCTTGGTCTTGCGGACGGTGGCGTCGGGGAACAGCCGTGCGCTTTCCTGCCCCAATTGCCGTTGCAGTGCCTTGGTGAAGGTCGACACCCACACCGCCCCGCCTGCCTGCTCCGCCCAGAGCGATGCGGGCGCGAGGTAGCCGAGCGTCTTGCCGATCCCGGTGCCTGCCTCCGCGAGCACCATGTTGGGCGCGCCTTGCGTCATCCGCGGCCCGAACGCCTCGCGCGCGGCCTGCGCATAGGCACGCTGGCCGGGGCGCTGCTCAGCGGTGCTGCCGGTCAGCGCGGCCAGCCGTTCCTGTGTGCGGTCGGCGTCGAGCGAAACGGTGCGGGGCGCCGGGCGGGGCGCGCCCTCGGACCATTCGGGGAGCTTGGTGTAGAGCCAGCGTTCGGCGACGCTGGGCTTGGGCAGCCGGTCGACCAGCAACGGGGCCCAGGTCCAGCGCAGCCGGAACAGCGATTGCGCGGCGGTCCACGCGCCTTCGCGCTCGGGCCAGTCGTCGCCCTCGATCATGCCGAGCAAGGCGTCGGTCGCGTCGCGCAGGAACGGGGCGATCGCGCTGTCCTCCTCGGGTGCGTCGATCCCCGCGACCCGCGCGAGCCCGCGTGGCGTCGGCACCATGAAGCGCGCGGGGCACAGGAAGGCGAACAGTTCGAGCAGGTCGAGCCCGGACAGATCGGCATAGCCGAGGCGCTGACCGATCAGGGCTGCATTAAGCAGGATGACGGGGGTATCCGCCGCGATCCTTATCGCCTCGCCGCGTCCGATCGGGCGCGTGCCATTGGCATCGGCAATCCAGATGCCGCTGTGGCTCGCGTGGAGCGCGGGATAGGGGAGAGCGGTCACACACCCGATATCGCGGGAACGGAACGGAATGGCAACGCCGGAACCGGAATTGCCATGCTATCCGGCGGGCCTAGTCGTTTTTGCGCACCTATTATTCGCGTGGCAATCAGCCGTTCTGCGGGCGAGCGGTCTTGGCCTGTGCCAGTCGTGCGCCAGTTGCGCGGCACGATGCGCTCACCACCGGATAGTCGATATCCGAATTTCGCGCGAGCGCTGCGGGCATCGCGGCCTGGCATTGTGCGATCGAGCGATACTGCACTTGCTCGACGCGCGCCTGTTGGCAAGCCATGCTGCCATCACCGCATCCCATGATCGCCATGACGTAGAAAAGCGAGTCCATCATCTTCTCCGTTCGCCGATAAAACAGATGAAGCGCTCTGCTTGTTCCACCAGCCGCTTTCGGTCCGGCTTGACTAGGACTACATGCCCTTTCGATGCCACCTGATCTCGCAACCACTTCGACCGCGCCCGAGCGCCCGATGCTCCCGACGCTGCGGCGCTTCCTGCCCTATCTATGGCCCGCCGATGCGCCCGCATTGCGGCTGCGGATCGTCGGCGCGATGCTGCTCGTCGTCGCCTCCAAACTGGTACAAGTGTATGGCGCGCCGTTCGCGCTGCAGGGCGCGATCGACGGAATGGCGGGCGGGCCGACGACGCCCTCGGTCGTCTCGCTGATCTTCCTGCTGGTGATCGGCTATGCCGCGGCGCGGTTCGGGTCGGTCGTGTTCGACAATCTGCGCAACGCAGTGTTCGAACGCGTCGGGCAGGATGCTACCCGGCGGCTCGCGGCGGGGGTGTTCCGGCATCTCCACCAATTGTCGCTGCGCTTCCATCTCGAACGGCGCACGGGCGCGGTCACCAAGGTGGTCGAGCGCGGGACCAAGAGCATCGACACGATGCTGTATTTCCTGCTGTTCAACATCGCGCCGACGGTGCTGGAGCTCGCGCTGGTGCTCGGGATCTTCTGGACCAAGTTCGGGTTCGGGCTGGTCGCTGGCACGCTGGTGATGGTCGCGGTGTACATCGTCTTCACGCGCTGGGTGACCGACTGGCGCGCTGCCTTGCGGACGCGGATGAACGATCTCGACACCGGGGCTGTCAGCCATGCGGTCGATTCGCTGCTCAATTTCGAGACGGTCAAATATTTCGGCGCGGAGGAGCGCGAGGGGAAACGGTATGACGCGGCGATGGCGGCCTATGCCAATGCCGCGGTCGTCTCCGAGAATTCGCTCGCCTGGCTCAACATCGGGCAGGCGCTGATCACCAATTTGATGATGGGCGGCGGGATGGCGCTGGTCGTCTATGGCTGGAGCCAAGGTCGTTTTACCGCGGGCAACGTGGTGCTGGTGTCGACGCTGCTCGCGCAGCTGTTCCGCCCGCTCGATTTGCTCGGCATGGTGTATCGTACGATTCGGCAGGGCGTGATCGACATGGGCGCGATGTTCGACCTGATCGATACGCCGTCCGAAGTGGTCGACGTCCCCGGTGCCAAGCCGCTTGCGATCGCACGCGGGCATGTCCGGTTCGAAGGCGTGCGCTTCGGTTATGATGACGGGATGCCGATCCTCAAGGGGATCGACCTCGATATCCCCGCGGGCAAGACGCTCGCGGTGGTGGGGCCATCGGGCGCGGGCAAGTCGACGCTCGCGCGGTTGCTGTACCGTTTCTACGATCTGACCGGCGGGCGGATCACGGTCGACGGGCAGGACATCGCGCAGGTGACGCAAGCGAGCCTGCGCTCGTCGATCGGGATCGTGCCGCAGGACACGGTGCTGTTCAACGACACGATCGGCTACAACATCGCCTATGGCCGCGAGGGTGCGGGCGAGTCCGAGATCGAGAATGCCGCGCGCGGGGCGGCGATCGCGGGCTTCATCGAGCGCCAGCCCGACGGCTATGCCACCCGTGTGGGTGAGCGCGGGCTGAAACTGTCGGGGGGCGAGAAGCAGCGCGTCGCGATTGCGCGGACCTTACTCAAGAACCCGCCGATCCTGATCCTCGACGAAGCGACCAGCGCGCTCGACAGCCGGACCGAGGGCGAGATCCTCGATACGTTGCAAGCGATCGAGCGCGGGCGCACCACGATCGTGATCGCGCACCGCTTGTCGACCGTGGTCCATGCCGACGAGATCGTCGTGCTCGAGGCCGGGCAAGTGGTCGAGCGCGGGAGCCATGCGGTGCTGTTGCGCAAGAACGGGCTCTATGCCGAAATGTGGAACCGGCAGGCGCAGGAGCGCGCGGAGGAGACGCTGGCGGCGGAGTAAACCGATGCCGCTTTCGGTTTCCCCGGTCGCTCCCACGCGGTAGGCGGAACAATGGCCCACCTTCCGAAGCCGCCCCGCGTCGTGCGGAAAATCCGCTCGGCGGCGCGGACCTTCTTGGCGCATGAGGCGACGAGCGGGATCATCCTGATGGCGGCGGCGGCGCTTGCGCTGATCGTCGCCAATTCGCCGCTCGCCGAGACGTATTTCCACGCGCTGCATTTCACGACCGGCCCGGTGCTTGCGCCCGCGATCGGGCCGATGACGGTGCATCTGTGGATCAACGACGGCCTGATGGCGATTTTCTTCCTGTTCGTCGGGTTAGAGATCAAGCGCGAGATCGTCGACGGACGGCTCGCCTCGCCCGAGCGGCGACGGCTCCCGGTGATTGCGGCGGCGGCGGGGATGATCGTTCCGGCGCTCGTCTTCCTCGCGATCGCCGGGGGCAACCCCGCCTATCGCTCCGGCTGGGCGATCCCGGCGGCCACCGACATCGCCTTTGCGATCGGCGTGCTTGCGCTGCTCGGGGCCCGCGCGAGCCCTGCGCTCAAGCTGTTCCTCGCGACGGTCGCGATCGTCGACGATTGCGGCGCGGTCGCGATCATCGCGGTCGCCTATACCAGCCAGCTGGACCTGATCGCGCTGGCGGGGGCGGTCGGCGTGGTGCTGCTGCTGCTCGCGCTCAAGCAGCGGCGGGTCATGGCGATCTGGCCGTATCTGGTCGGGTTCGTCGCTTTGTGGTGGCTGGTGTTGCTGTCGGGCGTCCACGCCACGGTCGCAGGCGTCGTCACCGCCGCGCTGATCCCCGTGACCAAGTCGCCCGGAATGCCCGAAGCCGCCGAATCGCCGCTCCACCGGCTCGAACACGCGCTGTCGCCGTGGGTCGCGTTCGGGATCGTGCCGCTGTTCGCCTTCGCCAATGCGGGCGTGTCGTTCGCAGGCATATCCCCCGCAGTGGCGCTCGACCCGCTGGTGCTGGGCATCACCGGTGGTCTGTTCCTCGGCAAGCAGGCGGGCATTTTCGGCGGCGTCGCGCTCGCCGAACGCCTCGGCATCGCGAGCCGCCCGGCCGGCATGACGTGGATGCAATTGTACGGCGTCGCGTTGCTGGCGGGGATCGGTTTCACGATGAGCCTGTTTATCGGGGGACTCGCCTTTCCCGGCAACGCCGCGTTGCAGGACGAGGTCAAAATCGGCGTGCTCGCCGGATCGACGCTGGCGGCGATCGCCGCTTATGCGGTCCTGCGGCTTTGCCCAACGAAGGTCCGTGATGCGTAAGTTCTTCTCTCCCCGGCAATTGGCGCATGCGCCCGCGCGCGAACTCCACAATGGCGGGTTCACCGCTTATGCCGAGACGCCCGCACGCGCCGGGACGATCCTGCGCGCGATCGGGGGCGCGGAAATACCCGAGGATCGTGGCGATGCGGCGATCCGCGCGGTCCATACCGACGACTATCTGGACTTCCTCAGGAACGGTCCGGCGCGCTGGGCCGCAGCGGGACGACCGGGAGATGCGATGGGCTATGTCTGGCCGGTGGTCGGGCGCAGGTCGCTCAAGCTCGACCGGATCGACGGGCAGATCGGGCGCTATAGTTTCGACGCCTCCACCCCGCTGACCGCGCAAAGCTGGGAATCCGCCCATGCCAGCGCGCAAAGCGTGCTTGCGGCCACCCATGCCGTGCTCGATGGCGAGCGCGCCGCCTTCGCCTTGTGCCGCCCGCCCGGCCATCATGCGGGCGCGGACTATTACGGCGGCTATTGCTACCTCAACACCGCCGCGATCGCTGCGCAGGCCGCACGCGACGCCGGACGGCAGCGCGTCGCGATCCTCGACATCGACTATCACCACGGCAACGGGACGCAGGACATCTTCTGGGATCGCGGCGACGTGTTCTACGCGAGCATCCATGCCGATCCAGTCAGCGATTACCCCTTCTACTGGGGCCATGCCGACGAGACCGGAACAGGCGACGGGGAAGGCACCACGCTCAACTTGCCATTGCCGCAAGGGTCGCAGCTCGCCCCGTTCCGCCGTGCGCAGGACCAGGCGCTGGAGGCAATCGCCCGGTTCGCGCCCGATCTGCTCGTCGTCAGCTTCGGTGCCGACACGTGGGAAAGCGACCCGATCGCGCATTTCAAGCTGACGACCGACGATTACGCCGTGCTCGCCCGCGACATCGCCGCCTGCGGCTGGCCGAGCGTAATCGCGATGGAAGGCGGCTATGCGGTCGACGCGCTCGGGGCGAACGTCGCCAGCCTGTTGTCCGGGTTCTGATGGAGCCCCACGCCAAGGGGACGGCAGGCTATCGACGACTGACGCTGGCGATGCTGTTCGCAGGCTTCTCGACCTTCTCGCTGCTCTATTCGGTCCAGCCGTTGCTGCCCGTCTTCGCGCAGCAATTCGCGGTGAATGCGGAGGGCGCGAGCCTCGCGGTGTCGCTCGCCACCGGCCCGCTTGCGATCGGCATCCTATTCGCGGGCGCTTTGTCGGACCGGATCGGGCGCAGGCCGATGATGGTCGCCGCGATGTTCCTGGCCGGCCTGTTCAGCCTCGCCACCGCGGTCGCGCCCGACTGGACGACGCTGCTCGCGCTGCGGTTTGCGACCGGCGTTGCACTGGCGGGAGTCCCCGCGGTGGCGATGGCCTATGTCGCGGAGGAGGTCGATGCGGGATCGGTCGGCTCGGCGATGGGGCTGTATATCGCGGGCAGCGCGATCGGCGGGATGGCGGGACGGCTGGGGGTCAGCCTGATCGCGGACATCGCAGACTGGCGCTGGGCGCTCGGGATCGTCGGGCTGGCCGGGCTGGCGATGGCAGAGGCGTTTCGGCGGCTTGCCCCCGAATCGCGCGGCTTTATCCGGCGGTCCCGGCAGCGCGGGGGCGCGTGGCAGATCACGCGCGCGCTGTTTGCGGACCGTGCGCTTCCGCTGCTCTATGCCGAGGCGTTCCTGCTGATGGGATGCTTCGTCACCATCTACAATTACGTCGGGTTCCGGCTGATGGCCCCGCCCTACCAGCTCGGGCACGCGGCGGTCGGTGCGATCTTCCTGCTGTATCTGCTCGGATCGGCGAGTTCGGCGTGGTTCGGCGGACTGGCCGGGCGGCGCGGGCGGCGGCTGATCTTCTGGATGCCGGTGGTGCTGCTGATCCTCGGCATCGTGCTGACCGCCACGACCCCGTTATGGAGCGTGATCGGCGGAATCGCGGCGGCGACAATCGGCTTCTTCGGCGCGCATTCGATCGCTAGCGCGTGGGTCGGTCGTCGGGCCGCCGAAAACCGGGGCGCGGGGGCGGCGCTATACCTGTTCTTTTATTATG
Source organism: Sphingomonas sp. FW306-05-A (assembly GCF_058782275.1). Classification (NCBI taxonomy): domain Bacteria; kingdom Pseudomonadati; phylum Pseudomonadota; class Alphaproteobacteria; order Sphingomonadales; family Sphingomonadaceae; genus Sphingomonas; species Sphingomonas sp. FW306-05-A. The sequence goes on from NZ_JBYSXN010000002.1 coordinate 1,428,019, forward strand.
CGGGGTCGAGTGTGCTCGGCTCGGCCGGGGGGATCGCCTGGACACGCGCTGGCTGGCCCGGCGTGACGCTGTTCTGTCTGCTGCTGGCGGGGGCTGCGCTGATCATTGCGCTGCTGTTGCGGCGCGTGCTGCCGCGCGAGCCGCAACCGACTGCTTGATACCGTTCCCACGGCGGATCCGTGGCAGGCGTGGAACGAGACGAGGTTCAGCGGACCGATGCGCTGCTCAACCGCGAGCCCCCACGCGTGGCGCGCAAGCGATTCGCTGAACCTGCCGACTCGAACACGCTGCCCCCCCGAGCAACAGGGGGTTCATGCAGAGTATTCAGGCGGCGGACAATTAACAATGTTGCGTTACCATAACAAAACGGGCGACCCGCAGGCCGCCCGTTCGTGTGTCTCCCTGATCGGTTCGTACGTCAGAGCTTGCCGGTCAGTTCCGGAATGATCTTAAACAGATCCCCAACCAGGCCGATGTCCGCGACCTGGAAGATCGGCGCGTCCTCGTCCTTGTTGATCGCGATGATGACCTTCGAGTCCTTCATCCCCGCAAGATGCTGGATCGCCCCCGAAATGCCGACCGCGACATAGACTTCGGGCGCAACGATCTTGCCGGTCTGGCCGACCTGATAGTCGTTCGGGGCATAGCCCGCATCGACCGCCGCACGGCTCGCACCGACGCCTGCGCCGAGCTTGTCCGCCAGCGGATCGATCAGTTCGTGGAACTTCTCGCCCGAGCCGAGCGCGCGGCCGCCCGAGACGATGATCTTCGCGCTGGTCAGTTCCGGACGCGTGTTCGCCGCGATCTCGGATCCTGCGAAGGTCGACAGACCCTTGTCGCCGGTCGATGCGACCGCCTCGATCTCGCCGCTGCCGCCCTCGGTCGCTGCCTTGTCGAAGGCGGTACCGCGGACGGTGATGACCTTCTTGGCATCCGACGACTGGACCGTCGCGATCGCATTGCCCGCGTAGATCGGACGCGTGAACGTGTCCTCGCTCTCGACCGACAGGATATCGCTGATCTGCATCACGTCGAGCAGCGCAGCGACGCGTGGCGCGATGTTCTTGCCGTGCGTGGTCGACGGCGCGACGAACGCGTCGTGCGTGCCCATCAGCTCCACGATCAGTGGCGCGACGTTCTCGGCGAGCGCATGCGCGAATGCCGCGTCGTCCGCGACATGGACCTTGCCGACGCCCGCGATCTTCGCCGCCGCCGCAGCGACCGCGTCGAGCCCTTGCCCGACGACGAGCAGATGGACTTCGCCGAGCTTGCTCGCCGCGGTCACCGCGGAAAGCGTGGCATCCTTGACGGCGCTGCCGTCATGTTCGACCCAGACAAGCGTCTTCACTTCGAAATCCCCATCGCTGCGAGTTTCATCACCAGTTCGTCGACATCGGCGACCTTGATCCCGGCCGACCGCTTGGACGGCTCGACGACCTTGAGCGTCGTGATCCGCGGCGTGACGTCGACACCGAAATCGGCAGGCGTCTTGTTCGCCATCGGCTTGGACTTGGCCTTCATGATGTTGGGCAAGGACGCATAGCGCGGCTCGTTGAGGCGAAGATCGGTGGTGATGATCGCGGGCAGCTTGAGCGTGTCGGTCTCCGACCCGCCATCGACTTCGCGCGTCACGTTGACCGAGCCGTCGGCGACCTCGACCTTGGACGCGAACGTGCCCTGGCCCCAGCCGAGCAGGCCTGCCAGCATCTGGCCGGTCTGGTTGTTGTCGTCGTCGATCGCCTGCTTGCCGAGGATGACGAGGTCGGGCTGTTCCTCCTCGACGATCTTGGCGAGAATCTTGGCGACGCCGAGCGGCTCGACGCGGGTGTCGCTGACGACGAGGATCGCGCGGTCCGCACCCATGGCGAGCGCGGTGCGCAGCGTTTCCTGCGACTTCTGCTCGCCGATCGAGACGACGACGATCTCGGTCACGCCCTGTGCCTTCAGGCGGATCGCTTCCTCGACCGCAATTTCGTCGAACGGGTTCATGCTCATCTTGACGTTCGCCAGATCGACGCCCGTCCCGTCCGCTTTCACGCGGGGTTTCACGTTGTAATCAAGCACCCGCTTGACCGGTACCAGCACCTTCATCGGCTATCCCTTCCAAGGTCGATTGCGTTCGCCGCCTATCTTTGAGGCGGTGCATCTGGCGATCAGATGGCTATTTTCCGTGCTTTTCGCAAGTCCGGTATGGAAAACCCGCATTGCCGTAAGGGCATTTGCCCGGCTGAGCCGAACCCTACCCCGTCCCAACGAAAAAGGGGGCCGGACGTTTCCGCCCAGCCCCCCTGTTTTCGAGACGTGAAGCCGAATCAGGCGGCCTTCTGAACCTCGGCAACGATCTTCTTGGCGGCATCGCCAAGGTCGTTCGCGGGAACGATCGCGAGACCCGAGGAGGCGAGGATTTCCTTGCCCTTCTCGACGTTGGTGCCCTCGAGGCGGACGACCAGCGGCACCGAGAGGTTCACTTCCTTCGCCGCGGCAACGATGCCCTCGGCGATGATGTCGCAGCGCATGATCCCGCCGAAGATGTTGACGAGAATGCCCTTAACCGCAGGATCGCTGAGGATGATCTTGAACGCCGCGGTGACCTTCTCCTTGTTCGCGCCGCCGCCGACGTCGAGGAAGTTGGCCGGGAACATGCCGTTCAGCTTGATGATGTCCATCGTCGCCATCGCGAGGCCGGCGCCGTTGACCATGCAGCCGATGTCGCCGTCGAGCTTGATGTAGGCGAGGTCGTACTTCGACGCTTCGAGCTCGGCGGGATCTTCCTCGGTCTCGTCGCGCAGCGCGAGCAGGTCCTTGTGACGGAACAGCGCGTTGCCGTCGAACGCGACCTTCGCGTCGAGCACGAGGAGCTTGTTGTCCTCGGTCACCGCGAGCGGGTTGATCTCGATCTGCTCGGCATCGGTGCCCATGAACGCGTCATACAGCTTGGACGCGACATTCGCGGCCTGCTTGGCGAGATCGCCCTTGAGCTCGAGCGCGGCAGCGACCGCACGGCCATGATGCGGCTGGAAACCGGTTGCCTGGTCGATGTCGATCGCGTGGATCTTCTCGGGCGTGTCGTGCGCGACGGTTTCGATGTCCATCCCGCCTTCGGTCGAGGCGACCATCGACACGCGGCCAGTGGCGCGGTTGACGAGCAGCGCGAGGTAGAATTCCTTGGCGATGTCGACGCCGTCGGTGACGTACAAGCGGTTGACCTGCTTGCCCGCGTCGCCGGTCTGGATCGTCACCAGCGTGTTGCCGAGCATGTCGGTCGCGGCCGCACGAACGTCGTCAGCGGTCTTGGCGAGGCGAACGCCGCCCTTTGCGTCGGGGCCGAGTTCCTTGAACTTGCCCTTGCCGCGGCCACCCGCGTGGATCTGGGCCTTGACGACGTAGAGCGGTCCGGGGAGCTTTTCCGATGCCGCGACGGCTTCCTCGACCGACATGGCCGAAAAGCCCGCGGGAACCGGCACGCCGAATTTCGCCAGGAGTTCCTTGGCCTGATATTCGTGGATGTTCATGGGTTCGTGCCTTTCCGGGGTCGGGTTTGTGAGTGCCTAAAGCACAGCGGGCGCGACGAATCCACCCCTTGCAATGGCTGGCCTTAGCCACACCCGCGCCGTCATCCTCGCGGAGGCGGGGATCCATACGGGCTGAACGCAGGGATTGCGGGCTCTGGCGTCAATGGATTCCCGCCTTCGCAAGACCTCTGCATAAAGGCGATCGGAGGTTTGATCGTCACCCGTGCCCCTAAGGCTGCCGTCATGCTGAACTTGTTTCAGCATTTACCTCGCAACAGGCATAGTCCGGACTCGCGGATGGCTGGATCCTGAAACAAGTTCAGGATGACGGACGGTTCTTGCAGACCTCTTGCCTTCGCAGGAATGACGGACGTCGAGGTGGGCGCGGCCCAGTCCTCAGTCAAACAGCGACGACACCGAGCTTTCATCCGCGATCCGGCGGATCGCTTCCGCCAGCAGCGGGGCGATCGTGAGGTTGCGGATCCGCTTGGCCCCGTTGATCACTTCATGCGTCCCGATCGAATCGGTGATCACCAGTTCCTCGAGCGCCGAGCCCTCGACCCGCGCGACCGCGCCGCCCGAAAGAACGCCGTGGGTCACGTAAGCCGCGACGCCCTCCGCGCCCGCTTCCTTGAGCGCGGCGGCCGCGTTGCACAAAGTCCCCGCCGAATCGACGATATCGTCGATCAGGATGCAGAAGCGCCCCTCGACCTCGCCGATGATGTTCATCACTTCGGATTCACCCGCGCGCTCACGACGCTTGTCGACGATCGCGAGCGGTGCGTTGTTGAGCCGCTTGGCGAGCGACCGCGCACGCACCACGCCGCCGACGTCAGGCGACACAACCATCAGGTTGCGGTCGCCGTAGCGCGTCAGGATATCCGCGGACATCACGGGTGCGGCGAACAGATTGTCGGTCGGGATGTCGAAGAACCCCTGGATCTGCCCGGCATGGAGATCGACCGACAGCACACGGTCCGCGCCCGCGACGGTGATGATGTTGGCGACCAGCTTGGCCGAGATCGGTGTACGCGGGCCGGGCTTCCGGTCCTGCCGCGCGTAACCGAAATAGGGCACCACCGCGGTGATCCGCTTCGCCGACGCGCGTTTCAGCGCATCGATGCAGATCAGCAATTCCATCAGATTGTCGTTGGCAGGGTATCCGGTCGACTGGATCACGAAGACGTCCTCGCCGCGGACATTCTCGTGGATTTCGACGAACACTTCCTCATCGGCGAAGCGCCGGACGCTCGCCTGAGTCAGCGGAATCTCGAGATAGGCGGCGATGTCGCGCGCCAGGGGCAAGTTGGCGTTCCCGGTCAAAAGCTTCATGTGCGGGTGCCCCTGTGTTCGACCAAGCGTTACGAAAAAAGTCGCCCCTCCCTTAGAAGCGGCTTTCGCATCGCGAAAGGGGTTGATCGGATCGGCACGTCGCGTTCGCCGGCGCTTGCCCCGCCGCGTGCCCGTGCGTAGGCCGATGGAATGACCGTTCGCACGCGTTTCGCACCCTCCCCCACCGGGCATCTCCACGTCGGCAACATCCGTGCTGCCCTCCATAACTGGCTGTGGGCGCGCGCGCATGGCGGCGAGTTCTGGCTGCGGATCGACGATACCGATGCGGAACGCAGCGAGGAACGCTTCGTCGACGCGATTCGCGCGGATCTTGCGTGGCTCGGCCTGGTCCCCGATGGCGAGGAACGGCAGTCCGCCCGCTTCGCGCTATATGAGGCGCGGTTCGCGGCCTTGCGCGATGCGGGCCGGATCTATCCTGCCTATGAAACGTCGCAGGAACTCGACCTCAAGCGCAAGATCGCAGCGGGGCGCGGACTGCCGCCAATTTATGATCGCGCCGCGCTCGCGCTGTCGGACGCGGACCGGACCGCGCTGGAAGCCGAGGGCGTTCAGCCGCACTGGCGCTTCAAGCTCGACCACGAAGCGCCGATCGTGTGGGACGACCTGATTCGCGGACCCCAGAAATTCGACGCCGCGACGATGAGCGACCCGGTCATCCGCCGCGCCGACGGATCGTGGTTGTACATGCTGCCCTCCGCGATCGACGATGCCGAGATGGGGATCACGCATGTCGTGCGCGGCGAGGATCATGTGTCGAACACCGCGCTTCAATTGCAGATGTTCGCGGCGATGGGCGTTGCGCCGCCAGCGTTCGCGCATGAGGCGTTGCTGACCGGCGCGGAAGGCAAATTGTCGAAGCGGCTTGGGTCGCTCGGCGTTGCGCATTTCCGCGAGATCGGGATCGAGCCCGAAGCGGTGCGCGCGCTGCTCGCGCGGATCGGGACGAGCCTGCCGGTCGAGCCGCTGGTTGACGTGGCGGCACTGGTCGAGAGCTTCGACTTCGCCAAATTCGGCCGCGCACCCGCGCGCTTCGACGAAGCGGAACTGGCGGGGCTCAACGCCAAGATCGTCCACCAACTCGATTTTGCGCAGGTTGCCGACCGGCTTCCCGCCGGGATGGGCGAAGCGGAATGGGCGGCGGTGCGGCCCAATCTCGCGACGGTTGCGGAGGCTGCCGACTGGTGGCGCGTGATCGAGGGGCCGATCACCACCGAGCGTGACCCGGCGGATGCCGAGTTCCTCGCGTCCGCCGCACGGCTGACCAACGTCATCGCCTGGGATGCCGACCCGTGGCACGCGCTGACCACCGCGCTCAAGGCCGAGACCGGGCGCAGCGGCAAGGCGCTGTTCCTTCCGCTCCGCCGCGCCTTGACCGGGCTCGACCACGGACCGGACATGAAGGCGCTGCTGCCGCTGATCGGACAGGATCGCGCACGCGATCGGCTGGCGGGGTAGCGTCCGACAGCGTCGATCGCGCAGCGTCAGCGCATCCGCGGTCGTCAGAGGAACCGGTGCGCCGCGATACGGCCCACGGTTACCAGGCGCGCGGTGGAGACCCGACGCGCTGTGCCACCGCTTGCTCGACTTCGTTGAGCTGCGCCTTGGTCATGACGCCCGATGCGAGCATCGCCCGCATCAGTTCATCGACCAATGCCGCCAGGAAGTGGACTTCCCCACGTTCGGAAGCAGTGTCTTGACCCTCGCCGTTCACGTCCATCACAAGTCTTCCACGCCAGTTAATCCGATTGCGACGAGTAACCGATAGCTGCTGTTGACCGGTTATGTCACAGAAAATACGACCTTCTGGTGATGGGGCATGCCCTTCTGCGACGGCCAGACTTCGCTGTCTGTGACCACAAACCGCCGTGGGCCGCCCCGTGCGTCGGCCCCCGATGCGGAAAGCCGCTGCCCGGGCGGCATGCTTTGGGTACCAAGCGCATTCGGGTGCACGTCCTACCGGTAAGGGTCCAGGCAGATCACCAGCGACAGTGTCTAATTCACCGTCGAAAAAATGGCATGCAGCAAAACCGGAACTCCAACCAGGACAATCAATACAAGCAGATTCTGCTGACGGACCCATTGCAGCCAAGTCTCGGCTCTCGCATCATTTTCGATCGATACCGCTTCTGCGAATTCATCGACACGGTTTCCGCCGAGCTCTGCGCGAAGATCTTTCGCGCGGTGCGGATGGTGTGGCCGAGACGATGGAGCATCGCATTTCTGCTTGTGTCCCAGCGGACGAAGGTCGTCGGTTTTCAAGATAATGTCGGTCACTGTGCGGTTTCCGTTTATTCGAGATCAAGGTCGCGTGAAGCGCGTCCCAAAGGTCAGATCGAATAAAGCCCGAACTCAAACGGCGGATTGCCGTGAGCCCGGGCTAACCGCGTGCGGCGAGTTGGCCGGCGTGGTCGCAAAACCGCTTATGTGTCGGGGGAACGGACATAAGATATACATCGTATGCCGTCCCCGTGATGTCAACGTGCCCCGAATTCCGCCGCAATCATATTGACCCGGAGCAGCGATCCACTAGTTTGACTGGGCGGGCCGGGCCCCTCTGGCGCTTGTCTTTTGACGAGCGTGATGTCGGACCGCATCGAGGTAGCTCGATGTATAGGCCTGGCCTGCTTGCCTGCTTCTATCTCGGCTGAATCGATTGTTCGATCGTTGGTTGGAGAGCGGCTTTGACGATATTTTCCTACAAACTGACCCAGCTGCACAGGCGTCTGGATGATCAGATTCGCGCCGAGATGAAACGACGCATGCCAGATACTTGGCGGATACTGCGGCTTAAATGGCTGCGCCTGACCGTGAAGGAACGCCTGCGGACATCCCCCTGGCAACCGCAATCGCGGTAAACCGAAAGGCGGCGACCGCGCAGACGGATCGCCCGCAAGAATCCGCGTGACCGGTCAGGATGGATCGGAACTGCAAGAGGAGAACGGATATGGCTTATTTTCTAACCGCCGGACTGGTGCTCGCCGCCACTGGCGCGGCGCTCGGCATGACCGTCGATCACCACAACGAAATGGATCATCACAGCGGTCCGGTCGCGGTCAAATATCGCGGCGACGTGGTCATCACGCACAAACAGGTTGGCGCGGTGACGCCCACCGGAGCAGCATCCTCGCTCCGCTGCGATTGGGCCGCAACCATGGCCGTCACCCGCCACGCGGTCGCAGCATCGGGTACCAGGCTGGTCCGCACGATCGACACCGACCCCGTAGCCACCGGCACCAGAGCCGGGTGGTGCATGACCAGCCACCGGGCGATCACCAAGGAAGTCGCCGGCAAGGCAGCGCACATGCAGCGTCACCTGATCGTCCTGGCGCAAGACGACGAGCAGATGCTGCGGGTCGAACTCGACAGGATCCACGGTTCACAGGGCGCGGGATGATCCGGCACCTTCGAATGCGTGGTGTGCTCGCCGCCGCGACCTGCGGCCTGATCCCGCCAGCCGTTGCCCAGGAAACCCGATCGGCAACGCTCGAGGCGATGAGCGAGGAGGAACGCCGCGGCCTGAGCTGGAGCGAGGGCCGCGCCGCACTGGGAGGCGATTTGCACGTCTCGACAGGCAGGCTGGTTGCTTCGGCGCGTGCGGTGACGATCCGCAACAGCATCCGGCACGGCGGGGCGGATGCCGTGGTCGACCTTGCGCTGGGGACCGGGTGGGATGTTGGTGCCGTGAAGCTGCGAACCGAAGTCGTCGGGCATGCATTCGTCGGCGCGCGCGGACGGATGGATTATGTCGAGGCCGGTGGATCGGCAAGCTATGCCTATGGTCCGCTTTACGCCACCGTCGGGGTGATCGGCGCGCCGTCACAGCGCGCGATCGGTGGCAGCAACGTGCATGTCTACGCGGACCTCAACGCCGGCATTCCCGGCACCCCGCTGACCATTCTCGCGGGAGTGGGCCATTCGTCGGGCAAAAGCAGCGATTCGGTCCGAGCGGATCGCCTCCGGCCGGGCGGAAAGTACAGCAACTGGCGACTCGGCCTCGAACACCATCGCGATCGCGTGACGATCGGCGTCGATTATATCGGCACCGATGTATCCGCCGCCGGTGCGGTTGATACCTTTGCCGACCGGCGCAATGCGACGGACCGGATCATCGGCCGGCTTCAGGTCTCGTTCTGACGATTGCGACCGTTGGTGCAGGCGCAGCGGGGCCTGACGGCCTTTTCAGGCAGCGGTCGTCCACCGCGATCATCATCGAACCCATGAACTTCCGGCAGGTCGGGGGTGAAAGCCCCCGCACCAATGGTCGAGCGATCAACTCCATTGCGCGTCAAACGCACGACCGCCGCCCTCCCCTGTCAGGGAGGTCCGGATCTACGGTCGGAGGAGAATGGCTGGATGCCCCGTGAGGATTCGAACCTCAATAGGCGGTATCAGAAACCGCAGTCTTACCATTAGACGACGGGGCAACGCCGGGCCGCGATCTAGGCGGCGCGCGCGCGGGTGTCAACCGGTCTGCGCATCTCCCTTTGCGACAGGTGTTTCGCATCGCTTGCTGCAACGCCATGCCTGCGCTAGCGTTACCCCCAAGCACCGAACGGCGCGCGTATCCCCGCGTAGCCGCGACGGTAAAACAGAATAAGCGAGTTTTAACGGCATGGGGGACGTTCCGCCCGATATGCCGGTCCGGCAGGCCCGCCCTGCCCGTTCGGCGCCGATCCACGGCCGCGAGGTCCGTGGCAAACCAGCCAACGGCAAGAAGCCGGGCGTCGGCAGACCTGTGGGCCAGGCACCGCGCGGTCGGGACAGCCGACATTTCGCGGCGCTCGACCTCGGCACCAACAATTGCCGGCTGCTCATTGCCCGGCCGCAAGGCGACGGTTTTGCCGTGGTCGACGCCTTTTCGCGAATCGTGCGGTTGGGCGAGGGATTGGCCAAATCGGGGCGGTTGAGCGACGCGGCGATCGAACGGACGATCGTCGCGCTCAAGATCTGCGCCGAAAAGCTCAAGCGCCGCAACGTGACGTTGTCGCGTGCGGTGGCAACCGAGGCGTGTCGCCGCGCGGAGAATGGCGCCGAGTTCATCGCCCGCGCCTATGCCGAGACCGGCATCCTGCTCGACATCATCACCGCGGAGGAAGAGGCGCGGCTTGCGGTGCTCGGGTGCCATGCGCTGATCGAACCCGGCGACGATCCCGCACTGGTGTTCGACATCGGCGGTGGATCGACCGAACTGGTGCTGGTCGACACGGCTGGTGAGACGCCGCGCGTGCTCGACTGGCATAGCGCGCCCTGGGGGGTCGTATCGCTGACCGAGAGCGCCGGGCATGGTCCTCCAGGGGCCGATGGTGGCGCGGACGGGCGCGCTGCGGCCTATGCGCGGATGCGATCGCTGGTTGCCGAGAGCATGGCGGTGTTCGCGGCGCGGTTGCCGCGGGGGATCGCGGTGCCGCGGCTGCTGGGCACGTCGGGGACGGTGACGACGCTTGCAAGCGTCCACCTCGGGCTGTCGCATTACGATCGCTCGCAGGTCGACGGGTTGATCGTTCCCGCCGCGGCGATGCGGCGGATCAGTCTCGACCTCGCCGGGCGCGATCTGAACCAGCGCGCGCAATTGCCGTGCATCGGAACCGAGCGCGCGGATCTGGTCGTGGCGGGCTGCGCGATCCTCGAGACAATCCTCGATTTATGGCCCGCCGAACGGCTGGGCATCGCCGACCGCGGCATCCGCGAGGGCATCTTGCGCCGATTGATGGAGAGTTCTTCGTGAGCAGAGACGGCGGCGGACTTCGCGTCCGCGTAAAGACCGCGCGCAAGCGCACCGCGCAATCGACGCGCTGGTTAGAGCGCCAGCTCAACGACCCTTATGTGAAGCGCGCCAAGGCGGACGGGTTTCGTAGTCGCGCCGCGTACAAATTGTCCGAGCTTAACGAGCGGTTCGATTTCCTCAAGGGCAAGCGCCACGTCGTCGATCTCGGGATCGCGCCGGGCGGCTGGGCACAGGTGGTGCGGCGGCAGGTGCCCAAGGCGGCGATCGTCGGGATCGATCTGCTCCCGGTCGATCCAATCGACGGGGTCGAGATCCTCCAGCTCGATTTCATGGACGACGTCGCGCCCGAGCGGCTGATGGCGGCTTTGGGCGGCGCGCCCGACCTCGTGCTGTCCGACATGGCGGCGAACACCGTCGGGCATCCGCAGACCGATGCCTTGCGCACGATGGGACTGGTCGAAGCAGCGCTCGATTTCGCGATCGACGTGTTGCAGCCAGGCGGTGCGTTCGTCGGCAAGGTGTTCGCGGGCGGCGCGGATACCGCGCTGGTCGCGGAAATGAAGCGCAACTTCACCAGCGTGAAACATGCCAAGCCGCCCGCGAGCCGCAAGGCGTCGTCGGAATGGTATGTCGTGGCGCAGGGGTTCAAGGGGCGGAAGGTCGAGGAATAGCCTCGGCCGCATGGCTGCGGCGTCGATGCTCACCCGGAATGGCGCATCCGGGGCAAAGGCCCTTCGACTTCGCTCAGGGCGAACGGTTGGTGGTGGTAGGCGCCAATTCCACCATGACGCTGACACGGATGTGCAGTGGTCACCACCACATCCGTTCCGGCTGAGCGAAGTCGAAGCCCCCGGCACGACGCCGGGGTCAAACTCCGCTCAGAAAGGCCTCAGCCCTCGTAGTCAGCACCCAGATTCTGGTTGCGCGGCGGTGCAGCGGCGGTGAGGCGGAGTGCCTCGGCCGATGCCGACAGGCTGCCGACCGCATCCGCTTCGTCCTCGTCGTCGACCTGGACGCGCTGGAGACCGTTGATGACCGACTCCTTCAGATGCGCCGGGCGCACACGCTCTTCCGCGATTTCGCGCAAGGCAACGACCGGGTTCTTGTCGCGGTCGCGATCGACGGTGAGGTCGGCACCACCCGAAATGGCCCGTGCGCGCTGGGCAGCGAACAGGACGAGATCGAACCGGTTGGGGATCTTGTCGACGCAATCTTCGACAGTGACGCGCGCCATGAATGGCTTCCTTCGCAAACGACGGTATTCGGAAAGATGATCCCCTAGGGGGCGGGGCCGGGAGAGTCAAGAAAATCGGGGCTTGCCCGTACCCCCGCACCTTGCGGCGGCCCGCGGTTGGCGGCATCACCCGCCGCAATGACCGTGCCCGCCCCCCAGCCGACCTTCACCGTGGCGGGCAACCGGCTGACCATGCTCGATACCGGACCGCGCCGACTGGAAGCGCTGATCGGCCTGATCGACGGCGCGAAACAATCGCTGCGGGTGATCTTCTATATCTATGTCGATGATTCCGCGGGCGAAGCGGTTGCCGCTGCCTTGCTCCGCGCCGCCGCGCGCGGCGTGACGGTGAAGCTGATCGTCGACGGACTCGGCAGCGAAGCCGCTGCGGCGAACGACTTCTTCACGCCGCTTCGCGACGGCGGGGTCGAGGTCTGCCGCTTCGTGCCGCGCTGGGGCCGACGCTATCTGCTGCGCAACCACCAGAAGCTCGCGCTCGCCGATGGCGAGACCGATAACCCGCACGCGATCATCGGCGGGTTCAACGTCGAGGACAGCTACTTCGGCACCCCCGCCGAACAGGCGTGGCGCGATCTCGGGCTGGTTGTCGAAGGCCCGGCGGCACAGCGCATCACCGGCTATTTCGACGTGCTCGCACGCTGGGCGGGCCAGCCCAAGCCGCCGCTGCGCACCTTGCGGCGCGCGCTGTCGCGGTGGAGCGAGCCGCAAGGGACGGTCCGCTGGCTGTTCGGCGGGCCGACGCGGCGGCTGTCCCCCTGGGCGCGCGCGGTGAAGCACGATCTGCGCACGGCGACGCAGGTCGACCTGATCACCGCCTATTTCGCGCCCAATCCCGGGATGCTGCGCAAGCTCGACCGGGCGGGGATGCGCGGGCGGGTGCGGATCGTGCTGGCGTCCAAGAACGATCATGGTGCGGCGATCTGGGCGTCGCGCTTCACCTATGCGGGGCTGCTGCGCAAGCGCGTCCACATCTACGAATATCAGCCGACCAAATTGCACACCAAGCTCTTCCTGATCGGTGACGTCGTCTATATCGGCTCGGCCAATTACGATATCCGCAGCCTGTATCTCAACCTGGAGATGATGTTGCGGATCGAGGACCCCGTGTTTGCCGCGCATGTCCGCCGCTATGTCGACGGCGAGGTGGCAAATTCAGAGGCGATCACGCAGGATCTCTACAAGGCGCGCACCAGTCCGTGGATGCGGGTCAAACAGGCCGCCGCCTTCTTCGTGATGACCGTGCTCGACTATAACATCACCAAACGCCTCAACTTCGGGCCCGAGCGGTGAAGACGGCCGCACGCGTCGATCGCGACTTCGCGTTGCTGTTCGTCGTGATGCTGACGATTGCGGGGGGCAACACCGCGCTGCAGTCGGTCCTCCCTGCGCTCGGTCGGTCGCTGCGGGTGCCGGACAGTGCAGTCGCCGCCGCCTTCTCGGTCTCCGCGCTGCTGTGGGTGATCGCCGCGCCGTTCTGGGCACGCCGGTCGGACCGGCATGGGCGCCGCGCGATGATCCTGCTCGGGATGGGCGGGTTCTGCGTGTCGCTGCTGGTGTGCGGGATCTTCCTCACCGCGGGGATCAACGGCTGGATCGGCGGGACGACCGCGTTCGTCTGCTTCATCCTCGGGCGGCTGATCTACGGCAGCTTCGGCTGCGCCGCGCCGCCCGCGGTCCAGGCGCTGGTCGCGGGCAACACCACCCGCGCCGAACGGACCAAGGCGCTGACGCTGCTCGGCTCGGCCTTCGGGCTGGGGACGATCCTGGGGCCGACGATCGCGCCGTTCCTCGTGCTCGGGACGATCGCGGGCGTAGAAATCGGGCTGGCGGGGCCGGCGTTCCTGTTCGCTTTGTTCGGGCTGTGCGTCCTGATCGCGGTGCGGCGCCTGCTCCCCAACGATCTCACGCCCGACACCGCGACGCACGGTGCCGCCAACGCCTATCCCTCGATCGGCGGCCAGAGCAGCGGCGCGAGCATCGTCGCCGCGACCGAGTCCGACACCGAACTGCAGGCCGAACAAGTCGCTTACCGTGACCCACGGATCCGCCCGTGGCTGATCGCGGGGCTGGTATCGGGCCACGGGCAGGCGATGACCGGGCAGGCGATCGGCTTCCTCGTCATCGACCGGTTGAACCTCGCACCCGCGGAAGCGCTGCAGCCCACCGGAATCGTGCTGATGATCGGCGCGCTCGCCGCCTTGCTGGTGCAATGGGGGATCATCCCCAATCTCGACCTTCGCCCGCGCGCGATGATGCTGGCGGGACTCGCGATCGCCGCGGTCGGCTGTGCGCTCACCGGGCTGGCGACGTCGCTATACACGATCGCCTGCGCCTATGCGCTCGCTTCGGTCGGGTTCGGCTTCACCCGCCCCGCCTTCACTGCGGGCGCATCGCTCGCGGTCGGGCACCATGCGCAAGGCTCGGTCGCGGGCAAGGTCACGTCGGTCAACGGTGCCGCCTTTGTGCTCGGGCCGTCGATCGGCGTCGGCTTGTACGAGGCGCAACATGCGCTGCCCTACCTGGTGGCAGGGGCAGCGATGATGGCACTGTTCGGTTATGCCTGGATGCGGTTGCGCGAGCGATGATCCTCCCCTCCCTGGAAGGGAGGGGATCGAGGGGTGGGTCCGCCCGTCATCGAACGCTCCGCCCGACTACGGGCCGCCCCACCCCCAGCCCCTCCCCTTCGCGGAGGGGAGCGGAAGGGTCAGCGCACGTCTTCCTTCGCGCGCGGCGGGAAGGCGAAGCCGATCGGCTGTAGCGCGGTCGCATCCTGCTTGAGCCGGGCCGACATCGCTTCATATTCGCGCTCGAGTTCGGGCGTCACCGACGCCCGCGAATCGCCCTGCGCGGCGATGATGGCGCTGTTCGGTTATGCCTGGATGCGGTTGCGCGAGCGATGATCCGACCTCCCCTCCCCGGAAGGGAGGGGATCGAGGGGTGGGTCGGCCCGTTATCGAACGTTCCGCCCGAGCACGGGCCGACCCACCCCCAGCCCCTCCCTTTTCAGGGAGGGGAGCAGAAGCGTCAGCGCGCGTCTTCCTTCGCGCGCGGCGGGAAGGCGAAGCCGATCGGCTGTAGTGCGGTCGCGTCCTGCTTGAGCCGGGCGGACATCGCTTCATATTCGCGCTCGAGCTCGGGCGTCACCGACGCCCGCGAATCGCCCAGCGCGGTTTCGAAATGCGCCATCGTGACGTGGTTGACCGTCATCGATTCGCGCAACGCTGCAAGCCCCGCGCGCCGCACCACGTCTTCGAGATCGGCACCGGTGAAGCGATCGGTCTTGCCCGCGATCACGTCGAGATCGACATCCTCGGCAAGCGGCATCTTGCCCGTCTGGATCGTCAGGATGCGCTTGCGCCCCCCGCGATCCGGCACGCCGACATAGACCAGTTCGTCGAACCGGCCCGGACGGAGCAGCGCCGGATCGATCAGATTGGGCCGGTTGGTCGCGCCGATCACGACGACCGACTGAAGTTCCTCCAGCCCGTCCATCTCCGCGAGGATCGTGTTGACCACCCGCTCGGTCACCTGCGGCTCACCCCCGCCGCTGCCGCGCGCGGGCACCAGCGAATCGAGTTCGTCGATGAAGATCACGCATGGCGCCACTTGCCGCGCGCGTGCGAACAGCTTGGCGATCTGCTGCTCGCTCTCGCCATACCATTTGCTCAGCAGGTCGGACGATTTGGTCGCAATGAAGTTCGCCTGTGCCTCGCGTGCGACCGCCTTGGCGAGCAGCGTCTTGCCGGTGCCAGGCGGGCCATACAGCAGGAAGCCCTTCGCTGGGCGAATCCCCAGACGGCGGAACGCCTCGGGGTTCTTGAGCGGCAGCTCGACGCCTTCCTTGAGCCGCATCTGCGCAGAATCGAGCCCGCCGACATCGTCCCAGCGGACGCGCGGGGCCTCGACCATCACTTCGCGCATCGCGCTCGGCTGGACGCGCTTCAACGCATCAAGGAAATCCTCGCGCGTCACCGCCAGCGTATCGAGCACCTCGGGCGGGATCGTGCCTTCGGACAGGTTGAGCCGCGGCATCAGCTTACGCACCGCCTCGATCGCCGCCTCGCGTGCGAGTGCAGCGAGGTCAGCGCCGACGAAGCCATAGGTCGTCCGCGCGAGTTCGCCGAGATCGACCTTGTCGCCGAGCGGCATGCCGCGGGTGTGGATGCCGAGGATCTCGCGCCGTCCGCGTTCGTCGGGAACGCCCACCACGATCTCACGGTCGAACCGGCCGGGACGCCGCAGCGCCTCGTCGATCGCCTCGGGGCGGTTGGTCGCAGCGATCACCACGACGTTGGCGCGCGCTTCCAGCCCGTCCATCAGCGTCAGCAACTGCGCGACGAGGCGCTTCTCCGCCTCCCCCGACACCTGCCCGCGCTTGGGGGCGATCGAATCGATTTCGTCGATGAACACGATCGAGGGCGCGGCCTTGGCGGCTTCTTCGAACACCTGCCGGAGCTTGCCTTCGGATTCGCCGTACGCCGAGCCCATGATCTCGGGCCCGTTGATCAGGAAGAATTCAGCCGCGGATTCATTGGCGACCGCACGCGCAAGGCGCGTCTTGCCGGTTCCGGGTGGCCCATGCAGCAAAACGCCCTTGGGCGGATCGACGCCAAGACGCTGGAACAGTTCGGGATAGCGCAGTGGCAGCTCGACCATCTCGCGGAGCTGGTCGATCGTCGGGCCCATCCCGCCGATATCGTCGTACGTGACGTCGGCGCGGCGTGCTTCCTTGGGCTCCTCATATTCGGGGCGAAGCTCGATCTCGGTCGTCTCGTCGACATGCACCACGCCCTTGGGCACGGTCGAAATCACCGCGAGGCGAATCTCCTGCAGCGCATAAGCGGGCGCGCGCAGCATGTTCTGGACACCTGGTGGCATGTTGTCGACGCGTTGCTGCCCTGCGGTAGCGACGACGTCGCCCTGGCACAAAGGCCGCCCGAAGAAGGTCCGCTTGAGCGCGTTGGACGAGCCCTGCAATCGCAGGTTCTGTTGTGCGGGCGCGAACACGACGCGGGTCGCCGCCTTCGATTCGATCTTGCGCACCTCGACGAAGTCGCCCGATCCGACGCCGGCATTGGCGCGCTGGAGCCCATCAATCCGGATGATCTCGAGTCCCTCATCCTCGACATAGGGCGCGACCGCGCGCGCAGGGGTGGTCGACTTGCCGACGATCTCGATCACGTCGCCCTCGCCGATCCCAAGCGCCGCCAGCATCGAGCGCGGCACATGCGCCAGACCCCGCCCGCTATCTTCCGCGCGGGCATTGGCAACCTGCAATTTCCGAATCGGCGCCTCGGCGTCCGCCATAGTCATTCCCTCACGAAACCCGCTGGTGAGCGCGCGAGATAGGGGGTCGGTTCCGCGAATACGAGGGCGCGCGCCGGGGCGGCCCGGTTCCGAGCGCGATCTGCGCGCGATCTGCGCCCGATCTGTAAAAGACAAAAAAAGGGCCGACCCCGGAGGATCGGCCTTGAAAGTTTTAGGAGAGGATGCCTGAAAGGCACCGTCTAAGTGCACCGCAGCGGATTATGTTGCAAGTGCGAAAGGATCGGATACGATTGCGCTTTGTGCAATCGACGTTATTAATTGCACCTGTAGCGCATAGCCGTCCTGAACCATGCGCAGCATGGTGCGTCGCACCATTCAACAAAGAAGGGGCATCCGATATGCGGCGCCTGCCACCACTCACCGCGATCGAAGCCTTCGTCCAGGTCGCGCGCACGGGATCGATCAAGGCCGCTTCACAAGAACTTGCGCTGTCACCCCCGGCGCTGAGCCGTCGCATCCAGGCGCTCGAACGCTTCATCGGTCGCCCGTTGTTCGAACGTCGGCATCAGGCGGTCGTGCTCAATGCGGACGGCGACCGGCTGCTCCAGCAAATTGCCCCCGCTCTGGACCAATTGTCCGATGCGGTCGAAGTGATGACGAGCAATACCGACGTGTTGCGGCTGCGGCTGGGCATCCTGCCGCTTTATGCGTCGCAACGGTTGTTCCCGCGACTCGGCGAACTGCGCAACCGGCATCCCGAACTGCACCTCGACATCGACACCAGCACGCACAACATCGCGCGGCTCGGCGAGGGGCTCGACGCGGTGATTGCTTTGGCACGCGATATCGACCCGGCGTTGTACGCGCGGCGGCTCGATCGCAACCAGGTCTATGTCATCGGCGCACGCTCGCTGATCGAGGGGCCGGATCCGGTGGTACGGCCGGAACAGCTTTCGGGGCTCACTGCGCTGGTTCACCGCGAGATGCCCGACACGTTCACCGCGTGGCGCGCGGCCGCGGGGCTGACCGAACTCGAGCCGCTGGCGGTCGATCATTTCGATTCGGGGGCGTTGATGCTCGAGGCGGCGGCGCAGGGGCTCGGCATCGCCTTCATGCACGAAAGCCATTTTGCGGATGCCAACGATGCGCGGATCGTGCGGCTGTTCGATATCTCGGTAGAAAGCCCGTACAGCTACTGGTTCGCCTGCCGCCCGCGCGCGCTGGCGCAGAAGCCGGTGAAGCTGTTCCACGACTGGCTGATCGCCACGATCGCGGACCCGAGTGTGTAGCAAAATTAGCCCCTCCCCTTCAGGGGAGGGGTTGGGGGTGGGGCAGTGCCTCGCAGAGAGGTTCACTCTGCTGGACTGCCCCACCCCAACCCCTCCCCCGAGGGGGAGGGGCTTTTAGAAAGAACCTTTAAGCAGCCGTCGCCTTCAAAATCTTGCCCGGCTCGCGCGGCGGCTCGCCCTTCGGCAGCGCGTCGATATGCTCCATGCCCGACGTCACCTGGCCCCACACGGTGTACTGGCCGTCGAGGAAGCGTGCATCGTCGAAGCAGATGAAGAACTGGCTGTTCGCCGAGTTCGGATCGTTGGTGCGTGCCATCGACGCGACGCCGCGGACATGCGGCTCCTTCGAGAATTCGGCGGGGAGGTTGGGCTTGTCCGAACCGTGCATGCCGGTGCCGGTGGGGTCGCCGCCCTGCGCCATGAAGCCGGGGATGACGCGGTGGAACACGACGCCGTCATAGAAGCCGTCGTTCGCCAGCTCGGCGACACGCGCGACGTGCTGCGGCGCGAGATCGCCGCGCAGCTTGATCACGACATCGCCGCCATCGAGGGTCAGCGTCAGGGTTTCGGGAAGATCGGCCATGTTGGGCTCCTGAAATGGGGATGACGCTGCCGTAGCGATGCAGCGTCGGAGAGGCAAATCGCCACCGATTGGCTTTGTTCCCATATCGGGCTAGAGCGCACCCCCGGCGGGCAACAGGAGGTCCATGATGAGCGAGACCGAGCTCCTTCCCGAAAACGACGGCGCACAACTCGACGAGGACGATCGGCTCAAGCCCGAATTCGTTCGCGCGGTGCTCGATGCGGTCGAGGCGGGCGATGCGGAGGGTGCGCGCGCGCTGGTCGAGCCGCTCCATCCCGCCGACATCGCCGATCTGTTCGAACTGACCCCGGCGGATTGCCGCGCGGCGCTGGCGAGCGCGATCACCGACCTGCTCGACGGCGACGTCTTCGCCGAAATGAACGATTACGTCCGCGAGGATCTGATCGATTCGCTCTCGGCGAGCCAGGTCGCGGATATCGCGTCCGAACTCGACACCGACGATGCGGTCGCGATCATCGAGGACATGGAGCCCGCCGACCAGCGCGAAGTGCTCCGCGCGCTCGACCCCGACGATCGCGCTGCGATCGAGGAGGCGCTGAGCTATCCCGAGGAATCCGCCGGCCGCCTGATGCAGCGCGAGCTGATCGCGGTGCCCGAACATTGGCGCGTCGGCGACGTGCTCGATTATCTGCGCACGCATGACGCGCTGACCACCGATTTCTGGGAAATCTTCGTGGTCGACCCGGCGCACAAGCCGATCGGAACGGTCGCCTTGTCGTGGATCCTCCGCACCCCGCGCGGGATTGCGATCAGCGACGTGATGCAGCGCGAACAGACGCTGATCCCGGTCGACATGGACCAGGAAGAAGTCGCGCTGCGCTTCCAGAAGTACGCGCTGATCTCAGCGGCGGTGACCGACACCGGCGGTCGGCTCGTCGGCATGATCACGGTCGACGATATCGTACACATTATTTCCGAGGAAGCGAGCGAAGACATCCTGCGCCTGTCGGGCGCGGGCGACGGCGACATCAACGAACCGATCCTGCTGACCGTGCGGACGCGGATCACCTGGCTGGTGGTCAACCTCGGCACCGCGATGATCGCCGCGTCGGTGGTCGGTGCGTTCCAGGGTCAGATCGCGCGCTTCGCATTGCTCGCGGTGCTGATGCCGATTGTGTCGGGGATGGGCGGCAATGCGGGCACGCAGACGCTCGCGGTCGTCGTGCGCGCGCTCGCGACCAACCAGCTGACGAGTTCGAATACCGCACGGATGATCCTGCGCGAATTCCGCATCGCCGCCGCCAATGGCGCGATGTTGGGCGTATTGGTCGGCACCGGGACCTACCTTGCGTTCGGCAATGTTGGGCTCGCGATCGTGATCGCGATGGCGATGGTGATCAACAATCTGATCGCGGGGCTGGCGGGCGTGCTCGTCCCGGTGTCGCTGGAACGCGCCGGGGTCGATCCCGCGGTATCGTCGGCGGTGTTCGTGACGACGATGACCGATGTGATGGGTTTCTTGTCGTTTCTGGGGCTTGCGACGCTGTGGGGGCTTGGCGGCTGACGTGCGCGCGCCCAAATCGGCGACATGTTGCATTTGACCAAGGTTGCGTTCGGCGCGACGAGCCTCGAACATCTCGCCGAACGCCTCAAGCAACGCGCCGCGGACGGGCCGGTGTTTCTCACCACGCGCTATCTGCCCAAACGGCACGAGGAAATCGTCGGTGCGGACGGCCAAGGGGATGGCAAGGGCGGC
Organism: Sphingomonas sp. FW306-05-A; assembly: GCF_058782275.1. Taxonomy (NCBI): domain Bacteria; kingdom Pseudomonadati; phylum Pseudomonadota; class Alphaproteobacteria; order Sphingomonadales; family Sphingomonadaceae; genus Sphingomonas; species Sphingomonas sp. FW306-05-A. Next base: position 1,448,721 of record NZ_JBYSXN010000002.1, read on the forward strand.
TCGCTCTACTGGATCATCAAGCACACGTTGGTCGCGCGCTCGCCGATCCTAGGCTTCGGCGAGGCCGAGGGCGGGCGAGTCGCGATCCATATCGACCCCGCGCTGGTGCTCACCGAAGGCCGCCCCAAGCGCGCGCACCAGGGGTGGCGCTATCTTGAGCCGGGGGATGCACCCGCCGATCTGGGCGGCGACGTCGTGGTGGGGGATGCGATGCCCGCCGCGCTGATCGGCAAGCTCGCGGCGCTGGGGCTGATCTGACGAAGGCTTACGGCGTCTCCCCCCTTACGGCGCCGCCTCTACCCCGCATCGGATCGGCCCGCTCGCCGCCTTGGACACCCGGCACGTCGGCTTGCCATAGATCGTCACCGCGCCAAGCCCGGTGCTCGTCGCATCGGCGGTGTAGCGTGCGGTCGCGGTGATCGTCCCCGATCCGTCAAGCCGCACCGTCAGCGCATCGCTGCGCAGCGCGGCGGCAGCGATCCCGCCGGTCCCGCTGGTCAGCAACCGGACCCGACCCCCGCGCCCGCCGAGCGTCATCGCGCCCGTCCCGAGCAGCGTCGCGTTGAGCTCGTCCGCGTCGAGCGCAGGCGCGACGATCGATCCACTCCCCGTCACTGCCAAATCGACTCGCTGTGCGCGGAACGGCCCCGCCACCGTCAGCCGCCCGCCACCGATGACGGTCGCACCGCGCAGCATCGGCACCCCCAGCCGGATCACGAGCGGTTGCGCACCGCCGCGCCGCGGCACTTCACCCCAGCCGCGGCTGCCCGCACGGACGATCAAAGTGCGCCCCTCGACCCGGATGTCGAGCCCGTCGCTCGCTTCCGCCGGCCCCTCCGCCCGCGCCGAGGGCGGTGCGCGCGTCGTCAGCGCGACGTCGAACGGGCCGTCGATCCGGATCCGGTCATAATCGGTGACGACATAGGACCGGCCTGTCGCTGCCAGCGCAACACCAGGCATTGCGAGAAAAAGCAGGGTGAGCAGGCGGACAAGGATCATCCACAGGGCATCGCCGCGATTCCGCGCTCAGGCAAGCGCCCGATTCACCCGCCGCAGCGGACGTTGCCCGATCCGGTCTTGCTCACTGAACACCGCGCCTGCGGCCCGAGATCGACATCGCCCGATCCCACCAGCGAAACCTGCGCCTGCCCGACGACGTCGGCGCGGACATCCCCCGATCCCGCGAGCGAGACGGTCGCCGACCCTGCCTTGACCCCGCCCGCCGACACGTTGCCCGACCCGGCAAGCTTGACCGTCAGCCGCTCGACCCGGCCCCTGGCGTCGATATTGCCCGACCCGGCCACCGTCAGCCGGGCATCGGGCACCGTCAGCGTCGCAATCGACAGATTGCCCGACCCGGCAGCCTCCCCGCCGAAGCGCTGCCCATCGACCCGGTCGATCGCAAGGTTGCCCGATCCGACGATCTGCGCGGTGACGATCCGTGGCATCGTCACGAACACCTTCACGCCGCGCCGTCCGCCGCCCCAGCTCATGCCCGCAAGGTTTTTCTTGCGCCCGACCTTCAACGTATCGCCGTCGCGGAGGATCTCGAGCTTGTCGAGTTCGGCGCTCGGCCCTTCGGCCCGGACCGAGAAGCCGGTGCCGACGCGGACATCGACATCGTCCGATCCCCGCAGCGAGACCCCGCTGAAATCGGTGATCGCGAAGGTGCGGGTGGTTCCTGCGCCCGCGGAGGTGGCCGCATCGCTGGTGTTGGAACATCCCGCAAGCGCGACGGCTGCGAGGAAGGACAGACTGCGCATACGCTACCTCCTGTGTGTTGCCTTATTAGTACACCGTCCGCTTTCGGATGCAACCCCTGTCGTGGGCCCGCCCCCTCCACACGCCGTGATGCTGAACGTGTTTCAGCATCCACCGTGCGACAGGCGCGGACCGTCAATGCGGCGCGGTGGCCCCTGAAACACGTTCGAGGTGACGCAAGGGGCGCGAGCGCCGTCCCACTCCAAACGCGCCGTCATGCTGAACTTGTTTCAGCATCCACCATGCGACGGGCACGGACCGTCATCGCGGCGGGGTGGACCCTGAAACGAGTTCAGGGTGACGCAGGGTGGGGGGGGTCCCGTGCCTCTTCATCCCACCCGTCATGCTGAACTTGTTTCAGCATCCACCGTGGGACCGGCACGGACCGTCATCACGGCGCGGTGGACCCTGAAAGACGTTCGGGTGACGCCGGGAGTGGGAGCGCCCCCGCTGCCCCCAAACGAAAAAAGGGGCGACCGTCGCCGGCCGCCCCTTTTTCAAACCGCGGTATCCGCAAAAGAACGTCAGGCCGGAGCCTTGTCCTTGTTGTGGATCGCCGCTGCCTTGCGCAAAATCTCGAGGATCTTTTCCTGCGCGGTCGGCTCGTCGACCTGCTCCATCGCGGCGAGTTCGCGCGCGAGGCGGCTGGTCGCGCCTTCGAAGATCTGCCGCTCGGAATAGCTCTGCTCGGGCTGGTCGTCGGCACGGAACAGGTCGCGGACCACTTCGGCGATCGACACGAGGTCGCCCGAATTGATCTTGGCTTCATATTCCTGTGCACGGCGCGACCACATGGTGCGCTTGACGCGCGGCTTGCCGGTCAGCGTCTCGAGTGCCTCACGCAGCGTCTTGTCGCTGGAAAGCTTGCGCATTCCGACGCTTTCGGCCTTGTTGGTCGGCACGCGCAACGTCATGCGCTCTTTTTCGAACCGCAGAACATAGAGTTCGAGCTGCATCCCGGCGATTTCCTGCCGCTGAAGCTCGATCACACGGCCAACGCCGTGCTTGGGGTAAACGACATAATCGCCGACGTCGAAGGACAGCGCCTTGGCAGCCATTCCGTTGGACCTTTCTGTGGACCGGGTATCCGGTGCAACGCACTTCTCGCAGCAAAGCTGCATCAGCGCTCGCAGGGTGGTGGGTTGATACGTCTCCGTGTCGGACAGCGCCTGAAGCACCGTCCGTCGTCACCCTTTTAACACAGTCGCAACAAAATTACCAGACAAAGGTCGCGCTCGCGCCGCTCCCGACGGGATCGGACGCACGACGACGTGCCATTTCCGGCCAATCCGGTCGATCAGTCGCCCGCGCCGGGCTCTGCCGAGAAGAACTTGTCGTACTTGCCGGTCTCGCCCTTATGCTCGTCGGCGTCGGCAGGCGTCTGGTTCGCCTTGCGCGTGACGTTGGGCCACTGGCTAGAGAAGGTCGTGTTGAGTTCGAGCCACGGTTCGAGACCGCTTTCCGTATCGGGGAGGATCGCTTCGGCGGGGCACTCGGGCTCGCAGACGCCGCAATCGATGCATTCGCTGGGGTTGATGACCAGCATGTTCTCGCCTTCATAGAAGCAATCGACCGGGCACACCTCGACGCAGTCCATGTACTTGCACTTGATGCAGGCATCGGTGACGACGTAGGTCATTAGGTAACTCCCGGAGCAACGAACTCGACGCTGCTATGCGCGAGCGTCCGCCCCGTCAATGTTTGCGTCACTGATTGCGGTGGCTGTCCGGTCATTTTCGATCAGGTCGACGTAGCACGCCCGCCCCGCTTCGGGCGGGCCGCGACGCTCGGGCAGGCATTCGACGCGGATCGCGCGAATCCGCCCCGAGGGGGTGGCGAAGGCGAGTACGCTCCCGATCCGCACCGCCGCGGCGGGCCGGTCGACCGCGCGCCCGTCGATCCGCAATCGTCCGCTCGCGGCCATCCCTTGCGCGATGCTGCGCGTCTTCACGATCCGGGCGAACCAGAGGAAACAGTCGAGCCGCATGCTCGGGCCGCGGGGGAAAGCTTCAGCCATGCACCGCCAGATCGGCAAGCGCCGCAAAGTGCGTGCCGCGCGGGGCGACGACGGGACGGACGGTCGGCAGCCCACGCCAGACCCAGCGCGGTACCGTATCGTCGGCGGCAGGGGGCGCAGCAGCAGGAGCCGGGCGGAAGCCGAACCCCGCCATCAGTTTCTCGATCGTCGGCGGGGTCAGTCCCATCGACAGCGCGAGTGCGGGATCGAGCGCGAACGGCTGTCGACCCGCCGCACCGCGCGCGTCATGCGCCGCGCGCGCGATTCGTTCGATCAGGTCGATCCGCACCGCTTGCGCCGCGATCGGGCGATAGCCGTCCACCAGCGTCGCGCCGGGCGTGCCGCGCACCAGCACACTCGCGCCGTCGCGCGGTGCGTCGGCGATCCCGCGCGCGTCGCGGATCGCGAACAGGGCGCGCCGCCAGCGTGCGGCGGCCGGCTTGAGCAAGCGCGGATCGAACAGGTCGAGCGCGCCGATCGTCACCCCCGCCCGCCGGAACGCCTTGCGCGCGACGCCGTCGAGCTTGTCGAGCACCGCCACCACTTCGCTCCGCGCGACCATCCCGCCGCCCGCAACCAGCGCCGCCGCGACCGCGCGCGATGCAGGACTGGCGGCCGGATCACGCTGGACCGAGTCGAGCAGCACCGGCCCCGGCAGGGCGCGTGCGACCGAATCACCGAACCAGCCGCGCAGCCGCTGCTCGATCTTGGCGCGGAGCGTCACGTCGAGGCAATCGAGCGCGCGGTCGAGCACGATGCGCGGGCGCACCAGGCTTTGCCCCGGCGCAAAGGTCGCGACCGTAAAGTCGCGCCACAGCAGCACCGGCGTCTCGCCCGCCTCGGTGCGCAGCGACAGGTCGGCATCCGCCGCTTCGGCGAGCGCGATCCCTCGCTTGCCGCGCTCGTCGCCCAGCCGCCGTTCCGCCGCCGCAAGCAGCATGCGCTTGTCGTTCGCGCGCGCATCCGCTGCGACCGTGAAGCGGAACCCGTCGAGCCGCCCGATCGCATGATCCTCGACCATCACTTCGCCTTCCGGCCCGATCGTGACGGGGAGCATCCGCGGATCCGCGCCGATCTGGCGCATCAGCAGCGTCGTGCGCTTGTCGACGAAGCGTTGCGTCAGGCTGGCGTGGAGCGCATCCGACAACCGTTCCTCGACCGCACTCGCGCGCGCCGCGCCCTGCGCCGGGTCCGCCAGCCAGTCGCGCCGGTTGGCGATATACGCCCAGCTCCGCGCCGCCGCGATCCGCCCGGCGAGCGTCTCGACATCGCCGACCACCGTATCGAGCCGCGCCAGTTCCGCCGCGAACCAGGCGTGCGGGATATGCCCCTGCCCCTCGCTCAGATAGCCGAACACGCGCGCGACGAAGCGGGTATGCGGATCGACGCCGAGTTTACGGAAGTCGGGCAGCCCGCACGCCGCCCACAGCCGCTCGACCATCGCCGGATGCCGCGTCCGCGCGCGTACCCAATCCTCTTCGGCCAGGCGCTTGAGCACCGCAAGATCGACCGATTGCGGGGCAGCGCGCAGGCGACGGTTCTCGGGCTTGGCTTCGAGGCTTGCGATCAGTGCGGCAACGCTCGAGAAATCGGGCTCGCCCTCGCGCCAGTAGAGATGTTCGAGCGGCGGGAAACGATGCTCCTCGATCGCGAGCACTTCCTCGGGGCCGAACGCCCCCGGCCCTTCCTCGACCAGCGCGCCGAACGTCCCGTCGCGCTGGTGCCGCCCTGCCCGTCCCGCGATCTGCGCCATTTCGGCGACGGTCAGGCGACGCTGGCGGTGGCCGTCGAACTTGTTGAGGCTGGCGAAGGCGACATGGTTGACGTCCATGTTGAGCCCCATGCCGATCGCATCGGTCGCGACCAGATAATCGACCTCGCCCGCCTGGAACATCGCGACCTGCGCGTTGCGGGTGCGCGGGGACAGCGCGCCCATCACCACCGCCGCGCCGCCGCGCAGACGCCGCAGCATCTCGGCGACCGCATAGACTTCCTCCGCGCTGAACGCGACGATGACGGAGCGTTTCGGGAGGCGGCTGATCTTCTTGGCACCCGCATAGCTCAGCGTCGAAAAGCGCGGGCGGTTGATGATCTCGATTCCCGGGACCAGCGCCTTGAGCATCGGGCGCAGCGCTTCGGACCCGAGCAGCATCGTCTCGTCGCGCCCGCGGGCGCGCAGAATGCGATCGGTGAAGACATGACCCCGTTCCAGATCGGCTCCAAGCTGCGCCTCATCGACTGCAACGAACGCCAAATCGCGGTCAACCGGCATGGATTCGGCTGTGCACAGGAACCAACGTGCGTCTTTTGGGACGATCTTTTCCTCGCCGGTGATCAAGGCGACGCGGTTCGCGCCCTTGATCTTAACGACCCGGTCATAGACCTCGCGCGCCAACAGGCGCAGCGGAAAGCCGATCATGCCGCTGGAATGCCCGCACATTCGCTCGACCGCGAGATGCGTCTTGCCGGTGTTGGTCGGCCCGAGCACCGCAGTGACGGCGCTGTCGTGGTGACGTTGCATGACACAAGCAACATCGCGTCCCCAGAGGCGATACGCAACCATCCCGTTTGCAAAAAAAGACCGCGAGATCATCGCCCAGCCACCGATATGCCGCCGACCCGGCGTGTTCCCGACGCGGTCGTATCGTTCGAACGGTTGACCGCATCCCACCCCATCGCAGGCGGCGGTTAATTTGACTTTAGGACTTGGGCGGCACAGTCCTCGGGCCCGACGCTGCGGGGCAGATCAGGCGGCGGACAACGGATTTCGGGGTCGAAACAGCCTTGTTTGTACCAAATTTGAACGACGTGGAGACTTCGGGCGGCAGCGCAGCGCTGTCCTTCGGCCGCGCCATTGTGCCCGCGGCGCAGACCCGCCGACTCGAACGCCTGCGCGCCGCCGCGGGCCGGGTCGATTGGGTGCCCGACCTCGGAACCCGCATCGGCTCGCGCGACTGGTGGCGCGGTGCCGCGACCTGCGCCGCGCTGTGCGTGACCGCCTTCGTCATCGCACCGCCGCTCACCACGCCGCTGCTCGGCGCGGCCGCCGCACCGATGATCGGCACCGACCGCGAGGAAGCGCGTGCGCAGATGATCGCGCCGCTTGCCTGGGGCGCGGATACCGGGCGGCACATGGCGTCGAACGATCTCGTCCGTCCGCTGACCGAAGCCCCCGAACGCCCGGTCGAGCAACGCACCGCGACGGTCGGCCACGGCGACAGCCTGGGCGACATGCTGCAACGCGCCGGCCTGTCCGAGCGCGATGCGCAGGACACGGTTGCGCTCGTCGCGACGACGGTGCCGCTCGACACGCTCAAGCCCGGCACGCAGATCCCGCTGACGCTCGGTCGCCGCCCCAACCGTAGCGTTGCGCGCCCGCTCGAGGCACTGTCGCTGCGCGCGCGGTTCGATCTCGCGCTCGACCTCAAACGCGTGGGCGACCGGTTGGTGATGGAGCGCCGCGCGATCGCGGTCGATGACACGCCGCTTAGGATCACGGGCGCGGTTGGCTCCAGCCTGTACCGCTCGGCGCGCGCGGCGGGGGTCCCGATCCGCGCGGTCGAGAGCTACATCAAGGCGATCGCGAGCAAGGTCGCGGTCGGCCAAATCGATTCGAACGACACCTACGACCTGATCGTCGAGCGCCAGCGCGCCGCGACCGGCGAAACGCAGCTCGGCAAGCTGCTGTTGGCGGGGCTCGGCCACGGTGGACGCAAGACGCAGTTGGTCCAGTGGAACGACGGCACCTGGTATGAAGCATCCGGCCAAGCCGAACGGCAGGGGCAGTTCACCATGCCGGTATCGATGGCGCGCGTGACCTCGAGCTTCGGGATGCGCTTTCATCCGCTGCTCGGCTTCTCGCGGATGCACAAGGGGATCGACATCGGCACCGCCACCGGCACGCCGATCCACGCCCCCGCCGACGGCGTGGTCGCGTTCGCCGGGCGCAGCGGGGGTTATGGCAATTTCCTCAAGATGGCGCACGGCGGGTCGATCGTGACCTGCTACGGGCACCTCAGCCGTTTCGCGGTGCGCGCAGGCCAGCGCGTGTCGCGCGGGCAGGTGATCGGCTATTCGGGCAACAGTGGCCTTTCGACCGGACCGCACCTCCACTGGGAAGTGCTGCGCGGCGGGGTTGCGGTCAATCCGCGCGGCTTCTCCTTCTCCAGCCTTGCGACGCTTTCGGGGGAGCAGTTGCGCGCGTTCCGGGCGAGGGTTTCCGGTCTCCTCGCGGTAAAGCCGGGCGCCTGAAAGCCCTGAACACGGAGCGTCGCGCTCAGACCAGTCCCGTGCCGTCGATCACGAGGTCGGGCAACGTCGCGCTGGGCACCGCCCCGGCGAGCGGGAGCGACCTGCGGTGCGAGAACCCCTCCGCCGATACCGACCAGAATTGATGGACGGTCGTCTCCGCGAGATCGACGACCCAATATTCCGGGACGCCGTGCCGCGCATAGAGCGCCAGTTTCGCGCCGAGATCGTTCTCCAGCGTCGTATCCGACACCTCGACCACCAGCGCGACATGCTCGATCCGGAAATAATCGCGCGCCATCGGCGCATCGACGACAGCAACGTCGGGTTCGGGAAGATTATACGGCGGTAGCGCGAGCGTTGGCTCGACCACTGCGCTGAAGCGCGAGCCCGTCGCTTCCAAAGCGGCCTGCAACCGATACATGAGCTGACTTTTGACGAAGGTATGCGGGCGGAATTCTGCGCTCATTCCGACGATCATCCCCTCGATCAACTCGACCTTTTTTAAATCGGCGAACGCGCCCGTGCGATCGAGCACCTCGAAGTCCTCGATCCGGAGCTTGACCGGATGCGGCACGTTCACGGGGATCGTCATGTTCATGGCACAAACAGCATAGCATTTGCGCTTGCCCCCCTAAAGCGGCAAACGCGGGGGATTATGACCGACACAGCCTTTCGCACCGCCGCCCAAGACTCCAAAGCCTGGCCCTATGAGGAGGCGCGCAAGCTCCTCAAGCGGTGTCCCGACGGCAAACCCGGTGGCGCACCCGTCATCTTCGAAACGGGCTACGGTCCCTCGGGGCTGCCGCATATCGGCACGTTCAACGAAGTGCTGCGCACGACGATGGTGCGCCACGCGTTCCAGACGCTGTCCGACGCGCCGACCCGGCTGATCGAGTTCAGCGACGACATGGACGGGTTGCGCAAGGTGCCCGACAACGTTCCCAACCAGGCGATGCTGACCGAGCATCTCGGCAAGCCGCTCAGCCGGATTCCAGATCCGTTCGAGAAGTTCGAGAGTTTCGCCGCGCACAACAATGCGATGCTGCGCGATTTCCTGGATCGCTTCGGGTTCGAATACGAATTCATCTCGTCCGCCTCGCAATATGAAGCCGGCGTGTTCGACGATGCGCTGAAGGGCGTGCTGCGCAATTATGCCGCGATCATGGGCGTGATGCTGCCGACGCTACGTAAGGAGCGCGCCGCGACCTATTCGCCGATCCTGCCGATCAGCCCCAAGACCGGGGTCGTGCTTCAGGTCCCGGTCGAGGTCGTCAATGTCGAGGAGGGCACGATCCGCTTCACCGACAGCGACGGCGAAGTGCTGGTGCAATCGATCCTCGGCGGCCACGCCAAGCTGCAATGGAAAGTCGACTGGGCAATGCGCTGGGTCGCGTTGGGCGTCGATTACGAGATGTACGGCAAGGATCTGATCGACAGCGGCGTGCAATCGGGCAAGATCGCGCGCGTGCTCGGCGGTCGCCCGCCGGAGGGGCTGATCTACGAGATGTTCCTCGACGAAAAGGGCGAGAAGATCTCCAAGTCGAAGGGCAATGGCCTGACACTCGAGCAGTGGCTCGATTACGGCACGCAGGAGAGCCTGTCCTTCTTCGCCTACCGCGAACCCAAAAAGGCCAAGCAGCTCCACGTCGGCGTCATCCCGCGCGCGGTGGACGACTATTTCGACTTCCGCGGGAAATATGCCGCGCTTCCGGTCGAGCAGAAGCTCGGCAATCCGGTGCATCACATCCACGACGGCGCGGTGCCGGGGACGACCCCGCCGGTGACGTTCGGGCTGCTGCTCAACCTTGTCGGCGTACTCGGCGCGGGCGCGACCGCGGAGCAGGTGCGCGGCTACCTCAGCAATTACGTTGAAGGCGAGATCACGCCCGAGCTCGACGCGCTGATCGGCCATGCGCTCGCCTACAACCGCGATTTCGTCGCGCCAACGCTCCAGCGTCGCAAGCCCCTGGGGATCGAGGTCGCAGCGCTCGAACGGCTCGATCGCGATCTGGCTGCGGCACCCGCGGATGCCTCGGCGGTCGACTTGCAGAACATCGTCTATGCGATCGGCAACGAAGGCGGGTTCGATCCGCTGCGCAGCTGGTTCGGCGCGTTGTACGAAACGCTGCTTGGGTCGTCGCAGGGGCCGCGGATGGGCAGCTTCATCGCGCTGTACGGGATCGACAACACTCGCACGCTGATCGCCGAGGCGCTGGCGGACTAAGGAAGAGGCACATGCCCAACAAGCCCCTGATCAATCGTGACACGCGGCTGTGCATGTCGCTGGCGGCGCGCCCGGGCAATTTCGGGACGCGCTTCCACAACCGGCTGTACGAAACGCTGGGGCTGGATTTCGTCTACAAGGCGTTCTCGACGCAGGACCTGGAAGGCGCGGTGCGCGGGATCCGCGCGCTCGACATTCGCGGCTGCGCGATCTCGATGCCGTTCAAGGAAGCGGTGATCCCCATGCTCAACGGGCTCGCGCCCTCGGCGGCGGCGATCGATAGCGTCAATACGATCGTCAACGAAGACGGCGTGCTGACCGGGCACAATACTGATTATGCCGCGGTTGCGCGGCTGATCGCCGATATCGATCCTGCCACGCGCTTCGTGCTGCGGGGGTCGGGCGGGATGGCGAAAGCGGTCGCGGCCGCTTTGCGCGACGCGGGCTTTCGCGACGGGACGGTCGTTGCGCGCAACGCGGACGTGGGACAGACGCTGGCGGCGCTCTACGGTTTCGGCTGGCGTGCCGACGTGGACCAGGACGCGGGGGCCGGACTGCTACTCAACGTCACGCCGATCGGCATGACCGGCGGCGACGCAGACGCGCTCGCCTTCCCGGAAGCGATGATCGCGGCAAGCACGGTGGTGGTGGATGTCGTCCAATATCCGCCCGAAACACCGTTGCTGCGGGCAGCACGCACGGCCGGCAAGCGCGTGATCACGGGGGCCGAAGTCGCGACCTTGCAGGCGCTCGACCAGTTTGTGCTCTACACCGGCGTCACCCCTGACGCCGAACAGGTTGCCGAAGCCGCTGCATTCGCCCGCGCAAACGGTTGAAATCGGCACCTAGGTTAGGGCACCCTACCCTAGCAGCGCGCGATATTCCGGGTGTTTCTCGATATAGGCCGTCACGAACGGACATTGCGAAATGACCTTCAGTCCGCGGTCGCGCGCCGAATCAAGTGCGGCGCGGATCAGCTTGGATGCGACTCCTCGCCCCTCGATCGCCTTGGGGACGATCGTGTGGGTGAAGACGATCGTGTCGCCCTCCAGCTGATACGCCGCAACGGCGCGCTGGCCACTCACGATCAGTTCGAATTCGGCCTCGGCCTTGTTGTCGGTAACGCGTTCCATAGCCTTGCATGTGCTGTGCAGCCCCGGCTTGTGCAAGAACGTTTCGTGAAAACCTTGTGAGCGCACCCCGCCAGCGTTACATGTAACGACACCGTCCGGAGACCGCCGCAATGGGCATGGAACGACCGATGACCAGCGCCGAACGCGTCGCCAAGCGCCGCGCGGCGCTCCGCGCGCAGGGCTTGCGCGCGCGGACCTTGTGGCTGCCCGATCGCGCGAGTGCAGCGTTTCAGGCGAACGTCGTCCGGGACACGGCGGTGATCAACGCCATGCAGGGCGAAACCGATACGTCCGCCTTCATCGAAGCGGTCCAGCATTGGCCCGATGCGGACTATGATTGGGGTCCGGACGGCGCACCGTGACGCGCGGTGACATCGTCACCGTCGCCGCAGGATCGGGCTTTGCGGGAAAGCCGCGCCCGGCGCTGATCGTCCAGGACACCGCCTATCTCGGGATTTCGACGATCGTCCTTGCGCTCATCACGAGCGACGACCGCGCCAGTCAGCTGTCGATCAGCGTCCCCGTCACCCCGAGCGCGACGAACGGGTTGCGCGTGCAATCCTATGTCACCGTTCACGAACTGGTGACGGTTCGGCGTGAAAAGCTGGACAAGCATGTCGGCAAGCTCGAAGAGCCCCTGATGCGCCGTGTCGATCACGCCATCATCCTTTTTCTTGGCCTAGACCGTGGTTGATCCTCTCCCCATCCTGCAATCCACCTTCGGCTTCCCGGCGTTTCGCGGCGTCCAGGGGTCGGTCGTCGAGCGCGTGCTCGCGGGCGAGAACACGCTCGCGGTGATGCCGACCGGCGCGGGCAAGTCGCTCTGCTATCAGCTTCCCGCGGTCGCGCTCAACGGCACCTGCGTCGTCGTCTCGCCGCTGATCGCGCTGATGCACGACCAGCTGCGCGCGGCGACCGCGATCGGGATCAGCGCGGCGACGCTGACCTCGGTCGACACCGACCAGATGGAGACGATCGCGCGCTTCCGCCGCGGCGACCTCGACCTGCTGTACGTCGCGCCCGAACGCGCATCGAGCCAGAGCTTCCGCGACTTGCTCGGACAAGCGCCGCTCGCGCTGTTCGCGATCGACGAAGCACATTGCGTGTCCGAATGGGGGCATGACTTCCGCCCCGATTACCGCCTGCTCCGCCCGCTGCTCGATGCGTTCCCGGACGTGCCCAGGCTGGCGCTGACCGCGACCGCCGATGCGCACACCCGCGCGGACATCCTCGACCAGCTCGGCATCCCGCACGACGGGATGATCGTCGCAGGCTTCGACCGTCCCAACATCCAGTATCGCATCAGCCCCAAGGACAATGCCACCCGCCAGATCGCCGACCTGATCGCGGAGACGCCCGGCGCGGGGATCGTCTATGTCCAGAGTCGGGCTGGCACCGAGAAGATGGCCGAGGCGCTCGCCAAGACCGGCCGCCCGACGCGCGCCTATCATGCCGGGCTCGATCCGTCGGTCCGCGCGCGTAACCAGGCCGATTTCGTCGCGTCCGAGGATATGGTGATGTGCGCGACGGTCGCGTTCGGCATGGGGATCGACAAGCCCGACGTCCGCTTCGTCGCCCACGCCGGTCTGCCCAAATCGATCGAGGCCTATTATCAGGAAACCGGCCGCGCGGGGCGCGACGGCGATCCGGCGATGGCGCATCTCTTCTGGGGTGCCGAGGATTTCGCGCGTGCACGCCAGCGGATCGGCGAGGTCGAGCCTGCGCGCCAGCCGGGCGAGCGGCAACGGCTTGCGGCACTCGGCGCGCTCGCCGAGACCGCGGGGTGCCGCCGCCGCATCCTGCTCAAGCATTTCGGCGACGATTCGCCGGAGAATTGTGGCAATTGCGACAACTGCATCTCCCCGCCCGCCAGCGTCGACGCGACGGAGGTGGCGAGGAAGTTCCTTTCCGCCGTCTTTCGCACGGGCCAGAGCTTTGGCGCGGGCTATATCGAACAGGTCCTGATGGGCCAGTCGAGCGAACGCAGCCTGATGAACGGGCATGAAGCGCTCGGCGTATTCGGGATCGCCTCCTCCCCGGAGGAAGCCGCGCTGATCAAGCCGGTCGGACGCGCGTTGCTGCTGCGCGATGCGCTCCGCGCGAACGATTTCGGCGGGCTGGAGTTCGGCCCCGGCGCCCGCGGCATTTTGAAAGAGAACGATCGCGTCGACCTGATCGTCCCGCCCAAGCGGACCCGGCGCGCGCGCGGCGGAGCAGGCAGTGGTGCGGCGGCGAACCCGAGCGGCGATCCGCTGTTCGAGGCGCTGCGTGCCAAACGCCGCGAACTCGCGCTCGAGGCGAGCGTGCCGCCTTATGTGATCTTCCACGATTCGGTGCTGCGCGAAATGGCAAACCTGCGTCCGGCATCGCTCGGCGCAATGGGGCGGATCACCGGGGTCGGGACGCGCAAACTCGAGGCGTATGGCGAGGCGTTTCTGGCGGTAGTGCGACGGTTCTAAAGGGACTGGCGTCGGGTCGGGCGAATGGCCAGCCGGTACGAATCGCCGCCTGCGCGGGGATGACACCTGGGAGGACCACTTCCCTCAAGCTCAAGCGCGATCCTCGCGGCCTTCGTCCAAATCGTCTTCGCTGCCCGATGGCCCGGTCCCCTTTTCCGCCCGCGCCGCGCGAAAGCGCCGCGCCGCTAGCACAGCGCCGAGTGCGAAGCCGCCGGGGACGAGGAGCATCACTGCCGCCGTCCCGATCCTGGTCCAGTCCTTACGATCCATGGCCAGCGCCTAGGCGCTTACCTGAGGTCGGTCGTCACGAAATCGGCACAGCGTTCCCCGATCATGATCGACGGTGCATTGGTATTGCCCGAGACGAGCTTGGGCATCACCGATGCATCCGCGACGTACAGCCCCTCCACCCCGCGCACGCGCAGCCGCGGATCGCAAACGGCGTCCGCATCCGACCCCATCCGCGCGGTCCCGACCGGGTGATACACCGTGTCCGCACGCGAGCGGATCAGGTCCTCGAGCGCCGCGTCGTCGGACAGGTCGACCGGGTGGCGGTCGCGGCCCATATGATCGGTCAGCGGGGGCTGTTCGAGGATGCGGTACATTGCGCGGACACCGGCTTTCATCACCGCCATGTCGCGCGGATCGGTCAGGAAGGCGGGGTCGATCGCCGGCGCGTCGTGCGGGTCGGTCGACGCCAGCCGCACCGTTCCGTGGCTTTCCGGGCGGAGCACGCAGACGTGGCACGAATAGCCATGCCCTTTCACCTTGGTCCGGCCATGATCCTCCAGCGCAGCCACCACGAAATGGAGCTGGACGTCGGGCGCGGGCGCATCGGGCATGACCTTGAGGAACGCGCCTGCCTCGGCGAACGGGGTCGTCATCATCCCCTGCCGCTTGCGCAGCCACTGGATCATGCCCCCCGCCATCGCGAGCGTGCCTTTCAGCGAACTGCCGACGAACTGCGTCCCCGGCGTCTCGAACGAGGCGACATAGTCAATGTGATCCTGCAGGTTCGCGCCGACCGCCGCCCGGTCCACCCGCACTGCAATGCCGTGGTCGCGCAGATGGCCCGCGGGGCCGATCCCCGACAGTTGCAGCAACTGCGCGGTGCCGAACACCCCGCCCGCAAGAATCACCGCGCGCCGCGCGCGGATCTGGCGCATCGCGCCGTCCTGCTGATAGGCGACCCCGCTTGCGCGGACACCGTCGAACAGCACGCGCTCGACCGTGACCCCCGTCATTACCGCCAGATTGGCGAGGCGCGGCCCATCGCCGAGATACGCGCGCGCAGAGGTCCAGCGCTCGCCGTTCCTCTGCGTCACCTGGTACAGCCCGATTCCCTCCTGCCGCACGCCGTTGAAATCGTCATTGTGCGGGATCTGCAGGCTTTCCCCCGCCGCGACGAAATCGCGGCTGCCGGGATTGGCGTGATGCTGTTCGCTGACCCACAACGGCCCTTCGCCGCCGTGGAAGGCATCGCCGCCGCGCGTGTTGCGTTCGCTGCGCTTGAACCACGGCAGCACGTCGTCATACGCCCAGCCTGGGCACCCCATCGCCGCCCAATTGTCGTAATCCCAGCGATTACCGCGGATGTAGATCATCGCGTTGATCGCGCTCGACCCGCCGAGTCCCTTGCCGCGCGGCTGGTGGCCGCGACGACCGTTGAGCCCGGCTTGCGGGACGGTTTCGTAATTCCAGTTGGTCTTGAGGGTCTGGAACGCGAGCATCGCCGGCATCCGCGTGCGAAGCCCGGTATTCCGCCCCCCCGCCTCCAGCAGCACGACCGAGAACTTGCCGCCCTCGCTCAACCGCCCCGCGGCGGCGGCACCGCCCGATCCTCCCCCGATGACGACGATGTCGGCTTCTTCCACAGGTTGTCCTCTCGCGCTCCGCGGCCGTGGCTATGCTGCCGACGTGCCTTGAGGGGAGAACTTGGCACGAACCCCGGGTGCCTGCCAGAGGCTCCGTGTCGCGGTATCAGTGAAAGGTCAGCGCAGATTCGAGCGACCGGACCTCGTCCGCGGTCACGCCGAACAGCAGCACGCCGCCGAACATCTGCTCGCCCGTCTCGACCCGCACGCCCTCGACATCCTGGCTCAGCGCAACCGGGGGGAGCAACCGCCGCGCGACGACCTTGGCGCCCCGCCGCTTGAGCATCGCGACCGCGCCGCTGCCTGCGACAAGCGCGGCATTGCCGTCGGTGCCGACCACCGCCCCGTGCGCGACGAACCCCGCGAGCAAATTCTCCGCCATCTCGCGCGCTTGCGCGGCATCGCCGATCCGGCTTTCCGCCAGCCGCAGCCAGCGCGCAACCAGCGCAAGACCGATCAGTCCGGCGAGGCCATAACCGATCGCGTCCCAGCTCAACGGCATCGACGCGCGCCGGTCTGAGTCACTGCGGGGTGGACAACGCGTCGAGCAACGGGCGCAGACCAGTCAGGTCGTATCCTGCCGCCGCCGCCTTCGCCATGACCGCGTCGGGGTGCGCGCCCGCCTTGACCGCGGCGAGCGCCCACAGGTTGCACGACCGCGTGCCCGAGCGGCAATAGGCGAGCACCGGCCCCTTGGCCTTGTCCAGCACGGCCGCCATCGCGTCGATCTGCGGGTGTGAGAAACCAGCCTGCGTCACGGGGATCGCGGTGTAGGTCATGCCCGCGGCGGCGGCAGCGGCGGCGATCTCGTCGCCGTCCGGCTGGCCGAAATCCTCGCCGTCGGGGCGATTGTTGATGATATCGGTAAAGCCCGCCGCAGCGAGCTCGGCGATCGCCTCGGGCGCGATCTGCGGGGCGACGGCAATGCTGGCGTCGATGGTGCGAAGCGTGGTCATGGGCGCCCTTATACCGTGCGGTCGCGACGGCGAAAGGCTTGGTGCCGACACGGTCGGTCGTTCTTCGGCCTTCGATCAAGAATATTGATTTAAATCAATATCGCTTGCGTGGGTATATGATCACGGTCATGGCCTCCCGCCTTGAACAACAAGGGGATCGTCATGAAGAAGCTGCTGCAAGTTCTGGTCGTGGTTGCAGTCGCGATCGTCGTGATGTTCGGCAGTCGCTGGTACATGTATGTCGCTTATACCGATACGCCGTATAGTGAAGTCGGCATCGCGCTGAACGGTTATGCGCCAGCGCCGCTGCGCCAATGGGGCTGCGCCAAGCTGCACGCCCGTTTCCCGGGACAAATGCCGCCGCTCGGCTGCGGTGCTGCGGACGGGCGCAACTGGATCTGACGCAAGGGATCGGAACGCCCGATCGCGTTGATCCGTTAGAGCAGCGCTGCGGCAGCGCAGCATTACCTCAGTCAGCGGAGATATTGTGATCGGCGACCTTGGATTGTCGCATCTGTGGGAGCAGCGGCTTGCCGCTGCGCTGACCTTCGCGATTGCGATTGTGATCGCGCTGGTGTCCTACCGCGTCGCGATGCTGGCGCTCCGCCGGTTCACCGAACGGACCCCGACCCGTGCCGACAATGTCGTGGTCGAGCGGATCGCCGCGCCGTTGCGCTGGATCTTCGTCGCGGTCGCGCTGAGCATGGCGGGACGCGCGATCGACCTGCCGAAATATCAGGCGGCGTTCGGGCAGCAGATCGCCGGGTTCGTCATTCCTGCGCTGGTCGGCTGGATGGTGATCGCGATGATCCGCGCGGTCAACGACATCGTCGACTTGCGCTACGACGTCAGCGTCGCGGACAATCTCAAGGCGCGCCGCAAGCGCACGCGCTACGCGATCCTGACGCGGATCGCGGTAATCTGCGTCGTCTTCATCACGCTGTGCATGATGTTGCTCAGTATTCCCGCGATCCGTTCGGTCGGCGTCACGCTGATGGCGTCGGCGGGGCTTGCCGGTCTGGCGGTCGGCGCCGCGGCGCAGCCTGCGCTAAAGAACCTGATCGCGGGGTTCCAGCTTGCCTTCACCGAGCCGATCCGGCTCGACGACGTCGTCATCATCGAGGGCGAGTGGGGGCGGATCGAGGAAATACGGCTGACCTATGTCGTCGTACGAATCTGGGACGAGCGGCGTCTGGTCGTGCCGGTCAGCAAGTTCCTTGAGGACAGTTTCCAGAATTGGACGCGGTCGAACGCGCAATTGCTGGGATCGGTGTTCTTCTATGTCGATCCGTCCGCAGACGTCGCGCGGCTGCGCGAACGCGCCGGGCTGATCGTTCAGGACAATCCGCGCTGGGACAAACGTTTCTGGAACCTGCAGGTGACCGACACGACGGTCGACGCGCTGCAACTGCGCGTGCTCGCAACCGCGCAGGATGCATCGATCGCATTCGACCTGCGATGCGACATTCGCGAGGGACTGATGCGGTACATCGCGACCGAAATGCCCGAGGCGATCGTGCGGCGGCGCGTCCTGGCGGACGGGTTCGGGCACACCGCCGTTACGGACAGCCAGCCGTAGCGAACGGGCGCAGCCGGTTTGTAGAGGGAGCGGCGCGATTCATCCGTCGCAAACGCGTCACCACGCTTGCTCATGCCCCCCGGCATCGGCCATTGGACCTGCATGACATTTCAAGTCGACATGGGGCTCGACACGGGCGGGCAACCGGTGCCGATCGATCTCGAGGAATTGCTGGCGACGCGACTGCTGGTCCAGGGCAATTCCGGCTCGGGAAAGTCGCACCTGCTGCGCCGCTTGCTCGAACGCAGCGCAGGCCAGGTCCAGCAGATCATCATCGATCCCGAGGGCGATTTCGTCACGCTCGCCGACGTCTACGGGCATATCGCGATTTCGGCGGCGGACTATTCGGTCGGCGAGATCGCGCGCTTCGGCACGCGGATTCGCGAACATCGCTCGTCGGTCGTGCTAGATCTCGAAGGGCTCGAGATGGAAGGGCAGATGCGCTGCGCCGCCGCCTTCCTTTCTGCGCTGTTCGACGCGCCGCGCGAGCACTGGTTCCCGGCGCTTGTCGTGGTCGACGAGGCACAGGTGTTCGCGCCGTCGATGGGCGCGGAAGTGAGCGAGGAAGTCCGCCGTGCGTCGCTCGGCGCGATGACCAACCTGATGTGTCGCGGGCGCAAGCGCGGTCTCGCCGGGATCATCGCGACCCAGCGGCTGGCGAAACTCGCCAAGAACGTCGCGGCAGAAGCCTCCAACTTCCTGATGGGGCGTACCTTCCTCGACATCGACATGGCGCGTGCGGCCGATTTGCTTGGAATGGAGCGCCGCCAGGCCGAACAGATCCGTGACCTCCCGCGCGGCACCTTCCTCGCACTCGGGCCGGCGGTCAGCCGCCGTCCGGTGTCGATCAAGGTCGGCTCGGTCGAAACCGGGTCGCGCGGTGGCGGGCCGGTGCTGACGCCCTTGCCCGACGCACCGACCGGCGAGATGAAGCAGCAGCTGTTACTCGGACTCGAGGAACCGATGCCGATGCCCGCGGCCCCGCCGCGCCCTGCGCCTGCCGCCAAGGTGATCGACCGGATCGAGGCGGACTCGACTCCCGATCCCGTCCCCGAGGTGCCGCGCCATAGCAAGGAGGAACTCGCCGCGGTGGTCCGCGACGTGCTGTCCGCGATCGTCGAGGACCCGGATTCGACCGCGCGACCCGCGGCGATCCTCTACCAGGACTTCCAGGTCCGCTGCCGGATGGTCGGCGTCTCGCCCGCCCCGCTCGATCCATCCGGCTTTGCACGCCGCTTGGCAGCCGCACGCGCCGGAATCCTCGACGGTCTCGACAGCGACTGGGCCGAGGCGATCGCGACCGCGCACGAACTTCCCGATGAAATGCTCGGCGCGTTCCTGCTCGTCGCAAAGGCGGCGCGCGAGGGCCAGCCGTGCCCGAGCGACGCCGAGATCGCGCAGACCTACGGCACCAGCTCGCTCGGCCGCGCACGGCGCGTGCTTACCTATATCGAGGGGCGCAACCTGTTCGTCACGCGGATCGACCTGGCGGGCAAGCGATCGGTGACGATCCCGACGCTCGGCTGGACGACTCAACCTGCCGATGCGGGATGAATTCGTCGTCATGCGGAATCATGGGCCTTTGAATCGCCCTGATTATCGTGCAGCGCGCGAGCAAGCGCTCTGGGCACCGACTTGATGGCATCCTCGACTTACCGTTCTTCCAATGATCGCGGCCGCGCGCGCGGCATCATCCTTGCGTTGGTCGTCGAGGGCCTCGTCGCGCTGTTGCTGCTGCAGCTCGGCACTGGCGTGTTCACGCCCCCAAAGCCGCAGCGCGAGTTGAAGACGTTCGAAGTTCCGCCCGATGTGCCATCGCTGACGCCCAAGCCGACTCAGCCGACGCGCAAGCCGACCAAGGAACGCACCGCCACCACTACGACTTCGCCCGCGCCGCCCCCACCGGTCGCACCGCCGCCCGTAGTCACGCCCGTACGCCCTAAATTTATCGAGATGAGCCACGACGAGTTCGCCGCGACGGACATCGGCAAGATCCCGTCGCATCAGGGCGAAGGTGATTCGGAGGGCAAGGGCAAGGGCAAGGACAGCGTCGCGGCCTATGGTCCAGGCGAGGGGCCGGGCGGCGCGACGCTCTACAACGCGGAATGGTATCGCGAGCCCACGCATGCCGAACTGGCGACCTATCTCCCCGCCGGTTTGCAAAGCGGCTGGGGGCTGATCGCGTGCAAGACGATCGAAGATTATCACGTCGAGAATTGTCGTTCCTTGGGCGAATCCCCACCGGGATCGGGCCTTTCGCGTGCGCTACGACTGGCAGCATGGCAGTTCCGCGTCCGCCCACCGCGGATCGGCGGGAAGCCGATGATAGGGGCATGGGTCAAGATCCGGTTCGATCTGACGGTCGGGGTGAAGGACCACTGACGTCTTGTGCTCCTGCGCAGGCAGGAACCCAGGGTTACAGACGGTGTGTTTCGTTACTCTGGACTCCTGTTTTCGCAGAAACCAAGCTTTCAACTAGGCATCCGCTCCAGGAACCCCCGCACGTCGTCCGCGATCTGCACTGCCTTGCCCGTCGGCAGATGGACGTTGACCACCGTCATCACGATCACCGTGTGCAGGTCGCCCGTCTCGGCGTGGCACAGCTCGAACCGCTGCGTCAGGCTCGACCCGCCGATCCGGTCGATCCGCACAAACGCCTCGACCGTATCGCCGAGCACAAACGGGCGGAGATAATCCACCGCGCTATGCCGTACGTGGAATTCGGTCTCGTGCCACGCCGCGCCCAGTGCGTCGCCGATCCCGGTCCACTCCCAGAATTCGGTGACCGCGACATCGGCATATTCGAGATAGCGCGAGTTGAAGACGACCTTCTGCCCGTCGATCTCGGCATAGCGCACGCGGAAGCGCGTGGAAAAGGCGAACCCTTCGCGCATCAAAACAGCAACTTAATGCCGACGAGCGCCAGCACAACCGCGAGGATCGGGCTCAGCACGCGGTCCGAGACGCGCGTCGCGATCACGCTGCCGACGATGATCCCGGGAATCGACCCGATCAGCAGCGACACCAGCAACGATCCGTCGACCGACCCCAGAATCCAGTGCCCGATCCCGCCGAGCAGCGTCAGCGGCACCGCATGCGCGATGTCGGAGCCGACCAGCCGGTTGATCGGCAATGTGGGATACAGGATCAGCAACGCGGTCATCCCGAGCGCACCCGCGCCGACCGAGGTCAGCGACACCAGCACCCCGAGCACCGCGCCGAGCAGGATCGTCATCCGCGCCTGCCGCCGCGGATCGACCGCGCCCAGCCGTTGCGACAGCGCCGCAACGATCCGCCTGCGCAGCAGCGTCGCGATCCCCGACAGCAGCAGCGTGATGCCCAACGCGACCGAGATAACGTGCCCGGTATTGGCGGACCGCTCGCCTTCGTAATGGAGGATGACGAGCGTCAGCAACGCCGCGGGGACGCTCCCCGCGGCGAGCCGCCCGACGACGCTCCAGTCGACCGTCCCACGCCAGCCGTGGACGGTCGTGCCCACCGTTTTGGTGGCGGAGGCATAGAGCAAATCGGTGCCGACCGCGGTGGCGGGGTGGAAACCGAACGCGAGCACGAGCAGCGGCGTCATCAACGAGCCGCCGCCGACCCCGGTCAAGCCGACGACGAGGCCGACGAGAACGCCGGCCATCGAGTACAGGGGATTGATCATTTGGCTGGGGTCAACCGGCCTTGGCGCTTGGCGTGTTGACGCCCATCGACTGGAGATACTTCCTCACGTTGCGCGCGGCCTGCCGCAGCCGCTGCTCGTTCTCGACCATCGCGATGCGCACAAAGCCTTCTCCGTTCTCGCCATAGCCAACCCCTGGCGCAACCGCGACGTTGGCGCTTGTCAGCAATTGTTTGGAGAACTCAAGGCTACCTAGGTGCGCGAGCGCGGGCGGGAGCGGGGCCCAGGCGAACATCGACGCGCGCGGGGCGGGAATGTCCCATCCGGCACGCCCGAAGCTCTCGACCATCACGTCGCGGCGCTTGTGGTACAGCTGGCGGTTTGCCTCGACGATATCCTGCGGCCCGTTGAGCGCCGCGCACGCCGCCGCCTGGATCGGGGTGAACGCGCCGTAATCGAGGTAGGATTTGACGCGAGTCATCGCCGCGATCAGCTTGGCGTTGCCGACCGCGAAGCCGATCCGCCAGCCCGCCATCGAATAAGTCTTGCTGAGCGAAGTGAATTCGACCGCAATGTCCTTGGCGCCCGGCACCTGCAGGATCGAAGGCGTCGGATTGCCGTCGTAATAGAGCTCGGAATAGGCGAGGTCGGAGACGATCCAGACCTGGTTCTCTTTCGCCCACGCCACCAGCCGTTCGTAAAAGGCGAGGTCGACCGCTTCCGCGGTGGGGTTGGACGGGTAGTTGACCACCAGCACCGACGGACGCGGCACGGTGAACGCCATCGCGCGCTCGAGCGATTCGAAATAGGCTTCATCGGGCGTGGTCGGCACCGCGCGGATCGTGGCCCCCGCGATGATGAAGCCGAAGGTGTGGATCGGATAGGACGGATTGGGTGCGAGCACGACGTCGCCCGGCGCGGTGATTGCCGTCGCAAGGCTGGCTAGCCCCTCCTTCGACCCCATCGTCACGACGACTTCGGTCTCGGGATCGAGATCCACCCCGAAGCGGCGCCCGTAATAATTGGCCTGCGCACGACGCAGGCCCGGAATCCCCTTGGACTGCGAATAGCCATGCGCGTCGGGCTTGCGCACCACTTCGATCAGTTTCTCGATCACGTGCGGCGGCGGCGGCAGATCGGGGTTGCCCATGCCAAGATCGATGATGTCTTCCCCGCCCGCTCGCGCGGCCGCGCGCATCGCGTTGACTTCGGCGATGACATACGGTGGCAGGCGTTTGATGCGGTAGAAATCGTCGGACATTGCGCGAAACCCGGCTTGAGGAGACCGATCCTTACGCCAAAGCCGCGCGCTTCGTCACCCCGGGTTTGTTTGCGTGCAAAAGCAGCGTCCTTTTGACGCGTTGCGGCCAAGCGGTTGATTGCGGACGTGATCCGGAATGACGGGATCGACGCGACGCGATAGAAGGCGGGGAAACGGGATCGAGGATGTCATGGCCGAATCGGAAACCACCACGCCGGGCGGCTCCGCCCAGCCAAGCCTCGCCGACATGCAGCACTGGACCTGGGTGCTCGGACGCGCCCAACAGATGCTGCTCGAACAGGGCATCGCGACGATGACCGCAAGCAACGCGATGTTCCCGGCGATCCCCGGCCTGACCGATCCCGCGACGATCGCACGAACGCAGGATTTCTGGACGCAGAGCCTGACCTTGTGGCAGCGGATGCTCGATCCGACGACCCCACCGGCGCCGCGTGCCGAGGCACCCGACCGCGCGCGCGACAAGCGGTTCAAGGATTCGCGCTGGCACGATGACCCGGTGTTCGATTTCATCCGCCAGAGCTATTTCCTCGTGTCCGACACGATGCTCGCGCAGATCGAGGCAGTGGACGGCGTCGATGACAAGCAGCGCGAGCAGATGCGCTTCACTGCGCGCGGCTTCCTCGATGCGATGAGCCCGACCAATTTCCCCGCCACCAACCCCGAGGTGATCGAGAAGACGATCGAGACGCGCGGCGAGAACCTGCTGAAGGGCTTGCAGAACATGCTCGCCGATCTCGGCAAGGGGCAATTGACGCATACCGATCAGAGCGCGTTCGAACTCGGGCGCAACATCGCGATGACGCCCGGCAAGGTCGTCCATCGCACCGAATTGTACGAACTGATCCAGTACAGCCCCACCACCGAGAACGTGCTGGCCACCCCGCTGGTGATCTTCCCGCCGTGGATCAACCGCTTCTACATCCTCGACCTGAGCCCCGAAAAGAGCTTCATCCGCTGGGCGGTCGAACAAGGCATCACCGTGTTCATGGTATCGTGGCGCTCCGCGGATGCGACGATGAAGCATGTCGTGTGGGACGACTATATCGGTGCGCAGATCGACGCGATCGATACGATCCGCGGCGCGCTCGACGTGCCCGCCGTCCATACGATCGGCTATTGCGTCGCGGGTACGACACTGGCGGCAACGCTAGCGATCCTCGCGGCGCGGGACGAAGCGGACAAAGTCGCCAGCGCTACCTTCTTCACCGCACAGGTCGATTTCGAGAAGGCGGGCGAATTGCTCCATTTCGTCGCCGACGACCAACTCGCGCTGATCCGTTCACTGACGCCGGACGGGTTCCTCGACGGGCGGTATATGGCGGCGGTGTTCAACCAGCTCCGCGGGCGCGACCTGATCTGGAACTACGTCACCAACAACTATTTGCTCGGCAAGGATTATGCGCCGTTCGACCTGCTCCACTGGAACGGCGACACGACCAACCTGCCCGCGGCCTGGCACATCGCCTATCTGACCGACCTGTACCGCGACAACCGCCTGGCGAAGCCGGGCGAGATGACCGCGCTCGGGACGCCGATCGACCTGTCGCGAGTCGCCACCCCCGCCTACATCCAGGCCGGGCGCGAGGATCATATCGCGCCTGCGGAAAGCGTCTGGGCGATGATGCGGCATTTTATCGGCCCCAAACGCTTCGTGCTGGCGGGGTCGGGGCATATCGCGGGCGTGGTCAATCCGCCGTCGGCAAAGAAGTACCAATATTGGCTCAATCCTGCACCCGTGGAGCGGTTCGAGGACTTTGTCGCGGGAGCAACCGAGACCAAGGGAAGCTGGTGGCCGGACTGGAACGACTGGCTGCGGACGCAGGGGCAGGATCATGTCCCAGCAACGGGTCCGCGCGTCCCGGGCGAAGGGCCGCTGGCACCGCTGGACGACGCTCCGGGAATCTACGTAAAGGCCCGTTAGCAGGAAAATAGTCCCTAAATCCCAAACACCTGGCTAAATCGAATTGTGCATGTTGCAGTGCACCATAGATATTGTGTCCAAGCGAATCTTACGATATATTGCAGCGCAGCAAATGTGTCGTAGGAGAACGCTGGTCATGGCGAGCAAAGGCCCGAAATCGATCGCTCCCAAGCGGACCACCAAGTCGTTGGCCACTGGTCCCAAGGCTGCAGCTGAGACCCCGCCCGTGCCGTTCGTCGCACAGCCCGCCCCGGCCAAGCCAGTTGCCAAGGCCGCCGTCGGCCGATCGATCGCCAAGCCATTGCCCGTCGCGGTGCCCGCGCCTGCCCCGGTGACACCCGATGTGGCGGCAACGCTTCCTGCGGCGGTCGTTCCGAGCGAACCGGCCGCTCCCGCGGAGCCAGTCCTGGCCAGCCCCGAACCGACCGATCCCGAACCCACGATCTCGACCCAGACCGAATCACCCCCCGCCATCGCGCCTGCGACGGCCATCACGCAGAAGGACCTCAGCACCATGGACGCAACGATCAACACCGCCGCAGACACCGCGCAGACCCAGGCGAAGACGATGTTCGCCGATGCGAACGATCGCGCGAAGACCGCGATGGAGAAGGGCTCGAAGATGATTGCAGAGCTGAGCGAGTTCTCGAAGGGCAACCTCGAGGCAGTCGTCGAGTCGAGCAAGATCGCGGCCAAGGGTGCCGAGGATATCGCGCGCTACACCAGCGACTATGTCCGCAATTCGGTCGAGAAGGCGAGCACCACCGCGAGCCAGTTCGCATCGATCAAGTCGCCGACCGATTTCTTCAAGCTCCACAGCGAGATGACCAAGCAAGCGATGGATTCGATGATGGCGGAAACCGCCAAGTTCACCGAGGGCTACGTCAAGCTGCTCGGCGAAATCGCGCAGCCGATCTCGAACCGCGTCGCGGTTGCGGTCGAAAAGGTGAAGGTCGCCGCATAAGCGATTTTCCCGTTGTGACGGCAAAGGGCGGTTCCCGACGGGAGCCGCCCTTTTCCTTTATGCGAACCCCTTGCCCTGAAGGGCTGCAATGCCATATTTTAGCGCTGCATGATTGACCCAAACCCCCTCTCCATGGCTGAGCGCCGCGACGACGGAACCGACGATTCCGATCGGGACGGCAGCACCGGAGTCGCGACGCGTACGCGTTCCAAGACCAAGCAACCGACGCCGTACCGCGTCCTGCTGCTCAACGACGATTACACGCCGATGGAATTCGTGGTGCTCGTGCTTCAGCGGTTCTTCCGCATGGACATGGAAGCCGCGACGCGGGTGATGCTCCATGTCCACCAGAAGGGTGTCGGGGTGTGCGGGATCTTCAGCTACGAAGTCGCCGAGACCAAGGTCGCGCAGGTTCTCGATTTCGCCAGACAGAACCAGCACCCGCTTCAGTGCATGCTCGAAAAGGTCTGAGTCCCAAGCGCCGTCCGTCAGGGATGGCCTGGTAGCCAGCCAAGATTGAGACCCGCGTAGCGATCGACGTAATTTGCCGCGCGCGCCATCCTGGGCTCGTCGAGAAAGCGGATCCGCCCTGCCTCTCGGGAAATGATCTTCTCTTCCTCCAGTTGTCGCAGCATCCGGTTGACGTGAACCGCGGTGAGCCCGGTCGCATCGCCGATCTCCTCCTGCGTCAGCCCGAGGATGAAGCTTCCAGGCGTCGATCGGTCGAGCAGCTGCATCCGGTTACGAATTTCCAGCAGGACCGCCGCGACCCGCGCTTTTGCCGAGGTTCGCCCGAGGGCTGCGAGCCGGTCGGTCAGGGCAGCGCGCTCGATCTGGTTGCAAATCAGGATCAGCGCCGCAATCCGCGGCTGCGCCAGCATCAGGTCGCTCAGCACCGATCGGTCGAACGGTGCGACCACGCAGTCGCCCAGCGCCGTGATCGTCTCGGTCGCACTACTGTAGATCATGTTGGTCATCGCAAGCAGGTCGCCCGCGAAATGGAAGCGCAGGATTTGCCGGCTGCCGTCGTCCAGCAGCACCGAGCTCATCATCTTGCCCTTGCGGAGCACGAACATCTCGCCTGCACGATCGTTTTCGCGCTGTAACGTCATGTTGCGTCGAAGCACACGCTCGCGCTCCTCCAGCCGGCCGAGCGCTATGCGTTCAGACGGCGTCAGTTCCACCAGATCGCCGAGACGGTCGGCGAAGCAACTTTGCGGCACGCGGTGATCACCCCTTGTTCTCGTACGTCAAAAGCAGTCTCTCGGGGACTTCGCATTAAAGTCGATCAACCGTGCTGACCACGCCACCAAAGGGTGAATCCTTTCCGCGCATGCTTGCGCGCGCGGGGTAAGACGATAAACGAGGTCGATGGATCGTATTCTCATTCGGGGCGGCAACCGCCTCTCGGGCCGTCTCCCCATCTCCGGTGCCAAGAACGCCGCGCTCACGTTGATGCCGTGCGCGTTGTTGACCGAGGAGCCGGTGACGCTGCGCAACCTGCCGCGGCTCGCCGACGTCGACAGTTTCGGGCATTTGCTCAACCAGCTCGGCTGCTCGACCCGGATCGAGGGCGCACGGCCCGAGGATTTCGGGCGGGTGATGACGATCCGTGCCGGCAAGCTGACCGCGACCGAAGCCCCCTATGACATCGTCCGCAAGATGCGTGCGTCGATCCTCGTGCTCGGCCCGTTGCTGGGCCGTGCGGGCGAGGCGACGGTGTCGCTGCCCGGCGGCTGCGCGATCGGCAATCGTCCGATCGATTTGCATCTGAAGGCGCTGGAAGCAATCGGCGCACAGCTCGAAATGGCGGCGGGCTACGTCAAGGCGATCGCGCCGGGCGGGCGATTGTCGGGGGGTGTCTACACATTCCCGGTGGTCTCGGTCGGCGCGACCGAGAATGTCGTGATGGCGGCGTCGCTCGCGAAGGGCGGCAGCCGGATCGAGAATGCGGCGCGCGAGCCCGAGATCGTCGACCTGTGCAACCTGCTCGTCGCGATGGGCGCAAAGATCTCGGGGATCGGCACCGAAACGCTCGAGATCGAGGGCGTCGACCGGCTCCACGGTGCGACCTATCGGGTCATGCCCGACCGGATCGAGGCGGGTAGCTATGCCTGTGCGGCGGCGATTACGGGCGGGTCGCTCGAACTTGTCGGCGTCAAGGCGAGCGACATGCTCGCGACGATCGAGGCGCTGCGCCAGGCGGGCGTCACGGTCGAGGAACGCGGCGAGAACCTGTTTGTCGAGGCGAACGGCCCGCTCCGTCCCGTGACGGTGTCGACCGCGCCCTTCCCCGGCTTCGCAACCGACATGCAGGCTCAGCTAATGGCGATGCTGTGCATGGCGCCCGGCGAAAGCACGCTGACCGAGACGATCTTCGAGAACCGCTACATGCATGTGCCAGAGCTGGCACGCATGGGCGCGGACATCCACGTCCAGGGCCGTACCGCGCTCGTCCGCGGGGTCGACCGGCTGGTCGGCGCGCCGGTGATGGCGACCGACCTGCGCGCGTCGATGAGCCTGATCATCGCCGGGCTGGTCGCGGAAGGCGAAACCCAGGTCAGCCGCGTCTATCACCTCGATCGCGGCTACGAACGGCTCGAGGAAAAGCTGAGCGCGGTCGGGGCGGATATCGAGCGCGTCGGCGACGGCTGACGGCCCGCGCATCGCAACCCCGTCTCATCGCGACGATGAGGCGGCTTGTCGCAGCCAGCCACCACAGCCATTCCTAGAACATGATCTGGCTTTATCGCGGCGGTTCAGGGCATAAAGCACGGGCGGGGACAAATTTGGTGGTTGCGCACATCTTTTCTCTTCCTGTGTCCAAGCCGGTGGCAATCCTTGCGATGACCGCGGCGCTGTGTGCGTGCGGCTATGACACGCGCGTCCGGGCGGCGAGAAGCAGCACCGGCGCGCAAGCCCCGCTGATCGTCGCGATCCCGCCACGGTCGGGACCCTCGGCGGGACGGCACGTGCTGCCCGCGCCGCCGATGCTCGCTGCCAACGTCACGCAACTGGTGCGCGGCTTTACCGGCAAGGTCGGTGTCGCGGTGCGCAGCGTCGATGACGGCTGGTTGATCGATGCCGGTGGCAGCCAGCGATTGCCGCAGCAGAGCGTCAGCAAATTGTGGGTCGCGATGACCGTGCTGTCCGCGCGCGATGCGGGCAAGCTCAGGCTCGATGACCCGATCACGCTGACCCGCAACGACATCACGCTGTTCCACCAGCCGATCGCCGGGCTGATCCGCGGCGACACCGGCTATCGCACGACGGTCGGAGAACTGCTTCAGCGCGCACTGACGATGAGCGACAATACCGCCAACGACCGGCTGATGCGGCTGGTCGGCGGGCCAAACGCGGTGCGCGGATTCATCGCGCGCAAGGGGCTGGGCGCGATCGGCTTCGGTCCGGGCGAGCGGATGCTGCAGGCCGGGACCGCGGGGCTGACGTGGCAGCCGTCTTATGCCTTCAACGACGGCTTCAATCGTGCGCGCAACGCATTGTCGCGCGCGGACCGGATCGCGGCGTACCAACGCTACGTCGCTAATCCGCCGGACGGTGCCGCCCCCACCGCAATCACGGGCGCGCTCGCGCGGCTCAAACGCGGCGATCTGCTGTCGGCGGCGTCGACCTCCTATCTGATCGGGACGATGCAGTCGTCGCACACCGGCAAGATGCGGCTGCGCGGTGCAGTCCCGGCCGGATGGAGCTTCGGGCACAAGACCGGGACGGGGCAGGATCTCGCGGGGCGGACCGCAGGCTATAACGACGTCGGCCTGCTGATCGCGCCCGATGGCCGGACCTATGCGATCGCGGTGATGATCGGCGATACGCCACGCCCGATCCCGGCACGGCAAGCGCTGATGCAGGCGGTCGTCAGCAGCGTCGTCGCCAACCATGCCAGCACCGCCTCTGCCAACGCCAGCCGACGGAACGTGGCGCGCTCGAACGGCTGAGCGCAAAGCGGGCTTCTGCTAGGACGCGGGCGCTGCTATCGCCGCACGATGCCGCATCTCTATCTTGTCGATGGCTCGGGATATATCTTCCGCGCCTATCACCGCCTCCCCCCGCTCACCAACAAGCATGGCGAGCCGGTCGGCGCGGTCTATGGCTATACCACGATGCTGTGGAAGCTCGCGGACGAGGTGCATGCCGCGGACGGGCCGACCCACATGGCGGTCATCCTCGACAAGTCGTCCAAGACCTTCCGCAACGATCTGTACGACCAATATAAGGCGCACCGCCCGCCGCCGCCCGAGGATCTGGTGCCGCAGTTCCCGATGATCCGCGATGCAACGCGCGCTTTCTCGTTACCGTGCATCGAGACCGAGGGGCTGGAGGCGGATGACATTATCGCCTGCTACTCGCGCGCCGCGCTCGCGCAGGGGTGGGAAGTGACGATCGTGTCTTCGGACAAGGATCTGATGCAGCTGATCGAGCCTGGGCTCGACATGTACGACACGATGAACAACCGACGATTGGGCGCGGAGCATGTCGCGGAGAAATTCCACGGCATCACCCCCGCGCAACTCGGCGACGTGCTCGCGCTGATGGGCGACAGCGTCGACAATGTGCCGGGCGTCCCCGGCGTCGGCCCCAAGACCGCGGCCAAGCTGATCCTCGAACATGGCGACCTCGAATCCGTCCTCGCCGCTGCCGAGGGGATGAAGAAGGGCAAGCTCCGCGACAATCTGATCGAACATGCCGACATGGCGCGGCTGTCGAAGGAACTGGTGACGCTCAAATGCGACGTCGCGCTTCCCGAGCCGCTCGAGGATCTCGAACTCAAGGGCATTCCCGACGCCCCGCTGCGCGTGTTTCTCGAACATCACGGGTTTCGCTCGTTGCTCGCCAAGCTGTCGGCGGTCGCGGATGCGCCGGTCCCTGCGCCCAAGGCGGTGCCGACCGAGCAGGACCCGCCGTGCGAGGTCGATTCGTACGAGACCGTGGTCGACGAGGCCGCGCTCGACCGCTGGATCACGCTCGCGCGGCACCAGGGCTGGATCGCGATCGATACAGAGACGACCGGGATCGACGCGACTCGCGCCGACCTCGTCGGGATCAGCATGGCGCTCCACCCCAACCTCGCCTGCTACGTCCCGCTCGCGCATGGCGGGAGCGGACTGTTCGCGGAAAAGCCGGAACAGCTGACGGTCGAGGTCGCGCTGGCGAAACTGAAGCCGCTGTTCGAGGACCCGTCGGTGCTCAAGATCGGGCATAACCTGAAGTATGACATGATCGTGCTCGGGCGATTGGGCGTCGGCGTCGCGCCGTTCGACGACACGATCCTGATGAGCTTCGATCTCGACGCGGGCCTCCACGGCCACAGCATGGACGAGCTCGCGGCGACGCATCTGTCGCACAGCTGCATCGCGTTCAAGGACGTGGTCGGCGTCGGCAAGTCGCAGCGGACCTTCAACGAAATCGATCTGGTCGCCGCGACCCGCTACGCCGCGGAGGATGCCGACGTGACGCTGCGCTTGTGGCGGCGGTTCAAGCCGCGCCTCGCCGCAGACGGCGCAACGCGCGTCTATGAGATGGTCGATCGCCCGCTCGCGCCCGTCATCGCACAGATGGAGCGCCACGGGATCAAGGTCGATCGCGAAAAGCTCGCGCAATTGTCGGGAGAATTCTCGACGCAGATCGGCGCGCTCGAAGTCGACATTCACGCGCTCGCGGGCGGTGCTTTCACCATCGGCAGCCCCAAGCAATTGGGCGACGTGCTGTTCGAGCGGATGGGGATCAAGGGCGGGCGCAAGGGCAAGTCCGGGGTCTATTCGACCGACGTCAACGAGCTCGAGCGGATCGCCGCCGACAAGGATTCGCCGGGCAAGGACATTGCGACCAAGGTGCTTGAATGGCGGCAGCTGTCCAAGCTCAAGTCGACCTATACCGATGCGCTCCAGGCGCAGATCAACCCGGCGACGGGGCGTGTCCATACGTCCTACTCGCTGACCGGCGCACAGACCGGGCGGCTGTCGTCGACCGATCCGAACCTCCAGAACATTCCGATCCGCACCGAGATCGGCCGCCAGATCCGCGACGCGTTCGTGGCGGAACCCGGCAACGTCCTGCTCGCCGCCGATTACTCACAGATCGAGCTGCGGCTCGCGGCGCACATGGCGGACGTGCCGCAGCTGCGCGACGCCTTCGCGAGCGGTGCCGACATCCACAGCCTCACCGCGCAGGAGCTGTTCGGCGAGGTCAACCGCGACACGCGCGGGCGCGCCAAGACGATCAACTTCGCGATCCTCTACGGGATCAGCCGCTGGGGTCTCGCGGGCCGGCTCGACGTCACTGCGGACGAGGCGCAGGCGATGATCGACCGCTATTTCGATCGTTTCCCCGGCATCCGCAACTATATCGCGCAGACCACCGAGACTGTCCGCGCGAACGGCTACACCACCACCTTGTTCGGGCGGAAGACGCACTTCCCGCGCATTTCCTCAAAGATCCAGCACGAACGCCAGGGCGCCGAGCGCGCTGCGATCAACGCGCCGATCCAGGGGACGTCCGCCGACATCATCAAGCGCGCGATGGTGCGGATGGGCCCGGCACTGCTCGAGGCGGGGCTGCCCAACGTGCGGATGCTGCTGCAGGTGCATGACGAACTCGTGTTCGAACTCCCCGAAGGCGATGTCGCCGCGGCCAAGCCGGTGATCGAACGCGTGATGGCGACCGCCGCCGAACCCGTCGTCCAGCTCAGCGTGCCGCTCGGCATCGAGATCGGCACCGGCCTGAGCTGGGGGGCCGCGCATTGACGCCAGTCATGGGGGGCGCGACGGGGGGCGTACCGGCCGACCGTGGGGGCACGGACGACGAGATCAACGCGCTCGCCAAGGGCGGGCGGACCAACATCCTCGGTTTCCTGATGCGCCTCGTCGCGCGCATCCCGTTCCTGTTCATCGCGGGGCGGTTGTACGGGCCGGACACGCTCGGCACCTTCGCGCGCGCGGTGCTGTTCGTCGAGGTGGCGGCGTTGCTCGCGACCTTCGGGCTCAAGCGCGGGCTTGCGCTCGCGATATCGGATACCGATCGCCCGCATGTCGACATCGTGTGGGATTGCCTCGTCGTCGCGGCGCTGGCGTCCTTCACCGCAAGCGGCATCCTGCTGCTGCTCCCCGAACTGATGTATCACGGCAGTGCGCCGACCGGGCTCGAACGGCTGCTGCCGTGCATCATCGTCTTCACCGCCTGGTCGGACATTACGCTGGCCGCGCTCGCCTATCGCCGCAACGTGAAAGCCACCGTCACCGCGCGCGCGGTGATCGAGCCGTGGACGATCTCGATCGCGGCCGGAGTGCTCTATCCGATCGCGCCGCATGACGGGCTGGTGATCGCCTATATGCTGTCGATGATCGCGGCGCTGGCCGCGTCGCTGGTGCCGTTCTGGCGAAGCTATGGCGCGCCGGTCGGCTGGCGGCTCCATCCGGGCCGCACGCTCGCGCTGATCCGCCGCAATGCGCCGCTCGCGGGCGCGGATGCGCTCGAATGGGGGACGCGCAACGTCGATCGCTCGATCCTGTTCCTGATGTTCGAGCCTCGGATCGTCGGCATTTACTGGATGGCGCAACAGGTCGCGTCGATCCCGGGGAAACTGAAGACGAGCTTCGACCCGATCCTCGGCCCCGTGATCACCACCAGCCTCGCGCGCGGCGACACCAATGCGGTTGCGGCACAGGTCCGGCAGGTCGGCTTCTGGATCCTCGCAGCGCAGACCGGGCTTGCGCTGATGGGCTCAATTCCGGGCGAAGCGGTGATGGGAACGGTCGGCCCCCAATTCGTCGCGGGGACGGCGGCACTCTCCTTCCTGCTGTTCGCCGAAGCCGCCGCCTCGACCGGCGCGGTGTGCGAATCCGCGCTGGTCTACATCGCTCGGTTGCAGAACATGGCGATTTCGGTCGGCATGCTGCTGTTCCAGGTGGCGCTCAGCTTCGGCCTGATCTTCGCGATGCAGTCGGTCGGCTGGCCGGTCGCGTTCCAGGCGGCGGGGCCGGCGGTCGCGCTGTTCGTGTCGGTGTCGATCACCTCGATCATCAAGTCGACCTATCTGTCGCGGTTGCTCAAGGCTCCCGTGGCAGGATGGCGCTGGGCGATGGCGTGGGCGGTGCTTGCAACGTGCGTCGCGGGCGGCCTGTTTACCGCGCTGCCCAAGCGATACGAATGGGCGGAGCTCGCGATCGGCGAGCCGGTGATGGCGGCGATCTATCTCTACGTGCTGTACCGCTGGGCGTTCCGCGACGAGGACCGTGCGCTGATCCGAAAGCGCCCGGCGGTTGCGGGGTAAACCGAGCACGCTATCGCCGCCATCGTTCCAATTCCGTCATTCCCGCCTTGCATGGCCTTCTGCGAACCTTGGGTTACGAACCTGTCCTTTGCTGTTTTCCCGCGAAGGCGGGAATCTAGAGCCAAGCAGAATTACGGCTTACAGCTTTCGGAACTCCTGGACCCCCGCGTTCGCGGGAGGACAGCTATGTTTTATAGAGGCTTCGCTGTCGCGGGGATGACGGTATGTTCAGGGAGCGGAACGCGCGCCGATCAATGCCGGAAGTGGCGCACCCCGGTGAACACCATCGCCAGGCCCGCTGAATCCGCCGCCGCGATCACCTCGTCGTCGCGGATCGATCCGCCCGGTTGGATCACCGCGGTCGCGCCCGCCTCGACCGCCGCCATCAACCCATCAGCGAATGGAAAGAACGCGTCCGACGCGACCGCGGAGCCGATCGTGCGCGGCGTCGCCCAGCCCGCCTTGTCGGCGGCGTCCTTTGCCTTCCACGCTGCGATGCGGGCGGATTCGAGACGGTTCATCTGCCCCGCGCCGATGCCTGCGGTGCTGCCGCCCTTGGCGTAGACGATCGCGTTCGACTTGACGTGCTTGGCGACGGTCCAGGCGAAGCGGCAGTCGGCGAACTCCTGCTCGGTCGGTGCGCGCTTGGTGACGACCTTCATCTCGGGATTGGAGTCACCGTCGCGGCTCTGCACCAGCCAGCCGCCGGTGATCGCCTTCGCCAGCAACCCGGCGCGCGCCGGATCGGGCAGTTCGCCGGTCAGCAACAGGCGCAGGTTCTTCTTCGCGGCGAAGATCGCGAGCGCCTCTTCATCTGCGTCGGGGGCGACCACGACTTCGGTGAAGATCCCCGCAATTGCGCGCGCGGTCGCACCGTCGAGCGGACGGTTGAGCGCGATGATCCCGCCGAATGCTGACACCGTGTCGCACGCGAAGGCAGCACCATACGCCGCTTCGAGCGTCTCGCCGGTCGCGACGCCGCACGGGTTGGCGTGCTTGACGATCACGCAGGTCGGTGCGGCGTCGCGATACTCGCTGATCAGGTCGAGCGCGGCGTCGGCGTCGTTGAGGTTGTTGTAGCTGAGGTCCTTGCCCTGCATCTGCCGCGCCTGGCCGATGCCGCGCGGTGCGCTGCCGCCAGCGGTGTAGAAGGCCGCCGACTGGTGCGGGTTCTCGCCGTAGCGCAGCGACTGACCGCGTTGCAAAGTGATCGCGAGCGTCTCGGGGAAGGCTTCGCCCTGGTCGACCTGGCCGAACCACGTCGCGATCATCCCGTCATAGGCGGCAGTCGCGGCATAGGCCTTGGCGGCGAACTTGCGGCGATCCGCCAGCGTCGTGCTCCCGCCCGCGACCAGCGCGTAATCCGCCGGATCGGTGACGATCGCGACGAACGCGTGGTTCTTTGCCGCCGAGCGCACCATCGACGGGCCGCCGATGTCGATATTCTCGATGATTTCGTCGCGTTCCGCGCCCTTGGCGACGGTCGCCTCGAACGGATAGAGGTTGACCACGACCAGATCGATCGCGCCGATCCCGTGCTCTTCCATCGAGGCGACATGCGCCGCATCGTCACGCACCGCGAGCAACCCGCCATGGACCACCGGGTGGAGCGTCTTGACGCGGCCATCCATCATCTCGGGGAAGCCGGTCAGGTCCGAAATGTCGCGCACCTCCAGCCCCGCATCGCGCAGCGCCTTGGCGGTGCCCCCGGTCGAGACGAGCTCGACGCCATTCTGCGCCAGCCCCTGCGCCAGTTCGACGATGCCGGTCTTGTCGGACACCGAGAGCAGCGCGCGGCGGATCGGGATGGTGGTCATGGGGAGGCTCCGGGGGCGAGAGGGGGGAGGAATGTCGCGCACCCCCTGCCCGCTTGGGCCTGCAATTTCAATGCGCGCGCTTGAGCACCCAGCCGATGTTGGTCCCCCCGGCGGGGGCCTCCCCCGTCACGACCAGTTGGAGCGTCGCATGCGGACGCCCCTCGGCGTCGATCCACAGGCTGTCCTCGATCGCCAGCTTGCCGCCGCGGCACCGGAATTGCCAGACGCCCCCATGCGGCAATCGCAGCAACGCCGCCATCCCGTCCGCGGTCGGGGAAACCTGCACGCCGAAACCAAGATGGAAGCGCACTGCGAACACCGACGGCTGGATCTTGCGCTGCTTTGGTGCCGGCAGCAGCACATCCTCGCCACGCAGCTCGCGACCATCATTGGCCATCACCAACTGGCGACGGTGGAGCAGCCCGAACCGGCGCGCATAGCCGTCGTGGCTTGCCTCGATCCGGCTAGAGGTCTCGCTCTCCTGGCGGACCAGCTCGACTTCGCCGACGCCGCGGCCAAGCGTTCCGTCGGCATGGATCGCGGTCGAGTTGCTGTCGCCGAGCACGAGCGTCGAATGCGCCGCGGTCGTGCGCAATCCTTCCGACAGATCGGCGGGAAGCTGCGCGATCCCGGTCCGCGCGCCGCCGCAATTGACGACGATCCGGTCGGGGCCGTCGGACAGTTCGATCGCCAGTGTCGAGGCACAGCCGCCCTCGACCAGCCGTGCGACCGGTGGCGGTGCCCCGTCGAGGATCGCCACCGCACTTCCGGCCGCGAGCCGCTGATACCCCCAGTCGCGCGCCTGCCGCAGCGGGCGTGTCCGCACGCCGGTCGCGGCGATGACTTGCGCCAGCGCGTCCGCGCCATAGGGGCCGCCGCCCTGCCAGCTGCCGATGTCGCGATCGCCGTGGCAGATGCCGAGCAGCGCGGGGATCAGCCTGGCCAGCGTATCGCCCAGGAACGCGGGCGGATCGAGCTGACGCGCGTCATAGACCTCGCGCAGGCTGGTCAGCAGCATCACGAGATCGACCTGCACCGCGGGCGACCGCGCGACGTTCCCGCCATCCTCATAGATCGACGATATCAGCCCGCGCAGTAACGCCGCTTCGGTCGCCGACTGGCGCGGATCGCCGCCGGGAATCAGCAACGTTCCCGCGACGACCCCGCACAAAGCGGCAACGCGCGGCGCACCGGGCGGGGCCTTCTCCGCCGCACGATCGATATGCCGCGCCCCGCGCGCAAGCGTGTTGAGCACGCGGCTGCGATACACCAGATCCGCCGACGACAGGATCAGCGGGGCGTGCGCGGTCCAGAACAGAATGCGGCGGCCCCACAGGTCCGCGCGCCACGCCGGTTCGCTGACCGTATCGGCGTGCGCATTGAGCCACAGCCGCATCAGATGTTCCGCGATCGGCGTCGCCTGCGCGCGCGTCGCCACGGTCGACAGGTCGCGCAACCAGGCGAAACTGTGGAGATAATCCGCAAACGCCTTGGAGAAATCGGGCTTGGTGAGATCGAGCGTCTCGATGTCACGGCTCTCGCCGCGAAACGTGAGCATGCCCTCGAGCAAGGCGTGGCCGCGCTGGACGTCCCCTAGCAACGGGTCGTCGGGGACTGCAATCAGTTTGAGCGGATGCCGCCCCTTGAGGCGCATACCGTGGATCGGCGTACGCCACGTCAACCGGTGGAAATGCTCGGACAGCCGCTCGGCGAGCGACAATCCCTTGTCGCCGCCGACGCGCACCAGCCGCTTGCCCTCGTCGATCCCGTCGGGCAGCGTTTCGTCCTGTGGAACCTGCCGGTCGCGCATTTAGCCGCGCAATCCTGCGATGTTGGCGGCATAGGCATCCGGCCCGCCACGGAAGGTCGCGGTGCCCGCGACCAGCGCATCCGCGCCTGCCGCGATCGCGCGCGGCGCGGTGATCAGGTCGATCCCGCCGTCGACCTCGAGGTCGATATCATAGCCGCCCTTGTCGATCATCTTGCGGACGCTCTCGATCTTGCCGAGCGCACTTTCGATGAAGGCCTGCCCGCCGAAGCCAGGATTGACGCTCATGACGAGCACCAGATCAACCATGTCGAGCAGGTAATCGAGCGCCTTGGCGGGCGTCTGCGGGGTCAGCACGACACCCGCGCGCTTGCCGAGTTGGCGGATGTGCTGAAGGCTGCGATGCGTGTGCGGCCCGGCCTCGACGTGGATGCTGATCGTGTCCGCGCCGGCTTCGGCGAACGCCTCGAGATACGGGTCGACCGGCGCGATCATCAGATGGACGTCGAGCGGCTTGGTCGTATGCGGGCGGATCGCTTTCACCACTGCCGGGCCGATCGAGATGTTGGGGACGAAATGCCCGTCCATCACATCGACATGGATCCAGTCCGCGCCCGCGGCGTCGATCGCGCGGACCTCCTCGCCGAGCTTGGCGAAATCAGCCGAGAGGATGGACGGGGCGATGCGGACGGGGCGCTGGGACATGATGCGCTGAGCCTGTAGCACGCCGCCGATTCGGGACAAGCATGCGTTGGACAGGACGGGTCGCGCATACCGTATGTGGTTGTTGGTTTACGGTCGGGTGAGCGAATTGCGCTTCCCTTACCCTTTTCTCCCGCTTCCCCGGCGCAGGCCGGGGCCCAGTAGCAGAACGTCCAAAATCGACGGGCTGTGATTCGTTACCCCGGACATCTCGATTGGGCCCCGGCCTTCGCCGGGGAAGCGCAGGAGGAAGGAGACCGTAGTACGGGATAGGGAAGGCGCGCAAACGGCAGCCCCCCCAAACCTACCCCTGCCGCCGCCAGCGCGCGATGAAGAAGCCGTCGTTGCCACCCGGCTTGACCATGCCGGGCAACGTCCGCACCGTTCCCTCCGCCGTCGGCACGATCCCTGCCGGCAATTCCTCCGCACCAACCGGATCGAGCGCGAAATCGGGGCGGGCTGCGGCAAAGCGTTCGCGCTGCTTCTCGCCCTCGGCGGGTTCGAGCGAGCAGGTCGCGAAGACGAGCGTCCCGCCGGGCTTCACCCATTCCGCCGCGCGCGTCAGCAGGCTGGTCTGGAGTGCGGCAAGATCGGTGATCTGCGACGGCCGCACGCGGTGGAGCACATCGGGATGCCGCCGGAAGATACCCGTCGCGCTGCACGGCGCATCGAGCAGCACGGCGTCGACCGGCGTCGGCGGTGCCCATTCGAGCACGTCCGCCTGGACGATCTCCGCCGCCAACCCCGTCCGCGCAAGATTGTCATGCAGTCGCGCGAGTCGGTTTTCGGACGCATCGACCGAGGTCACGCGCCAGCCTGCACTCGCGAGCTGCATCGTCTTGCCCCCAGGCGCGGCGCACAGGTCGAGCGCGCTGCCCGCACCCTTGCCCAGCAATCGTGCGGGCAACGAGGCAGCGATATCCTGCACCCACCAGCGCCCGTCCTCGAATCCCGGAAGCTCGGGCACATGCGCGGAGTCGATCCGGACATGGCCGGGAAGCAGCGAGACGCCGCCCAATTCCTCAACGAAGCGCGCGGTTTCGGCGGGGTCGGCGAGCGTCAGGTCGAGCGGCGGGGGAGCCGCCATCGCCTCCTCGGCAGCATGGATCCCATCGTCGCCCCAGGCGGCGTGCCAGCGCAAAGCGACCGGATCGGGAAGCGTCGGCAGTTCGGGGAGCTGGTCGCCGTTGCGCGACAACGTCCCGAACACGCCGTGGACGAGCTTGCGCGGGCCACCGTCGACCAGCGGCAGCACGGTCGAAATCGCCGCGTGCGACGGGGTGCCGAGCGACAGCGCCTGCACCAGCGCGATGCGCAGCGCAAAGCGCGCCTTGGAATCATCGGGCAGTCGAGTCTTGGTCGCCGAATCGATCAACGCGTCGAGATCGGGCAACCGTCGCAGCACCTCCGCCGCGATCGCGTGGGCCAGCGCTCGGTCATCGGCGCGGTCGATCCCTCCGGTCGCGCGGCCGATCGCGGCTTCGAGCGGCAAGCCCTGGCGGAGAACCGCGTCGAGCATTCGGAGCGCAGCGCGGCGTGCGGGGACGCCGGGGGCCTCGACGGGTTCGGGGCGGGGCATGTAACGGCGGGGGGGTGGCAGTGTCACGGGCTTGAACTCTTCGCAAAGGACCGCCAACTGACGGGAGACGCTTTATCTCATGCGTCTGCAAGGAAGTCCCTCATGGCCGCTCGTCCGCCGCATGTGAAGCCACCAGCCTATCTGAGCAAGAATACGCCGGTGCCCGCCCCCGACCCCAAACCCGAACCGCGCGACACGCGCGACCATCTCGGGCTCGACCCGACGCGCTACGGCGACTGGGAGCACAAAGGCATCGCGATCGATTTCTGAGGCGGCCCTGTCCGTCACCCCGAGCTCGTCCCGGGGTCCGCCGAACACAGGTCGCGCGACGTATCCCTGGGCAAGACGCCGTTTCTACTAGCCGTTCGTGCTGAGTAGAAACCGAGTAGCCCCTCTTGGAGCGTATCGAGGGCTCGTATCGAAGCACCGTTGCGCGAGGCAACCTGTCCTTCGATACGCCGCTTCGACTTTGCTCAGCAGCACCTCAGGACGAACGGAACGGGTAGACTACCCCGACGCCGTCATTCTCTACCGCACCTCGCGTCGCAACGGCCGCGCGAGCAGCGCCTCGATGACCGCGCCGACATCCGCGCCTTCGAGCAGCGCACATACCGCCGCGACCACGGGCATCTCTACCCCGATCGCAGCCGCCGCCACGCGCAGCACCGGCGCGGTAGCCGCGCCCTCCGCCACCGTCACGCGGTCCGCGAGCAGATCCTGCGCACGCCGTCCCTGCCCCAGCCCGACCCCGAGCGAGAAGTTGCGCGAGCTGGTCGACGAGCAGGTCAGCACCAGATCCCCCAGTCCCGACAGCCCACTCAAGGTCTCGGCCTGCGCGCCGCGCGCGAGCCCGAAGCGGACCATCTCGGCAAAGCCGCGTGCGATCAGCGCGGCGCGCGCGTTCTGGCCCAGCCCGGCCCCCTCGACCACGCCGCACGCGATCGCGAGCACGTTCTTGACCGCGCCGCCGATCTCCGCACCGATGACGTCGGTCGTAGCATAGGGCCGGAGCGCAGGTCCCGCGAGCCGGTCCGCGAGCGCCGCGCCCAACGCTTCGTCCGCACAGGC
This sequence comes from Sphingomonas sp. FW306-05-A, assembly GCF_058782275.1. Taxonomy (NCBI): domain Bacteria; kingdom Pseudomonadati; phylum Pseudomonadota; class Alphaproteobacteria; order Sphingomonadales; family Sphingomonadaceae; genus Sphingomonas; species Sphingomonas sp. FW306-05-A. The sequence continues at coordinate 1,489,988 of NZ_JBYSXN010000002.1, forward strand.
AAGCGTCACCGCAGTCGGTTGCCCGGCGGCGACTTCATGCGCGAAGGTCGGACCGGACAGCACCGCGATCGGCGCGTTTGGATGGATCTCGCGCGCGACTTCGCCGACCAGCATCTGCGTGCCCGCCTCGATCCCCTTGGCGCAGAGCACCAGCGGCGTCGCGCCGACGGCCGTCTCAGCAAGCACCGCGCGGACATGCTGCGCAGGCACAACGACAAGCAGCGCATCGCACGCCGACAGCGCGCCGAGCGACCCGGTCGCGACGATCGTCTCGGGCAGCGTGATTCCGGAGAGGAAGCGAGCGTTCCTGTGACCGGTGTTGATCCCCTCGACGACATCCGGCTCGCGCGCCCACAAAAGGACGGGTTCGCCGCCCCGCGCTGCGACCTGCGCGAGTGCGGTGCCCCAGGCACCGCCACCGATGACCCCGATCTTCATGCCTTCACTCCTGCACCACGAACCGCTTCCGCCCCCGGATCGAGCGGCCAGCGCGGACGCGCAGCGACATCGAGCGGATCGGTCAGCCCGGCCGCGTAGCGCTCCGCGCCAGCCCAGCCGATCATCGCGGCATTGTCGGTGCACAGCCACAAGGGCGGCGCCACGAACCGCAGACCGTTCGCCGCCGCCAGATCGGCAAGTGCGGTCCGCACCGCGCCGTTCGCAGCGACCCCGCCCGCGACCACCAGCGCAGTCGCGCCATGTGCGGCCTCGAGCGCGCGGACGGTGCGATCGAGCAGGCAATCGACCACGGCCTGCTGGAACGACGCGGCGATATCCTCGACCGACCAAGTCCCTGCCGCATGCGCGCGGACGACCGCGCTCTTGAGCCCGGCAAAGGAAAAATGCGGTTCGGGCGATCCCTTCAGCGGGCGCGGCAGCGGCACGATCGGTCGCCCGGCGCGGGCCGCAACCTCGACCGCGGGGCCGCCGGGGAAGCCCAGCCCGAGCACCTTGGCGGTCTTGTCGAACGCTTCGCCCGCAGCATCGTCGATCGTCGTCGCAAGCCGGCGGTAGCGGTTCACCCCCTCGACCAGCAGCAACTGGCAATGCCCGCCCGAGACGAGCAACAACAGATAGGGAAATGCGAGATCGGGATCGGACAGTCGCGGGCTCAGCGCGTGCCCTTCCAGATGGTTGACCGCGATCAGCGGCTTGCCCGCGGAATGCGCGAGTGCCTTGCCCGTGACGAGCCCTACCATAACCCCGCCGATCAGCCCCGGCCCAGCCGTCGCGGCGATCGCGTCGACCTCGGCGAGCGTGACCCCCGCATCCGCCAGCGCTGCCTCGATCAGGGGGGCGAGCACCTCGACATGCGCGCGCGCGGCGATTTCAGGGACGACGCCGCCGAACGGACGGTGCGCCGCCTCCTGTCCTGCCAGACGGTGTGCCAGAACCTGACGATCCGACGTGACGAGCGCAGCGGCGGTTTCGTCGCAACTGGATTCGAGACCAAGAATGAGTGCCATCCGCCCTCCCTATCGCCGATCCCGCGCATTGTCGAAGCCCCCGCCCTCGCCCGCCACTTGTCGGACCCCGGCGATTTCGTCCATGACACGCAGCGAAGGGGACGCCGCGTGACACAACCACCGCTCAAGCTCGGGACGCGCGGGTCGCCGCTCGCACTGGTTCAGGCCAATCTGGTGCGCGAGGCACTGTGCGCAGCGCATGGCTGGGACCGCGACCGCGTCGAGATCGTCACGATCCGCACGACCGGCGACCGTCGCCAGGATGTCGCGCTTGCCGAGATCGGGGGCAAGGCGCTGTGGACCAAGGAACTTGATCGCGCATTACTATGCGGCGAGATCGATTTCGCGGTCCATTCGATGAAGGACGTCGAAACCGGACGCCCGGATGCGATCACGATCGCAGCGATGCTGCCGCGCGCCGACGTGCGCGATCGGATCATCGGCGCCGACAGCGTGAGCGCGTTGCGTGAAGGCGCGGTGGTCGGCACGAGCTCGCCGCGCCGGGTCGCGCAGGTCAAGCGGTTGCGCCCCGATCTCGTCACGATCTTGCTGCGCGGCAATGTCGACACGCGGCTCGCCAAGGTCGCGGCGGGCGAAGTCGACGCGACGTTGCTCGCGGCGGCAGGGCTCGAACGGCTCGGGCGGGTCGAGGTCGGCAGCTGCATCCCGATCGACGTGATGCTCCCCGCCCCCGCGCAGGGCGCAGTCGGGATCGAGGCACGGACCGGCGATGAGCGAGTCCGCACGCTGCTCGCCGCGATCGACGATGCGCCGACCCATGCCTGCGTCCTGCTCGAACGCACGTTGCTTGCGGCGTTGCAGGCGGATTGCCATTCGCCGGTCGCGGCGCTGGCGACGCTCGCCGACGACGGAGAAGGCGGAACGACGATGACCTTGCGCGGCGAATTGTTCGCCGAGGACGGCAGCGCGCATGTCGCGGGCGTGGTCGACGGCGCGCTCGGCGATGCTACGCTAGCCGCGCGACTGGGAAAGGACTTGCTCGACCGTGCGCCGTCGGCAGTGCGATCATTGTTCGCGGGATGATCCAGCGGCTGGTCGTGCTGCGTCCCGAGCCCGGCAATGCCGCGACGCTCGCGCGCGCGCACGACGCCGGGTTCGACGCGGTGGCGCTGCCGCTGTTCGCGGTCGAGCCGCTCGACTGGGCCGTCCCCGATCCGGAGCAGCACGATGCGCTGATCCTGACCAGCGCCAACGCGCTTCGCTTCGGCGGAGCGTCGATTGCGGCGTTGCGAAGGCTGCCGGTACTCGCGGTCGGCGGACACACTGCTGCGGCGGCACGCGATGCCGGGTTCGAGGTGATCGCATCGGGCACCGGCAATGCCGCGGACATCGTGGCCCTGGCGGAGCGCACCGGCGTACGACGCGCGCTCCATCTGACCGGGCATGATCGCACGCTTGAGGTCGGCGGTGTAATCACGACGCTGATCCCGGTCTATCAGAGCGTGCCCCGCGCGGTCGATCCCGCCGAGCTCGACGTACTGCACGACCGCGTCGCACTGCTCCATTCCGCACGCGCCGCCAGGCGCATCGGGACGCTGGTCGATTCAGCAGGCCTGTCGCGCGCGCGGATCGCGATTGCGGCGTTCAGCCCGGTAATCGCCGCCGCCGCCGGGTCCGGCTGGGCCGGTATTGCCGTCGCGGCGCGACCTGACGACGCGGCGCTGTTCACCGCCCTGAAGGCTCTTCCGACGACGAGCCGTTGACCGTTCGCGTTCGGGCGATGATAAGACGAGGCTATGGACGAAAACACGCCCACCGTCCCCGAGACCGAATTCCCGGCGCAGGCCCCCGGGCAGGACAGGCACCACGCCCCCGAGCAGACTCGGCCCGCCCCTCCAGTACCGCCGCAGCGTACCGTGCCACCCTATACTCCACTCCCCGTTCCCCCCATTACGACTCAGCGCGGTATGGGATGGCGAATGGGAATCGCGCTCGGGCTGATCGCCTTTCTGATCGGCGTCGGCGTGGCCGCGTTGCTGATCACGCGCTTCGGCAAGGGCCTGAATACCGGCGCGGATGGCAAACAGGTCGCGACGATGACGCTCCCGGTGTCGAACGGGCAGCCGCCCGTCGTGATCCTGCCCGGAAAGGCCGGTGCTCCCGGCCCCGCGATCGATATCGCCGCGTTGAGCAGTCGCGAGGCTGAGCTGGCGAGCAAGCTGGATGCGCTCGAAGCGCGCGAGGCAAGCATCGACCGTGATGCGCAGCAGGCCGCCGCTTATGCCACCCGCAGCGAAGGGCTGATGGTCGCGTTCGCGGCCCGTCGCGCGCTCGACCGCGGACTCAACCTCGGCTTTATCGAGCAGCAATTGCGCACGCGCTTCGGCACGACCCAGGCCGCCGCGGTCGCGACGATCGTCCAGGCAGCGCGCAACCCGGTGACGCTCGAAGACCTGCGCGCCGGGCTCGACGGCGTCGCACCCGAACTCGTCACCGGGGTGGCGAGCAGCGGCTGGCTGCAAAGCCTGGCGCGCGAACTGCGCAACCTCGTGGTCCTGCGCAAGGCGAGTGCGCCGTCGCCGCTGCCGGTCGACCGAGTCGCGCGCGCGCAGCGGCTGCTTGAAGCCGGACAGGTCGAGGCGGCGCTCGCCGAAGTGTCGCGGACGCCCGGCGCGAGCCAGGCGACGCGCTGGACCGAGGCCGCCCGCCGTTACATCAACACCCGCCACGCGCTCAACACGATCGAGAGTGCCGCCATCCTGAGCCCCGGTGTCGATCCGCGCCCGATGGCACCTCTGGCACCCGCCACACCGCAGGAAGCGGCGCCCGAAGAGACTGAAGTGGTGCCGGATACGCCCGCGACGCTCGAAACGAACGGAGCGATCTAGAGCGGGATTACTCCCGCTCAGGCAGACGGTTTTACCCCTGCACCCGGTCGATCAGCGCCATCGCACCGTGTGGCGCACGCACTTTCGCGCCGTTAATGAAAAAGACGAACGTTTCGCGCGGCACGACCGGAGCCGCCTCCGCCACGTACGGCAAGTCGCCCGGCGCAGCGCCCGCCGACCAGTCGCGCGCGGCCTTGGCCCAGCGATCGAGCGCCGCCGGGGCGTAACCCGCTGGCTCTTCCTCCACCGCCGCCTCTAGCCGCGCATAGACCATATCCCCGCTGACATCCGCGATTGCGGGGTATTCGGTCGAATCGGCATAAACGATCGCCACCCCCGCCGCGCGCGCCAGCGCGACGAACTCGGGGACGAGGAAACTCTCGTGCCGCACCTGCACCGCATGGCGCAGCGCGACGCCGTCCTGACTCGACGGCAACAGCTTGAGGAACGCGCCAAAATCGTCCGCGTCGAATTTTTTGGTCGCCATGAACTGCCACAGGATCGGCCCGAGCCGGTCGCCCAGTTCGACGATACCCTGCCCGGTGAACTTGGTGATTGATTCGCCCGCCTCCGCCAGCACCTTGCGGTTGGTGCAATAGCGCGATGCCTTGAGTGCAAAGACGAACCCGTCAGGCACCGCCTTCGCCCAGGACGCGAAGGTCGCGGGCTTTTGCGACGAATAATAGGTGCCGTTGACTTCGATCGCGGTCAGTTTCGACGCGGCGTAATCGAGTTCGCGCTTCTGCGGCCATTTTTCGGGAAAGAACGTCCCGCGCCATGGTTCGTAAGTCCAGCCACCAATGCCGATTCGGATGTCGCCGTGTTTCATGCCGGCCACGCTAACCGACCCGGCAGAGGTTAGGAACCGTCTCCGCCGTCACGCGCCGAGCAATTGCGCCAGCCGAACCGGCGCGAACTCGTTGGGATCGACCCCGACGTCATATTGCCGCGGCATCGGCTTGAGCCGGCCGTGGCTGTGCCCGTGGAGGTTGATCGCGCCGCGATGCTGCCCGTTCCACGACCGGAAGGGGTAGTGACACAGGACGAGATTGCGCTCCTCCACCGTGATCTCCGCATAATCGCCGACGCTTGCCCAGCCCGCGGCGGCAAGCGTCGCATCAGGATCGTTGTTGCCGCGGAGCAGATGCTTGCGCCCGTTGAGCCGCGCGAGCAGATCGGCCACCGCCGCCGGACGTCGCGCGACGTCGCCGAGGTGCCAGACCTCGTCGTCTGCGCCCACCACCGCATTCCACCCGGCGATCAACGCCGCATCCATCGTCGCGACATCGGCGAAGGGGCGGCGCTGGATGTTGATCGTGCGGTGGTCGCCGAAATGCGTGTCCGCGGTGAAGAAGACGGTCATGTCCAGTACAGCACGCGCGCCAAGGGCAGCGTCCGCGCGATCGTCTCGGTAAACCAGCCGCGCAGGCGCTGCATCGTCGCGGTGTCGTACACCTGCTTTTCTGTGCCGAATTTGGTGCGCTTGGTCATCCGGTCGGCGTCGGTCATGTCGAGTGCGGAGCCGGGATACCAGCTGTCGAGCACCGCCTTCGATCCGGTCGTGAATCGGTGTGTGATCAGTTCGATCGTCAGATCGGGCACATTGCCGAGCAGCGCCGCCGCTTCGTCGATCAGCGTGCCGTACGCCTCCTCCCAACCGTCCGCCGCGATGATCGGCGCGATGGTCAGGCCAACGGGATATCCCGCGTCCGCCATCTGCCGCAGCGCCGCCAGCCGCAACGCGACCGGCGCGGTGCCGCCCTCGAACCGGGCGTAGCGCTTGGGATTGATCGACGCGCGCATCCGCGTTCGCCCATTGTGCTCAAGCGCGAGCAGCGGCGCGACGTCGGCGAACTTGGAGGTGAAGCGCAACTGCGTGTCCGCATCCGACCGGCCGAACCATTCGATCATCCGCGACAGCGACCCGGTGATCGGCTCGATCCCCAGCGGATCGGTGTAACAGGACGCCTCGAACGTGGTGCCCTCGTGCACCCGTGTTGCCGAGCGCGAGGTGATCGTGCCCTTGTCCATATAGCTCGGCAGCACGCCGAGGATCTCGTCGAGATTGGCATAAGCGCGCGTGATCGGCGGGCCCTTGAGCGAGCCCGCGAGATAACAATAGCTGCAATGCGCCGGACACCCCGCCGCCAGGTCGACGCGCCAGTCCGCACTCGGCGCGATCGGTTCGAGTTTGAGCTTCGACGGCGGCGCGACGACCACAGCAAGCGTAGCCTTCGCCTCGGCATAGGCGGCGCGCGGATCTTCGGGCTGGGCCCAGACGACGCGGTCGTTGGGAAGTTCGATCACCGGCACGCCCTGCTCCGCGGCCCGCTGCGCGATCGCGACGCCGTGGTCCCAGGCGCGCGCGGATCGCGTGATGAGGACGCGCCGGGGGCGCCAGTACGCAGTGTTGCGTTCGGAGGGGAGAGAAGTCACCCAAGCCCAACGCGGCACACGCCGGTCCGTTCATGCCGTCCGACCCAAAATGATCGCGCACGCCGCCGCTTGCGTCGCACCGGATCGCCCTGCACAACAGCACCAACCAGTCGGTAGCGAAGAATTTAGGGAGATGTGCCGTGCGTCCGATGTTTGCGATCCTTGGTGCCGTGACCGCCACCCTCGCCGTGGCGGGTGTCGCCATCGGCCAGGCACCGCGAGTAGACCCGGCGCTGACCAAGGCGATTGCCGCCACCACGCGGACTCCGGCGAACGTGGCGCGCGACCGCTATCGGCACCCCGCAGAGACGTTGGCCTTCTTTGGCGTGAAGCCGACCGATACGGTGGTCGAGCTGATTCCCGGCAGCGGCTGGTATACCGAAATCCTCGCGCCTTATCTCGCCACGCGCGGGACCTATTATGCGGCAGGCGGCATGGCGAAGGGCCTCAACGCGGTAAAGACGCTGCAGACGACCAACCCTGCCGTCTACGGCAAGGTCAAGCTTGCCGCCTTCCCCGCAGCAGCTGGCGAGCCGTCCGTCCCCGCGGGCAGCGCCGACGTCGTGCTGACCTTCCGCAACATCCACAACCTCCGCTTCTCGGGCGTCGACCGCACGCAGGCCGCGTTCGCCGAGATGTTCCGGATGCTCAAGCCCGGCGGGACGCTAGGCATCGTCGAGCATCGCCTGCCCGAGGCGCGCGACGCCGCGGCGGAGGAGAAGAGCGGCTACATGAAGGTCTCGAGCGTCGTCGGCTTCGCGCGCAAGGCTGGATTCGAGGTCGCGGGCATGTCCGAGGTCAACGCCAACCCCAAGGATACCGCGGACTATCCCGATGGCGTCTGGACGCTGCCGCCGTCCTATGCGCTGAAGGACGTCGATCGCGCGAAATACGCCGCGATCGGCGAAAGCGACCGGATGACGATCCGGTTCATCAAACCCAAGCGGTAAATAGTGCTGTGACCCCGCGCGGAACCGTCACGGTGCCGCGCGGGCGCGGGCGAACAGCCGGGCGAACCCGCCCGCGTCGAGCGCGCCGAGCTGAAGGATGGGCCCAGCGAGATACCCCGGCGTCCCCGTCAGCCCAACCGACAGCGCCTCGCGGCCGTTGCTGCGCAGCCGTTCGGTAATCGTGTCACCCTGGACGCGCAGGTCAGACGTCACCCGCGCCCAGTCGCCGCCTGCCGCGGTAACGACGTCCTCCAGCATCGCATCGTCGATCCCCCGGTCGTCCGTCATCAGCGCGTGGTGAACGGCCGGATAGATCCCCTGCGCCACACTCGCGAGCGCGACCTGCGCAGCCCGCTCCGATGCAGCGCCGAAGATCGGCCAGTCCTTGGAAATCACCTGTACCGCGCCATCCGCGCGAATCGCGTTTTCCAGCGCGGGAAACGCCTGCCGGCAGGCAGGGCAACGATAGTCGCTGAACACCGCGAGCCGCAGCGTGGCATCGCGCGGGCCGAATCGCGGTGAATCGGTCCCGTCGAGGATCGCGGCGACGGTATCGGAACGACCGATGTCCCGCCCGACCGGCGTGAGCCAATGTGCCCCCCGCCCGACCGCGAAGCCGCCGAGCAGGACCGCGCCGAGCTGCCACGCCTGTCGACGCGTGAATCGCGATGTCATGCCGACAGTCGCCGGGCTGTGAGAAAAGTGCGTGGTGGCGAAGAGTGCATCGCATACCCCATCCTGCAGCAAAACAGCGCGACAGCACCCAGGCCCTGGGCCGGGTCGGCTTGCGCCGGTATATATAACTACGGATGAGTGACTGGAGCGGGCGAAGGGATTCGAACCCTCGACCCCAACCTTGGCAAGGTTGTGCTCTACCCCTGAGCTACGCCCGCTCTGGCGCCATGTGCCGGACTGTGGAGCCCGGCGGGTAGGGGGCGGCCTCTAACACCGGGTCGGGGGGTCGGCAAGCCTCTTTTCGCACTTTGATGAAAAGGGTTGGCTTGTCGGCCCCCGCCCCCACATAAGACGCAACGATCGAAACGAATTGGAGCATCTCTTGGCGACCCTGGGAATGAGCGCAGCCGAACGCGACGCGGTGGAGGCCTTCCGTCGCGACGTGGTCGAACCGTCGATGACCAAATTGGTGATCATCGATTTCTGGGCGGAGTGGTGCGGGCCGTGCAAGGCGCTGACCCCGGTGCTCGAAAAGGTCGCCGCCGCTTATGCCGACAAGGGCGTGGTGCTCGCCAAGGTCGATACCGACAAGAACCAGTTCATCGCCGCGCAATTCCAGATCAAGTCGATCCCGACCGTCTATGCGATGTTCCAGGGGCAGCTCGTCGCCGACCTTACCCCGGCGCGGACCGAATCGGCGTTGAAAACGATGCTCGATCAATTGCTCAAGCAATTGCCGATCGAGAGCGAGGCCGCGCAGGGTGAGGCCGAGATCGAGCCGCTGATCGCGATGGGCGAGGAAGCGCTCGCCGAGGGCGATGCCGATCGCGCCGCCGGAATCTTCCGCCAGATCGCCGAGGTCGCGCCCGACCACCCCGCGGTCAACGCAGGCTTCGTCCGCGCGCTGGTGGCCGCAGGCGAGCTCGAGGCGGCGCAGGAGCACCTTGCGGCGATGCCCGAGGACACCGCCAAGCATCCCGAGATCGAACGCGCCCGCGCCGCGCTGGCGCTGGCGCAGGATGCGACGCCGGTCAATGACCTTGCCGGGCTCGCCGCCGAAGTCGCCGCCAATCCTGGCGATTTCGACAAACGATTCGCGCTCGCCAACGGCCAGATGGCGGCGGGCGACCGTGATGCCGCCGCGACGACGCTGCTCGCGATGATCGCCGAGGATCGCGCCTGGAACGAGGGGGCGGCGCGCGCGCAGTTGCTCAAGCTGTTCGAGGTGGTCGGGCTCGAAGACCCGTGGGTGTCGGCGCAGCGCCGCAAGCTTTCCGCGATTCTGTTCGGATGACGATCACCCGCCTCTCGATCTTCCCGCTGCCGGGGGCGCTGCTGTTCCCGGGGATGCATCTGCCGCTCCACATCTTCGAGCCGCGCTATCGGGCGATGATTTCGGACGCGATGGCGCGCGACCGGCGGATCGGGATGGTCCAGCCGCGCCCCAACGTGCCCGCACGGCCCGACAAGCCGCCGCTGTTCGACATTGGGTGCGTGGGGAAGATCGCCGAGGTCGAGGCGAGCGAGGACGGGCGGTACAATCTCATCCTTGAGGGGCTGTCGCTGTTCCGCATCGTCCGCGAGCTCGAGGTGACGACCGCGTTCCGCCAGGTCGAGGCGGAGTTGATCGCATCGCCCGAATCGCCCGAGGTGCTGTCGCTGTCGCGGCGTGCCGCGCTGGAAAGCGAATCGCGCGCCTTTGCCGATTCGCAGGGCTATGCGGTCGATTGGGACGCGGTGACGCGCCTTGACGACGAGGCGCTGGTCAACGGCATCGCGCAGATCGCGCCGTTCGACGTCGCGGCGAAACAGGCGCTGCTCGAGGCCGAGCGGATCGAGGAGCGCGCCGAGCTGATCATCCAGCTGATGCAGTTCTTCGGGCGGCACGACGGCGAGGATTCGGTGACGCTGCAATAGCAGCGTTGTCGCCGCTTATAGCTGACACCTCCCACCACCGTTCGGGCTGAGCGCAGTCGAAGCCCATGCCCAGCGCTGGCCCTTCGACTTCGCTCAGGGTGAACGGACTGGGGTAACGCAAGAAATCAGTCCGGCATAACCCTACCCCGTTCGTTTCGAGCGAAGTCGAGAAACCCGGCACAGCGCGTGTTACGGTTTCTCGACGTCGCTCGAAACGAACGGCAGGAGGGTACGCTACGCCCCTTAAACCATCATCCCCTGCAACAACTTCGGCACATTCCCGCTCTCGCCGCGCGCTTCCGCAATGAAACGGCGCTTGAGCGGCGGCATCTTCTGCACCGCGGACAGCCCGAAGCGCCGCACCACATTGGCGGTCTTGCCCTTGACGCCGAACAGCCGCGTCAGCCCGTCGGTCGCCACTGAGACCATCAACGTATCGAGGCTGCGCCACCGGTCATAGCGTGCGAGCAGCGCGGGATCGCCGAGGTCGAGCCCGGTCCGCTTCCCCTCGACCAGCACCTCGACCAGCGTCGCGACATCGCGGAAGCCGACGTTGACGCCCTGCCCCGCGATCGGATGAATCCCGTGCGCCGCATCGCCCACCAGCGCGAGCCGGTCCGACACGATCTTCGCGGCATGATGGAAGCCGAGCGGATAGCTCGACCGCGCGCCCAGAGGCCCCAACTTGCCGAGGAACCCGCCGATTCGCTTGTCCGCCTCCGCGAGCCAGCCGCGATCCGACAGCTTCATCATTCCCGGTGCCTGGTCGCGCGTCACCGACCAGACGATGCACGAACGATGCCCCTGCTCGTCGTCGTTGAGCGGCAGGATCGCGAACGGGCCGTCGGGATAGAATATCTCGAACGCGATGTTCTCGTGGGAATGTTCGTGGTGCAGCGACGTGACGATCGCGGCATTGTCATAGGTCCAGCGCGCGACGTTGAGCCCCGCTGCCTCGCGCGTCGGCGAATTGCGCCCTTCTGCCGCGATCAGTAGCGGCGCGCGAATCACCGCGCCCGAATCGAGCGTCACGGTGACACCCGAGGCTGCGCGATCGACCGACACTGCACGCGTCTTCATCCGCACGTCGACGTTCTTTGCCGCCGATGCCGCCTCGAACAGCGCGGCGCGCAGCCGGCGGTTCTCGACCATATGGCCAAGCGCCTCCTCGTCCGAATCGGGTTCGAAATCGAGCGCACCGGGCTCCAGCCCGTCGCTCACCCGGATCCCCTTGATCGGACACGCGATTGCCGCGAGCTTTTCCGCCACGCCGATTGCGCCGAGCATCCGCCACGGTGCCCCCGCAATCGCCGAGGCGCGCCCGTCGAACCCTGCCGCGAGAATGACTTCGGGGTCCGCGATATCGATGACGATCGCCGACATGTTGTGCGCATCGAGCGCCACTGCGAGCGCGCTGCCGACGAGTCCGCCGCCGAGAATGATGACGTCTGCTGTATCCATGCCCCGTCTGTAAGCCTCTCATACGACGCTGCCAATCGCGGAAAACTTGACGCGACCGCGTGAGAAGGCGATGATTCCGCGGGCACAGACAGCGAACATCGGGAAGACATTTCATGGCGAGCCAAGCGCAGCCACCGCTCTGGCGTGAGACGGTCAAGGCAGGCGCCGTGCGCAGCGGCGCGCTGCTCGGCGCGTTCTCGCTGCTTACGCTCGTCGTTCTGATGGTGATCGTCGTCGCGAGCTATCATGCGAGCGATCCGTCGCTCAACACCGCCTCGGCGGGACCCGCGCACAACTGGCTCGGGCGTCCCGGTGCGCTCGTTGCCGACGCGGCCTTCTGGATTTTCGGGCCTGCTGTTGTCCTGCTGCTGCCGACTATCCTGTTGATTGCGCTCAGACTTTGGCGCGACGTGCCGGTCGGGCGCTGGCGGCGGATGCTGCTGACGTCGGTGGGCGGCACGTTGCTGGCGGGGACGACCTTCGCGCTGGTCTCGGGTGCGGCGGTCGCCTGGTTGCCCGCAGGGTATGGCGGCGTGTTCGGATTGGCCTTGTCCAATCTGGTACGACTCGCGATCGGGCTGCTCGGCGATCCGGTCGCGATCCTGTGGACGACGCGCGGAATCGCGACGGCGTTCGGGATCGCCGCGCTGGTGTTGTGGGCGTATAGTTTCACGATCGACATGGCCGAGCGGACGCTCCGCATCCCGCGGATCGCCAAACGGCTGGGCGAAACGCGCCGGAATCGAGCAGAAACCAACGTGTTTGACGACGATTTCGTGCAGGATTCGGTCGATGATGACGCCAAACCGACCCGGAAAGTGTCGATGCCGCGCGCGATTGCCGCGCCCGATCCGCGCCCCGGCCCGGTCATCTCGGACCGGCAGGTCGCGCAATCGCCGCCACGCCCGCGGACGCAACAGACCTCGCTCGATCTCGGCGACAACACGCAGCTTCCGCCGCTCGACCTGCTGATCCCGACGCCGCCTGCGCCGGGCGGGCAGATCGACAAGGCAGCACTCGAACGCAATGCGCGGCTGCTCGAGACGGTGCTCGACGATTTCCACGTCAAGGGCTCGATCATCAACGTGCGGCCCGGTCCGGTCGTCACGATGTACGAGCTCGAACCCGCGAGCGGGATCAAGGCGAGCCGCGTGATCCAGCTCGCCGACGATATCGCGCGCAACATGTCCGCGGTGTCGGCGCGCGTCGCGACGATCCCCGGGCGGACCGTGATCGGGATCGAGCTCCCCAACGTGCGGCGCGAGATGGTCGGCCTGCACGAGCTGATCGGGTCGCAGACCTTCGAGGATCAGTCCGCCTCGCTCCCGCTGGTGCTCGGCAAGAACATCGCGGGCGATCCGGTGATCGCGGATCTTGCGCCGATGCCGCATCTGCTCGTCGCGGGCACCACCGGCTCGGGCAAGTCGGTCGGGCTCAACTGCATGATCCTGTCGCTGCTGTACCGGTTGAAGCCCGATCAGTGCAAAATGATCATGATCGATCCCAAGATGCTCGAACTGAGCATGTACGACGACATTCCGCATCTGCTCTCCCCGGTCGTGACCGATCCCGCCAAGGCGGTCCGCGCGCTCAAATGGGCGGTCGAGCAGATGGAGGATCGCTATCGCCAGATGTCGTCGATGGGGGTGCGCAGTCTCGCCAGCTTCAACGAGAAGGTGAAGACGGCGAAGGCCAAGGGCCAGCCGCTCGGGCGCAAGGTGCAGTGCGGCTATTCCGAGACCGGCCAGCCGATCTACGAGGAAGAGACGCTCGATTATCAGGTGTTGCCGCAAATCGTCGTGATCGTCGACGAGCTCGCCGATCTGATGATGACCGCGGGCAAGGAAGTCGAATTCCTGATCCAGCGGCTGGCACAGAAGGCGCGTGCGGCGGGCATTCATTTGATCATGGCGACGCAGCGTCCGTCGGTCGACGTCATCACCGGCGTGATCAAGGCGAACCTGCCGACGCGAATCAGCTTCCACGTCACCTCCAAGATCGATTCGCGCACCATCCTCGGCGAACAGGGCGCGGAGCAACTGCTCGGCAAGGGCGACATGCTGTATATGCCCGGCGGCAAGGGAATCGTCCGTGTCCACGGGCCGTTCGTGTCGGATGACGAAGTCCGCGCGGTCGCGGATCACTGGCGCGCGCAGGGCCAGCCCGATTACATCCAGTCGGTCACCGAGGAGCCCGAGGAGAGCTTCGCGCTCGACGGCGCGCCGACCGGCGAGGACAGCAAGGAAGACCAGCAATATCGCGCCGCGGTGCAACTGGTGTGCGAGAGCCAGAAGGCGTCGACCTCGTGGGTCCAGCGGCAGTTGCGCGTGGGGTATAACAACGCGGCACGGCTGATCGAGCGGATGGAGAAGGACGGCGTGGTGAGCCGGCCCGATCATGTTGGACGGCGCGAAGTGCTGCGCGACCGGGATGGGCATCCGGTCTGAGGGGTGCGCGGTCGGTTCACGGGGTGTTAAAGCGCGCACTGGCTTTAGGGAAAAATCGTTTCACAAAGGGCGCTTTGACAGGCGTGCGCTTCCCCGGCGAAGGCCGGGGCCCAGGAGCGGGCGGATAGAAGCAGGTGCTGCGCGCGTTACCTTGGCCTGTCCTGCTGGGCCCCGGCCTTCGCCGGGGAAGCGCCTCTATATCAGCCGGGAGCTCCCGCCCCCGCGTCAGGAGATCATTCGTGTCGTTTCGTTATTCGCTTCTAGTCCCGTTCCTCGCCGCTCCCGCTATGGCGATGGCCGCACCGTCCGCCGACCTGACGCTGGTGCAGAAGCACCTCCAGGCGGTCAAATCGATGACCGCCGACTTCGCGCAGACCGATCGTTCGGGGAAGGTGCTGACCGGCACGTTGACGCTCAAGCAGCCCGGCAAGATCCGCTTCCAATATCAAAAGGGCGTGCCGATCCTGATCGTCGCGGACGGCAAGTCGCTGTGGTTCCTAGATTACTCCGTCGGGCAGAAGCAGCGCTGGCCGATCGGCGGATCGCCGCTCGGCATCCTGCTCGATCCGTCGCGCGACATGAGCAACATCGCGACCGTCGTTCCGACCGGCAATCCCGATCTCGTCTCGGTCGATGCTGCCGACCCCAAGCATCCCGAATACGGCCGGATCAACCTCGTCTTCAAACGCAATGCCGCCGCCCCCAACGGGCTGATGCTGCAGGGTTGGGTCACGCTCGATTCGCAGAACAACCGGACGACGGTCAAACTCTCGAACCAGCAATTCAACGCTCCCGTCGCGGACAATGCGTTCAAGTGGAACGATCCCGTTCGCGCGACCGGAAAAAAGTGATGCCATTCATATTGGCGACAGGTTTGGAAGCCTAAAGCGACCTTGCGGATGTGGGGTGAGCCGGGATTTTTCCCCCTGTTGCCCGGACGCACCACTTCCCGCCTGCGTGACGAACGCTAGGTCGGCCCTCGCTCCATGCCCCCGGAGCGGGGGCCTTTCTGTATGCGCGTCACCGACTGGCGCTGTCGGAACCGCGCGGCTACACACTCCGAATGACGACCCTGAAGATCGTTTCGTGGAATATCAATTCGGTGCGCTTCCGCATCGAGATCGTCGAGCGTTTCCTGCGCGAGGCCGACCCCGACATCCTGTGCCTGCAGGAAACCAAGGTGATCGATCGCGACTTCCCGCTCGCCGCGTTTCGCGCGCTGGGGTACAAATATATCGTGCTCCACGGCCAGCGGATGCATCACGGCGTCGCGATCCTGTCGCGCGTCCCGCTCGCGGAAGACGACCGGTTCGACTGGCAGGCGAACATGGAAGCGCGGCATGTCGGCGTCCGGCTCGACAACGGCATGCGGATCGAGAATGTCTACGTTCCCGCGGGCGGCGACGTCCCCGATCGCAACGTGAACCCCAAGTTCGGGCAGAAGCTCGATTTCCTCGACCGGATGATCGACTGGTCGGCAGGGCTCGACGTCCCCACGTTGCTCGTCGGCGATTTCAACATCGCGCCGCTGCCCTCCGACGTCTGGGGACACAAGCAGTTGCTCGGCGTCGTCAGCCACACCCCGATCGAAGTCGACACGCTCGACCGGCTCAAGGCATCGAACAGCTGGGTCGATCTAGGGCGGCACTTCCACCCTGCCCCCGCGCGGCTCCATACCTGGTGGAGCTATCGCTCGGCCGACTGGACGGTCAACGATCGCGGACGGCGGCTCGATCATATGTGGGCGACCGCGGATGTTGCGGCGAAGGCGGTGCGGCACCATGTCTATGAGGAATGCCGCAGCTGGCTCAAACCCTCCGACCATGTGCCCATCATGACCGAATTCACTCTGTGATCACCACCGCGGGGGACGCGCACAAGACCGCACTGGCGATCGACGCGCTGCGGCGTGGCTGGCCGATCGCGATCGCGGGTGCGGACGGCATGCTTGCGCTGCTGCCGATCGAAACCGCGGACCCGGTGCGGCTCGCTGCGTTCGATCCCGCGGGCGTGGCACCCGTGCTGCTCTCCGCGGGGCGTGCGGCGACGCTCAAGCTTGCGAACCAGCGCGATGCCGCCGAGCCCGATGCCCCGGTGCTGATCGAACGCGCGCCGTGGGTCGATTTTGCGATGGCGACCGCGCTGTCCGATCCGCAGCTCGATCTCGACACACCGTTCAAGGGGCCGTTCCGCGCGATTCCGGTCGCGGCGCTGGAAGCCGCCAGCGCCGCCCTGACGCTCGCGCGCGTGGGCGGCGTGCTCCCGGCCTATTTCGCGATTGCGGACGAGCAGGCGGCGCTCGTGCTGACCCCCGCCGACATCGTCGCGCATGAAGACGCCGCGCGGCTCGCGATCGCGACGCGCGCGCATCTGCCGGTCGCGGATGCCGAGGATGCCGAGATCGTCGCGTTCCGCACCCCCGAAATGCCCGGCGAACATATCGCGCTGTTGATCGGCCAGCCCGATGATCGCGCGCCGCTGGTCCGGCTGCACAGCGAATGCCTGACCGGTGACGTGCTCGGCAGCCTCAAATGCGATTGCGGTCCGCAACTCGACGGCGCGATCCGCGCGATCCGCGACAGCGGCTGGGGAATTCTGCTGTATCTGCGCCAGGAAGGCCGCGGGATCGGGCTGATCAACAAACTGCGCGCCTATGCGCTGCAGGATCAGGGGTTCGACACGGTGGATGCCAACACCCGGCTCGGCTTTGCGGTTGATTCGCGCAATTTCGCGGTGGCGGCGCGGATGCTCGAATTGCTTGGGCAGACGCGCGTGCGGTTGCTGACCAACAACCCGCAGAAGGTCGCGCAGCTTGAGGCGGCGGGGATCGCAGTGTCGGAGCGCGTGCCGCACATCCTTCCGGCGAACCCGCATAATGAACGCTATCTCGCGACCAAGCGGGATCGGACCGGGCACCAGTTCTAAGAGCTACGCGGTAGGGGCGAGGAACGCCCTCCCCTCGCCTTTCCCATCCGTTCGTTTCGAGCGAAGTCGAGAAACCTGCGCTGGTGCCGGGTTTCTCGACTACGCTCGAAACGAACGGTGGGGGTGATGGAGCACCCTACCCCAGCAACCGCCGTACCTCACCGAAGTCCTCCGCGATGTCGTGCACCCCGATCTCCCGCAGCCTGTCCGCATGGTCGGGCCCGCAATGCGATCCGCCGACAAACCCGATGACATGCGCTCCCGATGCCACCGCCCCAGTCGCGCCGACGGGCGAATCCTCGAGGATCGCGCAGCGCGTGATATCGACGCCGATCGCGCGCGCGGCGTGGAGATACAGGTCGGGCGCGGGCTTGCCGTGCGTCACATGCTCCTTGCCCGAGAAGATCAGGTCGCCGAACGCCCCCTCCAGCCCGATATGCGCGAGATGCCGCCGGATCCACGCGGTCGAACTCGACGAGGCGATCGCCTTGGGCAAGTCCGCGGGCAGCGCCTCGATGAAGCGCACCGCGCCTTCGACCGCGCCTACGCCCTCGCGCATCGCACGATCGTCCTCGATCGCGCGGTGCGCGTAGAAATCCTCGGGCAGTGGCCGCTCGATCCATTGTTCGAGCGCGCTGATGAACTGCGGCCCCGACAGCCCCATGAAATTGGCATAGCTGTCCTCAGGCGTCGTCGGATGCCCGATCGCGGTGAGGTAACTCGCGATATGGCGATTTCCGACTTCTTCGCTCTCGATCAAGACACCGTCGAAATCGAAGATCAGGCCATCGAACTTCATGCACGTTCTCCGAGAAATATCATGTTCGTTCTCCGAACAGGGCGGTGCCGACGCGGACATGTGTCGCGCCCAGCATCACCGCGGTTTCATAATCGCCCGACATGCCCATGCTGAGCGCGTCGAGCCCGTTGTCGCGCGCGAGCTTTGCCAGCAGCGCGAAATAGGGTGCCGCTTCGGTATCGGCGGGGGGAACCGCCATCAGCCCGGCGACGGGTAGGTTGGCAGTGCGCGCCGCGGCGATCAGATCCGGCAGCGCGCCAATCGCGCAGCCGCCCTTCTGGTCTTCGTCGCCGATATTGACCTGCAGGAAGCACGCCGGGCGCCGCCCGAGCTTGTCGATCGCCTTGCCGAGCGTGGTCACCAGCGACACGCGATCGACCGAATGGATCGCGTCGAACAGCGCGACCGCGTCCTCGGCCTTGTTTGATTGCAACTGCCCGACGAGATGGAGTTCGACGTCGGGATAGGCCTCGCGCAGCGCAGGCCATTTCCCCTGTGCCTCCTGCACGCGGTTTTCCCCGAACGCGCGCTGCCCGGCGTCGAGCAGCGGGGTGATCTCCTCCGCGCTTCGGGTCTTGGAAACCGCGATCAGCGTCACGGATGCGGGTTTGCGGCCCGCCAGTTCGGCAGAATGCGCAATGCTGGCAGTGATGGCGGCAAGACGGGCGGCGGGGGTGGCGGGATGGGCGGTCGACATGGGGCGCGCTATAGGCGGTGTGATGGCCCTTCGTCACCCCGTCCGATCCGGCGATCGCAAGCTTCCCGCAGTTTGGCTGATGACCGACGAGCGGATGGGGGAGCGCCTGTGGGATGCGATTGCCCGCCTGCCACGCGGAAGCGGGATCGTGCTCCGGCATCATACCACCCCCTCCGACGAACGATTGCTATTGAAACGGCGGATGGCGCGCCTCGCCCGACGGCACGGGCTGCTATTGATCGACGAAGCCTCCCCCAAGACCGCGCCGATCCGGATCGGGCGCGCGCATTCGGTCCGCGAAGGTCTCGCGGCGCGGCGGGCGGGGGCGGCATTGGTGTTCGTCTCGCCGGTCTATGCCACGCGCACGCATCCTGGGGCGCCCTTCCTGGGGCCGCTGCGCGCCGCGACGATCGCACGCGCCGTCGGTCTGCCTGCCATTGCCTTGGGGGGGATGAATGCCCGACGCTATAGGCGGCTGGCGGGGCTTGGGTTTGTTGGTTGGGCAGCGATCGACGCGCTGACTCCGGAGTGAGCGTTTCTGCGGGCTTGATCGGTCGATGAGCGTACCATCGAACCAGTCACCCTGAGCGGAGCGGGTTATGCGGTCGTACACTCAACAAAGAAGGCATGCCGTTCAGCACGGCTTGACCACGCGTTAGAAGCGGAAGGCAGTCCCGATATAGACCGCACGGCTGTCGCGGCGGTCGTCGGTCGGCTGCTGCATCAGGCGGTCACGCTCGCTCTTGTACCGCACGCCCGCGGTCACATCGAGGCGACGCGTCAGCGAATAGGACCCGGCCACGTCGAGCGAATAGGCTGCAGGATCCTCGACCAGCTTCGGCCCATTGGCGAGCGGGCGATCCGCCATCGCGTTGACGCGACCCGAGAAGCGCTTGCCGGTATAGCTCACGCCGATATCGGCGGCTTCGCGGCTGCCCGGGACGCCGGCGAGATCGACCTTGGCGACATCGCCGGATACCGCGAGCCGCTTCCAGCCGACCGCAACACCCAGATTATACGCGATCGGCGTCAGCGCGACCGTCGATGCCGGGATCGGCGATGCGCGATCCGCGCGTGCGATCAGACCACGCGCCGAGCGCGCCTGGACCGCGACCGTCACCGCACGGCTGCCTTCGCGGCGCGTGTCGGACGGCGTGAAGCGGAAACCACTGGTGTCGAGGCCACCGCGCGCGAACATCGCCGCGAGGCGCGGGTCGGCAGACGCCGGCGTGAACGATCCGAGGCCGCGCACCAGCTGGGCACTGTGCTTGGTTACGAGTCGCGGTGCGGGTGCTTCGCTGGCGCCGACTGCCGGAGCCACGGCAATGCCGAGCGCAATCAGCGCTCCCGCGGCAATCCCTGACATCCAACGACCAAGCGACACTTCAGACCCCTTCACGTGTACCTATACGGCACTATCATGTTGCGAAGCGGCTACCATGATTCAATCCGGTAGCGCCACCATTCAGACTCATTTTCCCCCGACAGTGTCGTCAGGGACACACTATGGAACATCTCCACATTCCGCCGAGCAACGACCCCGCGCACCGGATCGCGGTACCGAGGTCCTGCTTGCGGCAAGCGCCGGACATTCTATAGATATCGCCCGAACCCCCGACACTCCGATTTGTTCAGGAACCGCCGATGATCCGCCGCCCACGCACTGCGATTATGCTTTCGCTCGCGCTCATCGCCCCGCTTGCACTCGGTGCGTGCGGGCATAAGGGCGGTCGCCCGAAGGGCCCGGACCTCGCGGCCTCCAAGGTCACGACGATCGGCGTCAACGCCTATCTGTGGCGCGCAAGCCTCGACACGCTGAGCTTCATGCCGCTGCTCCAGACCGATTCCAACGGCGGCGTGATCGTCACCGACTGGTATATCAACCCCGCCGCGCCGACCGAGCGCGTCAAGGTGACCGTGACGATCCTCGACCAGGATCTGCGCGCCGATGGCCTGCGCGTCGCTTCGCTCCGCCAGGTCAACCAGGGCGGCCAGTGGGTCGCGGCGCCAGTCCAGGCATCGACCGTCCAGAAGCTCGAAGACATCATCCTCACGCGCGCCCGCGATTTGCGCCGCGCTGCCGTAACCCAGTAGGAATACCCAACCAATGGCGTCACGCTTCAATGCGCTGAAGGCGGACGCGGCATGGCAGAAGGTGTGGGACGACCGCCGCACCTTCGCCGCGCGTGACGACAGTCCCAAGCCGCGTTCCTATGTTCTTGAAATGTTCCCCTATCCGTCGGGGAAGATTCACATGGGCCACGTCCGCAACTATACGATGGGCGACGTGCTCGCGCGGTTCCGCCGGATGCAGGGGATGGAAGTCCTCCATCCGATGGGCTGGGACGCGTTCGGCATGCCTGCCGAGAATGCGGCGATGGAAAAGGGCGTCCATCCGGGCGGCTGGACCCGCGACAATATCGCGACGATGAAGGCGCAGTTGAAGCGGCTTGGCTTTGCGCTCGACTGGACGCGCGAGCTGGCGACGTGCGAGCCCGACTATTACGGGCACGAGCAGGCGCTGTTCCTCGAGCTGTTCCGCCATGGCCTTGTCTATCGCAAGGAAAGCTCGGTCAATTGGGATCCGGTCGACACGACCGTGCTCGCCAACGAACAGGTGATCGACGGGCGCGGCTGGCGTTCGGGCGCTTTGGTCGAGCGGCGCAAGCTGTCGCAGTGGTTCCTCAAGATTACCGATTTCGCGGACGAGCTGCTCGAGGGCCTGGGTGCGCTCGAGCATTGGCCCGACAAGGTCAAACTGATGCAAGAAAACTGGATCGGGCGCAGCCGCGGCTTGCAGTTCCGGTTCACGCTTTCTTCTCCCCTCCCGCTTGCGGGAGGGGCCGGGGGAGGGCCTGTCGAGACCTCAACCGCCGCTAATCCGACAGCCCCTCCCCTAACCCCTCCCGCAAGCGGGAGGGGGATAGACTCGGTCGAGGTGTTCACCACCCGCCCCGACACGATGTTCGGGTCGAGCTTCGTCGCGGTCGCGGCGGATCATCCGATCGCGCAGGCGCTCGCCGAGCGGAGTTCCGAAGCGGCCGAGTTCATCGCCTTGTGCAAGCGCGGCGGCACCACCGCAGCGGAGATGGACACGCAGGAGAAGCTCGGCTTCGATACCGGGCTGACCGCGCAGCATCCGTTCGATCCCGACCTTCAGTTGCCCGTCTACATCGCCAACTTCGTGCTGATGGAATATGGCACCGGGGCGGTGTTCGGCGTTCCGGCGCACGACCAGCGCGATCTCGATTTCGCGCGCAAGTACGACCTGCCGGTGCGGCGTGTCGTCTCCGATGGCGACGTCACCGATCCGCTGTTCACCGGGAACACCGCCTATACCGGCCCCGGCACGCTGGTGAACTCGCACTTCCTCGACGGCATGGACATCGAGGACGCCAAGCGCGCGGTCATCACCCGCGCGGAGGATGGCGGATGGGGCACCGGATCGACCGTGTTCCGCCTGCGCGACTGGGGCGTGAGCCGCCAGCGCTATTGGGGCACGCCGATCCCGATCATCCACTGCGACGCGTGCGGCGCGGTGCCGGTCCCCGCAGACCAGCTCCCGGTCGTATTGCCCGAGGACGTC
Source organism: Sphingomonas sp. FW306-05-A (assembly GCF_058782275.1). Taxonomy (NCBI): domain Bacteria; kingdom Pseudomonadati; phylum Pseudomonadota; class Alphaproteobacteria; order Sphingomonadales; family Sphingomonadaceae; genus Sphingomonas; species Sphingomonas sp. FW306-05-A. The sequence continues at coordinate 1,512,196 of NZ_JBYSXN010000002.1, forward strand.
AGCTTCGACATCCCCGGCAACCCGCTCGACCGGCATCCGACGTGGAAGAACGTCCCCTGCCCGTCCTGTGGCGGGGCTGCGCGGCGTGAGACCGACACGCTCGACACGTTCGTCGATTCCTCCTGGTATTTCATCCGCTTCGCCAGCCAGCCCAAGGACAAGCCGTTCGACCGCGCGGTCGCCGAGCAATGGCTTCCGGTCGCGCAATATATCGGCGGCGTGGAGCATGCGATCCTCCACTTGCTCTACGCACGCTTCTGGACGCGCGCACTGCGGCATATCGGGATGCTTGACGTAGCGGAGCCGTTCGCGGGGCTGTTCACGCAAGGGATGGTCACGCACGAGACCTATAGCCGCCAGGTGACCGAGGTTGGCACCGACGGCACCGACACGATCACCAAGCCCTTGTGGCTGTCGCTCGACGACATCGACAAGCGTGGCGACGGCTATGTCGAGCGCGCGACCGGCGAGGCGGTCACGGTCGGCCGCATCGAGAAGATGTCGAAGTCGAAGAAGAACACCGTCGACCCCACCGGCATCGTCGACCAATATGGCGCCGACGCGACACGCTGGTTCATGCTTTCGGACTCTCCACCCGAGCGCGACTTGCCGTGGAGCGAAAGCGGGATCGAAGGCTCGTGGCGCTTCATCCAGCGCGTCTGGCGGCTATTCGATGGCGACAAGAGCGGCCAATCCGGCACCGTCGACGCCCCGCTCGACCGCAAGCTTCACCAGACGATCGCCGGCATCGCGGTCGATATCGAGTCGCTCGCGTTCAACAAGGCGGTCGCCAAGCTGTTCGAGCTGGTCAATGCGATCGAGCGCGCCGCCCCCTCCGCGTCGCGCGACACTGCGATCGCGACGCTGATGCGGCTTGTGGCACCCATGGCGCCGCACATTGCGGAAGAAGCCTGGGCCGCCGCAGGAAACGACGGCCTGATCGCCGACGCGCCCTGGCCCGAGGTCGACCCTGCGTTGCTGGTCGAGGACGAAGTTACGATCGCGGTGCAGATCAACGGCAAGCTCCGCGACACGCTGGTCATGCCCAAGGGCACTGCGCGTGACGTGCTCGAAGCCGCCGCGCTCGCGTCGGACAAGATCGTCCGCGCGCTCGAAGGCAAGACCCCGCGAAAGGTCATTGTCGTGCCCGACCGTCTCGTGAACCTCGTCGCATGATGCGCGCGTTCCCCATCCTCCTGGCGGCCAGCGCCTTCGCCCTCAGCGGCTGTGGCCTGCGGCCGCTCTATTCGGGCGGCAGCACGGGTACGGTCGCCACGACGCTCGCACAGGTCGATGTCGCGCCGATGGAAGGCAAGGCGGGCTGGCTGATGGGCAACGCGCTCCGCGACCGCCTGCACACGGGTCAGGGCGTGACGCCGCGCTACCGGCTCGAGATCAAGCTGGACGACAAGATCATCGGTCTCGGCATCCGGCGCGACGACAGTATCTCGCGCGAACGCCGCACGTTGCGCGCGCGCTATCAGCTCGTCGATCTCAGCAACGGTGCGGTGCTGCTCGACGCCGCAGCACGATCGGACGCGGGAATCGACTCGGTCCGCTCCGAATATGGAACGATCGCGGCGGAAAACACCGCGCTCGAGCGGCTCTCGCAGATCGTCGCGGATCAGATCGTCACGCGCGTTGCCACCTATGTCAGCCGTTCGGGCGACCGTGCGGCGCGCTGACGCCGCCCGGGCGCACCCCGCGTGAAAGCCACGCTCAACCAGCTGACTCGTGCGATCGACGCGGTCAGCCCGGACGTCCGGTTGTACGTCCTCTACGGCCCGGATGAGGCGGGCGCACGCGACGTCGCCAACCGCCTGGCACGTGCGCTCGGCCCCGATGCGGAACGGGTCGATCTCGACCCCGGGCAGATCAAGGCCAACCCGGGCCTGCTCGCCGACGAAGCCGCATCGCTCTCGTTGTTCGGGACCGCACGCCATATCCGTGTCGCAGGCGCAGGCGAGGAGAGCGTCGCCGCCTGCACGCTGCTGCTTGCGGCCGAACGCAGCGGCAACCCGGTGGTCGTCATCGCCCCCAGCGCCAAGGCATCGTCGGGCCTCGTCAAGCTCGCGACCGCCGAACCGCGTGCGATGGTCTGCGCCTTCTATGTCCCGGATGCCGGCGAAGCCGACAAGCTCGCCACCAGCATCGCGCGCGAACAGGGCCTGCGCACCACCGGATCGACCGCCGCGCGCATCGCTGCGGCGGCGGGCGGCGACCGCGCGGTGATGAGCCGCGAGCTCGAGAAGATCGCCTTGTTCCTCGATGCAGCGCCCGAACGCCCGCGCGAACTCGATGATACGACGTTGGATGCGATCGGCGCCGACCTTGGGGATTCCGAGATCTCGCGCGCGATCGAGGCGGCGATCGATGGCGGGCCGGACCGGCTCGCGGACGAACTCGCACGGCTTGCGGTTGCGGGCAGCTCGCCGATCCCGTTGCTTCGGCAATTGGTGCGCCGCCTGATGGCCCTGGCCGAACTGCGCGCCGAGATCGATGGCGGTGCGAACGCCAACACGCTGATGGAACGCGTCTTCTTCCGCGAACGGGCGGCCACCACGCGCGCGTTGCGGATCTGGTCGGCACCCGCGATCAGCGCCGCGATCGACCGCGTCCGCCGCGCCGAACGCGCGACGATGGCACCGCACAATGCGGGCAGCGTCTTAGCGGATCACGCGATTGTCGCGGTTGCGCGCATTGCGGCGCGCCAGAACAGTTAAACCAGCGTCAGAGCCGGTCGCCGGTCAGCCGCTGGCACACCATGTCGAGCTGATCGAGCGTCGAATAGCTCAGCGTCAACGTGCCGCCCTTGGGCCCGTAATTGACCCGGACGCCAAGCCCGAGCAGATCGCCGAGCTGATGCTCCAGCGCCGCTAGGTCGGGATCGCGCCCTGCCCCATCCCCGCGACTGTCCGAATCACGCTGGCTTGGCTTGGACGCGCGCACGAGCTTCTCCGTATCGCGGACCGACAACCCACGATCGACGACTTTGTCCGCGAGCGCCTCGACGTCTGGCGCGCCGATCAGCGCGCGCGCGTGGCCCATCGTCAGCTTCCCGTGCAGCACCCGTTCCTGCACCTGCCGTGGCAATTCGAGCAGCCGCAGCAGATTGGCGATATGGCTGCGAGACTTGTGGACGAGCTTGCCGAGCGCATCCTGGGTATGCCCGAAATCGGCGATCAACCGCTGATACGCCTCGGCCTCTTCGATCGCGTTGAGGTCCTGCCGCTGGATATTCTCGACCAGCGCGACTTCCAGAGTCTGCGTGTCGTCGAAGTCGCGGACGATTACCGGGACTTCATGGAGCCGCGCGCGCTGTGCAGCGCGCCAGCGGCGTTCGCCCGCGACGATCTGATAGCCCGTGCCATGCGGCCGCACGACGATCGGCTGGATCAGCCCGCGCTGCGCGATCGACTGGGCGAGTTCCTCGAGCGCGCTTTCCTCGAAATGGCGACGCGGCTGACCCGGATGCGGGGTCAGCGACCCGACCGGTAAGGACCGGATCCCCGGCGAGGTCCCCGTCTGTGCACCACCGACCGGCTCCTCGCGCGCAAGGTCGCCCATCAGGGCATTCAGGCCCCTGCCAAGGCCGGAGCGGGGTTTCGGGCGGGAAAGCGGGGTTGGTGCGTCGGTCATGCGGCTCTGGCTGGCTGAGGGGCGATTTGGGTCGGCAGGCGGTCGATCATCTCGCGGGCCAGCGCGATATACGCTTCCGACCCCAGGCACCTATGGTCGTAGATCAATGCCGGAAGCCCGTGGCTTGGCGCTTCCGACAGGCGGACGTTGCGGGGGATCACGGTGTCGAACACCACCTTCCCCAGCACCGCGCGCACATCGGTCGCGACCTGTTCGGTCAGCCGGTTGCGACGGTCGTACATCGTCAACGCGACCCCCATGATCGACAAGCCAGGGTTGAACCGCTCGCGGATCCGCTCGACCGTGTTGAGCAACTGGCTGAGCCCTTCGAGCGCGAAGAACTCGCATTGCAGCGGCACCAGCAACGCGTTGCTCGCCACCAGCGCGTTGAGCGTCAGCAAACCCAATGACGGCGGACAATCGATCAGCACCACGTTCCAGCGATGGTCGGATCGTGCCAGCGCACGCGACAAGCGATGGGTGCGTTCCTCATATTCCACGAGCTCGATTTCTGCCCCGGACAGGTCGACCGTCGCCGGCACGACGTCCAGCAACGGGACGACCGTAGAAACCGCGGCGGCTTCGATCGTCACTTCGCCGAGCAATATGTCGTAGGTCGAATGCAGCCGATCCGCACGACTGATGCCCAGCCCGGTCGAAGCATTTCCCTGCGGATCGAGGTCTAGCAACAGCACCCGCAACCCCGTCGCGGCGAGCGCAGTGCCAAGATTGATCGCTGTCGTGGTCTTTCCCACGCCGCCTTTTTGATTCGCGATCGCAATGACGTTCATCGACGTGTCACCCCTGATGCGAGTACGATCATCGACGTTGGGTCGGTGATGCTATGTTCCACGTGAAACACACCATGCCATGCCTTCTGCGCACTGGCCACCTCTTCCAGCGCGGACTTGCCTTTTGGCAGGATCCACCGTGTGTTTATCGTGGCTGATCGCGCGCACCAGTCGAACAAATTGTCGAGCGAGGCGACTGCGCGCGCGGTGATGACATCGGCGGGAACCGCGACGGTCTCTACCCGGGCACACTGCACCTGCACACGCGCCGCGTCGAGATCGAGTGCCTGGACAAGGTCCGACAGGAAGGTGGCTCGACGACGGCGCGGTTCAACCAGGCTGATATGATGCGCGCCGAGGATCGCAAGTACGATCCCGGGAAATCCTGCACCGCTGCCGACGTCCAGCCAATGCCCGGCGTCGGGCGCATGGACGAGCAACTGCGCTGAATCAACGATATGCCGATTCCAGATGTGATCGACCGTTGATGGCGCGATCAGGTTCTGGCGGAGCGTTTCATTGACGGCATGATCGACTAGCACCGTCAGTCGATCGACCGCCGCATCTCCATGCCGCTCGGCAATCCAGCCCTTTGCTTCGTCTTCGGTCATGCTGCCCTTCGCCGAACATGGAGGAGGATCGCCGTCAGGGCGGCGGGCGTGATGCCGCGGATCCGCCCTGCGCCACCGAGCGTCGCGGGTCGCGCTGCTGTCAGTCGTTCGATCATTTCCGTCGATAGCCCCGCAATCGCATCGAACGCCAAGTCCACCGGAAGCAAGATCGTATCGTTCGCACGCAAGGCGATGACCTCCTGCTCCTGCCGCTCGACATAAGGCGCGTAGCGTGCATCCTCGGCCGCCTCGCTTCGCACATCGACCGCGATGGCGTCACTCAGTTGCGGCACCACCATATCGAGCGTGACCCCCGCAACCCGCAACCATTCCGCCCCATTGCGAATTTCGGGATTGGCTTCGATCGGCGCACCCCGTTCGCGCAGAGTCGCGTTCGACACCTTCTGGTCGAGAACCGCGGCGACATGAGCAAGCTGCTCTTGCCGTGCCTGCAGGCGTGCCTGACGCTTGGGCCCGAGACATCCCAGGCCGTCCGCGATGTCCGATAGGCGCGTTTCCGCATTGTCTGCGCGAAGCCGCAGGCGGAATTCCGCGCGCGCGGTCAGCATCCGATACGGCTCGGTAATCCCCTGCAGGACGAGATCGTCGATCATCACCCCCAGGTAGCTTGATGCCCGATCGAGCACCAACGTCGCCCGGTCCATCGCCCGCGCGGCCGCATTGATCCCCGCCACGAGTCCCTGCCCCGCCGCTTCCTCATACCCCGTCGTACCGTTGATCTGCCCGCAACAGAACAGCCCCGGCATGTCGCGTACCTCGAGCGTCGGGGACAGCGCGCGTGGATCGATATGGTCATATTCAACCGCATATCCGGGCGCGAGGATTGTGGTGTGTTCGAGGCCGGGGATCGTCGCGATCATCGCCTGCTGGATATCGAGCGGCAATGAGGTGGAGATGCCGTTCGGGTAAATGATATGGTCGTCCAGGCCTTCCGGTTCGAGAAAGATTTGATGTCCATCGCGGTCGCCGAAGCGATGGATCTTGTCTTCGATCGACGGGCAATAGCGTGGCCCCTGCCCCGCGATATCTCCGCCGAACAACGGCGAGCGATCGAGTCCTGCGCGAATGGCGTCATGCGTTGCCGGCGTGGTGCGCGTAATCGCGCAATGCACTTGCGGCAGAAAGCGGGATGGCGACGCGGGCGACATCGTCCAGGGATCGGCGTCACTCGGTTGCTGCGCAAGCGCTGCCCAGTCGATCGTGCGACCATCAAGCCGGGGTGGCGTTCCCGTCTTCAGCCGCGCCATCGGCAGTTGCGCGGCATAGAGTTGCGCTGCCAGTTCTGAGGCGGCTGCTTCGCCGATCCGTCCACCGACACTGCGGTCTTCGCCGCAGAACATCCGCGCACCGAGGAACGTACCCGTTGCCAGAATCACCGAGCGTGACCGAAGGTGTCGACCGTCCGCCAGCGTCACCCCGGTCACGGTCTGCGTGTCGTCAATGATCAGCGCGATTACCTCGCCAGTCACGACATGTAGGCACGGTTGTTCCGCGAGCATTTCCTGGATCGCCGCGGCGTAGCGTTTGCGATCGGCCTGCACCCGCGGACCTTGCACAGCTGCGCCTTTGCTGCGGTTGAGCATGCGATAGTGAATGCCCGCGCGATCGGTAGCACGCCCGATCAGCCCATCGAACGCATCGACTTCCCGCACCAGATGCCCTTTGCCTAGCCCGCCGATCGCAGGATTGCACGACATCGCACCAATCTTGCTCGCGTCGAAACTGACCAAGGCAGTTTGCGCACCCCGTCGCGCCGACGCGGCAGCCGCCTCGGTCCCGGCGTGACCGCCGCCGACAACGATAACATCGAACTGTTCCATACTGTCTCGCTAGGTCGCCACGCACCTGCTGTCAAAACGTTCCACGTGGAACATCACTTGCCGATGCAGAAATGGCTGAAGATCGAGTCGAGCACATTCTCAATCCCGCTCCGTCCGGTCACCTGATCGAACAGCCGCAGCGTTGCGCGCACCTCCTCGGCAATGACCAACAGGTCGCGTTGATGCTGCGCTGCACCCAGACGGATGGTGCAGGTGCGAAGCAAGGCGCGTTGCCGCACGTTGATCGTCAATGCGTCCTCCTCTGGGAGCAATTGCGCAGCGCGCCGCTCTATCTCCTCCCAAAGCGTGTCGACCCCAACCCCGGACTTTGCCGCAATCCCCAAACGCCCCGGGGGGCTGAGCTCCCGTCCGGCAACGTCAGTACGCGCATGGACCAGCAGATACTCGTCGCGATCGGGCGCCGCATCGTCGAGCCACAGGACGATATCGGCACCCACCATCGCCGACCTCGCGCGTTCGATCCCGATCTGCTCGATTTCATCCCCCGGCGTGTCGGTCAGTCCGGCAGTATCGGTGACCGTGTAGGCGATCCCGCGCCGGACCACCGAAGCCTCGATCCGGTCGCGCGTGGTCCCCGATATCGCGGACACGATCGCCACGTCTCGTCCCGTCAAGGCATTGAGCAACGTCGATTTTCCGCTGTTGGGCGGTCCAGCGATGACCACGCGCACGCCGTCATGCAACCGCTCGACCGGCGGGGCGGCGAGCAGGTGATCGATCCCCTGTGCGATGATGGCAATCTTTGCGATCGTCCGCTCGACCGGCACATCGCTGACATCGTCCTCGTCCGAAAAATCGAGCGCCGCCTCGATCTCCGCGGCGACCGCCACCAAGGCATCGGTCCAGCGATCGATTTCGGCCCGCAGCCCGCCCTCTGCGACACGTAGCGCCGCCTTGCGCTGGCTTTCGGTCTGGGCAGCGAGCAGATCGCCAAGCCCTTCCGCCTCGGTCAGATCGATCCGCCCGTTCGCGAGCGCCCGCCGGGTGAATTCGCCGGCGTCCGCCAGCCGCGTCCCCGGAACGCATCCGATCGCCGCCTCGACGGCTGCCACGACCGCACGACCGCCATGAACATGAAACTCGACCAGATCTTCGCCCGTCGCGGTCGTCGGCCCGGGGAAATACAGCACAACCGCGCGATCGAGCAGCACGTCCGTGTAAGGGTGCCGCAAGGCGCGAACCGAAGCCCGCCGCGGTGCCGGCACAGATCCGGCAAGCGCGGTCGCAACGCCGCACGCCCCTGCCCCACTGACCCGCACAATCGCAATCGCCGCGGGAGGCGCACCGCTCGACGTCGCGTAGATCGTGCCGTCGCCCGTCACTTCTTGGTCGCGGTCTCGAACATCTGGCGCCACATCGCCATTCCGGCATCGCCCATCGGCATCCAGCTGCGCATCACGGTCTCGAGCATCTCGGGCGCGACCGAGCCGTCCATCGAGGTGGTCAGCATCTGAAGATATTTATCGTGCACCGGCGCCATGTCCGGCAGCCCCATGAACCGCCGTGCTTCCTCGGGCGTACAGTCGACTTCGACGTTGATCTTCATCGTGGCTTCTCCGCTCGAGCGGGCGAGCCGCCGCGCTGCTTGATGGCCCTGTATGCGCGCGATCATGCCTGGACCGCAACGCCCCCTGCAGCGGTCAGCGGCGCGCGAGCCATGCCAGCACGCCGACCTCGGGATCGACCACCCCGTCGAAGATCATCCGCCCGGCGACGAACAGGATGACGATCAGCCCGATATAGGCGATCCAGGCATGTTTACCGATGATCCGCGCGATGAAGTTCGCCGCGACCGCCATCAGCGTGACCGACAGCGCAAGCCCGAAGAACAGCACCGAAGGGTGCGCACGCGCCGCGCCTGCCACCGCCAGAACGTTGTCGAGGCTCAGCGAAAGATTGGTGATCGCGACCTGGACCGCGGCTTGCGCAAAGCTCTTGGGCCGCTTGGGAACGTGTCCGGCTGCGTCGATGTCTTCAGAAGGGCCATGCGATCGGATTTCGCCGAACAGCTTCCACGCCACCCACAACAGCATCAACCCGCCGACCAGCAGCAGCCCGACGACGTGGAGCAACTGCGTCGCGATCAGCGCGAAGCCGATCAGGCACACCAATGCCATGATGATCCCAAGCCCGAGCACCTGCTTGCGCTGCTTGGGTGGAAGCCCCGCGGCAAGCGTGCCGAGAACCATCGCATTGTCGCCCGAGAAGATCAGGTCGATCAGGATCACCTGCCCCAGCGTAGCGAGCCCCGCGGCGGTGAAGACGTCGGCAATATCGAACATGGTGCTACCCCACACGGCAATGGCCGGGATCGGGCATCACCCCCATCCCGGCCATTCCAAACCGCTGAACATCTGCGCAAGCCTAGTCTTTACCCTTCGGCACCAGGTCTTGTGCAGCGGAAATGATTACTGGTTCATGCTTTCGAAGAAGTCTTCGTTGGTCTTCGAATTCTTCATCTTGTCGAGCAGGAACTCCATCGAGTCGATCGTGCCCATCTGCATGAGGATGCGGCGCAGCACCCACATCTTCGAGAGCTTGCTCTGGTCGACCAGCAACTCTTCCTTGCGCGTGCCCGACTTGCCGACGTCGAGCGCCGGGAAGATGCGCTTGTCCGCGACCTTGCGGTCGAGCACGATTTCGGAGTTACCCGTGCCCTTGAATTCTTCGAAGATCACTTCGTCCATGCGGCTGCCGGTATCGATCAGCGCGGTCGCGATGATCGAGAGCGATCCGCCTTCCTCGATGTTACGCGCGGCACCGAAGAAGCGCTTCGGGCGCTGGAGCGCGTTCGCATCCACACCACCGGTCAGCACCTTGCCCGACGACGGCACGACGGTGTTGTAGGCACGGCCGAGACGCGTGATCGAGTCGAGCAGGATCACGACGTCCTTCTTGTGCTCGACCAGGCGCTTGGCCTTTTCGATCACCATTTCGGCGACCTGGACGTGGCGCGTCGCGGGTTCGTCGAAGGTCGAGCTGACCACCTCACCCTTGACCGAGCGCTGCATGTCGGTGACTTCCTCGGGGCGCTCGTCGATCAGCAGGACGATCAGGAACACCTCGGGGTGGTTGTCGGTGATCGCCTTGGCGATGTTCTGGAGCATCACCGTCTTGCCGACGCGCGGGGGCGCGACGATCAGCGTGCGCTGGCCCTTGCCCTGCGGCGAGATGATGTCGATCACACGCGCCGACTTGTCCTTGACGGTCGGGTCGGACGGGTCGAGCGTGAGCTTCTGCTCGGGATAGAGCGGCGTGAGGTTGTCGAAATTGACGCGGTGACGGACCGCATCGGGATCGTCGAAATTGACCGCGGTGAGGCGCACCAGCGCGAAATAGCGTTCGCCATCCTTCGGCCCGCGGATCTCGCCTTCGACCGTGTCACCGGTGCGCAGGCCGAACTTGCGGACCTGGTTGGGCGAAATGTAGATGTCGTCGGGACCTGCGAGATAGTTCGCCTCGGGGCTGCGCAGGAAGCCGAAGCCGTCGGGGAGCACCTCGATCGTGCCGAGGCCCATGATCTGCTCGCCCTGCTCGGCCTGAACCTTGAGGATCGCGAACATCAGATCCTGCTTGCGCAGCGTCGACGCGCTCTCGATGCCGAGTTCCTCGGCCATCGCGACCAGCTCGGCCGGCTTCTTGTTCTTCAGGTCTTTGAGATGCATTTCGGGCGTCCGGAGCATGGAGATGCGAGGGAGGAGCTTCAGTCGGCGAAGGGTACGCGACGATGCTTGAGGAAGGATACAGTAGCCGAACGGCGCGAAGCCGTCGCACTACAATACCCCCGCCAGATACGACCGTCTCAGGAAGGCGTCAAGGCGCGACGTTAGGGCGCGAGTTTGGGGGGGTCGCGTCAGAACGGCTGGACGATCGCCAGGATCACGATGAACGTCACCAGCACCGCTGGCACTTCGTTGATCATCCGCAACTGCCGCCCGGTCATCGTCGGCTTGCCCGCCTTGAGCTTGCGCGCATAGCCGACTGCCCAGCCGTGATAGCCGGTGAGGACGACGACCAGCAGCAGCTTGAGATGCAACCAACCAAGCCCCGCCCCGCCCGAAAACAGCCCGGCATTGGCGGCGAGCAACAACCCGAGCACCCAGACAACGATCATCGCGGGCGTCAGGATGATATTGCGGATCTTTGCCTCGCGCTCGACCCATAAGCCTGCGTCGCCGCCCGAACCGGCCAGCGCTTCCTGGTGATAGACAAGATAGCGCGGCAGCATGAACAGCCCCGCCATCCAGAAGATCACGAAGATCAGATGCGCCGCCTTGACCCAGAGATAGGCGTTGCCGAGCATTCCAGCCATCATGCGTTCCGTACAAAGGCGAGCAGTTGCTCGACATGCGCGATCGGCGTGTCCTGCAGAATGCCGTGGCCGAGGTTGAAGACGTGCGGGCGGTGCTCGAACGCCTTGAGGATTCGTGCGGCCGCTGCCTCGAGATCGCGACCGCCCGCGATCAGTGCGAGCGGGTCGAGATTGCCCTGGACCGGCATCCCTTCAGGCAGGTTCGCCGCCGCCCATTCGGGGTTGATCGTCTCGTCGACGCCGACCGCATCGACCCCGGTTTCGCGCGCATAGATCGGCAATTTCTCACCGGCCCCCTTCGGAAAGCCGATCACCGGTACGCCCGGGTGCCGCGCATGGAGCAGGGAGACGATCGCCGCATTGGGCGCGATCACCCAGCGTTCGAATTGCGCGGGGCTGAGGCTGCCCGACCAGCTGTCGAACAATTGCACCGCCTCGACCCCGGCGATGATCTGCTTCGACAGATAGTCGACGGTGGACGTCACGATCGCGTCGATGATCTCGCCGAACGCTTTCGGGTCGGCATAGGCGAAGCGGCGGGTTTCGCTCTGGTCACGGCTACCCTTGCCCGCGACCATATAGGTCGAGACGGTCCAGGGGCTCCCTGCAAAGCCGAGAAAGGTCGTTTCGCTACCCAGCATCGCCGCGACCTGGCGGACCGTCTCATAGACCGGCTCCAGCCGTTCTGGGGCCTGTTCGAGCGACGACAGCGCATGGTCGACCAGCGGCGGAGTCAAGGCGGGGCCTTCGCCGACCCCGAAGGTCAGCCCCTGCCCGAGCGCTGCCGGGACCATCAGGATGTCCGAAAACAGGATCGCGCCATCGAATCCGAAGCGACGGATCGGCTGGATCGTCACTTCCGCGGCCGCTGCACTGTCGTTGACCAGCGCGAGGAACCCGCCCTTTTCGGCGCGCAACGCCCGGTATTCGGGCAGATATCGCCCCGCCTGCCGCATCAGCCAGATCGGCGGAACGGCTTGGCGTTGTCCTTTCAGCGTCGCGAGCAACGGCTTGAACGGTGCCTCGGACAGAGGTCCGGCGGGAGTCGGTTCGGGAAGGATCGCGGATCCCCTCTTCAATAAGAGTCTAGATTCTTATGAGGTAATAAAGGTTGTTGGTCGGTGGAAGTCGGGGCTTAGGCAATTGTCCCGGAAATGCCAACAGGTCGGGCTGAATCGCACGCCCGATTCAGCGAGACGATCGGCGATTCCATCCCCATGATTCACAGCCTGTGGATAAATCGGGGGGCTGTGCACGCGATTGTGGAAAACTCGGGCGTTTTCCACCGTTCGTGGCGGCTTTGCGCGGCTGGGAAGTTACGCTAGCGGTTATCCCCATGTTATCCACAGGCCTTTGCAAGGGGCGCGGCTGATGCGGCTTCACCTCCATCTCTTGTCGGATTCTACCGGCGAGACGCTCGAGAACATCGCCAAGGCGGCGCTCGCGCAATATGACGACGTCGAGACGATCCGGCATTTCTGGCCGATGGTGCGCACCGAGGCGCATCTCGAACGGATCCTGCAGGAAATTTCGCAGAATCCCGGGCTCGTGCTGTTCACATTGGTCAACAGCGCGACCCGCGCGACGCTCGAGACGCGGTGTCGCGCGCTCGGGTTGCCCGCGGTCGCGCCGCTGGACGGCGTGACGGGTGCCTTGTCCGGGTTGCTTGGTCAGGCCGCCAAGGCACGCCCGGGGCGGCAGCACGTGCTCGATGCCGCCTATTTCGCGCGGGTCGACGCGATCCAGTTCACGATCGCGCATGACGACGGCATCCTCGCCGAGGATTGGGAGGAAGCGGACATCGTGCTCGCGGGTGTATCGCGCTCGTCCAAGACGCCGACGTCGATCTATCTCGCCAATCGCGGGTTCAAGACCGCCAACATTCCGATCGTGATCGAAAGCCCCCCACCAATCAGCCTGTATTCGCTCAAGCACCCGATTGTCGTCGGGCTGACGACGAGTGCGGATCGGCTGATCCAGGTCCGGCGCAACCGGTTGCTGTCACTCAACCAGAAGACCGAGACTGCTTATGTCGACCAGGAATCGGTTACGCGCGAAGTCGCTTATGCGCGGCGGATGTTCGCGGACAATGGCTGGCCAGTGATCGACGTAACGCGCCGCTCGATCGAGGAAACCGCCGCCGCGATCATCGCGTTGGTGGGGGAACGCGGTATCGCACCGCGAGGCGACCTGTGAGGGTCGTCCTCGCATCCCAAAGCGCGTCGCGGCGCGCGATGCTCGCCGCCGCGGCAATCCCGTTCACCGCCGTCTCGGCCAGCGTCGACGAGGAGTCCGCCAAGGCCGCGCTGCTGGCGGAAGGGCTTGCGCCGCGCGACATGGCGGATGCGCTGGCGGAACTGAAGGCGGTCAAGGTGTCGTCGCGCGACGGTCAGGCGCTGGTGCTCGGTTGCGACTCGGTGGTTGTGCTCGACGACGGGTCGATGCTCGACAAGCCGCGCTCGCGCGAGGAAGCGGGCGCGCATCTCGCGCGGATGTCGGGGAAGCGGCACGACCTCGTCAGTGCGGCGGTGATCGCCGAGGGCGGACGCCCGGTCTGGCGGGTGGTCGATCGCGCCAAGATGCACGTGCGCACCCTGTCGGATGCGTTCATCCAGACCTATCTCGACCAGGAATGGCCCGAGATCGCCGGCTGTGTCGGCTGTTACCGGATCGAGGGACCGGGCGCGCAGCTGTTCACCCGGATCGAGGGAAGCCAGTTCACCGTCCTTGGCCTGCCGCTGTTGCAGGTGCTCGATTACCTACGTGTCCGCGGAGTGATGCCGTCATGATCTATGCAGAAGTCATCGGCGATCCGATCGCGCATTCGAAGTCGCCGATCATCCACGGATTCTGGCTCGATGCGCTCAAACTGGAAGGCAGCTATCGCGCGCATCATGTCGCACCCGAAGGGTTGGCCGCCTATTTCGCCGAGCGGACCGCCGACCCCGACTGGCGCGGCTGCAACGTCACCTTGCCGCACAAACAGGCGGTGTTCGATCACATCGCGGATCCCGGCAACGTGCGGAAAACGATCGGTGCGGCAAATACGGTGTTCCGCGGCGAAGACGGTGCGTTCCTGTGCACCAATACCGATGCCGCGGGATTCTACGCGCCGCTCGATGGGCTCGATCTGACCGGCGCGCCGGTGGTGGTGATCGGTGCCGGCGGGGCGGCGCGCGCGGTGTTGTTCGCGCTGGCCAAACTCGGGGTCGGTCCGGTGACGGTGCTCAACCGCAACGTGCTGAAGGCGGCGGCATTGCTGTCGTCGTTTGGCCTCAAGGGACAGGCGCTGCCGCTGACCGCGCAGCTTCCGCCCGCCGCCCTGGTGGTCAACGCGAGTTCGCTCGGCATGACGGGTCAGGCACCGCTGACGATCGACCTCGATCCGCTGCCGCAGGATGCGCTGGTCTATGACGTCGTCTATGCGCCGCTCGAGACTCCGTTGCTCGCGGCCGCCCGCGCGCGCGATCTCGATACGATCGATGGGCTCGAGATGCTGATCGGCCAGGCAGCGCTTGCGTTCGAGCTGTTCTTCGGCGTGGCACCGCCGCGGGACGAGGACCACGATACGCGGCTCAGGGCGTTGCTGACGGCATGATCACGATCGGCCTGACCGGTTCGATCGGGATGGGCAAATCGACCGTCGCTGCGATGTTCGCGGACGCGGGCGTTCCGGTGTTCGATGCCGACGCCGCGGTCCACCGGTTGCAGGCGTCGGATGCGGCGGTGATCTCCGCGATCGAAGCCGCCTTTCCCGGATCGACCGGTCCCGGCGGAGTCGATCGCGTGAAACTGGGGCCAATGGTGCTGGGCGATGGCGCGGCGCTCAAGCGGCTCGAAGCGATCGTCCATCCCGCGGTCCAGGCGGATCGCGCAGCGTTCCTGGAACGGCATGCCGCGGCACCGATCGTCCTGTTCGACATTCCGTTGCTGTTCGAAACCGGCGGCGAGTCGCGCGTCGATGTGGTCGTCGTCGCGTCCGCGCCCGAGTCGGTGCAGCGCGCGCGCGTTCTGCAGCGCGCCGGCATGACTCCAGACAAGCTCGACGCGATTCTGGCGCGGCAAATGCCCGATGTCGAAAAGACCGTGCGCGCAGATTTCGTCGTTCCGACAGGGGGTTCGCTGGATACGACGCGTGACGCGGTGCGGCAGATCATCGCTTGCCTCGCCGCGCGCAAAACCCCACTATCATGACCCTATGAGAGAGATCGTCTTCGACACCGAAACCACGGGGTTCAGCTTTTCCGATGGTGACCGCATGGTCGAAATCGGATGCGTCGAGATGATCAACAAGGTCGAGACCGGCCGCACCTTCCACGCCTATTTCCACCCCGAACGCACGATGCCGCCCGAGGCGCAGCGCGTCCACGGGCTGAGCGACGCGTTCCTGTCGGACAAGCCGCTGTTTCACCACGGCGCGGATGCGTTGCTCGAGTTTCTCGGCGACAGCCCGCTGGTTGCGCATAATGCGAGCTTCGACTTCGGCTTCCTCAACGGCGAATTGACGCGGTGCAGCCGTGCGGCGATCAACATGCAACGCATGATCGATACCGTCGCGATGGCACGGATCCGGCACCCCGGCGCGAAGCACAGCCTCGATGCGTTGTGCAACCGGTACGGGATCGATCGCAGCCACCGTACCTTGCACGGCGCATTGCTCGACGCGCAGCTGCTCGCGCAGGTCTATATCGAACTGACCGGCGGGCGGCAGATCGGGCTCGGCCTGGTCAGCGAAACGATCGAGGTTGCCCTTCCCGTCGCACCGGCAACGCCCGCGAAAGCGCGCCCGCCGCGGACCTTCGCGGTGCCGGAGGCGGATCTTGTGCGGCATGCAGCGTTTATGAAGTCAGTGGTCAATCCTTTGTGGGGAGGCGAGACGGCCAACTGATTCAACCTATTGGGGGGTCGAGGCGTCCGGCAGACGTCATCTACCAGCCGGAACATCCGTACAGCGGAGTCCGGCAGTACAGTATGGAGAAGTGCTCATGGATATTCGGGTTTCCGGCCATCAGGTCGAAACGGGCGAAGCGCTCAGGACCCATGTCGACGAGCGACTCCAAGGCATAGCGACCAAATATTTCGCCAGGACGATCTCGGCACAGGTCACCTTTGGCAAGGGACCGCATGACAACCGCTTCACCTGCGATATCGTGTGTCACGTCATGCAAGGGTTGATCCTGAAGGCGAGTGGCGATGCCGCCGAGGCGCATCTCGCGTTCGATTCGGCCGCGGGGAAAATCGAGAAGCAGCTCCGCCGGTACATGCGCCGTCTGAAGGATCGCAGCGCAACACCGACCAGTGCATCCGCCACCGCTGAAGAGGTGGCCGCGAGTGATGCCGGCTATACGCTGTTCCAGGAACATACCGCCGAAGAGGAAGCAGAGGATTTCCCGCTGATCGTTGCCGAAACGCGAGTCGATATCCCCGATGCGAGCGTGTCCGATGCGGTGATGATGCTCGACTTGCGCAATACGACCGCATTGCTGTTCCGCAACTCTTTGTCCGGCACGTACAACATGGTGTACCGCCGCGGCGACGGGACGATCGGTTGGGTGGAACCACAGCGCGTGTCGTAATGTTGCGGTCCGCTTTCGCCGATCCGTGATCGGCGCTATGAGCCCGCGCAAGCACCCGTGCTTGACGCGGGCTCAAGGATTGCGATGACCGATTTGCACGACCTTCTGAGCACCGATGCGGTGCTCGAACGCGAAAGCGCGGGCACGCGCAAATTGCTGTTTCAACACCTCGCCAGCGTTGCGTCCAAAGTCTACGGCGTCGATGCGGCGGCGGTCGCCGAGGCAGTTGGCGCGCGCGAGAAGCTGGGGTCGACCGGCTTCGGTCGCGGTGTCGCGACTCCGCACGGACGGCTTGCCGGATTGCCCAAGGTCTGCGGTATCTTTGCCCGACTGACGAACCCGATCGAATTCGCGGCAGTCGACGATCTTCCCGTCGATATCGTGTTCATGCTGTTGTCCCCGCCCGACGCGGGTGCCGAGCATTTGAAGGCATTGGCGCGCGTCTCGCGCATGCTGCGCGATGCCAATTTCGTCGACAAGTTGCGGGGCGCAGGGTCGCGCGACGCACTGGTCGCATTGCTGATGGCGGATGAAGCGCGTGACGCCGCCTGACCCCGCGCTGTCGGGCGAGGCGGCGCATTTCCGGGCGCTGGAAGCGCTCTACGCGGCCGCACCGATCAACACGCTGTTCGATTCCACCCTCGAAATCCCTTCGGCCGGGATTGCGCGGATCCGGTTCACGATCCACCCCGACGTCTTCCATGCCGGGGGCGCGGCGCATGGAACCAGCTACTTCAAGATGCTCGACGACGCGGCATTCTACGCCGCCAACAGCCTGGTCACCGACCGGTTCCTGCTGACCACCGCGTTCAACCTGTTGCTGACCAAACCCTTGCGCGAAGGCCCCGTCGTGGCGGAGGGGCGCTGGGTATCGGGGCATCGCCGGGTGTTCGTTGCGGAGGCGCGACTGGTTGATGCGGACGGCGAGGAAGCTGCCCGCGGAACGGGTACGTTCATGCGCTCGCAGATCCCGCTCGCGACGCTCCCGGGCTATCGCACGGCATGAGTGCCACCCTCCCGACCGGTCTGCTCGTGTCGGCGCTGCTCAAGCGCGTCAACGATGCGGGTGGCATGGGGATGGTGCGTGCGCGCGGTGAACCGAGTTCTGGCGCTATATTATTGATATTAAACGATAATGAAGGCAATACACAGCTGGTGGAGCGGGCGCTTGGCCCAACCGGGCAACCGGCGCTGATTCCAACCGGTCCGGCGGATGCCTTTGACCCGTTGGCGCGCGAGTCGTATTGGCAGCGCCGGCGCGCGCGCGACCCGGATCTGTGGGTGATCGAACTGGACATCGCGTCGCCGGAACGATTCGCCGCAGAAACAATCCTGGCCAGTTGACCGGTCCGCTGCGGCCCTGAATAGACGGTCCATCGATTGAGCGTTGTGCTTCACCGGGTGCGATCCGGTAGAGTTACGCAGTCGGGGGGCTGTCCGGATAAACGACCGAAAGATCGTTTGTCTCCGTGCACCAACCGCATTTTTGTAGTTTGAATGTCGTTTGCCAACCGTGTCGCGACCTGCGCGACCATGATCCTTACCGCAGCCGCCATCATCGGCGCGGGCACGCCGGGGTTCGCCCAGCAACTCGATCGGGCCATTAACGCCCCGGTCGTTGCTTCGGTTCCCGAAGCGGGCGTCGTCCAGGCAGCGGACATTACCGACCCGACGACCCTCGAAGATACCAGCGATACCCTCCAGGACGGCGACACCGTCGCTTACGGCACCCTCGACGCGGCGGTTGCCGCACAGTCGGTCCCGGATGACATGGGTGACGAGCTCCAGTGCATGGCCGGCGCGATCTACTTCGAAGCCAAGGGCGAGCCCCTCAGCGGCCAGCTGGCGGTTGCCGAAGTCATCCTCAACCGCACCAAGTCGGGCAACTTCCCCAAGTCGGTCTGCTCGGTCGTGACCCAGCGCGGCCAGTTCTCGTTCGTTCGTGGCGGGCATGTGCCGTCGGTCCCCTCCAACCGCCAATATCGCACCGCCATCGCGGTTGCGCGCGTTGCCCTCGCCGACAGCTGGGACAGCCCTGCGTCGGATGCGATGTACTTCCATGCGCGCCAGGTCACGCCGGGCTGGCATCGCCAGCAGGTCGCCTCGATCGGCAACCACATCTTCTACCGCTGAACACACCGCGTCGGGTTTGACGCGTTCGTGAAATGTTCTAGGATCGGCGCATGTTGCACGATCCGCCAGACTCCCCTCCGCAATCTTGCATAGACGAACCCGGATCGCCGCTCTGTGCGGCGGACGTTGCGCGCGGCACGATCCGGATGCTGCTGCGGCATGATCTCGTCGCGCTTTCGGAAGTTCCGCTGGACGGCAATCGCCGCGCGGACCTGATGGCGATCGACGCACGCGGACAGATCGTTATCGTCGAGATCAAGGTGTCGCGCGCGGATTTGCTCGGCGATAACAAGTGGACCGAATATCTCGGCTGCTGCGACCGCTATTATTGGGCGGTCCCCGCCGGTTTCGATGCCAGCCCGCTCGACCGCGAAGGGTTCCTTCCCGAACGCACCGGAATCATCGTCGCGGACCGCTACGACGCCGCTATCCTGCGCGAGGCGCATACCGATCCGCTGTCCGCCGCGACGCGCAAACGCGTGACGCTGGCCTTCGCACGACGCGCGGCACGGCGGATGATCGCGCTGACCGACCCGGAAGCAAACGGCTTGCTCGCCATCCGCAGCTGACGGGCGGTCGCGCGCGAAAAATTTAGAGCTTGGGTCCCGACACGGCCTTGCGGACCTTCTTCGGGGCCGCGTCGATCAGTGCGGCGATCGCCGGGGTGCGCTTGTCCTGATGCGCATAATCGCGTGCCGATGATCCCTGCAGCAGGTCCTTCTGGTCCGGGTCCGCGCCAAGGTCGATCAGGCTGCGCACCATCGTCGTATCGCGGCGCTGCACTGCGCGGATCAGTGCGGTTTCACCGCTCGCATTGCCCATGTTGACGTTCGCACCGTGCTTGACGAGCGTTTCGATCATGTCGGTCGACCCCAGGCTCGACGCGATCAGCAACGGGGTTTCGCCCCGTTCGTTGCGGAGGTTGGGGTCGGCGCCACGCGCCAGCAAATAGTTGAGATAGGTGGAATCCTGTCGCCGAACGACGATGTGGAGCGCACCGTCTCCACTGGTGATGTCCTTGGCGTTGATGACGGTCGCCCCGGGCTTGTCGAGGAACTTGGTGACCTCGTCCCCCTTCCCGTCCTTGATCGCCTGCAGGAACTTGTAGCCCTCCGATTGGCCCATCTGCGCAACGGCCGGGGTGGCCAGAAGGACAAGCGGCGTGGCGGAGAGCGTCAACACGGCGGCGAGGAGGCGACGGGTCATCGGATAAGTGTCCTGACAGAAGGCGAAACCGGTGCAATGCTTGCGTGCTGCGACCTAACAGATCATGACGGAACACGCCATGAACCAGATCGCTCGCGCGCTGTCCGCCTTGCTGCTGACCGCGCTTCCCATCGCCTGCAGCAGCCCCGCCCCCACGACGCACGCTCCGCTGGAGGGTGCGCGGATCGGTGCGCCGTTCACGCTGACCGACCAGGACGGCAAGCCGCGCAGTGATCGCGACTTCGCGGGGCGATATCGCATCATGTATTTCGGCTACACCTTCTGCCCTGACGTCTGCCCGGTCGACGCGCAAACGATCGGTGCGGGATTGCGGCTGTTCGAGGCGAAGGACGCCACGCGCGCCGCCAAGGTGGTCCCCATCTTCGTGACCGTCGATCCGGCGCGCGATACACCCGCGGTGCTCAAGACGTTCGTCGCGGCGTTCCATCCGCGCATGGTGGGTCTTACCGGGGATCCCGCCGCAATCGCTGCGCTGACCAGGGCGTACGGCGTCGCCGTCCAGGCGGAGAAGCCCAATGCCGATGGCGGATATCTCGTCGCACACGGGCGTTTTGCCTTTCTGATGGGACCGAGCGGCAAGCCAATCGCGTTGCTGCCGCAGGACCAGACGCCGCAAGCAGTCGCGGACGAACTCGAACGGTGGGTCAAGTGAGCAGTAAATTCTGGGAAGAGCCGATCGACACGCTCGACCGCGGGCAGTGGGAAGCATTGTGCGACGGCTGCGGCAAATGCTGCGTCCACAAGCTCGAGGATGAGGAAACCGGCGAGTTGCTGCCGACCAACGTGTCGTGCCGCCTGCTCGACCGGTCGACCGCACTCTGCTCGAACTACAAGCACCGCCACGCCTATGTCAGCGAATGCGTCCGCCTCAGCCGCGACAACGTCCGCACGATCGACTGGCTGCCCGCCACCTGCGCCTATCGCCTGCGCGCGGCGGACGAGCCGTTGCACGAGTGGCATTACCTCGTCTGCGGCGACCGTGAGGCGGTCCACCGCGCGGGGCAATCGGTGCGCGGCTGGACGATCTCAGAGGATGATGCGGGCGACCTCGAATATCATCTGGTCGACCGCGAGCTGTGATCGATCCGCCCGAGGTCGTTCGCAACGCGCGTGCGCGGCGCGCGCGGCTTTCGGTCGATAGCGCGACGGGGCGCGTGCGGCTGGTATTGCCACCGCGCGCTTCGCTCAAGACCGCGCTCGCTTGGGCAGCGGGCAAGGCCGACTGGATCGCCGAACAGCGCGCGCGCCTGCCGCAGGCGCTTCCGTTCGAGCCGGGAAGCGCCTTCCCGTTCGGCGACGGCACGCTGACGATCGCGTGGGAGGAGACCGCGTCGCGCCGGATCGTGCGGGACGGCGACATTCTGCGCTGCGGGGGGCCGCGCGATGGCCTTTCGCGCCGTATCGCGCTGTGGCTGCACCGCGAAGCTTTGCGGGTTCTGAGCGAGGAAACCGCCGAGTTTGCCGCGCGGGCGGGCGTATCGGTCGCCAAGGTTGCGGTGGGCGACCCAAAGACGCGCTGGGGCAGTTGTGCCTCGAGCGGGACGATCCGTTACAGCTGGCGGCTGATCCTGATGCCGGCATTCGTGCGCCGCTCGACCGTCGCGCACGAAGTCGCGCATCGGCTGCACATGAATCACGGTCCGCATTTCCACCGCGCGGTCGCGCAGCTCGACGAAAGCGACCCGGCGCGCTCGCATGCCTGGCTACGCGCCAATGGCGCGGCGCTTCACTGGGTCGGGCGGGGGTCCGGAACCGGCGACTGACGCGCGTTCGGCGCGCGCGCAGGCGTGTTGGCGCGCGACGTTTCGCGACCGAGCACATGGTCCAGCCACGCCTGATCGAGCTTCTCGCCTTCCGCCGGACGTTCGGTGCCATCCTGTCCCGCGCCCTGCCCCTGACCCTGCTCGGGGCGTTCCGCTGGGCGCGGCTGGCGGACGATCGGATTGCCGTCCTGATCGACCTGTTGCCCCTCGACGGGGGCCGGTGCGACGCCCGGTTCGAGCGGCGCACCGTTCTCGTCGACGAACAGCCCGTTGTCGGCTTCGCCGAAATAGGATTCTTGGTCGGGCTCGAGCTGATATTCGGGCAACGTCACCTTGGTATCGAACTGTTCGACCGGGCGATTGGCGACCGCCACCTTCATGAACGCTGCGAACGCGCGAGCCGGGGCGGTCCCGCCGTGGAGACCCGCGATCGGCTTGGCATCGTCGCGCCCCATCCATACACCCGTCGTCAGGCCGCTGGAGAAACCAAGGAACCAGCCGTCCTTGCTCGACGTCGTCGTGCCGGTCTTGCCCGCGACCGGGCGTCCGATCTGTGCGGCGCGCCCCGTGCCGGTGTTGACCGTCGTCTGTAGCAGGTCGGTCATCTGCGCGGCGACATAGGGCGCGACCAGCACATGGCTGGTGTCGATCGTCTGGGCATAGATCGTCTCGCCCGAAGCGGTCACCTTGGTGATTCCGTAAGGCGTCACCGCGACCCCCTTGTTGCCGACACTTGCGAAGGCGCGGGTCATGTCGATCAGCCGCACGTCCGACGTGCCGAGCACCATCGAGGGATGCGTATTGACCTTGGTGGTGATGCCGAAGCGCCGCGCCATGTCGGCGACGGTCGCGAACCCAACCTCCTGCCCGAGCTTCGCGGCAATCGTGTTGAGCGAATAGGCAAAGGCGGTGCGCAGCGAAACCGCGCCAGAGTTGCGGCGGGAGTCGTTGCGCGGGCTCCAGCCGTCGATCGTGATCGGTTCGTCGACGATCGAATCCTCAGGCTTGTGGCCCGCCTCGAGCGCCGCCAGATAGACAAACAGCTTGAACGCGGACCCCGGCTGGCGTTGCGCCTGGGTCGCGCGATTGTAGATCGAGGAGACGTAATCGGTCCCGCCGACCATCGCGCGCACCGCACCGTCGCGGTCGATCGCGACGAGGGCACCTTGCGCACCGGACGGTGCATTCGCGCGGATCGCGGTATCGGCGGCGCGCTGCATCCCGAGGTCGAGCGTGGTCCACACTTCGAGCGGACGCTGCGTCTCGTCGATCAGCACTTCGAGCTGCGGCAACGCCCAGTCGGTAAAGTAGCGAACGCTGTTCTGCCGCGGTTCGGGGGCGAGCTTGACGTCCTTGGGGTTGGCCTCTGCCGCCTGCTCGGCCGTGATCGCGCCGGTTTCGCGCATCAGACCGATGACGACCCCCGCGCGACCGACCGCAGCCTCGGCATCGGCGGTCGGCGAATAGGCCGACGGTGCCTTGACCAGACCCGCGACGATCGCAGCTTCGGCAAGGCTCAGCGTCTCCGCGCCATGCCCGAAAAAGCGCCGTGAAGCCGCATCGATCCCGTAGGCACCTCCGCCGAAATAGACCTTGTTGAGGTACAGCTCGAGGATCTGGTCCTTGCTGAACTTGCGCTCGAGCGCGAGCGCGATCAGCGCCTCGCGACCCTTGCGGCCGTAGGTGTATTTGTTCGAAAGGAAGATCGTCCGCGCGACCTGCTGCGTGATCGTCGACGCGCCCTGCAGGCGGCGGCCGTTCCCACGGTTGTTGAAGGCAAAGCGGATCGACCGGGCGAGCCCGATCGGATCGACGCCGATGTGCGACCGGAACCGGCGATCCTCGACCGAGACCATCGCCTCGCGCATCACCAGCGGGATCCTGTCGTACGGCAACCATTCCCCGTAACTCGGCCCGAGCGAGACGATGACGGTGCCATCGGCGGCATGGACTCGGATCATCTGGCCGTTGGGCGACGACTTCAGTTCATCGTAGCTCGGCAGCTGGCTTTCGGAGACGTAGACGGTGATCGCGAGCACCGCGAACGCGAGCACCATCAGTCCCGCCAGAATCTGCAACGCGAGCACCACCCGACGGCGCCACAAGGGCGCGCGCGCAGAACGGGGGGAAGAAGCGGAAGAGCGGGCCATGCGCGGTTGAGAGCGTTAAGGCTTGCCGAACCATCCGGCAAGCCATGCCTTGGCGAACGATGCCGCGGGAACGCTCGTCCGGTCGATCAACCGCATCGTTTAGGCGCGCCCCTCGTCGCCATTCCCGCGCGCGCGGAATTCGAGGCTGAGCGAGTTCATGCAATAGCGCAGCCCGGTCGGCGGCGGGCCGTCGGGAAATACATGGCCAAGATGCCCGTCGCAGCGCGCACAGCGTGCTTCGGTGCGGGTCATGCCGTGGCTGACGTCGCTATGGTCGGTGACATTCTCGGGATCGATCGGCTGGGTGAAGCTCGGCCAGCCCGAACCGGAATCATATTTGTCCGCCGAATCGAACAATGGCAGTGCGCACCCGCCGCAGCGATAGATGCCGTCCGCCTTGTTGTTGTTGTAACGCCCTGTAAACGCCCGCTCGGTCCCGGCCTCGCGCAGCACGTGATAGGCTTCCGGGCTGAGCTTCTTGCGCCACTCGGTTTCGGACAGGGTGATGTGCTCCATGGATTCAGTTTTCCTGTTGGCGTGCGTCGTGGTCAAGCCTCGAATGGCCGATCCTTGTAGCACGTGCGATGATATCGATCAGTCCCGGCACGTGGCCGACCAGCGGAAGCAGTGCCGCGCCTAGCCGTGGCCGTTCCGCCACGTCGCGCACCAGTCCTGCCAGCCGGATCGGCCGGGCGGTCGCCGCCGCGAAATCGCGCTGGAAGCGCGGTGCCGCCGCTGCACCGCCCTCGATATAGGAACGCCCTGCACGGATGCCACTGGCGATCGCGATTCCCATCCCCTCCCCGGCAAGCGACGGAATCACGCCCGCCTGATCGCCAAGCCGGAATACGCCGTCATCCGTGCGCTGCGCACGCCAGCCATAGGGAACGTTGGCGATCGCATCGATCGGTTCGCGCCCCGCCCGGAACGCAAGACGGTCGCCAAGCGGTGGGTGATCGCGCGCCAGCACGTCGAGCAACGCAGCGGGGGAGCCGGCGGCGGCCATCTTTGACCGATGCACCGCCATGCAGACATTGGCGCTGCCGTCTTCCTGCAACACGATCCCGACATAGCCGCGATCGAACAGGTGCAATTCGATCGCATCGCCGATCAGGCGCGTGAGCCCGGGGGCAGCAAAAAGCCGGATGCGTAGCCCAAGCACCGGATCGTCCCCGCGCGCTGCGCTCGGACGCGCGGAGCCCCGCACGTCGTGCTTGCCGTTGGCGAGGAACAGCGCGTCGGCGACGAGATCCGTCCCGTCGTCGAGCGTTGCGCTGGTGCCGTCGACGGTGCGCACGGTGACACCGCGTTCGACCGCTGCCCCCATCGCGACCGCCTGCCGCAGTAAAACCGTATCGAGCAGCCGGCGCGACACGCCGTGCGCGGGGCGTGGCAGGAGCGCCTCGGCCGTGCGGTTCCCGGCGAACAGCCGGGTGCGCAGGATGCGCGCGGGGCCAAGCGCGCTCGGGTCGATCCCGAGCCGCCCCAGCGATTCGAGCGTCCGCCAGCTGAGGAACCCACCGCAGATCGCGTCACCGGTCTCGCGGCTGCGTTCGATCAGCAGATGTGGCGTACGGGCACGGGCCAGCAGAATCGCGGCGCTCGCGCCCGCGGGGCCGCCGCCGACGATCAGCGCAGGTGTTCGACGCATAACCGGTACGGGAAGGCGCGGTAGACGCGTGCGGACACGCCTGCTTCCGCCAAAATCGGGGGCCATTCGCCGGGCCGATAGGATCGCGCGACCGAGAGCGTGCCGTCATGCCGCACGATCGGATGCCACCGCGCGAGCGCCGCGAGGATCGGAAAACCCCAATGTGCGATCGGGTGACGGTGGAGGTCGTTGACCAGCCAACCACGCGCGCTTTCGCGGTCCATGAAGCGGAGGAAGGCGACGAGCTGATCGTGCGTCATGTGATGCGCGACGAGACTGCTGATGACGAAGTCCCACCCTGCCCCGGCATGATCGGCGTAATCGCCGGTGACATAGCGGATCGGCAGGTCGGCGGGGGTATGCGCGGTGGCCGCAAGTGCGCTCCGCGGGTTGAGGTCGACGCCGACGAGATCCGCCTCCAGCCCGCGTCGTGCCGCCCAGCGCGCGATGCGGCGGAGCATGTCGCCATCCCCGAACCCGACGTCGAGCAGCCGGAACCGAGTCATGCCCCTGGTCGCGCGGCGCAGGAAATCGAGCGTCGGTCGCGGCGCCATGGTGATGCCGTTGACCTTCGCCAGATCCGCGACCACCGCGGCATAGGTTTCGGCCGACAGATCGTCCGCGTCCATCAGCTCTTCGGCGATGGCGCGCTGTTTCAGGGTCATTCCGCGCTCCGGAAGGCGAAGCCCTCCGCGGCAAGCCCCGGGCCGAATGCGAGCGCGACGCCATTGTCGATCTTCGGCCCGTCGAGCAATCGCGCGAGGACGAACATCAGCGTCGCCGACGACATGTTGCCGACATCCGCCAGCACCCCGCGCGACGTGGCCAGCGCATCGTGCCGGAGCGATAGCGCGGTCTCCACCGCATCGAGGATCGATCGTCCGCCGGCATGGACCGCCCAGCCGTCGATCCCCTGCGGGTCCTGCCCCCCGGTCGCCGCCGCGGCGAACACCGGGTCGGCGAGACCGGCGGCGATCCGGCCGGGAACCTCACCCGACAGATGCATCGCGAAACCCTGGTCGGTAATGTCCCAGCGGATCAGTTCAGCGGAATCGGGGAGCGTGGTGGCGAAGGGTGCCCCCAGCGCAAAACCGGTCGGTTCGGCGCACACCAGCGCCGCCGCGGCCCCGTCACCGAACTGGAGCATCGCGAGCAGGGGTTCGAGCGCCGGGCTATCCTGCAAGTGCAGCGTCGACAGTTCGACGCACACCACCAGCACGCGTGCGTCGGGTTCCGACCGGACGATATGCCGCGCACTGCGCAACGCCGCGACCGCAGCGTAACAGCCCATGAACCCGACCAGCAGCCGTTCGACGCTCGGCGCGAGCCCCAGCTTGGCGGCGATGATCTGGTCGATGCCGGGGGCCACGAACCCGGTGCAACTGGCGACGACCAGATGCGTGATCCCGTCCAGCGCGACCTTCTCGCCAAGCGCCGCGATCGCGGTCAGTGCGAGCGCAGGTGCGGCCTCGGCATAGAGTTTCATCCGCTCCGCCGTCCCCGGAAGGATGTCGCGTGCGTAAAAGCCCCCGACATCGACCGGCGATCCGCCATCCGCGCCGATCGGGAGGATCGACCAGCGATGATGGATCGCAGCCCGCGATGCCATGCGATCGAACACGCGCGCGCTGCGCGGATCGGGCAAGCGGGCGCGCGCCCAGGCGATGAAAGCCGCATGGATGTCGTGATCCGGAACGGCGGTGCCGATCGCGGTGATATGGGCGTTGATGGGCAATGCACGCTTTCAGACGGACGACCGGAGAAATCCGCTCGCCGTGTAGATACGTTATCCTGCCGCTTTGGATCCGGGAAGCCCGCAGGATCGCGGAATGCCAGCGAGCCAAGGGAGCCTTACCCGGTCTTCCTCGTTTCCGCAGCCTGATCGTGCCCGTTGCCCTGTGGCACTGCAGGAGTGCGCGCGTGACGAGACCATGACGATCCGGCTATTGGAGACTCTCCGTACCCGCCCCGATCGCGCCTTGCTGGTTGCGTTCGGCGTGGTTGCCGCGTTGCTGTTGTTCGTCCTGCACATCGCGTCAGAGGTCGGCGCGGGGGATACCGATGCGTATGACTCGTCGATCCTGCGCGGCATCCGCGCAGCCGCCGAGCGCCCGGGACCGGTGACGCATGCGGTTCGGCTGGCGATGCAGGACTTCACCGCGCTCGGCGACGTGACGACGCTGACGCTCGTCGTGATTCTCGTCGTCGGCGGATTGCTGATCGTACGCAAGGTTGCGATGGCCTGGTTCCTGGTCGGCGCTTCGGTGCTGGGCACGCTGTCGGTCGAACTGCTGAAGGCGCTGGTCGATCGACCGCGGCCAAACGTTGTCGCGCATTGGGCGACCTTCTCGCACGCCAGTTTCCCGAGCGGGCATGCCGCGGATTCGGCGATCGTCTATCTCACGCTTGCCGCGCTGGTCGCGCGCAGTGTCCAGACCCGCGCGTTGCGCGTGTATATCCTGGTTGCGGCGATGCTGCTGACGCTGTTGATCGGGCTTTCGCGCTTGTATCTCGGGGTGCATTGGCCGACCGACGTGCTCGCGGGATGGATTGTCGGCGCGGGGTGGGCGTTCCTTGCGGCGACGGCGGCATGGTGGCTGCAGGCCCGTAACGCGCTCGAAGCGCCAGGAGCCGAACGATGACCGAGACCGACCCCGTCGCAACATTGATCCGGGACGTGGCGGAGCGCATCATCCTGCCGCGTTTCCGCAATCTCGCCACAGATCAGATCATCGAGAAGGCGCCGGGCGACCTGGTG
The DNA here is from genome assembly GCF_058782275.1 of Sphingomonas sp. FW306-05-A. Lineage (NCBI taxonomy): Bacteria > Pseudomonadati > Pseudomonadota > Alphaproteobacteria > Sphingomonadales > Sphingomonadaceae > Sphingomonas > Sphingomonas sp. FW306-05-A. The sequence continues at coordinate 1,540,669 of NZ_JBYSXN010000002.1, forward strand.
ACCATTGCCGACCGCGAGGCCGAGCAGGCGCTGTCGGAAGGGCTTCGGCGGATCGACGGCACCGCCGCAGTCATCGGCGAGGAAGCCGCGGCGGCGGACCCGTCCGTGCTCGACGCGGTCGGCGGTGCGCGGGTGTGGATCATCGACCCGATCGACGGGACCGAGCATTTCGCGGCGGGGCGCAGCCCGTTCGGCGTGATGGTCGCACTGGCGGAACACGGGCGGGTCGAGGCGGCGTGGATCTATGATCCGGTGCGCGGCCGGATGTGCCACGCGCGGCGGGGCGGCGGGGCGTTCATCGACGGGGTCCCCGTCACGATCCGGACGCCGCCGAACACCAGACCGATCGCCACGCTCGCGACCAAGTTCTTCCCCGCATCCGTGCGCGAGACGGTCGAGGCGCAGGCCGCTACGGCGTTCGACCTCGTCCCATTCCCGCGCTGTGCCGCCGAACACTATCCGACGCTGTGCCTAGGCGGAAACCAGGTCGGCTTCTTCCTGCGCACTTTGCCGTGGGACCATGCCGCCGGATCGTTGCTGCTCGAGGAAGCGGGCGGGTGCGTGCGGCGCTGGGACGGAGCGCCCTACCGGTTGGACGACCGGAAGACTGGACTGCTGCTGGCGTGCGACGCGGCGACGTGGGACCTGGCCCACGCCACCTTGTTCGCCGAACAAACTGGGCTCGACCCGAACGCCCCCCCGCCGCTCGCCTGAGACGAGCCCGGGGGGGCGGCGGGTCAGCCGATCACCCGAGCGCGCGCGTCAGGACCCGCGCGAGCCGTGCCGCGAACGCGCGCGGGTCGACCGGTTGTTCGCCGTCGGCGATCTGCGCCTCGTCGAACAGCAGATGCGCGGCATCCGCGCGCAACGCATCCCCCTCGCCCAGCCCGGCCAGCTTGACGATCAGGTCATGCTGCGGGTTGATTTCGAGCACTGGCTTGGCCTTGGGCGGGGCCTGCCCCGCACTCGCGAGCATCCGTTCGAGCTGACGGTCCATCCCGCTCTCGGTCGCGACCAGACACACCGCACTTTCGGTCAGCCGGTCCGATGCCCGCACATCCGAGACGTCGTCCGCCAGCGTCGTCTTCACGAACGCGAGGAAATCCGACACTTCGCCGCTCGCCTCGGTGGCGGGCGGGGTATTCCCCTCGAGCAGCGGGATCAGCGCGAGGTCGGCGGACCCTTGCGTCACCGAGCGGAACGGCTTGCCTTGGTAATCGACGCCCGCGGTCACCCAGAAATTGTCGATCGGGTCGGACAGCAGCAACACCTCGACCCCGCGCGCGCGGAACCCCTCGAGCTGCGGCGCGGTCGCGATCCGGTCGAGATCGGTCCCCGTGACGTAATAGATCGCGGTCTGATTCTCCTTCAGCCCCGCGCTATACTCCTCGAGCGAGCGCCATCCGCCGTCGGATGTGGTCGTATGGAAGCGCGCAAGATCAAGCAGCGCCGCACGGCGCTCGAAATCCTCGTACAGCCCTTCCTTGAGGACCGGGCCGAACGTCTCCCAGATCTTGAGATACGCGTCCTTGTCCGACGTCGCGCGCTTTTCGAGCTCGGACAGGACCCGCGCGGTGACGCCCTTCTTGATCGCGCCGAGCACCGGGCTCTGCTGGATCATCTCGCGCGACATGTTGAGCGGCACGTCCGAGGAATCGACCAGCCCGCGCACGAATCGCAGGTAACGCGGGAGCAATTCCGCCTCGTCGGTGATGAAGACGCGGTTGACGTAGAGCTTGATCCGCCCGGCGCGATCAGGATCGAACAGGTCGAACGGCTTGGACGACGGCACGAACGCGAGCACCGAATATTCGTGCCGCCCTTCCGCGCGGTAATGCAGTGTCAGCGCGGGGTCATCGAACTGGCCCGATACGCTGCGGTAGAAATCGGTATAGTCCGCTTCGGTGATCGCGGACTTGGGCTTGGTCCACAGCGCCGCACCATCGGCGATCTCGACCGGCTCGGCATCGGGCTTTTCGCGCAGCGCAATCGGTACCGGGACATGGCCCGACTGTGCCTTGATCGTCTGTTCGACGGTGTAGCGTTCCGCATAGTCCTTCGCATCGTCGAGCAGGTGAAGCACGACGCGCGTCCCCCGCGCGGGCGCTTCGGCGAGATCGACCGGTGCGATCGTGTAGCTGCCGAGACCGTCCGACGACCAGAGCGATGCCTCGTCGCTGCCGGCGCGGCGCGACACCACGTCGACGCTCTTCGCGACCATGAACGCCGAGTAGAAGCCGACGCCGAACTGGCCGATCAGCTGCGTATCCTCAGCCCCTTGCGCGCCTGCGAGCTTGTCCATGAAGCTCTTGGTGCCCGACCGCGCGATCGTGCCGAGCGCATCGGTCATCTCGGCCGCGGTCATGCCGATGCCATTGTCCTCGATCGTCAGCCGCTGCGCGTCGGGATCGAGCGTTACGGTGATCTGCGGGCGGGGATCGTCCCCGAGCAGCGTGGGATCGGCGATGCCTTCATAGCGCAGCTTCTCGCACGCGTCCGCCGCGTTGGAGATTAGTTCGCGCAGGAACACGTTCTTATCCGAATAGACCGAGTGCACCATCATGTGGAGCAGCTTGGCGACATCGGCCTCGAAGGCGTGGGTTTGCGGCGTGGCGGTGTCCGGAGCGGTGGTGGTCGTCATGGTCTGGTCGCAGCCCCTATGCGGTGAATGGTTGCGCCGGAGTTGGGTGGAGGCGGCGGCGGGGTCAAGGGCTGGCGGTTTTGCGGGGGTGGTGCGGGTCGGAAGGTTAGGGGTAAACGCATTGCGTTTCCGCCGGTTCGGTGGGGGAATGGGTGGAGGCCGGTGCTGTCAAAGAGCACGGTCGGATTTTAGCGGGAATGGAGTTTGTAGGACAGCGGGTGCCCGCCTTCTCCTCCCCTCCCTGACAAGGGAGGGGCCGGGGGTGGGTTGGCCCCTTGTCGCGCGTCGCGTCCGCCCCATACGAACCCACCCCCAACCCCTCCCTTGCAGGGAGGGGAGAGGATGCCAGTTAGCGTTGCGCAGGTGCGTATTGCTCCTTGGGCGGTGAGGCCGTCACTGCAACGCCAAGGTTCAAAATGCCTGTATAAGGCCCGCCACGATTGTTCATGACGATCCCGCGAGCGACCTTTACCGCAGGCAGTGGAGCGGATTGTGGGCCGCAGCGCGTTGCCGACATACACGCCCAATACGACCCGCCGTTCCCCCGCGCGTCGAGACTGACGGTGCGATTGGCAGGCAGATAGCCAGCCATCGGGCGGTAGGGTGGCTTGGCCCAGGCCGGGGATGTCCGCATCGCCTGGTTGTTTCCAACCAGAACGAGCACGCGCCCTTCCGGCGGCACCCTGCTCATCAACGATGTCGCAAGCGCGTTCTCATAGTCGCCTGCCTTGAATCCGGCTGGTCCGGGATTGTACACAGGCTGGAAGGCGACCACGCTCGTGATATGCCCCGCCGCGCGCAACGCGCGCAGGCGCTGGAAAAGGTCGAAATACGCTTCGCTGGATCGACCGTCCTTGAACGGTTCGGTCCATAGCCTGCTCTCGAGAAAGCGTGATGTCGCTTCGGCATCACCATTGGACCCGATGAAGGCATCGATAGCGGGCTGTTCGATGGTCAGCTGTTCTACCGCGACGACCACCGGGCGGGTTGCGGATGCCAGACAAGCGAGGTCACCGAAGGTTTTTGGCGTTTCGGTCGTCCCATGGATTTCGCCGATGACAATCCACCGTAGCGAAGGTCGGCTGAGCAGCTTTTCTGATCCGGGGATCGGCTCGCACTCTGCCGGTTGCAGCTTGGCCGCGAACATTCTTGCCGGGGGTGCCGGCGTAAGACGCCGAAGCGGCGACTTCGAGCCGTCAGCAAGAGGAAGTTGTGCGGCCCTTTCAAGGGATTTTCGTTGTTCTTCCTGCGCCGCCAGCGGGGGCACGCCGAGGGCACCGCGGAGTGCGTCCGAAGCAAACGCGCGATTGAACGGCTCCTGCGATGTTCGACCATCCGCCTCGGTACGAAATTGCGTCCCGAGAATTTGCGGCTTGCCCGTGTTCTGCAGGTACCGATCAAGCGTGGCGGCCGCGATCCAGGTGGCACCGACCTTGCCCTTGGCGACGGCGATCGTGGCAAGCAAATGCGCTTTCAGATAGTGGTCGGGCGATCCCCCATGCTGAAACACAAAGGCTGCGTTGAAGAAGTCGTCACCGCTCTTCAAGGCACCGGCATCCAGCAAGGTTTGCGTACGTTTCAGGCGGGCCTCGTCTTGCGGGCCTACGATTGCCCAGTCGATAGCAGGGTCTTGTCGAGCCTTCTGGTCGGCGTTGAAGATCGCCGTCATCCCGGGATTGGAGGGTGTTTCGGGGGTTCCCGCGGGCGGTACCGATAGCGTGGACGCTGCCAGCAGGGAGAGGACAATCATCTGATTGAACATTGCCGGCCTCTCGCGGTTGATCGCATCAATCCCGCAAATGACTATCTTCGGTGCATGTGTTCAAGGCAATAATACTAGCCAGCATTGGCCTGCTGCACATCGATCCACCAAGGGGCCTGATAATTTTCGGGAAAGCGAGACTGCCATGCCTGCTCAAGGCGAACCTTGGTTCTTGCGCAGTCCAACGCGCACGATATTCGGTGGTGCAGTGGCGCGAGCCCAGACTGCGCGTCAACAGTTTCGCCACGGCTGTCCCTAAGCAAGCCTGGCAGCCCGCCAAGGCGCGTGGTCACCCTAGTCGATGTGCCAAAAGACCATGCCGCAGGACCCTGCGACATGGTCCTTACATCATTTGTCCGAACGAACAGGGGCCGTCGCAGCGGCGGGGAGACTGCCCGTCGTGGGCGTGGCGCTCGGCTTGAGCGACGTCTGCTGGAGCGGCATTGCCGCTGCCACGATTGGCTTGGGCGGCGTGGCGTCTGCAAAGGACACCGGAACGTCCTCGTCCAGCGAGCCCTTAATGATCGTTCCGGCGGGCATGTGAGGGCTCGTGCCAGTCATGAAAAATCCTGCTGGCAGGAACACAATGGCGGACACGGCCGCCGCGCCCAGACCAAGTGCGACGCCTTTGTCATCGAGGGTTCCCGACAATCGAATTTGGCGGTCTCCAATCCGCAGGTACAATAAGCGGATACCGAAATGACCCGACTTTCCCCACATTCCCTTGTTCGTTACGCTGGTGACTTCTCCGACGCCTGACGTTCCCGTCGGGATAACGATGTGATCTTCCAGTGTGATCGGCTCGCTGGTCTCCACTTCGAACCGCTGCCCGACTCGCAGAGCCTTGTTCTGGGTCGTCAGTTCAGATCGCAGCCTGACAGGAACTTGGGTTCCGATCCTAAGAACGGACGGAGCCGAGCCCCCAACGACCAGCGTTTGCTGTGCCGCAGCTACGGTCGCGAAGGTCTGCGTCGTCAGAAAGACGATCGCGCACAGTCTCAGGCTCATATTAATCCCCCCATTGAACAGGCTTGCCCCCAAGCCAGTTCTGAGCAGAGGATCATAGGCGATCGAAGTCAATTGCTGCTGATCAGCTAGTTTTAGCCGCGACTTGAAAATGCAAGAAAACAGCGCGCTGCTACTGTAGATTATTGGATATTTCGCTTTTTTGCGAACGCAGGAATCCAGGGTCAAGCAAGACAACGTCTTGTAGCGTGTGGAACCCTGGGCTCCTGCCTGCGCAGGAGAGCAAGCCGGGTTTCGCTTCCGTCTGACGAGGGGAGTCAGACTCCCGTTCGTACGAAGGCGACCAACGTTCGGTCAGGACCGGACAGCGCACTGGGCTCCCTGACGGGAGTATCTCATTTCAGCATCTGGGAAAATGGTGCGGCCGAGAAGACTCGAACTTCCACGGGCTTTCGCCCACAACGACCTCAACGTTGCGCGTCTACCAGTTCCGCCACGGCCGCACGTAACATCACCGGGCAAGCCCGGCAGCTGGTAGGCGAGCGCCCCTAGCAAGACTATTCGGGGGACGCAATGGCTGACGCTCAAGGCTTTCGCTTTTTATGCGCTTCCCGTAGCAGCAGGGTATGACCCCAGCGCGCCCTTCCACCCTGGCGGAGACGCGCCGGATCCTCGCGCTGGCGTGGCCGGTGATGCTCACCAGCCTCAACTGGACGATCCTCAACGTCACCGATGTCGTCGTGGTGGGCCTCACCGGGACCGAGCAGGTCGCCGCCTTCGGCGCGAGTCGCGCGCTGACCTTCGTGACGATCGTCGCGGGGCTGGCGTGGTTGTCGGGGATCCTCGTCTTCACCGCGCGGGCGGACGGCGCGCGCGATCTGCCCGCGACGGGCGCGACGCTGCGCGAGGGACTCGTGCTTGCGGCGATGTTGGGGCTGGTCGGCGCGCTCGGGTTCGGGCTGTTCGCGGGTCCGCTGCTGGGAATCATCGGAGTCGCGCCTGCGCTGGTCGATCCGGCGGCGGCGGTCGTGCGGGTGATGGCGCTCGCCTATCCCGCGCAAATGATCAGCATCGCGGCGAGCTTCTTCCTGGAGGGCGTCTCGCGCCCGCGGCGGGTGACGGTGGTCAACCTCGCGACGCTGCCGATCAACGCGCTGCTCGCCTGGGTGCTGGCGGACGGGCATTTCGGCGCGCCTGCGCTGGGGGCGGTCGGCGCGGCGCTCGCGACGACGATCGCGTCGCTGCTGGGCGCGGCGGGGATGCTCGGCGTGGCGTGGACGACCCGCGACGCGCGGGCGCGCGGCGTGCGGATCATGACGCTTGGCGCGTGGCGGGCGGCGGTGCCGGGCGCGCTCCGGCTCGCGCGGTTCGGCGCGGTGCCTGCGGTTGCATCGGGACTGGAACTCGCGGGATTTTCGATTCTCATCGCCCTGTCGACCGATCTCGGGCCGGTGACCGCGCATGCGTTCCAGATCGTCTTCTCACTCCACAACGTGACGTTCGGGGCGGCGGTCGGTCTTGCCTCGGCGGCGGGGGTGCGGGTCGGCAATGCGGTGGGGGAAGACCTGCCCGCGCAGGTCCGCTCGCGCGCGTTGATCGCCGTGGGGCTTGCGGCGGTGATCACGGGCGCGCTGGCGGTGGTGGTGCTGCTGTTCCGCGTGCCCGTGGTCGATGCGTTTCCGGCGGCGGCGGGGGTCCATGCGGCGGCGTTGGCGATGCTGCCGGTGTGGGTGCCGTTCATCCTGTTCGACGGGGTGCAGCTCGTGTTCGTCTACGCGCTCCGCTCGCTCGGCGATCAGATCGTCGCGGGGGTGAACAGTATCATCGCCTTCTTCGTCGTGACCGGGGGCCTCGGCTGGCTGCTGGTAACACAGGGCGCGGGGCCGCTCGGGCTGGTCTATGCCTCGGGTCTGGGGATGGTCGCGGCGACGGTGTTGCACGGCGCGCGATTCGTGCTGGTCAGTGCGCGGGTTCGCCCGAAAAGCTCAGCGACAGGAACTTCGCATTGACCGGCACGTCGAGTTTCGCGCTGTTGAACTCGACGCGCCCCTTCGGCGGCAGCGCGGTCGCCTCGGGGCGGATCACCCAGCTGAACACCACGCGGCGTTGCGAATCGAGCAGGTCGGCGCGGATATCGGGAACGCGCTGGCGCGTGTCGCTCGGGTTGAGCACCGTTCCGCTGACCGCGAAGACCTCGTTGCCGTTGTAATCGTGCCGATCGATCGGCTTGTTGACGATCCGGAGCGGGGTCTCGGTCGTGGAATGGAACAGCGCCGCGGCGGTCCGCGGGGCACCGTTGGTGATGATCGCCGCGGTCGCGCCGAGCATCGCGACGCCCGCGATGACCGCGGCGATCGTCCAGCGGCGTGCCGGGTTGCGGCGTGCGCGGAACGGTGGCTGATGCGCGAACGCGTCATAGTCGACAAAGCCGCGCGTTGGCTCGGGCGCTGCGGTCGCGGGACCTTGCGCGATCGGTGCGGCGTCGCGACGCAGCAACGCCGGGGCTTCGACCGGTTCGAGTGTGCGGGGCTTGAGTGGAATCGCCGCCGGGGCGTCCGGTTCCCCGTCATCCTCAACCTCTTCCGCGATCGGCTGATCGAGTTCGAGCGCGGGTTCGGGCTCCTGGAACCAGCTATGCTTGCAATTGGCGCAGCGCACGGTGCGCCCTTCCGGCCCGATCGCGCCATCGGGGATTACATAGCGGGTTTCGCACTCGGTACATTCGAGGATCATCGGGGGCATTCAAAATAGGGCAGACGCTGGGGCCCGGCAACGCGCAGCATACACCGGCCGGAACGTCCACGATGTACCGGGAATCTACGCGCTCCACGGTCCCCGTGGCAAGAGCCGTACGGGAAGCGTCGGATCGGCAAGGCACCTGCGCGCTTGTCGCGGCGGCGGAGATCGTGCGATGCAGGATGCGGGGCATGGACAAGTAGCGAGTAGCGCACGCCGCATGGCGAATATCGTTCAATTCGAGAATGTGGGGCTTCGCTACGGGACGGGGCAGGAGACGTTGTCCGACGTCAGCTTCGTGCTGTCGCGCGGCGCCTTCTATTTCCTGACCGGCGCGTCGGGCGCGGGGAAGACGTCGCTGCTCCGCCTGCTGTATCTCTCGCAACGCCCGACGCGCGGCAGCATCCGGCTGTTCGGCGAGGATGCGGTGACGTTGCCGCGCGCGCGGCTGCCCGGGTTCCGGCGGCGGATCGGGGTGGTGTTCCAGGATTTCCGGCTGGTTCCGCATCTGTCCGCGTTCGACAATATCGCGCTGCCGCTGCGCGTCTCGGGGGTGCCCGAGCGCGACGTCGCGGCGCCGGTGCGCGAGATGCTCGGCTGGGTCGGGCTGTCGGACAAGGTCGATGCGCGTCCCCCCACGCTGTCGGGCGGCGAGCAGCAGCGCGTCGCGATCGCGCGCGCGGTGATTGGGCGCCCGGAGATTCTCGTCGCAGACGAACCGACTGGCAACGTCGATCCCGACATGGCGGAACGCCTGCTCCACCTGTTCGATTCGCTCAACCGGCTGGGGACGACGGTGGTGCTCGCGACGCATGACTTCCACACGCTCGCCCGGATCCCGCACGCGCACATGCTGCGGCTCGACCAGGGGCGGTTGGTCGATCCGACGGGCGCGTTGCGCTTCCCGCCGCCTGGCGCAGTGCCCGGCACAGTGCCCGGCACAGTACAATGACCGCACGGCTCCTTGCGGCGGATCGGCGGTTGCTCGATGATCGGCGCGGTACGCGCGCGATGGCGTGGGTGATGGCAATCATGCTGTTCCTGACGGTGCTCGCCGCCGCATTCGGGCTCGCGACGCTGGGGGTCGCGGCGGTGCTCGACCGCCAGCTTGCCGGGCGGCTCACGGTGCAGATCGCCACGCCCGCCGAACACGCCCGCACCCGTGAGGCCGCAGCGGCGCTGGCGGCGTTGCAGCGGCTCCCCGAAGTGCGCCGCGCGGTCGCGGTGGACCCGGCGCATCTCGCCGACATGCTCGAGCCGTGGCTCGGCGCGGACGGGGCGGACTCCGACCTGCCGATCCCCGCGATGATCGATGTCGACCTGGCAGAGACGAGCCCTGCCACGCTGGCGCGGGTCCGCGCTGCGGTGCGCGCCGCCGCACCGGGCGCGCGGGTGGATCGTCAGGAAAGCTGGCTGGCGCCGGTGCGCTCGGTCATGACGATGCTGACCGGCATGGCGGGCGGACTGGTGCTGCTGATGGCGGGCGCGACCGCCGCCGTCGTGATCCTCGCGGCGCGTGCCGGGCTCGACACGCATAGCGATACGATCGACGTGCTCCACATGCTCGGGTCGACCGATGTCCAGGTCGCGCGGCTGTTCCAGCGGCGGATCGGTCTCGATACGCTGATCGGCGGCGTGATCGGGATGGCGGTGGCGTTCGGTGTGGTGATGCTGGTCGGCGCGCAGCTCGACGCGCTGGGGTCGGATCTCGTCGCCGGGTTGCGGCTCGGGGTGAGTGACTGGGTGATTCTTGCGTGTCTGCCGATTGCCTTTGCGCTGCTGGCGACGCTGGCGGCCCGCCTGGCGGTGCTCGCGGCATTGAGGCGGGTGTTGTGATCCTGCGCCTGATCGGAGTGTTGGCGGTGATGTGGGGCGGCGGGTTCGGCTTGTTCCTCGCGACCATGCCTGGGCCGGCACCCGTAGCGGGGGCGAAGACCGACGCGATCGTCGTGCTGACCGGGTCGTCGGGGCGAATCACGCGCGGGCTCGCGCTGTTGCAGGATCATGCCGCCAAGCGGATGTTGATCAGCGGTGTTGCGCCGCAGGTCCGACCCAGCGAGCTGGCGCACGAATATGACGTCAGCGCGCGGTTGTTCACCTGCTGCATCGATCTCGGGCACGAGGCGGTCGATACGCGCTCCAATGCGGACGAGACCGCCGACTGGGTACGCGAACACGGCTATCGCTCGGTCCGGCTGGTGACGTCCGACTGGCATCTGCCGCGCGCCCGGCTCGAACTCGTCAACGCGCTGGACGGCGACGCGACCGTGCTCGGCGACGGGGTGCCGAGCAAGCCACGCTATCCGGTGCTGATTGCCGAATATAACAAATTGCTGTTGCGCCGCGCGGCGTTGCTGATTGGGGCGGCTACATGAACGCGATACGCAATCTGATCTTCAAGATCGTGTTCTATACCGGGTCGGTGCCGATCGTGCTGACCTCGGCGATCTCCGCGCTGTTCGGCACCAAGGCGATGATCGCGCACACCCATTTCTGGACGCAATATCACGGCCTGACCACGCGGACGTTCCTGCGCATCTTCAAGCGGATCGAGGGCGAGCGATTCTACGACGGCCCGGTCCTGTACGCCGCCAAGCATCAGGCGATGTACGAGACGCTCGAGCTCGGGCGGATGCTGCGGCACCCGGCGATCGTGATGAAACAGGAGCTTGCCGACATTCCGGTATGGGGCTGGGCGGCGAAGCAATACGGGGTGATCGTGGTCGACCGCGAGGCGTCGGCGGGTGCGCTGCGGCGGATGCTGCGCGAGGCGCGGGTGGCGTTGTCGGCGGGGCGATCGATCTTGATCTTCCCCGAAGGCACGCGGGTCGCGCCGGGCGAGGAACCCGAACTCAAGGCGGGGTTTGCGGGTCTGTACCAGATGCTCAAGATCCCGGTCGTGCCGATCGCGATCGACAGCGGGCTGGTGTGGCCGCGCGAGGGGCCGCACCTTCCGGGGACGGTGACGTACCGCTTCGGCACGCCGATCCCGCCGGGCCTGCCACGCGAGGAAGCGGAAGCGCGCGTGCACGCGGCGATCAATGCGCTGGAGCGGGAGCCAGCAGGGGTGACCTCACTCTAGTTGCGTCATCCCCGCGACGGCGGGACATTTGCATTAAAGGCAATCGGTGGTTTGATTGTCATCCGCGCCCCAAAAGCTGCCGTCATGCTGAACTTGTTTCAGCATCCACCGTGCAACAGGCATAGTCCGGACTCGCGGATGGCTGGATCCTGAAACAAGTTCAGGATGACGGACGGTTTTTCAGCACCAACGAAGCGCGTTATTCGTGCGTGCGCCCGAAATCGGGGGCCGGATCGTCCTGCCCCTGTTCGATGATCCCGCGCCGGATATCGCGCGTCTTGGAGAACAGCTCGAACAGCTCGTCGCCCTTCCCCCAGCGGATCGCGCGCTGGAGTGCGGTCAGATCCTCGGAAAAGCGTTGCAGCATGTCGAGCACCGCCTCGCGGTTCGCGAGGAACACGTCGCGCCACATCGTTGGGTCGGACGCCGCGATCCGCGTGAAATCGCGGAAACCGCCCGCCGAATATTTGATCACCTCGGACTGTGTCACTTCCTCCATGTCCGATGCGGTCCCGACGATCGTATAGGCGATCAGATGCGGCAAATGGCTGGTGATCGCGAGCACACGGTCGTGATGGTCGGGCGCCATCATTTCGATCTCCGCGCCCAGCCGCCGCCAGAATTCCGCGACGCGCTCGACCGCGAGCGGATCGGTCCCCTCGGGCGGGGTGATGATGCACCAGCGTTTGTGGAACAGCGTCGCGAAGCCCGCCTCTGGGCCGCTGCGCTCGGTGCCCGCGACCGGATGCGCGGGAACGAAGACGACCCCCGGCAACGCTTCGCCCAGCGCGCGGACGACTTCCGCCTTGCAACTGCCGACATCGCTGACGATCGCCTCCGCTGGCAGGTCGGCGGCGAATTCCACGGCGGCGGCGCCCATCGCGCCGACGGGCACGCACAGGATGACGAGATCGGCGTCGATCACCGCAGCGCCACTGCTGTCGGCAACGTCGTCGAACAGCTCGATCCGGTCGGCAATCGCGCGGACGTCGGGGTCGGCGTCATAGCCGGTCAGCCGTACCGTCGGCATCGTCGCGCGGACCGCGCGCGCGATCGAGGATCCGATCAGACCGATGCCGATGATGGTGACGCGGGCGAAGGGCAACATGGCGCGCGGCATGGCGGATCGATCTGGCGAAGGCAAGCCGGAGCGCCGCCGCGCCGAGACGCTTGTACGCACGGCGGCACAGGCTTATCCGCTACGGCCATGGACGACACGCGCTTCGGGCTTGCCCGCCACGTCATGGTGCCGGGCCCGTTGCGGCTCGATGGCGGTGCGCTGCTGTCCCCGGTCGAGATCGCCTATGAGACCTATGGCACGCTCAATGCCGATCGCTCGAACGCGATCCTGATCTGCCATGCGCTGACCGGCGACCAGCATGTCGCCTCGCGGCACCCGGTGACGGGCAAGCCCGGCTGGTGGGAACGGATGGTCGGCCCGGGCAAGCCGGTCGATCCGACGCGGCATTTCATCATCTGTTCAAACGTCTTGGGCAGTTGCATGGGGTCGTCGGGTCCCGCCACGGTCAACCCCGCGACCGGCGTTCCGTGGGGGATGAGCTTCCCCGTCATCACGATCCGCGACATGGTGCGCGCGCAGGCGATGCTGCTCGATCATCTCGGGATCGAGACGCTCGCGGCGGTGGTCGGCGGGTCGATGGGCGGGATGCAGACGCTGAGCTGGCCCGCGACCTTCCCCGACCGGGTCCGCGCGGTCGTCGTCATCGCCTCGACCGCGCGGCACACCGCGCAGAACATCGCGTTCCACGAAGTCGGGCGACAAGCGGTGATGGCCGACCCGAAATGGCGCGAGGGGGCCTATTATGCCGAGGCCGACCCTCCCGCCGCCGGCCTCGCGGTCGCGCGGATGGCGGCGCATATCACTTATCTGTCCGAGGCCGGGCTCACCGCCAAGTTCGGGCGGCGGCTGCAGGCGCGCGACGCCAAGAGCTTCGGGTTCGACGCCGATTTCCAAATCGAAAGCTATCTGCGGCACCAGGGGATCAGCTTCGTCGACCGGTTCGACGCCAACTCCTATCTCTACATTACGCGAGCCATGGATTATTTTGATCTTGCGGAGGAACATGGCGGCCACCTCGCCAACGCCTTCCGCGCGACCAAGGCGCGCTTCTGCCTGGTCAGTTTCGATACCGACTGGCTGTACCCGACCGCGGAATCGCGCGCGATCGTCCACGCGCTCAACGCGGCGGGTGCGCCGGTCAGTTTCGTCGAATTGTCGAGCCCGTTCGGGCACGACGCGTTCCTGCTGGAGGCGCCCGAGTTGAACCGCGTCGTCGATGGTTTCCTGAGGGCTGGCGCATGACCGAAATTATCCTGTCCGACGACAGCGCGCTCTCGCAGGTGGATCGCATCCACGGCTGGCTCGCGTCGAGCTACTGGTCCCCCGGCATCGCGCGCGCGACGGTCGCGCGTGCGATTGCGGGGTCGCACGCGCTGGGCGCGTATCGCGGGACCGAGCAGCTCGGCTTTGCGCGGATGATCACCGACGGCGCGACCTTCGCCTGGCTGGCGGACGTATGGGTCGACGAGCCCGGCCGTGGCCGCGGGCTCGGGCGGCGGATGGTGGCGTGGTTCCTCGACCGCTCCGATTATGCCGCGCTCCGCCGAATCGGGCTGGTCACCAATGATGCGCACGGCGTCTATGCCGCGCTCGGCTTCCATCCGTTGCTGCGTGCCGACCGCTATATGGAACGGCTGTCGCCCGAAGCCGCCGCGATGCTGCGGGCGCCGCAATGACGCTCCGCCCCGATCTCGCGATCATCGCCGACCGGATCGAACCCGGCGCGCGCGTGCTCGACGTCGGGTGCGGCGATGGCGCACTGATGGCGGCGTTGCGCGATACCAAGCACGTCGATGCGCGCGGGCTCGAACTCGATGCGGGCAATGTCGCGGCGGCGGTGTCGCGCGGGCTGTCGGTGATCCAGGGCGATGCCGACATCGACCTCGCCGAATATCCCGACGCCAGCTTCGATTACGCGATCCTCAGCCAGACGCTACAGACCGCGCACCGCCCCGACGTCGTGCTCGATCATCTGCTCCGGATCGGACGGCGCGCGTTCGTGTCCTTCCCCAATTTCGCGCATTGGCGCGTGCGGCTGTCGCTGCTGTGGGGCGGGCGGATGCCGGTGACGCGGTTATTGCCCGAGCAATGGTTCGACACGCCCAACATCCACCACGTCACGATCGACGATTTCCGTGCGTTCGTGAAGGTGCGCGACATTGCGGTCGAGGGGGCATGGTTCCTGTCGGGTGACAAGCAGACGACCTCCGCGGCCGCGAACTTCCGTGCGGAACATGCTGTATTCTTACTTAGTTCTAAAGATTCTGCGGAACCAAAGCTTTCTGCGCGGGGTTCGCAGCATTAACTTACATCATGCAGATCGTGTTCCCGTTATGTCCATCCCCACCGCGCTGATCGTCGAAGACGAGATCTTCGTCGCGCTCGATCTCGAGCGTATCCTGGTCGACGCGGGCTATGCGGTGAAGGCAATCGCGGCGGACAAACTGGGCGCCCTCGATGCTGCCGAGAATTGCAGTTTCGCGCTGGTCGACATCAATCTGCGCGACGGTCCGACCGGACCCGAGCTTGCGAGGACGCTGGCGGAAAAATACGGTCTGAAGGTCGTGTTCGTGACCGCCAACCCGAGCCAGATCGCGCACCCGAGCGGCGCCCTCGGCTATGTGCGCAAGCCGTTCAGCGAATCGGCGATCCTGTGCGCGGCGGCTGCGGCAACCGCCGGGGACACGCCGCGGCAGGAAGGCGTCAACGCCGACTTCGTCCTGCTCGCCTGACCGTCAGCCGCGGCTCAGCGCCGCGTTCGATACCTTCAACACGACCCGCAGCCCGTCCTCCGCCCAATCGTGGACGACGGTCCCGCCCAATTGTCGCGTCGCGCTCAGGTCGATCAGCTGCGCGCCAAACCCCACGGTTGCGGGATGCGACACCGCAGGCCCCCCATGCTCGTGCCAGGTCAGCGCGACCTGGTCGGCATCGACATCGATCGTCACCGCGACATGGCCCGAATCGTTCGACAATGCGCCATATTTGACCGCGTTGGTGGCGAGTTCGTGAAACAGCAACGCAAGCGGTGTCGCCGACCGGTCGTCGATCGCGACGTCAGTCCCGCTGACGCGGATTCGCGCGGCGTCAGCCGGCTGATACGGCAGGAACAGCGCCTCGAGCAGTCCGTGAAGGCTGTTCTGGTGCGCGTGCGGCCGTGAGTTCGCGCTGTGCGGGCGAACGAAGTCGTGCGCGCGGCCAAGCGCGGTGACACGCGAACGAAGATCGTCCGCGATCGGGCGGAAATCGGGATGCGATCGCGCGGCAAACGAGATCAGTCCCGAGATCACCGCAAAGATGTTCTTGATGCGGTGGCTCAATTCCTGCGCGATGACCTCGCGCTCTTCGCTCGCCAGTTTCTGTTCGTGGATGTCGGTGCAGGTGCCGATCCAGCGCAGGATCGCGCCGCTGTCGTCGGTCATCGGCAGCGCGCGGCCGAGCGTCCAGCGATAGGTGCTGTCATGGTGTCGCAGCCGGTATTCGATCTGATACGGCTCCCCGGTCGCGAGCGAATGCTGCCACACGGCCCACGCGCGATCCTGATCGTCGGGGTGGAAAATGTCGTTCCAGCCCGCGCCATCGGTCGACCCTGCGGGCACGCCCGTGAATTCGTACCAGCGCGCATTGTAATAATCGTGGAAACCGTCGGGCAGCGTCGACCACACCATCTGCGGCATGCTGTCCGCCAGCGTGCGGAACCGCCCTTCGCGATCCGCGATCACCGCGCGCGCGCTTTCCTTGTCGCGGCTGTCGGTCAGGCGGTTGAGCACGTCGTTCGCCAGAAC
This sequence comes from Sphingomonas sp. FW306-05-A, assembly GCF_058782275.1. Lineage (NCBI taxonomy): Bacteria > Pseudomonadati > Pseudomonadota > Alphaproteobacteria > Sphingomonadales > Sphingomonadaceae > Sphingomonas > Sphingomonas sp. FW306-05-A. The sequence continues at coordinate 1,556,722 of NZ_JBYSXN010000002.1, forward strand.
CTTCAAACCGCGGCGTTGCAACGGGGTCAGCCCTTCGCGCGTCTCGGTGTCGATGATGCACAGCGACCCCAAAGGAACGCCGTCGTCGCTGACCAGCGGGACACCGGCATAGAAGCGGATCCCCATCTCGCCGGTGACGAGCGGATTGTCGGTAAAGCGCGGGTCCAGCCGGGCATCGGGAACGACCATCACGTCGTCGCCGAGCATCGCATGCGCGCAGAACGACATTTCGCGCGGCGTCTCGGTCGCATCGAGCCCGGTGCGCGACAGGAATGTCTGCCGGCTGAGTTCGACGATGCTGACCAGCGCGATCGGCGCGTCGCACAATTCTGCGGCGAAATCGGTGATCGTCTTCAGCGCCGCGTCGTCGCGCAGCGTGTCGATCCGGTGCTCGGCAATGGCTGCCGCGCGAACCGTCTCATCGACGCGCCAGCCGTGGCCGATCGGCGCGTCGAACGAAAGGGCATTTATCATAGGTTAACCGAACGCTGCGGGACCGGTTCAGTTCAGAACGGAACGTCGTCGTCGAGATCGTCCGCGAACCCGCCGCGAGCCGCACCACCACCGGACGAACCGCCGCCGGACGCGCCGCCGCCGCGGCTTGCGCCACCACGGTTGCCGCCGCCGCCGTAGCCACCACTACCGCCGCCGCCCGAGCCGCCACCGAAGTCGTCGCCACCGCCGAAGTCGTCACGACCACCGCCGCCGCCGCCCGCACCGCCGCCCGCACCCGGCGCACCGTCGAGCATCGTCAGCACGCCGTTGAAGCCCTGCAGCACGATCTCGGTCGAATAGCGGTCCTGCCCCTGCGCGTCCTGCCATTTGCGCGTCTTGAGCGCGCCCTCGATATAGACCTTGGAACCCTTGCGCAGATAGCGCTCCGCGACGCCGCCCAGCGCCTCGTTGAAGATCGCGACCGAATGCCATTCGGTCTGCTCCTTGCGCTCGCCGCTGTTCTTGTCTTTCCAGCTTTCCGACGTCGCGATGCGCAGGTTGACGACCTTGCCGCCGTTCTGGAAGCTCTTGCTTTCGGGATCGCGGCCAAGATTGCCGACGATGATCACCTTGTTGACGCTGCCCGCCATGTCTTTCGCATCCCGCTGCTAGGGGGCCGTTACAGCCCGAGTCCGATTGCCGCCCAATAGGTGGCTCCTGCAGCGATGTAGGCGAGCGTGAACAAATAGCCAACCATGAAGGCGGGCCAGCGCCAACCGTTGGTCTCGCGCCGGGTGACGGCGATCGTGGAAATGCACTGCGGCGCGAAGACGAACCACATCAGGAAGGCGAGCGCGGTCGGCAGGCTCCAGCGCCCACGGAGGTTGTCGATCATCTGTCGCCCCCCCGACGCGCTGTCGGGATTGTCGATCGCATAGACCGTCCCGATCGCGGCGACCGCGACTTCACGCGCCGCCATCGCCGGGATCAGCGCAAGCACGATGTCGCGGTTGAACCCAATCGGGCGGAACGCCGGCTCGATCGCATTGGCAATACGGCCTGCAACCGAATAATTGACCGGCGAGACTGTGCTTCCGACCGGCGGCTTGGGGAAGCTCAGCAACGCCCACAGGATCACGGTCGAGAACAGGATGATCGTGCCGGCGCGCTTGAGGAAGATCTCCGCGCGCGCCCACAGCCCGATCGCGACGTCGCGCAACCGCGGCATCTGATATTTGGGCATTTCCATCATGAAGCCCGACGAGACGCCTTGGGTGACGGTCCGCCGCAGCACCAATGCAACGACGAACGCACCGACCACACCGAGCAGATAGAGCGAGAACATCACCAGCCCCTGCAACCCGATGAAGGGCAGCACTTGCCGGTTGGGAATGAACGCGCCGATCACCAGCGTGTACACCGGCAGCCGCGCCGAGCAGGTCATCAGCGGCGCGATCAGGATGGTGGTCAGCCGGTCCTTCTCGTCCTCGATCGTGCGAGTCGCCATGATCCCGGGAATCGCGCAGGCGAAACTTGACAGGAGCGGAATGAACGCACGCCCCGACAGGCCGACGCTCGCCATGATGCGGTCCATCAGGAAGGCGGCGCGGACCATATAGCCCGATGCCTCGAGCACGAGGATGAACAGGAACAGGATCAGGATCTGCGGCAGGAACACGATCACCGCGCCGACCCCTGCGATCACCCCGTCAGTGACGAGCGAGCGCAGAATCGAATCGGGCAGGTTCGCCTTGATCATGTCCTCGAGCGCCTTGAACCCCGCGTCGATCGCGTCGGCGGGGACGGTCGCCCAGCTGAACACCGCCTGGAACATCACGAACAGGATCGTGGCCAGCAGCAGCAGCCCGAACACCGGATGCAGCGCGACGGCGTCGAGCGCATGCGTCCAGCGGCGCACCGGTGCTTCGGAAATCGTCGCCGCGGTCGCGATGTGGCGTGCGCGGCGTTGCAGCGTGACAATGTCCTCGCCGATCGCATGGTTGCTCGGGCGCAGCCGGATCGCGGCGTCGGCATCAACGATCCCGGCGAGCAGCGTCTTGAGCTCGTCCAGCCCGCGCCGCCGCACCGCGACGGTCGCGACGACCGGGACTCCGAGTTCCTCGGACAGTTTTTTGGGATCGAGCGTCAGACCGTCGCGCTCGGCGAGATCGAACATGTTGAGCGCGACCACCACCGGTAAGCCCAGCGCGATCAACTGGAGCGCAAAGCGCAAGTGGTTGTCGAGGTTGGACGCGTCGAGCACCACCACCAGCGCATCGGGCAGCCGCTCGCCGGTCTGCGTGCCGGTGACGACGTCACGCGTGACGCGTTCGTCGGGGCTCGAGGGATCGAGGCTGTACGCGCCGGGAAGATCGACCAGATCGACGGTCCGGCCATCCGCCAGCACGAGCTTGCCCGAATGCCGCTCGACCGTGACGCCGGGATAATTGCCGACCTTCTGGCGCGCGCCGGTCAGCGCGTTGAACAGCGCGCTCTTGCCGGCATTGGGATTGCCGACCAGCGCCACGAGTGGCGTGGCGGTCATCGTTGAGGAATCACTTATTGCGTGACGGGCGAAACAAGGATCGCGCCCGCAACCGCGCGGCGCAGGGCAACGGTCATCCGCCCGATCCGGCATGCGATCGGCCCCTTGCCGAGGCTTGCGCGGTGCAGCACTTCGACTCCAACGCCTTCATCGAAGCCGAATTCGCGCAAGCGGCGCGCCTCCGGAGTCGACAGATGCGTCCAGTCGATCGCGGAAACGGTCGCGACCTGACGGTGCGGCAGCGATTCGAGGCTGAGGGAATGCTTCACGGGAGTGGACATATCCATGATGCGACTGATTATCAATAACGGGAGCGGATAGCCAGTGATATTTGCGATCGGTTCGCAGCTCGTCGTATTAACGCCGCAGGATGGCGCGGTCGCTCGCCGTCTCCTCGCGCGCCCCAAAAGTTGCCGTCATGCTGAACTTGTTTCAGCATTCACCGTGCGACAAGCATGGACCGGACTCGTGGAGGGCTGGATCCTGAAACGAGTTCAGGATGACGGACGGTTTGGCAAAACGCGCGCACCCTGTCGGACGACGCTTGCCCCCCGCGAAATCACACCGCCGGATACCGCAACCGCCCGACAAACCGCGAGAAACTCGGACGCAGCTCCGACTGGCCTACCAGCCGTGCCTTGACGCGTTCGAACCGCATGATCCCCCAGATCCGCCGCGCGAGGAAAGCGCGCGTGTCGGCATGGCCGTCGCTCGCATCGTCCAGAAACACGGTAACCGTCGCGCCGTAAACGCCCGCGAGCAGCGTGCGCTTGGTATAATGGTTATAGTCGGTCGCGGTATCGCCCGCCGCGCGCCACATCACGTCGGCGGCGTGCCAGCCGAGCTTCACCCCGCGCACCGCATTCTGCGGCAACGCCAGGATCGCCAGCGCGCGCCGCAATGCCTCGCGGTTGGGCGCGACGATATCGAGCCGCGCCTCGACCAGCGCGGTGATCCGGTCGCGGATCTTCATCGTCATCAGCCGTTCCTGCGGCAGCCGCGCAAGCATCTCCGCGTCGATCGCTGCGAACCACGCCTCGATCATGTCGACCGCTCCGCCCGGAAAGGCGAGCCGTGCGACATCGCGGTCGACCTCCGCCTGATCCGCCGCCATGTCGCGCGCGGCATCGCCCCAGCCGTCGAACCCGGCATTGTCCGCGATCGACGGCGCGAGCGCGGCGCGGATCTCGTCGAGCGTCGCATCGGCGAGCCGATTGGCGGTGAGGGTGGCGGGGGCTACGGAGAGCGGGATCGGATCGGCCATCCGCCCTATCTAGTCGCGGGCGCGGCGGCTTACCAGCACCAGCGCGACCGCGACGAGCGACGCGCCGAACAGGTCGGGCAGGCCGAGCTTCTCGCCGTAAACGGTCCAGCCGATCGTCGCGCCGACCACCGGCTGCACCAGCAGCGCAAGTCCGACGATCAACGGCGGCAGGCGGCCGAGCGCGAAGATCATCAGCCCCTGCCCGATGATCTGGCTGACCAGCGCGAGCCCGAGCAGCGGCCCCCACTGTGTCGGCCACATGCGCTCGCCGAGCAGCAGCGCGAAAATGAGGAGCGGCAGGATGCTGGCGAGCGTGGACAGCGCGAGCGCCGGGATCGGCGCCATCGTCGCGCGGGCGCGTGCCATCAGGATGAAATAGCCGGTGTAGAGCACGCCCGCGAGCAGGCAGAGCATGTCCCCCGCCAGATTGCGCGGATCGAGCTGATACGACCGCCCCATCAACAGGATCGCACCGACGCCGGCGAGCAGCAGCGCGATTCCCTGGATCCGCGTCGGCCAGGCGCGCGCCACGAGGAAGCCGTAGATCGGGAACATCAGGATCGCGCAATTCCCGAACAGCGTCGCATTGGCGAGCGTGGTGCGCAGGATGCCGAGATGCCAGCTCGCGAGATCCGCGGCAAAGCACACCCCCCCGAGCGCGATCACGAACCACAGCATTGGCGACAGGCCGACGTTCGCTGGCCGTGGCTTGCCCCCGGTCTCGATGCCGCTAGTGGCCCATGGTCGCCAGCCGGTCGACAGCGCCGCCGCCATCAGCACGGGTGCGGCGAGCGTGATCCGCCAGAAGGCGGAGGACACCGGCCCGACATCCGCCAGCCGCACGAACCACGGCCCGAACGCCAGCGCGACATTGGCGAGGATCACCGCCGCGATCGCGATCGCGGTCGGTTCGACCGGCATTTTGGACGAGACAGTTTTTCTTTCGGCGGTGCGGCGATGCATGGCGTGCTGTAGCGTCCTATCTGAGTGCGTCATAGCAAAAGGACTTTGCGCATATGCCCAGCCTGTTCGACCCCATCCAGCTTGGCGCCATCCACTCGCCCAACCGCATTCTCATGGCACCGCTGACGCGTGGCCGCTCGACCCGCGAGTTCGTGCCGACCGAGATCATGCAGACCTATTACGAACAGCGCGCGAGTGCCGGGCTGATCATCACCGAAGCCACCGGCATCAGCCGCGAAGGGCTCGGCTGGCCGTTCGCGCCGGGCCTGTGGAACGACGAGCAGGTCGCGCAGTGGAAGCTGATCACCGACCGCGTCCATGCCGCGGGTGGCCGGATCATGGTCCAGTTGTGGCACATGGGCCGCCAGGTCCATTCCTCGGTGATCGGCATGCAGCCGGTCTCGTCCTCGGCAACCGCGACCGCGGGCCAGGCGCACACCTATGAGGGCAAGCAGGACTTCGAGACCGCCCGCCCGCTCGAGCTGTCGGAAATCCCGCGGTTGATCGACGATTACGAACTGGCGACGCGCAATGCGATGGCGGCCGGGTTCGACGGCGTGCAGATTCATGCTGCAAACGGGTATCTGATCGACCAGTTCCTGCGCGATAACGCCAACTTCCGGGACGATTCCTACGGCGGATCGATCGAAAACCGCGTGCGTCTGCTGCGCGAAGTGACCGAGCGCGTCGTCAGCGTCGCAGGGGCCGACCGCACCGCAGTCCGCCTCTCGCCCAACGGCGACTCGCAAGGGGTGGACGACAGCAACGCGACCGCGCTGTTCACTGCGGCTGCCAAGGTGCTCGACGATCTCGGTATCGCCTTCCTCGAACTGCGCGAGCCCGGCCCCGACGGCACCTTCGGCAAGACCGACGTACCCAAGCAGTCGCCCGAAATCCGCAAGGTTTTCAAGGGGCCGCTGGTGCTCAACTCGGACTACACGACGGTCGAGGAGGCGCAGGCCGCGCTCGATTCGGGCGTAGCCGACGCAATCGCGTTCGGGCGCACCTTCATCAGCAACCCCGACCTCCCCGAGCGCCTGCGCACCGGCGCGCCGCTCGCGAAGGACAACGCCAAGACCTGGTACAGCCAGGGGCCGGAAGGGTATATCGACTACCCCGCCCTGCAGACTGCCGACGCGTAAGCGTTATTTGACTACCGCCGCGCCAGCGATGGTGCGGCGGCCATCCCCCAGATTCGTCATCCGAGACGAAGCATTCCTGCCTGCGCGAAACCTTTGCATACCCACAGTCGGAGGTTTGATCGTAACCTCGCGCCCCAAACGCTGCCGTCATGCTGAACGTGTTTCAGCATCCACCGCGCAACAGGCATAGTCCGAGCTCGCGGAGGGCTGGATCCTGAAACGAGTTCAGGATGACGGACGGTTTTGCAGACCTCTCGTCTGTGCGGAATGACGGACTTGGGATGACGGCATTGCACTCAACCCCCTACCCCAGCGGCACGAACCGCAACGGCAACCCATCCTTGGGCTGCGGAATCGGCCACGCCTGCCATTCCGCGCCGGACCCAGCAGCGAGCTCGATCCGGTAGCGGCTCAGCAACTGCGTCATCAGGATCCGGATCTGCATCGTCGCAAAGTGCAAGCCAAGGCACATGTGCGCGCCCCCGCCAAACGGCACCCACGCATATTTATGCCGCGCACGCACCGCATCGGGCAGAAAGCGCAGCGGATCGAACCGCGCCGGATCGGGCCATAGCTCGGGCATCATGTGCGTGTACGCCACGCTGACGCTGACCGTGCTGCCCGCGGGAATATGATAGCCCCCGAAGTCAAAATCCTTGACCGCGCGCCTGGGCAGTGACGGCACCGGCGGAATCATCCGCAGCGCCTCCTTGAACGCCATGTCGGTCAATTCCAGCCGATCGAGCTGGCCGTAAGGCAACGCGCCGCCGTCATTGAGCCCGAGCTCCGCGATCTCGGCACGAAGCTTTTCCTGCCATTCGGGGTTGCGCCCGAGCAGCATGACGAGGCTCGTCGCCGACGAAGTGATCGTATCGTGCGCCGCCATCATCAGGAAGTTCATGTGGTCCGCGATGGCATCGGCGGACAGCGGTTGCCCGTCGTCGCCGGTCGCGCGGCAGAATTGCGAGAAGAAGTCCTGCCCCTCGCCTGCCCGCCGCGCCGGGATCTCGCGTTTGAACAGGTCGATCAGATAGGCGCGCGCCTTGACGCCCTTGCGCATTTGCGTCCCCGGCAGCGGAATGCGGATCGGGGTGATCGACGCCTGCACCTCGTCGACGAACGCCTGGTTGATCCGGTTCGCTTCCGCACCGAGCGGCATCCCGAGGAAGCTCTCGGCGGCGAGATCGAGCGTCAACTGCTTGATCGCATCGTAGAAGCGCATCGGCCGGTCGCCCCAGGTTGCGACTTCGCGCGCGATCCCCGCATTGAGCGTCTCGGCATAATGCCGCATCGGCTCGGGCTTGAACGCGACCGCCATCACCTTGCGGTCGGCGCGGTGCTTTTCGAAGTCCATCAGCATCAACCCACGCGGGAACAGCAGGTTGAGCAGCGGCCCCCAGCCCTGTTCGGACGAGAACACGCGCTCCCGGTCGAACAGCACGAGTTCGTTCGCCTCGGGGCCGACCAGCGTCACGGTCGGGCCGCCGAACGCGTTGTTACGGAACACCGGACCATATTGCGCGATCATCCGCCGCCCGAATGCACTCGGATCGCGCAGCATCCGGAAGGTGTTGCCGATGAAGGGAAGCCCGTCCTCGCCGGGAATGGCGCGGATCGCGGATTGTTTCTGGCGTGGCAGCCAGTGCGGGTTCGCCTTGAAACTGTGGGCGTAGGCCATCGTGTCGCTCTCCCGCTTATTGACACGAGTATAAGTAAGCGGGGGGATGGTGGGAAGGGGGCAGCCCCCTGTCATGCTTCCCCGGCGAAGGCCGGGGCCCAGTAGCGAGACCTGAGAAGTTCAGGCGCTGCGCTTGCTTACCAGCGCCTGCGCAACTGGCCCCCGGCCTTCGCCGGGGAAGCGCTAACTATGAAGATCCAGATTACCTGGATCGCGCCCGCGCACGCCATTCCGCCGCCGTCTGCCCCCACGCATCCACGGGCAAATGCGCAAGCGGCGCAGGCAATTGCGTTGGCCCGCGATTGACCGACCCAAGCCGTGCCGCCAGCGCGGCAGATTCAACGTTGTCCGGTGCGATCGTGTGGATCACCTCGTCCCAGCCGAGCACGTCGAACGCATAGTCGATCGTCGCCACCGCCGCCTCGCGCGCAAAACCCCGGCCCGCAAATGCCCGCGCAACGCCCCAGCCGACTTCGGTCCCGGGCCAGCCCTCGGGCATCCACGGCCCGACTCGCCCGACCCACCGCCCGGTGCCACGCTCGATCAGCGAGAACATCGAGAACCCGCGGATCTGCCAGGCACCCGCCATGATGCACAGCGAGCGCCACGCGGTACTGCGGTCCTGCACGCCGCCCAGATGCCGCATCGTCACCGGATCGGCATTGAACGCATACCAGCCTTCCGCATCCTCCGCCGCAAGCGGGCGGAGGATCAGCCGTTCGGTAAACAGGATCGGCCCGTTTACCACGCGCCGCTCAGCCAAACCGGTCCTTGAGCGCCATCATGGCGATCGCCGCCTTGGCGGCCTCGCCGCCCTTGTCCTTCTCGTCCCGCCGCGCGCGCGTCAGCGCCTGCGCTTCGTTCTCGGTCGTCAGGATGCCGTTGCCGATCGCGAGACCGTCCATCGACAGCGCCATCAACCCGCGCGCGCTCTCGCCCGCGACGATCTCGAAATGATAGGTCTCGCCGCGGATCACCACACCCAGCGCGACGAACCCGTCATAGTCGCCGTTATCCGCCGCAAGCGCGACCGCGCCCGGAATCTCGAGCGCACCGGGGACGGTGATCGTCTCGTGGCTGTGCCCCGCCTCCTCGATCGCGGCGCGTGCGCCTTCGAGCAGCAGGTCGTTGAGATGGTCGTAAAACCGTGCTTCGACGATGAGGATCTTGGCCATTATTCTCCGCCCGTACCGGGGATGGAACGTTCGTCGACGATCGACAGGCCGTAACCTTCGAGCCCGACGAGCGCGTGATGTGTGTTGGTGAGCAGGATCATTTCCTCGACCCCGAGCTCTGCAAGGATCTGCGCGCCGACGCCGTAATCGCGGAGTTCCTCGACCTCGGGCGCGCCAGCGCCCTTGCCCTCGCCGCGCAGCTTGATGAAGCGCGTGAGCGAATCCTTCATCGGCCGGTTGATCACGACGATCACGCCTGCGCCTTCCTCGCCGATCAGCTCCATCGAGCGTGACAGCAGCCCCGATCGTTCGTTTTCCTCGCCGAAGACATCGACGAAGGTCGACATGGTGTGCATCCGCACCAGCGTGGGCTTGGCGGGGTCGATCCGGCCTTTGACCAGCGCGATCGTCTCGTCGCCGGTCGCCTTGTTGTGGAAGGTCATCGCCTTCCATTGGCCACCCCAGCGCGAGTCGAACGCCATTTCGGCGCGCTTCTCGACGAGATGGTCGTGGCGGCGGCGATAGGCGATCAGGTCGCGGATCGTCCCGATCTTGAGATTGTGGAGTTGTGCGAACGCCACGAGGTCGTCGAGCCGGCTCATCGTGCCGTCCTCGTTCATGATCTCGCAGATCACGCCCGAGGGATTGAGCCCCGCGAGCCGCGACACATCGACCGCCGCCTCGGTATGGCCCGCGCGCACCAGCACGCCGCCGTCGCGCGCGACCAGCGGGAAGACGTGGCCCGGCGTGACGATCTCGTCCTTGCCCTTGGACGAATCGATCGCGACCGAGATGGTCCGCGCACGGTCTGCGGCGGAGATGCCGGTCGTCACGCCGTCGCGGGCCTCGATCGAGGTGGTGAAGGCGGTTTCGTGCCGCGTGCCATTGTGACGGCTCATCAGCCCGAGGCCGAGCTCCTCAACCCGCTTCTTGGTCATCGCGAGGCAGATGAGACCACGGCCATGCTTGGCCATGAAGTTGATCTTCTCCGGCGTCGCCATCTGCGCGGGGATGACGAGGTCGCCCTCGTTCTCGCGGTCCTCGTCATCGACCAGGATGAACATGCGGCCGTTCTTGGCCTCGTCGATCAGTTCCTCTGGCGAGGACAGGAAGCCGTGGCGCAGCCGCGCGACTTCGGGACCGGAGGACGGGTTAGCGGCCACGATAATGCTCCATGCGCTTGAGATACCTGGCCAGCACGTCGATCTCGATATTAATCGGCGAACCGGCGTGAAGACTGCCGAGGGTGGTGACCGCGGCGGTGTGCGGGATCAGATTGACCCCGATCAACACGCGTTCGGGCTCGTCGTCGACGCTGTTGACGGTGAGCGATACCCCGTCGAGCGTGATCGATCCCTTGGGTGCGACAAACGGTGCGATGTCCGGCCCCGCCGCGATCACGACACGGTGCGATCCGCCCTCGGCCGTGACCGAGACGATCTCGCCGATCCCGTCGACATGCCCCGTGACGATATGCCCGCCGAGTTCCTCGCCGAGTTTTAGCGCCCGTTCTAGGTTGAGCTTCGCGCCCGCGGTCCATTGCCCGGCGGCGGTGCGCGACAGCGTCTCGCCCGACACGTCCGCGGCGAACCAGCCGCTCGCACCGCCGCCTGTACCGCCGCCCGCTCCCTTGTCGACGACAGTCAGGCAAACGCCCGAACAGGCGATCGACGCGCCGAGATCGACGCCCGCCATGTCATAGCCGGTCGCGACGATGACGCGCAGGTCGCCGCGTTGCTCGACCCGGTCGATCGTGCCGACGTCGGTAATGATCCCGGTGAACATCGCTTATTCTCCTGCGCCCGGCGTTACCGTCCCGGCGCGCTCCCTTACGCATTCGTAAACCTCGAGCCGGTCGCTGCCAAGCGCGCGCGCATCGGTCAAGACCCAGCGGCCATGCGCCGCTGCCAGATCGGTCAGCCCGATGTCGGGCAAGGTGCGCCCCCCGCCGACCAGGATCGGCGCGCGGTACAACAGCAGCCGGTCGACCAGATCGGCGGCGAGGAAGGCGGCAGCGGTCGTCGGCCCGCCTTCGATCAACAGATGATCGACCGCATCGAGAGCCCCGATCGCATCGGGCGCGGCAAGGTTTTCCCACGCTACCCCGGCATCGGGGTGCGCGAACGCAGGCGTATGCGACAGGATCAACCGCCGTGGCGCACGCTCTGCGAGACCATCGAGCCGGACGTCCAGCGTCGGCGCATCCGCCTCGATCGTCGCGCGACCGACCAGGATCGCCTCATGCCGCGCGCGTTCGAGATGTGCGTGCGCGCGCGCCTGCGGGCCGGTGATCCACTTGCTCACACCCGAACCCAGCGCCATCGCGCCGTCGAGCGACAATGCCAACTTCAGCGTGACATGCGGCCGCTGCTGCGACTGGCGGGTCAAGAACCCCGCGATCTGCCGGCGTGCCGCCGCCTCACCGATTCCAACGTCGACGGTGATTCCAGCCTCGCGCAACCGTGCGATCCCGGTGCCATTGGTCCGGGCGTCCGGATCGCCCATCGCGACGACCACGCGCGCGACATTGGACAGGATCAACAGGTCCGCGCACGCAGGGCCACGCGACGACAGATGCGCGCAGGGTTCGAGTGTCACGTAAACAGTTGCGCCGCGCGACTTTTCGCCCGCCTGTGCGAGCGCCATCGCCTCGGCATGCGGACGCCCGCCCGGTTGCGTCCAGCCGCGTCCAACGACCTTCTGGTCCGCCACGATGATGCAGCCCACATTGGGATTGGGCGCAGTCCGCCCGCGCCCGCGCGACGCCAGCGCGAGCGCCGCGTCCATCCAGCGCTGGTCGCTCATGGCTAGATCCCCCAGGCCTTCAGCCCGTCGTTCACCTTCTTGAACTGCGCCTTGCGTTCGTCCTGGAGCCGCTTGAGTTCGGCGTCCTGCTTGGCCTTCTCCGCGCTGTCGATCTTCTGCTGCGCGATGATCTGCGCATCGGTGCGGTCGAGCCGCCAGTTCTGCACGTAGATGATGTCGCGGTGATACGGCTTGGGCGGGATCCGCGATTCATAGATCACGCCCATGATCATCACATAGGTCAGCGCGAGCGCCACCCCCATGAAACCGAGCTGATGCGGCCGCCGCGTCGTCACATACGACTTCACATCGCGGAACGCCTGCTTGGGCGAGAGGTACTGCAGGAACTTCATCGCACAGAGATAGGCGTGGGCGGGGGGCTGCGCCAGCCCCGCCCGCGCACGCTATTCCTGCCCGAGCTGGAAGCGGACCGCCATCTGCTGCCATGCCTCGACCGCTACGCCGTCGCGCGTTGCGGGGGTGAAGCGCCATCTGGTCAGCGCCTGGCGGCGGGTGGCTTCAAGGAACGCCGGCGAGGCGGCGCTGATCGCCTCGACCTGCTTCACCCGACCGTCCGCACCAACGAGGACGCGCACGACCACGCGACCCTCATGTTCTGCGAGTCGTTCGTCGGCGGGATAGGCGGGCTGGAACGAGTCGCGATAGCGCGAGTCGATCCGGGGTGCGGTCAGGATCGGTACCGGCGGCAGCGGGATCGTGCCGACATCGCCGGTATCGCCCGTCGTAGCAGTACCCCCGATCGGCGGAAGGTCGACCTTTACCCCGGTGAAGCCGCTGGTGGTGATCGGGATCGGCGGATCGGTGACCTCGACATGGTCGATCGGCCGCGGCACCTGTGTCTTCGGCAGTGCGTTCTGCGGTTGCGGCTTGGGGTGCTCAGGCGGCGGTGGATCGGTCGGGAGCGGAATGTTGGTCGCGGCGATCGTCGGAACGACATTCCGCACGAAATGCGGAGCGGTCAGCGACAGCCCGAACAAAAGCACGCCGCTCGCGCCGAGCGCAAAGGCGAGGCCACCGGGGTTGAGTCCACCGGGCCGGGAATAGCGATCTGCAACCATGCGCTCATCTCCACCTAAGACCACCCGGTCTCTGCCGGGATTAGCGAGGATGTTACATCATAACCTGTCCGGTGAAAGAGACGTTGTCACATGTCATCGATCGGCGCATGTGCGCACGATTCTGTCACTCCATCGCCGAGCGCATCGCCGCACCCGCAACGAACGGTGCCCCCGCAAGCAACAGCAGGCTGACCGCGCCGAGCAGCTTGAGCGCACCCGTTCCCGCATCGCCCCCGACCCCCTCGATCGATCCCGCGCCGAAGATCAGCAGCGGCACCGCGAGCGGCAGCATCACCAGCCCCGCGACCGATCCCGCCCCGCGCAACCCCGTCACCAGCGCCGACGTTGCCACCGCCAGCGCTGCAAGGCCGGGGGTGCCGATCAGCAACCCGATCTCCACCGTCGTCAGCGTCGCAAGCGGCAGCCCGAGCAGCCCCGCCGCGATCACCGCAGCCAGCATCAGCGGCGGCCCAAAGCCGAGCCAGTGCGCGACGATCTTCGCCGCCGCGACCGACGCTAGGCTCATGCCGCGCACCGCCAGCTGATCGAGCACGCCGCTTTCGGTGTCGGGGCCGATCAGCCGCTCGACCGGCATCAGCGCGGCGAGCAGCGCCGCCGCCCAGATCACCCCGCCGCCGATCCGCGCGAGCAGCACCGTGTCGGGGCCAACCGCAAACGGGAACAGGATCGTGACGAGCAGGAAGAAGGCGAGCGCGTTGACGATCCCGCCGCTTGCCCAGCCGATCCGCAGGTCGCGCAGGATCAGCGTCAGCATGATGGCATCAGCATGGCAGGGTGATCCTCTGCGCGCCCGGCAGGTCGAGCGGCATGTGCGTCGCGACCAGCGCGATCCCGCCATTGGCACGGTGGCGCGCGATCAACCGTTCGAGCACCGCAACGCTCGCGACGTCGAGCCCGTTGGCGGGTTCGTCGAGCAGCCACAAGGTCGCGCCGCTGGCGACCACGCGTGCGAGCGCGGCGCGGCGGCGCTGCCCGGTGGACAACAGCCGCACCGGCACTTCGGCAATCGCGGACAGGTGCACCGCCGCCAGCGCATCGGTCGCCCGGTCGCGCGCGCGCGCAGGATCCGCATCGAGCGACGCCCAGAAGGTAAGCGCATCGATCAGCCGCCGGGCCGGATCGAACGCGTGCGTCTCCGCCATCAGCGCACGGGTCGGCGGATAGTCGATCGTCCCCCCATCGGGACGCAGCAACCCGGCAGCGATGCGGATCAGGCTTGATTTGCCGACGCCATTCGGTCCCGCGACCAGCCCCGCCGCGCCAGCAGGCAGCGAGAAGGACAAGCCATCGAACAGCATTCGCCCGCCACGGACGCAGCGGACGTCCGAGAACGCGAGCCCAGATGGGGTGGGGTCGTTCACTGGTCCGAAACCGTTGCTTCCAGCGCGTGCATGTCGGCATCCGACAGACCGAAATGATGCCCGATCTCGTGGATCGTGACATGCCGCACCAATTCGCTGAGCCCGACCCCGGTCGCGATCCATTCGTCGAGGATCGCGCGGCGATACAGATGGATCCGGTCTGGCAGTGCACCGCTTTCCATCGACGATTTCTCGCCGATCGGGCGGCCGTGATACAGGCCGGTCAGGTCATACGGATCGTCGATCCCGAGCGCGTCGAGCGTCTCGTCGTCGGCAAAGTCCTCGACCAGCAGCACGACGTCGCCGAGATGGTCCAGAAACGCGCGTGGCAGGCCCGCGATGGTCGCGCGGGCGATCGTTTCGATCGTCTCGGCATCGGGCGGGAGTTGATCGGGCTGCTCCATGCGGTAAGCCTTACGGTGATGGCGCACGGTGCGCCAGCGGGAGAGCATGTGTGACGGTGGAGCCGCTCAACGACGAAGACCGGGCAGCAGCGCTCGATACGCTCGACGAATGGGATTATGACGAATCGCGCGACGCAATCACGCGGCGCTTCACCTTCGCCGATTTCAGCGAGGCGTTCGCGTTCATGACGCGCGTCGCGCTGCTGGCGGAGAAAGCGGACCATCATCCCGAATGGTCCAACGTGTGGAACCGCGTCGACATTGCGCTCACCACGCACGATGCGGGCGGGCTGTCGCACAAGGACGTCGCGATGGCGGAGGCGATCGAGGCGCTGGCGGAATAGCGGATATCCCGGCGCGACGGGCGCGGCGTTATTTGGGCGGCTTCTTCCGCTTGACCGGCGCCCGCGCTCCCGCTGCAACACCCAGCAGCGCCCATTCGCGCAGCACGTCCGCGTCGTCGTACACGTCATCTGGCGCGCGGCGGTAGTTCATCGTGCCCGTCCGCCCCTCGCCCATCTCATAGGTGAAGCGCGCACAGCCAGCGTCATCCCAGGCTGTGTCGCTTGTCGCATCCGCCTTGAACCACAGCAGGTCGTCGTCGACGATCCCGAAGATCGTGCCGTCGAGATAGAGCGTCGCGCCGCCCATCATCGCGCGCTTCGTCACGGTTCCGACCGGGGCGAGCGCTTCCTCGACCCAGGCGAGCAATCCCGGGTCGACCGCCATCAGCTCTTGTCCGCGAGCTTCGCCAGCGCATCGCCGGTGACTCGGTAGACGGTCCATTCCTCCATCGGCAGCGCGCCGACCGAGCGGTAGAAGGCGATCGCCTTCTCGTTCCAGTCGAGCACCGACCATTCGAACCGCGTGCAGCCACGCTCGACCGCAAGGGCCGCGAGATGCTGGAGCAACGCCTTGCCGACCCCGCTGCCGCGCGCCTCCGGCGTGACGTAGAGATCCTCGAGATACAGCCCGCGCCACCCGGTCCAGGTCGAGAAATTATGGAAGAACAGCGCCATCCCGACCGGCTTCCCGTTTAACGATGCGATCGCGGCTTCGGCCGCGGGATGCGCGCCGAACAAGGCGTCGTGGAGCAACGGCTCGGTCGCGACGACCTTGTCGGCGGCGCGCTCGAACTCGGCGAGTTCGTGGACAAAATGCAGAATCAGCGCGACATCGTCGGCGGTGGCGGGGCGGATTTCGATCATGCGGCGGCCTCGGTCTGGGGTGCGGGAGCGGCGGTGCCGCGAATGGCGAAGATGCAGCCCGCGATGATGAGGGCCGCGCCGGCGAGGGTGTAGAGTGAGACGCGCTCGTCGAACACCCACCAGCCGAACATCCCCGCCCAGACGAACGCGGTATATTCGACCGGCGCGAGCACCTGCGCCTCGGCATGGCTGTACGCCCACGCCAGCGCGATTGCCGAGATCGACCCGAGCACCGCCGCGCTACCAATCGCGGGGAGCTGCGCCACGCTCGGAACCGCGGCGAACCACCAGGCGCCGACGAGCAACAGTCCGGTCAGCACGATGCTGGTGAACAGCGCGACCTCGAGCGGATCAGCGACCTGCGCCTGTTGCCGCAACAGGATCAGCGAATACGC
The DNA here is from genome assembly GCF_058782275.1 of Sphingomonas sp. FW306-05-A. Taxonomy (NCBI): domain Bacteria; kingdom Pseudomonadati; phylum Pseudomonadota; class Alphaproteobacteria; order Sphingomonadales; family Sphingomonadaceae; genus Sphingomonas; species Sphingomonas sp. FW306-05-A. Next base: position 1,573,197 of record NZ_JBYSXN010000002.1, read on the forward strand.
GTAAAAGATCGACGCTGCGAAGATCGCGAGCGAGCCGAGCACATGGGCGGTCGAGGCATGCGCCTGCACTTCCCCCGCCGCGATCGCAAGCACGCCGAGGCTCGCGATCACCGAGCCGAGGATCGCCGCGCGCCGGATCGTCTCGCCGAGCAGCACGGCGGCGAAGAACAAGGCGATCAGCGGCGCCAGAAAGGTCAACGCGACCCCCTGCGCCATCGGCACGCGGACCAGCCCCCAGAAGAACAGCAGCACCGAGATCCCCCCGGTCGCCCCGCGCAGCGCATGAAGTTTCAACGCCGCCCGCCCCGGGAAGGCGCGGCGCTGGAGCAGGAACACCGTGCCGAGCAGCATGACCCCGACGAACGAACGCCACAGCACCGCGCTATACGCGCCGCTGGTGATGCTGAGGCCCTTCATCAGGACATCCATCGCCGAATAGGTTGCGATCCCCATCGCGGCGACGGAGAAGGCATGTCTAGCGCTGCGAACCGTCACCGAATCAGCCGTATGTCTAGGTCCAGACCAAGGTTCAGCCATTTGCCGTCGCACGTGAAGATCGACCGCCCCGTCGCAATGCCAAGTGCCAGACAGGCGCGATCCGCGAAGGACGTTCCCGTTCGATCGACTCGCGGATGCAACGCGGCAGCGATACGGGCGTCCGCCGACGCGAATGGCACGATCACGATGCCCAGTTTCGTCAATTGTTGTTCCACATCGGAACCCGCGATGTCGCGCCGCGCGCTCTTGTGCAGGACTTCGTCGAGATTGACGGCAGATAGCAGCGCGCCATCGCTGTGCGCGATCACGAGATCAGCGCCAGGTTCCTCGAAGATGACAGCCAGGATCGACGACGCATCCAGAACCGGGGTCACCGCTTCCCCGCCAGCCATTCGTCCATTTTCCGTTGTTCCAGTCGCGCCTGTTCCTGCCGCTCGGCAAGCAGTTCATCGACGATGCTGCCCGCCCCCTCCGCCGCCGGGCCGCGCAAGGCCCGGAACCTCGATTGCACTTCCTGCACGACCTGGGCGCGGGTCTTGAGGACGATGTGCCCCGCTTCGTCCCGATCCACGGCCAGCGAATCGCCGGGTTCAATTCCCAATTCGCGCCGAAGTTCGGCGGGAATGACGAGCTTGCCGCCAGTGATCACTTTGGCATGATAGGTCATGTCAGGCCTCCCGAGACCTGACATGTACCACAGGACCTATTCCGCCGCCACGGGCACCGGCACCGCCGCCGCCAACGCGGCATCATGCGCCTCGATCGCGGCGGCCTTGTCCTCGACCAGCTTGACGATGTGTTCGAGCATATCCTCGCTGTTGACCGTGTGGTCGGTCACGCCCGACAGATACACCATGTGCTTGCCGTTGCCGCCACCGGTCAGCCCGATGTCGGTCTCGCGCGCTTCGCCGGGACCGTTGACGACGCAACCGAGCACCGACAGCGACATTGGCGTCCGGATATGCTGGAGCCGTTCCTCGAGCGCCTGCACGGTGCGGATCACGTCGAACCCCTGCCGCGCGCACGACGGGCACGACACGACGCGCACGCCGCGGTTGCGGATGCCGAGCGCCTTGAGGATCTCGAACCCGACGCGGACTTCGTCCTCGGGCTCGGCCGAGAGCGAGACGCGGATCGTGTCACCGATCCCGGCCCACAGCAGCGAACCGATTCCGATCGACGACTTGACCGTCCCGCCGACGAACCCGCCCGCCTCGGTGATGCCGAGATGCAGCGGGCAATCGACCTGCTCCGCCAGCTGATGATAGGCGGCGACCGCGAGGAAGAAGTCGGACGCCTTCACCGCGACCTTGAATTCGTGGAAATCATGGTCCTGCAGGATCTTGATGTGATCCATCGCGGATTCGACCAGCGCATCCGGGCACGGCTCGCCATATTTTTCGAGCAGATGCTTCTCGAGCGAACCGCCGTTGACGCCGATCCGGATCGCGCAGCCGTTCGATTTTGCGGCGTCGATCACTTCGCGGACGCGCGATGCGGAGCCGATGTTGCCCGGGTTGATCCGCAAACAGGCGGCGCCTGCGTCCGCTGCTTCCAGCGCGCGCTTATAATGGAAGTGGATGTCCGCGATGATCGGCACGCGGCTCGCGCGGACGATCTGCTTGAGCGCGGCGGTGCTTTCCACGTCCGGGCAAGAGACGCGGATCAGATCGACGCCGGCATCCTCGCAGCGGCGGATCTGGTCGATCGTCGCACGCGGGTCGCTGGTGGGCGTGTTGGTCATCGTCTGCACGGTGACTGGCGCATCGCCGCCGACGGGGACATTGCCGACCATGATCTGGCGGGACTGACGACGCATGATATCGCGCCACGGACGTAGGGACATGGGGGAGAGTTTCCTTCGCTGTGCGGCTGATATAGCGGCTCAATCGCGGGACGGGAACCTTTTGCCGCGCGAAAGCGGCGGCACCGTCCCGCACGCGCTGGCCAAAGCGCGATCATCGGCTAAGGGAAGCCCGATGGAACGGCATTATGGTCTGGACTGGCTGCGAATCGGCGCGTTCGGCCTGCTCATCTTCTACCATATCGGCATGGTGTTCGTCCCCTGGGGCTATCACGCCAAGACCGCGCACCCGATTCCCTGGGTCGCGGTGCCGATGCTCGCGCTCAACAGCTGGCGGTTGCTGCTGCTGTTCGTGGTGTCGGGCTATGCCAGCCGTGCATTGCTCGCGCGCGGGCATGGCGCGGCGCGGTTCGCGCGCAACCGGACGTGGCGGCTGCTCGTGCCGTTGCTGTTCGGCGTGCTCGTCATCGTCCCCGTCCAGCCGTGGATCGAGCTGACCACGCAGCGCGGCTACGGCCACGACTTCGGCTATTTCCTGCTCCACGATTACTTTCGCTTCGCAAAGGTCCACGGCCTGCCGCTGCCCAACTGGCAGCATCTGTGGTTCGTCGGCTATCTCTGGCTCTATACGATGCTGCTCGTGCTCGGCGTCGTGCTGGTTGGGCGGCGCAGCCTCCAGCGCGGGTTCGACTGGGTGTTCGGGACCGTGCTGGTGTGGCTGCTGCCGATGGCGTGGCTGGTGATCGTCAGCGTGTGGCTGTTCCCCGGCAAGGGCCCGACCAACGACCTGATCCGCGATGCGGTGTCGCACGCGCAATATCTGCCCGGCTTCCTGTTCGGCTTCGCACTAGCGGGCTCGCCGCCTGCGCTCGCGGCGATCCACCGCTGGTGGCCCGTCGCACTGATCGTCGCGCTCGTCAGCTATGCGGTGTCGGCGGGGATCGAATGGCACTGGCCCGGACTCGCACATCCCACGGCCCCCTTCGGCACGGTGTTCGCGGTGGCGCGCCCGGTACATGGCTGGAGCACCATCGTCGCGCTGATCGGGATCGCCGACCGCTTCCTCAATTTCGACCTGCGCTGGCGCCGGACACTGACCGAGGCGGTGTTCCCCTTCTACATGATCCACCAGACGATCATCGTCGGGGTCGAGGGCGCGTTGCTCCCGTTCCGGCTGCCTCCGATCGCCGAATTTGCGCTGCTCGTCGTCGCGACGATCGGCGGGTGCTGGCTCTTTTATCTGATCGGGCGACGGATCGGCTGGCTTCGCCCACTGATCGGGCTGCGCCCCTTAGCTCGCAAGGAACATATGACATGAGCTGGACCCTGATGCTCCACGGCGGTGCCGGGCAAATGACCCGCGACACACTCACCCCGGCACAGGTCCAGGGCGCGGAGGCCGCGCTGGGTCGTGCGCTCGATGCGGGCGCGGCGGTGCTGGCGAGCGACGGCAGCGCGCTCGACGCGGTCGAGGCGGCGGTGCGCGTGCTGGAAGACGATCCGCACTTCAATTCGGGGCGCGGGGCCGCGCTGACGCACGACGGGATCGCCGAACTCGATGCCGCGATCATGGACGGGCGCGACCGCAACGCCGGGTCGGTCGCGGGCGTCACCGCGACGCGCAATCCCGTGTCGCTTGCCCGCGCGGTGATGACGCACAGCCCGCACGTGCTGCTCAGCGGCGCAGGCGCGGATATTTTCGCGCGCGAACAGGGCTGCGAGGCGGCGACGCAGGACTGGCTCGTCCTCCCCGAACGCCGCGGGCAACTAGAAGAGATGCTTGCCGGGGGCGGCAAGTTCGACGTCGACATGAAATACGGAACGGTCGGCGCGGTCGCGTGCGATTCGCACGGCCACGTCGCCGCCGCCACCTCGACCGGCGGCGTGACCGGCAAACGCTGGGGCCGGATCGGCGATTCACCGCTGATCGGCGCGGGCACCTATGCCGATGACCGCGCGGGCGCGATTTCGTGCACCGGTTCGGGCGAGTTCTTCATCCGCGTCGGCGTCGCGCATGAAATCTGCGCCCGCGCGCGGATCGGCGGGGAGCCGGTGACCGACGCGGCGAAGGCGGTGCTCGACGAAGTGCGCGCGATGGGCGGCACCGGCGGCGTGATCGTCGCCGCACCCGACGGCAGTGCGGCATGGCATTTCACCACCCCCGGCATGTACCGCGCGCGGCTTTCGTCCGAGGGTGGGCGCGAGATCTGGGTGTTCGAGGACTGACCCACGCGCAACGCATATCAAGCGACATTAGCGAGTTTACAGAAATTCGATAATATCCGATAACATTACTATGGATCCCCGACGCAACCCTTTCGCTCCCGGTGCCGGGACCCCGCCGCCCGAACTCGCGGGACGTGCCGCACTGCTCGACCGCAATGCCGTCGCGCTCGACCGGATTCGCGCAGGGCGGGCCGCGCGCCCGAGCATCCTCTACGGGCTGCGCGGGGTCGGAAAGACCGTGTTGCTGTCCTCGATGCGCGACGCGGCGGAAGGCGAAGGGATGACGGTCGTCACGATCGAGGCCCCCGAGAACCGCTCGCTTCCGGGAATCCTCGTGCCGGCACTCCGCGCGGCATTGCTCAGGCTCGACCGGATGAAACAGGCGACCGCCGGCGTGACGCGGGCACTGCGCGCCCTTGCGGGTTTCGCGCAACTCAAGGTCAAGTTCGACGATCTCGAAGTCGCGCTTGATTTCGAGCCCGAGGCGGGCCTTGCCGACAGCGGTGATCTCGAGACGGATCTCGCCGATCTGATCGTCGCGGTGGGAGAAGCGGCGAAGGAACGGGGTTCGGCGATGATCCTCGTGATCGACGAACTGCAATATGTCCCGGAGGAACAGCTCGCCGCGCTGATCAGCGCGCTCCACCGCGCGAGCCAGAAGCAGTTGCCGGTGACGATGCTCGGTGCGGGACTGCCGCAATTGCTCGGGCAGATGGGCCGCGCCAAATCCTATGCCGAGCGGCTGTTCGAATTCGTCGCGGTCGGCCCGCTTGAAGCGGACGCTGCACGCGCTGCGATCCGCTTGCCGGTAGAGCGCGAGGAAGAGGCGATCGATGCCGCTGCGCTCGACGCGATCGCGGCGGAGACCCAGGGCTATCCTTATTTTCTGCAGGAGTGGGGCAAGCATAGCTGGGATGCGGCGGATGCCTCGCCAATTACGGCGCAGGATGTCGCCGCGGCGACGCAAAGTGCGCTGGCAGAGCTCGATTCGAGCTTCTTCCGGGTGCGATTCGACCGGCTGACCCCGGCTGAAAAGCGCTATCTGCGCGGGATGGCGACGCTCGGGCCGGGGCCGCACCGCTCAGGCGACGTCGCGGAAGCGCTCGGCGTCAAGGTGTCGAGCGTCGCGCCGACGCGCAACAGTTTGATCGCCAAGGGGATGCTGTACAGCCCTGCGCATGGCGACACAGCCTTCACGGTCCCGCTGTTCGATGCGTTCATGCGGCGCGTGATGCCGTAGCCATACCGGCCCATCGCGCCAGCATTCCCGCTTTCGCCAACCCCGTCAGACGCCTAAAGCGCGGCTCATGACCAGTCTCCGTCGCGTTCGCCCAGCGCTTGTCGCTGCCGCCACCCTGTTTGCCGCGGCCAGCGCCACGCCTGCCGCCGCTTATTGGGAGTACGGCCACCAGACCGTCGCGCGGATCGCCGAGGCCAATATCCGCCCGCAGACCCGCGTCGCGATCCGTCGGTTGCTCAAGCAACAGGCGCTGCTCGATACGCCGACGTGCAAGGCGGGGACGATGGCGGATGCGAGCACCTGGGCGGATTGCGTCAAGCCGATCAAGGGCGCCGACGGCAAGCCCCGCTTCGGTTACGCGTACACATGGCACTATCAGGACGTGAACATCTGCCGCCCTTTCTCGCTGACCGAGGCGTGCAAGGACGGCAATTGCGTCTCGGCGCAGATCACCCGCGACGTCGCAACGCTCAGGAACCGCCGCGCTTCGCAGAAGGACAAGCTCGAGGCGCTCGTCTTCCTGATCCACTTCGTCGGCGATCTCCATCAGCCGCTTCACGCCGGCGAGAAGGACGACAAGGGCGGCAACGACGTCAAGGCGACCTATGACAGCTATGGTCCGCCGAAACTCAACCTGCATTCGGTGTGGGACGGCCTGCTCGCCGAGCGCGCGATCACTTCGGGCCCGTCGCTGGTGCATCGTTATGCCCCCGCGGTGCGGGCGAAGGTCGCGGCAGGGACCGTCACCGACTGGAGCCGCGAAAGCTGGCAGGTCGCGCATGACGTGGCCTATGCAAGCGTGATGGCAGACCCGTGCGCGCCGACCCCGGAGCGGGTGAAGCTCGACGAGGCGACGATCGCCAAGCTGGTGCCGGTCGCGCGGCTCGAGGTCGAGCGCGGCGGGTTGCGGCTGGCGAAATTGCTGGACGCGGCGTTGGGGTAAGGCGCGGGCCAAAGTCGGGGTGGTGCCGCTACCTCCGCCGACCCCAATGCCAGCTCCAACCGCCACGCGTCTTGCGGATCGCGATCAGCGTGAACAGCAGCAGCAACGCGACCAGCACGCCGACCCGCGCAACCCGGTCCGGCATCAGCGTCATGTCGAGGACCGCAAGCACCGCGAACCCCAGCGTCAGCGCCCACCCCTGCCACGTCACCGGGGTCGCACCGATCCCGAATGCCTTGGGCACGAACCAATAGCCGTCTTCTGCATCACGCATCGCCATCTTCCTTCGGTGGCCGTCCCCGCCGCGGCGGGTTGGGCGCGTCGAGCTTGACCCCGCGTCGCGCCAGCGCCTCGCGCAGCAGGCATTCGACCTGCGCGTTGACGCTGCGCAGCTCGCCCGCAGCGAGCCGTTCGACCGCCGCATGCAACGCGGGGTCGAGCCGGAGCGCGAACGCCTTCTTCGCGGGGGGATCCGCCATCCGTTCGCGCCTATTGGTACAGCGAGCCGGCGTTGACGACCGGCTGCGTATCGCGCTCGCCGCACAGCACGACCATCAAATTGGAGACCATCGCCGCGCGGCGCTCGTCGTCCAGTTCGACCACGCCCTTCGCCGACAACAGGTCGAGCGCCATCTCGACCATCCCGACCGCACCTTCGACCAGCGTCGCGCGCGCCGCGACCACCGCTTGCGCCTGTTGCCGCCGCAGCATCGCACCCGCGATCTCGGGCGCGTAGGCCAGATGCGTAAAGCCGCATTCGTCGACCGTGATCCCCGCCGTCACCAGTCGTGCGATCAGCTCGGCGCGGAGTTCCTGCGCGACCTGGTCGTGATTGCCGCGCAGTGTCACTTCCTGATGCTCGTAATCGTCATAGGGATAGCGCGCGCCGATCGTCCGCACAGCCGCCTCGATCTGGACGATCACGAACGCCTTGTAATCGTCGATGTCGAACAGCGCCTGCGCGGTGTCGGTGACGCGCCACACGACTTGCGCCGCGATCTCGATCGGGTTGCCGCGCAGGTCGTTGACCTTCAACCGCTCCGAAATCATGTTGTTCGCGCGCAGCGACACCTGCTTGCGCCACAGCCACGGCAGCACCCAGCGTAAGCCCGTGACGCGATCGGTGCCCTTATACGCGCCGAACAAGGTAATCGCGGTCGCCTGATTGGGCTGCTGCATGTAGAAACCGCCTGCGACGAACGCGGTGACGAGCGCGCCGACCGCAATGAGGATCCCGCCAAGATCGGACTGGTCGACTTCGCTGATGCCGAACCCCGCGCACGCGAGCGCGGCGACGATCACCAGCAGCATGACATAGCCGTTCGAGGTCTGCGCGGAGCGTTCGTGCGACAAGGTGAGTGCGGTGTTGCGTTCGAGCGACTCGGCCATTCGTACCTCCCGTTATTATGATATCATATTTATATCATTACGGGGTGAGAGGCAATCAGGCACTGGGGTGCCGATGGGTTCAAACGTGCCGTCATCCTGAACTTGTTTCAGGATCCACCGCCGTCCGCGCCCAACGCCCACAGAATTAGCGGCCCGGTGGATCATGATACAAGTTCAGGATGACGGGTGGGTGGGGGGAACGCGGGCTTTCCCCGCCCCGTTCGGGCTGAGCGCAGTCGAAGCCCCCAGCGCAACGCGGGCCCTTCGACTGCGCTCAGGGCGAACGGGGGGTCAAAACGTCATGCACCTTGGAACTGCGCACAAAAAAAGGGCGGCGTCCCTGCGGACACCGCCCTTCCCAACCGAACCGCGAGAAGGATCAGTTCAGAACGATCGTCACCGCACGACGGTTCTGCGCGAGGCTCTGGTCATCCGACCCGAGTGCAAGCGGGCGTTCCTTGCCGTAGCTGATCGTCGAGATCCGCCCTGCCGTGACACCACGCGCCGCGAGATAGTTCTTCGCCGAATTGGCACGGCGATCGCCGAGCGCGAGGTTGTACTCGCGCGTCCCGCGCTCGTCGCAATGGCCTTCGAGGCTGACCGTCACGTTCGGATATTTGGCAAGCCATGCCGCCTGGCTGTCGAGGATCGCACGCGCCGAGCCGTCGATGTCATAGCTGTCGAGCGCGAAGTTGACGGTGTTGCTCGTGACCGAACGCTCGAAGTCCGCACGCGAACCGGGGACTATCGCGCCATTGCCGCCGGCATTGGGGTCGACCGGTGCGGTATCGCTCGGCGCGGGCGGAATCACGGCGGGGCGCTTCTTGCTGCACGCCGCGGTTGCGAGGAGCGCAGTCGCGATCAGGATCGAGGTCGTTACTTTTGCCATCGGGTTTTCTCCTTGGGGATTGGGAACGAACACATCCGGTTACACGACATGATTAAACAATCGACCGGCTCACAGTTGGAAATCGATATTAAGGGCGTAACGGTCCCCAGGCCGGATCGGATCCATCGAGCACGGTCGGCACGCGCCGGACATTGACTCCGGTCAGATCGACCGACCACAGATCGGCCTTGCCGCTGCCGCCGCCGGACGATCGGAAGAACATCAGCACGCGGCCATTGGGCGACCAGCTCGGGCCCTCGTCCTGCGATCCGTCGGTCAGCAGTTTCTCGTTGCCACCCGCCGGGCTCATCACGCCGATGCGGAACGATCCCCCGATCTTGGTATAGGCGATCAGGTCGCCGCGCGGGCTCCACACCGGGGTCGCATAGCGCCCGCTGCCGAAGCTGATCCGCTGCTGCTGCGATCCGTCTGCGTTCATCACGTACAGCTGCTGCGTGCCCGAGCGATCGCTCTCGAACGCGATCCGGCTGCCGTCGGGCGAATAGGTGCCGCCGGTGTCGATCGCGGTCGAGGTGGTCAGCCGTTGCGGCGTGCCGCCGCTCAGGGGCACGCGGTAGATATCGGTATTGCTCGACCGCGCCATCGAGAACAGCACCCAGCGGCTGTCGGGCGAGACGCGCGGGGCGAACGTCAGATCCGTATTGCCGACCAGCAGCCGCTGCCGCCCCGACGCCAGATCATAGACATAGATCGCCGGCCGATCGTTGAGATAGCTCATGTACACGATCGAGCGCTGGTCGGGCGACAGCCGCGGGGTCAGCGCGATCGCCTGGCCGTTGGTCAGGAAGCGGTGGTTCTCGCCGTCCTGGTCCATGATCGCGAGGCGCTTGATGCGGCGACCCTTGGGGCCGGTCTCGGAGACATAGACGACGCGACTGTCGAAATACGGGCCTTCGCCGGTCAGCTTGGAATAGACCATGTCGGCGCATTTGTGGCCTGCGCGGCGCCAGTCGCTCGGCGGGACGACGAAGCCCTGCCGCGCGATCTCGTTGCGCGAGGTGACGTCGTAGAGATAGCAACCGACCGTGAGCGTCCCGTCGCCGGTCGCGCGGACATAGCCCTGCACCAGCGCCGAGGCCCCGGCGCCTGTCCAATATTCGAACGTCGGTGCGGTCACTTCGGAGAAGGCGACCGGCTTGACGCCCGCTTCGAGCGGCTTGAACAGCCCCGAATTGCGCAGGTCGGTCGAGATGATCTTCGACAGCTGGACGCCCAGCGCATCGGTGCGTCCAGCCGGCGTATCGACCGGCTCGGTCGTCGGCATCGTCGGAATCGCGATCCCGAGCGGTGCGGCAATCCCGCCGACCACGTCGACGACGAGTTCGCCCCCCTGCTGAGGATTGGGTTGTTGGGGATTGGCAGCGCCGGCTGGGGCGACAGGCGCGGGCGCGGCTTGCGGTGCGGGCGCGTCCTGCGCCGCCGCGGTCCCGGCCAACAGCGCGGCCCCGGATACGGTCAGCAGGGTCTTGAGCATTGTCTTGGGAAGCATCGGCAGTTCCTCAGCCCGGAAGTTTGTAGCGCAGGATAAACGTCTTCCACCCGCGCGGCACGTCATAAAGTTCGGGCGGCAGACCGCGCAGCGGCGCGCACCCCGTGAACGTCGCGATCGCATTGCGATCGACCACGTCGACATAACGGCGATTCTCGTCATCGACCCCGCCATGATCGTCCGCCACCGTCGGTCGCCCGGCGAGCGAGCCGTCGCGGTTGAGCTGCAGCCGGATCGTCACGATGATCCGCGATGCGCCAGGTCCCGGATTGGGCTGGCGATCCGCGCACGGCTGGACCTGCCGCCGGATCGCGGAGCCGATATCGGCGGCGGCCTGCGCGTTCATCGTCGCGCCGGGGGCGGCGTCGGATGCCTTCGCCTTGCTCGGGCTTTGCGTCAGGCCCTTGCGGAAATCGTCGTCGAGCAACGATCCGGTGGCGCGCGCCTTGGTCGACTTGGCGTTCGTGCCATTGCCCTTGGCCGCTGCGCTCTTGGCCGCTGCCGCCTTTGCCGCCGCCGCCGCCGATGCTGCGGCGGCGGCTTTCGCGGCCTTGGCGTCCGCCACGGCCTTGGCCGCGGCATTGGCCTTCGCCTGCGCAGCCTTGGCTTGCGCGGCCTTCTCCTGCGCCTCCCTGGCGAGGTCGGCCTTGCTCGGCTTGGCTTCGGCCTTTGGTTCGGGCCTGGGTTTGGGTTGCGGCTTGGGCACCGGAACGGGTTTGGGGACCGGCTTCGGTTCGGGCTTGGGCTGCGGGACCGGCTTCGGCACCGGTTTGGGTTGGGGCTTTGGTTCTGCCTTGGGTTCCGCCTTGGGTTGCGGCTTTGGCACTGGGGCCGGCACCGGCTCCGGCGCAGGCGCGGCCGGCGCTTCCTCAGCAGGCGGTGCGGCGTCCTCGGGCGGGCCGGCGTCGGGCGCAGCGGACTGCGCGGGCGGCTCGGCGGCGGGCGGCGCGGTCTGCTCGAGCGCGACATTATCGACCAGCGACACGTCGATCGGCTGATTGGCGGGCGGGGGCAGCTTGGCGGCGTTCCAGCTCAGCGACAGGATCGCGAACAGCACGACATGGCCGAGCGCGGCCACGCCCAGCGCGATCCCCTCGCTACGGGTCATCCGCCCGTCCATCTCAGTTGCCGTCCTGGCTGACCGTCACCAGCGCCACGCGGTTGAGCCCGGCGCGATTGAGCTCGCCCATCACGCGCATCACCTTGCCGTAATCGAGCTTGGTATCCGCGCGCAGGAACACCTGCGGCGGCTTGGCGGCATCGCCCTTGGCGGCGAGCTGCGACAGGATATCGGGGAGCATCGCGTCGCCGACCAGATCCTTCTCGACGAAGACCTGGCCTTCGTTGTCGATCGAGATCTCGATCGGCTTCTGGTCCTGGTCGAGCGCCTTGGCGCGGCTGTCGGGCAGGTTCACCGGCACGCCCGCGGTCAGCAGTGGTGCGGTCACCATGAAGATGATCAGCAGCACGAGCATCACGTCGACCATCGGGGTGACGTTGATGTCGGCCATCGGTGCGCGCCGACCGCGCCCGCGCTGCGAGGGGAGGTTCATCGCCATCGCTTAGCGCCGACCCTCGCTCTCGAGCTGTCGGCTGAGCGTCGCGTGGAACCCGTCGGCAAAGCGGTTGAGCCGCGCCTCGACCCGGTTGATGCCGTGGCTGAAGCGGTTGTACGCGATCACCGCTGGGATGGCGGCGAACAGGCCGATCGCGGTCGCGAACAGCGCCTCGGCGATCCCCGGCGCGACGACCGCGAGCGAGGTGTTCTGCGCCTGGGCAATCCCCGTGAAGCTGCGCATGATCCCCCAGACCGTGCCGAACAGCCCGACGAACGGCGCGACCGAGCCGATCGTCGCCAGGATGTTGAGCCGGTCCGACAGGATGTCGACCTCGTTGGCGACCGACGCGCCCATTGCCGTCGCAAGCCGTTCGCGCGTCGCGCCGCGATCGACCTGCCCGCCGACCGTCGACCGCCGCCATTCCGCGACGCCTGCAACGAACACGCGCGCGATCGGCAGCTTGCTGTCGACATGCTCCTTGTAGAAGGCGTCGATGTCGTCCGCCTTCCAGAATGCCTTTTCGAACGTGCCGACCTTGCGGCGGATCCCGCTCAGCTTGGCGACGAACCCGATGATGATCGCCCAGGTCCACACGCTCGCCAGCAACAGCCCGATCATGATTCCCTTCACGACGATATCGGCCTGGAGGAACAACGCGATAGGCGACATGCTCGCGGCGTCGGTATTCAGCATCATCTCGTTCACGACGTCATTTCCCCTGATCGCTTCGCATGTCGCCCATCACCTGCCGAAACGCGGTCACCCATGCCTTGGGCTGGCGGAGCGGGCGTCCGCCGGGCGAAACCAGTGCCGCGGTGACATCGGCTTCGGTGAGTATCTGGGCACCCAACATGACCTGCTGATGAATATCAACCGACGCCGCACGAATTTGTTGTAATTGTGTGATAATAATCAGCGCATCGTCGAGCCGTGCTGGCGCGCGGTAGCGGATCGCCAAGGCGGTGACCGCATAGGCACCCCCGCCCGCCTCCTGATGCGCGCGCTGGTCGATCCCGGCGCGCACCAGCATGTCGGAGCGCGCGCGCTCCATGTAGCGCAGATAGTTAGCGTGATAGACGATCCCCGAAAGGTCGGTATCCTCGAAATAGACGCGCACCGGAAAGCGGTGCTGCCCGTCGACGATCCGCCCGGCGGCGGGCTGATCGAGCAGAGCGTCCGAAAAGTCGGGAAGGGTCGGATCTTGGATCGGCATCGCACGTCGCTCTAGCCGCAAGCCCCCCCGACGCAAACCCCGCGCGGGCAATCCGCTGGACGAGCCCGGTGTATTGCGTAAACAGGACAGATGACGACATCCGCGCTGCGCATCCGGGGGCTTGCGAAGAGCTTCGACAAGCCCGTCATCGAAGGCCTCGACCTCGATATCGCGGCGGGAGAACTGTACGCCTTGCTTGGGCCGAACGGCGCGGGGAAGACGACGACCTTGCGAATGGTCGCAGGTCTTGCCGCGCCCGACGCGGGATCGATCGAGATCTTCGGGATCGACACACAGCGCGATCTGCTCGGCGCCAAGGCGATCACCGCCTGGCTGCCCGACGAGGCGATGCTCTACGACAAGCTCACCCCGCTCGAATATCTCGCCTTCGTCGCCGGGCTGTGGCGGATGGACCCCGCCCATGCCGCCGCCGAGGCCGACCGGCTGCTGCAATGGCTCGACCTGTGGGAACAGCGCGACACGCGCTGCGAGGGGTTCTCGCGCGGCATGAAGCAGAAGGTCGCGCTCGCGGGCGCGCTGATCCACGATCCACGGCTGCTGATCCTCGACGAACCGCTGACCGGGCTCGATGCCACGATGGCGCGACTGGTCAAGGATGCGCTGCGCGCGCAGGTCGATGCGGGCAAGACCGTGATCGTCACGACGCACATCCTCGAAGTGGCCGAGCGGATGGCGGACCGGATCGGGATCATCGCGGGCGGGCGGCTGCTCGCCGAGGGCACGCTGCAGGACTTGCGCGACCGTGCCGGGACCGCGGGGATGACGCTGGAGGACACGTTCATCCGCCTGACCAGCCCGGCTTCGGCCGCAGCGCCGGTCGCGCCATGACGATCGTGCCCGCCGGGAGTTTCGGCTGGCTCGCGCTGCACGAACTCCGCCTCGCCTTCCGTTCGCGCGCGACACGCGGGGCAGCGCGGTGGATCGGCTATCTGCTGCTCGCGGGTTGGCTTGCGATCGGGTGCCTGACCGGCTGGGCGCTCCGCCACACGCCGATCCCGGTCCCGCCCGAGGCGATGATCGGGGTGCTCGCGGTCAGCGTGCTCGGGCTCACCTTCATGACCGCGCAGGCGATGATCGGCAGCCAGCGAACGCTGTACGAGCGCGGCGACCTGCCATTGCTGCTGTCCGCGCCGATCCCGGGGCGCAGCGTGTTGCTGGCGAAGCTGCTCGGCATCGCCGCGACGATCGCGCTGACCTATGCAGCCTTGCTGTTGCCGATCGTGCTGCCGGTCGCTATCCTCGGGCATCCGCGCTTGCTCGGGCTGGTCGCGCTGCTGGTTGGGCTGGCGCTGGTTGCCGCCGCGCTCGGCCTTGCCCTGACGCTGGCGATCGCGCGCCTCGTCGGCCCGCGCGCGGCGCGGACCGTCGGGCAAGTCGTCGCAGCGGTGCTGGGTGGCGCGCTGTTTCTCGTCACGCAGTTGCTGCCGCATGACGAAGGCCGGACGGGGACCTTTGCGGCACTGTTCGATCGGTTGCGTGCCGCACGGATCGGCACCTCGGGGATCAGCGCGCTCCCCGGCCATGCCGCGCTCGGTGACCCGTTCGCGATTCTCGTGGTGCTCGGCGTCGGGGTTGCCGCGTTCGCCGCTGCAGGCGCAACACTCGAACGCGCGTTCCTGTCGGGCTTTCTCGACGGCAGCGCCACCGTGTCGCGCAGCCGCCCGAGCGGGCGTGCGAGTGGACGGCTGTTCCACACCGGGCTGACGCGCACCGTGTTCGCCAAGGAATGGACGCTGCTCGTGCGCGATCCGGCACTTGCGTTCCAGATCGTGCTCCGGCTGATCTATCTGGTGCCGCTGTTCCTCGGGCTGGTCGGCGGACGGCACGCGCTGCCGATCCCCGCTGCGCTCGCCTTTGCGAGTGTGCTCATCACCAGCCAGCTCGTCGGCAGCTTCGCCTGGCTGACCGTATCGGCGGAAGATGCGCCCGACCTGCTCAGCGTCGCGCCCGTCGCGCGCGCGCAGGTCGACCGTGCCAAACTGCTCGCGGCGTTCGCGATGGCGGCACCGTTCGCGCTGCTGTTTCCGATTGCGATCGGCGTGCAGACGCTTGCCGGTGCCGCGATCACGCTGGTGATGACGGTGCTCGGCGGGGGCGCTGCGGGCTATATCGAACTCAAGCTGGGGAAGCCGGGCAAGCGCGGGGCGTTCAACAAGCGGCGCTCGGGGTCGATCGTCGCGGGGATCCTGTCGCTGCTGGTGGCGCTTGCGTTCGGCGGGGGTGCGGCTGGGCTGGTGTTTCTGGTGACCGGCGGGATCGCGGTCCCCTAGTGCAGACCGGATGCTACGCTGCGATCCTGCTGATCAACGCGCGGTTCCGCCCCTCGCGCTTGGCCTGATAGAGCGCGCTGTCGGCCGCCTGCATCAGCGTCAGTCCGTCGCGTGCCATCGTCTTGTTCCAGGTCGCGATGCCGAAGGACATGCTGGTGGAGCCCAGCGTACTGCCATTGCGATGAAGGGTAAGGTCACTGATCGCCTGGCGGACGTCGTTGACTCGGCCCATCAACGCCTCGGCGCTGGTTCCCGGCGCGATCACGGTGAATTCCTCGCCGCCATAGCGGCAGACGACGTCTCCATCGCGGAAGCGACTGCGCATCACGCCGGCAACCGCCTGCAGGACGATATCACCCGCATCATGCCCGTATTCGTCGTTGAAGCGTTTGAAATGATCGATGTCGCACATCACCAGGCTCAACGGCGCGTCCGAGCGGCTGGCGCGCGCGATTTCCAGCGTCAGCGCTTCTTCCATGTAGCGCCGGTTGAACAAGCCCGTCAGCGGATCGCGGATAGTCTGCTCGCGCAGACTGCGCTGAAGCCGATGATTGACCAGTGCCGAGGAGATGTTTTCGGTGAGGACCCGCAGCGAGAAGCGACTCTCCTTGTTCAGCGCGCCTTGCAGATAGAGCACGCCGATGACCTCGCCCCCTGCGAGCAGCGGCTCGCAGTGATACAGGTCCGGGACATCGGCATGGCCACAAACGATATCGCCGCCCGCTTCGCTCACACAATGGCTCTGGCCGCGTCGCAGCGCCCAGCACTGGTCCGGCGCGAAACCGTCTTGCGGGACCTCGAGTCCGCCCCAACTGGCGATCGGGACCAGCAAATTGCGCGAATGGTTATGCGCGTACAGCGCGCCGGGAAGCTCGGGCAAGACGCGCGGGACGAACACGCAGATGATCTGCGCCAGTTCGTCATCGGTCCGCGCCGCGTGCATCCGGTGCGCCATCGCCCCCAGCAATTCGATCACCTCGCCGCGTTCCTGCAGCATCGCGCCGTTGGTGTGGAGCTCGGCATTGGCGATCTGGAGATGCCGCTCGCTGGTCGCCTGTTCGGCCAGCGCATCCTCGAGCCGGTCCGCCATGACATTATAGCCGGTGGCCAGCCGGGTGAATTCGGTGGATCCCATCGCCGTGTCGATCCGCACCTTTTCGCCCTGGCCAAGATCGGTCATCGCTTGGGTCATCGTACCGAGCGGGCGGCGGATGCTGCGGATCAGCAACGCGAAGCTGATCGCGACGAGCAGCGCCACGACCGACGCCCCGATCAGCGCGAGTTGCTTGCCGCGCGCGAGTCGCTGGTCCGCTGCGGTGGTACGATTCGTTTGAAGGACGCGTTCCTCTTCGAGGAAAGCTTGCGCCCGCACCGTGATGGCGTCCGCCAGATCGCGCCCTCGCCCGCTGGCAATGATCGCGACGGCGTCCTCGAACCTGCCGCGACGACTGAGCACGAGCGGTTCGCGCAGGCCCACCCCGCGTTGCGATATCAGGCCGCTGATCGTCCCTGCACGGGCGTGCTGGAGCGGATTGTCCGCCGTCAGCGCCACCACCTGTGCGATGTTGCGTCTGGAACTGGCGATGCGCTCCGCAAAGGAGCGGGCAAACGCGGGGTCATGCGTCAGAATGAAACCGCGCTGCCCGGATTCGGCCTCGCGCAAATCGGCCATCGCCTGCTGGGCGATCTCGATCACCCTGTCCGAATGCCGGACTCGTCCGAAGCTCTGACTGGTCTGGTTCGAAGCATCGACCAGCAGCCCCGCCAGCGAGGCAAGCGCGAAAACGACGATTACGCCGATAACCACGATACGAGTCGATAGGGATGCGAACATTACGGAACGCTAACGCTCAAGGGTTAGCGAGGCATTACTATATGACGACCAACGACTTATTGATCGAAGTTAAAAAAAACGGAGGGGTGCGCGACGGCCCCTTTTTACGCCGCGCCCCCTTACGCCGCGCCCCCTTACGCCGCTCGGAGCGCCAGCGCCGCCGCCGCCTCGTCCATCAGGCTCGCGATGATCTCGGTGACGGGTTCTTCCTTGGTCACCATGCCGACCGACTGGCCCGCCATCACGCTGCCATGCTCGACATCGCCGTCGATCACCGCGCGACGCAGCGCGCCCGCCCAATAATGCTCGATCTGCAACTGCGCCTCGAGCATCGCGACCTTGCCCTCGTCGAGCGACAGCGCGACTTCGCGCTGCTTGGCGGTGAACAGCTCGGCGCCCGCATTCTTGAGCGCACGCACCGGGATGACCGGCAAACGCGGGTCGAGCTGGACGCTCGCCACCGCATCGCGGGCCGAGGCGCGCAGGAACGCCTTCTTGAAATTGGCATGCGCGATGCTCTCGGTCGCGCAGACGAAGCGCGTGCCGAGCTGGACACCCGCAGCACCCATGTCGAGATACGCCGCGATCGCCTCGCCGCGCCCGATCCCGCCGGCCACGAACACCGGCACCTTGTCCGCGACTTCGGGAAGGATTTCCTGCGCGAGCACGCTGGTCGATACCGGGCCGATATGCCCGCCCGCTTCCATCCCCTCGACGACGAGCGCGTCGACGCCCGAGCGGATCAGCTTCTTGGCGAGGCTCAGCGCGGGCGCGAAGCAGATCAGTTTCGCGCCGTCCGCCTTGATCTTGTCGATCGACCCCGTCGGCGGCAGCCCGCCCGCGAGCACGACATGGCCGACCTGATGCCGCGTGCACACGTCGATCAGGTCGAACAGCGCCGGGTGCATCGTGATGAGGTTCACCCCGAACGGCTTATCGGTCAGCAATTTGGTCGCGGCGATCTCGCGGTCGAGCAGTTCGGGCGTCATCGCGCCGCACGCGATCAGCCCGAAGCCGCCCGCGTTCGAGATTGCGGCGACGAGGTTGCGCTCGGACACCCACGACATCGCGCCGCACACGATCGCGACCTCGCTGCCGAGGAACGCCGCGCCACGCGCCATGCGGCGCTGAAGGCGCTCTGCGCCGATCGAGGATGTCTGGTTCATGCCAGTGGCCTAGCCTTCCCCGGGGGTTTCGGGCAAGTGCGCGCGGATGCGACAGGAAATTGGTGAACTCACCTTCGATACGCCCGGCCAGGGCTTGCACGACTGTACCCGCGCGGTGAACCGCTGGGTGGCGGCGACCGGGATTACGACCGGGCTGCTGACCGTGTTCGTGCGCCACACCTCGGCATCGCTGCTGATCCAGGAAAATGCCGCCCCCGCCGCACGCCGCGACGTGGAACGCTATTTCGTCAAGATCGCGCCCGAGAATGCGGGCTATGAGCATGACGACGAAGGATCGGACGACATGCCCGCGCATCTGCGCGCCGCGCTGACCGCGACCAGCCTGTCGATTCCGGTCGCGGATGGCGAGCCGGTCTTCGGCACGTGGCAGGGGCTGTATCTGTTCGAACACCGCCGCGCCGCGCATCGGCGCCTGATCGCGGTGCATCTGATCGGGGAATAACCCGCTTCGGACCGTTGGTGGTCCCGCACGGAACCGACTGCCGGTCCAGGACGCTTGGCCCCACAACGTCTTTCGCTGCGTGGAGCACCAACATGGATATCGGTTTTGTCGGACTCGGGCTGATGGGTGGCCCGATGGCGGCCAATCTCGTCAAGGCGGGCCACCGCGTCGTCGCGTGGAACCGCTCGCCGGTAAAGCCCGAGGATGCGCCCGGCGTGACGATCGGCACGCTCGACGACGTGCTGCGCTGCGAAGCGGTGTTCACGATGCTGTCCGACGATGCCGCGATCCGCAGCGTCCTGCTCGATTCGGGCGCGCTCGACAGCGTGAAGCATGATCTGGTCCACGTCGTGACCGCGACGATCTCGGTCGCCTTCGCGCAGGAACTCGCCGCGGACCACGCCCGCCGCGGGATCGGCTATGTCGCCGCCCCCGTCTTCGGTCGCCCCGATGCCGCCGCCGCCGCGCAGCTCAACGTCGTGGTCGCGGGCGAAGAGTCCGCGGTCGCACGCGTCCAGCCGCTGCTCGAGGCGATCTCGAGCAAGGTCTGGCCGCTCGGCCCCGACGCGAGCAGTGCCAACGCCGCCAAGATCGCGGGCAACATGATGATCACCATGGCGATCGAGGCGATGGGCGAGGCGTTCGCGCTGGTCGGCGACAATGGCGTCGACAAGGCCGCGTTCCTCGATCTGATGACCGGCACGCTGTTCGGCGCGAAGGCGTATCAGAATTACGGGCCCAAGATCGTGGCGGAGGATTTCACGCCGGGTTTCCGGATGAAGCTCGGCCTCAAGGACCTCCGCCTCGCGACCGAACTGGCGGACGCGGCGAACGTCACGCTTCCGGTACTCGATGCGATCCGCACCCGGATGGTGGACGCGGTCGAGGACGGGATGGCGGATCAGGACTGGTCGGGGATCGCGGCGCGACCGTACACCGCCAAGCGGTAGGGCTGACCACGTCCCTGCCGTCGGTTTGCTGCGCTGACGAGAAAACATTCCGCCGTCTTTTCGCCGTCTTGCCCCGACAGGATGCATGCGGGGAGACGGTGGAATGGCGCTGGTGATGCTGATGGTGCTGGCGCAGGCCCTTCCGGCCGCGAATCTGCCGGCAACCGAGTTCGATCTCGCACGCGCCACGCCCGCAACCGCCCCGCGCTGCGGCTCGGCAACGCAATCCGACGATATCCTGGTCTGCGGCGGACGGCGCGACCGCTTCCGCCTGCCCTTGCCGGTCGATCACTCGGGCGAACCCAGCCGCAGCGATCAGGGGACGGGCATGGGCGCGCTCACGCCCCCCACACCGTGCGGACTCTTCGCCGGCCAGCGCAAATGCGCCAAGCACGAAGCGCGCAAATACGGGTACGGCGGCGGGCGCGATCCGGTCACGCTGCTGTCCCGGCTCGCCACCAAGGTCGTCGACCCCGACTCGGAGTGAGCGGCGGGAATTGCCGCCGGAACGGCGCAAAGCCCTGCGCCACGCCGGGGCGATCGGGTCGTTTCGGTCGCGCTTGACCGGGCGCGCGGGCGTAAAGCCGATAAGATGGCGTCACGGATTTCGCGCAGCCTCGAACCGTTTGTCGCGTCCCCTTCTCGCCGGGATCGCCCCTACGGGCATCACCACCTATCCCGATCCCGGGTCACAACGATCGCATGCCGTCATCGTGCAATCCGCACGGTGCGACACTGTCCGCACAGTCCGTGCGGGCGACGGCCAGTTCTGCGTCTTCCAACATCTCGGAGGATTCCATGACAACGAACTATACAATCTACCTGGTCAACCAGATGAATACCGAACAGAATTTCTGGTTGTTTCTGACCCCGCCGCAGGAACTGGCCGGCGACCCGAACGTCTACGCGAATTCCAGCGTGTCACTGGACATCGACCCGAACGATCCCTCGACCAACTCCTTCACCGTACCGGTGCAATATGTCGTCGCAGCGGGTGCCAGCAACAACGCGGTCGGGCTGAACGTACAGATCAATTCGTCGATCTCGCAGAACAGCGACCTGACCCAGACCTGGGATGCGGTTTATGCCAACGTGCCGCCCAACAAGGGCCCAAAGCTGACGCTGGACGCAGCGTCTTCCCCCGCAAATACGATCAAGATTTCGACCAACCCCTTCGATCAGGCCAGCAACGAAGCACTAAATTGGTATGCGAGCCAGTCGTTCGGTATTCAGACGATGGCCGGGTTCATCGGTATGACATGGTCGCCGACGCCAAATCAAAGCCGTACGCTTACACCCCAACTGAAATTCTATGTCAGTGCCGGGACCTACGGCGAATCGACGCTGGCCGACTGGACGCAGGTCAGCAACGATGCTGCGCAACTCTCCGTCCCGTCTTCGTTCAGCAACTTTGCAGCGACGGTGACGCTGCTCAACAACGGAACTTGGCGCGTCACCCCCGGCAAGCCGACCAGCGTCGCGCTGCTCGACGACCTGTCGCTGCTCACGTCAGCGCGCGTTCGCGAACTCACCGCCATAGCCTATCTGTCCGACGGATCAGTCCAACAGGACCAAGTCACGGCTGTGAAATGGTCCGGTTCGAGCGCGGATCTCGCTGCCGCGGAAGATACGATCCTGAGCGGCACGATCACGGTGCTGACGGCGCTCGCCGCAGGATTCGTCTATTTCACGATGAGCGGCGTTACCTTCAACATCACCAGCAGTACCGCTGGCGCAACCACCGTCAATTTCACCTATAACGGAGCGATGTCCGCGCAAGCGGTCAAGGATATCGTCGTAGCGGGTGCAAACGCGATCTTCCATTCGCAGAAAGCATAGGCGGCGCGCGATGGTCACGGCGGCTGGCGCAGATACGATGGGCCAGCCGTTCGCCATCACGCCGGCCGACCGGGCAGATGCCCGCCGCCGCTTTCCGCCAGTAACCGCGACGTCGACCGTCGCGGTTACTGGCGGAACGTCGGATACCACCGTCGAGATCGTTGCGGAGGTGGACTATGCGATTCCGCTCGTCGCAACCTTCGCCGCCGCGAGCCCCATCCCGCCTTCGGGGCAGCAGATGGTCGCGGCGCTGCAAACCGTCGACACCAAGGTTTACATCGATTTCAACCGGGATCTGCCGCTGTGGTGGTTCGCCGCCGCCTACAAGACGGGTGACATCGCGGCGAACACCGCGGCCTGCGCGTATTCCAGCGATGCCGACGCGTTCAGCCTTGCGCTGACCCCGTCGATCACCGTCACACACGACAGCGCCGGCTGGACGATGCCGGTCTATGACGGGACGCAATATGCCGTCACCGTTGGTTTCGGGCTTGGTACCAGCCTCGTCTTCTTTGCCTACGCCGTGCCCACCAGCCCCAATGCCACCCTATTGGTCAAGGCAGGCGGCTATGGGCTTGCTCAGTCGAGCGGCACGCAGAAGATCGGCGACCCCGTTACCAGCAGCCAGAAAGCGTGGACGATGCCGCTTGGAGGCGCATATCTCCTGACCTTCGACTCCACCGGCACGGGAACGCTGACGACGACTTGAGCCTGCACGCGTCGTCAGGCGGCATCCTCGGCGTCGAGTCCGTACGCCGTGTGCAGCACGCGTACCGCGAGTTCGGTATAATCCTCCTCGATCAGCACCGAGACCTTGATCTCGCTGGTCGAGATCGCCTGGATATTGATCCCGCGCTCGCCGAGCGTCGAGAACATCGTCGAGGCGACACCCGCATGGCTGCGCATCCCCACGCCGACGACCGAGATCTTGGCGACGCGCGTGTCATGCACCAGCTCACCGAAGCCGATTTCGCCGCGCCCCTGGTTGAGCACCTCGATCGAACGCGCAAGGTCGGCGGCGGGTACCGTGAAGGTCACGTCGGTCGAGCGTGCGGCGTGCGCGATATTCTGGATGATCATATCGACGTTGATATTGGCAGCCGCGAGCGGCGCGAAGATCGCCGCCACCGCGCCGGGCTTGTCGGGCACCGCGATCAGCGTGATCTTGGCTTCGTTCTTGTCGTGCGCGATGCCGGTGATGAGCTGGCTTTCCATATCGTCGATCTCCTCTTCGCCCACGATCATCGTGCCGGGTAATGTGTCCGCCATCGGCGCGTCCTCGCCGGTGAAGGACGACAGCACCTGGACGCGCACGCCTTCCTTCATCGCAAGACCGACCGAGCGGGTCTGCAACACCTTCGCGCCGACGCTGGCGAGTTCCAGCATCTCCTCATAGGTGACCTTCTTGAGTTTCCGCGCGCGCGGCACGATCCGTGGGTCGGTCGTGTAGACGCCATCGACGTCGGTGTAGATGTCGCAGCGGTCCGCCTTCATCGCCGCCGCCATCGCGACCGCCGACGTATCGGAGCCACCGCGCCCGAGCGTGGTGACACGGCCGTCGGCATCGACGCCCTGGAACCCCGGGATCACCGCGACCTCGCCCGCGGCAAGGCTCGCGTCGAGCGCGGCCATGTCGATGTTCTCGATCCGCGCGGAGGCATGCGCATCCGACGTCGCGATCGGCAATTGCCAGCCGAGCCAGCTTCGCGCGGGAACGCCCGCCGCCTGCAATGCGATCGCGAGCAAGCCCGAGGTGATCTGCTCGCCCGCCGAAACGACGACGTCATATTCCTTGGGATCGTAGAGCGACGACGCCTCGCGGCAGAAGCCGACGAGCCGGTCGGTCTCGCCCGCCATCGCCGATACGACCACCGCAACCTGGTTGCCTGCCGCGACTTCGCGTTTCACCCGCGCAGCGACCGAACGGATCCGTTCGATTCCGGCCATCGAGGTGCCGCCGAATTTCATCACGATACGCGCCATGATCTGGGTCACGAAGTCCTTGGGGTGCGGGGGCCGTCCTGATAGGAAGCGGACATGGATAGCGCAACCGTAACGTCTGTAACCACTATCGACCCGGCCGAGGCCAAGCACTTCGGCACGATGGCGGCCGAATGGTGGGATCCCAAGGGCTCGTCCGCGATGCTGCATCGGCTGAACCCGGTGCGGCTGGGGTATCTCCGCACGCAGATCGACGCGCACTGGCATGGCGACGAGACGGGCTTCACGCCTTTGGCGGGGAAGCGCGCGCTCGACGTCGGCTGCGGTGCGGGGCTGCTGTGCGAACCGCTCGCGCGGCTGGGGGCGGACGTCACCGGGCTCGATGCGGCGGCGGAGAATATCGCGGCGGCACAGATCCATGCGGCGGCGTCGGGGCTTTCGATCGACTATCGCACGGGAAGCGTCGAGGATCTCGCCGACGCGACCTATGATCTCGTCACCAGCCTAGAGGTAATCGAGCATGTCACCGATCCGGCAGGCTTCGTCGCGGGCCTCGCGCGCGCGCTGGCGCCGGGCGGGCTGCTCGTGCTGTCGACCCCCAACCGCACCGCGTTGTCGCGCCTCGCGCTGATCACTTTCGCCGAGGGCAGCGGAACGATCCCGCGCGGGACGCACGACTGGAACAAGTTCCTGACACCAGACGAGCTGACGCCACTGGTCGAGGCGGCAGGTCTGCGCGTCATCGACGTGCGCGGGCTGGCGTTCTCGGTGGCGAAGGGCTTCGTGCTGAGCGACGACACCAGCCTCGATTACTTCGTGACCGCTGTGCGCGGCTGAGGGGGGCAGGACGCCCCCCCACCTCCGTCATCACGCGTAAGCGGGGGCTCTGCACAACCGTCCGTCATCCTGAACTCGTTTCAGGATCCAGCCATCCGCGAGTCCGGATTGTGCCTGTTGCGCGGTGGATGCTGAAACAAGTTCAGCATGACGGCAGCTTTTGGTGCGCGCGGTGACGATCAAACCTCCGATTGCCTTCGTGCAGAGGTCTTGCGAAGGCGGGAATCCATTAGCGCGTCGCCCTACCATTGCCACCTTCAGCCAGTATGGATCCCCGCCTCCGCGGGAATGACGGGGGTGGGGTTAAGCGTCACCGCCCCACCCCGATCTTCCGCCCCAGCCACCGCGCCGCCGCCTCGGGCGATTCCTTCGCATCGTCCCGGTCCACCCGGTAATTCGCCGCGCGCATCGCCTCGACCGACACGCGCCCGATCAACGGCTGCACCGCCGCCAAAAACTTCGCGTCACGCGCATGCGCCTTCCCTACCAGCACGATCGCATCATACCCCGGGATCGCCCCGCGCGGATCACTCAGCACGGTCAGATGCTGCGCCGCGATCCGTCCGTCGGACGAGAACGCCGAGATCACATCCGCCTGCCCGCTCTCCAGCGCGCGGTACATGAAGGTCGGGTTATACGCGCGCGCGCTGGCGAAACGGATCGGATAGGCGCGCTGGATCGCGACCCATTCGGGGCGTTCGAGAAACTCGAGGTCCGAGCCGAACTTGAGCTGCGGCCCCGCGCGGACGAGATCGTCGAGCGACGCCACCCCCAGCTTGCGCGCCGCATCGCCCTTCATCGCAAAGGCGTAGGCGTTCTCGAACCCGAGCGAGCCGAGCAGTTTCACGCCCGACGTCTTTGCGCTCCATGCGCCGATCGCCGCGACCATCGCCGCGCGCGGGGGTACGTCGCGGCGCTTCATCTCGTTCGCCCAGATCGTGCCCGCATAATCGACGTAAATGTCGATCGCCCCCGTGCCGACCGCGCCGTAGATCACCGCCGACCCAAGCCCGTCGCGATAGCGCACCGTATAGCCCGCCTGCTCCAGCCGATCGCCGATCAGCCGCGCCAGGATATATTGCTCGGAAAAGTTCTTCGCGCCGATCGTGATGACGCTCCCGCCCGTCGGCCACAACGGCGCAAGCGCGAGGAGCACGCCCGCGATCAGCACGCCCCCCGCCCCCAGCGCGACACCACGCCGCCGCCGCGCGATCGACCGTTCGATCAGCCCGAGCAACGCATCCACCGCCAGCGCCAGCGCCGCCGCGCTGAAACACCCCGCCAGCACCAGCGCCCAGTTCTGCGTCTGGAGCCCCGCGAAGATCATGTCGCCGAGGCTCGGCTGGCCGACCGTGGTCGACAGCGTCGCCGCGCCGATCGTCCACACCGCCGCGGTGCGGATTCCCGCCATCAGCACCGGCGCGACCAGCGGGGCCTCGACCAGCCGCAGCTTCTGCCACGGCGTCATCCCGACCCCGTCCGCCGCCTCGATCACTGCGGGGTCGATCCCCGCCAGCCCGGTCACGCCGTTGCGCAGGATCGGCAGCACCGCATACAGTGACAGCGCGAGCAGCGACGGCAGGAACCCCAGCGCCGGAATCCCCCCGCCGACCAGCCCGGACAGGAACAGCAGCAGCGGATAGAAGAGCGCGAGCAGCGCGAGGCTCGGGATCGTCTGGACGAGGCTCGCTACCCCGAGCGTGACGCGCGCGACCCGCGGCGACCGCCCCGACCAGATCGCGAGCGGCAGGCTGATCACCAATCCCAGCGTCAAAGCGGCTGCAGACAGCAGCAAATGCGCTGAAAGCAGGTCGGGAACGCGCGTCATCGCGTCGAAAAACGGGCCATTCATGCTGCGTTTCCGGCCGGTTCGGCGGCAAGGGTGCGCATCCGCGCCGCCTGATCGCGCGGCACCGCGACCAGCGCCTGCGCCACCGCCCCGCCCGCGCCGCCGAGCAGCCCGCGCGGCGTTTCGTCCGCAACGATCCGCCCGGCGTCCATCACCAGCACGCGGTCCGCGAGGATCAGCGCCTCTGCCATGTCATGCGTCACCATGATCGTGGTCAGCCCGAGCCGATCATGCAACGCACGGATTGCGTGGCCCAATTGATCGCGCGTGACCGGATCGAGCGCGCCGAACGGCTCATCCATCAGCATCAGCCCCGGCGCCGTCGCGAGCGCGCGCGCGACGCCGACGCGCTGGCGTTGCCCGCCCGACAGCGCATCGGGCAGCCGCGTCGCGAAATCCCGCGGCAGATCGACCAGATCGAGCAACTCCCCGACGCGCGCTCCATCGTGCTTGCCGCCAGCCAGCCGCACCCCGATCGCGATGTTCTCGGCGACCGTCATGTGGGGGAATAGTCCAATGTTCTGAAAGACATAACCGATCTTGCGGCGCAGCATCGGGGGAGGCTCGGCGGCAACGTCGGCGCCGGCGATGCGTGTGCAACCTTCGCTTGGTTCGATCAGCCGGTTGATCATCTTGAGCAGCGTCGATTTGCCCGATCCCGAGCTCCCGACCAGCGCCACGAAGCTCCCGCCCGCGATCTCGACCGAGACGCCATAGACCGCGGTCGTTCCGCCGGGATAGCGTTTGGTGACGGCCTCGAACGTAACCGTCGGGCCGGGGGATTGGGTCTGTGCCATCAGGTCGCTTGTGCGGGACGGTGCCACAGGCGTCAAACCCGTAGCGGAGGGACGGGGGAAGGGATTGCGGCATCGGGCTTGTCCCGCGGTCCACCATGCCGCAAACCCCTGCTGAGAATCCGGCACGAGCCGGGCCCAAGGGAGGGGTGCAAACAGCGATGCAACAGGCGATCTTCATCACCGGCGGCGGCTCCGGCATCGGCCAAGCGACCGCGAAACTGTTCGCCGCGAAGGGCTGGCGCGTCGGGCTCGCCGACGTCAACCGACAAGGGCTCGCCGAGACCGCCGCGATGCTGCCGCCCGGCATGGCCGAGACTTACGCCATGGACGTCCGCGACCGCGACGCCTGGGTCGCGAGCCTCGATGCGTTTACCGCCACGACCGGGGGCCGGCTCGACGTGCTGTTCAACAACGCCGGGATCGGCACGGGCGGCCCGATCGCCGAGATGCGCTTCGAGGATCTCGACCGCGTCGTCGCGATCAACCTCGTCGGCGTGCTCAACGGCGCGAAGATCGGCTACGCCTATCTGGCGCGGACGCAGGGATCGTGCCTGCTCAATACCGCGTCTGCCTCGGCCATCTATGGCAGCTCAGGCCTGCCGGTCTATTCCGCGACCAAGTTCGGGGTGCGCGCATTGACCGAGGCGCTCGACGGCGAATGGTACGGGGCAGGGATCAAGGTGCGCGACATCGTGCCGAGCTTCATCGACACCCCGTTGCTCCATGCGCCCGCAGGCAACAGCAACCAGTCGATTCGCGAGGTCGTCACCAACGCGGGGCTGGAACTCACCGGGGTGGATGCGGTTGCGCAGGCGGCATGGGACGCGGTGCATGGCGACCGGGTCCACACTTTCGTCGGCAAGACCGCGGACCGCATGGCGTTCGCGGCGCGCTGGTTGCCGGGGCGGCTGCGCAAGATGATGCGCCGGGGCGTGACGGGCTAAGCACCGGCGGCACCAAACCCGTTTCAGCCCGTCGTCGCGCCGATGGCGGCGACGGGCCGATGGCGTCAGGCGTCGACGTCCATGCCGGGGGCCGGATCGCCCGCCTTCTTGGCTTCTTCGTAGCGCTCGATCGCTTCGATCACGACCTTGCGCGCCTCGTCACGGTCGCCCCACTTGCCGACGCGGACCCACTTCTTCTTCTCCAAGTCCTTATAGTGGGTGAAGAAGTGCTCGATCTGCTCGAACACGATCTCGGGCATGTCGCCACGCTCGCTGACGTTCGAATAATACGGGAAGGTCGAGTCGACCGGAACGCACACGAGCTTCTCGTCGCCGCCGGCTTCGTCTTCCAGGTTGAGCACCGCGATCGGCCGTGCGCGCACGACGCAGCCCGGGATGAACGGCGAGCGCGCAACGACCAGCGCGTCGAGCGGATCGCCATCGGGCGACAGCGTGTGCGGCACGAAGCCATAGTTCGCCGGGTAGCGCATCGGCGTGTGGAGGATGCGATCGACGAACAGCGCGCCGCTCGCCTTGTCGAACTCATACTTCACCGGCTCGCCGCCGGTCGGGACTTCGATGATGACGTTGAGGTCGTCCGGCGGGCTCTTCCCGACCGAGATCATGTCGATACGCATGGTGATTCCTGACTTGTTGATTTGGTTAAGGGTTAAGGAACGTTTACTGAGCCTCCCTTAGCGGGGCATCAGCAGACGATCCAGACCGCCCTCGCCGGTGCCGCTCTTCTGAAGCCGCGGATAGCGCAGCCCGTCGTGATAATCGATGTTGACAGACGTGATCGAATCGTTCGCCTTCACCAGCAGCACGATCGGCGTCTTGCTCGTTTTCGCTGCGGTGATCGCAGCTTTCAGCACGCTGTCCGAATAGGCCGTCCCGTTCACCGCGACGATGCTGTCGCCGACCGTGATCCCCGCCTTGAAGGCTGGGCTGTCCCAGCCGACGCCCGTCACGCCGCCGTCCTTGTTGAGCGTGGTGCCGATCGAATAGGTCAAGTCGGTCATCTTGCGCGACGCCTCGGCGTTCTTGAACGAAAGCGTCTGCTCCTCGGTATAGACGAGCTTGTACCCGTTGTTCTCGAATCCGGTGATCGGCGCGCGCGCGCCGGTTTCGGTGAGCCGCTTGGTGAGTAGCCCGGCCCAATCATAGGGCTGAATCGCCTGGAGCGTCTTCACCACGTCCTCAAACGTGTAGGTCACCTGACCATAATCGCCGTCCTTCAGCCCGAAGAACGCGCGGCCGAAATCGTCGATCGACTTCTTGCCGCCGGATTGCTTGCGGAGGATCGAATCGACCTCCATCCACACCAGCAGGCCCTCGTTGTAATAGTCCTCCGACCGCTGATAGCTCAGCCAGCCCTTGGGGCGGCGCTGCGAGATGACGGGGTCGTTGGTGGTATCGACCATGTCGCGCCACTCGCGGGCCGGACGGTTGTCGAGGCTGGCGAGGATCATCGCGTACATGTCCAGCGTGTCCTGTTTCGAGACGATTCCCGACCGCGCTTGCAGCACATACCCCCAGAACTGGGTCTGTCCTTCATACACCCACAGCAGGCTACCACGCATCGGCGTGCGGAAATCGGGGGTCCACAGGTCGGCGCCGCGGCGGAACTTGCCGTCCCAGCTGTGATTATATTCATGCGGCAGCAGGTTGCGCGATCCCGGGCCGTCGCTCCACTTGGTGAAATAGCCGGGCTTGACCCCATCTTCCGACGAGCGGTGATGCTCGAGCCCGATTCCGCCCATCAGGTCGGAGATCGACAGCAGGAATTCGTACGTGTCGTAATGCTGCGATCCGTAGAGCTTGACTGCCTGGTCGACGAGCCGCTTGTGCGCCGCGATCTGTTCGGGCGTCGCGGCGAGTTCGGCGGGGGTGTCGGCATAGACGTCGAGATTGACCCGCGGGCTGAGCGCCCACTGCTTGTAATAGCGCCCTGCGAGCACGGGGGAGTCGACCAGCACTTCGTAATTGGTCGGCGCATAGCTGTAGACCGCGCCGGCCGCCTTCGACGGCAAGCCCGACGAGGCGGTGAAGCCCGCAGGGTAAGTGACGGTCGCGGTGACCGGAATCTGGCGGGTGAAATAACCGGCCGGATAGAGGCTCATCGCGTTCCACTGGAGGCGCAGCATGTTGGGCGTCATCACCACCGACCCCTGGTCAGGCGCGGTGGCCGAGAGGAATTGCAGGTCGATGTCGAGCTGAGTTACGCCTGCGGGAATGTCGATGTGATAAGCGTAGACGTCGACCGGATCGCGCGTCCAGGCGAGTTCTTTGCCGCCGCCGCGGATGTGGACCCCGGCAAGCTTGTCGAGCTGGCCCGAGGGCGAATGGTTGCCGGGGAGCCATTTGGGGAAGAGCAGCGTCATCGGTCCGGCGGTGACCCCGGTGAGCGTTTCGCGCGTCTTGAAAATGCCCCGCGTCGTGTCGGTCGCATCGATCGCGAGCGTCATCGTGCCGGGGAAGGGCGTGTCCTTCGCGGCGGGGATGGTGTCGACAATCGGCACCGGCTGCGGCTTGGAATTCTGGACGTTCGAAGTCTGGGCGAAGGCGGTGGTGACGGTCGTGGACAGCAGCAGGGCGGTGAACGCGGCGCGACGGATCATGCAGGGGACTTTCCGAATAAGGCGCCGATCGCGACGCCAGGAGGGGTGGAGCAAAACTCGGCTGTTGCGGTGATTTAAGCGGGTAACGCGGCGCGCGTCCACCCCATCATCCACCGCTACTGCTGCCGCCCAGGACGTTGATCGTGAAGGCGAGCACGCCGATGTTGAAGACGAAGGCAGCAACGGAATGTCCCAGCACCGTCCGCCGCACCCGCCGCGACGAGATTTCGACGTCGGAGGTCTGGAACGTCATCCCCAGCGTGAAGCTGAAATAGAGGAAGTCCCAGTAATCGGGTTCGTCGCATTTGGGGAAATCGATCCCGCCGTGATCCTTGCCGTCGTCATCGTCGTCGGAATAGAAAAGATGCGCATAATGCATCGCATAGACGGTGTTCGAGAACAGCCACGCCACGACCAGCGTGCCGATGATCAGCAGCGTGCCGATCAAGTTGGTCTTGCCCTGCGTTTCCTTGAACACCGACGTCAGGATGACGAGCATCGTCAGCCCGGTCAGCACGAGCAGCCCCGCGCGATTGGCATCGTTGGCGGCGGCCTGTTTGCGCATCTGGCCCGCTTCGCCCCGGCGCAACAAGGGTATGACCGCGATCAGGAAGACCGTGCCCGCCACGTCGAACGCCGCCATCGTCCCGCGCCCCCAGCCGAGCGGCGGGATCGCGATGAATATGCCCGCCACGAACAACAGGGTGAACAGGACGAAGCGGGGTGGGGCAATCCGGTTGCCGATATCGAAGGCCATGGAGCGGGTGTTACAGAGCGTGTGCGCTACCGCAATGCCGCGGCGGCTACATGGCAGACTTGTCATCTTGCGGGGGCCCGCCCGCGACAAGTATCTGGCGCAACCGGTGACGCTCCCCTACAGGATCGCGGGTTATGGCCCGTATCGAAACCCCCAAGCGCATCCGCGGAACGCAGGACATCTTTGGCGACGAGCAGCGTCGCTTCGCCCGCGTGGTCGAGGCGTTTGATCGCGTCCGCAAGCTGTACTGCTTCCAGCGCGTCGACATCCCCGTGTTCGAGAGCACCGCGGTATTCGCGCGTTCGCTCGGCGAGACGACCGACGTCGTCTCGAAGGAAATGTACACGTTCGAGGATCGCGGCGGCGATTCGCTGACGCTGCGCCCCGAATTCACCGCGGGGCTGGCGCGCGCCTATCTGACCGAGGGGTGGCAGCAATATGCGCCGTTGAAGCTCGCGACGCACGGGCCGGTGTTCCGCTACGAACGCCCGCAAAAGGGGCGCTTCCGCCAGTTTCACCAGATCGATGCCGAGGTGATCGGCGCGGCCGAGCCCGCTGCCGACGTCGAGCTGCTCGTGCTCGCGGACCAGTTGCTGCATGAGCTCGGGATCGCGGATGGCGTGACGTTGCAGCTCAATACGTTGGGGGACGCCGAGACGCGCGATGCATGGCGCGCCGCGCTGGTCGCGCATTTCGAAGCGCACCGTGACGTGTTGTCGGAGGACAGCCTTGCGCGGCTCGACAAGAATCCGTTGCGCATCCTCGATTCGAAAGACCCGCGCGATCGCCCGGTCGCCGACAGCGCGCCCGATATCGATGCCTATCTGACGGATGAAGCGCGTGGCTTTTTCGATGCGGTGACGGCGGGGCTGGATGCGGCTGGCGTTGCCTGGACGCGCAACGCGCGGCTGGTGCGGGGCTTGGATTATTACCGCCACACCGCATTCGAATTCGTCACCGACCGGCTGGGCGCGCAAGGCACCGTGCTTGCGGGCGGACGCTATGACGGGCTGGTCGGGTCGCTCGGCGGGCCGGACACGCCCGGTGTCGGCTGGGCGGCGGGGATCGAGCGGCTGGCGATGTTGCTCGAGGAGCCTGCGGTCGAAGGCCCGGACGTCGCGATCGCGGTCGAGGACGATGCCGCGCTGGCGACCGCGTTTCGCGCGCTCAAGCTGTTCCGCGAGAATGGCCTCTCCGCGGAGATGGTCGCGACGGGCTCGCCGCGCAAACGCTTCGACAAGGCGGCGAAAATGGGGGCGAAGGTCGTCGTCGGGCTGCGGCTCGACGGGGATGCGCCCGTGTTCAGCACGCGCGCCGCGACAGATGTCCCGGAACATGAAACGGTAAAGACGCTGACTCAGCGACTGGTCGGAGCATGTTGACGCTTTCCTCGCTCGCTTCCCCGGCGAAGGGTATGCGCACCGCATGAGCTCCATCTCCCCCGAACGGATCGCGCAGATCGAGGCGCGGCGTGACGAATTGTCTGCGCTGATGGCAACGGGCGATCTCCCGTCCGACCGTTTCGTCGCGGTGTCGAAGGAATATGCCGAGCTCGAACCGGTCGCGCGCGCGGCGGGCGAAGTGCGGCGTTTGCGCGCAGAACTTGGTGTGCTCGCGGGCATGGAAGCGGACGAGGACCCCGAGATCAAGACGATGGCGCGCGAAGAGATCGAGGCGATCCGCGGCACGCTCCCCGATGCCGAGCGCGCGCTGTCGCTTGCGCTGCTTCCGCGCGACGCGGCGGACGAACGCGCCGCGATGCTCGAAATCCGCGCCGGCACCGGCGGCGACGAGGCCGCGCTGTTCGCCGCCGACTTGTTCCGCATGTACCAGCGTTATGCCGAGGGACAGGGGTGGAAGGTCGAGCTGATCTCCGCCTCCAGTTCCGAAAGCGGCGGCTTCAAGGAAGCGATCGCCTCTGTCGAGGGCAAGGGCGTGTTCGCCAAGCTAAAGTTCGAAAGCGGCGTCCACCGCGTCCAGCGGGTCCCCGCGACCGAAGCGCAGGGGCGGATCCACACCTCGGCGGCGACGGTGGCGGTGCTGCCCGAGGCGGAAGAGGTCGACGTCAAGATCGACGACAAGGATCTTCGGATCGACGTGTATCGCTCGTCGGGGCCGGGCGGGCAGTCGGTCAATACGACCGATTCCGCGGTGCGGATCGTCCACATCCCGACCGGGCTGGTCGTGATCCAGCAGGACGAGAAGTCGCAGCACAAGAACCGCGCCAAGGCGATGAAGGTCCTTCGCACCCGGCTGTACGAGGCCGAGCGTGAGCGGCTCCACACCGAACGCGCAGGCGCGCGCAAATCAATGGTCGGGTCGGGCGACCGGTCGGAGCGGATTCGCACCTATAATTTCCCGCAGGGGCGCGTCACCGATCATCGGATCAACCTGACGCTGCACCGGTTGCCGGAGATTTTGCAGGGGGAAATGGAAGAATTGCTTGGCGCCTTGATCGCGCAGGATGAAGCGGAGCGGCTGGCGTCGCTGGATGGCTGAGCCGGTGGATACGTCTAAGCACCTCCCCTTCAGGGGAAGGGTTGGGGTGGGGCCGTCCAGCACGCCCGACCTCGGCAGTCTCTGCGAGGCTCCCCCCACCCCCATCCCCTCCGCTGAAGGGGAGGGGCTAGAAGAAGACGCAGAGGGTAAGCCCCTCCCCCTTGGGGGAGGGGTTGGGGTGGGGCCGTCCAGCGCACCCGACCTCGGCAGTCTTCGCGACGCCTCCCCGCGAGGAGAGGGCAAAATCAGAACAGCGCTCGCCTCCGCCAGCCAACACCTCGCGACATTCAGCCACACCCCGCGGCTCGATGCCGAACTGCTGATGGCGCACGCGCTCGCCATCCCGCGCGAACGGCTGCTGCTCCATCATCTCGATGCCGCCGTGCCCGATACCTTCGCCCCGCTGCTGGCACGCCGTCTTGCGCAGGAACCGATCGCCTACATCACCGGCACGCGCGGCTTCTGGACGATCGAGCTCACGGTCGGCCCGGGCGTGCTCGTTCCCCGCGCAGACAGCGAGACGCTGCTCGACGCGGCGGTCGCACATTTTGCCGAAAGGCCGCCAGCCCGCATTCTCGATCTCGGCACCGGACCCGGAACGCTCCTGCTCGCGGCGCTCGCCGAATGGCCGGGCGCGACGGGGGTCGGGGTCGACCAGTCCGACGTCGCCCTGGGCTACGCCCGGCGCAACGCGGTCACGCTGGACCTGGCGGACCGCGCGACCTTCGCGTCGGGCAACTGGGCGGATGGCGTGACCGGGCGGTTCGACCTGATCCTCGCCAATCCCCCCTATATCGGGACGACCGAGGTCCTGCCGCGCGAAGTCGCCGAGCATGAGCCCGGCGCGGCGCTGTTCGCCGGAGCGGATGGGCTGGACGACTATCGCGCGATCGTGCCGCAACTCGCGGCCGTGCTGGGCGACGGTGGCGCGGCGATCCTCGAGATTGGCGCAACCCAGTCGGAACCGGTCACCGACCTGCTGGTCGAACACGGGTTTACGGTGACGCTCCGGAAGGATCTCGGCGGCAATCCCCGCGCGCTGGTCGCGACCCGGCAGCTATGAGCGATCGCACGCCAGTGCTAATATTCCGCTTGGAGAATGCGCCGCAAACCGCTATTGCAGCCCATAGGGGCTCGCATTTTCATCGTAACGTGTTGAAAATGGGCTGTTGCCCGCTCCCTTCGTCATGCAGTTGCCCGGTCCGGCGACGCTGGCAAGCGCACTTCGCCGATGGTCGGCGGTCGGTGCGCAAGGGGCATTTGCATCCATATTTCTGGAGCACGACCCGGTTGGTTTCCAAGGACAGGACAACAAGAACTTGATCAACAATCGTCAGGCCGGCCGCCGTCGCGGCCGTGGCGGGCAGCAACAGCGCTCGCAAGGTGGTGGCAATCCGGGCCGTCTCGATACCGGAAACCGGATCGACAATCGCGCCCGCGGCAATGCGGCGCAGCTGCTCGAGAAATACAAGACGCTCGCGCGCGATGCCCAGATGCAGGGCGACCGCGTCAACGTCGAATATTACCTCCAGTTCGCCGATCATTACTTTCGCGTGCTGGCCGAGACCCGCGCCCGGATCGAAGAGAATGGCGGCCCGGTCCAGCGCCGCATCCAGGGTGCCACGCTCGACGAGGACGACACCGAATTCGAGGACGAAGGCGAGCGTATCGCTCCCGCGGAACAACAGCGCGGCAGTCAGAACAGCTATCGTCAGGACGGGCGCCAAGAGGGTCGTCAGGAAAACCGCGATAGCAACCGCCAGGATGGCAACCGGTCGGATTCGCGCCAGGAGCCCCGTCAGGATACTGTCCGTCAGGAGGGCAACCGTCCCGACGTGCGGCAGGACACATATCGCAACGACAATCGCAGCGATGCCGATCGCGGCTATGCCCGCAACAGCACCCGTTCACTGGGTGATACCCAGAATGGCGCGACGGACTCGCGCGGAGGCGACGACCAGAACGAACGTCCGCGGCGGGCCTCGAACGGCAACGCTCAGGAGGACGGCGGTTACGATCGCCCCCGTGAGGATCGCCCGCGTGAGGACAGGAAGCGCGACACCGCACGCACAGAAGACCGCGCCCCGCGCGATGTGCGCAGTGAGGACGCTCCTTTGCCATCCGCAACGGAAGCGCAACCCGAGGCGATGGACGCCGTCGTGCTGACCCAGCCCGAAGCGAGCGAGCCACCCCGTCGGAGCCGTGGTCGCCCGCGGCGTGACGCAACCGCAGTCGCACCCGAGCCCGCTGCAGCAACCACCGACAGCGCCGATGAGGGGGAAGATAACGGCTTTTCTGCCGATCTCCTCCCGCCGTCGCTCAACGTGTCGGCGGTGACGCCCGGCGATGCGGATGGCGAAGCTGAAAAGCCGCGTCGTCGGCGCGGTCGTCCGCCGATCGTCCGCGAGACCGATCCGGTCGCTTGACCCCTAGTCGGGGGGGGGGGGGGGGGGGGGGGGGGGGGGGGGAGGGGGGGGGG